>DAOKZR010000002.1:229461-366810 GCA_035325525.1 Hyphomicrobium sp. | reverse complement strand
ACATTCTGGACCGCGTCTTCCTGCGCGTGCGCTCGCCCGACAAGATCCGTCAGGTTGCCGCCCTGCCGTACGCGGTGGTCAACGGGCGGGTGACATTTCTCCTCGTCACATCGCGGCGCAGCGGCCGCTGGATCTTTCCCAAGGGGTCCGTCATCGAAGGAAAGACCGCGTGGGAGAGCGCCCAGATCGAAGCGCTGGAGGAGGCCGGGGTGGAGGGTGAGATCGAGACCCTCCCGATCGGCGCCTACCGGACCATCAAGAAGGGCAGCATCGCACGCAAGGTCGTGGAGGTCGACCTTTATCCTATGCGCGTGACGCGCCAGCACGACACGTGGGCCGAGCAGGGAAAGCGGCACCGCCATTGGGTCCTGCTGCGCGAGGCCAAGCGGCTTCTTCACGATCCGGTGCTCGCCGATCTCACGGCGGAACTCAGCCGGCGCGTGCTTGTTGCGCAAGCGCGGACGCCGCAACCTCAACCCGCCGCGGCGCGCATCAGCACATAGCAGCCTGCCGCCAGAAACGCCGCAGCGGGCACCGTGACGACCCAGGCTGCCGCGATACCATAAGCGTGCTGGCGGCGCACCAGACGGCGCTTTTCCTTTTTCCGGTAGTTCTCGATGGCCTCTTCCGGCGTGCGATTGAGCTGTGAGGGCTCGAGAAACACCGACCTTGGCTTGACGGCCGGATTGGGCACACCCTTGTTGGTGAGCAGCTCGCGCAGATAGCCGACGCCAAACACCGCGCCGATCGCGATGTGCGTCGAGGACACGGGCAGCCCCATGGCGGAGGCCACAAGCACGGTGATCGCCGCCGAAAGGGCCACGCAATAGGCGCGGATAGGATCCATCCTGGTAATCTTCTCGCCGACGGTCCGGATGAGCTTGGGGCCAAACAGCGACAGGCCGAGGGAGATGCCGAATGCCCCAATGCCCAGAACCCACAGTGGCAGGGTGACATCCTCTGCGGAATTCGTGCCGGACTGCGCCGCGGAAACGATTGCCGCGAGTGGCCCCACTGCGTTGGCCACATCGTTGGCCCCGTGGGCGAAGGACAACAACCCGACCGCAAAGATCAACGGTATGGTGAAGCACTGGGCGATGGCTTTGCGCGTGTTGGGAAGCATCGCGGTCCGGCGATTGATCCACGGCCGGGTCACGCCGAAGCCCAGCGCAAAAAAAGCGAGGCCGAAAGCATTGATGACAAGTGGCGTCGGGTGCCACACGCGCTGCAAACCCTTGCTGACCAGATACATGGCGAACACGCCCGACATCAGCGCCACAAGTGGCGGCACCCAGCGCTGCGCGGCGGAAACTCGGTCTTTGCGATAAATGATCAACCATTTGATGAGGCCGAGCAGCAGGGCCGCTATCAGACCTCCAGCGATGGGCGAAATCACCCAGCTCGCCGAAATCCTGCTCATTACCGACCAATTGACCGCATCGATTCCCGCCGCGATTGCGCCGCTTCCCATGACGCCGCCGACAATCGCATGCGTCGTGGAGACCGGCGCGCCAAGATAGGTGGCAAGATGGATCCATAGCGAAGCCGCAAGGAGCGCGGCCATCATGACGTGAATGAAGGAGATCGGTTGCAGTCCGTGCTCTGCAACCAGCAGTTCTTTCGCCACGGTGCTTACGACGTCGCCGCCCGCAAGAATGGCGCCCGCAGCTTCGCATAAAGCGGCAATCGCAATTGCCCCCGTCATGCTGAGCACGCGGCTTCCAACCGCCGGCCCCATGTTGTTGGCCACATCGTTGGCGCCGATGTTGAGCGCCATGTAAGCGGCGATGACGGAAGCGATGATAACCAGACTTGCGTGCGAACTCTGATCGATAGAGAGGCTGGCAACAGCGATGCACCCGGCAATAAAGACCGCGAGAAGGCCCGGCTTTGCCAATGAACGCCCAATAGATTCGGCTGCTTTTTCGATATGGACGACCTTTTTCAGGTCTTTATCCAGCGAAGGCTTACCCATTTCCGCTCCGGCGCTGCTCTATCAGGCGGGAGGGGCATAGCATCCCCGGGACGGCTTGTCACAAAACTGACACATGACAATCCACACGTGTTGCCGGATGTGCTCGCATTTGTACGCGCTGTGTAGAGCACGCCCCTGGGGGCATCCCGCAGGTTCGTGGCCGTTAAATACTCATCCGATCAGGGCAAACCGCCGAACGCCCGGTTGATCTCGTCGGAGGTCGTCCGGCGCTCGCGCTCCACCCGCGGCTGCGGGCGTGGACCGGGCGCGCGCGCTGGAGGCGGCGTCTTGCGCAAAGCCTCGGCGGCGGGGTCCTCCTCGGCCTGAGCGGCTTCGTCCGGCGGTCCGCTTTGAGGCACGATCGGCTCGGTGGCGCTCGATTCCGGCAACACGGGCGGAAGCTGCTCGTCGTCCTGGGCTGGTTGTGTCTGTTGTTGCTGTTTGGCCGCCGCGCGGGCAGCCGCGGCTGCGGCTGCCGCCTGGACGCGCTCAGCCTCCAGCGCCTTGCGGCGCTCGATCTCCTGGCGCTGACGCTCCTCGTCGCGCTTGCGCAGCAATTCAAGCTCTTCGACTTTCCGCTCCATCAGACGCACGGCGAGTTCCCGCTGCAAATCTGCCGCATCGGCGCTGACTTCAAGCCCGGCGAGATCGCCAAGCGCGCCAGTGTAAACGAAGTCCACCTGCGGCAGCGGCCCTTTGACCGCCGGTTTCCAATCGGGGCCTGCTTCAGGCGGCGGCGGCAAGGGCGAGGCAACGGCGCTGACCTGCCACTCGCTGTCGAGACCGAGCGAGGAAAGGCTTGCGGTCGTCGTGACCCGCACGGAACCCTGGGGTCCCGGAATCGTGTAGGGCTCGATCTTCACGATCCCACCCGTCACATCGAACGGCAACGTCTTGTCACCGGCCACGACGGCGGCCGAACCCAGCGCGGCCGCCAACGACTTTCCGATCACGCCCGCATCGTTCTCCATCCTGCCAGCCAGAACGGCGTCGCTGGCATCCGCCACGAGTGCGGGCGCAGGGCCGGGATGGCGCACATCGTGAAGCTTGATGCTGCCCTTTCCGGTCAACGCATTGATGATACTTGCAGGACTCAGTGCCTGCCCTGAGCCTTCGAACTGGAGACCGGCTCGCCCCGCAGCCTTCGGATTAAGCGCAGCGAGATCGGCATCGAGTGCGAGGCTCCCCGACAGCGAGAACCCGCCTGCCCCCTTTTCGATCGTTGCCGCAACGCTCAGATCGCCGCCCGCAGCGCGTGCCTTCAGGCTGCCGATGGCGACTTTGCCATCTGAAAAGTCGATCCCGAGCGACGCATCCTGAGCCGCCAGCCCATCGGCCAATTCGAGATTGGCCACCTTCAATCGGACTACACCGCGGTTATGCGCGAATGGCCGGAGATCGAATTGTGCCCTCGGCCAGATGCTTTCCTCCGCATCCTCGGCAGCATCGGCGCGCGCCGCCTCGCTCAGCCAGCTCAACAGTCCGGCGACCGAGGCCCGATCCGCCGATACATCGGCATCGACGTTCGATACCCCGTCAGCATGCGTCAGTCTGACCGAACCTTTGATCACGCTCGAGAAAGACTTCAGCCCGCGGCTCGACAGCGTCGTCACGCCGTCCTTGGCACTCACCGTCACCGGGCCGGCCAGGCTGACGCGCGACAGCCCCGCCGGCGCGACGAGCCCTGCAAGAACCAAGGCCTCGCGCGCATCCTGCGCATCGACGTCGCCGTCGGCCTGATAAGCGATTGCCTGATTGTCCTGCGTCCAGATGGTCCCGCGCAAGGTTGCCGACAAACCCTCTGCGCTGACCTCCGCCATAGACTTCGCGCCGTTGGCCAGCGTCCCCGAGATGGCGAGGCTCGCCTCGCCGGGCCGCGGCGTCAGGCCGGCAAGCAATTGCGGTCCCGCGCCGGCAAGTTTCAGCATTTCACCCAGGTCGCCTGCGCGCACGCTGGCGACGATCCGCGCCGGCGCGGTGCGCCATGCAGAAAAGCCGTTGTCGAACGAACCATCTCCCACTATGCGCGCACCGCCGATAATGCCGTCGAAAGTGACTTCGGCTGCGCCGGGCTGACGCCTTCCGATCTGTACAAGGCCGCCGATGCGCATGGAGGGCAGCGCCGTCATCTGTCTGGCGAGGATCTCCTCCAAGCCGAGCAGCTTTCCCGCCTGGGCGATGGCGCGGCCGTCGGCTGCGTCGATCTCGTAATTCATTGTGCCCTTTGCCGACCCGCTGTCGGCGCTCGCGCGCACGATGCGGCCCGAGGCGCCAAGATGCGCGCCAGCTTCAGTGGTGAGGCTGGCTTTGGGCACCAGCAGCGCGTTTGCATCGATCACGATCTGCGCATCGACGTCCTTGTAGACGCTGCCGGCGTGTTGCAGGCGCCGCGCCGATATCTCCACGGTCGTTCCGGGCCGCGCACGCTCGGATTTTTCAGATACTTCGTCGTGCTCGGCAGGCGACAGTCCCAAGACGTGCCGCCACACCTTGCTCACGTGCTCTGCCTGCTCGGGAAAGAACACGGCGCTATCGATGTCGTCGCCTTCGAGACGGACGGTGATGTGCTGGCGCGCACCGCTCTCGATTCGCACCTCGCCCGCGACCGGCTGGCCGGAGATTTCCGCATTGGCGTCGGTGAGCGCAAAACTGCCGGGCCCCATGGCAACCTGTCCGGCGATCCAGAACGGGCCCTCCGACTTCAAGTCGATATCGATACCGGACTTCTTCGCGAACGCCTGCACGCGGGCAAAGCTGACGCCGCGAACGGACCCTTCGCCCTTGAAGGTCTTGTCTGCGCTCTTGGCGCCGGTGATCTCGCCTGACAGATCGAAGCGCGCGCCGCCCGGCAGCCCGCCGGCCAGCCGGCGCAAGGCCACCACATCCTGATGACGTTCAGCATCAAGGTTGAGAGTGCCGGTTCGCTCGCCGGCGAACTTCGCCTGCTCGACGTCCACCTGAACGCTCGACGAGCCATCGCCTCCGAGCCCCTCGACAAGCGCCACGAACAGCCGGCGCAATCCTTCGATCCCAGCTTCCTGGCCGCGCGGAGCTGCCATCATGTCGAGATCGAGCCACTTGGCGGAGAGCCTGGTGTCGAACTGCTGGGTTTGCCCCCACTTGGCCGAGGCATTGCCGGTCAGCACCTGGGGCTCGGCTGCCCCATCGAGTTCCAGCTCGACGCCCTCAAAGACCGCGCCGAGCGCATCCGCCCTGGTCTGCGCCTTGAGGTTCAGAACGGGTGGCCGCTCGTCGCCCGCGGAGCCCTCCCCCAAAACGGCGGCAGGAAGGTAGATCGTGCCTGTCAGATCGCCTGTCACCTTCGGCGCCGTGGTCAGATCCTGCAGGGTCCCGTCGAACATGTAAGAGTTGGACGTCGCATCGCCGTGAACCGACGCCTTGAAATGCACGCTTCCGTCCGGATCGGTGGACGTTGTCGAAAACCGGATCTCGCGCTGCGCGCTGCCGGTTTGCACGCTGCCTTTGAATTTGAAGGGCCCCTTCAGGCTGTCGGCCGACAGTTCGCCGTTGACGGCATCGAGCGTGCTGATGAGCACGCCGTCCGCGCGGTGGATCGCGACCGCGCCGTCGATGAGACGCACCGAATGCAAGGCCACGTTCTGCGGCACAAAGGGAAGCTCGGCGGGCTTCAGCTCCAGTGTCGACCAGTTGCCGCTGCCTGAGCCGTCGAAAACAAGCGATAGCACCGGCTTGGTCAATTCGATCTCGTTGGCCTCGAAGGCGCCGCGCAGCAGAGGCGACAGGGCAAGGCGCATCGTGAAACTGTCGGCGCGGATAAATGGCTCGCCCGTCTGGCCCGTGGTGTCGGCCAAGCGCACCTTCTCGAAACGTACGAACGGCGTCGGCAGGAAACGCACGTTGACCGCGCCGCCCACGCGGACGTCGCGACCCAGCACTTTAGACGCTTCTTCCTCGAAAATGCCGCGATAGCCGTTCCAGTCGATGAAGTACGGCGCTCCGAAAAGGATCGCTAGAACCAACGTCAGAAGGCCGCCGAGGTACAGGAGTCCGTTGTTCATCCGCCCAATGCTCTCCCACGGCGCCGGCCCGCTCCGGCGCCGGCCGGCACACGCTGCTTGAGCTGCTCATGCCGGCATCGGTATTCTATCGCATACCCGAGGATAAGTCTGAACCCGAATTTAGGCGCAATTCCAGAACTTTGCCCAGGTTTTACGGCAACCCGCAGGCATTTCTACGCAAGCTGTACACACCGCCGCGGCCGGGTTGTAGGACCGTGTGGGGTAGGCTACCTGATTAGGATGACAGCGAGTCGCAAAATGTCGTCGCCCCCGCATCGATCTGACGATTTCGAAGAGCCGCCGTTCGATTTGCCGCCGGCCGCTCCCGGCAGCGTTGCGCATCCGGGCTCCATATCCGCGCGCGCCTTGGCGGCGTCGCGTCCGGCGCTCGTGTATCTGGAGGGCCTGAACCCCGAGCAGCGCGTGGCAGTCGAACACACCGAAGGCCCGCTGTTGGTCCTGGCCGGCGCGGGCACCGGAAAGACGCGCGTGCTGACCACGCGCATCGCGCACATTCTCGCCCAGAACAAGGCTTGGCCTTCCCAGATCCTCGCCGTGACTTTCACCAACAAGGCGGCGCGCGAGATGAAAGACCGGATCGGTGCCGGCATCGGCACGTCGGTCGAGGGAATGAGCTGGCTCGGCACCTTCCACTCCATCGGCGTGAAAATCCTTCGCCGCCACGCGGAACTGGTCGGGCTCAAGTCGGGTTTTACGATCCTCGACGACGATGACACCAAACGCCTTTTGAAACAGGTGATCGAGGCCGCGGGCGTCGACAAGGAGCGCTGGCCGGCGCGCCAGCTCGCCGCACTCATTGATGGCTGGAAGAACCGCGGGCTGACGCCCGACAAGGTTCCAGCGGGCGAGGCCTTCGCCTTCGCGGACGGCAAGGGCAAGGAACTCTATGCCGCCTACCAAAGCCGCCTCAAAGATCTGAACGCATGCGATTTCGGCGATCTGTTGCTGGAATGTCTGCGGCTGTTTCGCGACAATCCGGATGTTCTGGCCGATTACCACCGCCGCTTCCGCTATATTCTGGTCGACGAGTACCAGGACACCAACGTCGCGCAGTACCTCTGGCTCAGGCTGTTGGCGCAAGGCATACCGAACATCTGCTGCGTGGGCGACGACGACCAGTCCATCTATGGCTGGCGCGGCGCGGAAGTGGAGAACATCCTGCGCTTCGAGGCCGACTTCCCGGGCGCGCGCGTTATCCGCCTGGAACGCAACTACCGCTCGACCAGCCACATCCTCGCGGCAGCCTCCGGGCTGATCTCCCACAACGAGGGGCGGCTTGGTAAAACGCTGTTTACCGATGGCAGCGCAGGCGAGCGCGTTGCCGTGGCGAGCTTCTGGGATGACGAGGCGGAGGCGCGCTCCGTCGCAGATGACATCGAGAACCTTCAGCGCGCGCGCCACAAGCTCAACGAAATTGCCGTGTTGGTGCGCGCGTCCTTCCAGATGCGCGTGATCGAAGAGCGTTTCATTACGCTGGGACTGCCTTATCGCGTCATCGGCGGCCCACGGTTCTACGAGCGTCAGGAAATCAAGGATGCCATCGCCTATCTCGAAGTCGTCGCCAACCCGTCGAACGATTTGAAGTTCGAGCGCATCGTCAATGTGCCCAAGCGCGGGCTCGGCGATACGTCGATCAAGCGCATCCACGAATTGGCGCGCGTCCGCGGCATACCCCTCTACGTCGCCGCGCGAGAAATGGTGGAAACCGATGAGCTGGCGGGCAAGGCGCGCAAGTCGCTCCATGATCTTTTGCGCCAGTTCGAGCGTTGGCGCGGGCAGCTCGACACCATGCGCCACACCGATCTTGCCGAGCAGATTTTGGATGAAAGCAGCTACACCGCGATGTGGCAGGCCGATAAGAGCCCGCAGGCCCAGGCGCGGCTCGAAAACCTCAAGGAGCTCGTGCGGTTCATGCACGACTTCGATACGCTTGGCGGGTTTCTCGAGCACGTTTCGCTCGTCATGGATGCCGACCAGGGCAGCGACGGCGACCGCGTCTCGCTGATGACCATGCACGCCGCCAAGGGCCTGGAGTTCGAGACGGTGTTTCTGCCCGGATGGGAGGAAGGGCTCTTTCCCCACCAGCGCGCGCTCGATGAAAGCGGCAAAGCGGGCCTGGAGGAAGAGCGCCGCCTTGCCTACGTGTGTCTCACACGCGCCAAACGGCGGGCCAAAATCTCGTTCGCTCAGAACCGCCGCACGCATGGGCTCTATCAGTCCGCGATCCCGTCGCGCTTCATCGACGAATTGCCGGTGGCCGACGTCGATGTCGTCGAGAACCCGACGCCCTATGGCGGCCTCTCGCATGGCCGCTCCGGTTTCGGCTATGGCAATCCCTTCGGGCCGAGCCGCTTCGATCGCGAACCTGCGCCCTCCAAGTCGGATTACCAGACGCCCGGCTGGCAGCGCGCGCAGCAGACGTGGTCGCGATCCGAAAACAAGAAAAAGCGGCCGTTGCGCACCCCCGCGACTATCGAAGGCGAACTCTTTGCGGCCTCCTCGGCGAGCGCGCCGCAGTTCAAGGCGGGTTCACGCGTTTCGCACGAGAAATTCGGCACCGGCACCGTGACGCACGTCGACGGCAACAAGCTCACGATCGACTTCGACGCCGGAGACACCAAACGTGTCGTGGCTAGCTTCGTCGATCCGCTGACCTGACAGCCGCTGTTCGGCCAGCCGATCCGTCTTCACGGATGACAGGCAAAAGGAACCCGGCGCGCCAAAAGTGCGTTGACGACCCACTCGGCCTTGGCCATCGCTCGAGAAAGGAAGGCTGAGGCCGGTCTGCAAGAGAGCATCATGGATACACGTCAGGGGACCCAAACGGGCGCATACAAAGACACTGCCGCCGGCCGGCCCGATCCGGTCCTCAAAATCTCCTTCGTCGAGTTCGTCTCGCTGACAGCCGTGCTGATGGCGCTCACCGCGCTATCGATCGACATAATGCTGCCCGCATTGCCGCAGATCGGCCACGCACTCGGCGTCGCCAGCGAAAACGACCGCCAGCAGATCATCATTGTCTACATGGCGGGCTTTGCCGCCGGACAGCTGATATACGGACCGCTGTCGGACCGCCTGGGGCGGAAGCCGGTGCTTATGGGCGGGCTTGCCGTATTCGTTGCTGGCTCAGGCGCGGCGTTGTTGTCCCAGTCGTTCGCGACGCTGCTTATGGCGCGTCTGATCCAGGGCCTTGGCGCCGCCTCGCCGCGGGTCGTCGCCATTGCGGTCGTGCGCGACATCTACAGCGGCCGCCACATGGCGCGCGTCATGTCGCTCGCCATGATGGTCTTCATCCTGATCCCGGTTCTTGCGCCGTCTGTCGGCCAGGGTCTGTTGCACCTGGGCGACTGGCGTCTGACGTTCGATGTGCTGCTCGTCCTCGGCCTCGCCGTCGCGGTTTGGGCGGGCCTGCGGCTTCCAGAAACCGCTCACCTGGTCACCCGGCACACGGCCCGCCCCACGTTGCTCGCCTCCTTGAAGCAGGCCGTGCTGGATCGCCAGACCATGACCTACGGCATAACGACCGGGCTCATGTTCAGCTGCCTGCTGTCCTACGTCGCAAGTTCCCAACAGATCTTCACGGAGGTATTCCATGAAGGCGCGAATTTCCCGCTTCTGTTTGGTGCGGTCGCTTCCACGATGGCGATCGCCTCGTTCATCAATGCCAACCTGGTTGGACGGCTCGGCATGCGCCGCGTCTCTCACACCGCGCTTGTCATTTTCATCGCCGCTTCGCTCACGCTGGCTTTTGCATCAACGGCTGGACACGCCTCGCTTGGCGTCTTTGCCATTCTGCTCGCCAGCGCATTTTTCTGTTTCGGCCTGATCACGCCGAACTTCAATGCGCTGGCAATGGAATGCCAGGGCGAAAACGCCGGCATGGCATCTTCCGTCACCGGTGCTTTGAGCACCGCGATCGGCGCTGGCGGGGGCGGAGCCATAGGTGCGGCATTCGACGGCACGGTGCTACCCTTGGCGCTTGGTTTTGCAGCTTGCAGCGTGATGGCGTTCATCGTCGTCTTCGCGTTCGAAGGTCCAACCGGGATATTCGGGCGCGGCGGCACCTAGACCCACCGCGGGCTTCGTGGACTCGCGCAAACGGTTCTACTCGTTTGTTTTGGCGTGCCCTTGCCGGAAAACGGTTCCTGCTTTTCCCAAAAGCGCTCCGAAGCCGTCTACCCGCAGGCCGCAGCTCAGGCCGCAGCCTCGCGGCGGTTCTTGATGAGATCCCAGGCAGCGTTGATCTGCTTCATCCGCGCCTCACGCATCTGCCTGTCGTTCTCGTCGCGTGCAAAGTCGGGATGCCAGCTCATGCGCAGGGCATCGACGAGCTTCTTGGCGACGTTAGGGGCTGCTTCGTCGTTGATACCCAGCATCTGGTAGGCTTCCTGCACGCTTTGCGGCATTCGCAATCCACCCCGCGGATGATGCGGCGAACCCGCAGAATTTGCCGCCGTCTGCCGGCCGGGATGCGCGCCTGCGCCCGCGGCCGAAGTATCCTGCGCGGCGCCTTGTGCAATGCGCGACACACGATCGAGCTCCCGCAGCACCGCGCGAACCTTGGCAGCCGATTTCTGCATGGGCCGCTGGTCGGCAGCGCGCCCGATGTCATCCACCCGGCCGCGCAACTGATCGAGCTCGGACTGCAGAACCTCGCGCAGCAGCAGCGTGCGCGGCAACGATCCGACCTGAAGCTCCGCCTCGGCCAGACGTGCGATGGTCATGGCCATCGCATTCATTAACGCGATGCGGTCGCGCTCCGTTGCCGCCGCCTTGGGTTTCCGCCCCAAGCGTTCTGCAAGACGGGAAGACATCGCACGCAGCAATCGCAAGGCGCGATTGCCGAGACGCTGTGGCAACGACGACGTGAACGCCTCTGCCCGATGCGCCCAGGCATGAGCCATGTTGCGTCGTGCCGCCAAGAACCCGACCGTGAACACAAGAGCGAGCAGGCCGCCGGCTGCACCAGCCAGCCGCAAGGCCGTTCCTGGCGCTTGGTCACGCATTTCTGCGGTGACGATGGCCGGCCAGGATTCAGCTTCGGCCGATTCGGCCGCCTCGCGGTTCCCAGGCGCCAGGCGTTCAACCACGCCGTCGGCACTCAGATGTTCGCTGGTCACGCTATCCTTGTGAGAGGAAAAGCGCGCGAGTGCCGGAAAAACCAGTCGAGCCTTCAAAGCGCCCACCGGCGCATATCCGTCCGGTGCGCCCTTGGGCAAGGAAACGCCCGACGCGCGAGCCGCAGCCGCCACCTGCGCCCAGGAAACTTTGACGCCACTACAGACCAACTGAAAGCGGTGCACCATCATCGTGGTGCAAGCGGCTTGCGCTGCCGATCCATGGCATTCGACAAAAGGTGTTTCTTGGCGCTTGCCGATGATAGGGTAGGTAAGCGGCTTTGAGGGTGTCAGGTGAACCAGCCCTGCTTCGACGCTGCAGGCGTAGGGCATCTCCAGTTCGTCGGCCCGAGCGCTGGCTGTAGCCCAGAGCAACGTGGCGAGCGCGGTGATTGCCCCTGCCTTCCACATACGCTCCATCGGGTGCGCCGGTGAAATACCACGCCCGAATTTCACCCTGCCCCGTTTCACCCTGCCCCGTCTCACCCTGCCCCGTCTCACCACGCCCTCCCTCGCAATGTCCGGTCATTTCAATAGAGCACATCAGGGTTGCGGCTACTCAGGCTTCAGAATGGCGATCCACAAGGTTATGAACGCTTTTGCTTTATTGCGGCGCGAATTTCTGTGGGCAGCCGGATCGGCCGTGCACTGATCAGGCAATCTACCCAATGGGCTCTAGGCCACCGATGCCGCACCCGGGCCACAGCAAGCCCGGTTAATGGGCGTTGGTTGAACGGCTTAGGCTCGACAATGACGATCCCGACGCCGTAAAACTCCGCTGGTGGCGGACAGGGACCGCCCCCGACGATCGCGGCTCACGGGGCTGCCATAAATTGCGGGTAGGCGAGGCGTATGCTCCGCCAAGGCGTCTGGGAGGGTTTGAGCCTATGACTGCGGCTGACATTCGCGCATCCGAGCCCGAGGGCACGCCGGGACTGATAGATTTTCTCACCGGCGCGCACAAACGCAAAAGGGGAGAAGATCACGAGACCGCGTTCCGGCCGCAACCGGGTGGCGCTGCCGGCGCTCACGGGCAGGACGCCACCGGCGGGCTAATTGCCCCCGACTCGGTTCGCAAACGCGAAAAGTTCATCCCCGTCACGCGCTTTGCCCTTTTTGAACGTTTGAGCCAGCCCCTCGCTTGGCCGCCCGGCCAGGCCGCGGAGGCACGCCGGTTTTTCCGATATCTCGATTACTGGCGCCAGCAGCAATACAATTCCGAGCTGCTTGAGATCGAACAGCTCTATGAGCCGTTCTCGCCCGACAGCGATCTTCTCATGACGCGTCAGTTCACCCCCGACGAGAAGGCCGCACTCCAGCAGCGCCTCGTGAAGAACGTAGAAGCCCTGCTCGTGCGCGCCAACTACGAGCGCATAGATCCTACTGACGTACAGCTCATCCTGACGCGCGACAGCCACTACGGTCTCGATCTGTTCGTCGATATGGAAGCTTTCGATGAGGTCGTGATCTACTACCGTGGCGCGTCCAATACCAAACACGAGAAGCGCAGCTACAAGCGCTTCATGCGCAAGGAAGAGTTCGACGTGCCGATCTTCCAGCGCCTGTTCATCATGTTCAAGCTGAAGCCCTTCGACGTGCGCGTGCAGGAGATCATGCGCGACCAGGGAGTCGACCGCCAGGCCGCCGAGCGCAAGGTGAAGAGGGTTCGCGCCGCGCTGCCTCCGGGACTCAAGGACTCCAACATCTACCTCAAGCTCTTCAAGAACATCCCGCGCACCGATCTGGAGATGGTGTTTCCCAATACCCAGGTGCGCTTTCGCCTGTTCGACAAGCTGCGCCTGGGCGTGTCCTCCGGCGCGGGTCTGGGCATGGGTGCGGCAGGCGCGGCTGGCAAGCTCGCGCTCTTCACCACCAACCCCATCGCCGCCGCCGGTGCACTCGCCGGACTTGGCGCGGTCGCGTTCCGGCAGGCCATGGGCTTTCTGAACCAGAAACAGCGCTACATGGTCGTGATGGCGCAAAACCTTTATTTCCACGCCATGGCCGACAACCGCGGCGTGATCCTCAAGGTGGCTGCGCGGGCTGCCGAGGAGGACATCAAGGAAGAGATGCTGCTCTATTCCGTTTTGGCCAAGGAGAAGGCGAACCGCGCAGATCTGCCCGCCATCGACGCCGCCATCGAGCAGTACCTGCAGCGCACCTTCGGCGTCAGCGTCGATTTCGATCTGGAGGACGCGCTAGACCGTCTCATCCGCGACGGCATCGTGCGCGAGGACGGGGATGGCACCTTACACACCCTCGCGCCGGCCGCGGCGGCCAAGCACATCGACGGCAAATGGGATCAGTTCCTCGACTACCTGCCTGACCCTGTCAGCGTCGAAGGCTACGAATACGGCGGGGACGTGTTTCTCAAGGCGCCATGATCTCCTCGCCGGGCGATCAACACCCTGGCGCGACGCGCAATCGCTTGACCGGCCGAACCAAAGCGGCGATGGACAGGCCTTGCAGTCATCTCCAGGACCAACCGCCTATGGCGCTCGAAAAAGTCACTGCCGATTTCACGGACCGCTCTTTAGCGATGCAGACCGCCGCGGCGCTGCAGGACTTTCTCGAGCCCGCGCCCGACGCCTTGAGCGTGTTCGAAAACGGTCCGGCCTCCTGGCGGCTGGAGGCTTACTTCAACGATAGCCTGCACGGCCGCGATCTTGCGAGCGAGTTAGCGCCCTATATCGCCGGGCCGCTACCCCCATTCCAACGCGATAGTGTGCCCGATCTCAATTGGGTGGCCCTGTCGCAAGCCGCACTCCCTCCGGTTGCGGCCGGGCGGTTCACGGTTCATGGCAGTCACGACCGCAGGCGCATTGCGCGTGGTCCCAATGCCATCCTGATCGACGCGGGCGAAGCTTTCGGCACGGCCCATCACGCGACCACACTGGGCTGCCTGACGGCGATCGACCGGCTCACGCGCCGCGAGGAGTTCCACTCGGTACTGGATTTGGGTACCGGCTCGGGCGTTTTGGCCATCGCCGTCGCGCGCGCGTTGCCGCGGGCCGACATCATCGCGACCGATCTTGATGCGCAATCGGCAAGAGTGGCGCGCGAGAACATTCGCCTCAATGGGGTCGAGGCGCGGATCGCGGTGACGCAGGCCAACGGCGTGCGCCATAGCTGGCTGCGCCAGTCCAAGCCCTTCGACCTCGTCGTCGCCAATATCCTGGCAGGCCCCCTGATCCGCCTGGCGCCCGAACTGGCGCGAACAGTGCGGAGCGCAGGCACGCTGGTGTTGTCCGGCATTCTCATCCCTCAAGCGCCGCAGGTTATCGCCGCCTACCGGGCGGCTGGCTTCCGGCTCGTCAGCCACGAGCGCATCGCCGGTTGGTCGACACTGGTGCTGCACCGGCGCTAGATTGACCCAAAACCTCGCTCCTTCCGGGATGGCCATGTTCCAGACATTCGAAACCGCAGGCGGGCCGGAGCACGTCGCCACCCGCGTCAACGCTCTGCGCGGATTGCTCGCCAGGTACAAGATCGATGCGTTTCTCGTGCCGCGCAGCGACGAGTTCCAAGGCGAATACGTTCCCGCGTGCGCCGAGCGGCTCAGATGGCTCACCGGCTTTTCGGGATCCGCCGGGCTTGCGGCGGTCACACGCAAGGCCGCCCTGTTGATGATCGACGGACGGTATACGGTGCAAGCCCGCGCCGAGACCGACACGGATGTGTTCGAGGTCGCGCTGTTGCCGCGTCCTCGGCTAGCCGATTGGCTGATCGAGAAGCTCCCGAAGGGCTCCGTCGTCGGCTTCGATCCTTGGCTGCACACCGCAACGGAAGCGGCGCGGCTGAAGGCTGCGCTCGGTGCGCGCGCCATCGCGCTCAAGCCGGTTGCGAAAAACCTCGTCGATACGCTGTGGGGCAAGGATCGCCCCGCGCCACCCCAGGCCGATGTCATCGTGCAGCCTTTGGCGCTGGCCGGCCAAGCCCCGCTTGAGAAGATTTCAGCGGTCCAGAAATCGCTCAAGGAAGCGGGCCAAGGCGCGGCCGTTCTGACGCTGGCCGACAGCATCTGTTGGCTGCTCAATATTCGCGGTTCCGACGTGGCGCACAATCCCGTCGTGCGCGCCTTCGCGCTCGTCCCCGCCAACGGCAAGGTCGAGTTGTTCGTTGCGCCTGAAAAGATCACGCCTTCCGTACGCACTCACCTTAACCCCTTCGCCAAGGTGCTCGCGCCCAAGGAGTTGCCGCGCCGATTGCGCGAATTGAAAGCCTCGGACAAACCCGTCCGCATCGACAGCGACACCGCCGCCTTCGCCCTGGAGCGCGCACTCGGGGCGAAGTGTGCCGTGAAGGGTGCTGATCCGTGCATTCTGCCCAAGGCCATCAAGAACGATGCCGAGATCGCCGGCGCGCGCGCTGCCCACATTCGCGACGGCGCAGCCATCGTGCGCTTTCTTGCCTGGTTCGATGGCGCGGCTCAAAGCGGCGCGCTCGACGAGATTGGTGCGGTCAAGAAGCTCGAAGAATTCCGCCGCGCCACCAACATGCTGCGCGAGATCAGCTTCCCGACCATATCCGGCTCGGGCCCGCACGGAGCGATCGTGCATTACCGCGTGAGCGAGGCCTCGAACCGCGTCCTGAAACCCGGCGAGTTGTTTCTGCTCGACAGCGGCGCGCAATACCAGGACGGCACGACGGACATTACACGCACCATTGCCGTGGGAACACCGGCTGCGGAAATGAAACGCCGCTTCACGGCCGTGCTTAAGGGGCATATCGCCATTGCAACCGCCCGCTTTCCCAATGGGACGCGCGGCGTCGATCTCGATCCTTTCGCGCGGCGCGCGCTGTGGGACATGGGCGCAGACTATGACCATGGCACCGGCCACGGCATCGGAAGCTATCTGTCGGTCCATGAGGGCCCTCAGTCGATTTCGCGCGCGGGCATGGTTGCGCTGCAACCGGGCATGCTGGTGTCCAACGAACCAGGCTTCTACAAGGAAGGCGCCTACGGCATCCGTATCGAGAATGTCGTCCTCGTCACACCGCCACGGAAGATTCCCGGTGGCGACACGCGTGAGATGATGGGCTTTGAAACGCTCACGCTGGCGCCCGTCGATACGCGGCTTGTCGTACCCGAAATGCTATCGCCGAGCGAGCGCGCCTGGCTCGACACCTATCACAAGACCGTCTTCAAAGTGCTTGGCCCGGATCTCGACGCGGCGGCCAGAAATTGGCTGAGAACGGCCACAAACCCACTGTGATGGACCCGATCTCAAACGTTCCACAGGAGACAGGGCGCGCCACAGGAATGCTATAAAGCTGCATCATTGGAACCGCCCATCCGAGGAGAGCACCTGATGATGACCATTGCCGCAGAGATTTCCGCCGCGCCCCACTTTCCCCAAGCCATGCGCAGCGCCGTCGAGCCCGTCAATGCGCTGTGCGCCTTCATGGCGGCATTGCAGGGCGGCGACGTGATCGAGGTCATCGAAGAGAATGGCGAGCTTCGCCTCGTCTCCCATCCCAATTCGTCCGAGTGACTTTCTTGCGTGGGATCATCATATGCCGGGCTCGTCTCTCAGGATACGCCTGGCCTAGTGGGAGATCCGGCTCAATTCCGTCCAATCACCCTTAACCGATTAGCTCGATCCATTCGTCTTCGGTGAGCACCGTGACGCCCAGTTCGCGCGCCTTGTCGAGTTTGGAACCCGCATCCGCACCCGCAACCACGTAATCGGTCTTCCTTGAAACCGATCCGGCCACCTTGGCCCCGAAGCGCTCGGCTTGCGCCTTGGCCTCGTTGCGCGTCAGGCGCTCAAGCGTGCCGGTGAAGACCACCGTCTTGCCGGTGACGGGAGAGTGCGCCGTTCGCAGACGCTCGAATGGTGCAACCTCGATCTGCTCCAGAAGCTTTTCGAGAGCCTGCGTGTTATGTTCCTCGCTGAAGAAATCGATCAGCGCATCGACGACCGTCTCACCGATCCCTTCGATGTTGTCGATCTCGGCGTAGGCATCGCTGCCCTTGCCGCCTCTGACTGCCGCCTCGACACTATGGCTCAGGGCATCCCACGTCCCGTAAGCGCACGCCAGATCCCTGGCTGTCGTCTCGCCGACATGACGGATGCCAAGCCCGTAGAGGAAACGCTCCAACGGTACGCGGCGGCGCGCTTCGATGGCGGCAAACAGGTTCTCCACGGATCGCCGGCCAAAGCCCTTGCGCCCGGCCAATGGATTTTCGCTTCTGCCGTCGCGCACCTGCAGCGTGAAGATGTCGGCCGGACGGCGGATCAGGCCCTCGTCATAGAACAGCTCGATCTTCTCCTCACCAAGTCCTTCAATGTCGAGCGCGTTGCGGGAAACAAAATGCTTCAGGCGCTCCTTGGCCTGCGCGGGACATACCAGGCCGCCCGTGCAGCGGCGCACGACGTCCTCCTCACCCTTCTCGTCGCTGTCGCGAACCGCATGGCTGTGGCACACCGGGCAGACGTGTGGAAATTTGTACGCCTCGGCGCCCTTCGGCCGCTTGTCGTGCACGACGCCGACGACCTGAGGTATGACGTCGCCTGCCCGCTGAATCACCACCGTGTCGCCGACGCGGATGTCCTTGCGCGCGATCTCGTCCTCGTTGTGCAAGGTCGCATTGGAGACGACGACGCCGCCTACCGTGACGGGTTCCAGCTTGGCGACGGGCGTCAGCGCACCCGTGCGGCCCACCTGAATCTCGATGTCGCGCAATACCGTGGTCGCCTGCTCGGCGGGAAACTTGTGCGCGATGGCCCAGCGCGGCGAGCGCGATACAAAGCCTAGCCGCTCCTGGTAATCGAGGCGGTTCACCTTGTAGACGACACCGTCGATATCGTAGCCCAGGCGGGCGCGCCTGTCCTGCATATCGCGGTAATAGGTGACGAGTTCATGCGTGCTCTTGCACTCGCGCATCAGCGGATTGACCGGAAATCCCCAGCGCTTGAAGGCGCCAACCACGCCCAACTGGGTGTTGTCCGGCAACTCCGAGACCTCGCCCCACGCGTAGGCAAAGAAGCGCAAAGGGCGTTGCGCGGTGATCGACGCATCGAGTTGGCGTAAGGACCCGGCGGCAGCGTTGCGCGGATTTGCAAAGATTTTGCCGCCCGTGTCGGCCTGCCGGGCGTTGAGCCGCGCAAAATCGGCGTGGCTGAGATAAACCTCGCCGCGCACGTCGATGACCTCGGGGACGTCCTTACCATGCAGCTTGTGCGGGATTTCCTTGATGGTCCTCACATTGGCGGTGACGTTCTCGCCTTCCGCTCCGTCGCCGCGCGTTGCCGCCTGAACGAGCAGGCCGCCCTCGTAGCGCACCGACAGCGAAAGGCCGTCGATCTTCGGCTCCGCGGTGATCTCCAGCGCGGCTTCCTCACCCAGCCGCAAGAAGCGGCGGACACGCTCAGCAAACACGGTGACTTCGGCATCGTCAAAGGCGTTCCCCAACGACAGCATCGGAACCGTATGGCGAATCTTGCCGAACGCTGCGACCGGGGTTGCGCCAACGCGGCGCGAAGGGCTGTCATCGCGAACCAGGTGTGCAAAGCGGGCCTCGATGGCCGTGTTGCGCGCGCGCAGCGCATCGTATTCCGCATCGGAAATTTCGGGCGCATCTTCGCGGTAATAGAGCGCGTCGTGGTGGGCGATCTCTGCGGCAAGACGGGCCAGCTCAGTGCGTGCGGCGGCCTCGTCGAGATCCTCGACTGCAATGCGGACCTCTTGCCCGGAGGCGGCTTTCGATGCCGGCCTGGCTGGCGCTTTGGATGTCTTTTTCTTCGTCATGTCTCATGCGTTCCCGCTGGCGCCAGATATCCATAACGAAGAAGCGCGGCAGGTGAAATCTGCCGCGCTCACAAAATCCGCACCAAAAAAGCAGGCAAGGTGTCAGCCGGAGCTGAGCGAAAGGCTCGGAACCGATTTCCAGACCTTGGAAATCCAGGATTCGTCGTTGCCTTGCGGCGATAACCCATCCGATTTGAGCAGCGCGTAGGCGTCGCGATACCATTTGCTGTCGGGGAAGTTGTGCCCGAGCACGGCGGCAGCGTTCTGGGCCTCCTTGGTGATGCCAAGCGCCATGTAGCATTCGGTCAGGCGCATCAGCGCCTCCTCCACGTGGGCGGTGGTCTGGTAATCCGATACGACAGTCTTGAAACGGTTGATGGCGGCCACGTAGTTGCGGCGCTTCAGATAATACCGCCCCACTTCCATCTCGCTGGCGGCCAGGTTGTCCTCGGCCAACCGGATGCGCTTATCGGCATCCTGGGCATATTCGCTGTCGGGGTACCGCGTCTTGAGCGTCTTGAGTTGCTCCAGCGCCTTGCGGGTCGCCTGCTGATCACGATTGGGGCCCTTCATCTCGTCAAAGTAGGCCGACGCGATGATATGATGCGCCAGAGGCGCCTCCTTGGTGCCAGGATGCAGCGCGACATAGCGCTCGGCAGAAGCGATGGCCTCCGGCGTCTTGCCGGCGCGGTAGTAGGCGTACGCCGACATCACGATGGCGCGGCGCGCTTCCGGCGAATAGGGATGCTCGCGATCCAGGGCCTCGAATTTGGCGGCGGCATCGCTGAACTTGCCGGCATTCATGAGATTGTCCGCGTCCGCGAACATCTTGCTCGGCGGATCGGGATTGAGGGCTTGTGTCGTATCGATGCTCGTCGTGGAGCAACCTGCGAGCACGGCGCCCAGGCCCGCACACAACGCAGCGCACACAAGCCGGCTCGCCCTTGCGACATTCGTCGAGTGTCGTACGCGCTCTGTCATGCTCGAAGTGCCCTGACCCATTTCCTCTGCGCCGCCAAGCAGGCCGCGCGGGCCGTCTCAGTAGCACAGTCCCCGATGGCAAGGTAAGGCGCCATCGAATTTGCCCCAGGCAAATCCTGAGGTCTTCCCCAACCCGAACATGGCTAGCGGGCAAATGTGTCTCCACTTCGGCCTGGAGACATCATCGAACGCCGGTGTCACACGCCGGTAGCAAAGGCCAGTGCTGCCAAATCCGCAAAGCGGCCGGGAGTCGCGAATCACCTTTATTCCGCAGCAGCCACGGCGCGGCGAATACCGACCGGCAGGGGCGAGCGCGTCTGGCGGGTCTTGGGGGCCTGCACCATTGCCCAGTTGGACGCGTCGGAAAACAGCGCCTGCAGAACCATGGAGTTCAAGCGATGGCCGCCCTTGTAGGAGCGGTAGGCTCCGAGCAGCGGAGCGCCTGCAAGCGAAAGATCTCCCACGGCATCCAGCATTTTATGGCGGACGAATTCGCGCTCGTAGCGCAGGCCTTCGCGGTTCATGATCTTGTCTTCGCCGATGGCGATGGTATTGGTCAGATCGGCGCCGAGCGCCAGACCAATTTTCCACAATTTCTCGACGTCGCTCATGAAACCGAATGTGCGGGCGCGGGACAGTTCATGGCGAAAGACGCCAGGGTTCATCTCGAAAGCGATGCGCTGGCGGCCGATGATGGGGCTTTCGAAGTCGATCTCGACGTCGAGCCGGAAGCCCGAGTGGGGGGCGATCTCACCCCAGCAACCGCCTTCTTCAACACGTACCGGCCTCAAGACTTTGATATATTTGCGTGGTTCAGCAAGCTCGCGGATGCCAACGCGATCAATCGCCTCGACGAATTCAGCAGAACTCCCGTCCATGATCGGGACTTCCTTGCTGTCGATCTCGATGTAGCAATTGTCGATCGACAGGCCACGCAGTGCTGCGAGAAGATGCTCGACTGTTCCGACCGTGACACCCGCGTCATCCCCGATCACAGTACAAAGCGTGAGGTTTTTGACATTCGCAACGCTAGCGGCAATTTCCGCGGTGACGCGGCCCCGCTTCGTCACGAGAAAGCGGAGCCCAGTATCTGCCTCTGCCGGATGCAAAGTCAGTGATACCGGAGCTCCGCTGTGCACCCCCGTGCCTGTCAAAAGGATCTCGCGAGCAAGCGTCGTTTGCCGCGCGCCGATGAATCGATTCGACATTCTGCGCCGTCCCTCGTTGCCACTTTGGCCAATCGCTGCTCCCCAGCATGTACGATCGACCACCCCCAGAGCCCGCGTAATCCCCTAAACTTGTATGTGGCCTCCAGAGCTTCGACGGTCGTTGCCGTCCCGTTTTTTGGTCTTCAGCTCAGGGCCGTCAGGTCTCAAACCGGCTCGTTGATTTGGACGCTAACTGCTTCGCCCGTCTCGGACAAATCACGGTTTCTTTCACTCTGTTACGCTATAGCAACCATGCTTGACGAATGTTTCTGCACCGCGCAGCCGCGTTTCTAACGCCCATCGCGCGCAAAGAAACTAGGCAAAGGCGAGTCATCCCCGGATTCATTTTGAGGCGTCTGCTGGGTCGCGTTCGCAGGCCGCTTGCCCATACCCATGCCCGTCAGCCTGTCGAAGAAGCCACGCTTGCGCAAGTCCTCTGCCCGTGCCGGCGCAGGCGCGTTGCTCGATTGGCGAGCATGCCATTCGCGCTGCCCGATTTCCGGCAGATCTTCGATGGCCGGCATTCTGCGCGCCGCGCGCCGCACCGGCTCGGGGGCTGCGGGTTCGAATCCGGATGCAGCCGGCGCAATATGCTGATCGTTCGATTGCTGAATGCTGCCGGAGGCGCCTGCCGGCGGACGGCCCGCGTGATGCGCGAACGGCTTGAAACCGTCTTCGATGGTGACGTTGCCTGGCGATTGCCAAAGCGAAGGGCGGGCCGGCGCTTGTCCGATGTCTGCAGGTTGGCAAGGCGCAGGCGGCGGGCCGGATATCGTGAATGCTTCTGCGAGCCGGCGCTCGACGTCTTCGCGCCCGGCCGGCGCCTGGCCGTAGCCAGGCAAGGGTGGCATGGGGGGTGCAGCGCCCGGCATGTATGCAGGCGCCGTCCCTTGGCGCGCGCCAGATGCGCCAAGCCCAAATCCGGCAGGCGCCTGCAGCGCGGATGTGCTCTGCCCTGGAACCTGCGCAGCCTGTTGAGGCTGCACGGGAGCCTGTTCGGCGCCGATGCGGCGCATGCCCGAGGCGACGATCGAGACGCGCACGCGCTCCCCGAGGTTCTCGTCGAACGTCGCGCCTACGATGATGTTGCAGTCGGGATCGACCTCCTCGCGCACGCGGCTTGCAGCCTCGTCCACTTCATACAGCGTAAGATCGCGGCCGCCGGTGATGGCCAGGAGAAGCCCGCGTGCGCCGCGCAGCGACACGTCGTCGAGCAACGGATTGGCGATGGCCTCTTCCGCGGCAAGGATTGCTCGCCGGTCGCCAGAGGCTTCACCAGTACCCATCATCGCGGTGCCCATGCCGCTCATCACGGTGCGCACGTCGGCAAAGTCCAGGTTGATAAGGCCTTCCTTGAGGACAAGATCGACGATGCAGGCAACGCCCGAGTACAGCACCTGATCGGCGAGCACGAAGGCTTCCGCGAACGTGGTGCGCTCGTTGGCGATACGGAACAGGTTCTGATTGGGAATGACGATCAGCGTATCGACGTGTTGGCGCAGCGTTTGCACACCAGCCTCGGCAATGCGCATCCGGCGCGCGCCTTCGAACTGGAAGGGCCGGGTCACGATGCCGACCGTGAGGATTCCAAGCTCGCGGGCCGCGCGCGCGATTACCGCGGCAGCGCCGGTGCCCGTGCCGCCGCCCATCCCGGCGGCGATGAAGACCATGTGCGCGCCCGCAACGTGGGTACGGATTTCTTCCAGCGCCTCCTCGGCGGCCGCCTCGCCGATCTCGGGTTTCGAACCCGCACCCAGGCCTTCGGTCAGGTTCGAGCCCAACTGGATGCGGTGCTCGGCGCTTGAAGCCGCCAGCGATTGGGCATCCGTGTTGGCGACGACGAATTCGACGCCCTGCAAGCCTGCAGCGATCATGTTGTTGACCGCATTGCAGCCTGCGCCACCCACGCCAATAACTGTCAGGCGTGGCTTCACGTCCACGAGTTTGGGCAGCTGTAGCTTCAGACTCATTTGGCCGCTCCGCGGGTCATCTCTTGAGTTGATCGGCCTGCCCCCTCAGGGTGGCAGGTACGCACGAAACGCTCATGGCGCCCACAAGACGCGCCTTACGCTCTTACTTACCCTTTGGCGCGCCCGTTCTACTCGTTTCAGGGCGCTCCCTTTTTAGAAACTCGAGGCCAACCACTCTCCCATTCGGCCCAGATAGCCTCGCCCGGAGGAATCGCCGGCGCCATAGAGGCTGTCGCCAGCTTCCTCGGACGCGGCCCCCAGGCCGCACAACGTCGCAAAATGCGGTCCCATCACCGAGCCAGGCATTCCAACCATCGGCGCCGGTTTGCCCAGGCGCACCTTACGGCCCAGTTCGTTGGCCGCGAACTCTGCCGACCCGAGAAGCTGACAAGCCCCTCCGGTCAGCACAACCTTCTCACCTGCGTAGGCGCTCGCAGCATTCTCCGCGAGCCGCTCCCGCAGGAGGGCGAAAATCTGTGCGAAGCGCGGTCTGATGATTTCCGTCAGGCGCGCTTTCGTCGTCTGGTACGTGGCGCCGTCCTCTTCGCCCGCGAGCGGATAGGAAAACGTCTCGTGTTCATCCGATTGGGCGGAGATCAGTGTGCCATAAAGCGTTTTGATTCGCTCAGCTTCGGAGAGTGGCGTCTGCAACGCCCGCGCGATGTCGAACGTGATATGCTGCGAGCCGACCGGCACGACGTCCGCGCCGACGAAATGCCCCTCCGCAAACAGGGCAATCGAGGCCGTCCCCGCACCGATGTCGATCACGGTCACACCCAGCTCCCGCTGCTCCCGGCTCGTCACCGACAGCGCGCTGGCATATGGGGCGGCGATGATGCCCTCGCACGCAAGATAACAGCGCTCGATGAGCAAGAGCAGGTTGCGCAGCGGCGCCTCGTCGGCGGTAACGGCATGGAAGTCGGCGGCGAGCTGGCGCGCGGCCAGCCCCCGCACCTCGATGCCGCCCGGCAGTCCATCGAGCCGGTAACCGAGTTCATTGAGGTGAACCAGGGAACGCCCGTCGCGTTCTGCGTAGTCGCGCGCCGCTTGGTGAATGCGCACCAGATCCTCACTGCCCACGCGCCCGCTGAGAACGTCCGTGTGCGCGGCGAAGTGCTGGGACTTGATCCGTCCGGCCGCCAGCGACACGATGACCGAATCGAGCCTCACGCCCGTAGCGCGCTCGGCCTGATCGATCGCCGCGCGCACGGCCGCCTCCGCCTGATCGAGATCCGTCAGCACACCCGCCTTCACGCCTCGCGAGCGCTGCAATCCGACGCCGAGCACGCGCGCGCCCTCCGGGTGCTCCGCGCCCATAACGACGGCTGCGGCGACCTTGCTCGTACCGATGTCGAGCAAGCCGGTGATGCCGGCCCTGCGGCCTGCGTATCTGGTCCTGCGCGGTGTCATCGCAATCGCTCCGTCGCGGCAGGGGCGGGAGTGCCCGCCAGCGTCAAGGGCCGCACGGCGACGCGCCCGCGCGTGCGCACATCCACGGCATGGGCCGGGCCCGTCAGCGCACGCTTCAACATCGGGGTGCTTGCAACGAGCTCCAAGCCTTCGACTTCGCGGTCTGCGGCAAGCTCCAGCCGGGAGCCGTTTTTCAGCAGAATCGACCACCGGCGCGCACCGATCCGGTCGGCCCGCTCAACCGATTTCGCGATGCCGGGATGGCGGCCGAGCGCCGTGAGCAGCGCGGCGGCTTCGCTATTGGCGCCATCGCCCGAGACGCGCGGCAGATGCCAGCCATTGGACGCAGCTGCGCCGAGCGCTCGGCCCGTCTCATCGATGAGGTACGTTCGGCCCTTGTAGTCCCACAACGCCGCCGGCCGGCGTTCGCGAATCTCGATCCTCAGTCCGCCGGGATAGAGCCGCGTGATCTGCGCGCTGTCGACCCAGGACAGCGCCTCGATCCGCCGCAGCGCCGCCTCCGCGTCGAATGCGGCGAAGGTACGTGCGTGCTCCAGATCGAGCGCCTTGTAGACGTCGCGGTCCGACGTGAAATGATGGCCCGTCAGGCTGACCTGATCGATGCCGAAGCCCAAGCCGAGCAGGGCCTCCTGCGCCTGGCCGGCGGCAAGCGCGCGGATTTCATCGGTGTCGAGAGAGCCTGACATGACGGCGCTTGCCGCGCCAGCGCAGGCCAGCGCGAGAACCGCTCCCCACACCGCCATCCGGCGCGCGGCGGGACGCGAATTCGCGCTGCGCCGTCGAGGCCGTCTTTCGCCTTTGGGAATTTCGAGTCTGAAAGCAGATTTTTCCGAGCGCGCCGGCGAAGCGCTCAGCATCGGCCGCCGGGTCGGGAAGTGCCAGCCGCTGACGAAGCGTGCCGTCGTATCGGTCGCGTCGGTACGAGGTTCCGCGGGCGATTGCGCGTCGAGCGCCCGCCACCAAAACCTCGACTGCGCAACTACCTGTTGCAACTCGCGTCCTCGACGATCCATCTGACGAGCGTACCGAAGTCCCATCCGGCATATCCCGCCAGCTCCGGCACAAGCGACGTGCTTGTCATGCCGGGTTGTGTATTCACCTCAAGGCAGATCAGTTCACCCGTTCCGCCAGGCGTATCGTCCAGCCGGAAGTCCGCACGGCTCACGCCGCGGCAGCCCAGAGCCTGATGCGCCGTAAGGGTTAACTTCCGTACTGATTGGTAAATTTCAGGTAAAAGTTGCGCCGGCAGCTCGTGTTTTGACCCGCCGGGCGCGTACTTCGCCTCGTAATCGTAGAATTCCAGGCCCTTGAGCGGAACGATCTCGATGACGTCGGTGGCGAAGTCGCCGATCACCGCGCAGGTCAACTCACGCCCGGCGATATAGCGCTCCACCATGACGATCTCATCCAGCGGTCCGCCCGCGGCGATGGAATTGGGCGGGCGTGGCGCGCCGGGCATGACGATGACGACGCCGACGCTGGAACCTTCCGCGACGGGCTTTACGACATAAGGCGGGCGAACGGCGTGAGCTTCAAGCGCCTGCCCGCGTGCGACCAGACGCGCCTCGGCCACCGGCACGCCGCTGGCCTTCATGATGTCTTTCGCGCGCTCCTTGTGCATAGCGAGGGCGGACGCGAGCACGCCCGAATGCGTATAGGGTATCTGAAGAAGCTCCAGCACACCCTGCACGCAGCCATCCTCGCCGAACTTGCCGTGCAGCGCGTTGAAGCAGGCCTGCGGCTTGACGCACGCCAACTGCTCCGCAAGATCCCGGCTGGCGTCGATCTCGGTGACGGTGTAGCCTTCCGCGCGCAAGGCCCCGGCGACTGCCGCCCCTGAGCGCAACGAGACTTCGCGCTCTGCGGATAGCCCGCCCTTCAATACCGCAACGCGATCACGTGACCGCTTGGGCGGCGTACCGAGCTTGTTCATGGGTCTGGCCTCAAGCATGAAAGCGTTGTGCGCAAAACGGCCGGCTGTGGCCGTCAGGACGTCTTTGCATCGGCTGGCGGGACGAGTGCGAGATCCTCTCCCATCTTGTGCCCCTTTTCGGGAACGCCGAGGCGGATGATTTCCCAGTGGAGCGTGATTCCGGAATTCGCCTTCACACGCGCGCGCACCGTTTCACCCAACTGCTCGACATCTTCGCCCGTCGCGCGAGCGTCGTTGATGAGGAAGTTGCAGTGCATCTCGGAGACCTTGGCGCCGCCGACGCGAAAGCCACGGCAACCCGCTTCGTCGATCAGTTTCCAGGCGCTCGCACCCGCAGGGTTCTTGAAGGTGGAGCCGCCGGTACGCTCCCTGATCGGCTGATTCTTCTCGCGATATTCGGCGACGTGATCCATCGCCTTGGCGATCTCGGCCGGGTCGCCCGGCGTGCCGCGGAACGTCGCCTCGGTGAAGATCCAGCCGTCCTGTATGCCGCAATGGCGATATGTGTAGCCCATGTCGGCGTTCGTCAGGACATGAACGTTGCCGTCGAGATCGACGGCCCGCGCACTCGTCAAGACATCCTTCGTCTCGCAGCCGTGGGCGCCGGCGTTCATGCGCAGCGCACCTCCGATCGACCCGGGAATGCCGCGATAGAACGACAGGCCGGCGATCCCGGCTTCCGCCGCAGCGCGCGCCACTTTCACGTCCGGCACGGCGGTGCCGACGCGGAGCATCGCATTCGGCTCGACGCTGATATGATTGAAACCGCGCCCCAGCCTGATGACGACGCCGGGCACGCCTCCATCGCGCACCAGCAGGTTCGAGCCAAGGCCAATGACGTTGATCGGCACGCCATCGGGCAGCATCTTGAGGAAGTAGGAAAGATCCGCCTCGTCGGCGGGCGTGAACAGAACCTGCGCAGGCCCCCCGACCCTGAACCACGTGATCTCCGACAGCGGCGCATTGTCGGCAAGCCGACCGCGCAGATCGGGCATGAGTTCTTTCAGATTGCCTGTCATATCCTCGAAGTTCATGCTGCGCTCCCCGCCTGTTCCGACAGCCACTGCGGCAAGCTGTGGGCCCACTCGGTCGAGTTGCCCGCACCCAGGCACACCACCGTATCGCCTGGGCGGCACAGTTCCTTGATGGCTGGCACGAGATCGGCCACTTTGTCGAGCGAACGCACCGAGGGGTGACCCGCCTTGCGAATACCGGCCGCGAGCGAATGATTGTCGATGCCGTCGATGGGGCTCTCTCCTGCGGTGTAGAGTGGCGCCACGACGACACTGTCGGCGTCCGCAAAACAGCTCGAAAAATCCGCAAACAGATCGCGCACGCGCGTGTACCGGTGCGGCTCCACGACAGCCAGTACCCGGCCCTTTGCTCCCCGGCGCGCGGCCGACAGCACGGCGGAAATCTCGGCCGGGTGGTGGCCGTAGTCGTCGTAAATCGCGACGCCGTTCCATTCGCCGGTGAACTGGAACCGCCGCTTGACGCCGGAGAAAGTAGCCATCGCCGCTTTGATCTTGGAATCCTCGATGCCCGCTTCCGTGGCGACTGCAATAGCGGCCAGGGCGTTGAGCGCGTTGTGGGTGCCGGGAATGGGTACTGTCCAGCCTTCGAGCCGCCGCGACCCTCCTTTGACGGAGGCAGCCAGTTCCGCGTCGAACCGCGTCAGCGTTCCATCGATGCGCACGTTCTCCAGAACGAGATCGGCATCGCGGCTGACGCCGTAAGTGAGCAGGCGGCGGCCATCGGCGCGCAGGCCCAGACGCATCACCATGTCGCGCACGACAGGATGGTCTATGCAGACCACGGCCAGCCCGAAGAACGGAATGTTCTTCATGAACATCTCGTACTCGCGGTGCATGACCTGAACCGAGCCAAAGTAATCGAGATGCTCAGGGTCGATGTTGGTGACGACGCCGATCTGCGTGGGCAGGCGCGTGAACGTGCCATCGCTCTCATCGGCTTCCACGATCATCCAATTGCCGCTGCCAAGGCGCGCATTGGAGCCCCAGGAGTTGATGATTCCGCCCGTGATTACCGTCGGCTCGAGTCCGGCTTCGGCGAAGATGTGAGACAGCAGCGACGTCGTAGTCGTCTTTCCGTGCGTGCCGGTGACTGAGACGGTCGAGTAAAGCCGCATGAGTTCGGCGAGCATTTCCGCGCGGCGGATAATCGGAAGGTTCTTGGCGCGGGCGGCCGCAAGCTCGGGATTGGAAGCTTTGACGGCCGTCGAGATGACCACGTAACGCGCTCCGATCAGATTGACGGCATCGTGCCCGGCGAAAACGCGAATACCCTTGGCTCGCAGCCGGCGAACGTTGGCGCTTTCCTTCTGGTCGCTGCCCTGAACGCTATAGCCTTTGGCCACCAGGATTTCAGCGATCGCGCTCATACCGATCCCGCCGATGCCGATGATATGAAACGGTCCGATATCGCGCGGCATCTGCATGGCGTCTTGTATCCCCCGTGGCCACTCCGGCGGACCGACCTGCGGCCGCGCCCGTCATTTACGCTAAACTCGAGTATAGTCAGGCCTTGCCCGCCAGACGCAAAACAAACTCCGCAAGCCGCACGACAGCATCGGCGCGCCCGGCCTTTTTAGCGGCTGCGGCGGCCTCTGCAAGAATGTGGGGCGCCTCGAGCAGCCGGGCGATCTCGGCGGAAAGCCGTTCCGGCGTCAGATCCTTCTGCTCGATACACCAGCCGCCCCCCGATTCGGCAAGTTGGCGGGCATTGTTGAGCTGATCGTTGTCGAGCGCGTGCGGCAGCGGCACCAGCAGCCCCGGCCGTCCGATCACGGTCAGTTCCGCGACGGTGGAAGCGCCCGCGCGCCCGATGACCAGATGCGCGTTGGCCATCCTGTCGGGCAAATCCTTGAAGAACGGCGCAACCTTGGCCGCAATTCCAGCGCTCGCATAGGCTGCGCGCGCGCGCTCCAGGTCTTCTTCGCGTGCCTGTTGCACGATGTTGAGCCGCGCGCGCATGCTGGCGGGCAGGCCGGCCAGCGCAGGCGGTACCGCATCGGTGAAATACCGCGCCCCCTGACTGCCGCCGAAAACGAGAATGCGAAGGGTACCGTCGATGCCTGGAGCCTCATAAGGCCGCGCGGCCGCCGCGATGACCGCCTGACGGACCGGATTTCCGGTGAGCGTTGCCTTTGCCGCGAGCGCGCCGTCCAAGTACTTCACCTTGTCGAACGACGTGGCGATAGCCGTAACCCGCCTTGCGAGCATCTTGTTAGCGCGGCCGAGGACTGCATTCTGCTCATGCACGGCCGTTGGAATTGCGCGTAGGCGTGCCGCGACGAGCGGCGGATAGGCCGGATACCCGCCAAAGCCCAGCACGACAGCGGGTCTCACCCTGCCAAGGATCGCATAGGCGGCCATGGTGCCGCGCGCCAGTGCGAGTAACGTCTTCGCCGCAGCGACCGGCGATCGGCCCGCGAGAGTGGCGGCCGGCACCTGATAAACGCTGCGCGCGGGAAAGCCCGACCCGTACCGATCCCCGCGCATGTCGGTGATGAGATCGACCGCAATGCCGCGCCGCCCCAGCTCTTCTGCCAGCGCGAATGCAGGAAACAGATGACCGCCGGTACCCCCGGCTGCCAGCATCACGGAAAAATCGGCTGTCATCGTTGACCGGTGGTCCCCTCGAATTCGGCTCTCGAAATTGTCGGCATCAATCGCGGCTTTTTAAGGCGCTGGATATCCGGCCTGCGCCGCGTCAGCGCCAGCAGCATGCCTGCCGTGACCGCCAGAGCCAACATCGAGGAGCCGCCAGCCGAAATAAAGGGCAAAGTCATGCCCTTTGGTGGCAGCAGGCCGACGTTGACGGCCATGTTGATCAGCGCCTGCAGACCGAACAAGATCGCCAGGCCCTGGATGGCGAGGCGGATCGGCCCATCGGATTGCGAGCCCGCGCGGCTCAACGCGCGCAGCACGATGAAGGCGAAAATTCCGAGCAGAACGAGGCACGCGATGACGCCATACTCCTCGGCCACGACGGCGAAGATGTAATCGGTATGTGCGTCCGGCAGAACCGATTTGATCGTACCCTCCCCGGGGCCACGCCCGAAGAACCCGCCTTCGGAAAACGATTGGAGTGCGCGGTCGCCTTGAAAATTCTCGAAGGGAAGCGTGCGCAAGAAGCCATCGATGCGCATCTGCACATGGCTGAAATTCTGATAGGCGAACCATAACCCGGCAGCGCCTGCCGCAATCATGGCGAACGCGCCGATCAGCGGGAGCCCGGCAAGGAGATAGATCGTGCCCGCCGTCGCGCTCACCAGAACCGTCTGCCCGACATCGGGCTGCATCACGAGCAATGCCGCAAACGTACCCCACAGCACGAGGGCAAGAGGGAGCGCGGGAACGTCCTTGCGATCGGCAGCCTCGCAAAACAGCCACGCCATCATAACGATGAAGCCGGGTTTCGCCAGCTCGGAAGGCTGAAAAGAGTATCCCAGGATGGACAGCCAGCGCCGCGCGCCGTTGATCTCCTGTCCAGTGAGAATGACGACGCCCATGGCAACGAGCGCCAGCGCCGTGAGGATCAACGCCAGCCGGCGCACGCCCTTGGGCGTGAGAAACGAAACCGCGACCAGAATGATCGAGCTCAAGGCTGCAAACAGCACGTGCCGTTCCACGAAGTAATAAGTCGCAAAACCCTTCTTCATCGCGACGGCCGGAGAGGCAGCCAGCGAGAGCACGACGCCAATGGCGATCAGCGCCAGAAACGCCGACAGCAGAACGTGGTCCACCGTGAACCACCACTGCGCAAGCCGGCTCGTGTCGGTCCGCGTCAGTTTCATGAGGCCCCCTTGAGAGCGATCCCGGGAAGCGCCGCAACGAGTGCGCGGAAGGCATCGCCGCGCACCTCGAAGTTCTTGAACTGATCGTAGGACGCGCACGCTGGCGAAAGCAGAACGACAGGCTCTGCCGCAGCACTTTCGCCGGCATCCTTCGCGGCCTTGGCAAGCGCATTGTCGAGGTTTCCGCAGCGCTCGAAGGGCACGTGGCCCAGGCCCAGCGTTTCGGCGAAAGCATCGCTCGCCTCGCCGATCAGGTACGCCCGTGCAATGCCCTTGAAGTAGGGCGCCAGTGCCGCGATGCCGCCCTCCTTGGGCTTGCCGCCCAGGATCCAATGGACGTCGCGTGGGAAGGACAGCAGCGCCTTTTCAGTCGAGTCCGCGTTGGTCGCCTTGCTATCGTTGATGAAGAGGACCTTGCCGCGCCGCCCGATTTCCTCGCAGCGATGGGCGAGGCCTGGGAACGACGAGATCGCGCCTTGCCAGTCGATCTCGCTCGAGCGGCCAAGGAGGTTGAGGCATTCGCGAACGGCGGCGGCGGCGGCCAATGCGTTCTGCGCATTGTGCGCACCACGCAGCGAGCCGATCCCCTGGAGGCTGGCGAGCTTAACCGCGAGCCCGTCGCGATTTGCACAAACCAGCGTGTCGCCGTCGAGGCTGTAGCCGGGCGCGAGCTTGTGCTCGATGGAGAACGCGCAGGCAGCACCCCGGGGAATGCGCCGCTTGAGGATGGCGCGGCAATACTCGTCATCTATGCCGACACAGGCGACGACGGCGCGCTCTACCAGACGCTCCTTGACAGCCGCATAGTTGGCCAGTGTGCCGTGACGATCGATATGATCGGGCGTGACGTTCAGCAATACGCCGATCGAGGGCCGCAGCGAAGGCGTGAGGTCGATCTGGAAGGAACTCAGCTCCACAACGTGGAACGTTGCGCGCCCGGGCGGCTTGAGCGTGAGGACGGCGCGGCCGATGTTGCCGCCCATCTGCACATCATAACCGGCATGTTTCAGGATGTGCGTCACCAGCGCCGTCGTCGTGGACTTGCCGTTCGTGCCGGTGATAGCGATGAATGGCGCGCCGGGACAATGGGCTGCGCGCTCGCGGCTGAAGATCTCGATGTCGCCGATGATCTCGATCCCGGCTGCCTGGGCCTTCCTTACCGTCCAATGCGGCTCGGGGTGGGTCAGAGGCACGCCCGGCGCAAGGACAAGGCTTGAAAAGCCCCGCCAGTCGGCACGGCCAAGATCCACCAGAGGAATCCCCGCCTTGGCGGCCGCCGCGCGGCCCGCCTCGCTGTCATCCCAGGCGGCCACCTGCGCGCCGCCATCGAGCAACGCGCGCACTGTCGCGTTGCCCGAGGCTCCAAGCCCGAAAACGGCGACAGACTTCCCCGAAAATGTCGAAGCGCGAATCATTGCGCAAAATCTAGCCTAGTTCGCGCCCGGTCGCAGGAAACCTAACGCAGCTTGAGTGTGGCCAGGCCCGCCAGCGCGAGCAGCACGGCAATGATCCAGAAGCGAATGACGACCGTGGATTCCTTCCATCCCTTCTGCTCGTAGTGGTGGTGCAATGGGGCCATGCGGAAGACACGCTTTCCCGTCCACTTGAACGACACGACCTGGATAATGACCGACAGCGTCTCCAGCACGAACAGGCCGCCGACGATGGCCAGCACGATTTCATGCTTGGTTGCAACGGCAATAGCGCCCAGGCATCCGCCCAGCGCCAGCGAGCCAGTATCGCCCATGAAGATCATGGCTGGCGGTGCGTTGAACCACAGGAAGCCGAGGCCCGCGCCGATCAATGCCCCGCACAGCACCGAAAGTTCGCCCGTGCCCGCGACGTAATGCAGCTTGAGGTAGTCGGCGAAATTGATGTTGCCGACCACGTAGGAGATCAGTCCGAAGGTTGCCGCCGCAATCATCACGGGAACGATGGCGAGGCCATCCAATCCGTCGGTCAGGTTCACCGAGTTGCCGGCTCCCGCGATGACGAGCGCGCCGACGAAAATGAAAAACGGGCCGAACGGAATTAGCACGCTCTTGAAGAAGGGCACGGACAGTGAACTCGAGAGCCCCGTGCTCAGCGTGGTCCAGAACGCCATTTCAAATGGATTCCAGGGGCCGGGCGCGCTCACGCGCATGAGCAGGAGCGTCGCGATCGCCGCGATCGAGATTTCAATGCCAAGACGGGTCCGTCCGGCAAAGCCGCTGGAGGAACGCTTCGTCACCTTGAGGAAGTCGTCGTAGAAACCGATAGCGCCGAAGCTGAGCGTCACGAACAGAACGATCCAGACGTAAGGATTGGAAAGCTGCGCCCACAGCAGCGTCGAGACGATGACGCCAGCCAGGATCATCAGGCCGCCCATGGTGGGGGTGCCGCGCTTGACGTAATGCGATTGCGGCCCGTCCTCACGGATCGGCTGGCCTTTGCCCTGCTTGATACGCAACAGGTCAATCATCGCCGGGCCGAACATCATGACGAACAGGAACGCTGTCGGGATCGCCATGCCGGTGCGGAACGTGATGTACTTGAAGATGTTGAGGGCGGTTATCTGATCGCTGAAGTTGACGAGTTCGTAGAGCATGCGGCTCCAATTCCCCAAATATATCGGCGGCCCACAACCGCTTCAGGTGCCTTCGACGGCAAACCGCCCGCGAAGGGCTGCTGTCAGCACCCCCAGTCGCGTACCATTCGACGCCTTGACCATCACCGCGTCGCCTGCCCGCAGGGCGCCGGCAACCAGATCGGTCAACCCCTCGGCCGTTTCCGCGTAGCCCCCCTTGATAGCCGCGGGCGCGGCATCATAAAGGCTCTTCATGTGTGGCCCACAGACAAAGAGCTGGTCGACGCAAGCGGCCATGACGGCGTCAAGCAGCCCGCGGTGCAGTTCTCGCGCGGCTGCCCCGAGTTCGAGCATATCGCCTAGCACAGCGATTTTTCTCGCATATTTCAGCCTCGACACGCCCGAGAGAGTGGCCAGAGCCGCACGCATCGACGCCGGATTTGCGTTGTAGCTCTCATCAATGAGCAAAATATGCCCGCCGGCCGCCTTGAGCAGCGAGCGCGCCCCACGGCCGGGCGGCGGAGGCAAGGCGGCGAGTGCTTCGACTGCCTTGCTGATATCCGCACCGATGGCTTGCAGGGCCGCAACGGCGGCCAACGAGTTCTCCGCGATGTGCCGGCCCGGCATGGCGAGACGATAGGAGATCGTGTCGTGGCCGGCTCGCGCGACAATGTCGCTGCCCTCCTCGTCGAGCCGCACCGATTGCGCGTAGACGTCGGCCCTGCCATCGAGCCCGAAACTGATGACACGGGCCGCTTCGGCCTGGGCCCGCACCCGCAATAAGTCGAAATACGGGCTATCGCGCTTGATGATCGCCGCCCCGCCCGAGACCAGGCCGGAGAAAATCTCAGCTTTGGCGTGGGCAATGGCCTCGACGCTCTCGAAATGCTCAAGATGCACAGCCTCGACCGTCGTGACAATGGCCGCGTGCGGGGAAACCCACGGCACCAGGGCTGCGATTTCGCCCGCGTGATTCATCCCGATCTCGAGCACGGCGAAATCGACGTCGCGCGGCATGTTCGCGAGCGTCAACGGCACGCCCCAGTGGTTGTTGAACGACCTTTGCGACGCATGAACTTTACCCAGCCGCGACAGGCACGCGCGCAGCATCTCCTTGGTGCCGGTCTTACCTGCGCTGCCCGTTACCGCGATCACGCGGGCGGACGGCGACAGCCTTTGGCGCGCGCTGTCCCCGATCCATTGCAGCGCCACCAGCGTGTCGCCGGCCGTCTCACGGTCGAGTTGCGCGTTGATCTGGCGGTAATCGCGCAGATCGCAGCGGATCAGAACGCCGTCCGCGTCCTTGCGCTCATAACCAGCGTCGACGATGGCCGCCGCGGCGCCGGCGCCGAAGGCCGCCGGGACAAAGTCGTGCCCGTCGCGCTGATCCGTAAGGGCGACGAAGACCTCGCCGGGTTTCAATGTGCGCGTGTCGATGGAAAAACCGGTGATCGGCTGATCGCCATGCCCATCGGCAATGGCGAACGGAACGGCCTTCATAAGCTCGTCGAAGCTCCAGAGCGCATTTTTCTCAGCCGCCATCGGCGCGAACCTCGTCGAGCGCGGCGCGCAGCACCTCGTGATCTGAAAACGGAACGACCTTTGTGCCGACGATCTGGCCCGTTTCATGGCCCTTCCCGGCCACCAGAACGACGTCTCCCTTGCCCATCATCTTGACTGCGCCCGCGATGGCCTGGGCTCGATCCTCGATCTCGATCGCGCCCGTTGCGCCGGCAAGAATTTCCGCGCGAATGTCAGCCGGCGTCTCGGTGCGCGGATTGTCGTCGGTAACGATCGTGATGTCGGCCTTCCCGACGGAAATCCGGCCCATGATCGGCCGTTTGCCTTTGTCGCGGTCGCCGCCGCAACCGAAGACCGAAATGAGCCGGCCCGTCGCAAACGGCCGGCACGCATCGAGCGCGGCGGACAACGCCTCGGGCTTGTGCGCGTAGTCGACGATGGCCAATCCGCCATTGGCCTCGCCGACGATCTCAAGGCGTCCCGGCACGCCCCGCAGACGATCGAGGCATGAAAGGACAGCCGCCGGATCTTCGCCCGCCGCTATGGCAAGCCCCGCCGCGGTCAATGCGTTCTCCGCCTGATAGGCGCCGACAAGCGGCAATCGCACATTGTGCCTCCTGCCAAATGCCTCGACGACCATGGCTTGCGCGAACCCATCGTTGCGCAATGTCAAACGGCGCAGCGTTTCGCCTTTGGCGCCCGTGGTGATGACGCGCAGTCCCCTGGTCCGCGCAGCCGCAACAACCCGATCCGCAAAGGCGCCATCGGCATTGATGACGGCCGTCTGGCCCGGCTCCAGCAGCTCGTTGAACAGCCGCAGCTTGGCGGCGAGATAGTCCTCGACCGTCGCATGATAGTCCATGTGATCGCGGCCGAGATTCGTGAAAGCGGCCGCCGTCAGCTTCACGCCATCGAGACGATGCTGATCGAGGCCATGGGAGGAAGCCTCGAACGCGAGATGCGTGATGCCCTCATGCGACAAGGCGTCGAGCGTGGCGTGCAACGTGACGGGATCCGGCGTCGTCAGCGAGCCGTAGATGGCTTCGTTGGGTTTGATGAGGCCGATGGTTCCTAACGATGCCGCCCGGTGGCCGAGCGCGGCGAAAATCTGACGCGTGAAATCCGCCACCGACGTCTTGCCGCTCGTTCCCGTCACGGCGACTGCGGTGGCGGGCTGTCCGGGATGCAGGCGCGCCGCGATCTGGGCCAGCACACGGCGCGGGTTTGCGACCTGAAGCAGCACGGCGTTACCCGCATCCATGACCGGCTTGTCTGCGCCGGCCAGAATGACGGCGGCCCCGCGCGCAACCGCATCGGGTATGAACAGCGCTCCGTCTGTCCTGGCGCCCGGCAACGCAGCAAAAATCATCCCGGGCCCTGCGCTGGCGCTGGAGGCCGTAATCCCCCGGATCTCGACGCCCCGCACCTCTTGCGGAACGGCGACTCCGGCCGGCACGGCATCTTGCAAGCGCATGAAGTCTCAAAGCCCCTATCCATGCCAGCGCGCACGCGCGTGGCTGATCGCAGCTTATTAATTGGGGTTGCACAAGCCGTCAAACGGGGCGCCGATTACTGCGTCGCAGACATCTCAAGGGGTGCGACCCCAAGCTGCGGGGCGATCCGCGCGATGATCCGGGCCGTCGTGGGCGCCGCGTTGCTCGACGCCGTGCGATGGCCGCCAGTTTCAACGTTGGCCTTTGGCTCGAACAGGACGACGAACGTCAGATACTGCGGCTGATCCATCGGAAAGGCGCCTATGAACGACGAAATCACGGATTTCTCTTGATACCGTCCGTTGTCCGCAAGCTCCGCAGTTCCCGTTTTTCCGCCGACCCGATAGCCTGCCACCTCTGCGCGTCCGCCTGTTCCTGAGGAATCCAGCACGTTCAGGCGGAACAGCCGGGCGATCTCGCGGCTCGTCAGTTCGGAGGTCACTGTCTCGGGCTTGGCGGCCTCGCCGGTGTAGCGCACGAAACGCGGCGCCACCTTCCGGCCGCCGTTCAGGATCGTAGCCGTTGCGGCGGCAAACTGCAGTGGCGCGACCGCGATGCCGTGCCCATAGCCCATGGTCATGAGCTCGATCTGGTCGATCCGCTTGGGGATCAAAGGCGCAGCCACGGGACCAGCCTCTGTCCTCATCGGATCGACCACGCCGGCGCGCTTCAGAAAGCTCATGAACCGCTCTGTTCCAGCCTCGACGGCCAGCATGGCGGCGCCGACATTGGATGAATGCGTGAAGACTTCCTCGACCGTCAGCGGGCGCCCGGCGGAATGGAAGTCGCTGATGGTGAAACCGCCGGCCGTCAACGGCTTGCGCACATCCAGCACCGTGGCGGACGTGGCGAGCCCTTCGTCGAGCGCCATGGCGAGCGTCAACGTCTTGAACACCGAGCCAAGCTCATACGTGCCCGTCAGCACGCGATCGATCCGGGAAGGATCGCTCGCCGTCTGCGGAAACAAGGGATCGATACGCGGGATCGACGCGCTCGCGATGATTTCGCCCGTGCGGATGTCCATGACGAGACCGGCTGCCGCACGCGCCGTATACCGGCGCATTGCGGCGCCGAGTTCATCCTCCAGGGTATGCTGCACGCCAATGTCGAGCGATAGCCGCACGGGCGCATGATCGGAGAATTCCGCTGTGTGCACCCCCTCGACGCCGACGTTTTCGTCGATCCATTTCTCGATGCCGGCGACCCCCCGGTTGTCGATGTTGACGCCACCAAGCACATGGCCCGCCAGCTCACCGCCGGGATAAGCGCGGCGCAGCTCCTTGCGGAAGGCAAGGCTCGGCAAGCCGAGATTGTGGATCTTCTGGGCAATTTTCGGCGACAGTCCCCGGCGGATCCAGACGAAACGGCGCGACCGGTCCGCCAGTTCCTTGCGCAGCTGCCGGGAGTCGATATCAGGCAGCACCGTCGACAGCTTCTCGACGAGTTCGTCACGGTCCAGTACGAGCGCGGGATCCGCAAAGAGGGATGGCACTTCGATGTCGGTCGCGAGCAAGCGGCCGTTGCGATCGATGATGTCGGGGCGTGCGAAGTTCGTCGGCGCGGCCTCGGTGACGGCCAGCGTCGCACGCACGGCCCCAGCGCGCGCGCCCAACAGCACCAGTTGCACCCCGACCGCGCTGAAGGCCAGCGTCACGCCGAGCGCGAGCAGGCCGTTGGCGAGGCGCGCGCGCACCGTCCGCCCGTTGGAGGGCAGGCGCGGCGCACTTCCGGGTGTGATGACGACGCGGCGGCGCATGTCAGCGGCGATCCTCGACCGTTTCGCTAACCTCAAGACGCGCCGATGAAGCCATTTGATCGGGCCGCGGCGGCCCCAATCCCAGCGCGCGCGCATATGGGTCGATGCGGTCGGGCCGGCTCAAATGGCCTTTCTCTGCCTTGAGCACGGCAATATCGCTGCGGGCCCGGCGCGCAATCTGTTCCTTCTCCTGAACGCGCGCTTCCAGCCGGCGCGTATCGTAGCTCAAGCCGTAGAGCATGAAGGCGCTGGACAGAGCGAGGAAAAAGGCAGCAAAGTTCAGTATACGCATGGCCTACCTCTGGCGGAACCGGCGGCGCCTCAGTCCGTCGGCGAGGGGACTTCGAGCGCGGCGAGATCGAGCCGATGGGCAGGCTCGCCGGTCCGGATCGCCCACCTCAGCCGTGCCGAGCGAGCACGCGGGTTCAGATCCAATTCACCTTTAGAAGGTGTTAACGCCCGAGAGTTAAGAAAGCGGAAACTTGCAGGTTCGGATTTTATCGATTGAGCGGGCAAATGGCGCGAAACGCCTGATTCCTTGCCGATCCGCGCCACAAAAAATTTCTTAACGATGCGATCTTCCAGCGAGTGGAAGGTCACGACGGCCAGCCGGCCGTCCGGCTTCAGGATGCCTTCAGCGGCCGACAGCGCGCGCGCAAGCTCGCCAAGCTCATCGTTCACATAGATCCGCAGTGCCTGGAAGGTGCGTGTGGCCGGGTGCTTGCCGTCCACCTTGCGGCCATGGAAGACCCGCAGGACGGTGTCGGCCAGTTGAAGCGTGCGGCTGAAGGGTGTTCGAGCCCGCTCCTTCACAATGGCGCGCGCAATGGCCCGCGAGCGGCGCTCCTCGCCATAGACATAGATGACGTTGGCGATTTCCTCTTCCCCGGCGGCGTTGAGGAAATCGGCGGCGTTTGCTCCTTGGGCACTCATGCGCATGTCCAGAGGCCCGTCGTGCTGAAACGAGAAGCCGCGTTCCGCCTCGTCGAGTTGCATCGATGAAACGCCGATGTCGAGCACGACGCCGTCGATGAACCTTTCGCCGGGGTCCGATCCAAAAATCCCCGCGGCAACCTGGGCCATTTGGCTGAAGGGCGCTTCGACAAGCGTCAATCGGCCCTTGTAGCGCGAAACGATCGCCGCCCCATCGCGTACTGCGCGCGGGTCTCGATCAAGAGCCAGCACCCGGCAGTCCGCGGCGTCAAGGATCGCCGACGAATAGCCACCCGCGCCGAACGTCCCGTCGATGATGAGATCGCCGTTCTTGGGGGCAAGGCTCTCGAGAACTTCCGAGAGCAGCACGGGAATGTGTCGCCGACTGTCCCTTTCAGTGGCGCCGGACGTGGCCCCGGACGACTTGGGCCGCGTCATCCCCGTGCTCCCTCGTCGCCGTCATCGCCTTGGGCGTGGCGGCTCCCCGCGCCGAAAAGCTTGCGAGTGGATTGGACTTTGTTGCGGGCGAGCGCGCGGCGCTTTTCGAAGGCGCCCGGCTCCCACATTTGAAACTTGTCGCCAAGACCGACAAATGTGACTTGACCGTCGAGATCCGCGTGCCGGCGAAGCGCTTCAGGAAGGACGATGCGGCCGTCCCCATCGATGCTGAGGACCTGGACGTCGCCGTAGAGTGCGACAGAGAGCTCGTCTCGCTCATCCGAATAGTCCGGCAGGCCCGCGAGAAGCCCGTCGATTTTTTTCGCAAGTCTCTCGCCGCCTGCATCGAGGGCCGGAGCGTCGAGCGAGGGGTAGCAGTAGATGCCGCCGGCATAACCGTCGCGCTCGAGCACGGCGCGGAACGGCGCAGGAATGGAGACGCGTCCCTTGGCGTCGATTTTGTTGGTGTATGTCGAGACAAAGCGGTCCATCCCTTTATGAGCTGCGCAGCACCCTCCACTCTCAACTTGCCACTCTCGACTTGGCTGGCCCCAGGGGCCGGCCGGAACGTCACTTGCCCGGTACTCTGGCGAGCCTTTCGAAGCGTCAGCCCGAAGGGCGATGCGGCGGCCCGATTATTGGCCTTACGATCCTCACCGGTGGGCCGTGGCGGTCGCTCGGTTCCGGGCCCTCTACCGGATCGGCGCCCAGCCACGGATCCCTACCCGGTGCGGTCGAGTATTTATGGGATGCCATGGAATATCCTGGGCGTCAACGGAATGTTAACGTATTCAGCTGGGGAAAACCGGGTTTGCGCCCAACGCGCCCCGCAAGGTTTGTTTGGCTCGCCGTGAGCAAAAATGTTTCCCCTGTAGAGCCATTTCTTTTCGCGAAAATCATACGAGCGCCTCCACGCATTTCTTGTTCGGTCGGGCTTCTTCCGCGAAAAACCGGTGACCTCTGGTGGCCCGGATATGTGGAACCGCCCGCTCCCGGCGGCGTTTTGATTGCATGAGCGGCGCGGAACGCGCTGCGCTGATTTCACCCTCATCAATTTCAGGAGTCCGAAATGGACAAAGCTCACGAGACGCAAGCGCGCGCACCGCGCAAGCCCTCGAAGGCCAACGGCGACCAGAACGGCGTCGCCAATCTCGCGACCCCAACCGACCTCGATAAGAGCGCCGTCAAGGACGTCGCCGAAGCGCTGAACGGGCTCGTCGCCGATACCTTCGCGCTCTATCTCAAGACAAAGAACTTCCACTGGCACGTCAGCGGACCGAACTTCCGCGACTACCACCTGTTGCTGGACGAGCAGGCCGCACAGATCTTTGCAGCCATCGACCCGCTGGCCGAACGCGTGCGTAAGTTGGGGGAAAAGACGGTGCGCTCGCTCAGTGAAGTCGCACGGCTATCGACCATCAAGGATAACGAAGTGAACTATGTGCCGCCGAACGAGATGATCGACGAGTTGCTTGCGGACAATCGCGCCATGGCGCAAGCCTTGCGCAAGGCCCACAAGCTTTGCGACGATGCCGACGATGCCGGCACGTCAAGCTTGCTGGAGGTCTACATCGACGAAACCGAGCGGCGCATCTGGTTCCTGTTTGAAACGGCGCGCACGGGCGAGCAGACGGGTCATTAGCGTTCATGCCGGCAAACAAGGTTTTTGCTCTGGTCTTGGCAGCGTTGCTGGCCTGTGGCGTTGGCATGATAGCGGCCCCACAGGCTGCGGCCGCGGCCGACCCTCCGAAGATGGCGTTTCTGGGGGTTGTCTTCCAGAACGACAACGAGGCGCTGGAGCCGACCACGGATGCCGAGCGCGCGCGTACGCAGGCGCTCGAAGCTCAATTCAAGAAAGCTCTCTCGTCGGCTGGTCTGGCGGACTTCGCCTCCATCCCGGATTCGATGCGCAAGCGAATCCAAGCCGGACAGACGATAGGCGAGTGCCATGGCTGCGAACTCGATTACGCCCGCGAGGTCGGCGCGTCTCAGGTCGCCTGGATCAAGATCCAGAAGGTGTCGAACCTGATTCTCAACATGAATGTCTATATCGGGGACGTCAGAAGCGGAATGCTCACTTTCGTGCATAGCGTCGACATTCGGGGCAACACCGATGAAAGCTGGCGGAGAAGCCTAAAATACCTTCTCGACAACTACCTGCTTCCAAAGCCTTCAGGTTGAATGGCCTTGGAGCCATTTCCCGCGTTTCGTGAAAAGCGGCCTGGCTAGATGATGCTCTTGGCGTAGAGGTCCGTTCGCCGGTCGCGAAAGAAGCCCCAGTCGGCGCGATAGCTCTCGATCCCGGCCAGATCGAAGGTGTGCACCAGGACACCCTCGTCCTTGTCGCCGAAGCTCTCCACCAGCTCCCCCGTATGGTCGGCGATGAACGAGTGACCGTAGAAGCGCTGCTTTGCGCCAGCGTTTTCTTCCAGGCCGATCCGGTTTGCCGCCACAACGGGTATTGCGTTCGAAACCGCGTGCCCCTGCATCGCGCGCTGCCAGCGCGCGTGGGTGTCGAGCGCGCCGTCGTAGGGCTCGGACCCGATAGCGGTGGGATAAAAAAGCACCTCCGCCCCCTGCAACGCCATGGCGCGCGCGCACTCCGGGTACCATTGATCCCAGCAGATGCCTACGCCGATGCGGCCATGCCTGGTGGTCCACGCCTTGAAGCCGGTATCACCCGGACGGAAATAATACTTCTCCTGGTAGCCCGGACCGTCGGGGATGTGGCTCTTGCGATAAGTGCCGAGGATCTCGCCGTCCGCGTCCGCGATCACAACCGAATTGTAGTATCGCGGCCCGTCCTTCTCGAAGATCGAGATCGGAATGACCACGTTCAGTTCCTTCGCGAGCTTCTTCAGCGACAGTACGCACGGATGCCGGTCAGCCGGATAGGCGGTCTCAAACCACTTCGGATTCTGCTCGGTGCAGAAATAGATGCTCTGGAACAGTTCGGACGGCAGCACGACCTGCGCGCCGGCCTTGGCGGCCTCGCGGATGAATCCCTCGGTACGGGCAATGTTGTCGTTGATGTCGTGGCCGTACGAGGTCTGGACCGCAGCCACCGAGAGTGTACGAGCTTTCATTTCAAGCAGGCTCCTGCTGCGTGATGCAATGGAACGAACCGCCGCCCGCTTCGCCCGAGCCCAGCAGCCCGCGCGAGAATACACCGACGACCTTGCGACCAAGGAACACGGCGCGTAGGGCCTCCAGTGCAGCCGCCTCGCTGGGCGTGCCATAGACGGGCACCACGACCACGCCGTTGGCAATGATGAAGTTCATGTGCGAAGCCGGAGCAATCTCACCGGCCGGATTGCGGTAGAGTCCTGCGCCGGGGATGCGCACCACGTCGAGCTTTCGGCCGGCCGCATCGCTCGCCCCTTCGAGCACGGTGGCGATCGCGTTCAATGTTTCTGCGTTGGGATCGTCAGGGCCAGCCGGCGCCTGGCATACGACACGCCCCGGCGCCACGAAGCGCGCGATATTGTCGATGTGGCCGTCCGTGTGATCGTTCTTCAGGCCTTCATCGATCCAGATGATCTTGCGCGCACCGAAAGCGTTCGTCAGCGCGGCCTCCGCCTGCTGCTTCGTCCAGCCGTTCCGGTTGGGATTGAGTAGCGTCTGGCGGGTCGTGAGGATGGTGCCTTCGCCATCCTGATCGATCGCGCCACCCTCCAGCACGAAGTCGAAGCGCCGGATCTGGGTCTGTGCGCCGCGCGCCACGTCGTCCCCGACGGTTGCGTCGTCGGGCAAGTCGTATTTGCCGCCCCAACTGTTGGTGGCAAAGCGCAGCGCGAGCGCTCCTCCGGAAGCGTCGCGGGCGAAAATCGGGCCCGTGTCGCGCAACCAGATGTCGCCGTACTTGGCCGGAACCAGCTCCGCCGCCTCTCCCAGCGCAGCGCGCGCCGAGCTTTCGGCTTCCGCGCCGTTGACGAGCACGCGCACCTTATTGCCCGCCGCGTGCAGCGCCTTGACGAGAGCCGCAACATCGCCGCGCGGCGCGGCGAGATCGCCGTTCCATTCGCCGGCATTGGCGGGCCAGGCCGTCCAGATGGCCTTTTGCGGAGCCCATTCGGCGGGAACAGTGATGGCTGGCCTATTGTTGTTCGCGGTCAAAACGGCCTCGATGAAGTTGCGACAGGGGCGTCGGTTTTTCTCAAGGCTGCGATGTGAGGCGCGCGTGTGCCAATGTCAAGAAACGCAACACATTTTCGTTGGCGCCGTCCGACAGGCATACCATCCGGCGGGTTTGCGTGCGCCGGCCGGGTGCGCGGCCGAAAGGTGCGGACTTCAAGCCCCCAAATCCGCAACGCGCCATAGAGAAAAATCACCAGCCGGCCTGTAAGCCGGGTTCTGTCCAAAGGGCTCATCGCCCCTCTGGACGGCCATTCATCTGGGACGCCTGTCGCCAGGCGCCTCGTGCAATCAACCCGGGCGGGAACGAGTGGACGCGTTCTGCGGCGCCGTTTCCGGTCCGCACGCCCGCCCCTATTTGATCTTGCTCCCGGTGGGGTTTGCCCTGCCGCCGCTGTTGCCAGAAGCGCGGTGCGCTCTTACCGCACCTTTTCACCCTTACCCGCTGGCGACGCGCGCCAAGGGCGGTTCGTTTTCTGTGGCACTTTCCCTGGGGTCGCCCCCGGCGGCCGTTAGCCGCCACCGTGTCCTCTGGGAGCCCGGACTTTCCTCTGCCGGAAAGCTGCTTGCCGCTCCTTTAGGGAGAGCTTCGCCTCAAATATCCGGCAGCGGCCGTCCGGCCGGCTGGTACCCCCTTATAAAGGAAGAGTGAGCACCTGCGTCAAGACCAATGCGTACTTGGCTGGCAAGACCGTTCCCGGCATGATCCCGCCCGCAGAAGGGGAGCGCCATGGCAAATTCGAGAAAAGTCATTATCACCTGTGCGGTGACGGGCTCCATTCATACGCCTTCGATGTCGCCGCACCTGCCCGTCACGGCTGAGCAGATTGCCGATGCCGCCGTAGGCGCGGCCGAAGCGGGCGCCGCCATCGTGCACTTGCACGCCCGCAATCCCCAGAACGGACGCCCCGACCAGACGCCGGAGGCGTTCACGCCATTCCTCAAGATCATCAAGCAGCGCGCCGATGTGGTGGTCAACATCACGACCGGCGGCGCACCGACCATGAGCATCGAGGAGCGCGTGAAGCCTGCGGCCGTGTTCAAGCCGGAGATCGCATCGCTCAACATGGGCACCATGAATTTCGGGTTGTTTCCCATGCTGGCGCGCCAGAAGGAGTTCAAGCACAGCTGGGAGAAGCCATATCTTGAAAGCTCGCGCGCGGGATTCTTCAAGAACACCTTTGCCGACATTGAGTACATCCTGACGACATGCGCGGCCAACGGCACGCGGTTCGAAATCGAGTGCTACGATATCGGCCATCTTTATACCCTGGCGCACTTTGCCGACCGCGGCGTCGTAAAACCGCCGTTCTTCGTGCAGTCGGTCTTCGGCATCCTGGGCGGCATCGCGGGCCATCCGGAGGACGTCGCCCATATGAAACGCACCGCCGACCGCCTGTTCGGAAAGGACTATCATTGGAGCGTGCTGGGCGCGGGCGCAAACCAGATGCGCATCGCGGCAACGGCCGCCGCGATGGGCGGCAATGTGCGCGTCGGCTTGGAGGACAGCCTCTGGGCCGGGCCCGGCCGGCTTGCCACGTCGAATGCCGAGCAGGTGAAAATCGTGCGCACCATCCTGGAGGGCATGGGCCTTGGCATAGCGACGGCCCACGAGGCGCGCGAGATCCTTCAGTTGAAAGGCGCCGATCAAGTTGCGTTCTGATGCGTGCAACCCTCTAAAGCCGCGCCTTGTCGAGGTTGACCGCCTTCTCCAGCCCCTTCACCGCGTCGAGGCCTTTGGCCCCCGCGAGCACCGCACCGTAGAGGTCGGCCCCGGTCATATCGGCCCCGGTGAGATCGGCGCCCGAAAAGTCGACCATCGACAAATCGGCATCGACGAATAGTGCATCTCTCAGGTCCGCGCCGGTGAAACGCGCGAACGTCATGATGGCGCGGGTGAAGTCCGCCTGCTTGGCGCGCGCCCCAGAGAAGTCGCAGGATTTGAGGACATTGCTCGTCTGTGTCACCAGCGTGCCCTGTCCGGCACGGGGCTCCAAGGGATCGAAGTGCGCCCCGGACAGATCCGCCCCGCGAAAATCAGCGCCCGAGAGATCGGCCTGCACGCGGATATGCGTGAGATTGGCGCCCGAGAACCGCGGTGCTTCGGCGAGGTCATTGTTCTGGTCCGAATAGACCGTGGGGCGCAGGATGGTCGCGTCCGATAGATTGGCGCCCGAAAGATCGGCCCGGATCAGCACGGCACGGTCGAGGCGCGCGTGCGAAAGCTCCGCACCCTTGAGCATCGCCCCGGTCAGATCCGCGCCGTACAAGTCGGAGCCTTCAAGCAGTGCGCTCTTGAAGTCGAGGCCCGCCAGGTCGAGGTAGGTCAGATCCCGCCGCGACAGATCGGGCCTGTCGCCCGGGCGCGCCTTGAACAGAAGGGTCGTCACCTGACGCGCGGTAAAATCCGGTTTGCCCGCCCATGGCAGATCCAGCGACTCGGCGCTGGCCGTTTGGACGGGAAACAAGCACGCTGGCTGCACCAGGAAAAATCCTGCCGCAAGAGCCGCAAGAACTGAGGGCCACCTTGGCATCGCGTAAGAGCGCCGACGCATCGAATCGCTCCTGTGGGAAATACAAACCCCCCCAGTTTAACGTATATAGGATCCGTGGCGACACAACCAAAGGCCTAGAGCCAATTGCGAGCTTCGTGCAAATCGCGAAGAACAGTTCTACGGTTTTTTTTTTGGCCCCGCTTCCTGCTGCAAGACCGGTTCCCACTTTTTCGACCAGCGCTCTAGGAAAAAGCATCCAATCAGCGCTTCAAGACGGACTGGCCAGCTTCCAGCCGCGCGCGCAGCAGATCGGCATCGACGAACTCGTCTTGCGGGTCGTCCGGGTCGTCGAAGACCTCCGCGACCAGCATCTCCCGCATGTTTCCCAGTTCCTCGCTGATCACCACCCCTTTGATCTCACCGCCTGCGTGCACGTCGAAGTCGCATGTGATGATCGTGCTGGCCGAAAGATCCTTGCCGATCAGGAAGGCGCCGGGGTTGTAGTCGCAGAACACGATGCCGCGACAGACGACAGATCCCAAAATGACGAAACTGGCGCCGCCCTTGACGATCTCGCTGGCGCTTAGGTCTCCATCGACAAATAAGAACGGCCCACCGTCGCTATCGGAGTTGACGAGACGGCCGGAAACCGCGAAGTCGCCCAGAACCGCGATCGCAGTTACACCGCGCTCGGCAAGTCCATCGTAGTCGATGATCACGTCGCCCGGCAGAACGGTGCTGGCGCTCAACACCAGCCCCTTGCCTTCGGGATGGTCGACGAGGATCTGCTCGGCAAGCCGTTCGAACGCCCGAGGAGGGCCAAGGCCGCGCACCCCGATGCGGCGCTTCAATTCCTGGGCCAACTCATCGAGTGGCGTAAGCTGCCCAAGCGCCAGCAAGGGGTTCATTGTTTGCGGCCTCGCAGTCATCGCATCGCGGTCGAACGGATTCTAAGTGCCGCCCCACAACGCCCGGCAAATGCGCAGGGCTGTTTTGCGCGATTTGCACGAAAAGCGCAAATGGCTCTAGTCGCGCAACTCGGCAGCGCGGCGGGAGACTTCCGCCTCGGAAACCTCACCTGCTAGAATGAGAGCATTGATGCAGCGCTTCGAAAGCTTGGGGCCCGCGGCCCGCATGCAGTGACGCACGCCCGGTGAGTTCGGCGCATGGGCGCGGCAGTAGGCGAAGTAGTCGCTGGCGCAGGCGATCTTGACGCGGGCGCTGGTGGCGGCGGCTTCCTGAACCATGAAGGCGCCGGAGACCAAGGCGAGTGTGGCGAGAACCGCACCGCGGCAAGAGAACGGCAAAAGCGGCTTCGAGAATGTACGGGGCGAAGGCATGGCAATCTCCATTTGCCTGAGTTTACTCGAAGCTACCGGAGAACGAGTTGCGCGGAAGTTACCCAGGAAACACCCCGCGCAGACACTCTAGGGACTACTGCAAAGACCCATGGGCCACTACGCCCTGCTGGCCAAACACCTTCGCATTGCGGCATGGTGCGAACAGATCGAGCGATGAATCATAGATGTTCGTTTTTACATCAAGAATGCCAAGAACGGAATGAAAGAGATTGTCATGCGATCGATTTATCTTGCCGTTGTATTGCAGACAGCCGTTGTCTGAGGACGTGCGCTTGCGCAACGGCTCCGACAGCCAAGCCACCATCGGCACATGCGTCTGCGCTTGCGGTGCGAGTGCGTAAGGCATGCCGTGCAGATAGATGTTGTTCTCGCCCAGGCTCTCGCCGTGATCCGACATGTAGATCATACCCGTATCGGCGGTGTCGGCGCCTGCCCTCAGAATGCCGATCAAGCGACCCAGGACGTAGTCGGAATAGAGGATGGTGTTGTCGTAGGCATTGATGATCTCATCGCGTGAGCAACGGCTGAACTGGCTTTCATGGCACACGGGCTTGAACGTCTCGAAGCGCGCCGGATAGCGCTTCCAATAGGCCGGTCCGTGACTGCCCATCATGTGCATCACGATGACCGTATCCTTCTTCAGGTTTCTGATGCGCGCTTCCAGACCGTCGATAAGAATTTCGTCGTGGTTTTCCGTGTAAGCGTAGAACGTGGGGTGCTTCAACCCCGTCAACACCTCTGTCTTGATGCGCTCGCAGACGCCTTTGCAGCCCGCTTGGTTTTCTCTCCAGATGACGTCGAATCCGGCCCGCGCCAGGACGTCGAGAAGGTTCTGCCGGCGGGCGGCGTCGGCGTTGGAGAAATTTTCCCGGCCAAGCCCCGAGAACATGCACGGCACCGACTGCGCCGTGTCCGTGCCGCAAGAGGAGGCGTTGGGGAAATTGACGAGATCTGCGACCTTCGATAGCTCCGGGTTGGTCGGGCGCCCATAACCATTGAGCGCGAAATGGTCGGCACGCGCCGTCTCCCCTACTACGATCACGAAGAGCATGGGGCGAGCGTCAGGTTCGGAGGCCGGGGAACGCACCGCATCCGTACCGATGGCTTCGACCGCCGTCACCTGTGCGACCTTGAACTTCAACTTGGCGTACTTTTGGAGCGCACTGATGTAGTTTGATGGGGTCAGTGTCAGCCGCAAAACCACATTCTCGCGGAATGTCGAGGTCAGCGCTGGAATGAACGGGAACAGTGCCGCTGCTGCCAGCGGCAGCACAATGGCGGCCGATGCCGTCTTTCGCCGGAAGTCGTCACGCACTCTTGGCCAGTCAATGGGCACGAGCCAAAGCAGCAGCGCCGGCAATACCCCGAACGAGGCGACATAAGCCAAGAGCTTTCCCGACATGAGATCGCCCGCCTCGGCCGGGTCGGTCTCAAATACGTTGCGGACCATGTTGACGTCGATGACAGTGCCGTACTCCAGCATGAAGTAACTCGCTGCCGCCGTTACGACGAGCAGCAGCCCTACGACCGGGCGCAGCAGCGGCCGTACGGCCAACAGCAGGATGATCATGTAGGTGGCAGCCAGCAGTCCGAGGAACACGGCTGCCATGAAGCCCCACTCGTAGGCGGATTGTGGTGCAAGTACCCGATAGAAGAGCCGCCAAAACGGAATGTTCAGTACTGCAACGAAAAACAACGCAAGCACGAAACTGACAGCCTCAGGCGTCCGGCGCGTCGTCATTGATCTTCCGATCTCTTCAGCACTGTGGAAGTATGCGGAACACTCAGGTAGAGGTCCCCATGGACCTGAGAACCGCAACGTTGACCCCCATTGCTCAACGTATGCCGGGGACCCTAAGCCATTCGCCTCCCCGGTCAAGCGGCATCAACCGCCGTCAACACCCGGACGGGCGGCCAGACGGCGCAAAGTTTTCAAGGTTGAAACATCCAGCCGTCCATCGACCCTTCGTGGCCGAAAATGGCGCTGAAAAGCGGTCAGCACCTTGACCATCTTGTCATCGATCCGATCACAACGTCCAAGTTCGTAGCCGTAGCCGGTCAGCAGCGCGCTGGCCTCGGCGACCTCCCGCCCCGTGGCGCCCAATCCCAAGCCCCCGTCGTCGGCCCTGACCGGGAATGGGCGCACCCAGTGGCCTACGCCATGACGGGCGAGCCTCGCCCACGGAAACTTCTCGCCAGGATCAATCTTGCGCGACACCGCAACATCCGAATGCCCCACGACGTCGCGCTGATCTATGCCGTGACGCTCGCAGATATCCCGCGTCAAGGCGATGACGGCCGCGACCTGATCGCGCGGAAAGGACGGATAGCCGTCGGCATGGCCGGGGTTATGGATTTCGATACCGATGGAATAGGAATTGATATCAGTCTCGCCGCGCCAGGACGACACGCCCGCATGCCAAGCGCGCAGCACTTCCGGCACGAGTTGCACTATTTCTCCCCTCTCGTCGATCACGTAATGGCACGAGACCCCGCTGTCTGCGCGCACTAGCCAATCGATGGCCGACTGAGCGCTCGCCATCCCGGTATAATGAAGCACGACCAGCCGCGGACGGACGCCGCCGCGCCGCTCCTCATGGTTGTGCGCCGGGTGCACGCGCGCGACCAAACCGCTGTCGGGCTTGAATGAGGCGAGCGCGACGCTCAAGAGGAGTGCTCCAGCCGTTGCGCGCCCGCGCCGCTGCGCTGCGCCATGATCGTCTCGTAGGCTTGGTTGATGGCCGCAAGGCGGCGCCCGGATGCAGCGAGAAACTCCTCCGGCACGCCCTTGGCGATCAGCAGGTCGGGATGGTGCTCGCGTACAAGCTCGCGATAGCGCGCCTTGATCTGCGCATCCGCCGCGTCGGGCGCGATGCCCAAAATCTCATATGAGCAGTCGGGATCCTGCACGAAGGCGCGGCGGACGGCCAGATAGGCCGCCTTCGGCACGCCCAACAGCGCGGCGACGGTCGAAAGAAAGTCTTCTTCGGCCGGATGGTGGATGCCATCGGCGGTGGCCATGTACAGCAGGCATTCCAGAACCGAGATCTTCAGCTCCGGCTCAGCGTCGAGCATGGTCCCGACACGCCGCGCGTAGACCTCGTATCCGGCGACGTCCTGGCGCGCCAGATCGAACACGCGGCGCAAGTTGCTGCGTTCGCCTTCCGGGACATCGAACAGGCGCTCGAAAGCGGCCACCTCGACTTCGGAGGACACCCCATCGGCCTTGCTCATCTTGGCCGCCAGCGTGACGACCGAGATGGTGAATGCGACGCGGTTTTGCGCAGGCGTTCCCGCCGCCGAACGGTCGAAACCGAACGCAGCCAGGATCTGCTCGAACGCGGTGCGGACTGCGCCGCCCTCCTCCAGTCCGAGCATCTTGCCCAATATTTTCCACGGCATGAGGAAAGAGCCCTTGTCAGGGGTTTATGTTCGCCTGGTCCTGACGTATGGGTCATCATAGCCCAGGGCACGCATCAACACCCCTTAATTTACGGAAAGAAGCGGAGAATTTCGCCAATGGCGGAGCCCTCGTGGCAATTCTGGATCGACCGTGGCGGCACGTTCACCGATGTTGTCGGGATAGACCCTGCCGGGCGGCGGCATATCCTCAAGCTTCTGTCGGAAAATCCGCAAGCCTACCCTGACGCCGCGCTTGAGGGCATGGAGCGGCTGCTCGCCGCCGCCGATGCGGCGAGCGCCATCGCCAGCGTCAAGATGGGCACAACGGTCGCCACCAATGCTCTTCTGGAGCGCAAGGGCGACGCCACGGCGCTCGTCATCACGCAAGGCTTCGAGGATCAGCTCGAAATCGGCACCCAGGCCCGCCCCGACATCTTCGCCCGCCGCATCGTCAAGCCGCAGACGTTGTACACGCGCGTCATTGGCGCACGCGAGCGCGTGCGGGCCGACGGCACGATCGAAACGCCGCTCGACACCGCTCACCTGGAAACGGAGCTGAGGTCGGCGCGATCCGAAGGCATCGATAGCGTGGCCATTGCGTTCTTGCATGCCTATGCCTTCCCCGGGCACGAGCGCCTTGCCGCGCAAGCCGCCCACCGCGCCGGCTTCTCGCAAATCTCCGCCAGCCACGAGATATCGCCGTTGGTTCGCATCCTGCCGCGCGCGGACACGACGGTCGCAGATGCGTACCTGACGCCGGTGCTGCGCCGCTACATCGACCGCGTTGCCTCAAAGCTCGGCGCGAGAACCGCGCCACAGCGCACAAAGCTCTACTTCATGACCTCGGCCGGCGGCCTGACGTCAGCAGACAATTTCCGAGGTCGCGATGCCATTCTATCGGGCCCGGCGGGCGGCGTGGTGGCGATGGCGCAGACGGCGCGCCGGGCCGGGTTCGACCGCGTTATCGGGTTCGACATGGGCGGCACGTCGACGGACGTCGCCCACTTCGCAGGAGAATACGAACGAACGCTCGAAACGCACGTCGCGGGGGTGCGCCTCGCCACGCCAATGCTCAACATCAACACGGTTGCAGCCGGGGGCGGCTCTATTCTCAGCTTCGATGGAACACGTCTGCGCGCTGGTCCCGAGAGCGCAGGGTCCAATCCGGGTCCGGCCTGCTACCGGCGCGGGGGACCGTTGACGATCACGGACGCCAACGTGCTCACCGGCAAGATCATGCCGGAGCATTTTCCCAAAGTCTTTGGCGTCTCCGGCGCGGAACCTATCGACGCTAGGGCGGTGCGCGCCGCATTCGAACAACTCGCCGAAGATGTCGGAGGTCACAGCCCGGAGGAACTGGCCGACAGCTTCATTCGTATCGCCTGCGAGACCATGGCAGGCGCCATCAAGAAGATCTCAGTGGAGCGCGGCTACGACGTCGCCACGTATGCACTGAGCTGCTTCGGCTCGGCGGGCGGCCAACATGCGTGCCTGATCGCCGACATTCTCGATATGCGCGCCATTCTGATCCATCCCTGCTCGGGCGTGCTGTCCGCCTATGGCATGGGCCTCGCCGCCACGCGCGCGGCGCGCGAGCGCAGTCTCGAAACCGTGCTCGATGCGGACGGCCTTGCACAGGCAGAAGCGATGGCGGCGGCCATGACGGCTGAAGTCAACGATGAACTCGCCGCACAGGACATTCCCGCAGACAGCCTTATCACAACGGCGCGCCTCCATCTGCGTTACGAAGGCAGCGACACGATGCTGCCGGTTGGCCTGGGCAGTCTTGAAAACATGCGCGCAGAATTCGAAGCGGCGCACGGCGGCCGGTTCGGATTTCTGGCTCCCGGAAAGCCTCTGATCATCGCCGCCGTCGATGTGGAAGCGGCGGCGGAACCCGCCAGGGATGGCGACGTTGGCGACACTACGCCCCGGCACCAGGCCATAAGCCCGCCGCGCAGCGCAGGTAGAACGCGCTTTTTTGTGCGCGGCGCATGGCACGACGCGGGCATCTATATGCGGGATCATCTTTGCGTTGGCCACCGCATCGCCGGCCCAGCGCTTGTGATCGAACCCCATCAGACGGTTGTCGTCGACGAGGGTTGGCAACTCGAAGTCACTCCTCTTGATGACCTCGTGATGACGCGCATCGCGCCGCGCCAGCGCGAGACCCTTTCGACCAAGCCAGACCCCGGCCTGCTTGAAATCTTCAACAACCTTTTCATGGGCATCGCCGAGCAGATGGGCGAGGCGCTGCGCGCAACGGCCCAGAGCGTCAACATCAAGGAGCGGCTCGACTTCTCCTGCGCCGTGTTCGACGCATCCGGCAGGCTCGTTTCCAACGCACCCCATCTACCGGTGCATCTGGGCTCCATGGACCGCTCGGTGGAAAGCGTCATCCGGGCGCGCGGAGCAGATCTCAAACCGGGCGACGTCTACATGCTCAACGCGCCCTACAATGGCGGCACGCATCTGCCCGATATTACCGTCATCACGCCTGTCTTTGACGCAAGCGGCAGAACCATTCTCTTCTTTGTGGCAAGCCGTGGGCATCACGAGGATGTCGGCGGCCTGACGCCGGGGTCCATGACGCCGCGCGCCACGCGCATCGAGCAGGAGGGCGTTCTGATCGACAATGTGAAACTGGTGGATCAGGGGCGCATTCTCGAAGGCGAGGCGCGCACCGTTCTCGCCAGTGGGCTCTATCCCGCGCGCCAGCCGGACAAGAATATCGCCGATCTCAAGGCGCAAGTTGCCGCTAACGCGCGTGGCGCCCACGAGATCGAACGCATGATTGCCCAGTATGGGCTCGACGTCGTGCAGGCCTACATGGGCCACGTGCAGGATAACGCGGAAGAGAGCGTGCGCCGTCTGATCTCGAATTTGAGCGATGGACGTTTCCGCGTCGAGACCGATCAAGGCACCGCCGTCGAGGTCACGATTACCGTGGACCGGGAGAAGCGCTCGGCATGCATCGATTTCACCGGCACGAGCCCGCAGCAGCCCAACAACTTCAACGCGCCCGAGCCCGTGACGCGGGCTGCCGTGCTTTACGTCTTCCGCGTCATGGTGGACGCGCCCATTCCGATCAACGCGGGCTGCCTGCGGCCCCTGGAGATCGTCATTCCCGAGGGCTCGATGCTGTCGCCGCGTTATCCGGCTGCCGTGGTCGCGGGCAACACCGAGACGAGCCAGATCGTGACCGATGCGCTGTTCGGCGCGCTCGGCGTGCTGGGCTCGGCGCAAGGCACCATGAACAATCTGACCTTCGGCAACGCGCGCGTGCAGTATTACGAGACGATCTGCTCGGGCGCGCCAGCGGGTCTCGACAAGGACGGCCACGGCTTTGACGGCGCGGCGGCTGTGCACGTTCACATGACCAACACGCGGCTGACCGACCCTGAGATCCTGGAGCTGCGCTATCCCGTTCTGGTGGAGGAGTTCTCCATACGGCGGGGTTCGGGCGGAACGGGGCGCTGGCGCGCGGGCGACGGCATCCGCCGCGTCATCCGCTTTCTTGAAAGCATGGACCTTGCGATCCTGTCAGGCTTTCGCAATGTACGGCCATTTAGCCTTGCAGGCGGTGAACCGGGCCAAAGAGGCCGTAACCTCGTGCGCCGGCGCGATGGCCGTCTGGAAGACATCGGCGGTTGCGCACAAACCAAGCTCGCGCCCGGCGAAGCGATCATCATCGAGACGCCAACGGGCGGCGGTTTCGGGGTACCGGGCCATCGCTAACGAGGCGATGCGAGAAGCGCGAGTTCCAGTTCCGTTGCCATTAGCGATACTCTCCTAGAAGCGTGCGCGCATTCAGCCCGTTAGGAAGCCGATGCTTCAACGGACTAGTCTGCGACATCGATTTGAGCCAAGGAAACTTGTCGTAGATTGCGCTATAGTCCGCCCTCTCACTTGTCATCTCGACGTAAAGAGCGCGAATGTTGATGCCGCGTGCTTCAAGCTCAAACTGATCGTTCGGGGAAAAGAATTGAGCGCTTCTTGGTCTGTTGGGATCGGGCATCCAAACCAGTTGCGCACGATCCGGCTTTACCTCGCCCCGCTCTTTAATCTTCGCTATCCGGGTGAGATTGAGTTCGTTAAATAGGTCATGGAACGGCGGTTCGTTTTGTAAAAAGGCCGCCAAAGCAAATGAGCCTCCGCCAAAAAGCAACGATGCCCTTTCTTGCAGTGTCCGGATCATTGGCTCGACGGAAACCAAAAGGACTCCGCGCTCGCCGAGATCAACCCAAGGAGAACCGCCCCAAGCAACCGACTTCCAACCAGGATGGGTCCAAAGCGCTTTCCGATTGTCATACACCGTAACCGAAATGACGCTCGAGCCTGAGTAGACCTTGCCTTCGGCCTCTACTTCTAATGTGAGCCTGTAGTTGTAGTGGTAGACGGTCGTGAAATAGGAATAGGCGAGATAGAGGACGATTGCCCCGACAAGCAAAGCGATGCCCTGAGCCACGCGCTTCAACAAGTTCAGCAAGAAGATCAGCAACGAGGTCATGTCACAGACCTTCTCTGGTTTGTCCTGCTCCGCACGCGCTCAGCACTATGAGGAAAGCTGCTCCGCAGCGTCTGCTTGCGGTTCGTTCCCCATGTTGATGTCCTGATCACTGCGCTTCCCCCATTCAAACATCGTTCCCCCTGCGAGACATCAGCGCGCCAATCCATCCTGAGATCTTTCAGTACGGCGATGAATCGCACGATGCGTACCATGCTTCTGCCCGATGCCGCGAACTCGCCCGCAATTGATCCACGCCATTGCGTCGACGCAACAGGGCGCTAAAGTGATCGCTTCAACGCAACCCGGTATTTTCCGAGAAATGTCCATGTTTACGCGCGCCACGTCTGTCATCGCTCCCCTCGCCATCCTCATGTTCAGCGCTGATGTGGCGCGATCGGACTCCGCGGCCGATCTGGAGCCTTATGCCGCAAAGGCGCGCGCCGCCGTCAAGGCCATGGGCGGCGCGTTGCAGGTGAAGCTCAAGGAGGCGCTGGCGGCCGATGGGCCCGTCGCGGCCGTTCAGGTGTGCAAGACGATCGCGCCGGAAATTGCCAAAGAGCAATCCAAGGCTTCCGGCATGACGATCCGGCGTACCGCGTTGAGAGTCCGCAATCCAGACAACGCACCCGATGCGCTGGAGCGCAAGGTGCTCGAGGACTTCACCGCGCAGCTTGCTGCGGGCGCAGACGCCAGCAAACTCGAGCATGTCGAGGAAGTCACCACGAATGGCAAAACGCTTGTTCGCTACTTCAAGGCGATCCCGACCGCCGCCGCACCCTGCCTCGTCTGCCATGGCAGCAATGTTACGGGCGAGCTGAAAGAAACCATCGACAAGCTCTATCCCAACGATCAGGCAACCGGGTTCAAGGAGGGCGATCTGCGCGGCGCGTTCTCCGTAACGATGGAAAAATAGGGAAACAAAAAAGCCCCTCCGGCGTAGAGGGGCTTTTTCCAATCCAGCGCCTGGAATCGTTTGCGCGTTTCGTGCAAATTCCGCAAACGGCCCTGGCGTCAGTTGGCGGGTCCTTCAGGCGCAGGCTGAGAGCCACGGTTGCGCCGGTCCGACATGAACTGCTCGAACTCCGACTTGTCCTTGGCGGCGCGCAGCTTGTCCAGGAACGCACGGAACTCGCGCTCCTCCTCTTCCAACCTCTTCAAGGTCTCGGCGCGGTATTCGTCAAACGCCGCATTGCCGCTCGAATACGTCTGTGTGAAGGCGCGAAACTCGTCTTCCACCCGCGAGCGCGCCCTCTCGAAATCGCCCTTGAAGCGCCGGCGCCAGTCACCCCGGGCGTTCATTCGACCACCATGCCATCCACAGCTCATGCGACCACTCCATAGAAGATAGACAAGGATTGCGAGGCCTACGGGCCAGAACAGCACGAAGCCAAGCACCATCACAGCGATCCAGGCGCCCTTGCCATAGTCGTCCAGCCGCTGAACCATTTCCGCCATCGCGTCACCCTGCTTTTTGTTGCTGCCCTGCCGGCGCTCCACACATTGAGTTGCCGGAGCAACGGCGTTGCTCGATGTAAATGTTTTTAACATTCACATATGTGGGGGTCAAGGGGCGGCTGATCAAGTGGCGAGGGAAGCGAACACTCAAAAAAGGTCGAAACCGCCGCCTGCCACACTGGCGGGCGTATCGGACGAGATCGAGAACCACGCTTGAAAGCGTGCGGGCGGCGGAACGCATTGCGAGGGCCGGGAGGGAATTTCGGCTCTTGGCCTTCAGCCGCGCGGCGGGCGGCGGCGCTCGTGGAACCAAGTGCGGTAGTCCGCCATCTTCTTGCGCTGGACGTCGGGCGCGCGGCGTTTGCAAGTGGCGGCTTCATCGCTGTTTTCGGCGGCGCCCCAGCGCCGCTCCACGCAATCGTTGATGTTGTAGGCCATCTCCAGATCGCCCATGCGGGCGACGACATCCTTGAGCGCCAGCGTCCATTCCGATCCATCGGTGCGCTTGTAGGAAAACTTGCGCGCGGCAAGCTCATAGGCGAGCACGCCTTCAAGCTCGGACTTCACGTCGGCCGGACTCTTATCCTTCGGCATGGCGTAACGTTCGGGCCGGCGCTGAACCCGTTCGGGAAATCCTCTTACGACATCAATGGCGATGAGTAGGCGCAGATCGCGCGAGGGCGTTGCGAAGTCCTCCCACGCACCGGTCGTCTCGAAGATCGACGCACCATCGGGCATGCCGACTTCCTTGCCGCCGCCCGCGTGGTACTTGCGCCCGTTCTCGACCGATACGACGCGCGCCTTCACCTGCTCTTCCAATGAGGAGATGGCTTCGTTGAGCGCGCGAACCGGATTTAGCGGCTCAGGCGACATGACGTCATCCATCCTGTCGTAGAAATCTTCCAGCCCAAGCCTGGCCTGCTCGAGCGAGAAATCGCCATAGTCGGCGCTCTTTGCGATCTCGGCGTTCGAGAGCCGGCGTAACCCGCCTCCTTTGCCGCGAACGATGGGGCGGAAGCGCTTGAAGCCGGGGCTGCCCGCTGCCGGGTCCGTTGCGAACAGGAAATTGCCGCGCCAGAACCGCTTGCGCGCGACCGTGCCGTCCGGCTGGCCATCGACCGCGAGGAAGATCCCCGCACCCTCCGATGTCTGGGGTATGCGCTTGGCAATGACCAGGACATGCCCATAAGGGTCGGCGTAGACCGTGCCGGGCCGCAGATTCTTATCGCTCAAAGGCACCGGGTAGTAATCGGTATTGTCATCGTCGGCGCGCGTACGCCCCGAGCCGGAATGAACTGAGTTCGCAATCTTTGAACGCAGGTACGCGCCAAATGCCGGCGCGAGCCCCTGCTGGTCGGGCTTCGGCTGCCGTCTGGATTTCGCGGCCTGCCCGTCGAACAGATTCAGCAACCCGGCCGAGGCTTCCTGCTTTAGCTGCTCATCGGACGGCGGCTGAACCTGCTCTTCCTTCTGTATGTTCCACCACGACACACATCGCGGCGGTTTCCCGCCGCCGCCGCGCGAACACTTCGAGTAGCCGAACGGCAAGCCCATCTTGAACGCGAAGTAGGCGCGCAGAAAATAGGGAAGATCGGCACAATCGGGGCGAATGACGATCCCCTTCTCATCCTCCCGAAGGCTCAGGTGATCGAACAGAAAATTGCGCGCCGGATCGCGCAGCACCTCATGCAGCGCGGGCCAGGAGGGAGCCTCGTCGAGCGGCGCTTCAAACAGCCTCTCGATCCACGCGGAATACAGGTTTTCGTTGCCCCGGCTCCAATTTTCGCGCACGGGCCAGACGCTGCCGGCAACGCCGCCTGCCCCGCGCGGACGCACGCCGCCCACCTTGATCTCGCGCATCGCCGGGGCGCAGCCGGCTGTCGCGCTCCTGAGGGCGAGCTTGGCGCGCCAAATGCCGGCACCAGGCGCCGCCGTCTCGGCCAGCCAGAAGTAGGGCGGACCTCCACGGCGTTCACGCACGCTGACGGCGACACTGCCATCGGGGGCAAGTAACGACAGCTCGCCTTCGAGGGGCTGCTCGATGGTAACGACAACCCTCAGTGCAGCACCCTTCCAGGGCTGCAACGGCGAAGCCAGGATACTGATGCCGGACGCATCGGGACAGGAGACGTTCGCCGGATTCGCTTGCGCGCTTCGCGAAAACGAGAACGCCGACATTGCCGACAGCACGCACAGCCAAGTCATGACGCGGGCGCGGCGGCGGCGGCCTGTTGCAAACACGAAAGACAATGGAGCCCCCAGGTTGTTCCCCGACGATGCAGCCCTTTTCAGAAAGGTTCCTGCTCAATCGTGGCAGAAATTACAGTCGAACGCGCACAAAGACCATAACCCGCAGAGCCAACTACTTACGTGCCTCGAGCCCCAAGCCGTCCAGATAGACCAGAATGGCGGCTTCCAGCAGATCTTCCGGCGGCATGGGTATGGAGCGGCGCGCTCCGTCGCCGCGCGCAAACAGCGCCGCGATACCGTGCGACAAAGACCAGACGTGCAGCGCCATCATCATGACAGGAGGGCGCTTTTCGGCCGCCAGCGTCCCGATCAGCGCCGCGCACGCCTCGCGCAAAATGCCGAACGCACGATCGCCCGCGTCGCGAAGCTCGGGAAATTCGGTGAAGGCCAGACCGGCTTCGAACATGGCGGCGAAATAGGCCGGCTCGCGCTTGGCGAACGAGAGATATGCCCGCCCCAACGCGTGGAACGCGGTATGCGGATCAGGCTCGCCGCCATTCCATGCTTTCGCCAGGCTCGCCTCGAACAGCTCGTATCCGCGGCGCGCAACGTCGGCCAACAAGGCGTCCCGATCGCGATAATGCCTATAGGGGGCGGCCGCCGACACGCCGGCTGCGCGCGCGGCCTCCGCGAACGTGAAGCCTGCGGGCCCTTTCTGCGAAATGAGATCAAGCGCCGCCTTGATCAGCGCCTCACGCAGGTTGCCGTGATGATAGCCCCGCTTGGAGCCGGGGCCGGTATCGCGATGCCAGTTCATGAAACAGCTTCTAGCATCATTCGCAGTCCGCGCACTCTCGGCATAGGGACCTCGCGAGGTAGCCGCCCGCCTACTTGCAGATGCGCATCAAGCCGTCACGACCGTGGCGGGCGAGATCCATGTGGAAATGGTCGCGGTGGTTGGCGTCGTAATTGGGTCCGAGCACGGTGGTGAAGTAGCGGCACGTGCCCTCATGGACCGTTCTGAGAAATGCCCGCTCGCGGTTGTCTCCCGACCAGCCGCCCCTGACCGTGATCGTACGACCGTCAGTAAGGGTGAATGCGGATACGTCGAGCGCATTGGCATAGCCGTGCTCGGACAATCGTGCGCCATCGACGTGGTTCATCGGCCGGCAGGAATATGACGCGGCAACGCGCAACTCCGCGATGGAACTGCCGAAATGGAACCTCGCGGCAGGCTCCACGACATCGGCGACCCAGCGATCCACCGACGGGATCATCGGGCAGCGCAACAAAGCCGCTGGACGCATGGCGACACGCCCGCCCATCGCCGCCGACATTTCAAAGGGATGCTCCGTGCCGCACACGCTGGGCCCGCCCAGAGCGGAACGTGGCTGCACGAACGATGTGCGCCTCACGGCGCCTGCCGCCAGGCAGGAACTCTCTTCAGCGTTCCGCCATGGCTCGTTCCTGGCGATAAAGTTGGTGCCAGGACCCGATCCGCCACAACCCCACAGCAGCACTAGGCAACCAAGCCAAAGCACCCAGATGGACACAAGAACGCTGACGCGACGCAGATACATGGGGCGGGACGCTACGGCCGTTAAGCTTAATGCTCCGTTAAGATTGTCCCCCGTCCCCGCAACTTTGTGCTGGAAATTCCTGGCTCTATTGCGGCTGAGCAGTGGCCGCCGCAAGGCGGCGGACAGGAAAGCTCAGGCGTGAGAATATCGGATGCGGGATTATGCATCGACTTTGTGGGAGGCGTTCCTCCGCAATCTGCTTCGCTGCTGTTTGTCTATTGCAGGAAGGCAACAGCAATTTTTATCCACAAGAGTCTGATGCAGTTCGCGTCTTCTTGAGTGGCGCCGCCCTGAAACCGCGCTAGCCTGAGGGTGCTCTGAAAGTGCGGAGTTCAGTCGGACTTGGTGTCGCGTAACGGCTGAGTGGGCAAGTTCACCGCGTAGCGTAACTGACTTGGTGCTGGCGTACGGTTGCGTTGCTCTTTCCGGTTCATATCGCGTCCGGGGAGTTCAGGTAAGCTCACGTATCTTGAAAGGCCCTGGCCGTTCGCAGTCATGGATCTGACGACAACCCCGCAAAACGTTGTCCTCTCCAGATCGCCCATCGACTGCTTGCCGGGGCCTTTCTCTGTCCGATACGCCGATACCTGCAACCTGATACCCGTAACGCTTCCGGCTAAGCTCACGCCCGGCCAGCCTCAACGTCGGCGAGGAATTGAACGACCGCGTTCTTATAACTTTTGTCGCCCACCGACTTCATGTGGTCGCGGCCCTCGATGGTAAAGGCCTTGGCGCCGGGGATGAGTGCGGCGAGTTCTTCGGCCGAGCCGCCAACGACGTCATCCGACCCCACCGCCACCAGCGCCGGCGCCCGGATGCGAGAAATCATATCCGCGGAAATGGGCGCGCGCGAGGAGCGGATGCAGGCCGCGAGCGCCTTGAGATCCGATTGCGTCTGCTCCGCAAAGGCCCGAAAGGTGCGCGCGGTGGGGTTCGTGACGTCCTCCAGGCTGTCAGCTTCCAATGCGCGCGCGATGGGACCTGTCCCCGCCAGCCCCCTGATCATGTTGATGCCCAAGCCGCCGAACACGACGCTCTTGACGCGTGCGGGGTGGGCAAGCGCCAGAAACGCGGAAATCCGCGCGCCCATGGAAAATCCCATGACGTGCGCCTGCGGGATCGAGAGATGATCGAGAAGGCGGCGCACATCCTCCGCCATAATGGGCGCGCCATAATCGGCTTGCTCGTAGAGCTTCTGGCTTGCACCGTGGCCGCGATTGTCGACGGCGACGACGCGATGGCCTGTGCGCTTCAAGACGTCGACCCAGCCTGTGGAGACCCAGTTGGTCGCGATATTTGACGCAAATCCGTGAATGAGCAGGATCGGCGTTTTTTCGGCCTCCTCGCCGGTGTCGAGATAGGCGATGTCGACGCCAGCGCTATCGAAATGTTGCATGGTTGTAGGTCCCTGCGGCGAAAGGCGGTTCGCTCTCCCCTACCATTGCAGCGCCCGGGGCGGTATCTTGCAAAAGGTTGATCCGGTGAAAACCCCGGAAACAAAAAGCATAGCAAGCGGCCGCTAAGCCCTTGCGTAGACAAACATCACCCTCGAGGGACCGCCGTGGCACACGCGCACATTCCGCACTTTGCCAACGATACGGGCGCTGAGCGCATCTTCATTGGCGTCAAGGAGTTCCAGTGCATGGGCGCACGGGCGCCCTACGACCATCCTCATGTTTTCCTCGACATGGGCGGCGACGGGCAGATCCTGTGTCCCTATTGCTCGAGCCTCTACATCCATGACCCGCGCCTGGGCCCGGGCGACAGCGAGCCGAAGGGCAGCCTCGTCGTTGAAGACGCGGCCTGATCGTCCAGACGCGACATCACCATGGCCGCTTCGCCTGATAGCCCTGTGTTGATCGCCGGCGGCGGCATAGGCGGACTAGCAACCGCGCTCGCGTTGAGCAAATCGGGTATCCCCAGCCACGTACTGGAGCGGCGCGCGGATTTCTCGGAAACGGGCGCCGGCATTCAAATCGGACCCAACGGCGCGCGTATTCTCGAAGCCATCGGAGCCGCGCCCTGGCTTCGCGAGCAAGTTGCAGCACCCGATATGCTGCAAGTCCGCGACGCGCTGACGGGAGCCAGGATTACGAGCATGCCGCTCGGCGACTGGATCGCAAAGCGGCATGGTGCCCCGTATTGGACCGCGCACCGCCAAGACCTGCACGCCGCGCTGCTGCAAGCCGCGCGCGCCTCCCCCAGCATCACTTTAACCACAGGCGCGATGGCGGAAGCCGCAACGCAGACCCGGGAAGGCGTATCGTTGCGCTGTGCCGAATGCGGCACGGCGCTGGAAGGCAAAGCCTTGATCGCCGCCGACGGCTTGTGGTCGACGCTTCGCGCTAGGCATTTCGATGCCGCGCCAGCGCGGCCCGCCGGCAAGAACGCCTATCGGACGGTCGTACCCGTTTCGAGCCTCCCCGAAGGGCTGGCGATCAATGACGTCCACATTTGGCTAACGGCCGGTGCGCACGTGGTGCACTACCCCGTGCGCGCGGGGCGCGAACATGCCTTCGTGATCATCCTCGATGAGCCCCATCACGCTACGGGCTGGAGCACGCCGGTCGAAGCGGCTTTCGTGTGCGCGCGCGCCCAACGGCTTGCGCCGTCATTGCGGGTTTTGCTGGAAGCCGGCGAAGGCTGGCGGGTGTGGTCATTGTACGAGCTTGCGATGCCGCAAACCTGGAGTCAGGGCCGCATGGCTCTTCTGGGCGATGCAGCCCATCCGGTGCTTCCGTTCCTGGCACAGGGCGCGGTACTCGCCCTGGAGGATGCAATCGTGCTCGCGCGCGAGCTTTCCCGCGACACCGGGTCCGTATCCGAAGCGTTGACGCGCTACGAAGACAGGCGGCGCCCGCGCGCCCTGCGCGTGCAAGGCGCCTCCCGGCGCAACGGGCGCATCTATCATCTGTCGGGCGCGCTCGCGAGAGCCCGCGACAACGTCCTGCGCCGCTCACCGGCGACGCTTCTCATGCGACAATACGATTGGCTCTATGGGTGGAAGCCGCCAGCCTGACGCCCGCACCATCGCCGGCCCCGCGATCGCGCATGACCCTCGCAGTCGCAAGAATATTTGTGCGATGCGACACAGCGCTTGGACCTGCTTGAGACTTTGGTCTTGGCGGAATTGACGACCCGGTCAACAGAAGTTACCGCTCTCAGCCGTGTCTCAGCCGTGCCCGCGGCGGGCGCAGCGCGCGTGTCTGCCCGGACTGGGCCGTCGCACACGGATGGATCAAAAAACAAGGAGTTGGCGATGGCTCGCCTGCTTTATGTCGAAGGCTCTCCGCGGAAATCCCGCTCCGTGTCGATTTTTGCGGCGAACGCATTTCTCGACGCCTATCGCGCTGCCAGGCTGGGCGATGAGATCGATGTTCTCGACATCTGGGAGGATCTGCCCCAGCTCGACCAGGACGCTTTCGATGCCAAGTATGCCGGGCTCGCCGGAGTCGAGCGCACCCCGGCCCAAAAAGCCGCCTGGGAGCGGCTCGACCAGCTGGCACAGCGCTTCCGCGCCGCCGACAAGATCCTGATCGGCGTGCCGATGTGGAACTTCGCGATTCCCTATCGCTTGAAGCAACTCATCGACCTCGTCAGTCACAAGGATCTGCTCTTCACATTCGACGAACGCGGATTGAACGGACTGCTGACAAACGCCAAGGCGTTGGTGATCTACGCGCGCGGCATCGGCTACGACGGCGATACCGGAATGCCCCTTCAAGTGTGGGATCAGCAGAAACCCTATATGGACCTGTGGCTACGTTTCGTGGGTGTCCCCGACGTCCAATCCATGATCGTCGAGAAGACGCTGTTTGAAGAAGATCGCGAAGCCATCCGCAAACAGGCTGCGGCCCTCGCCGAGACCTTCTGAACTCAATCTTCGTTCTGCAATATCGAAGGCTTTTCTTACTCATCGAGAGACAGGAATCGAGGGCCCCCGGATGCGCAAGGACATCGAGTTCAAGACCGAAGACGGCGCGACGCTGCGGGGCTGGCACTACACCCCCGACGCCGGCTCAGGCCCGTATCCAACCATCGTCATGGCTCACGGCTTCTCCGCCGTGAAGGAGATGTATCTCGACAAGTTCGCAGAACACTTCGCCAATAACGGCCTGGCCGCCGTCGTGTTCGACAACCGCAACTTCGGCGCAAGCGATGGGGCGGTTCGGCAGGAAATCGATCCCTGGCAACAGATCCGCGACTACCGCGATGCCATCACTTTCGCAGAGGCGCTGCCCCAAACCGATGCAGAGCGGATCGGGGTTTGGGGCTCCAGCTACTCAGGCGCCCACGTCATCGTCGTTGGCGCAACCGACCGGCGCGTGAAATGCGTGTGCTCGCAGGTCCCGCTTATCAGCGGACACAACAATGCCCGCCGGCTTATCCGCGCCGATTTCATCGAAGGCTTCCAGAAGGCTCTGGAAGCCGACCGGCGCGCGCGCTATGGCGGCACGCCTCCCGCCATGGTGGCCGTCGTAGCAGAAAATCCGCTAGACCCCTCCGCGCTGCCGACGCCCGACAGCTGGAAATGGTTCACCCAGACCCATGAGTTGCGCGCGCCGTCATGGAAGAACGAGGTGACCCTGCGCTCGGTCGAAATGTTCATGGACTACGAGCCAGGCGCCTATCTTCCCTACGTGAGCCCGACGCCTCTGCTCATGGTCGTAGCGCTCGGTGACGTCCTTACGGTATCCGACGAAGCACTGGCTGGTTACGAGCGCGCCCTCCAGCCCAAGAAGATCGTCTGCCTGAAAGGCGGGCACTTCGACGCCTACGTTGCCGACTTCGAAAACGCCTCCGATGCAGCAGCGAGTTGGTTCAAGGAGAACCTGGCCTAAGCAAGGGGCATGTGTTTCGATTTGCTGCACATTCTTCGCGCACAACCCGCGGCTGAAGCAAGACTCGATATGAAGCGAATTGAATGGTAGCGGCGCCCATGTTCAAACTGCGGAATTCCATCTTCAAACGCGTACTTGGGACAGCTTGCGCCGCCAGCGTCTGCGTCGTGCTCACGCTGGGAGGATCACGCGCGCAAGACGACATGCCGCGTGTCGATGCCGCGCTCATCTTGACGGTCGACGTTTCAAGCTCGGTCGATGAAAAGCGCTACCATTTGCAGATGGAAGGAATTGCAGCTGCGCTGGAGGACGAAGGGGTCATCAATGCCGTTCTGGGCGGCGCCAACGGTGCAATCCTAATTTCGATGGTGACGTGGGCCGACAAATCAAAGCTCGCCGTTCCCTGGACGATGATTTCCAACGCGCAGCAGGCCAAGGAACTGGCAGCAACCGTCCGCAAGCTTCCTCAACAGGAAGGCGAGTTCACCTGTGTTGGCCGCATGGCCCGTTACGTCGCCGACAAGGTCGTGGCCCGTATGCCGGCGAAGGCAGATAAGATCGTCGTGGACGTGTCGGGAGACGGCCCCGATAACTGCAACACCGGCAAACTGCTGGAGAATTCGCGCGCGGATCTATTCGGTATCGGCGCCACCATCAACGGCCTTCCCATCCTGGAAGGCAAAGACGCCGCAACAATCGAAGATTGGTACAAAGAGAACATCATCGGCGGGCCCGGCGCATTCATCGTCGCAGCCAAGGGCTATGAAGATTTTGCACGCGCCTTCCGGCAGAAATTTGTCGTCGAAGTCAGCGCGAATTTTGTGCATCCCTAATATATCTTTCATCGTGAGTAAGCCTTGCCGTTCGCGTCCGCAACCGGATGCTGCGCCGGCACGTCTTCTGTTGCGCGGCGGGCGAACATCGCGTGGCGCGTAGTGTGGAGTCATGTGAACGCTCCATCCGTTGCAGGTTTCCACGCTGCTTTGCCGTCAAATGCTACGCGTGTCGCAGACGCGCGACACACGCTCTCAGGTGATTTCAAAATCGGTCCAAAACTCGGCGGCTTTATCGCCTTCCGGGAACTGGCACGCCTATTGCTGCCGATAAATGCCAAGTGAAAGCAGAAAGGCGATCCTGAGGAATGAGGAGCGGGAGGACTGACACTTAAAGCGCGCGTGCGCCGAATGGGGATTTTGCGATTGCAGCAAATTTTGATGCCTGCGTGTTCGCTGTAGACACCTGCGTATCCGCTGCATTCGACCCCTCATCAGACCGACCGCCGCCGTTTGTCCGGAACCGAATCCATTTTGCCAACTCCACGGATAGGTAGGGCGAGATCACCTGCCACCGCGGCCCATAAAAGTCGTTGCAACACTGAAAAAACGATCTCGCGAAGGAGGAAAACTAATGAAAATCGCTAAGACAATCGTCGGCATGTTTGCCATGGCCACGGCGGCCACGGCATTGTCGGCTCCGGTTTCGGCCTTGGAATGGAAATCCGTCACCGAAGACCGTTTGCTCAATGCCACCAAGGACGGCAACGACTGGCTGATGTATGGCCGTGACTATGGCAGCAGCCGCTATAGCCCCCTCGATCAGATCGACGTCGGCAACGTTGCCAAGCTGAAGCCTCTTTACACGATCTCGCTGGGATCGCTGGAGGGCCAGGCCGTGACCCCGCAGGTCAACAACGGCATCATGATCGTCGCAGTGTCGAGCGAGTACATCGACGCTTTCGACGTCAAGAGCGGCGACCGCCTGTGGCGCTATGAAATCAAGATGCCGGCAGACGTCACGCAGTTTGCCTGCTGCGGCAAGCTCGCCAAGGGCGTCGCGCTTTGGGAAGACAAGGTTTTCGCTCTAACACTTGACGCCCGCGCCATCGCGCTCAACGCCAAGGACGGTTCGCTCGTCTGGGAAAAGACGCTTGAAGACTACAAGGCCGGCTATACGTTCACGATGGCCCCGATCGTCGTAAAGGGCAAGATCCTCGCTGGCTTCGCTGGCGGCGAATTCGGCGTCATCGGCCAGATCGTCGCTCTCGATGCCAAATCGGGTAACGAGGTCTGGAAGGCATCGACCATCCCGCAGCCGGGTGAAGAAGGCTACGACACGTGGGGCAAGGACTCCGCCAAATACGGCGGCGGCGCCGCTTGGCTGACTGCCACCTTCGATCCCGAGCAGAACCTGACGTTCTGGGGTGTGGGCAACCCGGCTCCTTGGAACGCAGAGATGCGCCCTGGTGACAACCTCTTCTCCAACTCGGTCATCGCGCTGGACGTGGATTCAGGTAAGCGCAAGTGGTACTTCCAGCACGTTCCCAATGATCATTGGGATTGGGATTCCATGAACGAGAACATCCCCGCCGAAGTCGATGTCGACGGAAAGAAGGTCAAGGTAATCCTCAACGCCCACAAGAACGGCTTCTTGTACACCAACGACCGCACCACGGGTAAGTTCATCCGGGCCAACTCGTTCGTGCATGTCGATTGGGGCACGGTCAACAAAGACGGCAAGATGGAAGTCAAGCCGGATAAGTTGCCTGGCGTTGGCAAAGCGGCGACTTTTTGCCCTTCTTACTTCGGTGGCAAAGACTGGGCCCATATGGCGCTCAACCCCCAGACAGGGATGCTCTTCATTCCTGCTGAAGAAATCTGCGTGAAGCTCCATCACGAGGAGACGCAGTACAAGAAGGGAACGATGTACCTGGGTGCCGGTGGTGAAATCGAGAAGCCCGGCACCGGCAAGTTCGTCGCCTTCGACGCCAACGCCAACAAGGTTGCATGGGTTGTCGAGACGCCTTCGCCGCTGCAGTCCGGCTCCGCGCTGGCGACTGCTGGCGGCTTGGCGTTCGTCGGCGACCTTGAGGGTTACCTCAAGGCCTACGACCAGAAGACCGGCAAGGTTCTGTGGAGCCACCGCACGCCATCCGGCATCATCGGCGCTCCTATCACCTTTATGGCCGACGGCAAGCAGATGATTGCGATTCCCTCGGGCTACGGCGGCGCTTTCCCGCTTTGGGCAGGCAAAGGCGTCCCCGAGCACATCAAGCGCAACGTCACGAAGGGCGCCTCGCTCACAGTCTACGAACTTGGCGAGTAAGGCCAGTCCATGACATCGCCGGAAGGGGACGCTTTGTCTCCTTCCGGTTTCTATTTACCCGGCTTGCTGGCAATGGAGACTTGAATGTTTCGTCAGGGCACTAAGTTTGCGCTTGGATTGGCAATAGCAGCCGGCACTCAATTGGCCGCGGACTGCGTTTACGCGCAGCAGGCCACGATTGACCGGCTCAAGCGCAGCGGCACCATAAACGTGTGCGCCGATCCCGATCTCCTCCCGTACTCGAGCGAAAAGCTCAACCCTGCGGGTTACGACATGGAGATCGCGCAGGAAATCGCCAAGGAGCTCGGCTACAAGCTAGGCTATAATTGGTATTCGACACGCCGCGGCACGAAGATCGTGCGCCAACTGGCTGACGGTACCTGCGACTTCTTCCTCGGCTTCCCGGTGGACTCATCCTTCGAGGAGGCGAATTTCAAAATCATCCTCTCCAAACCCTATTACACCAGCGGCTTTGCTGTTGTCGCGCGCGGCGATGCGCCAAACACGATTTTGCTCGATTCCAAGGCCAAGGGCGTCGGCGTCCAGATGGGCATGCTGCCCGACTTCAAGCTTTTCGAGCGCGGCTATGAGCGCAAGCTTTTCCGCAACTCGACCGAGATCTTCGATGCGCTGGTGCACAAAGAGATCGATGTCGCCGTTGTCCCGGCGCCTGAAGGCGGCTGGGAAGCCAAGACGAAAGGCGATCCCAACATCAAGGTGCTGACCGATACGGAAAAGGACTTCGTCTTCCCGATGGCCATTGGCTTTCGCAAGGAGGACAAGGAACTGCGTAATCAGGTCAACGCCATTATCGATAGGATGCAGGCCGATGGGCGCTTGACGGCGATTCTCGATAAATACGGCATGGTCAAACTTGCCGGTACGGGAGGCGGTGTGGCGCCCAAATCGAAGGCCGACGTCGAGAAAGAGGGCGGTGGAGATGATAACGATGGCCCGCCCCAGAAGAAATCCGATGCGCATGACAAAAAGAGCCAGATCATCATGCGCGACTTCGTCAATGTCGGTTTCATGATGACCGGCAAGCCGGTCCGCGTGGCGCAGGCGGCGGCTTCCAATCCGGATTCCGACGAGGGCCGCAAGATCGACGCCGACGACCCCGGCGCGGATGACCACGGACTGGCGCTCGATCCAAAATACCGGGTCGATACGGCAGCGGTCGAAGACTTCCCCAACGACGCCAAGTCGATTGACGATGGCCGCAAGCTCTACAAGCAGGCTTGCTACAAGTGCCATGGCCCCAATGGGGTATCGGGCGGTACGATCCCCGATTTGAGGGTATTCGCTGCAGTAAACAGCCACTATGAGATGTTCACCGTCATTCAGGCTGGCCGTCTCGACAGAGGTATGCCTGCCTGGAACGACTATCTGACGCCTGACGAAATCAAGAAGATCATCGTCTATGTCAAGGCGCTACATAAGAAGTAGGTGATGCGACGGCGTGGGCTTTCACGCCGCAATGACGGATATTTGACCGAACAGTCCAGTCAACCGGAGGCCGGCGCGGTGGTAATCTGCACAGAGCGGAACAATCACGCGCCGGCTTTGTCATTTCAGACAACGCAGCGACGCAAAATCCGGCAGCAGCGGCCCGACTTGGGAAGGTCCATACAGATGACAAAGACGGATGGATTAAACCGGCGCACGCGCAGGTTCGCGCGTCTGGCGCTGGCCGCCTGCCTGGCATGCGCAGCCGGTGCAGCGACCGCGAGCGCCGCGGAAATATCGGACGCACGCATGAAGAGTGCTGGCGATGATTCCGCAAACTGGATTTTGCATGGGCGCGATTACGCCAATCAACGTTTCTCGCCGCTCGATCAAATCACGGCCGCAAACGTAGGCAAGCTCGTCCCCAAATGGATTTTCCAGACCGGGATCGTCGGTACGTTCCAAACAACGCCCCTCGTTGCCGACGGGGTGATGTTCATCTCAACGCCGATGTCCAACGTGGTCGCGATCGATGCCGCAACAGGCAAACAGAAATGGCGCTACGATCACAAACGTGCCGCAGGCAAACTATGCTGCGGCCCCGCCAATCGGGGCGTTTCCCTGGGATACGGCAAGGTCTTCATCGCTACGGTCGATGCGCACCTTATCGCGCTCGATCAACAGACCGGGAACAAGATCTGGGACATCGCCCTGGTCAGCGACCAGGTGAAAACCGAAGATCGCGCGGTGCTGCAGGACACCGACCCACGCGCGCAAGACTCCGTTAGCGGCTCCACAGGTGTCGGCACCGTGGCTGCGCCGCTCGTGTACGAAGGCAAGGTCATCATCGGCATTACCGGCGTCGGCTACGGAATGCACTTCGAGGATGCCGTAAAGAAGGGACAACTCACCGCCGTGGTCGGGATCGCGGGCAAGTACGGCCAGCCGGGCTTCATGGCTGCTTTCGATGCCCAGACCGGGGCCGAGCAGTGGCGCTTCGAAACGACGAGAAAGAACTGGGAAGGCGACTTCGTGCAGAAGACTGCCTACGGGGTCGATCTTCGGCGCGACATCGCCAAGGAGAAGGCCGACGCACCCCAGTACGCCGATGCCTGGAGCTTCGGAGGCGGGTCGATCTGGCATTCGCCTGCCGTCGATACCAAGACCGGCTTGATCTACTTTGGAACAGGCAACCCCTCGCCACAGTCCATGGGTGAAGGCCGGCCGGGCGACAATCTCTATACGGTGTCGCTCGTGGCGCTCGAGGCTGCTACTGGCAAACTGGTGTGGCACTACCAGCAAGTGCCGCACGACCTGTGGGGATACGACGTGGCGAGCCCGCCCGTGCTGTTCGACGCTGTCGTTGACGGCAAGACCGTGCCCGCTGTCGGCCAGGCGTCCAAGATCGGCTGGTACTTCGTGCATGACCGCGCGACCGGCAAGCTGTTATTCCGTTCCGACGAATTCGTGCCGCATGAGAATATGTTTGCACCGCCCACCGCGGAGGGTGTGCGCGTTGCGCCAGGCGCAGGGGGTGGGGCCAACTGGTCGCCCACGTCCTATGATGCCGCGAAGGGAGTCGTTTACGTGGCCGCCATGCACATGCCTTTCACCTATCGGCTGGAAACGACCCCCGCCAAGGATGGCAATCAGGAGGTGCGCTACAGCGCCTTCGAACCCGCCAAGGAACCGCAGTACGGCTTGCTGAGCGCCATCGATCTCAAGAACCAAGGCAAGATCGTCTGGCAGCGCAAGACCGATGAGATCCTCATCGGCGGCGTGCTGGCCACCAAAGGCGGACTGGTCTTCATGGGCGAAGGAAACGGCAATTTCTCTGCTTTCGACGCCTCCGGCGGCAAGACGCTCTGGAGCTTCCAATGCGGGGCGGGGGTAAACGCGCCACCCATCAGCTATGCCGTCGACGGCAAGCAGTATGTCGCCGTCGCCGCCGGTGGGAGTTCGATCTGGGGCTTTCCCACAGGCGACGCGGTGGTCGTTTTTGGCCTGCCTGATTAGGCATCGGTTACCATATACTATAGTGTGATTTCTGCTTCAGCGTACCTCGTCACGCCATTGCCATCCGGTGAAAGTCGCAGAATGATCAGGACCACAGCAAGACAGGGAAAATCTTCGCCCCTCGCCCGGCCGATGCACCTGCTTGCGGCGGGAGCGGCAAGCGCCATCCTGACGGCGGGCGTTGCCTATGCGGGCGACGCGATGGCCGGCCCGCCGGCACGCACCCGCATTCCGGCCCCTGCCGCGCCTGCCGGAAGCAGGACCGATATCCTGAAGGAGTGCGAACAGGACAATGTTGCCTCTTTCTCCATCCGCGCCTGCACGATCCTTCTATCGACAGACAACCTCGAGGCTCCAGAGCGCGCCCGCATCCACAAGCTTCGCGGCCGGTCCTGGCTGACGGAGGAAGACCCGGGCCAGGCGGCGCTCGATTACACGCAGGCATTGAAGATCGCGCCCGAGGACGAAGAAGCGCTTCGCGGCCGTGTGCGCGCTTACGATCTGCAGGAGCGCTTCGATCTCGCCGTCAAGGACTGGAGCGCACTCATCCAGATGCATCCCAAGGATGACTCGCTCTACCGCAGCCGTGGCGCGAGCTTTCTTGGCGCCAGGAAGTTCGCCGAGGCGATGGCCGATTACAATACGTCTCTGGAAATGAACCCCAAGGCGATCGATGCCTATATAGGGCGCGCGCGCGTGCACGACGCCCTGGGTGAGCGCGACCAAGCGATGGAGCAGTTCGAACTCGCCATCGCGATCGACGCGGATTATCTTCCCGCCTTCTGGGAACGTGCGCGAATGGCCGATCGTTGGGGTGAAAAGGAACTCGCGATCGAGAACTACATTACCGTGCTGAAGATCAACGGCCAATATGCCCATGCACGCAAACACCTTGAGCGCCTAGGCGTGTGGTCTCCCTACTAGGACGCTGATGGATGCAGCACGGATGATATTCCCGCACGACAGGCAAGGATCATCCTGGAAGACGGCGCGATACCTCGCCGCTGCGCTCATCACGCTGTCGGTTGGAGAGCACACGGCGCCGCGTGCCTATGCGATCGATATGGCGGACTGTGCGAAAGACAATCTCCCCGCAGACCATCTGCGCGCCTGCACCGGCATGATCTACGAGCAGGGCACGACGCCTTCCGAACGTGGCCGGATTTATACCCTGCGCGGCGTCGCCTGGATGCGCGAGGACGAGCCCACGGCCGCAATTTCGGATTTCACGCGCGCAATCGACATCAATGCTGAGAATATCGCGGCCCTGAAAGGACGCGCCCGGGCCTACATGGCCCTGGAGAGATACGACCAGGCCGTGGAAGACTGGAGTCGCATTATCGCGGTGCGGCCCAAGGCGGAAGAGAACTACCGGGAGCGTGCGGACGCCAACCTCGCGGCAGGCAAGACGTCGGAGGCGCTGGCAGACTATGATCGCGCCATCGCGATCGATGCCATCAATCCGGATTCCTACATCGGCAAGGGCCGCGTCTATGGCGAACTGAGAAAACGGGAGGAGGCCATGCGCGAGTTCGACAACGCCATAAGGGTCAATCCCGATTACCCGGCCGTCTACATGGCGCGCGGAGCGGTGTCCGAAAGCCTCGGCGATACGGAGATCGCGATTGCGAGCTATCAGGCTGTTCTGAAATACGACGGGGCTTACTGGTACGCCATCCGGGCCCTGCAACGGCTCGGGGGCGACTGGACCACTTATCGAAGAAAGTAGCGGAACGATGCACACATTCAGGCCTGAGATCTGCTACATCGCCGCGCCGATCATTTCCGCGTGCGGCATCGCGCTCGCAGCAGACTTGCTTACGGCCGCTCCGGCGAGGGCGCAGTACGTCAAAGAGGCCCCCGCCTTCAATCTGTCGGACTGCGACCAGGACCATTTGGCAACCCTGGCATTGAGGGCATGCGGAGCGATTCTGAATTCACCCGATCTCGACGAGGCAACGCGCCTGCGCGTACACATTCTGCGCGGTAAAGCCTGGATGAGCGAGCAGGAAGCTGCCGAGGCGATCGCAGACTTCACAAGCGCGTTGCGTATCGATCCAAAGAACCTCGAAGCGCTGGAGCGCCGCGCGAAAGCCTATTCGTTCGTGGGCGATCACGGCCAGGCTACGGCAGACTGGTCGAGCATCATCGCGCTCAATCCCGATAACATGATCGCCTACCACGGCCGCGCAGCAAGCATGCTGGCGGCGGGCAAGAACGCTGAAGCGCTCGACGACTTCGCCAAGGCATTGGCGATCGATCCCAAAAGCGTCGAGTCTCATATTGGAAGGGCCGGCGCCTACGTTGCGCTCAATGAACGCGACAGGGCCATGGCAGAGTATGACGCCGCGCTCGCGATAGACCCCGGTAACGCGCGGGCCCATATCGAGCGGGCGGAAGCGCTGGAGAAATGGGGAGACGCCAAGCGGGCCATCGAAAGCTATCTGCTCGCCGTCAAAGCCAACGGCATGTTGCTGAAGCCGCGCATGGCGCTTCAGCGCCTGGGCGTCGAGACGCCCACCCCTCCCTGACCGGCAGCCGCGCCTTTACCCGTGTTCCCAATGTTCTGAGCAATTTTGACGCGCCTTACCCCATAACGCGGTGATTTTGCGCGAACGGCGTGGATCGAACCGAAAAAATCGCTAGAAGGCAATTCCAAACATCGTGCATGCACGCTCGAACCGGCGTGCTTGCGCCCAACCCTGACACAACCGCCCGGGCGGTATTAGAGCCAGGGCGGTGTTGGAGCGCATATCGGAAAAGTGGCAAACCGGTTTTCCGACACAGTTCGACGAAACAAATGCGTAGAGCCGTTTGCGCGAGTGGCACGAAACGCGGAAATGGCACTAGGATGCCCCCGGCAATATCGCTTGGTGGGTATGCAACAGCTTTCCTTCCAGGAACGTCCTTTCCAAAAGCTTACATCATTCCATGCAACTTATCACGACGACCGGCGATCTTGAGACCCTCTGCAACGAGCTTGCGCGGCACCCGTTTGTCACGGTCGATACCGAGTTCATGCGAGAGCAGACCTATTGGCCGCAGCTTTGTCTGATCCAGCTTGCAGGTCCCTCCACCGAAGCGGTGGTCGATCCGCTCGCCGAAGGCGTCAACCTCGCGCCCTTTTTTGCGCTGATGGCCAATCATGAGGTCGTCAAAGTCTTCCACGCGGCGCGCCAGGACATCGAAATCGCCTTCGCCAAGACCGGCACCGTTCCCGAGCCCATCTTCGACACACAAGTTGCCGCGATGGTGTGCGGCTTTGGCGAAAGCATCAGCTATGTGAACCTCGTGAAGAAGCTCACGGGAGCGGATCTCGACAAGTCTTCGCGGTTTACGGATTGGAGCCGCCGGCCGCTGTCTGACAAACAGCTCTCCTATGCGATAGGCGACGTGACGCATTTGCGCGATGTCTACAAGGCCCTGCAAAAGGATATCAATGCCTCCGGCCGCATGTCGTGGGTGGCGGAGGAAATGGCGTTGCTGTGCGATCCGGCGACCTATGACGCCGATCCCGAGCGTGCTTGGCAGCGGCTCAAGCTGCGCGTAAAGGGCAAGAAATCTCTCGCCGTTCTCATCGAGCTTGCGGCCTGGCGTGAACGCCTCGCGCAGGCTCAGGACGTTCCGCGCGGACGGGTCCTGCGCGACGAAGCGCTTTACGACATCGCCAACCAGATGCCCGCGACCACGGAAGCTCTCGGCCAGTTGCGTACGTTGTCGGACGGATTTGCCCGCTCGCAGCGCGCGCGCGAAATCGTCGAGGTCGTGTCGCGCGGCCTCAAGCGCGACACGAAGCTTCTGCCCAAGATCGACCGCGGCGAACCGTTGTCGGCCCAGGCTTCCGCCACGCTCGAGTTGTTGAAGGTGTTGCTGCGTTCTGCGGCCGCCGAACATGGGGTTGCACCCCGTTTGATCGCGGACTCGGAGGACCTGGAGCGGCTTGCCACCGATCCCGAACCGGACGTCCTGGCGTTGAAGGGGTGGCGGCGCATGCTGTTTGGTGAGGCGGCTCTCAAGCTCAAGCGCGGCGAACTGGCGCTCACCCTGGTCGGAGGCGAGGTCCGCGCCATCCCGGCGAGAAACGGTCAGTAAGCCCATGATATTAAAGAAAATCCCCGCCCTGCAGCGCCCGCGATCATGGCTTGCGACGGAATTCCGCGGCTCGAGCGTTCTCATAGTCGACGCTGTGGCCGTGCCAGCTCTGCGGGGGCCGGCGCCCCAGCGCGAGCGGTGCGCACCCCCCTCCCCCCGAGCGCGCCGCAACACCAGCGGCCCGGAGATCTGCCCCCTCCGGGCCGCATTTTTTGGCCGGCATCCGAAAAAGGCCAGTGGCCGCGGCTGAGGGATGGCTTACTTGCGGCCTGGATCGTAGGCGTTGTCCTGACGCCAGACGGTGAAGAAATACGACAGCTTCTCGTCGATCTGCTCGGGCAGCACGATCCTCACGCTGACGAGTTCATCGCCCGTCGCGCCGGTTGCGCGATTGGCGACGCCCTTGCCCTTCAGCCGGAATGTCTTGCCCGAGCTGGTCCCCTTGGGAATCGTCAATTGCACGCGGCCTGAAATCATCGGCACCTCGATCTTGCCGCCAAGCACCGCCTCATCGATGGTGATCGGCACCTCTACGAGGATGTCGTCTCCCTGACGCTTGAATTGTGCATGCGCGCGCACTTTGATCTCAACCAGCGCATCGCCCGGCGGGCCGCCCTGTTGACCGCGGGCGCCCTTTCCCTTGAGGCGGAGCACCTGCCCGTCGCTGACGCCCTCGGGCACAGACAAGTCGAGCACGCCGCCTTCAGGCAACGTCACACGCTTCTTGGCGCCCGTGATCGAATCGACGAAGTCGACTTCCAAAGTATAGCGCAGATCCTGCCCCCTGGAGGGGAAGCCGCGTGCCCCGCCTGCTGCTGCACCGCGCCCGCCGAACACGTCGGAAAAGATGTCGGAGAAACTGAAGTCGTCGAACCCGCCCGAGTGGGTGCGCGCGCGTGCGCCTGCGTAATTCGCGTGATGGCCGCCTGCACCCGCGCGCCATTGCGGCCGGCGCGGCTCACCCTTGGAATCGATCTCTCCCGCGTCGTACTGCCTGCGCTTGTCTGGATCGCCCAGGATGTCGTTGGCCGCGGCCACCTTCTTGAAGCGTTCGATCGCGGCGGGATTGCCGGGGTTGACGTCGGGATGCAGCTCTTTTGCAAGCTTGCGGAATGCGCGCCGGATTTCCTCGTCCGACGCACGGCGCGAAACGCCCAGGATGTCGTAAAGATTTTCGCTCATGGATGTCTTGAAGGCCTTCAGCCCTGGAACGATCCTAACCTTTTAGCAGGAATTGCGTCGCCTCCCAGGGTATTGGCGGCCACACGGCGACGCGCGGCGCGCTTATACCCGTTAATTCGCAATTCGCACGACCGGCTGGCGGCCAACCAGACCCGCCAGCACTTCGAAACGCCGGCGCAGCCGCTCGCCGTCGAGGCCAGCGTAAACCTTCGGGATGGTGAGAATGAGCTTACCGTTCTCGTGCGACAAGGGCGTTTCTCCGATGATGCCGGGTTTGCCAATCGAGAGCATATGTGCGGCGCGGACGGCCGCGCCCACGATCCGCGCCCGGCGCAACGTGCGCTTGGAGACCAGAGCCCGCAATCGCTCCGGCAGGCTGTCCGGGCTCAACTCGCCCACTTCGTGCCGGAAGAACACCGACAACGCAAGAAACACCCGGCCCTCGTGATCGACCCCGCCCAAGGCGGCGTGCGCAATCGTCGAGAGGCTTTGTTCTGCACGATAATCAGGGTGTGCGCGCCAGCCGACATCCGATAACAGGCATGCCGCATGGCGCAAACGCCGTTCCTGCGCGGTCTCCTCGAATGAGGGATCGGCAAACAACTGGTCTGTCCATTGGCACAGCTCATGGGCGTGATCCAGCGAGCGCGAACGCATCGTGGCATATTGTTCCGCGAAGCTGATCAACGGGTCCCGTCGACGTTCGTGCTCCGGCAGCAGACCATAGATCAACCCTTCGCGAATGCCGAAGACCGAAAATACGACCGAGCTTGGCTGCATCTTCTTGACCAGCCGTTCGAGCACCAGCGCCCCGTATGGCAGAACCTCGCGGCGTGCTTTCGCAACACCCTCCAGGCTTGGTAGGCCCTGCTTCTTGCCTTTTCGCAAGGCTTCGCAGAATTCTTCGATCTCGCGCGGCGCAACTTGATAACCGTGCATTACGCGCAGCGGATGGTTGCGATAGTCCATGTGCAATTTGGCAAGCGCACGCCAGGTTCCGCCGACGGCGTAGAGTGCGCGTCCCTTGCCCCGCCCAAGCCAGGACAGCGCCGCAATCGCATTGTCGACAGCCACCAGCGCGGCGTCGAGTTTACCTCCAGTGGTGTCGATAAGGCGTAGCCCGCCGAGCGGAAGCGTAGCTGCCTCGCGCAAGGTTTCGCCTACGACATCGATCAACTCCAGGCTTCCGCCGCCCAAATCCCCCGCAACGCCGTCGGGCGACATGAAGCCCATCATGATGCCCTGGGCCGCAAGGCGCGCCTCGGCCTCACCCGACAAGACCTCGATGTGCAAGCCGAGCGCGGCCTCGCCGCGTGTGATGAATTCCGCGCCGTTGGAAGCTTCGCGAACCGCGGCCGTGGCGATCGCCTTGACGTTCTTCACACCCAGGAGGCGCGCAATGGCTTTGAACCGCACCAGGGCATGGATCGCGCGCTCGACCGCTACGGGCGCGAGGCTGCCAGTGGTCGCCACCGAACGGCCCAAGCCGCATAGCACTTTCTCGTTGAACAGAGGCGTCGGCGAGCGCACCGCGCCTTCGTAGACCACAAGACGCACGGAGTTCGATCCAATGTCGATCACACCGATGGGCTCCAGCCCTGGCCTCGGGCTGTCGGTACCGATGACGTCCTCAATCTGCATAACGAAGGCTCAACCTTTCAGTCCGGCTTGCTGAAGCGCGGCGGGAAGTGCTCCTTGAGCGCTTCCCCCCGGCCGGACAGGCTGGGATTCGTCATGAAATACTTGTGGGCGTTGAACGGTTCCTCCCCGGTCTGGGGTCCAAGCCGCGTTGCCGTGCCATCGGCATTGATGCGCCAGCTCTGTTGATTGTCTTTGAGATTGGCAACCATGATCTGATTCAACACCTGCTCGTGGACGGTCGGATTCTTGATCGGAACCATCGCTTCGACGCGCCGGTCGAGATTGCGAGGCATCATATCGGCTGAACTGATGTAGACGGCGGAACCCGCAGAAGGCAAGGGACCTCCTGCCGCAAAGCAATAGATGCGTGCGTGCTCCAGGAAGCGCCCGATGATGCTCTTTACCCGGATGTTCTCCGACATGCCGGGAATTCCAGGCCGCAAGCAGCATACGCCGCGCACGACCAGATCGATCGGCACGCCGGCGCTGGACGCCTCGTAGAGCGCCTCGATGATCCTGGCATCGACCAGCGAGTTCATTTTCATCCAGATTCCGCTCGGCTTGCCGGCCTTGGCGTTGGCGATTTCCTGGGTAATGTGCTCCATGATCCGGTTGCGGATGCCATGCGGGCTGGCCGCCATGCATTCCAGCTCGGCGGGCTGCCCATAGCCCGTAACGAAATTGAAGATGCGCGTGACGTCGCGCGCTATGGCCGGGTCCGTCGTGAAGAGCGACAGATCCGTGTACACGCGCGCGGTCTGCGGATGGTAGTTGCCCGTGCCGATGTGGCAGTACGTCGTGAGATCTGTGCCCTCGCGGCGCACGGCGATGCCGAGCTTGGCGTGCGTCTTCAGCTCAGTGAAGCCGTAGACGACGTGCACGCCTGCGCTTTCCAGATCGCGCGCCCAGCGGATGTTGGCGGCTTCATCGAAGCGCGCTTTCAATTCCACCACGGCCGTCACCGACTTTCCCGCCTCAACCGCCTCTTTCAGGGCATGAACGATGGGACTGTCGCGCGAGGTGCGGTAGAGCGTCCATTTGATGGCCATGACGTTGGGGTCGGCGACGGCCTGACGCAAGAACTGAACGACGACGTCGAAACTTTCATAAGGGTGATGAACCACTATCGGCTTCTTGCGGATCGCGGCAAAGCAGTCGCCGTTATACTCGCGGATGCGCTCGGGAAAGCGGATCGTGAACGGTTTGAACATCAAGTCGGCCCGATCCGAAACGATGAGCTGCGCGGTATCGGCCAGCGCCAGCGTGCCTTCCTTGATGAAGGCGCTCTCCTCCGACACCTCCAGCTCTTCGAGCACGAAGCGTCTCAGCTTGTCGGGCATCGCCCCCTCGATTTCCAGGTGAATGACGTTGCCGCGCCGGCGGCGTTTCAACTGGCTTTCGTAGGAGCGCACGAGATCCTCGGCTTCTTCCTGGAGCTCTATATCGCTGTCGCGCAGAATACGGAACGCTCCCTGGCTCTTGATGGTGAAGCCGGTAAAGAGTTCCGCAAGGAACAGCCCGATGACCGCTTCCAGCTGAATGAATCGCACGTCCTTCGGCTTGCTTGGATCAGCTTCCAGACGAATGAACCGTTCAAGCTGCCCCGGAATCGGTATCAGGCCGCTCATGGTCTCGCTGTCGGAGCGGCGCTGCATCTCGACGACGATCGTCAATCCCTTGTTCAGGATGAAGGGAAAGGGATGCGCCGGATCGACCGCGATCGGCGTCAGAATCGGGAAGATGTGTGTCATGAACAGCTTCTCGAGCCACTCACGCTCGGATGCCGTCAACTCTGCGGGCTGAAGCACATGAATGCCCGCTGCCGACAGCTCGTCACGGATTTCCCGCCAGATGGCCTGCTTGTCCTTGACGACGCCTGCAACGAACTTGTTGATGGCCTCGAGCTGCTGCGCAGGCGTCAGGCCGTCCTGTGACATCGTCGTGATGCCCGCCTTGACCTGGCCGTACACGCCGGCGGCGCGAACCATGTAGAACTCATCGAGGTTGGAGGCCGAGATCGAAAGGAAGCGCAATCGTTCCAGAATCGGATGATTCTTGTTTTGCGCTTCTTCCAGAACGCGGCGGTTGAATTGCAGCCACGAAAGTTCGCGGTTATAGAATCTGTCGGAACCTTCCGGCGGCTTGACCTTCGGCGCTTTTTCGCCGGTTTTGACGCGCGTCCCGCTCATGGTCCTGATCACTCCGCTGGTCTTGGGGCTGAACCTGCCGCGCGCACTGTAGCACAATCATGACGGCGCCGCGGTGCGCCGGTTCTGGCTTCGCGCCCCCGCCGGTCATGATGGTTTGGCGGGGCCCGAAATATTGTCTAGGGCCTTGGCGGCCAAGGCGCGCGTGACACCCCTGCGCAAGGCGAGCGCCAGGCTGTCGATCTCGTTGACGAGGCGCCGGGCCGTATCCATGGAACGCTCCATGCGCACCAGGCAATACGAGATCACGGCCGGGTCTACGACCAACTGGCGGTCGGCAAACTGCTTCACAAGGACGGCCGACAGCAGCGCATCGTCGGGCGCTTCGATCTCCGCCAGCGGCAAAGCCTTGAACCGCGACGAGAAGTCGGGAAGGCCGATGTGCATGTCGCCGGGGCGCGTAGCCGTCGTCATCAGTACGAACAATTTTTGTTCCCGCACGAGATTGAGAAGGTGAAACAGCGCGCGTTCGTCGATCGCGCCCTTGTCGATGTCCTCCACCGCGAGTGCCCCGGCAGCGGCAAGCTCAGGCACGTTTTGCGTGGTCACATAGGCGGCGCTAACGATGAGAGCCTGCGACTTGGCGCGCCAGACGTTGACCAGATGCGTCTTGCCGGAGCCGGCCGGACCTGCCAGCACGGCAGCGCGCACCGGCCAGTCCGGCCAGCGGTCGACCAGCGACACGGCAGCCGCATTCGACTGCGAGACGAGAAAGTCCTCCAGACCCAAGGCGGCCCGGTGTGGAATATCAAAGGCGAGCTGACGCGGCGTCATGGCGCCTCTCACGAATCCTGCAGTTTTGCCGGCTTCACGCAATCGGCGCATCCGGTCCGCGATACATCGAGGAGCGCATATAGGTGTCGAGCGCGAAGCGAACCAGCACGCCGATGGCCGCGGCGACGGGTACAGCCACCAGCAGGCCCAGGAAACCGAACAGATACGAGAATACGAGAAGCGAGAAAATCAGCCAAACCGGATGGAGCCCGATTTTCGATCCGACGATTTTCGGGCTCAGCAGCGACGCGTCCAGCGCCTGGCCGGCCAGAAACACGCCGATCACCATGAGGATCGGCATGACCTGCGGCCAGTGCTGCACCACCGCCAGCCCCGCCGCCGTCAGAAGGCCCATGGCCCAGCCGGCGAATGGGATGAAGCTGAACAGCCCGGTCAGCAACCCAACAAGAAGACCGTATCGCAGCCCCAGCAGGCTGAGGCACACGGCATAGAAAGCTGCAAGAACCAGGCAGACGACGCCCTGTCCCCGGATGAAGGCCGACACGCGCTGGTCGATCTCGCGGGCCAGCATGCGGATCTGATGGGCATTCGAACGCGGCAGCCAGCTATCGACCTTCGCCAGGATCTTGGGCCAGTCGAGCAGCGCGTAGAAGGCCACCAGCGGCGTGACGAGCATCAGCGAGAGGAAATTGAACGCGGCCATGCCCTGGCTCCAAAGCGATTGCGCAATGGCTCCTGCGAGTGCGGGCAGGCCGTCCGTCAGCCCGGCGATTGCGCGATTGATGCTCTCCTGAGCCTGCGGATAACGATCGCCGAAGTAATCGCGCGCGGAGCTTTCCAGCACGCCCTTCAGCCGCTCGGCCTCCGACGGCATCGCCTCCAGCAGCAAGCGCCCCTGCTCGATGGCCGGTGGAAGCAGCATGAAGATTGCAAAACCCAGGGCGGCGGTGGTGACGACCAGCAGGAGCACCGTCGAGAAGACGCGCGGCAGCCCCGCCGCGGACAGACGATCGACGACGGGGTTGAGAAAATAGGCGATGACCATACCGGCTGCGAAGGGCAACAGCACGGGGCTCAGCACATGCAGCCCGACCAGAAAAACGGCCGCGACCGCGAGCCAAAAAAGCACGTTGCGCTGCATGTTCCCCATTCCCTCGCCGCGAAGGCTGACGCACTCTCTCTACTGTTTTGAACCCGTCGACTCATACAGCGTCATGTGGCGCAACCAAACCCGCAAATATGCGACCAGCGAGGCAATGGTGAGGCCGCCCGTCACCCAAATCAGCACCGACACCGGCCCCTTGAGCTTCAGGTCGAATGCCTCATCCGCCAGGACGACGGCCGCCAGCACGATCTGCGCCACCGTGTTGGCTTTGCTGACAGCGATGGGCCGCATCGGCGTTGGATGGCCAAGCAGCCAGGAGAGCACCACGGCAATGACGATCAGCACGTCGCGCGAAACGACCGCGATGACGATCCACGAGGGCAATTTGCCGGTCACGCCCAAAGCGATGAAAATACAGACGATGAGCAGCTTGTCGGCGATCGGATCGAGGTAGGCGCCCAGCTCCGTCTCCCAGTTGAAGCGCTTGGCCAGAAAGCCGTCGACGCCATCGGAAACGCCGGCCACCAGGAAAACCAGAAAAGCCGCTTCGAGCTGCTGGGTTACCAACAGCCAGAACACGACCGGAACCAGGATGACCCGCACGAGCGTGATGAGATTAGGGATACTCACGCGACTGTGTACCTTGTGAACTGTGGCATACGGCGGCCCCGGAAGCAGATGCGCAAAACGCGGCGTGTGGGATTAAGTGACAGCCCCCTGCGCAATGCAAGTTACCCGGGCCGGACTTTAGCCTCCCCCCGCCCCGTCAGTCGAGAACGCCCTGAGAGATTTGCCAACTTTATCCGCACCTTAAACGGGAATACTGGACCGGCCGCCAAACCGGAGACGAGAAGTCTTTTAAGATTAATAGGTTGGGCTCAGCGTCCAGCCTGCCCCAGATTCGATCAAGCGCAGCCCCCGGCCTCCCAGCGCGTTGGCGAGGGCGCGCGCGCCGCCCGGATATTGCAGTTGCAGATCAGCGGTGCGTGCAGAAACGGCCGCAATTGCGAGGTTCTCAACGCCGGGCGTTTCTAGCAATTGCGTTCTGATCTCGTTCCATTGCGCTAGGCTGCCGAACTCGGCGACCATTCTGACCTGTTCGCCAAGCGCGGCGTTGTTGGCGCCCGCACTCCAGACCGGCGCCTCTCCGGCCGGGCCGGTGGCACCGCCCGCCGCAGGCGAAGCGGCAGCGACGGCCGGTGCGGCCTTCATCGCCTTCCAGCGCCCCTCCAGAACCCCGAGAGAGACCACGGCCGCCAATTCACTGGCATAGGCGAGGTCGCCATCGGACATGCGATAGGAACGGGCCAGATAGAGCGGGCCAACCGCGTCGCGACCGGCGAGCGTAACATTCAGTCGCTTGGCGGCTGCATCGACCTCGGAAACCGCAATGACGATGGTCTGTGCCCCATACTCGCCCGCCAAGATGCGGGTGGCGCTGTCGTCGCCCTTGGCCAGCATTGTGACAGTGTCGTTGTGAATGGCGCTTTTGAATTCCTCGAGCTTGAGCGGCGTCAGCGTATGGGTCAGATCGAGCCCGCGCCAAGCCTGCTGCCAGACCTCCGAGCTTGCCTCGGAACTCGCGCGAACCTCGCCGTTGGAGCGAACCACGGGAACCAGCGTCACCACCGGCGCCTGAGTCTCGACGAAGGGAACGCCGTGGCTCTGAAGCAGGCCGCGAACGGCATCCGCCTGATAGGTGAAATCGAGGCTGGCGATGTAACGGGTGGACGAATTCTGCTCGCTGCGGACCGCGACGCCCGAAATAAGCTCGGACGCCTTGATGTCTTTCAGACGTGCCAAGTCCTTGTAGTTCGTCACCGGCACGATGCGCTTCAGCAGTGACCGAAACGCCGCCTGCTGGCCATCGGCCAGCGCCTTTTCCTTTGCCGCGACGGCGTTGGCGTCCGCCGCATCGACCGGGTAGTTGCCGACGGTGAAAACCGAGTCCGGGTAAGCGGCCCGGGAAGGTTCGACGGGCGCAAAGGTAGGGATCAGGCATAGGGCAGCCAGTGACGCCAGTCCCATCCGATAGCAGCGTTCAAACACCGTCTTTCTCCCTTGCCCGTACCCCGGCCCGAATCCGGCCTCGTGCCGGAGACACCGGTCGGGCTATAGTGGGGCCATGATAGCACGTGCCCGCGCCCGAGTTGCCGCTCGTCCTTCAAGCTGCTAGGACCCGCACAACAATATGGCAATGGGGCAAAAGTGAGTTTTACCGGGGATCTTCAAATGCTTCGCGGGATTGCCTCCTCACATGCGGGCGACACCTGATGACACAAGTCAACAACGGCGGCGAAGGGACGATCACCTACCGCGATGCGGGCGTCGATATCGATGCAGGCAACGCGCTGGTCGGCGCGATAAAACCGTTGGCTAAGGCAACCAGCCGCAAGGGCGCCGACGTCGACTTGGGCGGCTTCGGCGGCCTTTTCGATCTCAGACGGGCAGGCTTCTCCGATCCCATTCTGGTGGCCGCCAACGATGGCGTCGGCACCAAGCTCAAGATTGCGATCGAGACCCGCCGGCACGCGACCATCGGCATCGACCTCGTCGCCATGTGCGTCAACGATCTGGTCGTGCAGGGAGCAGAGCCGCTGTTCTTCCTCGACTACTATGCCGTCGGCAAGCTCGACGTCGCCTCGGCGCGCGATGTCATCTCGGGCATCGCGGAAGGCTGCAAGCAGGCCGGCTGCGCCCTGATAGGCGGTGAAACCGCCGAGATGCCCGGCATGTACCGGGAGGGTGACTACGATCTTGCAGGCTTTGCGGTCGGCGCTGTGGAGCGCGGCGAGATCCTGCCCAGAAGCGACATCGCCGTCGGCGATATTCTCATCGGCCTGCCGTCCTCGGGCGTGCACTCCAATGGCTACAGCCTCGTGCGCAAGCTGGTCGCGCGGGAAAAGATCAACTGGGACGATCACTTCGCCCACGGCCAGACGATGGCCGATGTGCTGCTGACCCCCACGCGCATCTATGTGAAGGCGCTTCTGGCCGCCATCCGCGCTACCGGCGGCTCGGGGCCCGCCGGGGCCATCAAGGCGCTCTCCCACATCACGGGCGGAGGCCTGAGCGAGAACATTCCGCGCATCATGCCCGCCACGGCGGCCGCGCGCGTCGATCTGTCCAGCATTGCGCTGCCGCCGATTTTCGGCTGGCTGGCGCGCGCAGGCCGGCTGGACGACGCCGAAATGCTTCGCACCTTCAACTGCGGCATCGGCATGGTCGCGGTGACCGACAAGGCGCGGGCGCAAGATGTAATCGCGGCTCTACGGGCAGCAGGCGAGAGCCCGGCCGTGGTCGGCGATGTCATCGCGCCCACCGGCGAAAAGTCGGACGCGAAAGGCAAGGGCACGGCGAACGCCGTCAAATTCGACGGCCGTCTCGCAGTCTAGGGCCAATTGCGTGTTTCATTCAAATCGCGCAAATGGAACCGTCTGCCACTTTTCAAGAGAAGCGCTCCATTTGTGTTGTCGCGCTTCTTGCCGGAAAACCGGTTTGCCACTTTTAATTTTCAAGAGAAGCGCTCCAGCAAAGCGGCGAGGTGCTCGATGATTCTTCCCGCCAAAGTTCCCCCCGCCGACCTTGCGGCAGCCGCGGTGTTTGTCGTCTGCTGGGTGGGCTATGGCATCATCGCGCAAAGCTTCATCGAAAGACATTCCAGCCTGCTGTCCGTGATGCGCATCTTCCGCAAGCGTTGGATAGAGTGCATGGCCATCCGCGAGAACCACACAGCGGACGCCACCCTGCTCGCCAATCTATTGCGCGGGGCGTTGTTCTTCGCTTCGACAACCGTCTTTATTCTGGGCGGCCTCGTCGCACTGCTCGGCACCGCGCCAAAGGTCGCGGAGGTGATTTCACAACTCCCCTACGCGGCCCCCACGGAGACCGGTCTGGCGGAAATCAAGGCGCTCGTCTTGATTTTCGTCTACGTTTACGCGTTCTTCAAATTCACCTGGTCGGCCTGGCAATACAATGTGCTCGCCATCCTGGTCGGCGCGATGCCGGACACCACGAGCGACCCCGACCACCGCCGGCGCTACGCGGACATGGCCGCACGCGTGCTGCTGCTTGCGGGCGAGAGCTATAACAACGGCATCCGCGCCTACTACTTTTCGATCCCGCTGATGGCATGGTTCATCGATCCGCTGCTGTGCATCGGCACGACCCTGATCATCACCATCGTCATGTATCGCCGCGAGTTCCGCTCGCCCATGCTGCGGGCGCTGCAGGAAGAACTGGGCTAAGCTGTGTCATGTGCCGCGCGCTGGCGCAAGCGGCCCACGCGAGCGTGATCGACCTCGCCTGGAAAGCCGCGGCCCATGGCCGGGACCTCCAAGGTTATGACGCCTGCGTGGAGTGGATCTCGCCCTCACATTCGACAGTTCGACCACCGAAGGATGCCCAAGCGTGGCGCTCTGGCATAAAGAGGTTGGTAGGCGACCTTCAGCGGCAACCCGCCGAGGGGCTCCAGGCGCGGCGCAATCGCCGGAACACAACATCGAGAAGGGCAGGACATGATCGACCTTTACACCTCCACCACGCCCAACGGCTGGAAGGCCTCCATCACCTTGGAGGAACTGGCGCTGCCTTACGAGACCCATTACATCCGCCTTGGTGAAGGCGACCAGAAAAAGCCCGAGTACCTCAAGATCAATCCGAACGGGCGGATCCCGACCATCGTCGACCGCGACGAGGACAACTTTGCCGTCTTCGAGTCGGGCGCCATCATGATCTATCTGGCAGAGAAGGCCGGCCGCCTCCTGCCGACAGAGAAGAAGAAGCGGTCGCAAGTCATCCAGTGGCTCATGTTCCAGATGGGCGGCGTCGGCCCGATGCAGGGGCAGGCCAACGTCTTCTTTCGATATTTCCCCGAGAAGATACCGTCCGTCATCGCGCGCTATCAAAACGAGACCAAGCGCCTCTATACGGTCCTCGACACCCGCCTTGCCGATCGCGAATATCTCGTCGACGACTACTCCATTGCCGACATCGCGCATTGGGCCTGGGTGCGCATCCACTACTGGGCGGGCGTGGACGTCGATAACCTGCCCAACCTCAAGCGCTGGATGGATATCATGGCGGCAAGGCCCGCATGCCAGAAGGGCGTTGTGGTCCCTGAGCCTTTCAATCCGGAGGATTCGCTGATTATGGCCAAGAAGATCGTCATCACGAAGTAGCGCGATGCGGTACTCTCGGGCAGCGCGCCGCCGGCCCGATCGGGCCGCGGGTAAATTAGTCCTGCCAGTCACGTCTGGCGGCTGCGCCCGGCGCATGCTAAGCGGGCCGCCATGACCCCATCGCCTGCCGCGGCCCCCGCTCCGCCAGCCAAGAAGCGTGTTTGCATCCTCATCTCCGGCCGCGGCTCCAACATGATGGCGCTGGTCGAGGCCGCACGCGCGACCGGCTATCCCGCCGAGATCGCAGGCGTGATTTCGAACCGTCCTGATGCGCCCGGCCTCAATTGGGCAGCCGAAAACGGCGTCTGCGCCATTGCGCTGGACCACAAACAGTTCGCGACCCGCACGGCGTTCGAGGCCAGGTTGCATGGCATCCTCATGGATCTGGGGACGGAACTGATCTGCTGCGCCGGCTTCATGCGCATGCTGACCGGCGGCTTCATCGACCGCTGGCGCGATAAACAATTGAATATCCATCCATCCCTACTGCCGTCCTTTCCGGGACTGGATACCCACCAGCGAGCCGTCGATGCCGGCGTTAAGGTCGCCGGCTGCACCGTCCATTTCATGCGGCTCGAAATGGACACCGGGCCGATCGTGGGCCAAGCCGCCGTACCGGTGCTTTCCTGCGACACAGCGGAAGATTTAGCCGCGCGCGTCCTTGACGCAGAACATCGGCTTTACCCGGCTGCACTGGCCCTGGTCGCCTCCGGCAAGGCTGTCGTGGAGTCTGAAAAAGTCGTTATTCGAGAAGAAGTTAACCTTTCGCCCGCGCTATACTCGCCAATGCTTGTCTAAGGCGCTAAGCAATCCGAAAGACCGGTTCATCCACTTAAGTTGGCTGACTTGACCCTCCCGCCGCGTAGACATGGCTCCGCCACCCCGTATTATTCGGCGAGCGACCTGGTCCGGTGGGGGTTTTGGAACGAACCTGACGCAGGGACAGCGACTGCTCAACATTTGCAAGCAAGGCCGTGCCATACCGGCAAGACCCATTCGGCATGTGCGGCGAGCGCCACAGGGGCTCTGACCGCGGCACGATGGCCTTAGGAGACGACCGAACATGACAACTGCCGCCAGCCACGCCCAAGGTCTCGGCGAAGAGAATTCGATTTGGTTCAAGTTGACCCCGCTGCTGCGCGGAGACCCTGAGAACCCCATGCGCATTCTCATGCACATGACGGAACGCTACGGACCCGTCATTCCCGTCAACCTGGCCAACCAGCGGATCGTGTTCATCTCCGAGCCCGAGTACTTCAAGCACGTTCTTGTCACGAAGGTGGATAATTACGTGAAGTACTTCGACGGACTGAAGCCGATCTTCGGCAAGTCGATGATCACCAACGATGGCGCGCTCTGGCAGAAAATCCGGATGCCGCAGCAGCCGGCGTTCCACCCCGACATGTTCGCCGAATACATCCCCTATTTCATCAAGGCCATTCAGGCCAAGATGGATATCTGGGCGAAGCTGGCAAAGACCGGCGAGACGTTCGAAATGGTCGAGCAGACCTGGACGCTCGCCGCCGACATGATCTGCAAGGCGCTGTTTGACCGTGACATGCCGTTCAATCCGCATGTGATCTTCAAATGCGTGAAGACCTACACGGACGTCATGAACCATCGCGACATCCGCTTGCGCATGCAGTCAGGCGAGGTCTTCGAACTCAGCCAGGAAGATGCCGCCAAGGCCATCGAAGCCTGGGTCAGCGTGCCGCCCGCGGTCATCGCCGCCAATCCGCGCGAGCACCGCGAGCGCACGCTGCTGAAGCTGATCGAAGATGCGGTCGCCGATCCCAACGTGCCCGAGTTCGATCCCCAGCAAGGGCTCGACGAGATAAAGCAGTACCTGTGGGCCGGAACCGAGACGACGGCGCTAACGCTCGCCTGGGCTCTCTATGAGGTTTCGCGCAAGCCCGAGATGGCCGAGCGCATTCGCGCAGAAAGCGTCGCCGTGTTCGGCGATCGCGAGCCCACGGCTGCCGACTACTCCGCGCTCGCTTACACGCGCGCGGTCATTCAGGAGACGATGCGCATCTACCCGCCCGTGTGGGGCCTGATCCGCGTCGCCACCCAGGATGACGTCATCGGCGGCAAGGAGATCAGGGCGGGCGACCGCGTCACGTTGTTTGCCTACGGCGCCCACCACAATCCCAAGTTCTGGCAGGATCCCGAGGAGTTCCGGCCCGAGCGCTGGATGGGCGCCGCCGCCAAGAAGCAGGTCAAGTATTCCTACATCCCGTTCGGCGCGGGCAAGCGCTCGTGCATCGGGGGCGCGATGAGCCAGGTGGAGAACACGCTGGCGCTCTCGATCCTGCTGCGCCGCTTCCGGCCCGAGTACGTCGGTGCCGACCCTGCCGGTATCAACGCCACCGTGACGCTGACGCCAAAGGGCGGCCTGCCCTTCCGCATTCGCGAGCTGAGCTGAGCGAGCTGGGCTCAGATGGCCGGAAGGCCAATATTACGAATGGGCACAAAAGTCCCGTGCGATAAATGGGCCTTTTTTGCTGTCAGTATTATTCGTCATGCGCCCGGGTAGCACCGGCTGCGTCAGCTACACGACGTCGTCCGCGATGCGGTTGGCGACGTGAACCGCATCACGCAGGCGGTGATACCTCTCCGCGTCTTGCGTGAGCTTCGCGAGCTTGGCCTTCAAATCCGCAATCTCTCTCGTTGGGACCCGGCCCTGCGACGGCTTGCTGATCGACGCGCCCCTGGAACCGGGCTTGCCGCCGCCACCTGAGCCGCCCCCGGCGGCGGCATAGGCCTTGCCAGGCTTGTAGGCCCTGGCGCGCGGCGTCTTGAGGTTTGCATCGCGCCACTGATGCACGAATGCCTGTCTGCCCGTACCCTTGGCATGCGCATGACCGTCCGCCGAGATCTCGTCAATTCCAATTCCCTGGCTTCGCAAATACGCGATGCGCCGGTTGTAGCCGCCCAGCCCCTTGCGCGGCCCAATCAGCCGGGCCTTCAATCCGGCGTGCTGCTGTTGGAGCGCAGTCAACGCCTGCGCCTTGGCGGCAATGTCACCTTCAAGGCTCGTGATGAGACCGCGCAACCGGTCGACCTCTCCCGCCTGCCAGTGGGCGAGGTTGCGCACATAGGCGAGGTCCTTCCAAGCCTGGTCGTAGTTCGACTGGGCGGACTTCAGCGCCTGGGTATGGCCGTTCGCTTCGTCCTGCAGCTTGTCGATCAAGGCGCGCGCACCGCCCAACTCGCCCTGGAGGCGCGCGACGTCGGCATCCTTGTTCTTTGCCGCTTTCACAGCGTCGAGGCCCGAGGCGAGCTTTTCCCGCTCCAGCGCCGCCGTCTGAGTCCTGGCCCACTGAAGCTCCGAGCGCAAACGGGCCAGTTCCTTGTCGGCGGTCAGCAGCTCGTTGCGCGTGGCCAGCTCCAACTGGCCCAGGCGGCCGGCCTGGGTCCGCAGGGCTGTCAGCTCACCACCGGCCAGCGAAACCCTGCGCTCCGCATCGGCGAGTGCAGCCGCGAAGTTGCTGGCGTCCGACCGCAATCGCGCGATCTCCGATTGGTGCTCTGCGCGGGAGGCGTCGAGCAGGCTCTGCATTTCCCCGATCTTCTCCTCTGCCTTTGCCCCGCTCCGCGCCCCGCGCAAAGCCCGCCAGAGCCAGGATAGAAGTGCACCCGACAAGAAGCCGACGAAGATCCAGGACGAGGCGGCGGAGAAGTCCAGACCGAAGAAATGCGGAAGCTCAACCATTCGCGTACGACTCTCGTGTGGATTGCCAACCAACCGCGCATGGCGGCCCGGCGCAGGTGCGCAGCAGCCATCAGGCCCCCTTCACCGGCCTTTCTTTCGATAGCACGCCGCCTTCGAATAAGTCTGCCCGCAATTTTGGCAACAGCCGCCCACAATCGACCGGATACGACGAAAAGGTTTTGCGGGGGCGCCGATTTTGTGACGAAAAGGCAACGGGGGTTCAGAAACGCGGTTCGCTGATGGGAGCCGGCGCCGCCATCCGTGCGGGCATCGAACGCGCCACGATACGACGAACGAAGGAAGGACGGCAGCGACCATGGCCATCTCCACAAGCCCGACCGGGGCGGAGCGTGCACCGCCGTACTATACGCATCTGTATGCCCAGGTGCTGATCGCCATTAGCATCGGCATTGCGCTTGGCTATTTCTACCCCGAGACGGGGGAAGCGATGAAGCCTTTGGGCGACGGCTTCATCAAGCTGATCAAGATGATCATTGCTCCCGTCATTTTCGTAACCGTGGTCCACGGCATCGGCGCCATGCGCGACATGCGCCAAGTCGGGCGAGTGGGTCTCAGGGCGCTCCTCTACTTCGAGATCGTCACGACAATAGCTCTTTTCGTCGGCATGGCGGTTTCCAATATCCTGCAGCCGGGCGCGGGGATGAACGTGGACGTTGCGTCGATCGACACCAAGGCCATCCAGACCTACGTCACCCAATCCGAGCAGCAAAGCACGGTCCACTTCATCCTGGACATCATTCCCCAGACGTTCGCCGGCGCGTTTGCGGAGGGCAATATCCTGCAGGTGCTGCTTCTGGCGATACTGTTCGCCTTCGGCCTTCAAGCGCTCGGCCCCCCAGGAGAGCCGCTGCTCGCTCTCATCGACACCATTGCGGCGGTCCTGTTCAAGATCGTCGGCTACATCATGCGCCTGGCGCCCGTCGGAGCGTTCGGCGCGATGGCCTTCACCATCGGCAAATACGGCGTGGAGAGCTTGAAGAGCCTCGCCTTTCTCATGGGCGCATTCTACCTGACGTGCCTGATCTTTATCTTCATCGTTCTCGGCCTGATCACACGCTGCTACGGATTTTCGATTCTGAGGTTCGTTCGCCTGATCCAGGAGGAGCTGCTCATCGTTCTGGGCACGTCTTCGTCGGAAAGCGTGCTGCCACGCATCATGTCCAAGCTGGAGGGCGCGGGCGTCGACAAGAGCGTCGTCGGGCTCGTCATTCCAACCGGGTATTCCTTCAACCTGGACGGAACCTGCATCTACCTAACTATGGCCGCCCTGTTCCTGGCGCAGGCAACCAACATCGACCTCACCCTCTCCCAGCAGTTCGGGATCCTGGGCATCTTGCTGCTCACGTCGAAAGGTGCAGCCGGCGTCACAGGGGCGGGGTTTGTAACGCTTGCTGCAACGCTCGCCAGCACGCACACGATTCCGGTAGCCTCCCTCGCGTTGATCCTCGGCATAGACCGCTTCATGTCGGAGGCGCGCGCGCTGACCAATCTCGTCGGCAACGGCGTTGCAACCATCGTCATCGGAAAAATGGAGAACGCGGTCGACGACGAGAAGCTGCACCGCGCGCTCGGCTCCAGGGGCGTTTGAGCGGTTCGTAACTTCCCTTGCGTCGTGCCGTTCGTCTCACTCGCCGGGGACGAATGGCAGGTCGGTGCGATCGGGCTTGCCGCCCAGCCCGGTGATGAGGCAGTGGGCCTGTCCGCGATGGTGGGTCTGGTGATTGAACAAGTGCGTTACGGCAATCGCCATTGGCGTCACCATGTCCCTCTGCGCGCTGGCCGCATACCATTGCAGGCCGCCCGCCAGATCCGCGGGCGTGATCCTCGACGCCCAATTCTCGATGAACGCATCGAGCGCCTTGCGCGCCTCTGAGAGTTCATCCCAGCGGGCGTACTGCTCCAGACCCTCCGCGATATTCCTGGCGGCCGGCGCCGGCGTGGGCGCCACCTTGAAGCGCACCATCCACATCTGATCGGCCCACAGCAGATGATTGAGCGTTGCATGGATTGATCCGAAAAACGCGCCGCGGTTTTCCCTGCGCTGCCCATCGGAAAGTTTGTCAGCCGCACCGTAGATATTGGCATTCTGCCAAGTGTTGTAGCGAGCCATGGTTTGCACGTAGGCTGGCGTGATCATCGTCGTCTCCCGCATACAGCTCTGGGCGTCTCGCTCAAAAGCAAAAGGGTCCAAAAGAAACGGGCCCCGCGCCGCGGAGCCCTTTAATTGCGCTTTGGTACAGTTTAGCGCGATTTTCGCGAAACGCGAAAATGGCGGACACGGCTCTGCGCGATCCTCGCTCGCGCCTGCGGAAAGCCGCTTCCCAATCAGCCGACGATTTCATCCAGCCGGAAGTTCATGGCGATCTCGCGCTCGGCGGCTGCCGGGCTGTCGGAGCCGTGCGTCGAGTTCTCGCCCTTGGAAACGGCGAAAAGCTTGCGCACGGTGCCGTCCGCGGCCTCTTTGGGATCGGTCGCGCCCATAACCTCGCGGTACTTGGCGATGGCGTTCTCTGCCTCCAGCACCTGCACGACGATGGGACCGGACGTCATGAAATCGACGAGCTCGCCATAGAAAGGCCGCGCCTTGTGCTCTTCATAGAACTTCTCGGCCTGGGCGCGCGTCCAACGCACGCGCTTTTGCGCCACGATCCTGAGGCCCGCGCCTTCGATGACGGCATTGATGTTGCCGGTAAGGTTGCGCCGCGTGGCGTCCGGCTTGATGATGGAAAAGGTGCGTTCGATGGCCATCGGGCTCTCTCTGTTTGCGTTTTTTCGGGTTTGTGGGCCGCCTTATAGCCGCGGCCCACTAGCCCAGCAAGCGCAGGCGCCCGACCATGGCGTCGCGCCGCGCAGTTGCGGCGGTTCGCCCTTGAAATGGCCATACAATCTCAGCCAAAACGCCCAGTTGACGCTTGCAGAGCGCTGTGAGCAGTGTTGAAAAAGCGCAAGGCGCGCTCAATCTGCGTTGGGCAATTGGGCCTTCACATGTGCTAATGGACGGTCATGACCGGACAATCGAACGAAGCTCAGTGGTACATCGCTCGTGACGGCAAGCAACACGGGCCGCTGACCGATGTCGAAATGCGCACGTTCGTGGGGCACAACTATCTGCGGCCCACGGACCTGCTCTGGCGCGCGGGGATGAGCGATTGGCAACCCGCGCCGGCTCTTTTCCCTGCTGCCTTCCAAGCGGCGCCGCAGCAACCGGCGGGCTACAGCCAAACCTCCACGGCAGGCGGCGCGCCGCAAAGCGGCGGGCATGCCCAGGGCGCGATGACCCAGCAGGGCTATGCGCAGCAACCCGCAGCACAGCCCCAAGCACACCAGCCCGCCGGCACGCAAGGCGATTACGAGCAAGATAACCTCGATGAGGAGACTGCGCGTCCAAGCCGCATCCGGCAAGTGCTCATGGCCCTGGTGCTGATCGGCTTGGTTGGTGGCGGCGCGTTCGCCATCGTCACCTACAAAGACGACCTCATGCGGCTCGTCTCGGGTCCGCCCAAGAAGGCGGCTGCGGTCACCGAACAACCTGCTCCCGCTCCTGCTGCAGCGTCGCAAGCCGAAAGCGCGCCCGCGCCGGCGCAGGCGGAAGGCGAACCGCAAGCTGAGGCCCCGCAGACCGCCGAGGCACAGCCGGAGGTTGGAGAAGAGCTGCCGCCTGACCCGGCGGTCATCGAGGGCTCCCCACTCGACGCGCGTCTCCAGAAGATCCCGGTCTGGACGATCCTGAAGAAAGAGTATCCCGACTGGTACATCAACAACATCGCGGCGGCCGACAAGCTGGCCTCCGAAAACAAGTCGCAGCTCGACATCGCGACCCAGCTTGTCGAAGGTCTTGTCAACCTGCGGCGGCAGAAAGCCCCCAACGCGCTGGCGGCAAGTCCGGAGAAGCTGCGCAACGTCGCATCCACTTTCCTGGAGAACCTGCGCGCGCTGCAGGCGCAGAGCGTCGGGGCTTGCTATGGCTTCATTTCAAAGGGCGAAATGAGCCCCGGCGTCATCGAGTTGATGCAGACACCTGAAAACGCTACCTCCCTCAACGCGCAGCTTGCCGCCATTTTCGAAGCCGCCGCGGAAGGCGCCAAAGCACCGGTGAAGCACGAGCCAGCCGCGAAGGCGGACTACGACGTCCTCATCGCCGAGTTGAACAAGCTTGGCTGGAAGGAGGAAGATCTCCAGGTCTTCTCCAATCCGCGTCTGCTCGCCAAGCGCGAGCCGGCTCAGGTCTGCAAGATGGTCCAGGACTGGTTCTCCGCCCACCTCTCGGTGCCTGACCAAGGCGCGCAGGACCGGCTGCTTTTTGAAACCCTCAAGCCTGTCGTCTCTGGCTGATGAGCTTGTAATGCTGCAATACGCCATCAAGGTCGCGATCACGGCGGTAACGGTTGTCGCCATTTCCGAGATCGCCAAGCGCTCGAGCACGCTCGGCGCCGTCATCGCGTCGCTGCCGCTCACTTCCTTGCTGGCGTTCCTGTGGCTCTATGGCGAAACCGGAGATGCGGACAAGGTTGCCGATCTCGCCCGCGGAATATTCTGGTACGTGCTGCCTTCGCTGGTGCTGTTCGTCGCCTTCCCCCTGCTCGTCGCGCAAGGGGAAGGCTTCTGGCCAAGCCTTGTCGTTTCCTGCGTCTTGACGTTCGCCGCCTATCTCGCGATGACGGCGATCCTCGCCCGCTTTGGCATTACCCTTTGAGTAACCGCGCTCGCACGCAATCGCTCAATGCAGCCGACCGAACGACAATAGCGGCTGGCGAAGGGGGATGTTCCCGACGCGGTGGTGCCCGGGCTCGGGCACGTGCAGGTGTACATGCCGCCCGCCATGCCGCTTCAAGGTCGCGACCGCGCGTTGTTCGTGGTCGGCGTCATGCGTGCGCACCCAAAGGACGACGCCGCCGCGCGCAATCTGGTTGTACAGCATCCGCTCGTGCCTGGACCCGATGCGGCGTGCGATCAATGTTCCGATAGCCGCGCCGATGACGCCCCCTGCCGTGGCCGCGATAATGGCCCAAAGCAGACTTCCGCCTGAACTCATTACCCACAGCGCCGCGGCAACGGCCGGGACGTACGTCGCCAGCCCGATCACTGCGCCTTGGGCGTTCCCGATGATTTCCAGCGGAACGTGGGTGACGCGCGGAACGTCCGGATCGTCCTCCAGTTCATCGACGTTTTTGAACTCGTGCCCGATGGCCTGGCGGATGGTTTCGGGATCGGCGGGTACGCTCAGTTCCGCATGGTCGAAATTCTGCGTCAGAAGCTCGTCGATGGCGTCCTGCAGACGGGCCGCGTTGTCGAACACGGCGACCGCCTCGGTCTGCGTGCCGTCATAGATTGCGGCTTGCGCGTTGGCATTTTCGTTCATGACTTTATCTCCTTGCCGGCCTTCAAGCACGCGGGAGATATGAAACTCGCGCACTGCCCAGTCGCGCGTGCATAGGTTTCGTGGGCCAATGGCTCGCCTGCCCGCCCACTCTTCTGACGTAGGGGTGAGCCTGGGGGGCGTCACCCGCGCCACACGCATTCGTGATGTTGAAAAAAGGGCATCCGGGCGCGGGAGATCCCGAGGCGCTCGGCCCCCGTGACACGCAGGGCGGAACAGGTTAATCGGCAGGGCGAATGCTTCACATCAACGATCTCACGTATCGCATCGAGGGCAAGGTCATCCTCGATGGCGCGACGGCGGCCATACCGCCCGGCCACAAGGTCGGCCTCGTCGGACGCAACGGCGCCGGCAAGACGACCTTGCTGCGCCTGCTCAAAGGCGAAATCTCTCCCGATGACGGCAGCGTTTCGACGCCGCGCAGCGCGCGCATCGGACACGTAGCGCAAGAAGCGCCGGGCGGTGACGTGAGCCTTATAGATTGGGTCCTCGCCGCCGATCGCGAGCGCGCGGCCCTGCTGGAGGAAGCCGAACACGCCACCGACCCGCACCGCATCGGCGAGATCCAGCTCCGGCTCACCGACATCGGCGCGCACTCCGCGCCCGCGCGGGCCGCGCAGATCCTATCGGGGCTCGGCTTCGACGAGGAAGCCCAACAGCGCGCCTGCCGGGACTTCTCCGGCGGCTGGCGCATGCGAGTTGCCCTCGGCGCGATCCTGTTCCTGGAGCCCGAGGTGCTGCTGCTTGACGAGCCGACCAATTATCTCGACCTGGAGGGCACAATGTGGCTGGAGAGCCACCTCAAGACCTATCCCCACAGTGTCTTGATCGTCAGCCATGACCGCGATCTGCTCAATCGCTGCGCCCAATCCATACTCCATCTCGATCGCGGCCGCCTCACCATGTACACTGGCGGCTATGACGACTTCGAGGAAGCGCGCCGCGAAAAGCAGCGGCTCGAGCTGAAACTCAAGAAGAAGCAGGACGATCAGCGCCGCCACATCCAGGCTTTCATCGACCGCTTCAAGGCCAAGGCGTCGAAGGCGCGGCAAGCCCAAAGCCGCGTCAAGGCGCTGGCCAAGATGCAGCCTATTGCGGCGCAAGTTGACGATCGCGTCACGCCCTTTCTGTTGCCCACCCCCGCCAAGATGATCGCCAGCCCATTGCTGCGCCTGGAAGGCGCCTCGGCGGGCTACGAGGAAGACCGGCCCATTCTCAAGGGGCTCGACCTGCGCATCGACAACGACGATCGCATTGCGTTGCTCGGCCAAAACGGCAACGGTAAGTCGACTTTCGCCAAGCTCATCGCGGGACGCCTCAGGCCGCTGCGCGGACACCTCTACGGGGCTCAGAAGGTGGAGGTCGGCTATTTCGCCCAGCATCAGCTCGACGATCTCAATCCGTCGAGCACGCCATACGACTACATGGTCCAGCTCATGCCCGATGCAACCGAAGCGCAACGGCGGGCAAAGCTGGGCGCGTTCGGCTTTGGCGCGGACAAGGCCGACACCAAATGCCAGAACTTGTCCGGCGGCGAGAAGGCGCGCCTGCTGCTGGCGCTGACCGCCTTTCACGGGCCCAATCTTCTCATCCTCGACGAACCGACCAACCATCTCGACATCGACAGCCGTGAGGCGCTGATTCACGCGCTGATGGACTACGACGGCGCGGTCATTCTCATCAGTCACGACCGCCATCTGGTGGAGGCGACCGCCGACCGGCTCTGGCTGGTCAAGGACGGCACGGTGAAGACCTACGATGGCGACATGGACAGCTATCGCACCGATCTCCTCGCCGAGCGCGTCACGAAGCGCGCGCGCATTGCGCAATCGCGCGATCCCTCGCAGGACACACAATCGAGCCGGGCGGATCTGCGGCGAGCCGCTGCGGACCGGCGTGCGCAGCTCGCCCCCCTACGCAAAGCAATGGCTGATGCCGAGAAACTTGTGGAAAACTTGAGTGCAAAAATCGCGGCCTGCGATGCAATTCTCGCAGACCTCGAGATCTACACGCGCGATCCCCTAAAGGCCCAGCGCGCAGGTCTGGAGCGAGGACAGCTCGCTAAGCAATTGGCGGATGCCGAGGAAATTTGGCTGGATGCCAGCCAGTCCTACGAAGAGGCGAGTTCGGAGCCCACCGCATAACATCAGGTCACGGCAGAATTTGCCTGTTGACACCGAAACTGCATCTCGCATTTCGCAGGTGATTCGTCGTCGAAGTTTGGTTAATGACACTGCGCCAGGGGTTGGCGAGGCCGCGGTTGCGGGGTTACCGCGCTAGTCGGTGAGGGCCTTCTGGATCGCCTCGCCAACCCCTCACGCAACTCCTTGGTCGTCCTTGACCGTTAGAGGGAAAGCGCGTGCTGGATGCAGTCGGCCCATGGTCCTCCTGCACGCGCAACTTCATAACGGTCACACTTGACCGGCGTGTGACGAACCAACCCAGCCTTCAGGACAGGATCTAAAGCGGCAAACCCAGCGCCAATTGCACGGGCTTGAACGAGCGCCGGTGCAGCGCGCACACGCCAAGCTTGTCAATCGCCGCCTGATGTTCGGGCGTGCCGTAACCCTTGTGGCGTTCAAAGCCATAGCCGGGATATTCACGCGCGAACGACATCATCATGCGATCGCGCGTGACCTTCGCTACGATGGACGCTGCGGCGATTGACACGCACTTTGCATCTCCCTTGACGATGGTGCGCGTTTCCATCGCCAGACGGGGTGCACGGTTTCCATCCACGATGACGAGTCGCGGCTCAAGATCGAGCCTGCCGACCGCCTGCGTCATCGCCCACAGCGTTGCGTTGAGGATATTGTCGCGGTCGATCCGCGCCACATCGGCAATGCCGATGCCGACCTGCGCCACTTTCAGGATGCGATGGTACAGGAAGGCGCGCGCCTCTTCGTCGAGCACCTTGCTGTCGTCGAGGTTTGCAGGGATTTTGTCCGGGTCGAGCACCACCGCTGCCGCCACGACGGGTCCGGCCCACGGACCGCGCCCGGCCTCGTCCACGCCGGCAATAACGCCGCCGCCCAGTTGCAACTCGGCGGCTTCCAGCTCGAACGTCGGTTTAAAGCGCGAATCAGCGATCCTCATGCCGCGACAATCGCGGCCAGCAGATGCGCTGTCAAAACAGGCCGAACTGTTGTCCCCGGGCAAACGGCCGCTCGAACAGGTCCCGGCGCAACTCGAGCCGCTCGGTTGCGAGCCCCAGCCGCTTGCGCGCGAGCCGAAACCGCAGGGCAATTTGGTCGGCATAGGGAACCCGAGCCCCGCTGGCGATGGCCGAATTGAGCGACATAATCCTGCCCGCCGTGCATCGCACGTAACAGCCCCAGGATACGTTGGGCGCGGTCGGGAAAGGTCTCCGACAGCCATTCGCGGAACAACTCCTTGATCTCGAGCGGCAGGCGCAGCATCACGTAGCCGGCCTCCCGGGCACCCGCCTCCTGCGCGGCTTCCAGAACCCGCTCGATCTCATGATCGTTGAGGGCGGGCACGATGGGCGCCATCATAACGGCTACGGGAATACCGGCTCGAGCGAGTTGGCGGACGGCGTCCAGACGGCGGGGCGGCGTAGCGGCACGCGGCTCCATGGCGCGCGCAAGCGAGCGTTCGAGCGTGGTGATCGAGATGGCCACTTTGACGAGCCCCTGGGCCGCCATTGGCGCCAGAAGGTCGATATCGCGCGTGACGAGCGCGGACTTGGTGACGATGCCGACGGGATGGCGCGTCCTGGCCAGCACTTCTAGAACGGCGCGCGTGATACACCGCTCGCGCTCGACGGGTTGATAGGGGTCGGTGTTAGCGCCCAGGGCGATCGTCCCAGGCTCGTAGCGCGGATTGGAAAGCTCCTGCTCCAGCAGTTCGGCGGCATTCGACTTGGCGTAAAGCTTGGTTTCGAAGTCGAGCCCGGCGGAATGGCCAAGGTAGCAATGCGACGGGCGCGCATAACAGTAGATGCAGCCGTGCTCGCAGCCGCGATAAGGGTTGACCGAGCGGTCGAAAGAGATGTCGGGACTTTCGTTGCGGGCGATGATGGAGCGTGCCGAATCCTCCATGATCTGCGTCTTGAAGGCGTCCAGTCCGGCCAAGTTCTCCCAGCCGTCATCAAAGGCGTGCGCCTGTTCGCGCTCGAAGCGTCCGCTGTGGTTTGATCGCGCGCCCCTGCCGCGCCGGCGCGCCTCCTCGACAGGCGCCTGCAAACGCATCCCACCGATCTGTTCGCCCTTGCCGAACTCGTCGCTCTCGCCGGTCATGACGCAGGCTTTTAGCATATTGCTTGGAACAAAGAAAGAACGCAGTCTCATGCGCCCTCGGATAGCTCCCGGGCCTGCCGCGCTTGTGAGGCCGTCGCTAAGCTGGCAAAAAAGCGCCATGCTTTCCGTCGTCATCCCTACATTGAACGCGGCTGAGACGCTGCCTCGGACATTGACGGCCCTGGTGGCGGCCGCGGTCGACGGCTTCGTACGCGAGGTCATCGTCTGCGACGGCGGCTCCACAGACGCCACCGCCAAGATTGCCGACGCCGCAGGGGCGGACTTCATCACCGCGCCGCGTGGCCGCGGGTCCCAACTCATGGCCGGGGCGGCGCGCGCCCGCCACCCCTGGCTGCTGTTCCTTCACGCCGATACCGTGCTTGGCGAAGGCTGGATGCACGACGCCGGCGCCTTCATGGGGCAAGTGGCGGCAGGCAGGCGACAGCCTTCGGCGGCGGCATTCCGTTTCCGGCTCGACGACAAGGGTCTGAAACCGCGCCTTCTCGAAGCGACGGTGAAGGCCCGCTGCCGCCTCTTCGGCCTTCCTTATGGCGATCAGGGCTTGCTGATGCCGCGTGACCTCTACGCTGAAATCGGCGGCTTTCGCGATCTGCCGATCATGGAGGACGTCGATATCGCGCGCCGTCTTGGCCGCCGCCGAATTGCGTTTCTGGAAACGCCTGCACTGACATCGGCGGCCCGTTACCGGCGCGACGGCTATCTGCGCCGAACCCTGCGCAACCAGTCCTGCCTGTTGGCCTATGGCCTGGGCGTCCCAGCCGAGCGCATCGCGCGCCGCTACGGTGGCCCGCGCGAGAGCGAGGGCTTGAAGTGAACCGCAAGGCGCGCCGGCAACGCTTCGCGCCACGCCTGGTGGTTATGACCAAAGAGCCTTTGGCCGGGCGGGTGAAAACCCGACTGGCGCACGACATCGGCACCATCCCGGCCACGCGCTTCTTTCGCACCAATCTCGCGCTCACCTTGCAACGGGTTGCAACAGGCACGCGCTGGCAGACGATCCTCGCGGTCGCACCGCAGGCGGCGATTTCCAGCCGCGCGTTTTCGGCCTCGCCGGCGCGCATGACGCAAGGTGCTGGCGATCTCGGCCAGAGGCTTCAAGGTGTGTTCGCCGCTGCGCCTCCGGGCCCGGTAGTCGTCATCGGCGGGGATATTCCCGGCATAGTTGCCCGCGACATCGTGCAAGCCTTCATGGCGCTTCGTGGCGCCGATGCCGTGTTCGGCCCAGCGAGCGACGGCGGCTATTGGCTCGTCGGCCTTGCGCCACGCGCTCGCCATCTGCGGATTTTTCAGAACGTCCGCTGGTCGAGCACCTTCGCGCTGGCCGACACCCGCGCCAACCTCACGGGACGCCGCGTGCGCGAGGTTGCCACCAAACACGATGTCGATAACGGTGCGGACCTGAGCCGCTTGTCCGGCCTGTGCGGACGCCTTGTGTGTGGAGCGTCCGAAAGCAACACCGGTGAGACAAAGCCAGCGGCTTGAGGGCCGGAGGGCTTCGGGCTCATCATGACTACACTACGGGCGGCCTACGTGCGCCAAGGATGCGCAGGGAGATCACTCACGCCGATAGTCTTGACGCCTGCGAGCGCTACCGCGTTGTCGTTTTCAACCGTGCTTCCCGAAACGCCAATCGCACCCACGAGCACGCCAGCCTCATCCACGATCGGAAGACCGCCTGGAAAGGTAATAAGCCCGTCATTTGAGTGTTCGATTCCGAACAAGGGGCCGGCAGGCTGTGAGAGCTGCCCGATCTGGCCTGTCGGCATTCCGAAGAAAACCGCCGTCTTGGCCTTCTTTATCGCAATGTCGATTGAACCGACCCAGGCATCGTCCATACGGTGGAATGCCTTCAAATTGGCGCCTGAGTCGACGACCGCGATACACATCTGTGTTTTCAACGCCTGGGCCTTCTTGACTGCAGCCTTGATGGCCGTCTCTGCGTCCTTGCTATTAACGTGCATCCGGCAACTCCATTTCAAGATCGTCAGCGCAAGCATAACAGAGATCTCTGCGCAACGCGCCCCTTTTTGGGATGATATCGCCGGTTCTTGGCGGCGGCGGACGCGCAAGCTTCCATCGTTGCCACCGCGATCATCCTTTTCAGAAACGAGGCGGGAGCGGACTTCATCCGCAGATGACTAACGACACGCCCTCCTTCTGTGATCTGCTCCCTCGCCTATCCGGGCCATCGCCGGGAATTCCGCGAGGGTGGCTGACCCATTCATGGGTTGCCAATGCGCTGATCGAGCGGCAAGACAATCGTGGCCTCGCGATACACCGCCGATGTTGGTCGAGTTTTTGACTTGCGTGTGGTATTGGAGAGGACAGACGAGGGTTCCGCCTTGTTCAGAACGGACCCGAGCAGCAGTCTGTAGCGGCATCGTCGCGCTTGGCAGCATTTTGTGAAGCCGTCGGCGGGAGGCGCAGCCAGCCCGCCGGCTATGCGTGGAGAGGGTTCCGATGACGGGTAACGAAACGGTGCTTCGTCATCTCAACAGACATCTGACGACCGAGCTAACCGGTCGTCATCAGTATACAAATCATTCACGCCTGCTGAAGAACTGGGGCGTGTCCAGACTTGCGCAGCGGCAAGCTGATTACGCTGAAGAAGAGCGCCAGCACGCCGACGTCCTTGCGGATCGCATCTTATTTCTGGGGGGCGCGCCCGATTACCAGAACCTTCGGCCGCTTTCGATTGGAAAGGATGTGCGCGGCATCCTGCAATGCGATCTGGGGCTGGTGAACAGCGCGATCGAGCATCTGCGAACCGCGACCGCCGATTGTGAGCGAGAAGGGGATTACGTCTCCTATAACCTGATGATGCACATGCTGCAGGACGAGGAGGAGCATTACGACTGGCTTGCGATACAGCTTCGCCTCGTCGACCGCATCGGCATTGAAAACTACATCACCCTAAACAGCCGTTAGACCGTACGTTGCCCAGCTGGTTACCAGCCCGAGTTTTTGACCCGACAACAGGCATCGCTCGCTATGACCGGCGCTCTTCATCCTCAATCGGGTGAAGCGGCCGGGCCGGTTTGCGCACCTAGTTGCGGTAGGTGCAGCCGAACCTCGAATGCATGCTCGTTCTTGCGGAAGGTCAGCCGGCCGCCGTAGGCATGCGCGATTTCGGACACGATGGCGAGACCCAACCCGGATCCCGTTTCCGACGTGTCGAGCCGGCCGCCGCGGCGAAGCGCGTCCGCGACCTTGGCCTCCGGGATGCCGGTCGGCAACAACGACAATGACCTCGCCGACGCCGCGTTCGGCACTCAGCGTCACTTGCGTTTTCGCGTGGCGCGCCGCGTTCTCGGTCGGCCCGCCGAGCGCCTCGGTCAGATCATCAGCCTGAATGCCAGCAACAAGTCCGGGTGGAACATTCACGCGCCAGCCGACGCGTCCGCCATCGGGCGTGCGTTCGTGTCACCCCGGAACCACGCATCCTCTCCATCCTTGCTGACATCGGCGGCAAAGCCCGCTGAGTTCAGCGCCAGTGCGATATCGGCGGCGATGCGCGGGTCATCCTCGACAACAAGTACGCGCATCAGTCGTCATCTTCGATCTTGATAATCCGCCCTGTAGCGGCGTCGACCTCGACTTCCTGGATCCTGCCGCCCGCCCGAAGAATCTTGAATTCATACACGAGACGCCCATCGTCGTACTCGAGTTCGGTCTCGAGATGATCGCCGGGTACATTCGCGCGTACGGCGCTCACGATCTCCCCCAGCGGCAGGATCTTGCCCTGCTCGGCCAAGCGCCGCGCCGAGAGGCCCAACCCTGTCGGTTCTGCACCAGCTGTACTTTTTTCAACGCCTTCGAGTCCAGAATGCAGAGATTTGGCGATTGAACATCAATTCGGTTCTCTTGAGACGGTGCGCCGTTTGTCGGGTATTCGATTGGGGAAAAAATTCAGGTGCGGTTTCGAAAGAAGGCATGAGCTGTGTTCCCTGAGGAACAGCGCAATTCGCACGGAACAATAATACTTCTTGACGATGGCAATAGGAGCCATCTCACACACGCAACGAAAGGAGACTCCAAATGTTCACGCAGATAGCGACGAATGATGTTGGCGTGCGCCAGCTTGATGAGCACGAGATCGATGCCGTGAACGGCGGCCTCGTGAATCTAGCCTTCCAAATTCTCGGGTATCTGGCGGCCCGCGAATATATCCAGTGGTGCAAAGATAATGATAAACTTTAATAAGGACCAAGTAGCAGTCGCATCAATATCGCAACCGGAAGGGCCGCCGGCTCTCACCCAAAACGGCAATGAGCTACACTTGAAATAATAAGACCAGTACCCCGGGCGACTATCATCGGGGCCTTCTTCGCACGGAGATGGCCCCGCCGCTCTCCTTGTGTGCTTTGGCCTGAAGCACCGCATCCCGGTCCGAGCCTTTACCACGGCGCTCATCGATCGGCGCGCTTGCGGGGACTACTAGAGTTGCAGGTCCGCCTCGTGTAGTATCTCCTCACGCTACTCCGTCCGCTTCCACCGGTCGCACTGTCCGATGAGTGACCTTTTTCGCCGAGAAGCCATCGCTTACGCGACGCGCCGCCTCACCGGGCCCGTGATCATCGCGACGCCTCTTTCAATGAAGTTTCTGGGTGGCGTTTTGGCCGGCATAATCATCGCCGCAGCGACGTTCGCTGCCACAGCGACCTACGCCCGCAAGGCGACTGTGACCGGCTGGCTGGTGCCAGATCAAGGCCTAATCCGCGCTACCTCGCGTGCACCGGGTCTGATCCAGCGCCTTTTCGTCAAAGAGGGCGAAATCGTCGAGCAAGGAGCGCGGATCGCCGAACTAGGGCTCGCCGTCGAGACGGCGGCCGGGAATGTCGGCGAAACGGTGGCGCAAAGTCTCCTCGCCGAGACGAATGCCCTCAAGGCAAAGAGTGAGGCACAGAAGGCCCGACTTGAGGCAGAGGCCACTCAATCAAGGGAGCGGATTGCGGGCTTGAATAGGGAGATCGAGCTAGCGCGTGCGCAGTCGGCGCTGCAAGAGCAGCGCGTCGCGCTTGCCCAGGGCCTCGTCGCCCAGTCCGAAGGTATCGCCGCCAAGGGGCTTCTAACGAGTAAAGACTTCGACTCCAGGAAATCCGCTGCGCTGGCCGCCGAGCAGGAACTTGCGGCCGTACGCCGCCTTCTCGCCAGCCTCGAACGCGAGATGGGTGACCTCGAAGCGCGGCTTGTGGCCATTCCCATCGAGATTTCGGCGGCCAAGGCCGAAGGTCAGTCGGCGGCGGCAGCGCTCGAGCAGCGCGCGGCGGACGCCGAGTCGCGGCGCACGCAACTTGTCCTGGCGCCGATCGCAGGCCGTGTCGGGGCGCTCCCCGTCACGAACGGACAGGCGGTCGCCGCGGGCACCCCAATCGCAATTCTGATGCCGGCGGGCGGCAGGCTCGAGGCGGAGCTTCTAATCCCCTCGCGCGCCATTGGCTTCGTGCGTACGGGCCAAGAGGTGCAGCTCATGCTTCAGGCCTTTCCGCACCAACGTTCGCTCATAGAGTGGCTGTTCGATCCGATCTACGCCGTGGTGCAACGCACATGAACATGCCGACGATCCCAGCAGAGCTCAATTTCGCCCGCCGCCGGCGCCTCCCCGTTATTCTGGCCGCCGAGGCGGCCGAATGCGGGCTCGCGTCTATGGCCATGATTGCCGCCTGCCACGGCCACAACGTCGATCTCAACGGCCTTCGCCAGCGCTTCTCCCTTTCACTCGCCGGCGCGTCGTTGAGAAGCCTGATCGCGCTTGCCGACGACCTCGGATTTGCGACGCGGCCGTTGCGCGTGGAGCTCTTGGCTCTGTCGCAAGTGCATCTGCCCGCAATCCTGCACTGGGACTTGAGCCACTTCGTGGTGTTGAAGAACATCGACGGCAAGAGCGCCGTTATTCACGACCCGGCGGTCGGCGCGCGCAAGCTCTCACTCGACGAGCTGTCAAAGCACTTCACCGGCGTCGTCCTTGAACTTACCCCCTCGCAGAGCTTCAAGCCCGTGACGGCGCGGGCGCCGATCCGGCTCACAAGCCTGTGGTCGCATATGTCAGGCGCCTGGAGTGCTGCAGCCCAGGTGCTTGGGCTCTCGCTCGCGCTGCAGATCGCGGCGTTCGCTGCTCCCTTCCAGCTCCAGCTTGTCGTCGACGAGGCGATCTACCATTCCGACGAGCAGCTCTTGCTCGTCCTCTCGCTGGGCTTCGGCGCGCTCATCGTGATTCAAGCCGGGATCGAGGCGCTGCGCGGCTGGGCGTTGCGCGTCTTTGGCCATCTCTTGACGTTCCAAGTGGTCGGCAATCTTGTCCGCCATCTCCTGCGGCTATCCGCCGACTACTTCGAGAAGCGCCACGTCGGCGACATCATCTCCCGCTTGGGCTCCGTGCAGCCGATCCAGGACGCCGTCACGCGCGGCATCGTCGCCGCCATTATCGACGGCATGATGGCGCTCGTCGCCGCCGTCATTCTGTTCTTCTATTCGATGACGCTCGCCCTCGTCGTGATTGGCGCCGTAATTCTCAACCTCATCATTGTGCGCTTGATGTTTCCGTCTATGCGCGCCCGTATGGAGGAGGAGATCATCGCCAAGGCCAAGGAAGACTCGCATCTGATGGAAACAGTGAGGGCGGCAATCACGATTAAGCTTATGGGGCGGGAGGCCGAGCGCGAGGCGGCCTGGCGCAATTTCTATGCCGAGGTGACGAACGCCGGGATCTCGGTCGGCAAGTACCAGATCACGCTCCAGCTCATGCAGCAGATCATAACGGGGTTGCAGACCATCATCGTTATCTACCTGGCTGCACGTATGATCATCGCTGGCCAGGGCTTCTCAGTCGGCATGCTGTTCGCGTTCCTCTCCTTTCGCCAAACGTTTACCGACCGCGCGGTGGCGCTCATCAACCAAGCAGTCCAATTCCGCCTCCTCGGACTACACCTCGATCGTATCGCCGATATTGTCACCGCGGAGGCCGAGCCCGCAGGCGCGGCCCCCGTGGTCGAGGTCAAGGGTGCAATGCGCGCCAAGAACGTCTCGTTCCGCTATGGAGCCTCCGACGCCTATGTCCTCGAGGACGTGACGCTTGACATCGAGCCGGGCGACTTCGTGGCCTTTACCGGCCCCTCGGGCGGCGGCAAGACCACGTTCATGAAGCTCTTGCTCGGCCTCAACCGCCCGACCGAAGGCTTCATCGAGATCGACGGTCACAAGGCGATGCCCGAGAACTGGCGGGCGTGGCGGGCCAATGTCGGCGTCGTGGCGCAGGACGACAGGCTGTTGTCGGGTACGATCGCCGACAACATCGCGTTTTTCGATCCAGACCTTGACATGCAACGCGTGCAGGCGGCGGCAATCGCGGCTCAAGTGCACGACGACATCATACGCTCGCCGATGCAGTATTTGACGCTCGTCGGCGACATGGGCTCGACCTTGTCGGGCGGCCAGCGGCAGCGCGTGCTGCTCGCTCGCGCACTCTACCGCCAACCCAAGATCCTGTTTCTCGACGAAGGCACCGCCAATCTAGACGAGAAAACCGAGGACGCGATCGCCAATCTCACTGCGCAAATGACGATCACGCGCATCATAGTAGCCCACCGCCCGGCACTAATTCGCCGCGCCAAGCATGTCTTCTATGTTGAGGCGCGAAATATCAGAGAGGTGAAATTGTCCGCGACACCGCACAGCGAGGCTGCGAAAGAGGTCACGCAATAGGTGAACGTCCCCGTGGGACCGCGTAGCCGCGCAGCGACGCAGTTCCTCAGTACCGAGACTAAAACTTTGAGACCAAAACTTTGTCGGACGCATGTTGTTCGCCGAACCAAGACCGAAAACCAGCCTCAGACCACCGCAGAACTCCGAGGTCGGATCGTTTAGCGCTGATCGGCCCCCATCGAGTGGTCCATTTGCAATGTTAGTTCACGGCGCCTCCTTCTGCAAGATGCTGCGTGGGTGACGGAGCGGGCGTAGCCGGCGACGGAGGCCATGCAGCAAGCGCGGGAACGAACACCTCCGGCGCCGGCGGTTTGTATCCGAGCGATTGATGCGGCCGCACTGCATTGTAATGGCGGCGCCAGCTTTCGATGACGATCTGGGCCTCGCGCAACGAATAGAAGATTTCACCGTTGAGCAGCTCGTCGCGAAGCCGGACGTTGAAGTTCTCGACGTAGCCGTTCTCCCACGGCGAACCAGGTTCGATGTAGGCTGTCTCTGCGCCCACCGCCGCGATCCGCTTGCAAACCGCTTCGGCAACAAACTCAGGGCGTGCAATCGCGTCGCCGACGACGGCACGGCGGGAAACTCGAAGACCCATGACACCTACCTCCTGAATGCCGCACCTCGCTCGGCTCGAAGAGCCAGTGACGAGGTCACACAGGAGTTGTTTCGTCCGTTTGGATCGTGACCGAATCTCGACGGCGATCGCATTTGTGATCGTCAGCCGCGTTCCGAACGCCGATCGGCTTTTCTACCGCTGCACACTTGCAACGTTTGCAGGTCGCAAGCCCAACCATTCGGCGCAGAATCGCTTCCGACATCCATGCGCCGAACCACCCGGTAATGTGGTCGCTAATTTTGGAATCCTAGCATTTTGGCGAACGGCGTTATTTAATAACTCGTTGATTTTACTGGTGCGGACGGTGGGACTCGAACCCACACGTTCTTTCGAACTCAGGATTTTAAGTCCTGTGTGTCTACCGTTCCACCACGTCCGCAGGCGCCCGTGATCGGTCCGGGCCCTTATGGCGGCTTATGGCGCGCGATGCAATGCTGCGAGGTGATCCTGATCATTTTGCGCGCGTGGCGGCCTGCCCGATCGCACGGCGGCCACGAGCAGACCGCAGAGGCGTTGAACGGCTCACCCTAGCGGGGCGAACTGCTGACCCGCTCGCAATCGCGGAAGAGTTGCAAGCTCCACTGCATCCGCAATGCCGATCCTAACCCCGGAAGAAGTCAGGTTCTATCGCCCGCGGTCTGTTGCTGCGGGAAGCCCTTGAGGGTTTCGCGCGCCCTGCGCATCAACGACAGCAGTTCTTTCGGGCTGTCGATGTCGAGGGAATGCGGGTAGTTGGGATCGCCCGCTCCCTTCAATTGCGATTGCACATTGCCTTCCGAATCGAGAAACAGCGTGCGCGGTACGTAGGTCCCGTCCGGCGAGAACGCGCCATTGGACACTTTGTCCGCATCGGCATCGATGAGGATCATTACGAAGTCTTTCGACGCCTCGACAATCTGCGTGTCGTAGAAGACTGCGCGAAACTTCTTGCAGGCCGAACACCAAGGAGCATGGAACAGCATGATGACGGGCCGGCCGGTCTTGGCGGACTCGTAGATTCCGGAGCGGATGTCCCGCCAGTCGATCTGGGCGCCGTTCCACAAATCCGCCATCTCGGGCGCGCGGGCGTGGGCCCCCAGATGCGCGGCAGCGATCATCGCAAGAGATAGCACAAATGTTTTCAACCCGGTCATGATGCGCTCGAAGTCCCAAGAGAAAGAAAGCGGACCAGTCCACGTACACTACGCAAGAACGCCTCGGCGGATCAACGGCAAGTTTGCGCGCAAGCGTTAACATGCGGCTCGATCATGCCTGCGCGGCCGCATGCTGGGCCTCGTAGCAGAGCAGGTTGGTCGCGGCGATAGTGAGGATCGGGGTCTGAAGGCCGGCTGCCCGCCCCCGGCGCAGCATGTCGCCGATAATGAGGTCGGCCTCGATGCGCGCATCCTTCTGCATGTCGCGCAACATCGAGGCAACGACCTTGGAACCGGGTTCCGTCAGCAACGATCCGATGGAGGCCATGTGTTCTGCGGATGGCTCATGGCCGTTGGCCCGCGCCACGGCCCGGCACTCCTCTATCAGCGCCAGCATCAAGCCTCTGCCGTCGGGCGTCGCCGCAATCTCTCCGACGCTCGCACGCAAGAGGCAGGTGAGCCCCGCAAGGCTTGCGAGCAGGACCCACTTGTCCCACATCGCCTGCATCATGTCCTGGCGCAACTTGGGCTCGAAGTTGGCGGGCGCGAAGATCTCCAGAATCTCCTGGCACCGGGGCAGTTGAGAGGGCACACGCGGACCGAACGTCAGCAGGTGAAGCTGGTTGAGATGGCGGATCACGCCGTTCGCGTCGAGCGTCACGCTCAAATGGCAGCTTCCGCCAAGCACGCGCTCCTTGCCGAACGCAGCATCGAGCGTGTCGAGATGCTTGATGCCGTTGAGCAGCGGCAGAACGAGGGATGTATCGCCGACGGCGGGCCGAATGGCGGCGATGGAGTTGTCGAGGTCATAGGCCTTGCACGACAGGATAACAACATCGTGAGGCGGCGTAGGTTGATCGGCGAGAACGGTCTTCACCTGTGTCCTGGCGTTACCGAAAGCACTTTCGATCACAAGACCGTCAGCGGCGAGTTGGCGCGCACGCCTCTCACGCACGAGGAAAGTGACATCGGCCCCCGCCTCGGCCAGACGTCCGCCGAAGTAGCCGCCCGTCGCACCCGCACCCAGGATCAATATCTTCATGACTTTCCCGATCTCCTGCCTAGCGTCACGAATCAAGAGCGGTGATCCGTATGCGTAACGTGCGCCGGTCTCAACGCCGCCCTCGCTTCATAACGCTTCATCACACATCTGTAAGAACACGTCACCTCATAGCGATGCAATCGTGATTGGAATGTTCCCCCGGCAGAGCCCAACCTACGGCCAGAGATGAGCGCTCGGCGTCCGATACGCTCACGCCTCGCAAGCCGGAGGCCGTTTCAAACGACAGCCGATTCCAAACGGGAACCTAAAAGGAGACTTTCAAATGTTTCGTGCCTTCACGATTGCTGTTTTCGCGGTTGGTTTTGCTGGTACCGCGTTTGCTGCCGAGGATGCGTCCGACGGTGTAACCACGGCGCATGCCGGGCAGCTCAAGGCCAGCTACGAGGCCAAGCAGGCCCACAACATTCTGGCCCATCAGGGTTACGTGGCGATTTCCGAGCTTGAGCGCGATAACGACGGACGTTGGGTCGGCACCGCCGTGAAGGATGGCAAGACCATCTTCGTCGGTGTCGCCCTGCCTCACCCGCACGCGCCCCAGATCGCCAACTAACGGCGGTCCTGCCGGACTGGACGTATCAGCCGCACCAAGGAAGAGCGCCCCGCTGCTGCCAGCAGAGGGGCGCTCGCATGTTGCAATGAGATTACTCGGGGATCTGTTCGCCCGAGCCGCCGAACTCCGCGGGGAAGTCCTTCATTTTCGGCAGTCCGTCCTTCATGGGCAGCACGGCTTCCGCGTAGCAGACGTGGATATGGGGCTCAAACTTCAAGTCAGGAATGGTAGCCGCGTAGACATCGACCAGTCCGAGCGGCGGATGGTTCGACATCACATGGCCGCCGCACTTCTTGCAGTACTGCCGCTGGCTGACCGGCGTCTTTTCGAACATGCCGAGATGCTCGGCGCCCTGGGTGACTTTCACGTTCTCCGGCTTCCAGAGCGTGAACGCATTGACCGGGGCCGCAGACCAGGATCGGCAGGAGGCACAGTGGCAATAGCCCATGCCCTCCGGCGCACCCGTCGCCTCGATCTTCACCGCGCCGCAGAAGCACTCGCCTTTGTATGTCGTCATGTCGTTTCCCCGTTTTGTGATGACCAGGGCCACGTTAAGCGAACGCGCCAAGGCGAGCCAGCCGTCCGATGGAAGGACTATGTCACATTTTCGCGCGGCGCTAACGGCCTGGATTGGGAAATTCAACGAACCGGCGCAGAGCCACCGCGCCGTACCGGTTGACGTGGCTTGCGTTCTTGTAGAGAAGCGTGCCGCCCATGACAGGGGAACACATCTTCTCCTGACACATGTAGTGCGCCGGCAGGGACACTGTCACCATTGGGTTCTCCGATGCGGCCCGCTCCAACGCGGCATTGGAAAGATGCATCTGCGCCGCCGCCGCCTGCCTCGTCAGTCCGCAGGAGGCCGCGTCCTCTTTGTGCTCAATCCTGCTCACCACGCATCGTACAGGAAGCATGCCGTACACCGGGATTTGCCCGATTAGAACAACGCGGATTCCCTTGCTGGTGAAGACGTCGAGTGTCTGCTTGAGAACGGCGTCGAATTTGGGCGTCCGCTGTACGTTCGGCGGCGCGAAATCCTGCGCATGTTCCGGAAACTCAATACGGGAGAGCCATTTCTCCCAATAGCCCGATAAGACTGCAACCTTGAGACCAGGGTTTGCGCCGATGAACTTCTTGGCTTCCTGCTGGTAGTGGCTGCATTCGTTCGCCTTTGCAGCTGGCCTTGCGGGGATCGCGATCCCGAAGAACAAGCCGCAACCGCCATTTGTCACCTGCCGGAACGTGAGGTTCTGTTCGGTGGCGTATTTCGCAACCATTGGCGTCCAATGGTCGGCCATGGAGTCGCCGAAAAGCGCGACTTCGTAAGACTGACCCGGCCGTCTTTTGCGGCCTATGCTGCAAACATCATCGTTGCGAAAGATGTTCTCATAGTTGTCGCAGGCCCCACGGATCGGATTGCCCGAAACCATTTGCTTCATGGCGGTTTGAACTTGTGCGTCATAGCGCTGCGGAAACCCCCTTCCCACCTTCAGGGCAACGGCAATTGCAACAATTGCGAGAACCGCAGCCACGGACTGTAGAGCAAAGCGAGCGTCCGGCCGCCCGGCGTGCGCCGATAGCCCGCGCTCGCGGGGCACGCGAAACGGCCGCTCCACGAACCTCCAGGAAGCAACGGAAATAACGAATGCCAAGCCGACGACAGCTGCCGCTTCGTGCGCATATAAGGGCCGTTCAAGGCGATAACTCAGGAGCGAAATCAGCGGCCAATGCCAGAGATAGAACGAGTAGGAAATCTTGCCGCCAAAAACTAGTGGGCGGGTGGCAAGAAATCTTGCCACGAGCGTTGGTTGTTCGAGATTCGCGGTGATGATTGCCGCTGTACCCACACAGGCGGGAACGGCGCCCAGGCCGGGGAAGTGTCCGTCTCCCCGCAACAGCCAGAAGCTTGCAAGAATGGCCGCCACTCCCGCTACAGTGACGGCATTGGCCCACTCCGAAACAAGCGGCCGCCGGGGCGCACGCAGCGCGATCGTTGCGCCAACGAGCAATTCCCAAGCGCGCGAAGGCAGCAGAAAGAACGCCGCCTCTGAATTCCGCGCGAGCGTGAATTCGCAGTAGGCAAGCGACACAACCGCCAGTGCCAGCACGACGCGGAGAGCCCCGCTTGGACCAATGCGCGTCAGGAACATCAGGATGAGCGGCCACGTCAGATAAAATTGATCTTCGACGGCCAGCGACCAAGTGTGCAGCAGTGGCTTTTCAATGGCCGGGGCGCTGAAGTAGCCACCGGTATTGTAGAAAAAAACGTTCGCATACATCAGAGCGGACGCAAGCAGGCTGCGCCCCAGGTACCAGTAGGCATCCGGCAGCAGCACGAATGCCGATATCGCGGCCACGCAGCAGAAGCAGAAAACGGCTGCCGGCAGGAGCCTGCGCGCGCGCCTGATGTAGAACTGCTTGAAGGAGAACGCGCCTGCGCGGCGCTCTTCGAGTATCAGGCGTGTAATGAGAAATCCCGACACGACGAAAAAAACATCGACGCCGGAAAATCCACCAGGCATGGCCTGCGGCATGGCGTGATAGATAACCACACCGATGATCGCCAGCGCGCGCAGTCCGTCAATGAACGGAAAATACGATCCCGCGCCCGGCATGTTTCGCGATAGCTGTGGCGGCGCGCGTTGGACTGTCAAGCAGGCCTCTGCTTAGAACCGATCGCTTCCTGCAACATCAATCCTTGGTCTGGGGAAGGACATCTCTAATGGAATCCGTCATCGGTGTCGAGCTAGACCGCCACAGCCGCCCGTCGCGCGTGTGGACACAAAAGAGAATGATTCCAAACGCGCATGGCCGCCCGGCGGCGCGCCGCACTTTGCTGCATCCCGCCGGTTCCGGCGCACCGGGCCGGGCCTGCAAGCCCGGAGGCATTTCGCGCGTCTCGTGGAATCGCGCAAACGGGCCTACTCATTTGTTTTGTCGCGCTTCTTGCCGGAAAACCGGTTCTTCACTTTTCAAATAAGCGCTCCAAGCCTCAAGCCGTCTTCGGCTCCGCCTGCATCACGCGCAGCGAAAGCTCGCGCAACTGCTTGGGCGCCACCTCGCTGGGCGCCCCCATGAGCAAGTCGGCCGCCTGCTGGTTCATCGGAAAGAGCGTGACCTCGCGCAGGTTCTTCGCGCCGGCCAGCAGCATCACGATGCGGTCGATGCCCGCCGCCATGCCACCGTGGGGCGGTGCGCCGTACTGAAACGCGCGATAAAGACCTCCAAAGCGCTCCTCGACGTCCTTTTGGGAAAGCCCGGTGTTCTCGAACGCCTTGACCATCGTGTCGGGGCGGTGGTTGCGCACCGAACCCGATGCGATCTCGTAGCCGTTGCAGACGATGTCGTACTGGTTGGCCTTGAGCGCCAGCTTCTCCTCGTCGGTCTTGGCCGCTTCGAGCGCCGCGAGCCCGCCCTGGGGCATGGAGAACGGGTTGTGCGAGAAGTCGATCTTCTTGTCGTCCTCGTTCCACTCGTAGAACGGAAAGTCCACGATCCAGGCGAGCGCAAAGGCGTCCTCGTCGATGAGCTTCAGCTCCGACCCCACCCGATCGCGCGCGGCACCCGCAAACTTGTAGAACTTCGCTGGATCGCCGGCGGCAAAGAACGCTGCGTCGCCCGTCCTGAGGCCAAGCTGCTTCTGGATGGCCTGGGCTCGCTCTGCGCCGATGTTCTTGGCGATGGGACCGGCGCCCGCAGCACCTTCCTCCTCGCGCCAGAAGATGTAGCCAAGGCCCGGCTGGCCCTCGCCCTGCGCCCAGGAGTTCATGCGGTCGCAGAACGCGCGCGATCCGCCGCCTGGCGCGGGGATCGCCCATACGCGCACCTTCGGGTCCTTCGCGATCATGTTGGCAAAGACCTTGAAACCCGAGCCTGCGAAGTGCCCGGTCACGTCGGCCATGACGATGGGATTGCGCAGGTCGGGCTTGTCGGAGCCGTACGTTGCGATTGCCTCGTCATAAGGAATACGCGGCCAGCCTTTCGTGACAGGCTTGCCGTTCGCGAACTCCTCGAACACGCCGGTGATGACCGGCTCCATGGCCTGGAAGATGTCTTCCTGCTCGACGAAGCTCATTTCGACGTCGAGCTGGTAGAACTCGCCCGGCAAACGGTCGGCGCGCGGATCCTCGTCGCGGAAGCACGGCGCGATCTGGAAGTAGCGATCGAAGCCCGACACCATCAGCAGCTGCTTGTACTGCTGGGGCGCCTGGGGCAGCGCGTAGAACTTGCCCGGATGAATACGCGAGGGCACGAGGAAGTCGCGCGCGCCCTCGGGCGAGGACGCGGTCAGAATGGGCGTCGAGAATTCAAAGAACGCGGCCTCCGTCATGCGCTTCCTCATGGATGCAATGACGGCGAGCCGTTTCATGATGTTGGCGTGCAGCGTTTCGCGGCGCAGATCGAGGAAACGATACTGGAGGCGCAGGTCTTCCGGATAATCGGGTTCTCCGAACACGGGAACAGGAAGCTCTTTCGCCTGGGAAAGAACTTCGATTTCGGTCGCGTAAATTTCGATGTGGCCGGTGGGCAGGTCCTCGTTGGTCGTACCCTCAGGGCGGTCGCGCACTATCCCGTCGACCCGGATCACCCACTCGGAGCGCACCGTCTCGGCGGTTTTGAAGGCCTTGCTGTCGGGATCGGCCACAACCTGGGTAATGCCGTAGTGGTCACGCAGGTCGATGAACAGCACGCCGCCGTGGTCGCGCACGCGATGCACCCAGCCCGAAAGGCGAGCGGTCTTGCCGTTGTCGGTTTGTCTGAGCGCTCCACAAGTGTGTGAGCGATAGCGGTGTAGCTTGGCCTCGGCCATGGGGCCCTCGTGTCGTACCAAAGGTTTCCTGGAAATCGAGGCGGAAAAGCGCATGCGGCGCGCTGAAAGTCAAGGCGGCGGCGCCGATTGCGCACGCCCCGCCTCTCGGGATCCGGCCAGTCGAAATCACGCCGCCCGTGCGAGGGATCAGGAAGGTTACGACGTGCTGCGGCGATGCTCCTCAAGCCGGGGCATGATTTCGACGAAGTTGCAGGGGCGGTGACGCAGGTCGAGCTGGTGCACAAGGATGCCATCCCATGCGTCACGGCAGGCCCCGGGCGAGCCGGGCAGGCAGAAGATGTAGGTGCCATGCGCTACTCCGGCGCAGGCCCGCGACTGGATCGTGGACGTCGCGACCTTGGCATAGGACAGCATGTGGAACAGGATTGCGAAGCCCTCGATGTCCTTTTCGAAGAGAGGTTTCACGGCCTCCGGGGTTACGTCACGCCCCGTGAAGCCGGTGCCGCCCGTAGTGATGACGCAATCGACATTCGGATCAGTGATCCAACCTTCCACCTTGGCGCGGATAGCGGCTGCATCGTCCTTGAGAATGGCGCGATCCGCCAGAACGTGCCCCGCACCCTGAAGCCGCTCGACGAGCAGGTCCCCCGACGTGTCCTCGCCTGCTGAGCGCGTGTCCGACATCGTCAGCACGGCAATACGGACGGGGACGAAAGAGCGGGTCTCATCAATGCCGGCCATGGCGAACCTTTGCGCGGGGAAAATGAAAATGCACCGGCATTGTGAAATGCCGGCGCATGTCATGTCCAGACCGCGCGCCATCACCCCCGGCCCCGGCACGCACCGGTCTGCCTCGATCAGGCCGCTATCAGCCCTGCATCTTCGTGACGGCCGACCCGCGCGCTTACGGGAACGCAGACGTCGGCGCGCAAATCCTCCGCGCCGAAGTGGCGCGGATCATCGAGATAGATCGTCACCAGCGGGCGGCGTTCGTCGAGCTGGAGACCCGACGGGGCTTGGAAGCTGTCGTGCAAGGCCATGAGGCTCGTGCACAAATCCCCATAACTGCCGACGTTGCGCATCCGCAGATAAGATCCGCCGGGCAACGTCTGCGCGCCAAGCTCACGTATCGCGCGCTCCTCAAACAGCGGATTGAGATCCACACAGGCGTCATAACGGCAGTTGTCCGCGCCCACGACCTTGGCGCTGTCGCGCATCAGGCCAAAGCCGCGGCCAATAGGCGAGCTGAAGCCGTTTTTTTCCAGCCAGCCGAGCATCATGTCCCATGCTTCAGGAATGGTCGTCTCATATGGACCGACTTGGCGAACATAAGCCAGACGCCAGGGGCGCAGATATACAAGACCGCTTCTCATGGGCAACACCTTCTCAAACGCTCCGATCCGCTTCCGGATCGTCCGGACTGCAATTGCCTTGACGATACCCTTCGCAGCCATCCACCCGCTTAAGCCGATGGTTAAAATCCGAAGCATCGCGCCAGAAATTGAACGCGCGACACTCAAAAAACGCGGATGGTTGAAAACAGGCTAACTGCACTCGGCCAACTTCGACTTCACCGATAACAGATCCGCCCAGGCGAGCTGTTTGGCGGCTGGCGTGCGCAGCAGATAGGCAGGATGCAGCGTTGCAACGGCAGGCACGAGGCGTTCGCCGATCTTGATCTGCCGCCATTTGCCTCTGAGCCGCATGATGCCGTCGGTGACGGCAAAAACTTCCTTCGCAGCCGCGCCACCCAGCACAACGACGGCATCGGGTCTGACGAGTTCCATCTGACGTTCCAGGAATGGCCGGCACGCGAGAGCCTCCTGTGGCGTCGGCGTGCGGTTTCCCGGCGGACGCCAATAGACAATATTGGTGATATGCACTTGGCTCTCATCGAGACCGATGGCAGCCAGCATCTTGTCGAGGAGTTGCCCGGCGCGCCCGACAAAGGGCTTGCCCGCCAAATCTTCGTCCCGTCCGGGAGCTTCCCCGATCAGCATGAGCCGGGCCTGCGGAGCGCCGCGATAGAAGCATAGGTTGGTGGCCGTCGCCTTCAAACCGCAACCGTCGAAATCCCGAAGCGCCTTCTCGAGCGCCTCCAACGTCGACGCCTGCCGCGACGCTCGCCGCGCCTCGGTCTCGGCGGCACTGGGCGCCAAGGGTGTGGCAGGCCGGCTCGCAAACTGCGTCGCAGAACGCTGCAGTGCCGGTACGGGGACCTCGACGCCGGATGAACCGCGTGTGGCAGGCCGGGATGCAGCGCCGCCGGTCTCGTGGTCCGGTGCGCCGCCGGCCCACGAGCCCCTCGGCCGCTCGTCGCCAGCCGCCCGACCAGATGCCGGGCCGGATGCCGGACCGGATGCCGGACCGGGCGCTCGCGCGGGCCAGGCAAAGCCGTATCCCGGCGCGGCGGCCCCCTGCTCCAGCCAATCGGTCGGCTCGCCTGCAATGGCGCAGTCCACGCCCATCGATCGTTGCCAGTCGATCAGGCTGAGGATCTCGTCCATGGTCAGCTCACGCGTCATGAAACGGGACCCTAACGGAGCACGCCAGCGATTGCACGCCTCACGTGTGCCGATATGCGCACGACACCGGCCTCTGTGCGGGTTAATGGCAGCTTGACGCATCCAGGTGGGGACCCTAATCGAAAAGCCGAAAACGCAAAAAGGATCGATCGGTAATGGCAACGACTGGCGCCAGCCTGCCGCCGCGGGAGGCAATGGAGTTCGACTGCGTGATCGTAGGGGCGGGTCCCGCGGGCTTGGCAGCCGCCATCCGGTTGAAACAGCTCGCGGCCGCCGCCGGCAAGGATATTTCCGTCGTCGTGCTGGAGAAGGGCTCGGAGGTCGGCGCACATATTCTTTCGGGCGCCGTCATCGACCCCGTCGGCCTCAACCGCCTCATTCCCGATTGGAAAGAGAAGGGGGCTCCGGTCGATACCCTCGTCGAGGAAGACCGCTTTCTGGTCCTGGGGCCGGCCGGGGACATGAAGCTCCCCAACTGGCCGATGCCGCCGCTGATGAAAAATCACGGCAACTACATCGTGAGCCTGGGCGCGCTCTGCAGATGGCTGGGAGAGCAGGCGGCGGAGTTGGGGGTGGAAGTCTATCCCGGTTTCGCGGCGGTTGAAGTTCTCTACGACGATAAAGGCGCGGTCGTAGGCGTGGCGACCGGCGACATGGGCGTCGGCCGTGACGGCGAACCGAAGGACTCTTTTGTTCGCGGCATGGAGCTTCGCGGCAAATATACGCTCATCGGCGAAGGCGCGCGCGGCTCTCTGACGAAGCAACTCGTCGCAAGGTTCAAACTCGACGCTGGCCACCAGCCTCAGAAATACGGCATCGGCCTCAAGGAACTCTGGCAGGTCGCGCCCGAGAAACACCGCCGCGGCCTGGTCCAGCATTCGTTCGGTTGGCCACTCGATTGGCGCACCGGCGGCGGCTCGTTTCTCTATCACTACGGCGACAATCTCGTCGCGGTGGGCTTCGTCGTCCATCTCAACTACGAGAACCCGTACCTGTCACCCTACGAGGAATTCCAGCGCTTCAAGACGCATCCTTCGATCCGCGGCATGTTCGAGGGCGGCAAGCGCATTGGCTACGGTGCGCGTGCCATCACCGAAGGCGGCTGGCAATCCATGCCCGATCTGATCTTCCCCGGCGGCGCGCTGATGGGTTGTGCGGCCGGCATGGTCAATGTGCCCCGCATCAAGGGGTCGCATAATGCCATACTGTCCGGCATCGCGGCGGCCGAGGCGGCGTTCGCGGCCATCGAAGAAGGGCGCGCCCACGACAAACTCACCGCCTACGAGGCGTCCGTGCGAGGCGGCGAGATCGCTGCCGATCTGAAGCGTGTGAGGAACGTCAAACCATTCTGGTCGAAGCACGGGACGTGGCTCGGCGTCGCGCTCGGCGGGGTCGACATGTGGCTCAACACCGTGTTTCCCGGCGGGCTCGGTTACACCTTGAAGCACGGCAAGACGGACGCCGAGGCGACCGGAAAGGCCAAACGGTTCAAGCCGATCGCCTATCCCAAACCCGATGGCAAACTCACCTTCGACCGGCTCACCAACGTCTCATTTTCGGGCACCAATCATGAGGAAGATCAGCCTGTCCACCTGAAGCTCGCCGATCCCGCCATCCCGGTGATGGAGAACCTGCCCGACTATGCCGAGCCCGCGCAGCGCTATTGTCCGGCGGCGGTGTACGAAATCGTCCTCGACGACAAGAACAACCCGCGTTTCCAAATCAACGCGCAAAACTGCGTGCACTGTAAAACCTGCGATATCAAGGATCCGGCGCAGAACATCACGTGGACCTGCCCCGAGGGCGGCGGCGGCCCCAATTATTCCGGCATGTAATTCGGGCATATAGAGGCTGGGCGCGCCGCCGCGCTGGCGCTACTTGAAAAACATCCGTGCGGCGTGCGCGATCGCCGTGAATTTCCGGCTGGCAAGACCTGCGCGGATTGGGCGCGCGCGGCCGGCCAATTTGCGCACTGCCTGCGCGACGGACGGCCGACAATGCCGCCAACGCGACGCAATCGAGAGCGCGACGAATGGCGCGCCCATTGCGATGAAAGTGCAACAGCCTTGCCGCCCAAGCGGCGCTAAAAGGGGCGCGGCAGCAGACTGGCTCAGAGATTCAGAAGACCATGCACAATTGAATTTACCTGCGGCTTCATTTTCTTGCGGGTTTTTAATGCGAAGCGGGTCGCCAAAGCTCCCGCACTCTTGCTAGAGTTGCGCTCCGTCGGACCGGGTTCGTCCGGGGACTATCAAGGATATTGCTCATGCGCCTGCGCCTTGGACGCGTTTTCGTGATCGGACTGGGCGTTTCTGCCCTTGCAGCCATGGTCGCTCAGGCGCCTGCCCGCTCACCTCAAGAGGGTATCGAAACGCATTCCTTGCTTGGAAATTACCTCGCCGGGCGCTTTGCAAAGAGCCAGCAGGAGGTCGACAGCGCGGCGGAGTTCTACTTGCGTGCGCTCGACAAGGATCCCAGCAACGAGATAATCCTCGAGCAGGCTTTCCAAATGGAAATCATGGCAGGCAACTGGGAAGCTGCCCTGCCTCTGGCGGAGCGGCTCGCGGCCAGCCAGCCTTCCCATCGCATGTCGCGCTTCCTGCTGGGCGTACACGCCTTCAAGCAGGGCGAGTTCGTCAAGGCCGACGAGCAATTCAGGGCCGCATCCGAGAACCCCATCGGGGAACTCACCAGCGCAATCGCGCGCGGATGGACGAAGCTTGCCGCCGGAGATGTCGATGGTGCGCTTGCTGCCGTCGATCTGCAAAAGCAGCCCGAGTGGGCGCAGTTCTACCTTCGCTACCACCGTGGCCTGATGGCGGACATCATCGGCAAGAAGGATATCGCGCGCACGTCGTTCCAGCGCATGTTCAAGCAGGACAGCCGCACGCTGCGCACGGCGCTCGCCTATTCACGGCACGCCGCCCATTACGGCGACTACAAGCTGGCTAACACGATCTTGAACGATCAGTTCGAGAAATCCCAGGGCGAGCCGCATCCGCTGGCCAAGGAACTGCGCGAGGAGATCAACAAGAAGAATAAGATCGCACTGCTGATCAACAGCGCACCCGAAGGTCTTGCCGAAGTGTTCTATGGCCTGGGCGAGGCGCTGACAGGCGAAGGCGGCGTGAGCCTGGGTACGATCTATCTGCAGCTGGCGCTTTACGCTAAGCCCGACCATGCTTTCGCGCTGGCCGCGCTTGCCAGCGCGCAGGAACAGGCTCAGCGCTACGACGAGGCGATCGCCACTTACGACAGGATTCCAAAGGGCTCGGCGCTCCAGACAGCCATCGACATCCGCAAGGCGTTCAATCTGAACTCGCTCGACCGCCCCGACGAGGCGCAGGCGATCCTCGATGATCTTGCCAAGAAGCACCCGCGGGATATCCGTCCTCTCGAAGCACTCGGCAACATCATGCGCTCACGTAAGCGCTACGCCGACGCTGTGGGCTATTTCACCCGGGCCATCAATCTGATCGGAAAGCCGGATAACCGGGATTGGACCTACTTTTACGCGCGCGGCACCTCATACGAGCGCATGAAGAATTGGCCGGCGGCGGAAGCCGATCTCAAGCGCGCCCTGGCGCTGGCGCCCGATCAGGCGCTGATCCTCAACTACCTTGGCTATTCTTGGATCGATCAGGGCCGCAACATGAAGGAAGGCATGAAACTGATCGAGAAGGCCGTCGCGCTGAAGCCGGACGACGGCTATATCGTCGATAGCCTTGGCTGGGCTCACTACAAGCGCGGCAACTACAAGGAAGCCGTGCGCTATCTGGAGCGCGCCGTGGAAATCAAGCCGGAAGACGCCACGTTGAACGATCATCTCGGCGACGCCTACTGGCAGGTCGGCCGCTTCCAGGAAGCACGCTTCCAGTGGAGCCAGGCGCTCACCCTCAATCCGGAGCCCGAGGACGTCGAGAAGATAAAGACTAAGCTTGCCAACGGCTTGCCGACCAAGGCGGAGGCCAAGCGATCCGGCCAGAATACCGAGGCGCAGCGAACCGATACTGGGCGCCGCCGCACCGAGAACAAGGCCGTTCCGCAGAAGCGGGTCGTGGAGTAACCCTTGCCCGCCGCCGGTCAGATTCCAAACGGGCGCGATCGGCGCCCGTTTCCGCGTGGCGCAAGAGGGATGCCGCGGCCATGACAGCTATCTGCGAATTTGCTCCGGCCAAAGTGAACCTGACCCTGGAGGTTCTCGGCCGGCGCGCTGACGGCTTCCACCAGTTGCGCAGCCTGGTTGCATTCTCCACCGATACCGGCGACATCGTCACCCTCGATACCGCAAAGCCCGTGGCCGTAACGACCTCGGGCCCTTTCGCCTCATCCATCGCTGGCGCCAATCTCGCTGAAACGACGCTCCGGCTGATAGAGCGTCAGGCACCCGATCTGCAGCTTGGCGCGGTGCACCTGGAGAAGAACCTGCCCGTTGCCGCCGGCATCGGCGGAGGATCGGCAGACGCCGCCGCCCTGATGCGCGCAATCAAGCGAGCCAATCGCGATCGCGCCGACATCGATTGGATCTCGCTCGCTTTGAAGCTCGGCGCGGACGTACCTGTCTGCCTGCAGGCGACGCTGTCGTGGATGACCGGATTTGGCGAGAAGGTTCATCCGATCGTCCGAAACGGCAAGGCGGCCATCCCCGCCGTGATTGCAAATCCGCTCATCGCGGTCCCGCCTGACAAGACCGCGCAGGTGTTTGGCGCGCTCAACGCCGAACCTTTGACTGATGACGCCCCTTGGGTGCCCACGGCGACGCGGCTGCCGCAGGCCCGCGATATCGTTGCTGCGGCGCGCGACGGCCACAACGTTCTGGAGGCGCCCGCGCGCAAGACCATGCCCGCCCTAGACGATGTGCTGGCGGCTCTTTCAGCGTGTCCGCGGGCTGTGCTGGTGCGCATGTCCGGCGCAGGCCCGACATGCTTCGCCCTCTTCGAGAAGCAGGCCGACGCACAGGCCGCCGCTTCGATGCTTGCTGAAATTCACCCGCAGTGGTGGATCCGCGCCACGAGCCTGCGCTGACCGCAGTCCGCCTTTCAGTGGCTACGATTCACGCAGAACGATATGACCTTCTCGAGCGCGGCCTTCTCGCGGCTTTCGGGGAAGATGGCGAGCGCATCGCGCGCGATGGCGCCGTAGGACCGCGCCCTTTCGAGAGTCGCCTCGATCGCCTTGTGGCGCTTCATCAGCGAAACGGCGTGCTCCAGGTCGCCGTCCTTGATATCGCCTTCGACGATCGTGCGGTTCCAGAATTCGCGCTCCTTGCTGGAGCCGCGCCGGAACGACAAGATGACGGGCAGCGTGATTTTGCCTTCCCTGAAATCGTCACCCGTCGATTTGCCAAGGCGCGCACTGTCGCCCGCGTAATCGAGGGCATCATCGACAAGCTGGAAGGCGAGGCCCAGATTTCTCCCGTAAGATTTGAGGGCGCTCTGTTCGTCGGCCGCACGGTTGGCGAGTGCGGGAGAGACCTCGGAGGCGGCCGAGAACAACGCAGCCGTCTTGGCATTGATGATCGCGAGATATTCGTCTTCGGTCGTCGCGGTGTTCTTGGCGGCGGCAAGCTGCATGACCTCGCCTTCGGCGATGATGGCTGCGGCGTTCGACATGATCTTGAGCACGGGAAGCGATCCGACCTCGACCAGCATACGGAACGCCTGGCCGAGCAGGAAGTCGCCCACCAGCACGCTCGCCTGGTTGCCCCAGATCATCCGTGCCGTCTTGCGCCCGCGCCGCGTTGCGCTCTCGTCCACGACATCGTCGTGAAGCAGCGTGGCGGTATGCATGAACTCCACGGCGGACGCGACCCTGATATGGCCCGAGCCGCCGTAGCCCACGAGTTTGGCCGCCGCGATAGTTAACATCGGACGCAGGCGTTTGCCGCCCGAATCGATGAGATGATGCGCGAGCTCAGGGATCATCTCGACGTCGGAGACCGCCTTGTCGAGGATGATGCGATTGATTGCCTGCATATCCTCGGCGACGATGTCGAGGAGCGGCTGGAGATCGGCGCTCTCGCGCGCTTCCCCTATTGATATGACGCGACCCAAAAGCAAGTCCCCAAAAGTTCTCTGTCCGATTGCGTGTAACGGATATACTGGCTCCCGTTGCCGTTGAACAGTCCGGAGCTGTGGCGCAAGCGCGCGGGCTGCCCCGGCAGGGGACTTTGATGCGTGAGCTTGTCAGAACCAACGACCCAGTCCTGCTCAGCTTCATCCGTGCACTGCTCGATGATGCCGGAGTTGCGTACGATGTGTTTGACCAGCATACGAGTCATGTTCTGTTCTGGCTGCACACGATACAATCCCGGCTCATGGTGGCGAGCGAGCAATATGATAGGGCTGTTTTTGTCATGACGAATGCCGGCCTGGAAGACCACATTCATGAGCCAGACTGACGTGCCGCCCACTTTCTTCCCGGTGTCCGAGGATGTTTTCCTGGGCGGCAAACTCACGATTCGCCAGCCCCGTCACGGTTACCGGGCGGGCGTGGATGCCGTTCTGCTGGCAGCCGCCGTACGGCCTGCGCCGGAGGGCCCTCACAAATTGCTCGACGTCGGAGCGGGCGCCGGCACGGTGGGCCTTTGCGCTGCCGCCCGGCTTGCCAACCTCAGCGTCGTGCTTTTGGAGCGCGAGGGTGCGCTGGCCAGGCTTGCGGCGGAGAATGTCGCCGCCAATGGACTGGGAAGCCGTGTCAGGGCGGTAAGCGCGAGCGTCACCTCGCCGGCGGTCACGCTCGGCAGCCTTGGCCTTGCGGCCGACAGTTTCGATCAGTGTGTCGCCAACCCGCCTTATCACGATGACACCGCAGGGACACCTGCGCGCGATCCGTTCAAATCGGGAGCACACGCTATGCCGGCGGACAGCCTGGAGGATTGGGTTCGTTTCATGGCCCGCATGGTGCGCCCATCCGGACGCGCCACGATGATCCACAAGGCAGACGCGCTGGAAGCGATCCTCTCACTCATGGCGCCGCGCTTCGGAGCCCTGGTCGTCTTTCCGGTTTTCCCCCGTGCCGGCCAAAGCGCGATCCGCGTGATCGTCGAAGGCATAAAGGGATCGCGAGCCCCCCTCAGCCTGAGACCCGGCATCGTGCTCCACGGGGAAGGCAACGCCTTTCTGCCATCGGCCAACGCCATACTTCGCCAGGGTGCGGCGCTCGAGATTTAGCTCCGGGCTCCGGGAATTGAACCAATAGCTGGACACATTCGCCTTGCACAACTAATTCGGCAGATGCCGCAGCCGGTCCTGCTGCGCGCGCAATCGGGGAGCCCCTTCACGCATGTGGCCCTTTTCACTGAGATCCGTTGTTCCTGTCCTTCGCTTCTACGGTCCCGTCGGCATGGTGACCCCACTGCGCCCAGGGCTTGCGATCGCGAGCGTCGCAGGCGCCGTCGAGAAGGCATTCAATCTATCCAAGCTGCCTTCCGTCGCGGTCGTAATCAACTCGCCCGGCGGCTCGCCGGTGCAATCCAATCTGATCTTCAAGCGCATCCGGCAGCTTGCCGAGGAGAAGGGCAAGAAGGTCTACGTCTTCTGCGAGGACGTGGCCGCCTCCGGCGGATATTTCCTCGCCATCAGCGGCGATGAAATCTACGCCGACCCCTCTTCCATCGTCGGCTCGATCGGCGTGATCTCCGCAAGCTTCGGCTTCGTCGACGCGATCGGGAAACTCGGCATCGAACGGCGAGTTTATACCGCAGGCCTCTCCAAGAGCACGCTCGATCCGTTTCTGCCCGAAAAGCCTGAGGACGTTGCGCGCCTGCAGGCCATCCAGCGCGACGTGCATGACGTCTTCATCGGCCTTGTGAAAGAACGCCGCGCCGGCAAGCTCAGGGCCCCGGATGCGGAGCTATTTTCGGGCGCGTTCTGGTCGGGGCCGAAGGCCGCGGAACTTGGCCTTATCGACGGGATCAGCGATGTGCGCACTAAGATGCGCGAGGTGCATGGCCCCGACGTTCGGTTGCAGGTCGTCGAACCCGCCAAAACCGGCCTGTTGGGGCGGCTGAGGCGCATGACGCCGAGGGTTCTGTGCGCAACGGCAGGCCTGGAAGTACCCGCAAACGCCAGCCTTGCTTTTGCCGATGATCTGGTGTCGGCTATGGAAACGCGCGCGATGTGGTCGCGTTATGGCCTTTGATCCTATAAGGTTGGACGCACTTTGACGCGCGATACTTACGAGGCTAACGCCATGCCACCATTGATCGTTCTCGCCATCGCGGGCGCTGGCGTTTACGCCGGCTACAAGCTGTTCGCCAAGTTGATCGAGCAGGCGCAGAAACCCGCCAAGTCCGATGTCGAGCGCTGGAAGCGGGAAGCTGCCGCGCACGCCAACGAGCCCAAGAACCTCGGCGGCCTGGAATGGGATGAGCAAGCTGGCGCCTACCGGCCCAAGAAAGGCGCCTGAAAGGCGATCGCAGGCATTGCCGGCGTTGAACACGTCCGGACCATTAACGCATTTCCGAAGAGTGAGAGCGGGCCGTTGAGGGCGCGCCTTGCAAGCCGCCCGAGCGCCCGTCCATATACTTGGCCCTTGGTACCCCTTGCCGCGTCTTAGAGCCGGTGACAAGGCCACAAGAACACGTATATTGCGCGCCAATTCACGCAACGCCGAGCACACGGATTATGCCGACCAAGACGGCCGCCAAGGCCACCACCAAGACTTCCAGCGTCCCCGGCAGCAAGCAAACCGCCAGCGCGGCTGCGGCCGCGGAGGGACTGCGCCCGCACGAATCCTTCCAGGACCTGATCCTGACGCTGCAGAAGTTCTGGGGCGCCCAGGGCTGCGTCGTACTTCAACCCTACGACATGGAAGTTGGCGCGGGCACTTTCCACCCGGCAACCACGCTGCGGGCGCTTGGCCCCAAGCCCTGGGCGGCAGCCTACGTCCAGCCCTCGCGCCGGCCCAAGGATGGCCGCTACGGCGAGAACCCCAACCGCCTGCAGCACTATTATCAGTTCCAGGTCATCATGAAGCCCTCGCCGGCCAACATTCAGGACCTGTACCTGCAGAGCCTGGATGCCATCGGCATCGACACGTCGCTTAACGACATCCGCTTCGTCGAAGACGACTGGGAAAGCCCGACTCTGGGCGCCTGGGGGCTGGGCTGGGAGGTCTGGTGCAACGGCATGGAGGTCTCGCAGTTCACCTACTTCCAGCAGGTTGGCGGTTACGATTGCAACCCGGTCTCGTGCGAGATCACCTACGGCCTCGAGCGGCTTGCGATGTACGTGCAGGGTGTCGATCGGGTCTTCGACCTCAACTTCAACGGCCGAAACGATGCGCGCAAGCTGACCTACGCAGACGTGTTCCTGCAGGCCGAGCAGGAGTATTCACGCTTCAACTTCGAGCACGCCAATACCGACATGCTTCTTCAGCACTTCAAGGACGCGGAAGCAGAGTGCAAGGCCCTGCTCGACAAGGGAACGGGAGGCGACAAGCATCTTCTTGCCCTGCCCGCCTACGACCAGTGCATCAAGGCTTCCCATGTTTTCAACCTGCTCGATGCCCGTGGCGTGATCTCGGTCACGGAGCGGCAGAGCTACATCCTGCGTGTCCGCGAGTTGGCCAAGGCCTGCTGCGGCGCATGGCTCAACACTGAAGGAGGACGCGCGTGAACGAAAATACGATCATTGGCCTGCTCATTACCTTCGTGCCGCTGTTTGCGGCGGGGTACCTGATGCTGAACAAGCAGCGTGCGATTTTCCGCATGTTCGTGGCGATGCTCGTCATCGGTCTGGGCTATCTGGGCTTCACCGGCGCACTGGACGACATCGGCTCGCGCTTTACCGGCAAGGCCGAAATGGCAACCCCTGCGGCTGAACCTGTGGCCGCCCCTGTGGCCGAGGAGGCGAGCCCGGCGACAAGCGAAAAATCCGCCGCCGACGAACCCGTACCGGCGGCCGAAACCGCGCCCGGGGACGCCGCGGCCACATCGGAAGAACCTGCTGCACCCGTAGAGGAGGGCGCGCCCGCAACCGACGAGCCGCCGCCTGCTGACGATTCCGCCGACGCGCCCGCGGGCGAGCCTCCAGCCGAGGCGACGACGCCGGAAGATCCCGCGCCTGCGGACGGGGCGGCCGACGGACAGACCGACGCATCGGTTGAGCATGCACCTGCTGGCGATGTGCCGGCCGAGGAAATCCCGTCCGCTCCGGCCCCGGCTCAGTAACCGGAACACAGCTTCCCGCGCGCTTGGGCGTGCGGGAAGCGTCGTCATATCGGAGCGCGCCGTTGCGATCGCGCTCTGCTTCCGCTTCCCCTTTCGACTGGCATGAGGGGTAAGGTTCCATTTCGCATTTCTGATTGGCCCCGAATGTCTGAACTCCTGCTTGAACTCTTCTCCGAGGAAATTCCAGCCCGCATGCAGTTGCGCGCGGCCGAGGATTTGGAGCGTCTCGTCACCGAGGGCTTGAAATCGCGCGGCTTGGAAGCAGGTGCCGCACGTTGTTTCTCGACGCCGCGGCGGCTCGCCCTGGTGATCGAAAAGGTTCCTGCCAAGTCGCCGGGAATCTTGGAGGAACGCAAGGGGCCGCGCGTTGGCGCGCCCGAGCAAGCCCTCGCCGGCTTCCTGAAGGCGGCCGGGCTTGCAAGCGTGGCGGACGCCGAGATCGTCAAGGATGAAAAGAAAGGCGACTACTACGTCGCTCGAATTGAAAGGCCGGGCCGCGAGGCTAAAGACATCGTCGCAGAGACGGTCGTCGAGACGCTGAACAAGTTCCCTTGGCCCAAGTCCATGCGATGGGGCTCCGGCGCCTTCCAGTGGGTGAGGCCGCTGCAATCGATCCTGTGCGTGCTCGGCGGCAAGGTCGTACCCATCCAGATCGCCGGGCTTTCGGCTGGCGATGAAACGCGCGGCCATCGGTTTCTCGCGCCGGGCGCCTTCACGGCCAGGACTTTCGCCGACTACGAAGGCAAGCTCGACAAGAACAAGGTCGTGCTCGATCCTGCGCGCCGTGCGAGTCTCATCGCGGAGCAGGCCAAGGCGCTCGCCAAGGCGGCCAAGCTCGAACTCGTCGAGGACGAGGCGCTGTTGGCTGAAAACGCTGGCTTGACCGAATGGCCCGTGGTTCTGATGGGCAAGTTCGATGAAGAGTTCCTGTCGGCGCCTGGGGAATGCCTGACGACGTCGATGAAGACGCATCAGAAGTGTTTCTCGCTGCGCGACCCCAAGACCAAGCGGCTCGCGAACCGGTTCCTGCTGGTGTCGAACCTCGTCGCTGAGGATGGCGGCACGCAGATCGTCTCAGGCAACGAGAAAGTCATCCGCGCGCGCCTCTCGGATGCAAAGTTCTTCTGGGATCAGGATCTCAAGCGTCCGCTGGACGAGATGGCAAGCCAGCTCTCGGGCATTACCTTCCATGAGAAGCTCGGCAGCCAGAAGGATCGTGTCGAGCGGATCGCCGAGCTGGCATACCAGATCGCGGGCGCGGTCGATGCCAATCCACAAGATGCGCGCCGCGCCGCGCAACTCTGCAAGGCCGATCTGGTCTCCGGCATGGTCGGCGAGTTCCCCGAACTCCAGGGCCTGATGGGCCGCAACTATGCCGAGAAAGCGGGCGCAAAGCCCGAGATCGCACGCGCCATCGAGCTGCACTACAAGCCCAAGGGGCCGGCCGACACGGTCCCGCGCGCAGATCAAGGCGACGCCGTCGCGATCGCCGTGGCGCTGGCCGATAAACTCGACACGCTGGCCGGCTTCTGGGCAATCGGCGAGAAGCCGACGGGCTCCGGCGATCCTTATCAGTTGCGCCGCGCCGCGTTGGGCGTGATCCGCATCGTGATCGAGAACGATCTGAGAGTGCCGCTCGTCAAATATTGCGACGAGCAATTGACTCGCTTGCAAGACGCGCTCGCGCAAAAGCGGCAGGAAACAGCAAGCAAGTCTGGCGTGGATGCTCCGGCATCGCCTGCTCGCCCTACCGCGCACTGGCATGGCGAACAGGTCTGCGCGACAGCACTGGACCTTCTCGATTTCTTCGCCGACCGCTTGAAGGTGTACCTCAAGGACAAGGGCGCGCGTTACGATCTCATCGACGCCGTGTTCTCGCTTGGCGGCCAGGATGATCTGGCGCTGATCGTCCGCCGCGTGGAGGCGCTCGATGCGTTCCTCAAAACCGACGATGGCGCAAACCTGGTTGCGGGCGTGAAACGCGCCGCCAACATCCTCGCCATCGAGGAAAAGAAAGACAAGCGCTCCTATGCCGGCACCTACGATCTTGCGCTTCTCGAGGAGAAGGAAGAGACCGCGCTCGCCGCAGCCATCGAGGGCGTGAAGCAGGACACGGTCGCCGCCATCAACGTGGAGAATTTCGCCGGCGCCATGCGCGCGCTCGCCGAGTTGCGCCCCGCAGTTGACGCCTTCTTCGACAAGATCCTCGTCAATGCGCACGATCCCAGGATCCGCGAGAACCGCCTCAAGATGCTTTCGGAGATCCGCGCCGCCACGCAGACGGTCGCGGATTTCTCCAGGATCGCAGGCTGAGGTTTCGGGTCGATCAGTAAGCTGCGCTCCGGCCGCGCGCGATTTTCGAATCGGCAATCCGCCCGCTGCTCACCGCCGCGCTCTTGCCCGCAGGCTCAGCGTCCCGCGTGGGAGCCGGAAGGGCGGGAAGAGGCGCGCGATCGGATCTCGCGAAAACGCTGGCGGACAGCGCGGGAAGGCCGGCATCGGCAAGAGCCAGCGCGCCTTTCACCGCCAGCAAACCGGCCAAACCGACAATGACCGCATAGAAGGCTCCCGCAAGCAGATAGCGCGCCGCGTCATATGCGCCATCGGCCAAATCCAAAACCGTCATCCTCGGAACGTGAACCATTCTTGGAAACCTCCTGGCGGGCGGGCCGCAGTGATTACGCTCGCCTTCGACGATCCGGAACGCGATGCCGAGGCTGTGCCCGGCCGCTAAACCGTAATGGCGCCATTGTGATCGAGATCGTCGACCGTCAAGCCATGCACGTTGTCGAGGATCACCACGTCGACAAATCCTGAGCCGCTACCCATATCGACAGATACCAGGAGGCCCGCGGTGGTGTCGGTTACACGCACGGCATCGGCCAACGACAGGTCGTGGGGCAGCTGCAGGTCGCTGAAGTCGAGCCTGTCGCCGACGCCAAAGTCGGTGATGTGATCGAGGCCCGTGCCGATATCGGCGGTATGCCACACATACGTGTTGGCGCCCTTGGCACCGCCATTGTTGAACCCGGCGCCCGTCATGATATCGCTGCCACGGCCACCATGTATGATGTCGTCGCCGCCATCGCCGTAGATGCGATCGTCGCCGTCTTCGCCGAAGATGACGTCGTTGCCGCCACCCCCGAAGAATCCGTCGTTACCCGCGCCACCATGCATCTCGTCGTTGCCGGCGCCGCCGTTCAACGCATCCTTGCCATCGCCGCCGAACATGCGGTCGTTGCCGTCTTCGCCGAACAGCTTGTCATCGCCGTTGCCGCCGATCAGACGGTCGTTTCCGCCCGCGCCGTGAAGCTCGTCGTTGCCCTCGCCGCCGAACAATACGTTCGTGCGTCCGTCGCCGAAGATCACGTCATTGAACGCCGATCCCGTGACGTTAACGGCCCAGGGCAGCTTGCCCGTGTCTACGTTGGTGCCCACGCCCGAGCCGAGATTGACATTGATCGCGGCCGAAGAGGCGCTCGCGTCCAGCGTGCCGATGACGCCGAACTGGACCGTGTGGTCCACACTGCCGCCATGGCCGTCGGATGCCGTCATGACGAAGCTGTCCGTTCCCGCATAATCCTGCGCGATGAACGTGAAGTTGCCGTCAGCATCGACATGAACCGCGCCATGGGCAGGACCGGACTTGAGCGTATAGGTGACCTGGTCGCCATCGGCGTCGGTCGCAACCACGCTGCCGCTAGCCGTTTCATCGTAGTAGACGGAGAAGAAACCGCTTGATGCCGCCGCATCGATCTGCGGTCCCTCATTGGTCGCGGCAACTTGAATAGTGCGGTCGGAGAAACCGCCATGGCCGTCGGAGACACGCACTGTGAAGCTGTCGGCGCCGACATAATCATCGGCCGTGTAGATATAGCTTCCGGTGTCGTCCGTGAAGATGAGCGTGCCATGCTCGGGGCCGGTCGTGATCGAGAACGCGTAGTTGTCGCCATCCGCATCGCTCGCGCCGAGGGAACCGGCAACGGATTGCCCATGGACGACGCTGAGCAGTTCACCGTCGGCGTTCGTGAACAGGGGAGCCTCGTTGGTAAGGCCAATCGTGACGGTATGATCGGCATAGCCGCCGCGGCTATCCAAGACGCGGACCGTGAAGCTGTCTGAGCCGACGTAGTCGCCGGCCTGATAGATGTAGCGGCCTGTTGTTGCACCGAGGCTCACTGAGCCGTGCGCGGCATCGGACAGGATCCCATATGTCAGCGTATCGCCGTTGGCATCGGACGCGACGACCGCGCCACTCACGGCATGATTGTGCGCAACCGTCAGCGCGCTGTCGGAAGCGGGATCGATGACCGGCGCCTTGTTGAAGAGAGAATCGAGCGGCGTCTCGACGCCGTCGATGATGAGCCTGATGCTCTCAGTCCCCGAAATGCTGAGATCGCCGATGGCCTCGAACTTGAATGGCAGATCTCCCGGCTGGATGTTGGCGGCGTAGGAACTGAAGCTCGCCAATTCGGCGATCACCGGCTGCGTGAGCTGGGCCGACGTCAGAACGACCTGCAGCGTATCGCTGCCCGTGCCGCCGTCGAAGACTTGCGAACCGGTCGTGCCCACGGTGTAAATCAGCGTATCGTTGCCGCTTTCGCCGAAGAGCTGCGAGTTTCCGCTACCCGACGACAATGTATCGTTGCCCGCGCCGCCATAGACGCGATCATTGCCGCCGTTGCCATCGAGAACGTTATCGTTGCTGTCGCCGACCAGAACGTCGGCAGACCCGGTGCCAAGCACGTTCTCGATTCCGGCGATCGACGATTTATCGGAAGCGGAAGCATAAACATAGCCGGAGGCAAGATTGAGCGTGATGCCCGAGTTCAGTCTCGAAGCGTCGTACCAGTCCGTCCCGCTGCCGCCGTCGATCGTGTCGTGGTCCCCGGAGGCGAATATGCGATCGTCTCCCGCGCCGCCGAAGATCTTGTCGTTGCCCTCGCCGCCATCCAGGATATCGTCGCCATCGCCGCCGATCAGCGTGTCATTGCCTGCGCCCCCGGTCAGCGTGTCGTTGCCTGCGCCCGCGTCGACATAATCGTTGCCGCTACCGGCATCGACAACGTCGTCTCCTTCCCCTGCATAGATCGTATCGTTGCCTTTGCCGGCATAAATTGAATCATCGCCGGCCCCCGCCGAGATAGTATCGTTCTTCGAACTTCCAAGAATGACATCGCTGCCGGAAGTTCCGGTGATCGTCGCCATGATACGCGGCCCACAAGTATGTCTTCACCAATGCCGGCCCCCCGGCCAGCGCAATTCAATGACAACACATTAGCGCACGACGTCTGAAGACCAGCTTAGCTGTTTATTTAAAACTTTTGACAATTTGTACGGCTTGTGGACACCAACGAAAATTCACGGCGGCTCGTACGAACGCTCGCCACGAGTTGCTGATCGAATCCTGGCTACAATTTATTCTCTCCACGCCTAGTCGCAGGCTGCGCCGATCGAGTAAGGTGTCGGCGCTGCAGCGCCCAGTTGGCCCGCGGCCGTTGAGTAGCGTTCGTCAAGTAGAAGGTAAGCGTTCATGGGTTCCCGCCGGCGTACAGGCACACTGCCCCTAAATACCATCCGTAACGGGGATTGCATTGGCGAGTTGAAGAAGTTGCCCGATGCCTGCGTCGACCTGGTTTTCGCTGATCCGCCTTATAATCTGCAACTCGCCGGTGAGCTGCTGCGCCCCAACAACACCCGCGTCGACGGCGTGGACGACGATTGGGACAAGTTTTCAAGTTTTGCTAACTACGATGCCTTCTGCCGCGCTTGGCTTGCGGAGTGCCGCCGCGTCCTGAAGCCGGACGGAGCCGTCTGGGTGATCGGCTCTTATCACAACATTTTCCGGCTCGGCGTGGCGCTGCAGGACCTCGGCTTCTGGATTCAGAACGACGTGATCTGGCGCAAGGTCAATCCGATGCCGAATTTCCGCGGCAAGCGCTTCACCAACGCGCACGAGACCCTGATCTGGGCTGGCCGCGATGCCAAGTCGCGTGTCACGTTCAATTACGAAAGCCTGAAGACCTGCAACGACGATTTGCAGATGCGCTCTGACTGGCTGTTCCCGATCTGCTCGGGGCCGGAGCGGCTCAAAGACGACGGCGGCCGCAAGGCTCACCCCACCCAGAAACCGGAAGCGCTCATCCACCGCATCCTCATCGGATGCACGCGTGAAGGCGATGTGGTGCTCGATCCCTTCTTCGGAACGGGCACGACGGGCGCGGTGGCCAAACGGCTGGGACGCAATTTCATCGGCATCGAGCGCGATCCGGATTACGTGAAGGCAGCCGAAGAGCGTATCGCGCGCGTCTCCCCCCTGACGCCGCAGGCACTCGAGACGGTTCCTTCGAAACGCGCTGAGCCGCGCATTCCCTTCGGCACGATCATCGAGTTGGGAATCCTGGAACCCGGTCAGAAACTGTTCGACCCGCGGCGGCGCATCCGTGCCGAAGTGAAAGCCGACGGCTCGCTCATACATGCGGGCAATCAGGCATCGATTCATCGTCTGGGCGCCATGGTGCAGGGCAAGGCTGCGTGCAACGGCTGGACGTTCTGGCATTACGAGGCGGAGGGCAAGCTGAAGCCGATCGACGCCCTGCGCGAACAGGCCAAGCGCCAGCTCGGCCTCGTCAAGCGGCCCCTGGCGCAAGCCGCCGGATAATCGCGCGGCGGGCCGGTTCCCACTTTTCCGATAAGCGCTCTCATTTGCTTTGGTCGCGCTTCTCGACGGAAAACCGGTTCCCACTTTTCCGATAAGCGCTCTCATTTGCTTTGGTCGCGCTTCTCGAC
>DAOKZR010000002.1:0-229361 GCA_035325525.1 Hyphomicrobium sp. | reverse complement strand
CTTCTCGACGGAAAACCGGTTCCCACTTTTCCGATAAGCGCTCTCATTTGCTTTGCAAGCGCTCTAGCGCTTGGCGAGGGCTACGAGCGTGGGCCGCAGGTCCTGCGGTCCCGCAAGCGGCGCGTCGAACCAAAGACGCGCGATCTCATCGCCGCGGACGAGATCCAAGCCTTCCGGATCGATGCATGCAAGCCGCCAGCCGGTGCCGTCCGCGCCAGCCTGCGCGGCGTAGCGTTGAACCGCATCGCGATGATCGGCATTCATGTGCGCCACCGCGTCAGCCTCCATGGCCGCCAGCGCTTCGCCATCCGAAATGTTCAACAACACGTCCGCCCGCGTGAATGCGTACGCCTTGCCAAAGCCGCCATTGAGGGTCGCGCGCGTAACCTCGAGGCGCCAGAATGCGAAATCCGGGAAGCCGGCATAAAGCGCGCTCTTGGGATGGCGCATCAGGTAACGGCCCTTGACGGCATCGCGCGCATCCCCCGGCGCAATGATCCGGCCCGAGCCGATGAGCGTGATGCGGGGATGGGCGAGCGGATCGCCCTTGCCCGGCTCGCCGACTAGGATCGAGCAGCGCGCGTCCGCCTCCAGATTCGTGAAATGCCCTGATAATCGCGAGATCAGAAACACCGGCGCGCCGTCGATGGCGGTGGCGAGGCTTATCCGGCTGACGGCCGGCGCGCCGTCCTTCGGCTCGATGGCGCCCAGCGCACCGTAACGCGCGCTGCGGATCAACGATCTGCCGAGCCGGCGCGCTGCCTCGTCCACCGGCTGCAGGATGCCCTTCTTCTCATCTGCCATTTTCTCAATCCGTTCATTCCTCGCTTGCGACGGGGCGCACGCTGGCGGCGGCCAGAGCCATGTTTGCGCGTTTCGTGCAAATCGCGCAAACTGGCCCCGCAGATTTGTATGTGTCGCGCTTCTCGCGGGACGCTGTCAGCTTTCCTTGAGGCCGTGCGCGATGATCTTGCGCATGACGCTCGGCAGCGCCTGGGCGTGGAGATCGCGCCGCTTCACCCAGCGGCAACGTTCCGGCTCCGCCCAGAAGGTCAGGCTGGCATCCTCGGGCACGAGCGCGCGCACCACCATCATTTCAAGCCTGAAGTGCGTGAAAACATGCACTACTTGGCCGGGCATCTGCCACCAGTCCGCGGCAAGCGGTGCCGCGCGCAAGGCTTCCTTCAAGGGCGGAGGTTGCTCCCCCCAAGGCGTCGAGGGAACCTCGAGCATCCCGCCCAATAGTCCCGCCTCAGGCCGCTGGCGCAGAAGCACCGCCCCGTCCTCGCGCAGCACAAGGAAGGCGAGGCCGTGACGCACGGGCCGCGCGGCCTTGCCGGTCTTGTAGGGCAGGGCCTCTTCCAGCCCTTGCGCGTGCGCAGCGCAATGCTGCTGCAGCGGGCACATGAGGCACGATGGGCGCTTGGGCGTGCAGATCTGCGCGCCTAGATCCATCATGCCTTGGGCGAAATCGCCGGCGCGCCGCGCCGGCGTGAGCGAAGCCGCCAGCCGTTTGATCTCTGGCTTGGACGCCGGCAACGGTTGGCGCACGGCGAACAATCGCGCGATGACCCGCTCGATGTTGCCGTCGACGGGCGTCGCCTTTTCACCGAACGCGATTGCCGCGATCGCCGCGGCCGTATAGGGCCCAATGCCGGGTAGCGCGCGCAGCGCCTCCTCGGTGGACGGAAACCGTCCGCCGTGTTCGGCCGCGACGACATCGGCGCACTTTTTCAGATTGCGGGCGCGCGAGTAGTATCCAAGCCCCGCCCACATCTGCAGCACATCTTCCAGCGCAGCCGCCGCAAGATCCTCGACCGTCGGCCAGCGCGCGGTGAACCGCTCGAAATAAGGAATGACGGCCTTGACCGTCGTCTGCTGCAGCATGATCTCCGATAACCAGACGCGGTAGGGATCAGGCTTCTTGCGGCGGCCGTAGCGCCAGGGCAGATCACGCCGCTCCGCGTCGTACCAGGCCAGCAGCGCCGCGACCGTGTCGGGGCCGGCAGGACGCAAGGGCAACTGGCGCTGGCGTGCGCCCTGGCCATTCCTGCCCGACTTCAGCTTTGCACTTGCCTGCAGGCCCACGGCTGCCCCCATCATTTTTCGGCACGGGACTTCCGAATCGTTTCAGCGATGCTAAGCCAGTTCACCATGACCACAATCTACGTCGATGAGGTCGCGTCGGGATGCTGACAGGAAATGATCCCCTGGCCAAACGGCCGCTTCCGCCAGACCGGCGCACAAAGGGCGGCAGCTTTGCCCGCGCAGTCGGCAGCTTCGTGCCCAAAGTTGCGGGCAAAGCCTTCGAAAAGTTTGGATTTCACACCGCCGAGATCATGACGCAGTGGCCGCGCATCGCCGGTGCCGAAATTGCCAAGTGGACCGCGCCCGAGCGTATCCGCTGGCCGCGCATACCGGCGAGCGCCGCGGGCAGCGACGGCGGAGAGGGCGCTGGCGAACGCCCCGGCGGCACGCTGGTCTTGCGCGTCGAGCCGGCCCGGGCGCTCGACATCGAGTACCGCGCCGCCGAGGTCATCGACCGGGTCAACCGCTATTTCGGTTATCGGGCGATCGAAACGCTCAAGATCATCCAAGCCCCCATCAACACCCCGCACGCGGGGCGAGCGGGTCCAGGATCGGGCTCAAGTCCCGGGTGCGCCGAGCAGAATTTTCAGATGCCGCGCGCTGGCAGCCAGAACGCACACCACCCCCCCGCAGCACTGGCCGAAGTTCCCGACGAGGGCCTCAAAGCCGCTCTGATGCGCCTTTGGACCTCAGTTTCGGCAAAAAACTAGGGTCATGCCGCGTTCCATGCAAACCGCGCAATCGCGCCTTCCTCAGCGCGGGAGCGTTCTGGAGGTGAGCAAATCTTACCGCCCATTCAGTTGCCATTCAGTGGGGATTTGCCTTAATCGGGTGGCCGTTCCGTGCTAGGCGGGCCAGCGCGGCGGCTCTTCCTCCAACGGGTCCCCCGCCAGTCCGCCTTCCCATAAGCGCCCCAAAGCGCGCCACATGCCTTGCCGAAAAGGAGCAGCAAACGTGTCCCTCCCCAAGCTCTCAGCTCACGCGTTCTCGCGCCGCGCCGTGCTCAATCTCGCCGCTTGCGCAGCCGCAGCCGGCTTGCTGGTGTCCGTGCTCCCGGGCAGCGCGCTCGCCCAGCGCCAGAAGGGACCCGCGGAGGTCTCCGTCGAAGAATTGATGAAGCCCGGCGTGCTTGCGGATATTTCGCTTGGGTCCGCGGACGCGAAAGTCACGGTGGTGGAGTACGCCTCGCTCACTTGCCCGCATTGCGCCCACTTCGCCAATCAGGTGTTTCCCGAATTCCGCCAGAAGTATATCGACAACGGCAAGGTGCGTTACATCTTCCGCGGCTTCGCGCTCAACCCGCTCGATCAGGCTGCGCAGATGCTCGTGCAGTGCCTGGGGGGCGACAAGCGCCTCAGCATGATCGAAGCCTTCTTTGTCAAGCAGGCCGACTGGGCCTTCACCCAAGGCAATCCCGTGCCCAAGCTGTTCGACATCGCCAAGCAGGCGGGCTTCACGCAGGAATCCTTCGATGCCTGCCTCAAGGACCAGAAGCTGCTCGACAACCTCGAGGCCGACCGAAAGCACGCCAGCGAAACCTTCGGCATCAGCTCGACGCCGACCTTCTTCATCAACGGCAAGCGGCTGCAGGAAACACCGACGCTCGAGGCCTTCGACAAGGTCCTCGAACCGCTCCTGAAGTGAACCGCATCGCTATTGAACCGGCGGGCCCGATGAGGAAAAAGATCTTGCGCGCCGCGCTCCTCGCACTCACGCTTGCGCTTGCAGGATGCGGCGCGGACGGCCTGCCGCCTGTTTCCGGCGTGAGCAAGGATGGCCCGTCCGCGGGCGCAGCCTTCACGGCCGAGGGCTCCAAGGACGAGGGCATGCCGAGCCCGTTCGGCGAACCGCAGACCTCGACGGCCGCACGTGAGGTCATCGCTGCCCCGACCATAGCTGATGTCATGGCGCCAAGTCCGCTGCCCGAAATGTCATGGGGCAGCGAGAGGGCGCCCCTTACCATCGTACAGTACGCATCCTTGACCTGCCCGTATTGCCGGCGCTTCCACAAGGAGGTTTTTCCACAGCTCAAGAGCACCTATATCGACACCGGCAAGGTGCGCTACATCCTGAGGGAATTTCCCATCGGCAAGGCGTCGGGTGCGGCGACGATTGCGCTGCGATGTGCTCCGCCTGACAAATACCTCGATCTTTACGGGCTTTACCTCGATCAGCAGCCCAACTGGGTGTCACAGGAAGTGCGGCTTGATGCGATTTACGCCGTCGCACAACAGGTGGGGATGACACGAGCCACGTTTGACGCTTGTCGCGAGAATCACGTCATGATCGAGAACCTCAAGTGGGTCAAAGAGCATGGGCGCAAGCTGGGCATCATCGGCACACCGAATTTCTTCGTCGGCGACAAGCTCTACAAACGTGTGCTGACGATGGACGACATCCGCGCGTTGGTGGAGCAGCCGAAGCCGGGCAATGACGCGGCAGGCGGTGACGCCGCGGCTTTGGCATCGCCGCCGTCTCGCGGTGACTAGGCGCAGCGTCAGCCTTACGCGCCGCCTCTTAGTGCCCCTCAAATAGTGTCACGTGCTGAGGTCTGGGGACCGGAAATGAAAATTACGCGACTGCGGTTGCTGGGTTTCAAGTCGTTCGTGGAGCCGACCGAGCTTTTGATCGAGCCGGGTCTCACGGGTGTCGTCGGCCCCAACGGGTGCGGGAAATCCAACCTCCTGGAAGCGCTCCGCTGGGTGATGGGCGAAACGTCGCACAAGTCGATGCGTGCGGCTGCGATGGACGACGTCATTTTCTCCGGTACGACGGCGCGGCCGGCGCGCAATAGCGCCGAAGTCACCATGTTCATCGACAATTCAGCGCGCCAGGCCCCGGCCGAGTTCAACGGCGACGACGTGCTCGAAATCACGCGCCGCATCGAGCGCGAGGCCGGCTCCGCCTACCGCATCAACGGTAAGGAAGTGCGCGCCCGCGACGTCAAGGTGCTGTTCGAGGATGCCTCGACCGGCGCGCGCTCGCCCGCGCTCGTCCGCCAGGGCCAGATCGGCGAGATCGTCAATTCCAAGCCGGAGCAACGCCGCCGCATCCTCGAGGATGCCGCCGGCATCGCGGGCTTGCACACGCGCCGCCACGAAGCCGAACTGCGCTTGAAGTCGGCGGAGGCCAATCTTGCGCGCCTGAACGACATCCTCGGCCAGATGAACTCTCAAGCCGAGAGCCTGAAGCGTCAGGCCCGCCAAGCGCGCCGCTACAAGGATATTTCCAATGATATCCTCAAGATGGAAGCGCTCTTGCTGCATCTGGCCTGGTGCGCGGCGCAGGAGGCTGTAACGAGGGAGGAGAGCGCGCTCGCGCAAGCTCTGACGCAGCTTGGCGCGGCCGCCGAAGCCGAGGCGAGAGCTTTCAACGACGAAATTGCGCTGGCCGAGATGCTGCCGCCCTTGCGCGAGCACGAGGCCGTCAAGGCAGCCGCGCTGGCACGGCTCAGGATCGAACGCGAAAACGTCGATCGCGAGGCCCAGCGCGCGACCACGCGTGCCAAGGAATTGGAAGCGCGCGCTCGCCAGTTAGAGACCGACCTTGCCCGCGAAAACGGCTTCATCGCGGAAGCGCAGGAGACGCTGGTGCGCCTCCAGGCCGATCTTGACGCCCAGCGCGAGGCAGAGATGACCGAGACCGCGCAGGAAGAGACCGCACGCGAAAAGGTCGATGAGGCCGAGGAGCGCCGCGCCGAGGCCGAGGCGCGCTTCGCCGAGATCACGCACAAGGCAGCGGAAGCGCGCGCTCGGCTGAGGAGCCTCGAGGCTGCTCTGGCCGAACGCAAGGAGATCGTGGGCAAGATTTCGCGGCAGATCGAAGGGCTGGACGCTCAAATCAAGCAGATCGAAGAGAACGCGCCCGACGCCCAGAAACTGGCGACGATCTCCGACGCCGGACAGCGGCTGGTTGCGGAAATCGGCGAGATTGAGGCGCAGGCGCTCGCCGCCGAGGAAGCGAGCAAGGTTGCACAATCGGACGCACGCGCAAGGCGTGACGACGCCGCCCGTGTGCGCCTTGCGGCCAATGCCTTCTCGACGGAACGCGAGACGATTGCAAAGTTGCTGATGCCGGCCAACGACGGCGGCTTCCCTCCCGTCGTCGATCAGATCCGCGTGGCGCCCGGTTACGAGACCGCACTTGGCGCAGCGCTCGGAGACGATCTGGACGCACCGATCGCGCCCGAGGCGAGCGTTCATTGGCGCACACTCGATGTCGGCTTGGAGGATCATGCGCTGCCGGCCGACGCCGAACCGCTCGTCATGCACGTTGAGGCCCCGGCGGAGTTGACGCGCCGGCTTCGCCAGATCGGCGTGATCGCGCGCGAGCAGGGCGCACGGCTACAGCCCCACCTGAAGCCCGGACAGCGCCTCGTCTCGCGCGAGGGCGATCTTTGGCGTTGGGACGGCTTCGTCGCCGCCGCCGATGGCGTCACGCCCGCAGCCCAGCGGCTGGCGCACAAAAACCGCTTGGCGGAACTCGACCGCAGGGCGGCAGAAGTACTCGCACAGGCCAAGGATACGATCGAAGCGGAACGCGACGCCGCCGACGCCGCCCACCGCGCGGAGGCCGAAGAGCGGCGGCTGCGCCAGCTCTGGCGCGAAAAGCAAGGTGAACTCGCCAAGGTACGCGAGCAGCTGACGGTGCTCGAAAAAGGCGCGCGCGAGGCCGACACGCGCTTGGCCGCCGTCAACGCTCAGCGTGCGCGGGCCGATGAAGAGCTGACGCACGCCCAGTCCCGCCACGTCGAGATCGAGGCGCAAATCGTAACCTTGAGCGAAGGCGAAGATCTGGAGCCGCTCCTGCGCGAAGCGCAAGCCGGTGCGGAGAGTGCGCGCAAAGCCGTGTCGGAGGCTCGCCTGCTGCTGGCCGGCCTTGAGCGGGACCGCCAGATTCGCGCTGAGCGAATCCGTCACGTCAGCGCGGACCTCATGCGCTGGAAGGGCCGGCATGAGAATGCCGAGACCCAGGTCGAGACTCTGACCGCACGGCTGGAGGAGACGCGCGGGGAACTTGAAACCTACGCCGATCTTCCAGAACGGATCGCGAAGCATCGTGAGGCGCTGCTTTCCGAACTCGCGCGCGCGGAGGCCGAGCGCCAGGAGGCCGCCGACAAACTGGTCGAAGCGGAAGCAGCAATGAAGGCTGTGACGCAGACGTTGCGTGCGGCGCAGACTGAGGTTACCGCCGCGCGCGAGGCCAAGGCCCGCATCGAGGCCAGGCTCGAGAATGCGCGACAGAAGCGGCAGGAGGAGGCGCGCCGTATCCGCGAAACCTTCGAGGTCGCGCCCGAGGACTGCTTGTCGCTCGCCGCGCTCGAAGCCGGAGCGGCGCTTCCCGCGCTGACCGACGTCGATCGCCAACTCGCCCGGCTGAAGACCGATCGCGAGCGGCTGGGCGGCGTCAACCTTCAGGCCGACGAAGACCTCCAGGAGCTATCGGTTCAACTGGAAAGCATGCAGAGCGAGCGCGACGACGTCGATCAGTCGATCGCCAAATTGCGAGGCGCCATTGCGCAGCTCAATAAGGAGGGCAAGACGCGGCTGGACGAGGCATTCAAGACGGTCAACGGCCACTTCGAGCGGCTGTTCACTCATCTTTTCGGCGGCGGCGAGGCTCGGCTGGAAATGATCGAAAGTCCCGAGGATCCGCTGGAGGGCGGATTGGAGATCATCGCCAAGCCACCGGGTAAGAAGCCCGCAACGCTGTCGCTGCTTTCGGGCGGGGAGCAGACGCTCACTGCTCTGTCGCTCATCTTTGCGGTGTTCCTCACCAACCCCTCGCCCATTTGTGTTCTGGACGAAGTCGACGCGCCGCTCGACGATGCCAACACCGAGCGCTTCTGCCGATTGATGGAGCAGATGGCGAGCGAGACGGACACGCGCTTTCTGGTCATCACGCATCATCCGATGACGATGGCGCGCATGAACCGGCTGTTCGGTGTGACGATGGCCGAAAAGGGCGTCTCGCAGCTCGTCTCGGTCGATCTGCAGACGGCGCAGAGCTTCCGCGAAGCAGTCTAAACTCTGATTGAGCATCGAACATCGGACCCGGCAGATCAGGAATGGCCCCTGATCTCATGCCGGTGCGCGCTCAAGCCGCCCGAAATCGGAACGAACCATCGCGCGGCGCGTTTGGAACGCATTGCAACGCCAGAGAAATGGGGAGAGCCATGAACCCCAACCGCGCCCATGAGCCGCAAACCGTCCTTACGCCAACCGAAGCCCGCCAGGGCTCGCGCCGGCGCATGAACCTGCGCGTACTGGTCGTGTCCCTCGTCCTGCTCGGCGTCATCGGATTGGCCCTGACCACGGCATTTGCGCCCGAAGAGGCCTCCAGGTCCGAAAGGACGGCTGGCAAAATCCAGGCTCCGCCGCCGGCCGGGCAGCAGACGGCGCCGCAGGCCGTACCCGCACCGACTGAGGCTCCTTCCGGCCAAACTTCTGCCGGCGCGCCATCGGCATCGCAGAGCCCGACGCCCCCCGCGCCAAGCGAGGCGGCTCCCCCGGACGGCGGCGCCAGGCCGTGAGCCCGGCCGTGGCTCTCGACGGCGCCAGGAAAACCGTCGCATACGGTACTTGGCACGATGATCACACCGCGCAGGCCGCCGCGTCAGGCATGAAAACCGCCATCCTGGCGCAGCGCCCCTGACCAGCCCCCTGCGCGGTTTCGCCGTACCGGACGCCCTCTCCTGAGGCCGGGCGTTTTCTTGACACCCCTCCCCCCCGTAACTATGGTGCCGCCCGTCGTTAAACCCGACGCGTGTGAATTCCCGCATCTATTCGGACGGACCGAGCCATGTCTGGTGAAGGCAAGGGCCAAGACCCTGGACGTGGTGAAATCAGCCCTGAGGATCGCGAAGCCATCCGGCGACGCTCCCAAGACATCGGCCGCAAGCTGGACGCCGCCAAAGCGCGCGCCCGCCAGGAGCAGGATGACGAGGAGAACCGCCGCCGGGGCGCAGCGTTCGGCCAAGCGTTCCGCTATGCCGCGGAGCTTGTGGTCGGCGTGGGCGTTGGAGGGTTTATCGGTTGGCTTTTGGACCAGCAGTTGGGTTCAGCGCCATGGATGCTGGCTTTATTCGTTCTTCTCGGCTTCGCGGCGGGTCTGTTGAATCTGATCCGAGCGGCTCAGAAAGCCCAGGCGGAAAACGCCCCCTTGCAGAAGGCGGCGCCCTCCGTGGCGGATGACGAAGACGAGAAGGACAACTAGGGGGTCACCTTGGCTGCTGAAGGCGCGCACGAAGATCACGGTCCGATCGCTCAGTTCGAGATCCACAAGATCTATGACCTGAACCTGTTTGGGTACGACGTCTCCTTCACGAACTCCTCGCTGTTCATGGTCATCGCGCTGGTCGTGATCCTGGGCTTCCTTCTGCTTGCCTCGCGCAACCGTTCTCTGGTCCCTTCACGCCTGCAATCGCTGGCCGAACTCCTTTATGAGTTTATCGCCAAGATGGTGAAGGACAACCTCGGTCCCCAGGGCATGAAGTATTTCCCCTGGGTCTTCACCATCTTCATCTTCATCCTCGTCCTTAATCTGCTCGGCATGATCCCCGGCGGCTTCACGGTGACAAGCCACATCATCGTCACCTTCGCCTTCGCCGCCATGGTCTGGTTGATCGCCACCGGAATCGGTTTTGCCAAGCACGGTCTTGGCTATCTCAAGCTTTTCGTTCCCGAAGGCGTGCCGTTGCTTCTGCTGCCGCTCATCGTCGTGATCGAGCTGATCTCATATTTCATCCGCCCCATCAGCCATTCGGTGCGTCTGTTCGCCAACATGATGGCGGGGCATACCATGCTGAAGGTGTTCGCCGGTTTTGCGGTGATGCTGCCCTGGTGGGGCAAGATCGCGCCCGCCGGCTTCATGGTGGCGTTCACCGGCCTGGAACTCGTCGTTGCGATCCTGCAGGCATTCATCTTCACCGTTCTCACCTGCATCTACCTCAACGATGCCGTGAACATGCATCACTGATGGTGGCGGGTTTTCTAGCCCGCGCCGTCCCGGACCATCACGCTCCAATCCAACCTATTGCAATCCAAGGGAGAGACTACAATGGAAGCTCAAGCAGCTAAGTTCATCGGCGCGGGCCTTGCGTGCTTCGCTCTGATCGGCGCCGGCATCGGCATCGGCAACATCTTCGGTAACTACCTGTCGGGCGCGCTGCGCAATCCTTCGGCAGCTCCCGGCCAGTTCACGAACCTGCTGATCGGCTTTGCGCTTGCTGAAGCCACCGGCCTGTTCGGCCTGCTCGTCGCTCTGCTGATCCTCTTCGGTTGATCCGGAAAATCAGCGTAACGACAGCAACTGGAGGGGACTATGCTTGCCGGCATGACAGTGCTCGCAGCGGCCGCGGCCGAGGCAGCTACCGAAGCGGCCACCCAGGCGGCGGCTCATTCGGGTGGCGGCGGCCTGCCGCAGCTCGACGCACACACGTTCGCGCCCCAGCTCTTCTGGCTGGTACTGACGTTCGTCGCGTTGTACTTCATCCTCTCGAAGGTTGCGCTTCCGCGGATCGGAGAGGTGTTGGAGGAGCGCGCGGATCGTATCGCGCGTGATCTGGGGGCTGCGCAGCGCCTGAAGGATGATACCGACAAGGCGCTCGCAGACTACGAGAAGGCCCTGGCCGACGCCCGCGCCAAGGCCTCGACGATCGCCAAGGATACCCGCGAGCAACTCGCAGCCGAAACCGAAAGCAAGAAGGCGAGCGTCGAGAAGACGCTTGCCGGAAAGCTCCAGGACGCCGAGCACCGCATCGCCGCAACCAAGTCCAAGGCGCTCTCCGCCGTCAACGAGATTGCAGCGGATACTGCCGGCGCTGTCGTCTCCAAGCTGATCGGCCAGACCGTCAGCCCCGAGGAGATCAAGAAAGCGCTGAGCACTTCGCCAGGCAAATGAGGAACCGATGTTAGATCCGCTTAATCCATACTTCTGGGTTCTCGTCTCCTTCATCGGCTTCGTTGCCCTGCTGGTGTACTACAAGGTGCCCGGCATCATCGGCAGAGCCCTCGATGGTCGCGCGTCAGCCATCAAAGCGGAACTCGACGAAGCCAAGCGGCTTCGCGAGGAAGCCCAGGACCTGCTCAACGACTACAAGAGGAAGGCGCGCGAGGCCGAGGCCGAGGCCAGGAGCATCATCGAGCAGGCCAAGCGCGAGGCCGAAGCGCTGGCAGCCGAAAGCAACAAGGCGTTGAGCGAAAGTCTGGAGCGCCGCTCCAAGATGGCCGAAGAAAAGATCGCCCGGGCCGAAGCCCAGGCGCTCAGCGAGGTTCGCTCGGCTGCCGTCGACGCGGCGCTGTCCGCCGCAGAGAAGATCATCGCCGGCAAAGTTGCGGGTTCCGCCGGCAGCAATTTGATCGATGAGGCGATCAGGGATCTCAAGGGCAAGCTCAACTAAGCCGCTCTATCAAGTGAGGAAAGTCATCAAGCCGGGCGAGCCGCCCGGCTTTTTTGTCCGGCTTTTTTGTCAACCCGCGTCCGCAGGCGCCGCTCGCCCCGCGAGCATCAGTTGCTCGACTGCTCCTGCGGGCCGTCGGGCATCTTCATCTGCTTGGCCGCCGCTTCGGTGAGCGTCGTGCTGCCAGGAGCCATGCCGTTCTTTTTCAAAATGTAGGCGGTGATTGCCAGCATCTGATCCGGGGGTAGCGAACCCGGGCTGTTGGCGGGCATGTTGGCATGCGCGAACTGATAGAAGTCCTCCACCGACTTGCCACCCCATTTCTTGGTGAAAGTGGGCCCCTTGAGCGCCGGGCCAAGCGCACCGGAAAGGTCGGGCCGGTGGCACTCGGCGCAGTGGTTGTTGAAGAGCTGATGGCCTTTATCGGCCTGTGCACTCGTGAAGGCGCCGGCAGCCAGGGCCGGTCCGGCGAAAACTGATGTGGCCAGCGCCGTCAGAGCGATTATGGCTGAGCGGCAATGGGGCGATGCGAGCTTGATGTTCGATTTGTTATCTAGCATGGGAGGCGCCTTGCAATTTGAACCAACGAACCTGGCCGACCAACGCCGCCTATCCCGCATGGTTCCTTCATGTCCAAATTTTAAGGACGCGTATTCTAATTAAGAACGCTCATGGAGCGGCCCGGCATTCGAGCGCGTTTCGTAAAAGCGGGAACGGATTTTCCGGCAGAAGCTCAACTGAACAAATGACTATTCGCGCGATTTGCGCGAAACTCGGAGCGGCTCCAGCAGCCGCTCGCGAACGCGGCGGCTTCATCGCCACAGTCTGAACGCGGTTTGATGACACAGAAAACCGATGCTTGAGAGTTCAAACCCGGTCTCTGTCATCCTCGACGCGATCTTCGCGATTGTGAACGTCGCCCTCGCGGTCGTGTTCGGCTATCTCGGCACGATCATGACGTACGCACTCGGGGCGTTGGTGGCCGTAGGACTGGCCTTGGCATTGGTCGCTGGCGTGCGTGCTCTGCTCGGCCGCTCGCGCGATGCCGCCTGACGCAGCCTCACTGGGATTGCTCTGGCGGCGTATTTTATGATCGAGGCCCGCTTCCGCGCCGGCTCACTCAGGTCACCCTGCGCCGGCGGCCTTGGTATCGAACCCGACGGTGACTTCAAATTCTCCCGGGCGCGTGCCCTCGGGAAGATCGAACGTGACCGACTGGACAGCTGAGAAGTAGCCGATCGGCTTGTCGGCTCCAACCACGACGTCGACACTCATGTGCTGCCCGGTCACCGGAGCGCGCTTGGAGTCGGTGACTGTGACGTTCACGGGAAGCGAGATATTGCCGGGCTTGCCGCGCGGCCCAAGGAGCACCCGTCCGGAGAAGCCGTATTTCACCGTTACGCGGCCAGGCTCCACCTGACACTCGCGGGCCGTCTTGGTGATCTCGCCGCGGTGCATGATGGCAAGGCCGTCACCGGCACGGCCCGGCTCGTAGAAGGTAATGTTGTTGTCGCGCGAAGCCAAGACCATGCGCGGGCAGCCGCCGGAGATCTCGCCGATGCCCGTGCTGCCGGTGGTCGAGGCATCGCCGGACTTCGCGGCGGTCAGAAGGGCCTCCTCGTTGACATCACCCGAGGATGCGCTGGTCGAAGAGCCGAACATGCCGCCGCCAAGGCCGGAAGTGAGGCTCGACATGCCGCAACCGGCGAGCGCCGCGCTGAGCGTAACGGCCGCCAAAAGGCCGGCCAGAGACCTTGGCGTGCTGCGCGCAGATAAATTGCTGCAAGGCGCCGCGGCCGGGCCGCAAGATGTGGCAATATCCAACGTGATCCCCCTGGGTTTTGTCCCCAGACCCCTTGCATTGTCCCACAAGCACCGTAGCATCCCGCGACCTCAGCGGCCAAGAGCTTTTGCGGCGCTATCACCTGAATCAAAAGGACTTTTACCGACATGACCGCCGTCCCGTCCGGGCCTGCCCCCGTCAGAAAGCCGCCACTCAAGATCCTCCTGGCGGCCCCGCGCGGTTTCTGTGCCGGCGTCGACCGGGCGATTCAGATCGTCGAACAGGCTTTGCAGAAATTCGGTGCGCCCGTCTATGTCCGCCATGAGATCGTCCACAATCGCTTCGTGGTAGACTCTCTTAAGGCGAAAGGCGCCATTTTTGTGAAGGAACTCACGGAGATCCCACAGACCACCCAACCCGTGATCTTTTCGGCACACGGCGTACCCAAGTCCGTGCCGGATGCCGCGAAGGCCCGGAATATGTTCGTTCTGGATGCAACCTGCCCGCTCGTTTCCAAGGTCCACATGGAGGCTATGCGTCACCATGAGAACGGACGCCAGATCATTTTGGTCGGTCACCGCGGCCACCCGGAGGTGATCGGCACCATGGGGCAGCTGCCTCCAGATGCGGTCACGCTCGTCGAAACCGCAGGCGATGCGCGCGCTTTTGCGGCCAAAGACCCCGGCAAACTCGCCTACGTCACACAGACCACGCTTTCCATCGACGACACCGCGGAAATTGTCGGCATCCTCAAGAGCCGCTTTCCGGGCATCGCAGGGCCGATCAAGGAAGACATCTGCTATGCCACCACGAACCGGCAAAACGCGGTCAAAGCGATCGCCGGAAAGGTCGACTGCCTGATCGTCGTCGGCAGCCCGCAAAGTTCCAACTCCCTGCGGCTTGTCGAAGTGGCCGAGCGTTCGGGCTGCCGGAATGCGTTCCTTCTGGAGCGCGCCAGGGATCTCGATTGGAAGAAGCTGACGAACCTGAGAGCCGTCGGATTGACGGCGGGCGCCTCTGCCCCGGAGGTCATCGTGAACGAAGTGATTGACGCTTTCGCCGAACGCTACGATGTCAGCGTCGACGTCGTCACGTCGGCCGAGGAGCGCATCGTGTTCAATGTGCCAAGGCAATTGCGTGCAGGTGCGGGCTGACGGCGCCGAGCCGCGCTCCGAAGCAGGGAACCCAATGGCAGTCTACACCGAGATCAGTGACGAGGAATTGAGCCGCTTCGTCGATGCCTACAGACTGGGGCAGCTGCTGTCCTACAAGGGCATCGCGGAGGGCGTGGAGAACTCCAACTATCTCGTTCATACCTCGTCGGGCACCTACATCCTGACGCTTTATGAAAAGCGCGTCGACCCGGCCGACCTGCCGTTCTTCCTGGGGCTCATGGAGCATCTCAGTCAGCGCGGCGTGACGTGTCCGCTGCCTGTGCACGACCGTAATGGCAATGTGCTCAACAGCATCGCCGGACGCCATGCGGCCTTCGTGACCTTCCTTGAGGGGGTGTGGCCGCGCAAGCCTTCGGCCGAGCACGCCCTCGAGGTCGGCCGCGCCATGGCGCGCATGCATCTGGCCTCACAGGACTTTGATCTGAAGCGGAAGAACGCCTTGGGGCTTTCGGGCTGGCGGCCCTTGTTCGACAAGTTCTCAAGCCGCGCCGATGAAATCATGCCGGGGCTGCACAAGCTGGTTTCGGCCGAACTCGACGTGCTGGAAAAGCGCTGGCCCCGCGATCTGCCCGAAGGCATCATCCACGCCGACCTGTTCCCCGACAACGTGTTCTTCATTGCCAACAGGCTGTCGGGCCTCATCGACTTCTACTTCGCCTGCAACGACGCGCTCGCCTACGATCTCGCCATCGCGCTCAACGCATGGTGTTTCGAAAGCGACTTCTCCTTCAACGTCACCAAGGGCCGAGCGCTCATCAAGGGTTACGAGGATGTGCGGCCGCTGACCGAGCAGGAGCGTATTGCATTCCCGCTGCTCGCGCGCGGCGCGGCCTTGCGCTTTCTGCTGACGCGCGGCTACGATTGGCTCAACACCCCCACGACCGCGATGGTCGCGCGCAAGGACCCCTTCGACTACGTGCGCCGATTACGTTTCCACCAGGCTGCTACGTCGCTCGCCGACTACGGCTACGAGGTCGTGGAATGAGCAAGCGCGCGCCCGCGCCGGTTCTGATTTATTCCGACGGAGCCTGCTCGGGAAATCCCGGCCCGGGCGGGTGGGGCGCCATCCTGATTTATGGCGAGCACCGCAAGGAGCTGAAGGGCGGCGAAGCCGGCACCACGAACAACCGCATGGAACTCATGGCGGCGATTGCAGCATTGTCGGCACTCAGGCGCCATAGCCATGTGGAACTCTACACAGACAGCGCCTACGTGAAGAACGGCATCTCGCAGTGGATTCACGGCTGGAAGCGCAACGGCTGGAGGACCGCCGACAAGAAGCCCGTCAAGAACGCCGAACTCTGGCAGCAGCTCGACGAACTGAGATCCAAGCACGAAATATCCTGGCATTGGGTCAAGGGTCACGCCGGCCATCCGGAAAACGAGCGCGCCGATGAACTGGCGCGCGAAGGCATGGCCCCGTTCAAGAAATAGCAGCACCCGGGCAAGGCCGCTCAGTCTGTCTCGGTCCTGCCCGCCACGGCGTCATCGGAACGCTGCGCTGTATCGCCCAGGATCTCGACAGGCTCATCGAGCGCATCGCGGATGTAGAGACGCCGGACGGCGATGTCGATTACGATGGCCAGCGGAAATCCCAGCAGTACGCCAAGCGGACCAAACAACATGCCGATCGCCACGATGGCAAACAGACCCGTGGCAGGCGGAATGGCTACGGCCCGGCCGACCACCAGGGGCGTGATAAGGTTGCTCTCGATCTGTTGCACGAGGACCATGACGACGACGGCGCCCACCATGGCTTCCCAGCTCTGGCCGGCTGCGATCGCGACAGTCACCACCGCAGCCGTGATCGATCCCAGATAAGGGACTGCGTTGGCCAAGCCAGCGAGCAATCCCAGCGCCAGCGGCGACTGCACGCCTGCGATCCAAAGGCCGAGCCCCGTCAGAACCCCGACGAGACACATGGCGACAAGCACACCGCCGAGCCAGCGGCGCAGCGCCTCGCCGACATCTCCCATCGTCGCGACGGCATTGGCGCGATAGTGAGGAGGGACGAGCTTCAGCAGGCCATCACGGTAGGTTTTGGGATCGATGGCGAGGTAGGCGCCGCCAACCAACATCACGCTTGCGCCGAACACGGCCTGTCCGAGGGATGCGCCCCACGACAGGAACCGCGGCAACATGGTTGCGATGCCGCCGGTCGCGCCCGATCCGGCAAGCAATTCCTCCAGCGAGTTGACGCCGAGCCTCTTGCTGGCGGCGCTCAGCAGGCTGCCAAGGCGCGCATCGAGCGTCTGCCATTGGTCGGCCATCTCGCTGCCGAAGAAAATCAGCGCGGCAACGAGACCGACGATGATGAGCACCGCCGTGAAGACGATCGACCAAGTGTCGGATAGACCGGCGCGCTCGAACGGCCGCGCCAGGGCACGCAGTACCATAGCGATCAGTACCGATCCGAACGCAAGCAACAGAAGCGGCATGAGCAGCCATGCCGCAACCAACAGCGCCGCTACCAGGGCCGCGAGCCATAGCCTGCGAATGAAGATGGCGTCGTTGTCCATGACTTGACCAAAGCCTGGGGCCGAACCGCGTTTCGGTCCGGAGAAATCTCATTTCGCGAAACGCGAAAACGGCTCTAGAGCGACCGGTCGATCATCGAGCACAGGTTTTGCGCACTCGACTTGTCGTGAACCGGCGGGCTGTCGTCGACATTGAGCACTTTCACGACCCCGTCATCCACCAGCATCGCATATCGCTTCGAGCGCACGCCGAGCCCGATGCCGGCGTCGGTGAGATCGATGTGCAGGCCGATCGCCTTGGCGAACGCGGCGCTATCGTCCGTCAGCATCAAGATCTTGCCGTCGCTGCCCGTTGCCTTGGCCCATTCATCCATGACGAACACGTCATTGACCGCGGTGCAGGCGATGGTGTCGACACCCTTGGCTTTGAGTTCGCCAAGGCGATCGACAAATCCGGGAAGGTGCGCCTTGTGGCACGTCGGCGTGAAAGCGCCGGGCACCGCGAACAGCGCCACTTTCTTGCCTTTGAAAATCTCTTCGGTGGATTTTGCAACGGGCCCGTCAGGCCCCATGGTCATGAACTTCGCGTCTGGAAGCCGGTCTCCGACGTTGATGGTCATGTCTTTGCTTTCCTTCTCTTTGTGTATTTCCGGATTAGTGTCCGTGTGGCGGCGTCCCTCAAAGCCGGGCGAGATCCTCGGGCAACGCGATCAAGCTCTCCGATTGACCTTTGGTTCCCGAAATGGTGACCCAGACGCTTTTTCCCGCCAAGTCCTTCAAGTCGCCGCCCTCGCTGAGATCGCCCTCGAAAATGGCGTCAGCCTGTCTGGCGGCTGCGTTGCTGGTCGCTGACTTTCGGGGCTCTACCTTTTTCGTCATGGGCAGGTAAATTCCATCATCCGAAAAGAGGAACACATCGCCCTTTTCGCCTGCGCCGGCGACATCGAGCATCAAGATGGCATTGCCATCGCGTTTTTCGATACGCCAGGAGGCGAGTGCCGGCCGGCCCGAGTCGTTCGGATTGGCGCCGACAGGAAGTGTCTGAGGAACGCTGGCAATCGCGGCTCCCAGGTCAGGAGAGTTCTCAGTCTTGTCCGAGAGTTTGATCTCCAGCTCCGCCTCGGCGGGAATACAGATGTTCTTGCAGACCCCGAAGACGGCCTTGAGGTGGAGCGTCACCGGCTTGCCGGGATCCTTCGGCATCACCTCGACGGGAAAGATAACGTGGCCTTTGTAGCCGATGTTGGCGCCGGCCTTGTCGATCAAGCGATCGGGTGCAGGATAAAGCACCTGGGCGCTGGCGAGATTGTCCGATCCGGCCCAGTCGAACTCGGGAGGCACGCCGCCCGCCTCACCCGGATTGCGCCAGTAGGTCTTGAACCCCGGACTCATGTCGATCTCGACGCCCGCGGCGTATGCCGCTTTACTGCCCGCGCGAGGCGGTGAGATGCCGATCAGCCGGACCTTGTTCTCGAAGCCCCGCACCCAATCGGATTGGGCGGCAAGTGCGCCCGTACTCATCGCAAGTGCAGCTCCCACTGCGCAGATCGCGGTGAGCCCGGCAGGCGAAAGCCAGCTGCGTTTCATCATGGTCAACCTTTGTGTCACATCCAATACTATGGCTTCTTATCCTGAAAGCACACTGCTTTTGAGCACGCTCATTGAAAAGCTTTCTTCCGGGGTGTTACGGGTTTAATCTCATCGAATGAAAGTGCCAAAACGGACGCCGAAACCAATAACGCGCAAGTCAACCATGAAAGTGCCAAAACGACGGCCACGTGGAGAATTCAGCGGTTACCTGGAAGGGCAACTGCTCGTCGCAATGCCCACGATGTCGGATAAGCGCTTTGCGCGATCCGTCATCTACGTGTGCGCGCACTCCGAGGAGGGCGCGATGGGGCTCATCATAAACCAACGCGCCAATAACATCACTGCCCCCGATCTTCTCGAACGGCTCGGCATCGAAACGCGAAGCGACGACGACGAGATCGCGGGCGACGTACTTTCATTGCCCATCCAGGTAGGCGGTCCGGTCGAGACGGGGCGTGGATTTGTCCTGCACAGCGGTGACTATTTCGCCGAAGACTCCACGCTTACCATCGAGAGCGGCATTTGCCTCACGGCCACCATCGACATTCTCAAAGCGATCGCGGCCGGGCACGGCCCCGACAAAGCCCTGTTGGCCCTGGGCTATGCGGGCTGGTCGCCGGGTCAGCTAGAAAGCGAGATCCAGGCCAACGGCTGGCTTTCGTGCCCGGCAGATCCTGACCTAGTGTTTGCCGCTGATCTGGAAAGCAAATACGCGCGGGCCATGGCCAAGATCGGCATCAACCTGTCGCATCTGGTTAACGACGCCGGACACGCGTAGTTCTCCGTGTCCAGAGCGGATCGCCCGCCCGGCTCGTCTGGTTCTGAGCGTACAGAGACGCCAGGGACGGCCGCATCAGCCGGTACCGTCCTTCTTGTCTTTCGCGGGGGCCGGCTTCACACCGGCAAGCCGTGCGAGCGAGGCGGCAACCCCAGGCGGCAGATTTGAGAAATCGGGCTGCAGCGCCTGCTGTTGAGGTTGCCCCGGCAGTGGCGGCGGAGGCGCCAGCATGGGCCGCCCCGTATTCGGCACATCTTCAGCCGACGATCCACCTGGGCCATTGCCTGCGGTGACGCGCGCCAGTGCCTCGCCCAACGGGCGCGCGACGCCGCCAGCCGCACCGTTCGGAACCGGAGGCGTCATGGTGCGTGGATCGGGCGCCGATACCGCTGGCGGCAGGCTGCCGCCGTTTGTGTATGGCGCGGACCGCCGTGCAGGTGGCAAGCCTGCAGGCACGGCCGCGACCTGCGGCGCTTGCAGCACGGCCGGTTGCGGCGGCTGGGTCCTGGGTATGGTCCGTGGGTCGGGCGCCTGCGTGTTGGGCGCAACAGTAACGGGCGGCGCCGTCCCGGGCGTGCTGCGCGCGACGGGGCGCAACGACACAGGCGGCGAGCGCGGCACCGAGGGTTGCTGGCCTGAAGGGAGAAGTCCGAGGGGCGGCAGCGTCGCATCGTTCTTGGCAACAATCGCAAGTGGAGCCGCCGGTTTGGCGCTGTCGGCCGTTCCGGCGCGCGCATGGGCGCCTGTCTGCTTGTGGCGCGGACGAAGCACGGACTTGGCAAGAACCTGAAGCCGGGGCGCTTGGGTTCCATCGGGCCCGGCAGGCGCGGCAGCGCCGGCATGCGGCACACCGGCGGCTTCCGGCGCGCCCTTGTCCGTAGCAGCCTTTTTCTTCGACGCTGTCTTTGCCTTGAAGAAGCCGCGCGGCTGCATCTTGCGCTCCGACTTGCGGATCATTTTCAGCAGTTGCAGCACGTCGCGCTCGGGCATCGGTTCGCCGAAATGATAGCCTTGGGCATACTCGCAGCCGATCGAGCGCAGGAAGGCGGCTTCGTCGCGCTGCTCGACACCTTCTGCGACGGCGTGCTTGCCCAGCTCATGGGCCAGCGCCACGATCGACCGCATGATCGCGGCCCCCTGTGGGGAGGAACTCCCCCGCACCAACTCACGATCGATCTTTATGGCATCGAACGGGAAGCGCTGGAGGTAGGCGAGAGAGGAATATCCGGTTCCGAAATCGTCGAGCGCCAGCTCTGCGCCTGCCCCGCGCAGCGATTCCAGAACCTCCGCCGACTGCTCCGGATTCTCCATCACGAGCGTCTCGGTGACTTCGAGCCGCAAGCATCCCTTCGGCACGATGTTGCGGCCCAGAACGTGGCGGATCTCCTGCACGGATTCCGGCCGGAAGATCTGGCGGCTCGACACATTGACCGAAACGAACAGCGGGCGCTCCGAACGCGGCAGTTCGCTCTGCCAGCGGGCGGCGTCGTGGGCGGATTTCAGCAACACGCTGGTGCCGAGCTTTATGATGAGGTCGCTCTCTTCCGCGACCGGCACGAACGAGATCGGGTTCAACAATCCGAGCTTTGGATGCTCCCAGCGCACCAGCGCCTCGAACCCGGCCAGCTCCTTGGTCGGCAGGTAGACGATGGGCTGATAGAGCACCTTGAGCTGGTTGCGATCGAGCGCCTTGCGCAGATCGCTTTCGATCTGAATGCGCTCGTCGCGGTCGCGCCGCATGGCCGGTTCGAACGCAACGACGCGATCGGCGCCCGCACGCTTGGCGCGGTACATGGCGATCTCCGCTTCCTTCAGCAGTTCGCCATCGCCCACACCGGTGTTATCCCAGACCGCGGTGCCGATCGAACCCGTCAGCACGATCTCCTGATTGGCGAGCGGGATCGGCGCACGCAGCGAACGGCGAACGCGTTCGGCGAGGGCATGCAGGTTGCGCGCATCTTCGCCGGAAAGAAAGAGCATGGCGAACTGGTCGCCGCCGACGCGTGCGACCGTATCGAGCGGGCCCAGATGACGCTGCAGGCGGCGAGCGACTGTGAGCAGCATGCTGTCGCCGCGCACCATGCCGAACGTCGAGTTGACGCTCTTGAACTTGTCGATGTCGACGAAAAGCACGGCCGGCCGGATGTGGCTCTCGGTCTTCGCCCGGGCGACGGCCGTGCGCAGGCGGTCCAGGAACAGTTCGCGATTCGGAAGTCCTGTCAGGCTGCAATGAACCGCGTCGTGAAGCAGCCGTTCATAGGCGCGCTTGGCGTTGGTGATGTCGCGCATCAGGCCGACGCAACGCAGCGTGCGCCCGTCGGCATTGGGAATGCTGGCTGCCTCCAGCTCGAACCACCGCCAGCTATTGTCGGCGTGGCGCATACGGAAGTCGGCGCGAATGCGCACGCCCGCGCGCTCCTGGGCCGAGAGCAGCATAACCCGGAAGCGCTCCTGGTCCATCGGGTGCATGTGATGGATGAAATCGTCAGCCTTGGCCGACAGCTCTCCGGGCATCAGCGCCAGCGTCGCCTCAACTTCGGGACCGACCTTGAACTCGTCGCGCCGGATGTTCCACTCCCACACCGCCGAGCCCGAACCGGCAATGGCCAGAGAGCGCGACTGAAGCTCGGTCGGCGCGCCGGCATAGAACGATTCATGCGAGCGGAACGCAAACTGCGTGATGGTGAACCCCATCAGGATGACGACCAGGACGAGACCGGCCACGAGGCTCGAGACGACCATGTCGCCGGCAAGGCGCCCCGACAGCGTCATGCCGGTTGCAAAGATCCACACCAGAAACAGCACCCATGTCGGAATGAGCGACAGAGCGCGATCCTGGCCGCGCACGGCCAGATACAGCGTGAACAAGGCTCCCACCGCGCCGATGCCGACGAACGACAGCCGCGCGAACGTTGCGGCGAGCCGCGGGTCGATCACCGCGACCGCGACGAGCGCAAGCTGCGCGATCACCCAGACGCCGATCAACATGCGCACCAGCCCATGCCACAGGCCAAGGCGCAGGAACGTGGTCAGGAACATCACGAAGCTCGCCGCCATCGCGGCTTCGCCGGCCGCGCGGTAGACCGCGTTGTCCTCCGGCCGCAAGTTGAACAGCTTGTGAAAGAAGCCGAAGTCCACGCACAGGTAGGTCAGCACCGACCAGGAGACGAGCGCGGCTGCCGGAAAGATGATCTTGTGATTGGCGGCAAAAACCGCCGTCAGAAAAATCGCGAGCAGGCCCGTGAGGCCCAGCATGATGCCGTTGAAGAGCTGACGATCGCGCGTCTTCACCTCGTAGTCGATCGGCTTCCACAGATATATGCGCGCATATCGCTCTGAGGAAAGCTCGGCGACATAGGTGATGGTCTGCCCCGGTTCCAGCGTGATGCGGAACACGTCGGCGCGGTCGCTCTTGATGCGCTCGGGCACAAAGCCGATGGACGGCGTCACGCTTTCCACGCGCCGCGCGTCGAGATCGGGCCAAATCGTGCCCGAGCCTATGATGTTGTAGCGGTCGGCCGTCAGCCAGCGCTCGATCGACTTGTCGGTCTTGTTGGACAGCGCAAAGACCATCCAGTTCGGATTGGCGCCCGGCACCGACGCGCGCACCGTCATGCGGCCCGACACACCGTCGTTACCCGCAGCGGTTTCGACCTGAAGGCTGTCACCGCGGCCCTCGTAAGCCTCGCCCAGCGTGGTGATCTCGATCTTCTCCTGCTCGGGTTCGACGACGATGGGCGTCAGGGCGCGCGCTCCAGGCGCGGACGCGGCCAGCGTGAGCATCGCCAGCACGACAAGCGGCGCGGCGGCAGCGAGCCGGAGCGAAATGTGCGCAATGAGCCGCAAACTGCGGCAGATCAAGGTCATGGCAGAGCACCCCGCGTCAGACCTTTCAATGCGCCGTCCTCTTCCGTCAAGGCGTAGATGACGTGATCTTCCCAGGCGCCGTTGATCTTGAGATAACGCCGGGCCAATCCCTCGCGCTCGAAACCGCACTTTTCCAGAACATGGCGCGACGGCAAGTTGCCGGTCATGCATGCAGCTTCGATTCGATGCAAGCGCAGCGAGCGGAAGGCGAACGCCGTCAGCAGACGCACCGCGCTTTGCATGTACCCCTTGCCCGCGAAGGGCGCGCCGATCCAGTAGCCGAGCGTCGCGCACTGGGCAGCGCCGCGGCGCACATTCGAAAGCGTGATGCCGCCCAATAGGGCGTCGCCGGGGTTTGAAACGATGAAATAGTAATAGCCGTGGTCGTCGCGCGCATCCTGACCGTAAACCTTCAGGCGGCGACGATAAGCGATGCGCGTCAGCTCATCGCGCGTCCACGTAGGCTCCCAGGGCGCCAGATGAGCACGGCTCAGCGCCCGGATTTCGGCCCAGCGCGCATAATCGCTCAATCCCGGTGCGCGCAACGTGATGTTCGGCGCGCTGATCGGCTCAAGGTAGTCCTCAGGTAGCGGGGACCTCAGGAATGCCATGCCCCATGCCCCCTCAAACCCGCGTCACGGTCTCGGCAATGGCGGCAGCGGCGTGCTCGACCTGCTCCTTGGCTTTGCGGCCCGAACCCACCAGCGCCAGCGTCGGACGCTCCACCATCAGCTTGCGTGCCAGTCCCTGAACGCGCTCCGGCGTGACCTCATCGACGCGCCGGGTGAGTTCGCCGGGCGAGATGATGCGGTTATGCGCCAGAATGTGACGCGCCATCTGCTCCGCGCGTACGGAAGAACTTTCCAGCGCCATCAGCAGACCGGCCTTGAGCTGCGCCTTGGCGCGATGCAATTCGCCCGTGCCGGGACCTTCGGCGGCCAGAGCCGCGAGTTCTCCCGCGACCACCCGCGCCAGTTCGTCCACCATACGTGCGCCCGTTGCTGCATGAACAGCCAGCATTCCAGTGTCTTTCAGCCCCCAAACGCTCGAATAGATGGCATAACAAAGTCCGCGCTTTTCCCGCACCTCTTGGAACAACCGGGACGACATACCGCCGCCGAGAACGCCCGAGAACACCTGCGCGGTCATGTATTCGTCGTCGAGGATCGACGGCGAAGGAAAACCGATCAGCAGGTGCGCCTGCTCGAACGATTTCGCCGATGCCGAAATCCCGCCCACATACCGTGCACGGGACTCATCCCCAGCTTTGCGGGGAGTGAGCCCCCCGAATAGGGCTTCAACGTGGCGGACCCATGCGTCGTGATCGATAGCTCCCGCTGCGGAAAAGACCATTGCCTGTGGCGCATACTGACGGGCCAGAAAGCCTCTGAGATCGGCCGCCGAGATGGCCCGCACGCTTTTGGGCGTCCCCAATATAGGCCGGCCGAGGGCCTGTCGGGGGAACGCGGTCTCCTGCAACATCTCGTAAGCGATATCCTCAGGATCATCCTTGGCCCCGGCGATCTCCTGCAGGATGACCTCGCGCTCCTTTTCCAGTTCGTCCTCGGAAAAGGAGGAGTTGAGCAGAATGTCGGCGAGCAGCGTCAGCGCGACGTTGTCGTCGCCCTTGAGAACGCGCGCATAGTAGGCCGTGGAATCCAGGCCTGTGGAGGCATTCAAATCGCCGCCTACTTCCTCGATTTCCTCGGCAATCTGGCGGGCGGACCGCGTCGCGGTGCCCTTGAAGGCCATATGCTCCAGAAGATGCGACAGGCCGTGCTCATGCTCCTCCTCGTGGCGCGCGCCGACGCCGACCCACAGGCCGAGCGACACCGTCTCCACTTGCGGCATACGGCACGAGACGACGCGGATTCCATTGGAGAGCGTGGCGATCTCAGGTTTCATGAACTTCAGGCCTTCGCCAATGCGCGCGCGGCGCCTTCAATGTAGCGCTCGATGGCGCCAAGGTCAGCGGGAAGCACCTCGAAACGTTCCGGCGCGGTCATCAGACAGGCTAGCCGCTCGGGAAGCTCGGGGCGATGGCCGGTGATGGTCTGGATGGCATCGGGGAATTTGGCAGGATGCGCCGTCGCCAGTATGACCTGCGCAGGTCCCCCTTCGCGCCCCAGCGTCTTGTCCGCGGCCACGATTGCGCAGGCGGTATGAGGATCGGCGAGATAGCCTGCCTCGCTGTGTGTGCGGCGGATCGCGTCCGCGACCTCCTCCTCGCTCGCAGAAGCGGCCTTGAATTGCTTCTGCAGCGTCGGCGCCAGAGTCCCCAGGTCGAAGCTGCCGCTTTGCTTAAGCGCACCCATGAAGCCGCGGATGAGTGCCGCGTCACGCCCTGAGGCTTCGAACAGGTAGCGCTCGAAGTTCGAAGAAATCTGGATATCCATGGACGGGGAGGATGTGGCCTTCACGTCGCGCATCTCATAGCGGCCGGTCGCGACCGTGCGCGGCAGGATATCGTTGGCGTTCGACGCAATGACGAGATTGGCGACCGGCAAGCCCATTTGCGCGGCGGCGTAGCCTGCGAAGATATCGCCGAAGTTGCCTGTGGGCACAACGAACGAAACCTCCCGCAGCGGCCCGCCAAGCGCGCTGGCGGCGACGAAGTAATAGGTCGCCTGCGCCATGATGCGCGCCCAATTGATCGAATTGACGCCCGACAGCCGGACCCGATCGCGAAAAGCATGATCGTTGAACATGCCCTTAACGAGGGACTGCGCGTCATCGAATGTTCCCTCGATGGCAACTGCGTGAACGTTGGGCTCGGTTGGAGTCGTCATCATGCGGCGCTGCACGTCCGACACCCGGCCCTGCGGATAGAGAATGAACACATCGACGCGCCTGGACGAGCGGAAGGCTTCGATAGCCGCGCCGCCGGTGTCCCCCGACGTGGCGCCGGCAATCGTCGCCCGCTGCCCGCGCTTGGCAAGGACATGATCCATCAGCCGCGCCAGCAATTGCATCGCGACGTCTTTGAACGCCAGCGTCGGCCCATGGAAGAGTTCGAGAATGAAGCGGTTTGGCCCGATCTCGACGAGCGGCGTCACACTGGGGTGTCCGAACGTGGCGTAGGCCTCGTCTGCCATGGCGCGCAGTTGTGCGCGCGATATCGCGTCCCCGACGAAGGGGTGGATAACCTCCACGGCGACTTCGGCGAACGGCTTGCCCGCCATCCCCTGGATGGTTTCGCGGGACAACTTTGGCCAGCTTTCCGGCACATACAGGCCGCCGTCGCGCGCCAGCCCCGCAAGCAGCACGTCCTCGAACCCTAGCGCCGGCGCCTCACCGCGTGTGGAAATGTATTTCACAGTCTATCCGTCTATTTTCGTTCTGGTTTTCGCTGGCTTCAGGCCATCGGCCGGCTGGCCGCGTGTGCCGCAGGGGCGCGGGCAATTCGTTGTCGCAAGAGTGTCGCAAGAGTGTCGCAAGAGTAGAGTGTGGGCTCCCGCCGGGCAAGCCAGCGCGGACTGGGCCGGTGCAAAGAGCAGGCGAAAGCCCCTTGGGGTTGCGCCTTAAGTATTATCTATTCTTATGATTGCAGCCGCCTTTGCCATTCTTGTTTTGTTGCGCTTCTCGCCGGAAAGCCGGTTCCCCGCTTCTCTGCGGAAAGCGCGCTAGCCTTCCCGGTCCCGGCTCAGCCGCTGACGGGCGAATACGATATAAATGACGATGAGCGTCGCCGCGAACCCCCACCACGTCAAAGCATATTCGAGATGCCGGTTCGGCAGGTGCATTTGGGTGGTTCCACCCTTGGGCCAACCGCCCGGATTGGCCGGCTCGGCCAGTGCGTCGATCGAGAAGGGCGCGTAGGGCGCAATTCGCATGGCCGCCCGCTGCTGCTGGGCCGGAGGCGGCTCAGGCGCCCATCGCATGCCCTCCAAGTCGCGCCAATACCACTGATTGCGCTTTGGATCGGAGGCGACGTCGAACATCCCGGGCGTTTCCGGGCCGCGCACCAGCCCGACCACGTCGACGGTTCCGGCGACCTGACCTTGAGAGCGCGCCGCCGGATCCTTGAGCTTTTCGGGCACCCAGCCGCGATTGACGAACACGGGCGGTCCGCCATCATCGGGCTTCAACAGAGTGAAGACGTTCCAGCCCTGAGATTGACTGCCGGGCGCATAAAGGTAGCGCTCGCTCGCGTGGTCGAACGTGCCCCTGACCTCAACCTTCTGGTATTCGTCTTCGCCGGTGTGCGCGAAGTCTTCGAGCGCCTGTGCATAGCTGACAGGTTTACCCGTCGCGCGGGCCTCGATGTTGGCGATCAGGTCTTCCTTCCAGGCCTTGCGGTGCCATTGCCACGTCCCCAGCGCGAAGAGTGCGGGCAGCGCAACGAGGGTCATGATCGTGGGCCAGAGCAGGCCGGCAGCCTTCATGCGGGCAAGCATAAGGAAACAATCCTTGGCATAGTGTGGGGGCCACGCGCCACCGCCCAGCCCGGTGCGCGAATGAAGAGTGCGCCCGTTATCTCAGTTCCAAACGGCCTTCCTCGGCCTTATTTCGATATTGCAGCGCGATCAGTATCGCCTTGATGAAGCGCAGCAAGAACACGCCGGCGAGCGGCGTCAAGACGCCCCAAAGCAGAACGTGTCCCCACCATGGCACGCCGAATTTGAATTCCGCCACCAGCGCGCCCCCCAGGCACAGGAAACCAAGGATGAAGATGGCGAAAACGGCCGGTCCGTCGCCGGTGTCGACGAACTTATAGTCGAGCCCGCAATGGGAGCAGGTGTTTCGCATGTTGAGCGCTTGAACGAACAGCGGCCCCTTGCCGCAACGCGGACAGCGGCATTTCAAGCCGGCCTCGTAAATGCCCGGAGTGCTCATCGTCATGTCTCCATGCCCTCAGCCGATACTTGCAGATTTGGTCAATTATCTCTCACGCCGGCCCAAAAAAGTAAGGCGGCCTATGGCCGCCTCACCTCTCGTATTCAAACTGCCCGGGTTCAGTGTCCCGCCGCCGCGGCTGCACCCTCCGCACCCGAGCCGGCGCCCCAAACGTAGATGCAGGCAAACAGGAACAGCCAGACCACGTCGACGAAGTGCCAGTACCAGGCGGCTGCTTCGAAACCGAAGTGCTGCTGAGGCGTGAACGCCCCACGGATCGCACGCACCAGGCAGACCGTCAGGAAGATGGTGCCGATGATCACGTGTGCACCGTGGAAGCCGGTCGCCATGAAGAACGTCGCACCATAGGTGTGGCCTGCATAGCTGAAGCCGGCATGGCTGTATTCGATGTACTGCAGGATGGTGAAGGTGATGCCGAGCAGGACGGTCAGAACGAGACCGATGACCAGACTGCGGCGATCGTTCTTCAGAAGTGCATGGTGCGCCCACGTTACCGTGCAGCCCGAGGTCAGAAGGATTAGCGTGTTGACCAGCGGCAGCCCCCAGGGATCGAAGGTGTGCTTGAAGAAGCCCGGCGTCATGGCGGCCGTCGCATCGATGGGCACTGGCGGCCACACGCCGCCATACACCTGATTGCGCGTCGTCAGGCCGACGAGTTGGGAATTGTTGGTCAGCTCCTGCACGCCCGCCGGAAACAGGGCGCTATCGAAGTAGCCCCAGAACCAGGCGACGAAGAACATCACTTCCGAAGCGATGAACAGGATCATACCGTAGCGCAGGTGAAGCTGCACGACGGGTGTGTGATCGCCCTTGTTGGCCTCGCGGATGACGTCCAGCCACCAGCCCCACGCCGAGGCGATCAGCCCCAATGCGCCGATGCCGAACATGTAGGGCCCCTTGATGCCAAGGACGCCTTGCCCGTCGACGTGGGTGCGCATCAGGGCGATGAAGCCCAGCGCGGTGACGAATGCCGCAATGGAAGCCAGAAGCGGCCATGGGCTCGGATCGACTAGGTGAAAATCGTGATGCTTAGCATGCGTGTCGGCCATATCGTTCTCCGTCGTCCCCGTTCGTTCTCCCGATCCGCGCCCGTTTTTTCTGCGAGCCCGGCTTCGCTTTTCTTGGTTTAGTTTTCAGACTTTCATACTGCCCAGCCGCAGACCCAGAGTGCCTGAAACTGGATATTCCTCGGTTCTCCTGCGATCAGCCTCCACCGGGCGGCGCCGATGTGCCGGCCGTCTTGGCGACGGGATAGAACACATACGACAGCGTCAAGTTCGACAGTCCGGCCGTGTCGCGATCTTCCACGATCTTGGGATCGACGAAGAAGCTGACGGGCATTTCCACTGTCTGGCCGGGTTGCAACGTCTGCTCCGTGAAGCAGAAGCATTGGATCTTGCTGAAATAGAGCCCCGCCGATTCTGGCGCGACATTGAACGCGGCCGTCCCCGTCAAAGGCCGATCCGACACGTTGGTGGCCCGAAAAACCGCCAGCGCGCTCTCGCCGACCTTGACGTCCATCGTCGGATGCACGGGCTCGAATTTCCATGCAAGGTGCGGAGAGACGTTGGCGTCGAACCGCACTGTGATGATCTTGTCGAGAACCTTTTCTGGAGCCGCGGTGGCGCGCTGCGTCGTGCCGCCATAACCGGTAACCTGGCAGAATATGCTGTAGAGCAGGGGCGAGGCAGCCGTGATCCCGCTCATGACTGCGAGCGCAGCAAGGCAGCCCAGGACAACCTTCCGGTTGCGGCTGGAGCCCGTTCCGGCGCTGCTGTCGTGGGGTGTCGCGTTCACCTTGTCCGCCTCCTCAATTGACGTGGTTGGCGATCGTGCCGCCGAAGCGGATGATCGTTGCCGCATAGAACATCACCACCATCGCGACCAGCAGGAGTGCGATCGCGACGGATCGGCGTCGCGTGGCCGGTGCGACCAGATCATTGGTCTTTTTGAGATCGTTCGACATCATCAACATCAACCCATTAAGCGCTGCCAAGCGTGCTCGCCCAACAGGACCATGAACAGCAAGAACAGATAGAAGATGGAAAACCCGAATAGCTTCTTGGCCGTCGAATCGGCCTCACGGCCCTCGGTCACGCGGCGAACCTTGTCGGCCAGATAGAGGAAGATCGCGCCCGAGCCGGCCGCGCATATCAGATACAGCGACCCTGCAAAGCCCATGAAGGCCGGCAGCGTCGCAAGCGGCACCAGAATCCAGGAATAGATCACGATCTGACGCCGCGTTTCGGCGGGCCCGGCAACAACCGGCAGCATGGGCACGCCCACACGCTCGTAATCGCGGCAGCGATACAGCGCCAGCGCCCAGAAGTGCGGCGGCGTCCACATGAAGATGATGAGGAACAGGACGAGTGCTTCCAGGCTCACCCCGCCCGTCACGGCGGCCCAGCCTATCATTGGAGGGAACGCGCCGGCGGCCCCGCCGATGACGATGTTCTGAGGCGTCCGCCGCTTCAGCCACATCGTGTAGATGAACACGTAATAGCCGATGGTGATCGCCAGCAAAGCACCTGCGACCCAGTTGACCAGCACGCCGAGCGTCAAAACCGAGAATACGGACAGGATGGCGCCGAACTGAAGAGCCTCGTCGGCGCTGACGCGGCCGCGTGGAATGGGGCGTGCCGCCGTGCGCTGCATGCGCGCGTCGATGTCCGCGTCATACCACATGTTGAGGGCGCCCGACGCGCCCGCGCCGACCGCGATGGCCAGCAATGCGATGACGCCCAGAACCGGATGGATGACACCGGGAGCTGCAACCATTCCCGTCAGCGCCGTCAGAATGACGAGGGACATCACGCGCGGCTTCATCAGCGCGAAGAAGTCTGCCACGGATGGTTCTGCCGTCTGCGTGCCGGCTTCTGCCCTTACGTCGATCCCGATCTCGGCCATGGGCCCTGGTGCTCCTCGTGGACGACCCGGTACTTCGCCGTACCGGTTAATTTTCGCGGCCCCTCCGCATGCGGAAGGGTTCGTTGGTGTTGTCGTTGATCTTGAAGCAAGGCGGGGCAGGCGGCCATTCGTCCGGCCGCCCGCCCAGCCCTTGTCTTAGTGGTGATCACCGGCCGCGATGCGCGGTAGCGTTTCGAAGGTGTGGAACGGCGGCGGAGAGGACAGGGTCCACTCGAGCGTCGTGGCGCCGGCACCCCACGGGTTGCTGGCCGCCTTCTCCTTACGGATGAAATAGGCGTGCAGCATGCTCACGACGAACAGGATCGTGGCGGCGGATGTGATGTAGGAGCCGATTGACGAGATGTTGTTCCAATAAGCGAAGGCGTCCGGGTAGTCCGCGTAATGGCGCGGCATGCCCGACAGGCCCAGGAAGTGCTGCGGGAAGAACAACAGGTTGGCGCCAATGAAGGTCAGCCAGAAGTGCACCTTCGCGACAGTCTCGTTGTACATGTAGCCCGACATCTTCGGGAACCAGTAGTACCAGCCCGCAAAGATCGCGAACACGGCGCCGAGCGACAGCACGTAGTGGAAGTGCGCAACGACGTAGTAGGTGTTGTGCAGCGCGCGGTCGACGCCTGCGTTTGCGCACATGACGCCCGTGACGCCGCCGATCGTGAACAGGATGATGAAGCCCAGGGCCCAGATCATGGGCGCGCGGAACTGGATCGAGCCACCCCACATCGTCGCGATCCACGAGAAGACCTTCACGCCCGTGGGCACCGCAATGACCATGGTGGCGAACATGAAGTAGGCCTGCGTGTCGACCGAGAGGCCCGCCGTGTACATGTGGTGCGCCCACACGATGAAGCCGACGACGCCGATCGCGACCATGGCATAAGCCATGCCCAGATAGCCGAACACGGGCTTGCGCGAGAACGTCGAGATAATGTGGCTGATCATGCCGAAGCCCGGGAGAATGAGGATGTAGACCTCCGGGTGGCCGAAGAACCAGAACAGATGCGCATAAAGCAGCGGGTCGCCGCCGCCGGCAGGATCATAGAACGTCGTGCCGAAGTTGCGGTCTGTCAGCAGCATGGTGATGGCGCCGGCCAGGACGGGCAGCGACAGCAGCAGCAGGAAGGCCGTGATAAGCACCGACCAGACGAACAGCGGCATCTTGTGCAGCGTCATGCCCGGAGCGCGCATATTGAAGATGGTGGTGATGAAGTTGATCGCGCCGAGGATCGAGGACGCGCCTGCAAGGTGCAGGAAGAGAATGGCGAAGTCGACGGCCGGGCCGGGGTGGCCAATCGTGCTCGATAGGGGCGCCACGACGATCCAACCGGTGCCAACACCGTCCGCGTCGGCCGTGCCGGGCACGAACAGCGAGATCAGCAGCAGAGCCAGCGCCGCCGGCAGCAGCCAGAACGAGATGTTGTTCATGCGCGGAAACGCCATGTCGGGCGCACCGATCATCAACGGAACGAGCCAGTTGCCGAAACCGCCCATCATGGCCGGCATGACCATCATGAACACCATGATCAGGCCATGGCCGGTCACGAACACGTTGTAGACGCCCGCATCGGCGAAATACTGCATGCCCGGCTGCTGCAACTCCAGGCGCATCATCACCGACAGGAAGCCGCCGATGAGGCCTGCCACGATGGCGAACAACAAGTACAAGGTCCCGATGTCCTTGTGGTTCGTCGATAGGAACCATCGCTTGAAGAACGATGGCGCATGATTGTGGTCATCATGCGCTGCATATGCCGTGCTACCCATGTGTCCTTATCCTTGGCTTGAATATCTAATTCTTGTTCTCGCAGACCCAGCGACACAGCGCCCGGCCGCGCTCCCCCGAAGCTTATGGATTACCGAACCTGCGCGAGCGCCTGGTTGGAGCGCTGTGTTTCCGCGGCAGCTTTCAGAATTCCGGCGGCCTTCTTCTTATCCTTGGCCTTCAGCGCGGCGATCCAGTTGTCGTAGACTTCGGGCTTCACGACGCGGACCGCGATCGGCATGCCGGAGTGGTTCTTGCCGCACAGCACCGAGCACTGGCCATAGAAGATGCCTTCCTTGTCGGGTTGGAACCAGACCGCGGCGGTACGGCCGGGAACCGCCTGCTGCTTCACGCCGAAGGACGGGATCGTCCAGGAGTGAATGACGTCGTTCGACGTGATGAGGAGGTGCACGACCTTGCCGAGCGGCACAGCGATTTCCTGATCGACGGTGAGCTGGCGGGGCTCGTGGCGCTCCTTCCAGACGTCGGCCGCGGCGGCGTAAACGGCCTTGATACGCGCCAAGCCTTCCAGGTTCCCGAACTTATCGTTGAATTCCTTCTCGCCGATCTTGGCCTTCAGAACGTCCTCATCGTGCAGCATGTTGGACGATAGCGTGATGCCCTGATCCAGGTACTCGTGATCCCAGAACCAGGCGTTGCCGGTGGCCTTGATCGTCAGGTCGGGCTTGGGGAACCGATACTGTTCATAGAGCAGCTTGAAGGACGGGACGGCGATGCTCACCAGGATGAGGATCGGAACGATGGTCCAGACCACTTCGAGCGCCGTGTTGTGCGCCGTGCGCGAGGGGGTGGGGTTGGCCTTCTCGTTGAAGCGGAAAATGACATACAGGAGCAGCAGAAGCACAAAAACCGCGATCGCGATAATGAGGATGTTGAGGTTGTCGTGGATAGTGCTCAGTTCGGTCATCAGGCTGGTGGCGGGCAATTGCAGGCCAAGCTCGCCGTCACCCGGCTGACCCAGTTCCGCCAGAGCTGGCGAGGCAAAGCTCGCGAAAAAAGCAGGGCCGGCGATTGCCGAGCCGGTAACCGCGCCAAACAAGCGTCTCAACATGATCTCGCTCCCGGTTCACCATGTCGCAGGCCCCATAGGCCTCGATCAGGCGTGTCGTTTATTATTGGGCCCGCCTTGGAACCAGCAGGTCCGCTCCCCCATTCAGAAATCAACCCCGGTTGGGCGCCGAGGGCCGGGGATCATGCTGCGGTGATACGCGCGCAAATCTCCCCGTATGCATCAGAGCACAACCTCTTTATCTGTCTCAAGTCAAGTTTTATGCGTCATTTTTTCGCGATCGTGGTGCGCGAATCAGCGCGCAGGTTTAGCGCTTCCCTGATGTAGGACAGGACAGAATTCGGCCCCATTATTTGACGACTAACCGCGGCCGTTGCCCGTAACAGCAAAAGCGGCCAGCGCTCTGCCTCACGACATCCAGGAGTGACCGTGCCCGACATCGATGCCTTTCGCGCCTGGCTTCGAAGCGCTCTTCTAGTCGTGGGGTGCGTGCTCGGCTGGACCGTCGCAAGCCTGCCGGCAAACGCCGTCGATGCACCCGAGGGCACCGTAAAGGCGCAGCATGGCGATTGGCAGGTCGTCTGCAAAGATCCGCCGCCAGGTGCGAAATCCGGTGTATGCGCACTCGTGCAGAGCGTAACGGCAGAAGATCGCAACAATATCGGACTGACCGTCTACTTCCAGAAATTCTCGAACGGCACGCGCGTGCTGCGCGTGTTCGCGCCTTTGGGCGTTCTGCTGCCGCCGGGACTAGGACTGAAGATCGACGACAAGGATGTGGGCCACGCGCCGTTTCTGCGGTGTCACAATTTCGCCTGTTATGCCCAAGTCGTTGTGGAAGACTCGCTCATCGAGCAACTCAAGACCGGCAAGACCGCGATCTTCATCATCTTCCAGACCGAGGAAGCCGGCATCGGCATTCCGATTTCCCTCAAAGGCTTCGCTGAGGCCCTCGCGGCTTTGAATTGAGCCATTTGCCGCTCACCCTCGCCAGCCGCAAAATCGCACGCGCAGTTTCCCAAGCAGCACGGGCATAAAACACCCGGTTATCGCATCGCGGGCGTAGCGGCCGCCTGCGGCCGGCCGCAACACGAAAGGCGCCGTGCGGGCACGGCGCCTTCGCAATTCGCGCGGATCGTAGCTCAAGCGGCCTTGCGCCGCCGATAGTCTGCGTCGTCATCCGGATCGTTGTCTGGAACGACCATCTCGGCGCCGTCGATCAGGTGCAAGGTATCGCGCGAGCGCAGCGGCATTGCCGGCGCCGCCGATCCGATCGCGGTGTAAGCAAACGCGCTCGCAATGTTGTGGTTTGCTTCCGAGTATGCCTTGCTCATCTCGTCCCAATAGTCCCTATAGACCTGTTTCAAGGCGGACGACGAAGAGCCGGCGTGCACGACGCCGCTGGTCAGCATCATCGTGGCGCGGACCTGGCGCGCGGCCAGATGCGCCACCTCAAGTTGCCAGCGGCCTGCAGCCTTGAGCATGGGCTGCCAGCAGGAAGATGCGATGTCGACGCCCTGGAACATAACTTCATAAAAGTCGTGGGCCAGCGATGTCGGACCACGGGCATGCGCTGTATCAAAACTCATTTCAATCACCCTCTTCGTGCAATCTCGCTCCTTGGAGCATCTTCGCGAAACCGGCATTACACTGCCGGACCCATCTATCCGCCGGACCACGAGGCGCGTTACCCACCTCTTGGGGTAGGTAATAGCACCTGCCGGCGGTTCAATCTCTTCATAGATAATTGTGACAATTGAACGCGGTACTCGTTGGAGAGGCCGGGTAGTCCCCCGAGCAAGCTCGTTTTCAACTCAAGGTTGAGGTCGTAATGCCTTCAGATGTCTGAAACTTTGCAGGCTGCGCGTCTGACGGAACTGCTGTAGTCTGTATCGTGCAGCAACGGCCCGGCGCCGGCGCTGCGCAGGTATAGCGGGCACATTTCTGTCAGAGTTCGTGATGCGTGGGCGACCGGGCCAGGTCAGTTCCAGAGTTGCCGCGTTCGTCCCGTGTTTGCGGACCAGTGCGGCGGCTGGCCTGCTGTGCGCCCTCGGCCTCCTCTTTTGCTGCCTCGCGTGCCCGAATGCTCGGGCCGAGGAGCCCCCACCGTCAAAGTATGGCTGGCGCGAGGTCTGGACCGGCGCAGACGCCATGGGGGATGTCTGGCTGCTCTATACGGGCGTGACGCTCGCGCCCTGGAGCGAACACGTCTACGATCCAGGCTGGCGAATCCGTTCGCAAGCAGGCTATGGACGTTACAATTACATTCTTCGAACCGATGGCAAGCCGAGCCCCTACCTTGGCGAGGTGGCCTACACGGACATGCTGGTGGGCTATCACTGGCGTATCGGCGAGCTTACCGCCAAGGCGTTCGGCGGCGCCTCGCTGATAGAGCACAAGGCGCTGGCCGAGGCTTCTAACGGGCGCGTCGTCGGGCTCGACTGGGGCCCGAAAGGAATGTTGGAACTGTGGCTCAATGTCGGCACGACGCAATACACCTCGCTCAACCTGTCGTTCACCACGGCGCATCAAACCGCCGCCGCGCGCTGGCGATGGGGGGTGAAACTGGGTGAGGCGTTGTCGGCCGGGCCGGAACTGCGCTTCGACACAAACGCTTTCCGCTATCAAAGCTATAATGAAATCTTTGATTCCTACCTTGGACGCGCCGGCCTGTTTCTCACGTACAAGTGGCCCGGTGTGGAGTTGTCGCTGGCAGGTGGCGTGTCGGCGGAGGTGACGGGGATCGAGACCGACGATGTCAGTCCCTACGGAACCATCAACCTGCTTTTCCAGTTCTGATCGACACGCGGGGTTGTACTTGTCACGCTCTTCCTGCAACGATCCATGCCGCTGCGAAGATCACAGGATCGAATGTCGAAACCTAGAGTGCATTGCCATGCGCCACGGCTCTTGCATGAACCTGCTGCCCGCTCTCGTGATTGCAATCGGCGTCCTTGCAACCCATAGCGGGGCGGCCATGGCTAAGACGTGTGCCGGTTTATCGATCGAGGCGCGCGGCGAGCCGTCACGCTACCTGTGGCTGGCGAAAACCAAGACCCGCGCCAATTGGCGGCGCAAGGTCCGGTCAATGCCGGGGCTCGGGGCAGGCTACGCCAATTGGGCACGCGCGGAGAACACCGAGGAGAAATGCTACAGTGGCCCCTCCGGCCATATGTGCATCTTCGCCGGCACCCCATGCCTGCCTTGAACTCTTCATCCTGAAACCATTTTCCCGAGTTTCGTGGAATGGCCGATGGGCTGAAGGCGGGCCGCAAATTCAGAGCCTGTCCGGATGTCTGGGGCGGACCTGCTCCAGGTTTGCTTGCCCGGGCCATGCGATCCCGGCGCCCCATGTCTTCACATGACCAAGTAACGCGGGGCGCCTGAGCGTCTTCCCGCCCCGATGTAGGCAAAACTTTTCAATCCCCCACGCCACAATGCCAACCAACAAACAGAACGATCGTTCTTCTTGACTTGGTCATTTTTCTCATCCACACCAAGCATCCAAAAAAAGCGAGCATTCGTTTTATACAGACCAATGGCCTGGACGCCGCCTTGGCGCGTTCTGTCGTCGAGGTAATGGTGCGGCGGCGCAGGCACTGGCAGCATCTGATCGGCCAACGAGACGTTTGAGGAGAGCGGCAAACCAATGCCCAAGCTGAAGCCCGAGACGGAGCACGCGCGCCGCCAAAACATCCTGGACGCCGCACAGCGTTGCTTTGCGCGCCGCGGCCTTCATGGCACTTCGATGCAGGACATCTGCAAAGAGGCGGCGGTATCGCCGGGTGCGCTCTACGTCTACTTCAACGGCAAGGAAGCTTTGATTGCCGGCCTGTGCGAGCGCGACCGGGCGGAGCTGACGGAACGCCTGGAGGGCCTTTGCGAGGCGCGGGACTTCCTCGCCGCACTCAACGTCATTGCCGAATCCTATTTCGTCGACGATCCGGCCGCCAAGCAGCGCATCGCCGTCGAGATGGGTCTTGAATCGACACGCAACGCGCGGGTCGCCGACATCTTTCTTGGGGCCGACAGGTTCTGCACCGACGCATTTGCCGCCATGTTCCAGCGACTCAAGGATGAAGGCCGCATCGACCCAACGTTGGACATCCAGATGCTCGCCAACGTGTTCCACGTGATCGGCGATGGCCTTTTGTGGCGCCGCGCCGTGATGCCCGATTACGACGTTCGCGAGGTTCTGCCGGCTCTCATATCCATGATCGGCGCAATCGTCCGGCCCGTAGCACCCGCATCCGGCAAGCTCGAGGAGACACACTGATGAAATGGTCGCGTCTCCTCGTTGCCGCCTTGGTGGCCGCGGCCACCGCGGGCGGCTATGTCTACTGGGACAGGCACAAGGACTCGCTATTTGCGAAATTCGCCCACAAGCAACAACCGGAAAAAAGCGAGGATGCCGGTGCACATGCCCCGGCCATCTCCGTGGTGCGTGTCGCGAATGCCGATTTCGTTGAAACCGTTCTGGTTTCAGGCTCCTTGATCCCGCGCGAAGAAACCCTCGTCTCCCCCGAGATCGAGGGTTTGCGCGTTGTGGAGCTGTACGCGGATGCAGGCAGCGAGGTGAAAAAGGGGCAGGTTCTGGCTCGCCTCGTCGCCGACCAGCTCGATGCACAGCTCGCGCAGAATGAGGCAAATCTGGCTGGGGCCGACGCCGCAATCGCACGGGCACAAAGCCAGATCACAGAGGCCCAGGCCCGCGCCGAGGAGGCTCAGGCCCAGCTCGACCGCGCCATCCCCTTGAAACAGTCGGGCTACCTTTCAGGATCGGTATACGACCAGCGCGAAAGCGCCGCGCGCACGAGCAAAGCGCTCGTCGTCGCCGCCCGTGATGCGCTCAAGTCAGCCGAGGCGCAGAAGCTTCAGATCGAGGCGCAACGCCGGGAGCTGGAATGGAAGCGCTCGAACACTGACGTGACGTCGCCCGTGGACGGCATCGTCAGCCGCCGGAACGCGCGCATCGGCGCCATCGCATCGGCGGCCGGAGATCCGATGTTTCGTATCATTCAGAATGGTGAGATCGAACTCGATGCTGAGGTCATCGAAACGGACATCGTGAAAGTGAAGGAGGGCCAGACAGCCCGCATCGCCGTTCCGGGCGCCGGCGAATACGACGGCTCGGTGCGTCTCGTTTCGCCCGAGATCGACAAGACTACGCGCCTTGGCCGGGTCAAGATCTTCATCGGCAAGAAGCCCGAACTCCGAATCGGAACATTTGCCCGGGGTATCATCGAAACCGGCCGCGGCAACGGCATCGCGGTGGCACCAAGCTCCATCATGTTCGATCCGGGCGGGGCTTACGTCCAAGTCGTTGTCGACGGCAAGGTCGAGCGGCGGGACATAAAGACGGGGCTCGTCACCAACGGCCTGGTCGAAGTGACGTCCGGTCTTTCACAAGGCGACGTCATCGTCGAGCGTTCAGGCACGTTCCTGCGCGACGGCGATGTGATCAAGCCCGTGTTCACCAGCGATAAGACCGCCGAGGTGAAGTGATGCGCATCAACTTCTCCGCCTGGGCGATACGAAATCCGGTGCCACCCATCCTGCTGTTCGTAGTGCTGTGCCTGCTTGGCTTCATGAGCTTCAAATCGCTTCCGGTCACCAAGTTTCCCAACATCGACATTCCGGTGGTTTCCGTTACCGTGACCCAGGGCGGCGCAACTCCCGCCGAGCTTGAAACCCAGGTGACGCGAGAGGTCGAGGACGCTGTCGCCAACGTCACCGGCGTGAAGCACATCATATCCACGGTTACGGACGGCTCCTCGGTCACGGCCATCGAGTTTCATCTCGACGTCAACACCGACCGCGCCGTCGTTGACGTAAAGGATGCCATCGACAAGATCCGCGCCAACCTGCCGCGCACGGTCGATGAGCCCATCGTGTCGCGCATCGACGTGGAAGGTCAGTCGATCCTGTCATTTGCCGCGACAAGCCCCGGCATGACGCTCGAGCAACTCTCATGGCACGTCGACGATGTGATCAAGCGCCGCCTGATGGGCTTGAAGGGCATCGGCAAGGTCGAACGATACGGCGGCGTGAAACGCGAAATCCGGGTCGAACTCGATCCAGACCGCCTGTTGGCGTTCGGCGTCACGGCTGCCGAGGTCAATCGTCAGGTTCGCGCCACGAACGCCGATCTCGGCTCGGGCCGCGGCGAGGTCGGCGCGCAAGAGCAGGCGATCCGCGTGCTCGCGGGCGCGCGCACCGTGGAGGACTTGGCCGACGCGAAGATCAATCTGGCGAACGGCCGGCAGGTGCGCCTGTCCGATCTGGGTCGCGTCTATGACGGCGCCAGCGAGCAACGCTCCTTCGGGCGCCTCAACGGTCAACCTGTCGTGGCGTTCGCGATCTTCCGCGCCAAGGGCTCCAGCGAAATGACCGTGCGCGACAATGTCGAGCGCGAACTCGCCAGGCTGCGCGCGGACTATCCCGAAATCGAGATGACCAAGATCGACGACGCGGTCGCCTACACGCAGGGCAACTACGAGGCGGCCATCGAAACGCTGATCGAGGGGTCCGTGCTGGCCGTTGTCGTGGTTCTTCTGTTCCTGCGGAATTTACGCGCGACCATGATCGCGGCCATCGCGTTGCCGCTGTCGGCCATACCCGCCTTCTGGTTCATGAGTCTCTTCGGCTTCTCGCTGAACCTCGTGAGCCTGCTCGCGATCACGCTTGTCACCGGCATCCTGGTCGACGACGCCATCGTCGAGATCGAGAACATCGTGCGGCACCAGAACATGGGCAAGTCGCCCTACCGCGCCGCGCTGGAAGCCGCCGACGAGATCGGCCTTGCCGTGATCGCGATCTCCCTGACCATCGTCGCCATCTTTGCGCCGGTGTCGTTCATGAGCGGCATCGCAGGGCAGTATTTCCGCCAGTTCGGCCTGACGGTGGCAGCCGCCGTCCTTGTTTCGCTGCTGGTCGCTCGCCTCATAACGCCGATGATGGCGGCCTACTTGATGCGCCCCATCAAGGAAAAGCACACCGCAGACGGCCTGCTCATGCGGGCCTACACGCGCTTTCTTTCAGCGACCCTGCGCTGGCGCTACATCACACTGCTGGCCGGCCTCGGACTGTTCGCTGGCTCCATTTATGCCACGTATCTGCTGCCCTCCGGCTTCATACCAGACGGCGATGAATCGCGGCTCGTCATTTCGGCTGAATTGCCTCCAGGCTCCCAACTGGAAGAGACGAGCCGGATGACCGACACGATTTACCACGCGCTCAAGGACATTCCTGAAGTGTCCACCGTGTATGCGCTTGGCGGCACCTCGCCCACCGGCAGCCTCGACGTCCGCCGCGCCGCCATCGTCGTGCGCCTCGTGCCGAAGGCCCAACGAACGCGATCTCAAAAGAGTGTCGAGGGCGTGGTGATGGAGCGTCTCAAGAACATTCCCGATTTGCGAAGCTGGGCCATCAACGGACGCAACGAGCGCCAGCTCGCCTACAACCTCGTGTCCACCGACGGCGATGCGTTGCGCAAGGCCGCAACCGACGTGGAAGCCAAGCTGCGCACGATCCCGATCTTCCGCGGACCGGCGTCGGAAGCCGCGCTCGAGCGGCCCGAAATCCGCATCGTACCGCGTTCGGATACGGCTGCGCGCCTTGGCGTCTCCACCGACCAGATCTCCGAGACAGTCCGCGTCGCCACCATTGGCGATGTCGAATTCAACCTGGCGAAGTTCAACGCCGGCGACCGGCAGGTGCCGATCCGCGTGCAGCTCAAAGAGGATACGCGCGAGAACATGCAGCGCCTGAAGGAACTGCGCGTTACAAACAATGCCGGCCAGCAGATCCCCTTGACGGCGGTGGCCGACGTGCGGTTTGGCCAGGGTCCCAGTTTGATCTCGCGCTACGACCGCCTTCGCAACGCAAAGATCGGCACCGACCTCGCGCCCGGAGTCGCCCTTTCGCAAGGCCAGGAGCAGTTCCTCAAGGCGGTGAAGGACCTCGGGCTACCCAAGAGTGTGGCGCTGCGCGTCGTCGGTGAAGCCGAGATGCAGGGTGAGGTCGTACAAGGCTTCATTACAGCGATCCTTACGGGTCTGGTTCTGGTGTTCGGCGTTCTCATCTTGCTGTTCTCCAGCGTCACTCAGCCCATCACCATCCTGCTCTCGCTGCCGCTGTCGTTCGGCGGCGTCGTGATTGGACTGCTGGCAACCAACAACGCCGTGACCATGCCCGTCTACATCGGCCTCATCATGCTGGTCGGCATCGTAACCAAGAACGCCATCATGCTGGTCGATTTTGCCGTCGAACGCATGGCGGCCGGCATGAGCCGCACCGAAGCCATCATCGACGCAGGCCGCAAGCGCGCGCGCCCCATCATCATGACGACCCTCGCCATGGTCGCAGGCATGGTGCCCAGCGCATACGCGCTCGGTGACGGCGGGGAGTTCCGCTCGCCAATGGCCATCGCGGTCATCGGCGGCCTGCTGGTCTCCACCGTGTTGTCGCTTATCTTCGTACCGTCATTCTTCACCGTGATGGACGACGTCGGCCATTTCCTGTCATGGGTCTTCGGCCGGTTCATCGGGCCGCGCGACGATCCGGAGGACGATGCCGCGCGGGCCGCCGAACGCGCGGCGAAGGCCGCGCGTTCGGGGGATCGTCACGGTCTCGCCCAAGTTCCGGCTCAACGCGAGCTGCCGCTGGCGGCGGAATGAGTTTATCGCTCCCCTGCGATTGTCGCGGAACAAGTGCATACCTATCTAAGCGGGCGCGTGCGATGTCGCGCGTGCGCATGAGCGCTCCCCCTTACGAAGGATCAAGCCGATGTTCGACGCCAAGTCCCTCCTTGAGAACCTCATGCGAAGCGCAGCCCCGCAGGCTTCGGGCCGGGAGCCCTCCAATTCCGGCGGCGGGCTGGCCGATATTCTAGGCGAGTTCCTGCAAGGCGGCGGCGCTCCGTCCGCAGGCGCTGGCGCGCAGCAAGCGGGTGGTCTGCAGGACATTCTCGGACAACTTCAGCGTTCGTTACAGTCGGATGCGCAGCCGGGCGGCGACGACATACTGGGCCAGCTCAAGGAGCAGATCGGCCAGGCAGGCGGGTCGCTCCAGGGCGGCGGCGTCATAGATATACTGGGTCGAGTCCTCTCGCAGGCGACCCAGGGCGTGAAAGAAGGCGCCGGGCGCATCGGCGGCGCGACCGGCGCGAGCGATGCCCTCAGCGAAATCCTGTCGAATGCAACCGGACAGGTGCCCGCCGACGTGCTGGCCAAGCTTCAACAGATCATCCGCGACAATCCCATGGCGGCCGGCGCCGCGATGGGTGGCCTGGGCGGTCTCATTCTGGGCACCCAAACGGGCCGCTCCCTCGCGGGCAGCGCAGCGCGCCTTGGTGCGCTCGCCCTCATCGGCGGGCTCGCCTACAAGGCGTTCCAGAACTATCAGGCCGGGCAGCCGCTCATAACGGGCGCCACGGCGGCGCAGACCGCGCCCCAGGGATCGGGCTTCGAGCCGGCAGCGGTCACCAACGATGCGGCCATGCTCTACATCAAGACGATGATCGCGGCCGCCGCGGCCGACGGGCGCGTCGATGCTTCCGAGCAGCAAAAGATCCTGGGCGGTCTCAAGCAGGCGGGTATCGATTCAGAGGCCGAGCAGTTCCTGGCGGATGCTTTCAATAACCCGGCAAGCATCAACGACATCGCGGGAGCTGTCACCTCGCCCGAGGAGGCCATCCAGGTCTATACGGCGGCGCGCATTGCCATCAATCCCGATACGGCGCAGGAAAAGGCGTTCATGGTTGACCTCGCAGGTGCGCTCGGCATCGACACCAAGCTCGCCGCGCACATCGATGCCGCGGCACGCAGCGCTTCTGCTTAAGTGCGAAAAGCTCAACACCACAAGAAAGAAAGGGCGCCGGAGTGATCCGAGCGCCCTTTATGTTTGGTTCTTTGTGTTTGGTTCCAGGCGGCGCCGCACTGCGGCGCTAGTCCGTCTTCGATGCGCCGGACGCGTCAGCCGAAGAATCCAGCTTGAAGAACACATCGACGCGCATGCCGGTGAACAGCGGCGGATGGCCGTCGAGATCGACCATGACTTCAACGACCTCGACGTCGTTGGGACGGCGTGGCCCGCGCGTTGCAATACGCGGAGCGCCCAGCGACTGGGAGATCGACGTCACGGTGCCGGTGAACTCGCGATCCGGGAAAGCATCGGCCTTTACGACCACCTTCTGGCCCACGCGCACCTTGGCCGCGTCACGCTCTTCGACTTCTGCACGCAGGCGCAAAGAACTCAAATCACCGAACACGACCAGCGCGCTGTCGGGCGAGGGCACCGCCGTCTCTCCCGGCTTGGCCAGCATGTTGAGAACCGTGCCGCTCGAGGGCGCACGGATGCGGGTACGCTCGATTGCGATTTCGGCGGACGAGAGATCCGAACGCGCCAACGCCAGCGACGATTCCAGGCGAGTCTCGAGCGGCATGTCCGGCTTTGCGGCAACCTCGGCGAGCTTGGCGCGAGCATCGGTCAGCGCGGTCTTGGCATCCTCGACGACTTTGCGCGCGTCCTCGACTTTCGCGGCGGCATCCTTGTCGTCGCTGCCGGCGATCTTGCGGGCCCGTAACGCGGCATCGAAAGCCTCGCGGGCGGCGAAGACCTTGCGCTCGCCGTCGGCAACCGCGTCGGTTGCCTTCTCACGCTCGAGAGCCAAGCCGGTCGCAGGCTCTTCCTCGCGCTCGCGCGTACGCACGCCGGCTTCGGCGGCGGCAGCGGCGAGCTTGGCGTAAATTTCGGCATCGTCGAGCCGAACGAGCAGATCCCCCGCTTCGACCTTGTCGTTGGTGTCGGCCAAGACTTCCACGATCTTGCCTGCCGTCTGACTGGCAATTCGCACTTCGCCGTACTTGGGCTCCACGCGGCCGGTCGCGGACGCCGCCCACTGGTGGGCTGCGGATGTGCTCTGTGCATGAGCGGAGGAAGAGATCAGCGACCGCTGCGCCGACTGGCTGCTCCACGTGCCAGCGCCAATGCCGACGGCAATCGCGATCACGCCCGCCGACACGATAGTGGTGACCGCTGGGTCAATCTTAAGCATGGATTTTACGCCTCTTCGTAAGATCGGTGATTTCGGGAGCGTTGAGACCTTCCGGCCGGCGCTCCTCCCCGACGATCTTGCCGTCCTCGATCCTCACGACACGGTCGGCATAGCCCAGTGTGCGCGGATCGTGGGTCACAGCAAGAACGCTACGCTTCTGTTCCTTGGCGATGCGTGAAAGCAGAGCCATCACGGCATGACCGTTTTCGCTATCGAGCGCGGCAGTGGGTTCGTCCGCCAACACGATATCGGGCGAGCTGGCGATGGCGCGCGCTACGGCGACACGCTGCTGCTCACCACCCGAAAGATTGCCGGGGTAATTCGTCAGGCGGTGGCCCAACCCGACATCGCGCAGAACCTCCTCGGCACGGCTCGTCGCAGCAAAACCCGTGATCCCACGCACGTCGAGCGCGATGCGCACGTTTTCGATCGCATTGAGCGTGGGAAAGAGATTGTAGGACTGGAATATGAACCCGATGTGGTCGCGACGGACCTTGGCGAGTTCCTCGGCGCTGAGCCCGGTCATCTGCTTGCCGGCAATCGTCAAGGCGCCTGACGTGGGCGCCATGATGCAACCGAGGATCGACAGCAAGGTGGTCTTGCCGGAACCCGACGGTCCCATCAGAAGCGTCAGTTCGCCCGGCACCAGTTCGAGGCTGACGCCCTTCAATGCAATCACGAGGCCGGCGCCCGAGCCCAACTCCTTGACCACATTTTCGGCAACGAGAACTGGAGTGGTTGTCATCTGCTGAACACCGTCGCGGGATCTATCTTGGTTACTTTCATGATCGCCGACAGGGCCGAAATAGCGCACATGGCGACCGTCAGTGCAAATAGCCAGAAGGCGAGGCCCGGAGTCATGACCAAAGGCAGCGCCGATCCCTTGCTCGCGTAAAGAATGACCAGCGCGATGCTCATACCCAGCATGTAGCCGATGACCGCGCTCAAGCCCGCCTGAGCAAGAATGACCTTGTGAATATAACCCGCCGAGGAGCCAAGCGCGCGCAAAGTCGCGAATTCGTGAATGTGATCCTTGGTCGACGAGTACAGAGTCTGCGCGACAATGACCGTGCCGACGAGGCTGCCCAGCAAGGCCCCCCCGATGAGCGCGATACCGGCACCGGTTCGGAACAACCACTGCTTGAGGCTGCGATCGCGGAACTCCTCGGTCGAAAGCACCTCCGCCGTTTCCAGCCGGCTCGCCAGATCGGCCTTCACGCGCGCCATGTCCGCACCAGGAGCGAGCTTGATGAGAAAGAAGGTCGTACGATCCGCATCAGCGCCAAACAACTGGCGGGCGCGATTGAGCGTCGTGTAAACGTAAGGAGACTGCGTGAACGAGCGCACGCCTTCGGTGAGCGCACGCACCTTCACGCGGCCCATGGCCGCTTGTGCGGTATCTCCGATACCCGAAATGCCAAGCTCGCCGAGATAGCTTCTATCTACGGCCACTGCGTCGGGAGCCTGGATGTCCTCCAGAGTCCCCTCGCCAAGCGACCACGGAATCAATCCGTTGTCATCATAATCGGACCCGATGACCACGACGCGGGTCGAGCCGCCTGCGGGTTTTCTCCATTCGGCGAAGGATACGAGAATGGGGACGACCGACTTCACTCCCGGCGTTGCGAGGGCCTGATGCCGCTCCCGGTCGGTCAGGAGCAGTCCGCCGTCTTCGAAGCTCTTGGCGCCATATGCGGTGATCCACAGGTCGGCGTTCGCGTGATCTATGTTGGCCGTGATCATTCGGCTGGAGCCCAGGTACAGCCCGAGCTGCACGGCCACGAGCACGATCGAGAACAGAATTCCGATCAGAGTGACCGCGAGCCGGATCCGGTCGTGAAAAAGATTTCTAAATGCAAGCGTGAGGATCATCGGACCTGCCGCACCTTTGGATACGCTGTTTGGCCGCTGTTCGAGTGGTCTGTGGTTGAGAGCCAGGGCTGCTTTTTGTTTAGCATAACCCGGGATCAGCAAACGGGCATTCTCTGACAGTTAATGTTGGCTACAATTAGCGCATTAACGCCAAATCGGGGAGCCGCTAACGTCCGCAAACCCAGACGTTCCGGCGATGCTTCTATCTCCTCAACTTGGTACAGTATTCAGGCGGATCGACGCATCGACGATGAGGACCGTATCGAATGCTTCATATATACCTATGTTTCGCCGTTTTCAGGGCTTAGAGCGCTGAACGCCAATTCGCCGCGTGCGGTTTCCTGTCTGGCTGTACCAAAATGGGATTTACGACCATGACCCAGTGGAAGTCCAAACTTCTCTTGGCATCCCTCACGACGGGAATGCTGGCGGTTACGGCAGGATATGCCTCTGCGGATCCGCGCGAAACGGGGGTCTGGTACGATGACAGCGGCAAGGGTGCGGTCAGGCTGTCGGTCTGCGGAAACAACCTTTGCGGCCACATCTACTGGCTGAAAGATCCGCTGAATGCCGAAGGTAAGCCCCTCATAGATCGTCATAATCCCAACGAGGGCCAGCGCACCCGGCTGATTTGCGGCCTGCAGGTCATCGGCGGTCTTGCCCCCATGGAAGGCGGCGAATGGGACAGCGGGTGGATTTACGATCCCAAGGAGGGCAAGTCCTATAGCGTGGCAGTCGCGCTGGCCGGTCCCGACACGCTCAAGGTAACCGGTTATCTGATGATGAAGATGATGGGCCGCACTCTGACATGGAAGCGCGCGCCCGACGATCTGCCCTCGTGCGCGCAAAACGCCGCAACCGCGCCTACGCCTTCTGCGCCGGCGGCCAAGGCGGCCGCCAAGACGCCACCAAAGCCTGCAAAAACCGTGACCGGTGCAGTTCATGTTGCCCCCGCAACGACCAAGGAAGCAACGACCAATCAAGCAACGACTAAGGACGTCGCGAAAACCGCGCCGGTGACCAAGGCGGCCGCCAAGACACCATCAAAGCCTGCGAAGCCCGTCGCCAAGACACCGGCCAGAGTACCCGTCGAGGCGGCGGCAGGGTCCGCAGAGCGCGAAGTTCTGCCTTGGGCCGAAAAGTGAAAGACCCCGGCGGGGGCCGAAAGCCGCCCCAAGGCCGTCTTAAGGTGCGTCACGTGTGAAAGCGAAGACCGTTACTCCGCGCCGCCGGTGCTCGCCTTGGCGGCATCGGTCTGCTGCTTGGCGACAGCCTTGCGCGCTGCGACCTGAGCAATGACGCGCTCCGCGAATTCGATCGAGCGTTCCGCAACATAGCTGCGCTGACGGTCGAGCGTCACCAGATGGTAGCTGTCATCCAGCACGCACACTTCAACCATGCCCGCCAGCTTGCGCTGGAGGGTCATCGTGTTTTTGATATCGGACTGGTCGTCGAGACGAGGATGGAAAATCAGGGTGTGCTGTGTAATGCGCCCCAGCAGCGGACGCACATTGCGAACCAGCCGGAAGAACTCATAGACCGTGCCGCCGCCGCGGACGGTGATGTCGGCCGGCATCGCGCCTTCACCCTTCATGGACTCAAGCGCAAAGTTGCGAACGCGCTCGTCCTTGATGCCAAAGGGCGCAGGCGTGCGGAACGAGAACAGACGCGCCGTCCATTTGTCACTGATCAAGTGGAAGAGTTTCAGGGCACGCGGGATCGCCCAGCCGTTCACGGCCAGCGTGGGCGCAAACAGGATGGTTCCTGCGATCTCAGCGGGACGTAAGGCTGCCAGCCTGAGGCTGAGCGTTGCGCCGGCCGATGCGCCACCTACGATGACGTGCTCGCAATGTTTCTTGAGTTCTTCGAACGCTTGATCGACGGCTTCATACCAATCCCGCCACGTGGACATGCCGGACACGTCGGTGCCGAACGTAAGACCCGGCACGACGGGACAATAAACGGTGTAACCCTGCCTTGAGAGCGCATGAGCTATGAATTTCAGCTCAAGCGGAGACCCCCCCAAAGAGTGAATGAGCAACACGCCGGTAGGACCGCCAGGAATCACAACGCTGCCGCGAGGAGCCTGAAATTTGTGATTTTTGTTCATCTTTTATGTTGCACTCGCTCTTACATCACGCGAACCTAAATAGGCTCGGGCACGAAACAATGCCAACGCAACTTTGTCGCGCTGCCACACGAACGATGTAAGTTTTGGTGTCCCCTCTGCTTGAGACTAGTTTTTCATTTGTAGGCCGAAGCACCTGATAACGCCATCCGTTTTCGTTTTGAATCTGCGAGATAAGGTAAATTCCAACTCGATGCTGCAGCGCACTATCCAATAGCAAGACGCGTGAAATCAGACAGTTAGAATTGCTGCACTGCGTCAAATGGCCGTTGCATCCTCAACTTTCGACGGATAATTCGGGCGGAGCTTGGCACACGAATGTTGAACGCTTCTCTAAGCGATTGCGTTCGATCCTTACGTTGAAAGAAGCAAGCACAACGCGTTCAGGCGCCCCTTGTAGCCGCAAAAGTGTTCTTAAGCGGGCAAGCGGGTGGGACGGCTGCGCGCACCACAATTGGTCGCTATATTGCAAGCTACACTTCCAGCGGGTCCAAGACTTCCAGCGGTCCAAGTCCCGGGGACCAGAAGCCCCGAAGATCGAGGCAGATATTGCGCAACAAGGCCCTCCGCACATCCCTATCCTCGATCTGCGTGATCGCCTTGCTGGCGGCGCCCCTCTCGAACCGGGCCCATGCCGATCTTACACGCGCTGCCTACGACGAATGCGCAGCACGCGACGAAGGCGGGCTTGGGGTTTCGCTCACGACGATATCCGCGGACGCGCTCAAGGCCGGCATCGGCAAGCTCGACTACAACGCGCTGGTGGCTGAAGCCTGGAGGCGCAACAACGTCGATGAGGTGATCGACAAGCGCGTCGATATCGCAGTGGAGGAGATCAAGGCCGAGACGAGCTGGTCTGAGCTGTTGTCCTCGCTTGCCAACTCGCAAACCTCGCAGAAGCTTGCGACGGCCGTAGCCGAGCGCGTTTACCGGTCCGACGCCGTCAAAAGCGTCCTGGAAGCTCTGGCTGTCGACGTCTCCAAAGAGGTCGGCAAATCCATGGAGGGCGCCGCCAGCGAAGCGGCCGGCCCGGTGTTGTCGTGCCTTAAGGCGTTCATCGGTCCGCGTTACGGCACTGCGGTCGCCAGCGCGGTTGCGGGCGATGCGGGCAAGGATATCTCGGTGGACCCCTCGAGCGGCTCGGGCGAACCGACGGCGGGGGCAGTCATAAGGCAGTCCGGCGAGGGCATCGCCGGGGTCACGATCCTGATCGTGCGCAGGCAACTTGCCAATCTCGCCGCGCGTGTGGGGCAGCGTATCGTGGGAAGTGTGCTTTCGCGCCTGGTCTCGGTCGCCGCGGGCGGCATCGGCCTCGTGCTAATCGCCAAGGACATCTGGGAGTTCCGCAACGGCGTGCTGCCGATCATCGCTACGGAAATGAAGTCGCCGGCGACCAAGCAGAAGGTGCAAGAAGAGGTTGCCTCCAGCATTTCCGAGCAGATCAATGCCCACGTGCAAGACATCGCGGCCGCCACCGCCAGCCGCATCGTCGATATCTGGAGGGAATTCAAGCGCGCCCATGCCGTCGTGTTGCGCCTGGCCGAAAGCGACGGCGCATTTCGCGGCTTTCTCGACGGCGTCGCCCCAAGCGCCATGTCGCGGCTCGACGAAATCGTCGGGCTGATCGTCGCGGAGGAAGGAGAAGCCAGCGTCAAGGCGCGCCTCGACAACGGCACGCTCAACGAGGCCGTGCATATCATGCCGCCCGAGGCGGTGCAGATCGCGCGCGAAACACGCTCGCTCGACGAGGCGCTCGGCTGGGCGGCCGTCGCCGGCAGCAAGCTGGGCTCGGTGGTTTCCTACGACATCCACAAGCGGGCAAAACCCACGGACTTCACGCGGCAATCGTTAGACCGTGTTCTGGGGCTTCAGGATCGCACGGCAATCATCGGCGTCGCCCAACTGCCGGCCAAGGCGCGCGATACGTTGTTTTCGCTGCCCGACACCGATCTCGACATGCTGGCACGCAATCTTTCCAGCAGCGAACTTGCGACGCTCGCGAGCTACCTGACGGGGCTGGAGCCTGCACCGCGCGAACGCGTCCTGCGTGCCGTGGCTATGAGCCCCAGCAAGATGCAGGTGCTGGCGCGTGAGCGCGTGCGCGATGCCATTATCTCGAGCCCCGATCAGTCGGAGGCCGTGGGGATGATGCTTGAGACCACGGCCGCCTTCTCTCCGCGCGTGTTCGCCCACGATGTGAGGCTCGCGGCCGAAGGCAAGATCAATCCCATCCTGTTATGGGACAAGCACCCCGTTGGCGTGGGGCTTGCGGCGTTTCTTGCGTTCGTCTTGCTGATGTGGCTGATGCGCGTGTTCCGCCGGCCCGGCTCCGCAGCAGCGCCTCCGGCGCCTGACGCCTGACAGCATCTGTTTCACACGCGCTCCCCGCCGGATCGGAGCACTGCGCTTGCCGGACAAGCGGGAGCCGGTTTTCCGGCAAGAAGCGCCACAAGACAAAAGAGGAGGGCGGTTTGCGCGATTTGCGCGAAACTCAAAATGGCTGGGCCGACGGGCGCACGCGAGAGCCGGTCCCGCCGCTACATCGACGAGCCGAGCACTAGCGTCCAGAACGACTTGAACTCGGTTTTTGGATCCTGCACCAACGCGATCCCCATCTGCTCGGCGTCCGGAAGCAGAAGGTTCTTGTTATGGCCGGGGCTCTCCTTCCACCCCTTCATGACTTCATTGAAGTCCACCTGCCCGGTGCCCACGTTCTCGGCGGCGAGGCGCGCCTTATAGCCGGTGCGCTTGACCCGATCCCAAGGGTTGGAACCATCCGAACCGTAGTGCGAGATGCGGTCCCACTTGGCCAGATCGCGCGAGTGACCTTTGGCTGCCTGCGTCAGCTCAGCGTTGAGCTTCAGCGGCTTGAGGCCGTGCTCCTTGCGGTAGGCGTTGATGACGTCGCGCGCCATTTCGGCATTGAGAGCGGTACGGGAATAGTCGCGGTCCGCCAGGATGCCGGGCTCTGCGCGCTCGAATGTGCCGGGAGGCGCCTTATCGTCGAGCCTGGCGAGTTGGACGTTACGCGGGGCGCCCGGCTCGCCGCCCAGCGCCTGCCCGCGCGATTTTCCCACGGAGGCTGTCGCCGCCGGCGGAGAACTCTCGGCGAGACCGGACGTGATGGAGGATGAGCCCAGGCTGCAGGCCGCCAGGACGGCGGTCAACCCGGCGCAGAGTGCGACGCGATACATTACTGCTACTCCCGGCACACGATGTGCGGAACGAGGGATCATTGGCGCAAATCCCTTAACCGCACGTTAACGCTAACAAAGGTGTAGCCCTTGCGTCGCTCGCCCGCAGGCGTGGGGACGGTCGCGTTCGTTGCCGCGGTCATGATGTGTGCGTATCCCTCGAAAGTCGCCGCCCGGCCCTAAACTCCCCGTCCCGTCGCTCCCCTGCGCGAAGCCGGATCAAGCACCTGAATAGACGCCATAAAATGGTGTCGCTATTTTGGCCAAGTGACGGCGAAAGGCGGACCACGCGCGCAGGCGGACGCAAAATCTCCTCCACGTCGAAGTGGAAGCGGCGGCTTGGAAGCACAGCGCCGATCCCACAGACTGCGCACGATATGATTCGCAATTTCGCGGAGTGCGAGAATGGCGGTAGCTCACAGCAAGTCCGTGCGCGGCACAACCCACGGGGCCCCGCGCCTTGCCATTGCAGACCTCGTTTTGCTCAGGGTGGCCGCAGGCGGGGCCACCCGCGCCCAATTGCAGAAGGATCTCGCGTCTCTCGTTGCGCCAAGGATTCCGGGAACCGCTTTTCGCCAGATGGCGGAGTTGGCCATCGGCCGGCATGCCAACCAGAATTTGCTGTCAGAGGCCAAGGGGCGGCTTACGCTTACCGGCGCCGGGCTTCGCGCCGCGCAGGCGTGCGCAGGGTCCGACCGTGTTGGTGATGCGACTTGGCTTGAGATCCGCAACGGTCCCCTGATCGCCCTCGCGCTCGGGGTCAACTGCGAGAGCACCGCCGCCGCCAAGGCGCTCGAACGCGCCGACGGTCTTGCCGCGCTCGTGCTGCAACGGCACTTCGGCTTACCCTCGAGCCGCGTCCTCTCCCACAGCGACCTTCGCGCGGCGCTTGCCGTCATCGCGCTCGAGCGCGCCTTCGGCAACAAGATCAAAACCGGACTTTCGAAGGGTTCGGGTTTGCCGGGCAAGACGGCGCGGCTTCTGGCAGGTCAGCTTTTCAAGAAGCCGCGTGAGTTCGCGTCCGACGGAAAGCTCCTTGCCGCGCTTGCATCCGACGTGGCAGGTGCTGGCGGCGAGGGGCTCGAACCGCTCCGGCTCGCGCTGCTGAGACAATTGACCTCGCCTGCCGGGGAGGCCGCGCCGGGGGAGGATAATTCCCAATCGATCGAGACGGCGCGCGCCGCACTCGCGACGGATAGAGAGCCCAAAGCCGCCAACGACGCAACGCCCCTCGCTCAGTCTCCTATCAAACATGTCCCTCCGGACATGGGCGAATTCTCTAGTGCTGTGTTGGATGCGGCACGGCCTGTTGCTCAGGGCTGGCCAGGCAACCGGAAGGCGTTTATTTCTCAAGTATGGCAGGCGATTCGTTCAGCCCGCCGCGAGTGGGACCTTACTGAGATCGCATTCAAAAGCATGCTGGCCGAAGCGCATCGCGCGGGCCGGCTGGTGCTGGCGACCGCTGACCTCAAGGACAAGAGCGCTCTCAAGGAGCTGGAGGACTCCAAAATCCTCTACAAGAACACTGTTTGGCACTTCGTGCGCGTCGAAGACTGAAAGTTTTCTGAATTCTGTCAGGTTGGAAATGGCCGCCGAAGGCTCGCTCATAAAGCCGGTTCTTGCGACGTCGCTGTCTCCCGACAAGCTGAGCGAGGCGTTCGAACACTCGATCACTTGGGAGGACGATCTTTGGCGCGCCGACCCGGTCGACGTGCCCGAGATTCACGCCAAGGCGCGCACCAAGTTCAACGACCTGCTCGCCACGATCAACGCCGGACGCGGCTATCACGTTCAAGACCGCATTCTGCTGTTCCACGGCCAGTCGGGCGCGGGCAAGACGCATCTCATCCGCGCGCTGCGCACCCAAAGTCATCGCGAAGGGCGCGCCTATTTCGGCTACGCGCAGATGACGCCGGACGTTTCCAACTACGCCGACTTCTTCCTGCGCCGCCTCGTCCACTCCCTGGAAAAGCCCTACGATCCCGACCGCTTCGGCGAGAGCGCACTGTCGCGGCTGACCAACAAAATGGTTCTGGACTCCGGGGTCATCTCGGCGGCAGACATCGAGGAGCTTCGCGACGCACAGCTCGACGACGCACAGCTCGCCCGCCTCATTATGCGGCTGTCCGACGACATTGTGGCCAGCGAACGCTTCCAGACGCGCGAGATGGACATCAACATCGTGCGTGCACTGCTCTATCTCCAACGCCGCGATCCGCGCATCGATCAGCGCGTGCGCCAGTACCTCAACGGCCGCCAGCTCACGCCGATCGCGCACGAGGCGGTCTGTGCGCTCGACCCCAACACGGGCGAGGACCGCGCATTCGAAATCATCACCGCGCTCGGCGCGCTGGTGTGGACGGTTGAGCGCGCCGCGCTCGTCTTCTGCATAGATCAGGTCGAGGATCTGCGCTTCTTCGAGAATGCGGAGGAGCGCTTCCAGCGCGCCCTGCGCGACGTCATTCAGATTGCCAACCGGCTGACCAACTCGATCATCCTCATTTCGTGCCTGGAGGATTTCTATGGTCAGGTTCGAGGCGTGGTGGCCCAGTCGTACATCGACCGAATCGAGAAATCGGGCCCTGTGCTCTTGCGCGAGGGCCGCACCCCGGAAGAAGCGCGCCTCATCATCGCCAAGCGCCTCGCCTATCAGGCCGAGACGTACGGCGCGGGGCTGAGCTTCCCCGACGCGTCGGCATTTTTCGGACCCCAGTTCTTCGAAGAGTTCGCGGGCCTGTCCACGCGCCGCCTGCTGGAACATGCGCAAACGCGCGTGCGCGAGGCGACCGGCCTCGACCAGGAGGACGAGGAGCCCGAGACTGAAGAAAGGCCCTCGTTCATTTCGACGCTGGCTCAAGCCCTGGGCCAGGTCTCGGGCTTCGGCGGCGGCCAGGGCGAAGCGCCCGCGGCCCTCTCGGCCTTACAGTTCCGCGAGATGTGGGAACGCTTTGCCAACGAGAGCGAAGCGGAAATGCCCGCTGACGACCAGGAACTCGTCGACGTGCTTTCAGCCGCCTTGATGCTGGCGCGCGATGAATGGGGCAAGGCCATCGAAGTGACGGTCAAGCGCCTGGAACTGGGCGAAGATCTCCCAGCCTTCGACATGACGGTGCGGCACCGCTCGGGCTTCGCCAATGACGTGCGCGTGTTCCTGTGCAATCGCCCGACCCAGGGCGGCGGCCTGAAGCGCCAGCTCGACAAAGTCCTGGTGTCCATGCAGGGCAAGCCCTGCTTCATGCTGCGCGCTTCAGACTTCCCGCCCAACCGCAAGAACCAGACGGCGCAGGCCTTCCGCAAATTCCGCGACGGCGGCGGACGCCAGCTCCTCGTGCCGATCCCCGAGTGGGAGCGCATGATGACCGTGCGCGAGTTCACCGCCCACCATCGCGGCGATCCCGGCATGACCCAGTGGCTGGAGGGGTCCAAGCCGCTGTCGAGTCTCATCTCGATCATTCATCTGCTCCGCCTCGACCTCCTCGGCCGGCCCATACCTCGCCTCGTCCAGAAGGAGATGGACGATCCGCAAGGATCGCTCGACGGGTTTGACGACACGCATTTGCCGGTGCTGCCCGGCGAGGAAGGCGCGCTGCACGAGCGCGGCCGCCCTGCAAACGACGACGATCTTCCGTTGTCCGTAATTCTCGACGAGAACGGCGCTTACGGTTCCAGCATCCTGTCGGGCCGTGAGATCGGTCCGCGCGCACGTCCCGTGACGCTGAACAAGAGCGTGCTGAAGCGGCACGCAGCCTTCCTCGGCGGCTCGGGTTCCGGCAAAACGACCCTCGCGCTCTCCCTCATCGAGCAACTGCTGCTGCGCGGCGTTCCCGCCGTTCTGATCGACCGCAAGGGCGATCTAGCAAGCTACGCCAACCCCGAAGTCTGGCGCGCTGACGTCAACGACAGCGCCGAGCGCAAGGCCGATCGTGAAAAGTTGGCGGACGCTATCGACGTGGCCGTCTACACGCCGGGGCGCGCTTCCGGCCGTCCCATCTCGATCACGCTGCTGCCCAACGGCATCAACGAACTGCCCGACCACGAGCAGCAGTTACTCGCCAATCTGTCGGCGGCGGCGTTGGGCGAGATGCTGCACTTGAAGAATTCCGCCACGCACCAGAAGCAGTCAGGAGTGCTGGCGGTTGCCTTGCGCATCCTGGGAGCGCTGTCGACCCAGGAGGTGACGCTCGGCGACCTCATCCATCTGCTGGAAGACGAGCATCCCGAGCTGACCGACCAGACGCAACGCATGGATCCGTCGGGCAAGCTGCGCCGCGATCTCGTCGCGCAATTGGATTCCCTGCGGCTGCGCAACTCCGCGCTGTTCGAAGGCGGCGGCGAGCCGTTGCGCATGGAAAGCCTGCTGGGCCTGGGCAAGTTCGCCCGCCCCAACCGCACGCGCCTTTCGGTCATCTACACGGGCTTCCTCGGCGACAACGAGAACATCCTGTTCTGGGTTTCGCAGTTCCTCTCGGAGGCTTTGCGCTTCTGCCAGCGCAACCCCAACGACGAGTTGCAGGCCGTCGTCATGTTCGACGAGGCGGATCTTTACATTCCGGCCAATTCCAAGCCCGCGACCGCCGAGCCGTTGCAGAGCCTGTTGAAACGTGCCCGCTCCGCCGGCCTTGGCATGATGCTGGCCACCCAGTCGCCGGGCGATCTCGACTACAAGAGCCGCGACCAGATCACGAGCTGGTTCATCGGCCGCGTGCGCGAGGACACGGCGCTGCGCAAGCTCAAGGCCGCCTTCCAGTCGGAGTCGGGACTTGATCCGGCGAGCGCCCTGCCGGGACAGACCGTCGGCGAGTTCCACCTGGTGCAGGAAGGCTTGGTTCGTGCGATGAAGGCCCACCGCTCGCTGATCGGCGCCGAGCAGGTTCCCTTCGACCGTATCGAGCAACTCGCCTCGGAAACGCGCGGACAAGACGAGCGCCAACTGAGGCTGTTCGACTTGCGCTGACGGCTCCAGCATCGAACCGCAGCAGCCTTGCAGGAGGAGATTCACAATGCGAGAATGGATTTAAGTCCGCCTCCGAAGGTGTTGAATTGCATGTCGCATCTGGTTTCGGCCGCGATCAATTCATGTTTCAATATTCCCGAACCTTGATCCATCGCGTCGCGCGAACGGCGGCCTCGGCTCTCCGCTTCCGCTTCAAAGAGGTATTATTAAGTACTTATTTCTACTGATCTTTCTAGCAGTCTCGCCAGCACACAGCGCCGCCTCGCCGCGATCACACGATCGTCTCAAGATCGGGCCGGCCGGCGCTGATGCGCAGATGAATCCGCTGTCAACCCCTTAAATGTGTGTGTAAGAATACTGTTGTTGAGACTGGGGGCTGTCTCGATGCGTCCCTTCAACGGATTTCGTGCGGAACTCCGGCGAGGGAACGGAAACCGAGGGCAAATAAGTTCGTGGGCGGCCGTGGGGCTGACCTTCTTGAGTGTGCTGCGGGGTAGTGTGTGATGGCTGCAAAGTCATTCGTGGGTATTATTTGTGCGACGTTGATGGGGCCTGCCATTGGCATCGGGTTGTTCGTACTCTTGAACAACCTGTGATGATCAACGGCCTGGGATGACGGTCGATCCTCGATCGCAGCATAGGGCTTCGGGCCCGGCTGGTGTTTGCTGTTCCCAAATCTGAACTCAGGATCCGATGCGTCGCGCCCCGAGCGTCCGGGCTTGCGCGCTTCCAAGCTTGGCGAATTCGTCGCTTGGCGAATTCGTCCGGCGCCGCACGGGTCGGTTCGTGCCAGGAGCGGCGCCTGCACACTTTCGTTATGCAGCGAGAGAGCCGCAATGACGCCCCCAGGCGGTGTCAATGGCGCCACAAAAGCGCGCTAGCCGTGGACCGGCCGTCGCCAGAGCGGGTTTGGCGGCGTTTGTAAGTTTCCCCGAGCGCTGCGCCCTAAATGCTCCCCCTCCTCAGGCTGCTGACCGCCATAGCCGACTCCATTGTGCGCGCACCTTGGCGCGTATTGCGCCTGTTTGGCCAAGCCATCACGTTCAATCCAAAACTTGGCCCGCTGCGCCATCTGCTTACAGCGGCTGCCGCCTACGTCGTCTTCGCGCTGGTCCTGGTCTATGCCGTGGCGCCGCTACGCGGGCTCGCCGGCGGCGTCACGATGCGCGACAAGCTCGGTTACGACGCCGAACGCTGGCTTGCTACCGCCATCTATGACCCCAAGGGCAGCTTCATCGGCACGTTCGATGCGCGCCTCGATAGCCAGCGCGACGTCAACTACACCGACACCGTGATCGAGCTGGGCGATTACGTCGCCAACCCGGATCACAAATCGATCCCCGTCAAGGTCGTGCCCGAACAGTACTGGCAGTGCCTGCTGTATCACGAGGACCGATACCTCGGCGGGCCGCTCAACCCTTTCGGAATCGACCTGCTTGGCGTTCTCAAGATTCCACTTTCCTCCATCACCCGCTCCATCGCACTGCATAGGCCGAGCCTTGGCGTCGGAGGCTCGACACTGCCCATGCAGTTCGCGCGGGTCATCTACAAAACCCCGCCGAGTGCGTCCGAGGGCGGGTTCACGAAGCTGCGCCGGAAATTTCGCGAATGGTGGCTAGCGCCCGTCATCTATCGCGAGCTGACGCGCGGAGGCGACAACACCCGGCTCAGGCAATGGGCCGCCAATCACATCTGGCTGGCGCAGCGTACCGGGGGCCAGCCCTTGCACGGCGTGGAAGTCACCAGCCGCATCGTATTCGGCAAGGAAGCCAAGGACCTCACCATCGCAGAGCAGTTCGTCCTGGCATCGGCCGTGAACCGGCCCATCATTCTGCTGGAGGGCAGCGACCGGCTCAATGAAGTGCGCCTCGACCGCTGGCGCTACATCACGGAGGTACGCGCGCGCACCTGCGCCGAAAAACTCATCAAGGACGAGGCCGTCAAGAAAGACGTCGTCTTCGAGCTGATGGCGCTCGCCGGTGGCCCGCCCGATCCCAAGGTCAAACCCAGGCTGCAAGAGGCTTTGCAGATTTACGCCCCCACGCTCGCCGAGCGCGCAAAGGCCAATCCCGTGACGCGCGCCAACGTGCTTCTGGATGCCAGCCGCTTCGGCATACGCGAGGAGATGAAGCAGCTCTACGGCTACGCGTGGCGCGATTACGTGCGCGGCGTCACGACCACGTTCGACGTCGTGGAAAATCTCGCCTTTCGGCAAGTCATCGATACTCGCCTCGCCGAGATCGACGGCAAGTGGGCAAGCCGCATGGACCCGGCCTATACGCTCGATCCCAGGAAGATCGGCGAGGGCAGGCAGATGCCCGACGTCGTGGTCGTAGCTGCCGACGCCGCCGGCAACATCGTGCGCTACTTCGAAAGCGGAGAAACGGCGCCCTACTTCGGCTCGCAGCTTGCACGGGCGGCCGGCAGCGGCCTTTACGATGCGGCGCGCGAAGGCCGCATGATCGCATCCACCGGCAAGATGCTGGCCGCCATCGCCATTGCAAATCAAGGCAAGGATACCACCCAAAGCCTGTATCTCGATACCCAGGCCCCTGAGCGCGGATTGGAAACGTGCGAAAAACACGGCCGTGAGAGGCGCGGGCGCCGCGCCATTGTTGCGTTTGCGTGCTCTCTCAACGAGCCGCTAGTCAACCGCGCGGCGCTGGTGGGTCAACAGCCCTTCCGCAAACTGATCGACGGCTTCGGCTTTGCCATGCCGCCCCCGGCTTCAGCCGGGGGCACGCCGCCGTCGACGGCCGCCGTTCTCGGACAGATCGCGGGCGCACCCCGGCGCGTGCACCACATGTCCTCGGTCATTCTGGCGGCGCTCATCGGGCGCGGCCATTCTGAAGTGCGCGCGCCGAGCCTGATCCACACCTACGACTATACATTCAAGGGAGATGGCGGCGCGGGCGTTGCGGCCACCCGCCAGCCCGGCCTGGTTCCCAATACGCTCATCCGTCCGGGCGCCGCCCCGCTCATCAAGGCGCTTCTGGAAGCGCCCCTTTGCTATCAGGCCGACGGCCTATCCCAGGGCACCCTGAAATCGCTCAATCGATGGTGCGCGGCCCGGCGCGGCGATATCCGTTTACACTTCGCCAAGACGGGCACGCAGGTTTCGACCGACCCGGATGCGACGGTCGATACGTGGATCTCCGGCGGCATCCAGTTCTCGAACGGCGCTGCGTATTCCTATGTCGTGCTCGTTGGCACCGGCACGCCGAGCCGGCCATGGGCGCGCGCGCTGCACGCCTCCCAGGTCGCAACGCCCTTGCTCGATAGTCTGCTGGATGATCTTGCAAACCATGCGACGTCACATCCGCGCCACGATCTGTTGCCCAAGCGCCGCCCCGCACCACGGCCCGAGCCTATAGCCGGTGCGGCCGCCAGCAGCCAACCCCCCAGGCCGGTGCTTCGCGCAAGAGCCGCGCAAACGACAGCAACGTTCACGCCCGGCGAGCACGCGCTGCGTAGCCTGACCGGGCGCTGAGGCTGGCAATCCGCCCACAAATCCGCAGGGATTTGCCACCGCCGAGCCAAAGTTCAACCATCAAAAACGCGCCAAGCTCGCACAGTGTCGCCCGCCTGAGCTTCCTTTGCTGGGTAGGATGCAATGCGACACGATATGCTTTCGGGTTTGAACCGCGAGCCCCCGCGTCTGGACGGCGCCTGTGCACGCGCACCCTCTCCGGTGGAGGGCGAGGCGCGTGCGCGCGACTGGAAGCGTTCGGTTTTGATTACGGGTCTAGGGGCGCTCTCGTGGGTTGCGACCTATGTCGGCATGCTGGAACTCATCCAAGCCAACATGGGCGATCTGCCCTTCACCCATAAGATCATCATCGGCTTCTCGGTCGCGATGCTGATGATCATGATCATCTGGCTGCTCGATCAGATTTTCCGGCCCCATGCCTTCTTCACCAAGGCGATGTACGCGTTTGGCTACGTGTTCTTGTCGCTTATTTCAGTAGGCTTCGGGTTCGGATTCTACTGGAAGGTGCTGGAGAGCCGTGGCGAGGCCTCGCGCTCGGCTGAAAGCGCCATCGGCCAGGTCCAAAGCTCGCTGCAGGCTGCCTCCACGCGGCTTGGACAGTTGCAAGCGACGCTCATTCAGCTGACGCAGGTTTCCGGTGAGAAGTCGGAACTGGAGCGCACGAAAGGCACATCCTGTCCCAACTCACGGCCCGGCGATGGTCCCCGGCGCAAGATGCGCGAGGAGGATGCCCAGCGCTTCCAGTTCTCATCGCAGTTCATCAAGGGACGTATCGGCTCGGTCAATACCGAGCTTGCGGCGCTGAATAACGACATGATCCGCATCGTGTCGGATGATCCCGCGATCATCGACGCCAAAAGCGGCACCCGCAACGAGTTCATGCGCGCGCTGTCGCGCAAGCTCGACATGACGGTGACGGGCTTCAATGCCTTCCGCACCGATCCCCAGCTCAGGCAGATCCGCAATGACTTAGCCGATCGCGCCGAACGCACCACGTTCCCCGACAACCGCGGCGGAACCTTCGTATGTCCTGATCCCCAGCTCCAGACCGCGCTGCGCGGCGTCGTCAAGGCGATCGACCAGTTGCCTGAACTCGAAAAGCCGCAGATCGCCGTCGTCGAAGGCTCGGAGGCCACAATCGAGGCCTTCCGCCGCCTGACTGCGACGCTCTACGGCGCAATTTCGTTCAAGCTGCCACCCTCCGCCGACGATCTGCGCGATCTGCAGAAGAAGGCGGTCCAGTCCGTCGAGGCACCCTCCGCGAACGTCACGAAATGGTCCGCCGAACAAGGCGGGCTTTCCAAGCGCGACTACGTTCCCCTCGCCGTCGCCGTGTTCGTCGACATGTGCCTGTTTCTGGTGTCCATGGTTCAAGTGCCGCGCAGCCGCCTGTCGGGCCTGATGCCCAAGATGCAGGCGGCCGAACGCGGTCCGGTCATCGACATTCTCTCGCGGTTCAAGGACATCCACGATGACGAGGAGATCCGCAAGAATTTCGAGATCTTCCGCCATGTCGTCTTTGACATGAACGGCGATTATTACGTCGCTGTGCCGCTCGATGCTCCGCCGCGGCTCAATCCCTCAGAGCGCGAAGCCTTGCGGGTCGAGGCGCAGCTTCTCGCCAACCTGTTCGCCAGCTTCGAGAAGGAACGCATCTTCAAGCGCACACTGCTGCCAACCACAGGCAGCGTCCAGAAGCGCCTGGCGCGACAGGGCTCGAAGTTTGCAGGCTCCGAAGCCTTCCGCGTCTACAAATTCACCGACGGGGCTTGGTCGGACATCATCCTGGGCGCCATCATGGGAGCCGCCAAACGCGCGGAGAATGACAAACGCGTCTTTCCGAGTGCGCACTTGCGCCCACGTCCCCAGGTTGCCCGATCGGACGAGCCAACGGCCAACGCAGCGGACCCTAGCGACGCCCTGCTGCCGCAAGATCCGGTCCTGCCCCAGCCGGCCGCGAGCCCACGCGGACCGCTACCTGCCGGGGCAACGACGGCGGCGGCCGCCGCACCGGCACGGCCGGCGCCCTACAGGATGCCGAGCTTCGCGCTACAGCGTGCGGAACCTTCTTTCGATCTGCGGGCAGGCGACAGAGCCGCCCATGGGTCCGAGGCCGAGCCGGCCTTGACGCGCTCGCGAGCTCCCGATGCTTCCCCCGCTGATGCGCGCCCTGCAGCGTCCATCAATGTCGCGCACTTCGAGCCTCGCAAGCCACGCGCTGCATCGTCTGTCGCCGTCGATCCCGAGGACGCCGCGCGTTTCGGACCCTACGCTCCGTTTGCGGCCTCCCGCGCCCATAGCCCCGAGATCGAGTCCCGAGTGCTCGAACCGACGCCGCCGCAGGCGCCGCGCATCCCCCGCCCTGCGCCGCGGCAGGAGCAGGAGGCCGAGGTGGTGGTCAAGGTTGCGGCCGGCACAGCCACTCACGCGCCGGACGTTTCGTCCGCCGTGCGGCCGTCCGTGCCCTTCGGCGCTGACGCGAAAGCGAGCGGCGAGATACGCCATAACAAGGTCGACGTGACGCTCGCGCGGGAGACGGCCACGTTCTCGATTCCTGTGGCCGGCGCGATGGCCTCCGGCTCGCTCAAAGCTGCCCTGTCGAAAGCCGCAGGCGCGGCGATGGCAGAAGCATCGCCGCTTCCATCGGCGCCGCCAATACCCGACGCCCCTGTCATCGCCGAGGCAGCGGCGGCCACGCTGGAACTCGTGCGCGAGGACGAACTCGAGGATGTCGAGGTGGAAGAATTGCAGCCTGGCGAACTGAGCGCGCGCGATCTGGCCTTCATCAGCCGAATGGCGCCTCCGCCGGCTGCGGAGTAGTGGTTTCAACAGGTTGGGAGAGTCCGATTCCGCCACTGTTCATATTCGCAGCGCTCCGCAACCCTCCCTTAACGGTCTTGCGTCTTAATGGGGGCGTACAACATGCCCCAGAACGCAGAGCTTTAATTTTCTTGGCGTCTGGTCATTTGAGGAAATTCACATGAGCTTTGCGACTTCCCCGCGACTCCAGACCACCGGCAGAGAAGAGAGGGAAGCCAGGTTAAGAGACTTTGTCGCGGCGGCGCTGGTGGTGCGCCGGGCCTTGGGCGATCGCGAGCCCGCCAGCATCTCTCTTGTTGCGCGCGCCCCCGACAGCCCCATTGCGCGGGTCCTAGCCGACATGGCCGGCGAACTCACCGCAGCCAACATCGGCGTAACGATCGTTCTGCTCGACCTGGACACCTACACCGACGAGCCTGGCCGGCCGTCCGTTCTCGATATGAGCAGCGCAAACGTTCGCGTCCTGACCGACCCGCGCTTCACCTCCGCACACGAGCAATTGGTTCTCGGCCACACGATCATATGGCTGGGTGATTGCATGCGCCGCGATCCTGCAAAGCGCGACGCCTTCGAACTGTTCCACCACGACAATGCCGAAGCGGCGAAGCACGCCAGTATTTCCTTCGAACGTCTTTGGGCCAGCGCCCAGGATGTGCGCCGCGTCCGCCCGATCGCACCCGAGGTGATGGTCGCCGGGTCGTTCGGCGAAGCAGGCGCATCTCAGGCTCAGCCGCTGACGCGCCGCTGATACGGCGCCGCAAAGCACGATCGGGAGATTTGGACAGCGGGGAGATTCTTCCCGCTGTTTTCGTCTCCAGATGCGGCCCGCCTCGTTTGCGCTGCGTCAGAGAAATAACGGTATCAAGGCGGAATTCTCCGCAATACGTTAATTGCCGCCGCCGTTCGGGCTTTTGCCCTTATTGGGCTTATGATTGCAAGCCTTACACACGATATTTTCCGTCAGCGTTCACGCAACACGCGTGATGGCTCGTGGAACTCCAGGTCTTCCAGGGTGGCAACATGCAATGTTTTTCGCGCCTCGCTCTTCTTTCCGCACTGATGGCAGCCGGGCTGGCAGCCTCCGCGGCATTATCCGCAACGCCCGCGTACTGTGCCGAAACGACGTTCGCCCATCAGGGCGTTGCGGCAGACGCCAAGCGCTATGAGTCGTTCCTCAAGGAGAATTGGAAGGCCGATGGCAAGACGGCCGCGAGCCTGAAGGCCGATGCCGGCAAGGTTCTCGCCAGCGATCCCCGCGCCGCCTCACGGCTGCTGGCAAGTGCGGTGGCCGCAGATCTGAAAGACTGGGAAAGCTGGACGCGGCTTGCCGAAGCCTTGCTCGCCATCAAGCCTGATCCGGACAACTCGGAACGCTACGACTTCCCGGTTCATGCTTCCGGCGCCGCCTACCGCGGCTATCAGCTCGCGACAACCGACGCGCAAAAGGCCAGCGCGCTCTACGTATTGGGTCAAGCGCTCGAACGGCGCTCTTACTGGCGCCCCGCCATCGACGCGCTGAAGTTGAGCATGGAGCTGGCCGATAGCCAGCCCGTGCGCGAGGCCTACGATCGCCTGCGCGCCGAGCACGGCTTCCGCATGACCGACTACAAGGCCGATAACGAGACAACTCCGCCGCGCCTGTGTCTCGAGTTTTCCGAGGATCTGACTCACACGCAAGGAGACGTCAGCAAGTTCGTCTCCGTCGACGGCAAGGACCCCCAAAACCTCGTGCAGGAAGGCAAGCAGCTTTGCATCGAGGGTTTGAAGCACGGCGAACGCTATCAGGTACAGCTACGCGCCGGCCTTCCCTCCGCCGTTGGCGAGAACTTCACCAAGACCGCCGACCTGGCCGTTTATATTCCGGACCGGTCGCCATTCGTGCGCTTCACCGGCAAGTCATACGTGCTGCCCAGCCGCGGCCAGCAGGGCATTCCGGCGGTCACCACGAACACCGGCAAGATCGACGTAGAAGTCTACCGCATCGGCGATCGCAGCCTCGCCACGCTCCTGCAGTCCGGCGATTTCCAGCGCCAGCTTTCGAGCTGGGAGGTAGAAACCATCCGCGACCGCACGGGCATAAAGGTCTATGCAGGCTCGATGGACATCGCCTCCAAGCTCAACGAGGAGGTAACGACGGCCATTCCGGTTACCGACGCGACCGGCAAGCTTGAGCCCGGCGCTTATGTGATGGTCGCCAAGCCGGCCGAGAAAACCAAGAACGACGATAATCGCGCAACCCAATGGTTCATCGTCTCCGATCTGGGACTGACTGCGTTCTCCGGCTCCGATGGGGTGCACGCCTTCGTGCGCTCGATCGCCGACGCCAGCCCCGTCTCCGGAAGCACTGTGAAGCTCGTTGCGCGCAACAACGAGGTGCTGGCGAGCGCAACCACGGACGGCAAGGGCTACGCGAAGTTCGATGCCGCCGTCGCCAGGGGTGAAGGCGGCGTCGCGCCCGCCGTGCTGGTTGCCGAAAAGGGCGAAGGGCAGTACGCATTCCTCGACCTCACGGCCAATGCGTTCGACCTGTCGGATCGCGGCGTGAAGGGCCGCGATGCACCCGGCCCCATCGACGCCTACGTCTACACCGAGCGCGGCGTCTACCGCGGCGGCGAGGAGGTTGCCATTTCCGCGCTCGTGCGCGATGCCAAAGGCAAGTCGTCACCCGTCCCAACCACGCTCGTCGTGCAACGTCCCGACGGCGTCGAGCACGCACGCTTCGTGCTCAACGACCAGGGGCTTGGCGGACGATCCCACATTCTCCAGCTCGCCAAGACGGCGATGACAGGCACGTGGCGGCTGTGGCTCCACACCGATCCCCAGCAGGCGGCCATCGCCGAGCGCGCGTTCCTTGTCGAGGACTTCGTGCCAGAGCGGCTCGACATGACGCTTTCGTCGGCCTCTGAGAGCCTGTCCCCGGAAGAACAAGGCACCATCAACGTGGCGGGCCGGTATCTCTACGGGCCGCCCGCCGCGGAACTGGGACTTGAAGGCGAGATCGTCGTAAAGCCCTCGGGCAAGGACGCGCCCGGATTTTCCGGCTACTCGTTCGGCCAGGCCGACGAGTTCGTCAACGCGGTGCGCAGCGCGCTTCCCGCCAACCTCGTCACCGATGCGGATGGCAAGGCGGCTATTGCGGTCATGTTGCCCGCAATCCCGAAGACAGACAAGCCGCTCGAGGCGCAGCTCATCGTCAAGTTGCGCGAGCAGGGCGGGCGCACGATCGAACGCACGCTCACCATTCCAGTCGACATGAAGTCGAAGCGCATCGGCATCAAGCCGTCGTTCCAAGGCGCCATGGCGCCAGAGGATGAAACGGTTTCGTTCGATGTCGCCATCGCAGGTAAGGATGGCAAGCCGGCCGCCGAGAAAGGCCTGACATGGACGCTGACGCGCCTCGACACCAACTGGCAGTGGTACCGCCGCGACGGCAACTGGACCTACGAGGCCGTCACGCTGAAGCGCAGAATCGCCATTGGCACGCTGGACACGGCGGCGGACGCCCCTGCCAACATCTCACAGAAACTGCCGTGGGGACGCTATCGCCTGGACGTCGCTTCGGCTGATCCCAACGGCCCCGCCTCGAGCTTCCTGTTCAGCTCGGGCTGGTACACATCGGGTGATGCGGTCGACAGCCCCGAGCAATTGGAGCTGGCCCTCGACAAGGACGCCTATCGTGCGGGCGAAACGGCCAAGCTGCGCGTCGCGTCTAAGCTCGGCGGAAAGGCGCTGATCGCCGTGCTGGGCTCCGGCGTCCACCTCATCAAGGAAGCCGAAATCGCCAAGGGCGGCGGCGAGGTCGACGTTCCGGTCAGCGAAGGCTGGGGTCCGGGCGCCTACGTCACGGCGATAGTCTACCGTTCTATGGATGAAGGCGCCAAGCGGATGCCGGGTCGCGCCATCGGCGTGAGGTGGCTCGCGCTCGATCAGGCCGACAACGAACTCAAGGTCGGCATGACGCTACCTGGGAAGATAAAGTCGGCGGCGAAGCTGACCGTGCCCGTAAAGGTCGAGGGCCTCCAGCCCGGACAGGACGCGCGCATCACGGTCGCCGCGGTCGATCTCGGCGTGCTCAACCTGACACGCTTTGAAAGCCCCGCGCCTGAAAAGTGGTTCAATGCCCAATCCAAACTCGCTTATGAAATCCGCGATTTCTACGGCCGCCTCATTGACGGCATGCGTGCCGAACGCGGCAAGCTGCGCTCGGGCGGCGACGCGTCGGGCCCCGTCATGCAGGGCAACCCGACGGTAGAGACCGTGCTATCGCTCTATTCCGGCATCGTGAAGGTGCGCGATGACGGCACAGCCGACGTCGAGTTCGAGCTGCCTGATTTCAACGGCACGGTACGCGTCATGGCGGTGGCCTGGACGGCGGACAAAGTGGGCCACGCAGCAGGCGACGTCATCGTGCGCGACGCGGTGGCGCTGACGGTCGCCGCACCGCGCTTCCTGACGCTGGGGGATCAGGTGCAGCTGGGATTCGACGTGCATAACATCGAAGGCGCCGAAGGCACGTATAAAATCAGCCTTGCGCAAAAACAGGGCGACTTGTCTGCCGAGCGCCTGATCGTACTGGAGGAGCGCGACGCCGTCCTGAAAACCGGCGCCAAGACGTTCCAGAAGATCGCCTTCAGCCCCAAGGACGTCGGGCCGATTACGCTGAAGGCCAGTGTGACGGGACCAGGCGAGATCGCACTCAAGCGCGAGATGACGTTTGAAGTGCTGCCGCCGGCGGCCGACATCAAGCGCACGACAATCTCGTCACTGAAGGCGGAGACTGGGAAGCTGACCGTCAACTCCGATCTCGTTCGAGATCTCATCGCCTCGCGCACCCGCGTAAACATCTCGGCCGGACCGGCCGCCCGCTTCGATGTCCCGACACTGCTGACGCAGCTCGACCGCTATCCCTACGGCTGCGCGGAGCAGACGGTATCGCGCGCGCTGCCTCTCGTTTACGCCAACTCCGTTGCGTCTCAAATGGGCTTGACCGAGGACAAGGCGCTGCGCGAGCGCGTGCAGGGCGCGATCGATCGCGTGTTCGAAATGCAGGATAGCTCGGGCGCATTCGGCGTGTGGGGACCCTCGTCGGGAGATCTGTGGCTGACAGGCTACGTCATGGACTTCCTGACACGCGCCAAGGAGGCGGGCTACGCCGTGAAGGCTCAAGGCTTCAGCAACGGTCTCGACCGGCTGCAGAACTTCCTCGCCTATGCCGAGGACTTCCAGTCGGGCGGCGAGGATCGCGCGTACGCTCTTTACGTGCTGGCCCGCAACGCACGCGCGCCGATCGGCGAGTTGCGCTACTACGCCGACGAGCGCATCGAGCGCTTCTCCACGCCTCTCGCCAAGGCGCAGGTGGGCGCGGCGCTGTCGATGATGGGCGACAAGGAGCGCGCAGAACGAGCCTTCGCCAGCGCCTTGGCGCAGATGAACGCAACCGCCCCGGATACGGGCTATCGCGCCGACTACGGGTCCATGCTGCGCGATGGCGCGGCCCTGGTGACGCTTGCTGCCGAGACCGGTATCGCGAAGGCGCAGACGCCCAGGCTGGCGAACGTCGTCGCGAAAGCTTATGAGACGCGCAGCTATACCTCCACGCAGGAGCAGACATGGATGCTGCTCGCCGCCAAGGCGCTCAACGACGAGGCGAAAGGCGCTAAGCTATCGATCGATGGCGCCCCCGTCAGCGGCCCCCTCGTCCGCAGCCTCACAGCCGACGAGTTGAGAGATCATCCCGTGACGGTCTTCAACAACGGCGACGCCCCGGTGGATGCCGTCGTGACCGTCATCGGCGCGGCGCTCACGCCTGAGCCTGCGGTCTCGAAGGGCTTCCAGATTGAGCGCAAGGCGTACAGGCTCGATGGCAAGCCGGTCGACATGGCGAGCCTGGCGGGCGGCAAGACGAGCGTGAAGCAGAACGATCGCTTCGTGATGGTGCTCAAGATCACCTCCCAGGAAGCCGGCGGCCGCGTCCTGGTCGCCGACCGCCTTCCCGCCGGTCTGGAGATCGAAAATCCGCGTCTCGTCGAGAGCGGCTCGATCAAGGGGCTGGACTTCGTGAAGTCGGCCACGGCGCCCGAGCACACGGAGTTCCGCGACGACCGCTTCGTGGCTGCGTTCAACTTCTCGAACGTCAGCGCGAGCGGGGCGCAGGATAACGGCGACAGCAAAGCGGAAGGTGACGAAAGCGCAAGCAGCGAAGGCGATTCGAGCTCCAAGACACAGCCTGAAAACGAGCCTGCGGTCAGCGCAACCCTCGCCTACATCGTGCGGGCCGTCACACCGGGCACGTTTGTCCACCCCGCCGCCACCGTGGAGGACATGTACCGTCCGGAACGCTATGCGCGCACCGATGCCGGGACACTCAGCGTCGGCACAAAGGAGTGATGCCGTGCTGCGCTCGAGGCGACAAGACGCAAGCCGGGCGCCGCGCTCCGGGTCAGGGCGCGGCGCAAGCGGAAGTTGGCGGCCACATTCTTACGCAAGCCCGATCGCGGCCCTGACGATTGCCGTTGCGCTGGCAACCGGCGGCGGCGCCTGCGCCTTCTACCGCCAGGCTGTGAGTGACGTCGGGCCGCTTTCGCTGAGGCAAACCGATCAAGTGTCGATCGTTGTGGTCGATCGCGAAGACCGCTTGCTGCGCCCCTTCACGACCACAGACGGCCGCTGGCGTCTGCCCGTCGAAGTCAACGATGTCGATCAGCGCTATCTGAAAATGCTATTGGCCTTCGAGGATCGCCGCTTCTACAGCCACGGCGGTGTCGACGCACGATCCCTCATTCGCGCGGCAGCGCAGATGATACGCCACGGCCGCCTAGTGTCGGGCGCCTCCACCTTGACGATGCAGGTCGCACGGCTTGTAGACGGAAAGCATGAGCGCACCGCGGCCGGCAAGCTGCGCCAGATGGCGCGGGCCTGGCAGCTCGAGCAGGCCCTCTCCAAGGAGCAGATCCTGCGTCTCTACCTGCAGCTTGCGCCTTTCGGCGGTAATATCGAAGGTGTGCGCGCAGCCTCGCTCGCATATTTCGGCAAGGAGCCGCGCCGGCTGTCCGTCGCACAGGCGGCGCTGCTCGTCGCCCTGCCCCAGTCGCCTGAATCACGCCGTCCCGATCGCCATACCCAGGCTGCACGCAACGCACGCGACCGTGTGCTCGAGGTCGCTGTCGCCAACGGCGTGATCACGGCGCCCGAGGCCGCACGCGCGCGCCAGGAAGCCGTTCCGGCCATCCGGCAGGAATTTCCGAAATTCGCGCCGCATCTTGCAGAGACCGAGATCGCCGGCGCCCCGGGTAAGAACGTTCACAAGCTCACGTTGGACCGCAATCTTCAGGCGACGCTCGAAAATCTCGCCGCCACGCACGCCGCGCTGCTCGGCGACAACCTCTCCGCGGCGATCCTCGTCGCCGATCACTCCACGGGCGAAATCCTCGCCTATGTCGGTTCGGCCGGGTATCTCCAAACCGAGCGCAAGGGCGCCATCGACATGATAGCCGCGGTCCGCTCGCCGGGATCGACATTGAAGCCATTCATTTACGGGCTCGGTTTCGAAGCGGGTCTTGCACATCCCGAAACGCTCATCGACGATCGTCCCGTGCGGTTCGGCAATTACGCTCCGAAGAACTTCGATGAAGATTTCCATGGCACGGTAACGATCCGCGAGGCGCTGTCACGCTCGCTCAACATTCCGGCCGTGCGCATGTTGGCGCGCGTCGGGCCTGGAAAACTGGTCGGCCGCTTTCGCCGCGCCGGCATCGATGCGCGCTTTCCAGACAAGTCCGAACCGACGCTGGCCATGGCGCTCGGCGGCACGGGCCTCACCCTGCGCGACCTTGCACAACTCTACAGTGCGCTGCCCCGCCGCGGCGAAAGCATCACGCTGACGCACCGCTGGGGTGAGCGCATACGCATTCTTGCACAAACCAAATTCAAGCCGCTGGTCAACGCACACCGTCTCATGTCGTCGCTCGCGGCATGGTACGTCAGCGATATTCTGAAAGATGCTCCTCCGCCGCCGGACGCGAAGGGCGGGCGCTTTGCCTACAAGACCGGCACGTCCTACGGCTACCGCGACGCGTGGGCCATCGGCTACGACGGCGCGCATGTCATCGCCGTGTGGGTCGGCCGGCCCGACGGCACGAGCGTACCGGGGTTGATGGGCCGCACCGCTGCCGCGCCGATCCTCTTTGATGCCTTCGCGCGCCTGTCGGCCAGGCGCGTGCCCCTGCCCTCGGCCCCCGCGGGCGCGCTGCAAGTCGCCGGCGCGGATCTGCCGCCGCCGCTCAAGCGCTGGCGCGAACCGGGCGATGAGAATTCGATTGGTCCGTACCTTTCACAGCCGCTGCTGATCTCCTTCCCGCCCGACCGTTCGGAAATCGAGACCGTGGACGTCGACGACACAGGCGTTGTTCTGAAGGCCGAGGGCGGCGCGCTGCCGCTGACCTGGATGATCGACGGCGCGCCCATCGAATCGGATCCCCATAGCCGGGAAGCCGTCTGGCAGCCCGGCAGTCCGGGCTTTGCCAAATTGACTGTGATCGATGCGCAAGGACGTGTGGATCGCGCATCAATCCGCGTCAAATGACCTCGACATGCCGGCTTCCGACATGGCATTCGCCCGGCATGAAGGGTAAGGTCCGACCTCGGAAGCAAGGCTCGGCGGATTTTGGCGCATGTTGAATGCTCGTTGCAGAAAACCACGGATTTCTTACGGGCGCGCACTTGTCACAGCCCTTGCATGCCTGATTCTCTCCGCTTGCGGACCATCATCCAATTCCGGCAGCGGCCTTCCGGCGGTCGGCGCGAGAATAGATGAAACGTCCGTCTCCGGCATCTCCTCGGGCGCCTACATGGCGGGCCAGTTCGAAATGGCGCACGCCAAGATCGTGACCGGCGCGGCGATCATCGCGGGCGGACCCTACGGCTGCTCGCAAAGCATATTCGCCGACGCGTTGCCGGCGCCCGGCACGGAATTTCTGAACCTTTCGAAAGCCGTCAACGGCTGCATGCTGGACAACCTTGCGGCCTGGGGCGTGGCCGATCCGCTCAGGCTTGCAGAACGTGCGAAGGCGCGCGCGGCGCAAGGCGAGATCGATCAGATCGCGGACGTCGTGGGAGATCGCGTTTATCTTTTCACGGGCACGCAGGATCACACGGTGGCGCCGTCCATCGTCAAGGCCGCAGCGCAATTTTATGCCGCGCTTGGCGTGCCCCAAGCCAACATCAAGCTCGTCGATACGCTGCCGGCCGGCCACGCATTCGTGACCGAAGACGAAGGCAGCGCGTGCGACCACTCGGATGAACCTTATGTCGTCGACTGCAACTACGATCAGGCCGGCGCGCTTCTGACCCACATCTACGGGAAGCTCGAACCCCCCTCGTCCGCGCCGCAGGGTCAATGGGTCGAGTTCGACCAGCGTCCCTATACCCAAGATCTGAACCCCGACGGCATGGCCGATACCGGCGTCGTCTACATTCCCGACGGCTGCCGCGCGCAGGCAGGCTGCCGTATCCATATTGCTTATCACGGATGCGGGCAGAACCGGGAAAAGGCCGGCGACGCCTTCATCAAGCAAACGGGATTTGCCCGCTGGGCCGACACGAACCGCATCATCGTTCTTTTCCCGCAGACGCAATCCGCGCCCTTCAATCCGCAAGCCTGCTGGGACTGGTGGGGCTACACGGGCCCCGCCTATCTGACGCGCAAGGCACCGCAGATCATCGCGGTGTTCCGGATGATCGAAGCGCTGGGGCAGCGCAGCCGAAACTGATGCCCTGAGGCAATTGCGGATGCGCTTTCGGCGCCAGCGCAGGTTCCGGCGTGGCGTTCCATCGGCGAGCCGCCTCGATCTTCCTCCCACTCCAAGGCGCTCGAGCGCGCATCGCAACCGCGCCGCTCAACGGCGGCTCGCAGCCGCCGGCATCAGAAGCGCTTCAGCAGGCGGTCGATATAATCGAGTTCCACCGGTGGGCGCAGAGCCTGGCCCGAACGCTTGCGCAGTTCGTCCAAAATCTCGCGCGCCCGTTGCGCATCAATGGCGTTCGGCACCTTGACCGAGTTGCCAAGATCGGGCCCCTCGGCGCGCTGCGGCCTGTCGAGGGGATCGCGCCGCGTATCCTCCCCCCGCCCGGCACGCTGGCGCGCATTCTTCTGAAGCTGCTCGGCCATCTTCTGCGCACTCTGGCGCATGCCCTCCAGCGCCTCCGCCTGGCTCTGCGCCGCCTCGTCCATGTCGCCCTGCTCGAGCGAATGTTCGGCGCTTCTCATGGCTTCCTCTGCGTCCTTCAATCGGTCAGATCCGCCCGCGCCCATTTCCTCGAGTTCCTTCTGGAGTTGCTCCAGCTTCTTGCGCAACTCCGACTGGCGGTCCATTAGGCTGCCTTTGCCGTCGGACCGCTGGGGATCGCCGGCCATGGCGTCCGAGCCGGACTTACCGCTCTTCTGGCGCTGCTGGCCTTGACGTCCCGGGTCGTTGCCGCCCTCGCCCATTTGCTGCTGACCGGACTGACCCTGCTGGGCGCCTTGCTGCTGTCCCTTTTGCGAACCGCCGCGCTGCTGCTGACCCTCCTGTTGCCGGCCTTCGCTGAACGTGTCGTCCATGAGCTTCTGCTGCTTGCCGGTGAGGTCGCTGAGGCCGTCGAGCTTTTTCATCATCTCGCGGTCGCGCTCTTGCTGCTCTTTGGACTGCGCGGTTTCCCCCGCGCGCATGTTCTCCATCATTTCCTGCATCTGGGAGAGCAGCCGCTCGGCCTCCTCGCGCGAGCCGTTCTTGGCGTTCTCCTCCAGGTCGCGCATCATCTGCTCCATGTCTTCCTTGGAGATCTGGCGCTGATTTTCATTATCGCCCTGCTCGCCGTCCTGCTCGGCGTTCTTCTGCATTTCCTCCATGTAGCGGTTCATGGCTTCCTTGAGTTCTTGCATCAGAGCCTTAATTTCTTCCTCGCTCGCACCTTCCTGAAGGGCCTTGGCAAGGCGATCACGCGCATCCTTCAGAGCCTGTTCCGCGTCCGAAAGCGAGCCGTCCTCGATTTTCAGCGCGACGTCCCAGAGCTGATCGACGGCACTGGAAATGGCAGCGCGTGAGTTATCCCGCTCGATGCGATGATAGACCGAACGCATGCTGAGATAGATCGCGATGCCGTCGATGAAGCCCTCCGGCTCGATCGTGAGTGCATCGAGGGCGCGAACCACGGCCGGACGATTGCGCGAATCCTCCGCGAGCTTGCGCCGCTGCTCGATCACCGCGCGCGCCAGCGGTTTGCGAAACGCACGCGAAGGCAGCGTCAGCTCGATCTTCTCGCTGCGGCCCACTTGGCCTGCGACGTCGGTCGCTTCAAGCCACAGCTCGACGGTCTGTCCGGCCCAGGGGTGGGAGCCAAGGTCATGCAGGCTGGATGTGTCGAATTTGGTCGCACCCGCCGGAACTTTCAGGACGATCTCGGGCGGGCGCTCAAGGGGCAGGCGCGGCCCTTTCAACGGTTCGGGCCGCGCCCATGCCTTGCCGGGATCGGAGTTGTTGGCGCCCTTCAGCTGCTTGAGCTTGCCGACCGCTCGCGCGACGCCGTAGTCGTCCTCACCTTTGTAGGCAAGACGCAGCGAGCCCTTCGCCGTGCGGCGCCAATCCTTATCCAACGTGATCTTGGGAAGTTGATCGGGAATGACGTCGAAGGTCCAGCTTCCAAGCTCCTCGCTCCCCGCCAAGGCGCGCACGCGCGAGGATGCCTTCAGCTCGTAGCGGACTTCCGCGATGTCGGTCTTTTCCTTGGGAACGTCGGCAAGTGCGGTGACCGGCTTGTCGGCGCCGGCCTCGGTAATCTCCAGTGAAATGCGGCTGCCGCCGAAGCCCGAGCCCCGCAGCGTCAGGATGCTCTTGACCGGAACCTCCAACAGCCTGGCCGTTGCGCTCGCGGTGCGGCCGCCTGTGGGATCGCTGCCGTCGGCGAGCATCACGGGGGGCTTGCCGGTATAGGCGGGCGGGGTGATCCACGCATCCACGCGGGTGTCGGCGCGCGTCGCGCCGGAGCCGAAACGGAATGCGGAACTCAAGCGGTCATAGACGCTGCCAGAGACTAGGCCGATCGCGGGGATCAGAAGCAGCAGCGGCAGCACGCGCAGCGCGAGCGGATCGAACCTGTCGGCGCGCGGGCTTGGCCGACCCACCTTCAGGCGGGTCATGGCGCGCGCGAGGCGCTCGCGGTGTGCCTGCCACAGACTTTGCGTCGCAGGGTTGTCGCTATAGGCTGTCAGCGTGTCTTCGTAGGAAGTCGCCGGCCGGTGCGCCACCCCGGAACGCCGCTCGATGCGGCGTATCGCTTCCTCACGCGTGGGCCAGGACACACGCGCCGCATAAACGGCCGCGATCAACGCGGCGATGACGAACAGCCCAATCACCAAGGCGTGGAACCGGGGCGGTAGCGTAACGAATACGCCCGACATCGACAGAGCCGCCAGCAGGGCTCCAAGCGCCACCAGCAGCCAGAGCCGTGGCCACAACCGTTCGAAGAACAGAGCCCACGTCGAAAGACTTACTTTGCGCCCAAACGCGCGCGAATGCGAGGATTGGGGAAGATTGGGATTGGTGTTCGCCATGCTCACGAATTTAACATGGGCCTAAAACCCCGCACCTTAACAAACCGCAACAAACCGCCCCGACGGAAGCACTAGCTGTGGATGTTCAATAGGTTGTCCTCAGTCAGGCCGAGTCGGCTGATGGGTGTCTGGAGTTTGATGCCGCCGTGGGGCCGATGCCAGTTGTATCGGTGCGGCCATGGGCCCAGTTCGGCGGCCCGGTGATCTGAGGTCGGATAGGCCTTCCGCGCATCGTGAAATTGCAGGGTCCTGTAGGGTTCCTAATGGCCATGGCGGAGGGGGCGCGCCGTCAGGCTCTGCTCAACCATGGCGGGAGAACGTCCGCAGCGATGATCGCCTCGTAGCTCGGCCGCGGCCGGACGACCGCATAGGTGTCGCCCTTAACCAGAACTTCCGGCACCAGCGGCCGCGTGTTGTACGTGGACGACATGACGGCGCCATAAGCACCCGCCGTCATCACCGCCATCAGGTCACCGGCTTCGAAGGGGGGCAGCGGCCGGTCGGTTGCAAGATAGTCACCCGTCTCGCAGACGGGGCCAACGACGTCCTGCTGGATGGGGGCCATATCGCCGGCCTGTTCAGCCACGGGCCAGATGTCGTGATGGGCCTCATAGAGCGTCGGGCGGATCAGGTCGTTCATCGCGCCATCGACGATCGTGAACGTCTTGTCCGCGCCCTCCTTCACGAAGATGACGCGCGTGACGAGCACGCCCGCGTTGCCGACGATCATCCGGCCGGGCTCCAGAACGATCTTCAAGCCGAGATCGCCCAGCCCCTCGCGCACCACGACGGCATAGTCGTCGGGGTGCGGAGGCACGTCGTCGGCTCCGCGATAGGGCACGCCAAGGCCGCCGCCGATGTCGAGATGCTCCAGGGCGTGGCCGTCGGCGCGCAAATCGAGCGCCAGCTTGCGCAATAGCCGGAAGGCATCGCGAAACGGCTGCAAATCGGTGATCTGGCTGCCGATGTGCATGTGAATGCCGGCGACCCTTATGCCCGGCAGCTTTGCAGCTTGCGCATAGAGAGTGCGCGCATCCACGTATGGGACGCCGAACTTGTTCTCGGACTTGCCGGTCGAGATTTTCGCGTGCGTCTTGGCGTCGACGTCCGGATTGACGCGCACGGCGATGCGCGCCGTCTTGCGCATGGCCTTTGCGACTTCGCTCAGCGCGTGGAGTTCCGGCTCGCTTTCGACGTTGAAGCCCAGGATCCCCTCTTCCAACGCATAGGCCATCTCGCCGCGCGTCTTGCCGACACCGGCAAAAATGATCTTGGAAGCAGGAACGCCCGCCGCACGGGCGCGGCGAAGCTCGCCTTCCGACACCACGTCCATTCCAGCCCCGAGCCGCGCCATCGTCGCGAGCACCGCCTGATTGGAGTTCGCCTTCACGGCGAAGCAGATCAGCGCGTTCTGCCCGGCGAAAGACTTGGCCAAGACCTCGTAGTGGCGCTCCAAGGTCGCCGTCGAATAGCAGTAGAATGGCGTACCGACGTCCTCGGCGAGGGCCGCGAGACTGACGTCCTCGGCGTGCAGAACGCCGTTTTTGTAGTGGAAATGGTGCATCGGGTGGGACTCGCTTGTTCGCCCCGAGCCCATACACCAGTCCTTCTGCGTGCAAAAGAGCGCGCTTCGCGCGGGCCTTGGAGCCCTTCGCGGAAAAGTGGGAACAGGTTTTTGCGAAACGCGCTTAGCGCAGCAACGGATCGAGGATGAAGTCCTCGTGCGGCTTGGGTTTGGCGGCGGAGTTTTCGCCCGCGGCGCCGGCCTCGGCCGACTTGACCGCACCCTCGGCGGCGGCCTGGGGCGGCGGCTCGAGGGGGCCGCGCACTCCGCAACCGGCGATGCCCGCCACCATGGCCAGCGCCAATACGAGTGCCAATGGTCTTGCGCACGCAGTTTTCAAAGCTGCCGATCCCAATTGCTCAAGAGCGCCCGCCGTAAACATTGCCGATGGCGGCAGCGCGGCTCGCTCCAGGGGCCCCGTCAGGAGGTTAATATTCGACCCCCTTCCTCTTAGACCTTCCCCCGCTCCTTTTCCAACTTCTTGAGCCAGGCCCGGGCCATTTTTGTGACGTTCTGTGGCGCGGTTCCCCCATAGCTCGTCCGGCTCTTGACAGAGTTTTCAACCGAGAGCACCGAAAATACGGCCTTTGTGATGCGCGGCTCGACCCTTTTCATCTCTTCGAGTGAAAGCGCATCCAGGTCGCAGCCCTTGGTTTCCGCCTGCTTGACGATCGCGCCCGTCGCATGATGGGCGTCGCGGAAGGGCATCTTGAGTTCCCGGACCAGCCAGTCGGCCAGGTCGGTCGCAGTCGAATAGCCCCGCCCGGCCGCCGCGCGCATGGCCTGCGGCATGGGTGTCATATCCCCCACCATCCCTGTCATCGCTGCGATCACCAGCTTGAGGCTCGCGAGTGCGTCGAAGGTGACTTCTTTGTCCTCCTGCATGTCCTTGGAGTAGGCAAGCGGCAGACCCTTCATGACCATGGCGAGGCTCTGGAAGGCTCCGGCGATGCGCCCCACCTTGGCGCGTGACAGCTCGGCTGCATCCGGGTTGCGCTTTTGGGGCATGATGGAGGACCCCGTCGAGAACTTGTCCGACAGCTTCACGAAGCCGAATTGAGGCGTCATCCAGATGATGATCTCTTCTGATAGGCGCGACATGTGAATGGCGCAGATGGTGGCCGCCCCCAGGGTCTCAAGCGCAAAATCGCGGTCCGACACGCCATCAAGCGAGTTGGCCATGGGCCTGTCGAAGCCCAAGGTCTCGGCGGTCGTGTGACGATTGATCGGGAACGAGGTGCCCGCCAGCGCCGCTGAACCCAGCGGGCTTTCGTTCAATCGCTTGCGCGCGTCCGCCAGACGGCCGCGGTCGCGCGAAATCATCTCGACATAGGCCAGCATGTGATGGCCGAAGGTAACAGGCTGGGCCGGCTGGAGATGGGTGAAACCCGGCATGACGACGCCTGCGTGCGCTTCCGCCTTGCGTGCCAACTCCAGCTGCAGGACCGCCAGCGCCGCATCAAGTCCGTCGATTTGATCGCGCACCCAAAGCCGGAAATCGGTTGCCACCTGGTCGTTGCGCGAGCGCGCTGTGTGCAACCGGCCCGACGCAGGGCCAATCAGCTCCCGCAAACGGCTTTCGACGTTCATGTGGACGTCTTCGAGCGCGCGCGAAAAGTTGAACGTGCCGTTCTCGATCTCCGAAAGAACCTGATCGAGCCCTCTGGCGATGTCGCGCGCGTCGGTCTTGGTAATGATGCCGGCCTCCGCCAGCATGGCGGCGTGCGCCTTGGACCCGCGGATGTCCTGTGGCGCCAAGGCCTTGTCGAACCCGATGGAGGCATTTATCTCCTCCATGATCTCGGCGGGTGACATGGAGAAGCGGCCACCCCACATCTTGTTGGCGGATTTATCGGTCACGAGATCTCTCCGTTGGCGCGAAACTGGCTAGGAAGGCCCAAGGTGCAATGAGCAACAAGAACGGCAGAAGCGGCGTGGCTCCCCAGAACACGAACGCTGGCGGAAAGGGCTTGGGAATACTGGCGCTCTTTGCGCTCATCGGCTTTGGCGCGATATACGTTACGTTGGGGCGCCCTGACAACGCCGCAATTCAGGAAACGGCCGGCCAAGACGCGAATGCCGGCGCGGCGCAGCCTTCTTCCAGCAACAAGATGGCCGCCTTCGTGCGCAAGAAGTCTCCGCAGGCGCTGCCTGAAATTACCTTCAGCGACGCAGGAGGCAAGACGTTGACCTTGGCGGACTTCAAGGGAAAGACCATCCTGCTCAATCTATGGGCCACGTGGTGCGCGCCTTGCCGTGAGGAGATGCCCGCCCTTGATCGGCTGCAAAAGGACCTGGGCAGCGACAGGTTCGAGGTCGTGGCCCTGAGCCTCGACCGCAAAGGCGTGGAAGCCAGCAAGAAGTTCCTCGACGAGACCAACGCCACCAGCCTCAAGCTGTACGTCGACGCAACCGCCAAGCAGGGTACGGCGCTCAAAATCGTTGGAATGCCGACCACGATCCTGATCGACAAGAATGGGCAGGAACTTGGGCGGCTTGCCGGTTCGGCGGAATGGGATTCGGACGACGCAAAAAAGCTCATCGAGGCGGCGCTTCAGTAGAGCGCCCCGATGAGCCAGGTAAGAGATGGGGGGCTTTCTAGGCCTTTTTCTTGACTTTCTGCGTCAGCGCAGATGCGGCAACCGACCTGGCTTCTTTCGACGCCTTGGGATCCTTGAGGATTTTTGAAGCTGCCGCAGCAACCGCCTTGCCCGTGGTCTCCTTGGGGCTCTTGGTCTGTGTCAGCGCCGAGGCGGCCACAGCCTTTTCTGCCTTGCTGGCCGTCTTGCTCTTGAGCACTTTGGACGCAGCCGATGAGACCTTCTTACCGGTGGTTTCCGATTTCGCCATGGATGGATGTCCTGTTGGAGGGCGGGGAGGACGCAGACACACCCGTCGATGACCTCTCTAGCGGGATTCGCAGCAATCCGTAAGCGTCCAGATCACGACGGCTCGCGAAAAAGCGCCCACAGGAGGCTTGCCGCGGGGGCCTTGGCGCTTCAACGATCGTATGATGCACCGGGACCACGCGCAGGACCAAACTCGGCGCTCGTGTGCGCAACGCCATAGAAACGGCTTGGCCCCCACGGGTTCGTCTCGTAGGCAGAACCATCCGACGCTGAACCAATCGAACCACCTGGGTCGGTCACCCCATGACGGCGTGGCGTCTCTCCTACGCAGTGCGCGCTCCCGCTTCGCTCCTGCTCGCCTGCATGACATTCGGTCCCTCGCCGGCGGCGTCCGCCGATCTGGCGGCATCGTGCTGCGCCGACTTGGAGGAGCGCATTGCCGAGTTGGAGGCGGCGAGCGCCCGGACGGGAACCCGAAAAGTTTCGCTCGTCATCTCAGGCATGATCACTTGGCCCCTCATGGTCTGGAACGACGGCGCGAAAAGCGACGCCTTCATCGTTACCGACGAGATGAAGCGGCCAAGGCTGCGCTTCGCCGGCGAGGCAAGGATCGATGCGGACTGGTCCGCGGGCTACGTCCTCGAAATAGGTCCTCATCCCGATCCGTTCACGCCCATGGATCAACATGCCTTCGACGGCTTCGACGGCGCGCAGGAAATGCGTTACGCATACTGGTCGCTGAGCAGCAGGCAACTTGGCCAACTGTCCATGGGGCTGCAATCGCAATCGACCGACGCGATAACCGAGGTCTCTCTCGCCAACACATCGACTGTGATGACCCCGGGTCTGCCGCTGATGCTCGGCTATGTCTCGCATGGCTTTTTCATGCGGCGCGACGCCGACAAGGTTCTCACGGGCCTGCGCTTCGGCGACATCTTGCTGCGGGGACGGACCGACATCTGGGGCGAAGGGCATCGCTGGAACGTCGTGCGCTATGATACGCCTTCGCTGGCCGGGTTTACGATCTCGGCGTCCTGGGGCGAGAACGATGTCTCAGACGTCGCAGTGCGGTATTCCGGGCAGTCCGGCCGCCTCAAGTTCGCCGTGGGCGCCGGCATGGCGCGATGGGCCGACAGCGCTAAGCCGAACGCGCGCGGCTGCGCGCGCGTTGATGCGGCGACGGCGATCGACTGCTGGGAAATCGGCGGATCGCTGTCCGTCATGGACACCGAAACCGGCCTCTTCTTGAACGCCGCCGCAGGTCAGGGCTACGACAAGAACATCGCACCGCTTTACGGCAATGTGCCTGGGATCGATGACACGGCCGAATTCTATTATCTTGTAGGCGGCATCGAGCGGACTTGGTTCCCGCTCGGCAAGACGACGCTGTTTGGGCAGTATTGGCGTCGCAGGATGGGGGCGGGAGTCCTCTACACAGGCGAGCGTATCGACGCGACCCCGCTGGGCGCGGAGGCCCTGGTGTCGGGCGCCGAGGTGTCGATCTGGGGAGCCTCCGTCGTCCAGGAACTGGCTGAGGGCGTTGAGGTCTATGCCTCTTTCAACCACACACAGAGCGATATTGGCACCAGCCCCACCGGGAGCATGGCCGGTTCGCTCACCACACAAATTGCGCCTTTCGATTTCCTGCTGGCAGGCATGGCCGTGCGGTTCTGAGCCGCCATCGGACCTGCCCGGTTGACACCCGCGCGGTTTGCACGCCACAACGCGGCTTCGGATTTACCCAAGAATGGAAACGGGCGCAGACATGCCGCACACAGCATTGCAGAAGACGATCGAAGATGCCTGGGAGGAGCGCGACTCCATCGGCCTTGGCACCAAGGGCAAGGTGCGCGAGGCGGTCAACGACACGCTGGAGCTTCTCGACAGCGGCAAGGTGCGCGTCGCCCACAAGATGGGTGGTGCATGGCATGTCAATCAATGGCTCAAGAAAGCCGTGTTGCTGTCCTTCCGCCTCAACGACATGGGCCTGATTTCGGGCGGCCCCGCAGGCAGCTTCTATTGGGACAAGGTTGCACCCAAGTTCGAAGGCTGGACGGATGCTGACTTCCGCAAGGGAGGCTTTCGCGTGCTTCCGGGTGCTTACGTGCGCAAATCCGCCTACATCGCGCCAGGTGCGGTCCTGCTGCCCTCGTTCGTCAATCTCGGCGCCTACGTCGATAGCGGCACGATGGTGGATACTTGGGCCACCGTGGGGTCGTGCGCGCAGATCGGAAAGAATTGTCACATCTCCGGTGGCGCGGGCATCGGCGGCGTGCTCGAGCCGCTTCAGGCCGGCCCCGTGATCATCGAGGACAATTGCTTCATCGGTGCGCGTGCCGAAGTCGCCGAAGGCGTGCAAGTCGGCGAGGGCTCCGTGCTGTCCATGGGCGTGTACATCGGTGCTTCCACGACCATCATAGATCGGGCCACGGGAGAAAAGTTCTTCGGCAAAGTGCCGCCTTACTCCGTCGTGGTCTCGGGCACCATGCCGGGCAAGCCGCTAACCAACGGCGAGCCCGGACCCAACCTCTATTGCGCGGTGATCGTCAAACGCGTGGACGAAAAGACCCGCAGCAAGACGTCGATCAACGACCTGTTAAGGGACTAGGCAAAAAGGATCAAAAAGTGCCGCGGTAAAGTTGCGTTTACGGTCGTTCGGCAACATTTTGAGCATAGAGTCAGTCGCACAAGCGGAAGTTTCGGCCGTGAAGCTTTTCAAGAGACTTTTCGATGCGCCTGCGCCCGGGCCCCTGCCGGAGGCTGATGGAGGAGAAACCGTATCGGAAAGCTTTGCCGCCGCCATTGCTGCGATCGATAGGGCAGCGCGCGAGCATCAACAGCAATCGGAGCGGCGCTCGGCGGAGCAGGATCGGCGCAAAGGCGGCCCGGACACGCGACCGCCTGGGTCGCCGGAACGGCGCAGCGGCCTGGGCCGGCGCGCACCGCACCAGACCCAAGGATTTGGACGCCGCGGCATGGCCGTTTGAACCGTCCAGTCAAGGGTAGACTCGTTCATTTTCCGTCCGTTGACGCAACAACTTCTTAGCAGTGACATGCCACCTTGTCGTGAACACGCGACTGAGCGGGCTTTCGCGACATGCCTATGATCGAGCTGTATTTCGGGTTCCACGGCCGCATCGGACGCAAGACGTTCTGGCTTGCCTCCATCGCACCAGGAACAGTTCAGCTCGTTGCATGGGGAGGCTACGGCGTTCTGCTGGTCCCTCACTCCGTGTTGGCGTTCGCTGCGGGCGTTGCGGCTTTCGCAATGGCGATGCTCAACTCCAAGCGACTGCACGACCGCGACAAGTCGGGCTGGTGGCAAATCATCGGCCTGATCAGTTTGCCGTTGATCGCCGGCGCTTACGCCGCGCTCCATTGGCAAAGCCCCGGGCTCGCGCTCGGCTTGATCGCCGCCTCGGCAATCTTCGCGCTGGCCGGCCTGTGGATCCTGATCGATTTCTGGTTCCTGCCGGGGACGGACGGCGGCAACCGTTTCGGACCCGCTCCGCCCAAGGCGGAGGATATCGCGCGGCGACTCGAGCGGGAAATCGATCAGATGCAGCCCATCACGGCACGCCTCGACCTCGCCAATATGCCGCCTCCCAGCGGCGTGATCGAGCGCAAGGGCAGAAGCTCGCAAGGAAGCGGCAAAGCCAGCGGTTTCGGGCGGCGCGACGCACACGTTGCATGAGCGGCAGGCGGCATTGACCGCGGCCGCCCGCTGGCGCATTGATGGCCCATGTATCGCAGACTTGATCCCGACCAGATCGTGAAAACGCTCGTGATCCTCGGCGAGCGCGTCCAGGCGCGCTTTCCAAAATCGGGCCTGAGCAAGGTTTGCGCGGAACTCATCGAGGTCTCACGCGAGACGGAGAAGCGCGTCAATGCGACCGCGCGGCCGAACTTCGTTCTGCGCCTTGCCATTCTGGCGGTGCTCGCGGGCGGCGTCTTCATGCTCTCGAAGATCGGCAGCATTATCGAGTTGAAGCGAGAAAGCGAGAACCTCTCGGGCATACTCCAAGGCATCGACTCGGCATTCAATATCGTCCTGTTGATGGGCGGCGGGATGCTCTATCTGTCGTCCCTGGAAGCGCGTTGGAAGCGTCACCAAGTCATGAGAAATCTCCACGAGCTGCGCTCCATCGTACACGTCATCGACATGCATCAATTGCCCAAGGATCCAAGTTCAGATCGCCCCGCGACCGTCGCCACCGGCGGACCGGGCCACGAGCAGCGGGTCATGTCGCAGTTCGAATTGGCGCGGTATCTGGACTACTGTTCGGAGCTTATGTCGATCACAGGCAAAGTCGCCGCTCTCTACGCCCAGAGCACGCAAGATCCGATCGTGGTGGATGCGGCAAGCGACATCGGCCAGATCACTGCCAGCCTGTCGAACAAGATCTGGCAGAAGATCACTCTCGTCCAGGAACGCGAGGGGCGCGACCTTCCGCTGCCATCGCACGCAAGCCCCGTCGCTCTCGCGCCGGCGTTCCCGGTTCCAGCAACTGCATCTTCCAGGCCTGAAAGCGTGCAAGCATGACGTTCGATCCCACCGATGCAATCCAGTTCACTCAAGCCCTAGTCCGATGTGAAAGCGTGACCCCGCATGAAGGCGGCGCGCTCACGCTTTTGCAGAACGTGTTGGAACCTGCGGGCTTTCAATGCCATCGCCTCGTTTTCTCGGAGCCGGGCACGCCGGATGTTGACAATCTCTACGCCCGTCTGGGCCAAGGGCGTCCGCACCTTTCGTTTGCCGGACATACGGACGTTGTGCCCGCAGGCGACGAGAATGCCTGGACGTCTCCGCCGTTTGCAGGCGAGATCCGCAATGGCATCTTGTATGGACGCGGCGCAGTCGACATGAAGGGCTGTGTCGCGTCCTTCGCAGCCGCCGCGATGCGCTACCTGCACCGCCATGGCGGAACCTTGCCGCGCGGGTCCCTCTCCTTTCTCATCACTGGAGATGAGGAAGGCCCCTCCATCAATGGCACGGCGAAGATCCTCCAATGGTTGAGGGATCGCGACGAGTCGATCGACGCATGTCTGGTCGGCGAGCCCTCCAACCCAACGGCGCTCGGCGATGAAATCAAGATCGGCCGGCGCGGTTCGCTCAACGCCGTTATCGTCGTCAAAGGCAAACAGGGCCATGCCGCCTATCCGCAGCTTGCAGACAATCCTGTCCCCAAGCTCGCGCGCATCGTCGACCGCTTGGCTTCCCACAAGCTCGACGATGGTACGGAGAACTTCCAGCCCTCCAATCTCCAGGTCACGGTCATTTCGGTTCCCAACACCGCGACGAATGTTATCCCGGCGTTTGCGACGGCAAAGCTGAACGTTCGCTACAACGATGCCTGGACTCGGCCAAAAATGGAGGCGTGGATTCGCCAAACGGCAACCGCCGCCGCCGCCGAGGTGGGCGCGCGCTTCGATGTGTCATTCGAAGGCACGGGCGACGTCTTTCTCACCAGGCCCGGAACGCTGGTCGAAACGCTCAAGGGTGCGGTCAAGTCCGTCACCGGACGCGCGCCGGCGCTAACTACGGGCGGCGGCACGTCTGATGCGCGCTTCATCAAGGATTACTGCCCCGTCGTCGAGTTCGGACTCGTGAATGCAACGATTCATCAGGTCGACGAGCATACCAGCGTGAGGGACCTGGAAGACCTCACCGAGATCTATGATCGCTTCATCTCGAACTTTTTCGCCAGCGAGTGATGACGCGGACAAATCCAAAAGAAAAAGGCCGCTCGTTCGAGCGGCCTTCCTGGAAGCCGGCAAATGCCGAGAGCGATCGCTCAGATCGACTCTTTCAGTTCCTTTGCAGCCCGGAAGGCGATCTTCTTGGATGCCTTGATCTTGATGGCTTCGCCGGTTGCCGGGTTGCGGCCCATGCGCGCGGGGCGCTTGCGGACCTGCAGAACGCCAAGGCCAGCGACGCGGATGCGAGCGCCCTTCTTCAAGCTCTTGGCGATTTGGGCAACCATGTCCTCCAGCATCGCGACTGCTTGCTTCTTGGGCATCTCGTATTGCTCGGCAAGCGTGGCCGCGATGTGCTTGAGAGTGATCGTGTCGACTTTCGCCGGTGCGGCAGGTGCCTTTGCCATGTGGGTTATTCCCTCTTGAGGTACGAATCATTCAATGAAGCGGAGAATACATAGATCGTGCGGGAAAACTCGCGTTTTCTCGGGCATTTTTGCACCTGCTGGGCAAAAAGCCGCGTTTTGTGGCCGTAAAACACGCTTTTTGCCCGCGGCGGGGGCTAGACTCACCGCTCCTGGAGGCTTTCCAGGTAGGCGGCCAACTGGTCGATGACCGCGTGGGAATCGCTGCCCATCTCCTCGTTGAAGACCTTCCCCCAGGCCAGCATCGCCATCATGCCGTGCCCCTTGGGGCCGCCCTTCTCGATGATCTCCTTGACCCGCTCCATGGGGAACTTGCCTTCATTGCGCTTGGCCAGAAGCGTGAGGTCCGGCGGCGCGGTCTGCAATGATTCCGTCAGCGGCCCGTCCCCCGTCCCGTCCAATCCGTGGCATAGCGCGCAATAGCGCATGAAGGTACGCCCGCCCGCCTCGATCGTGGCCGCATCGTTTTGCGCCCTCGCGGAAGAAATGGCCGTAATTCCGGCGAAAGCAAACGCTGTGGCGAGGACCATTGATTTTACGCGCGGCAGCATCGATCGGCTCCTTATGCAGATGAGGGCGGTTTTCATACTCGGATTGCAGCTTGCAGCATCGCTACCATTTACGTCGGGCGGCCGCTATCGACTATCGGAAGAATACGCGCTTGTCTCGTTGATGAGCATCAACACCCCGTCCCGCAGGCCGCGCACGTAGGCTTCCTGAGGCGGCGACGGATCTTGATCCCCGCTCTCGGATGGCAAGCGCCGGGCCACGGTCTCCAGCCTATTTGAAATGCTTGGACAGCTTCAGGCCCTGACCTTGGTAGTTGGAGCCGAGATCGCGTCCGTAGATGATATCGGGCACTTGCGTCATGCGCTCGTAAATGAGCCGGCCGATGATCTGCCCGTGCTCCAGAATGAAGGGTACCTTGTGCGAGCGCACCTCGAGCACGACGCGCGAGCCGTGCCCGCCGGCCGGCGCATGGCCGAAACCGGGGTCCATGAACCCCGCATAATGGACACGGAACTCACCCACGAGCGGATTGAACGGAACCATCTCTGCAGCATGCGTGGGCGGCACGTGCACCGCTTCCTTGGAGGCCAGAATATAGAACTCGTCCGGATCCAGTATGAGTTGCTGGCGGCCGCCCGATGCGTGGATCGGATCCCAATAGTCTGCGACGGGGCAGCTTGCCGGTTTGTCGACGTCGACAACACCGGTATGGCGCCGCGCCCGAAAGCCAACCAGTCCATCCTTGTCGCCCTTGAGATCGACCGACAGCGCAATGCCGCCGGCAATGTCGGCGATCTCACGCGCGTCATCGCTGAAAACGAGCTTTTCGCGCGCGTGCAATTCGATCAGTTGCTCGTCCGTATCCCCGGCCGGTCCGACACGAAAACGCATCTGCGACAGGCGCGACCCCTTGCGCACGACGATAGGGAACGTCTGCGGACAGATCTCAGCATACAGCGGTCCGTGATATCCCGCTGGAACTTGATCGAACGCACCGACGCCGTCGGCAATGACCCGGGTGAAGACATCGATCCGGCCAGTCGAGCTTTTCGGATTGGCCGCCGCCGCCATATCGGGCGGCAACGCGAGGCTCTCGAGCAGAGGCACGATATAGACGCACCCTGTCTCCAGAACGGCCCCCTGGCTGAGCGAGATGGTGTGAAGCTGCAGGTGGTCGAGCTTGGACTGAACCGTCGCGCCAGGTCCCGGCAGGAAGGACGCGCGGACCCGGTAGGCGACCGCGCCGAGCCGCAGGTCGATGCTCGCCGGCTGCAGCTGGTTGTCCAGAAGAGGTTCCGCCAGCTTCAAGGCGCCCGACTCGATCAAGCCCCGGATCGCTTGGCTGGGCAGGATACCGCCGGCTGGCCGATCCGCCAGACCGCCCTGCACTTTGACCGCCCGTTTCGTGGCCACCGTTTTCACTCTAGCGCCCTTTGGCTCTTCTCGTCCGCTAGCCGCTCTAGCCCATCGCAACACCCAAGCCAAGCTCCAGGCCACGGCCATGATCTGCAACGCCCTTTTGCCAAGCGATCTTGACTAGGCGCCGGTTTGGTTGTGCAGGGGTGGCGCAGAATGGATCAAGGGAGCCCTTGACGCCGCCACAACCTGCCTATAATTGCGGCATTAGACTTCCGTGGTCCTTTGGCCGGCCGGCTTGCAGCCACGTTAAAGAATTCGCTAAAGAGGCCGCGCGCGCCCGGTTTCCCGCGCCCGGTCCCATCGGCCGGCGCATCAGGAACACCGGGATTTTTGTCGCGCTCAAGGACGCTCCATTCCAATGTCGAATGCAGACAGCAAGCCGAACTGGCAGCCTGAAACAGAGCTGATCCACGGCGGCACGATGCGCTCCCAATGGGGCGAAACCTCGGAGGCGGTGTTCCTCACGCAAGGGTTCGTCTACACCAGCGCAGAACAGGCCGAGGCACGCTTCAAGAACGAAGACCCGGGTTTTCAGTATTCGCGCTTCGGCAATCCCACGGTGGCGATGTTCGAAGAGCGCCTTCGTCTTTTCGAAGGCGCGGAAAGCTGTCGCGCGACGGCAACCGGCATGGCCGCGGTGACGGCTGCCATTCTCTCCTATCTGAAGACCGGCGACCACATCGTTTCAGGGCGCGCCCTTTTCGGCTCATGCCGCTACATCGTCGAGACGCTCTGCCCGCGCTTTGGCATCGAATGCACGCTCATCGACGGGCGCGACATCGACGCGTGGAAAGCGGCGGTGAAGCCCAATACACGGATGTTCTTCTTCGAGACGCCGTCGAACCCGACGCTGGAACTGGTGGACATCGAGGCCGTCTGCGCCCTGGGCAAAGAGCACGCCATCCTGACGGTCGTCGACAACGTGTTCGCCACCCCCATGCTGCAGCGGCCACTGAAGCTCGGCGCCGACATCGTCGTCTATTCGACGACCAAGCATATCGATGGTCAGGGCCGGTGCCTGGGCGGCGCGGTGCTCGCCAGCAACGACTTCCTGACCAATTACCTGCAAGATTGGGTGCGCCAGACGGGCCCGTCGATCAGCCCGTTCAATGCCTGGGTCATGCTGAAGGGATTGGAGACGTTGCCGGTCCGCGTCAAGACGCAATGTGAAACCGCCGCGCGCCTGGCCGATCAGCTGGCAGGGCTCAACGGCATCACAAGGGTGCTCTATCCCGGCCGCACCGATCACCCGCAGGCGGCGCTGGCGGCAAAGCAGATGCCGGGCGGCGGGCAGATGATCACGTTCGAGGTCGATGGAGGCAAAGCCGGCGCGTTCCGTTGCCTTAATGCGTTGCGCCTGATTTCCATCTCCAACAACTTGGGCGATGCCAAGAGCCTCGTGACCCACCCGGCGACGACTACGCACCAGCGCATCGGGCCGGAGGCGCGCGCGCAACTGGGCATCACCGACGGCATGATCCGGCTTTCCGTCGGTCTGGAATCCTGCGGCGATCTTGCCGACGACCTGTCGGCCGCCGTGAGGGCCGTCACGGGCCGATCTTGAACCTCTTTGGAAGCGAACCTAGAATTGTTACGACGTAGATCAAGAAAGAAGGCCGCGGCCACCATCCCGGGCGACCACATGTACGAGGCCATCACACGCGGCATTCGCATTCGCGTCGAGCCGCAATACATGGAAGAGCAGTCCTCGCCGGACGAAGGGCATTTCGTCTGGTCGTATGAGGTCGAAATCTCCAACGACAGCGAAGAGACCGTGCAGCTCAAGACACGCGCCTGGCAGATCACGGATGCCTGGGGCCGCACCGAAGTCGTGCGCGGGCCCGGCGTCGTCGGACAGACGCCCGTTATCCCGCCGGGGGGCTCGTTCTCCTACACGTCGGGCTGCCCGCTCAAGACGCCGCAGGGTATCATGGTGGGCAGCTACCAGATGGAAGACGCGGAAGGCCGCCTGTTCGACGTGGCCATCCCGGCTTTCTCGCTCGACAGCCCCTATACCCAGCGCAGCATGAACTGACGGCGGCGGCTGGGAAAATCACGATAAAGAGGCACGATGGCGGGACCAGTCTACACGGCATTCGAGTTGCTTGCCCGCCTTGTCGCCTTCGATACGACGAGCCACAAGAGCAACCTCGCAATCATCGCTTTCATCGAGGATTACCTTCTCCAGCATGGCGTGCGCAGCCAACGTGTCGTCAGCGATGATGGCGAGAAGGCGTGTCTTTACGCCACGATCGGGCCAGATCATGTCCCGGGCGTCGCGCTGTCGGGCCATACCGACGTGGTGCCGGTCGACGGACAGGCGTGGAGCAGCGATCCATTCACGCTGCGCCGGCACGACGGCAAGATCTACGGGCGCGGCGCGTGCGACATGAAAGGCTTCCTCGCCTGCGTGCTCGCCTGCGTCCCTGACTTCAAGGCGCGCAAACTGAAAGTCCCGATCCATCTCGCATTCTCGTATGACGAGGAGGTCGGGTGCCTGGGTGTGCGCCCAATGATCGCCGAGTTCGGCAAGAGGCTGCAGAGGCCGCGCGTCGTGATCGTCGGCGAGCCGACCGGAATGAAGGTGGTCGATGCGCACAAGGGGCCCGTGCGTTGGCAAGTTGAGGTTTCCGGCCGCGCGGCCCACTCGAGCATGGCGCATCTGGGCGTCAACGCGATCACCTATGCCGCCCGTTTGATCGCCGAGATCGAGCGCATGGAGGCCGAACTCAAGGTTACCTCCCGCAACGAGCGTTTCGATCCACCTTACGCGACGCTACAAGTCACCAAGCTGGAAGGCGGCACGGCCAACAACATCATTCCGGTCTTCTGCCGTTTCGGCTTCGAGGTGCGCGCGCTGGCGGGTGTCGATGTCGATGCCATCGAACGCCGCTTGCGCACGTTCGCCCAAACCCAGTGCATTCGCGAAATGAAGCGCGGCGCGCCGGAGGCGGACATCACCATCACGCGCGTCAACACCGTTCCGCCTTACGCCGCTCAGCAATCCTCCGAAGCAACCGCGCTGGCGCTGCAGTTGACGGGGCAGAACACGACGCACGCTGTCTCTTACGCCACCGAGGCCGGGCTGTTTCAGGATGGCGGCGCACCATCCATCGTATGCGGGCCCGGCGACATCGCGCAGGCGCACACGGCTGATGAGTGGCTACTGGAAAGCGAAATCGAAAAGTGCATGGGCTTCATGGCCCGCCTCGCAGACTGGGCCGAGCGCTAAGGCAATGGATCTGCGGACGGATTTCGGTGAACCCGGCTCCGCAGCCATTTTGGGTATCTCAACGCACCTTGTCGGCTGTGACACCTTTGCGACACATCCCCGCTGGAATACAATCTCCCCAATTGGCTTTGGGGCCTGCCACGACCCGGCGGCATTTTCGAGCTAGACGAACCTATCCGACAGGATTTCATGCGGCCAGTCCGGCCGGCAGGGAATTAGACACATGCCTTTGCTCGACAAACGAATGCTCACAGCCGTCGCCGCGCTCGCGCTGCCACTCGCCGCGGCTGGCTGCTCAGGCGCGAAACTTCCCACGGTCGGGTCGATCAATCCGTTCAGTTCCAGCAAGACGATCTCCGAAACGGATCGCGTCTTCCTGATGGCGGCGGGAAGCTGGGACCGCAACCGGGACAATCAAGTGACGTGCGACGAGTGGAAGGCCTACGCCAACGAACTCTTCAGCGGAGCGGACGCCAACGGCGATGGCGAATTGGATTCCACCGAGTGGGCGAGCGTCGTCGCCGTTGACCGGATGTTCACGACCGCCAACCTGGATTATTTCGACACCAACAACGACAATAAAGTGTCACACGCAGAGTTCGTCGATCGTCAAAATCCAGCGTTCAAGCTTCTGGATACCGCCAACAGCTGCGTCTTGAGCGGAGATCAGGTTGCCGGCGCACGCTCGCAGACCGAGTACGACGTCTCGGGCAAGCCGAAGGAGACGTCCGATCCGACGGCGACAAAGAACCCGGACGTATTGGGACGCAATTGATTTGACGGCGCCGCTCGAGGCGTTACGGCGGCGGTTGGGAAACCTTCGTTCGTGTCCTTGGATTTCTCGATCGCTCAGGCGCCCAGGCACCAGGCAAGAATTGCCTTCTGTGCGTGGAGGCGGTTTTCCGCCTCATCCCAGATGACTGACTGGGGGCCCTCCAGGACATCCCCGCTGACCTCGAGCCCGCGATAGGCGGGAAGGCAATGCATGAAGATGGCACCCTTGGCGGCCTTGCTCATGAGCTTGGCGTCGACACCGAAGGGCGCGAGGATTTTCTTGCGCTTGGCGCCATCCGATTGGCCCATCGACACCCAGGTGTCGGTAACGACGCAATCTGCCCCCTTCACGGCCTTATCCGGATCGCTCGAAAGGCTGATGTCCGCCTTCTGCGCCTTCGCCCAATCGAGGGCTGCGTCTTCCGGTTTGAGTTGGTCGGGGCATGCCAGGCGCAGCGTGAAATTGAACTTGGCGGCGGCGTGCATCCAGGAAACCGCGACGTTGTTGCCATCGCCGATCCAGGCCACCGTGCGGCCCTTGATCGGGCCAAGGTGCTCCTCGAACGTCATCACGTCCGCCATCACCTGACAGGGATGGCTCTTGTCGGTGAGGCCGTTGACGACCGGAATCGTCGCGTGGCGGGCGAGTTCCAACAAGGTGTCGTGCGTGTTCGCGCGGATCATGATGCCGTCCGCGTAGCGCGACAGGACGCGCGCGGTGTCCGCTACGCTCTCGCCGCGGCCGAGCTGAAGATCGGTGTGATTGAGCGTCAGCGCCCCGCCCCCGAGCTGGCGCATGGCGATGGCGAAGGAGACGCGCGTACGCGTCGACGGCTTTTCGAAAATCATCACCAGGACGAGGTTTTCGACACCCTTCGGGCGCAGCCCCGCCGGTACGCGCCTGCCAGCCTTCTTCATCGCGTGCGCATTGTCGAGGATGCGCCGCAGCGTCTTGGTGTCGAGCGCTGAAATATCGAGAAAATGACGTGGGCTTTTCTGAGCGGCCATGTTTTGCGCCCTTTTTGCGGATGTTCCGACGCGTTAGGAAATTCGTTGGGCTTGCACGCGGCCGAAGGCGCGCGCCAGGCGCTCGACGCCTTCAGACAGATCTTCATGCGTCACGTTGAGGGGCGGCAGCACGCGCAGCGTATTGTCTGCAGCGCCAACCAGCAGAAGCTTTTCCGCGCTCGCCGCCTTCACGACCTCGGCGGGCGTCACGCCGCTAGCGAGCTTGAGGCCCGTCAGCAAACCCACGCCGCGCACCTCCTCGATCAGCGCCGGAAACTGATCCCGTATGCGGGCAAGCTTCTGCTTCAGTCGCAGGGCCGTGCTCTGCACCTCGCCGAGGAACTCAGGCTGCGCGATGATGTCGACGACCGTGCCCGCCACAGCCATGGCGAGCGGATTGCCGCCGAAGGTCGAGCCGTGCGTGCCCGGCGTCATGCCCTTGGCAGCCTCGGCCGTCGCGAGCACCGCGCCGACCGGAAAACCGCCGCCAAGTCCCTTGGCTATTGCCATCACGTCAGGCGCTATGCCGGCCCACTCGTGGGCGAACAGCTTGCCGGTTCGGCCAAGGCCGGTTTGCACCTCGTCGAGAACCAGAAGCAGCCCATGCGTATCGCAAATCTCGCGCAGCGCCGTGAGATCCTGCTCGGATACCTGGCGCACGCCGCCCTCGCCCTGGATCGGCTCGATCATGATTGCTGCCGTCTCGGGCCCGATGGCGGCGCTGACCGCATCCAGGTCGCAAAGAGGCACCTGATCGAAACCGTCGGCCTTGTGGCCGAAGCCTTCCAGGTACTTTTCGTTCCCCCCGGCTGCCAGCGTCGCCAGGGTGCGGCCATGGAAGGCGCCCTGGAACGTAATGATCCGCCAGCGTTCCGGACGGCCCGACACATAATGGTACCGCCGGGCGACCTTGATAGCGCCTTCGCACGCCTCCGCGCCCGAGTTACAGAAAAAGATGCGCTCGGCAAACGTCAGCCGCGTAAGCCTGTCAGCCAGCGTCTCCTGGCCTTCGACGCGATAAAGGTTGGAGGTATGCCAGAGCTTGGCCGCCTGGGCTGTCAGGGCCGCAACCAGACTTGGATGGGCATGGCCCAAGGCGTTCACCGCCACGCCGGATCCGAAATCCAGGTAGCGCTCGCCCTCGGCCGTGTAGAGCCAAGACCCCTCGCCGTGCGTGAAGACAACGTCCTGTCGGGCGTAGGTGCCCATCACGGCGCTTTCAGACCGGCCATCCTTGAAGACTGTGGCCGCGCTCCGGTGCGTCGCCTCGGACCCAGACATTGCCCTTTGCTTTCCCAGCTGTTCAAAAATCAAAAAGCCGCCAATCCTGGCGGCCCGTGCGGCATTTTGATACGAAAGAGCCGGCCGCCTGTCAATGAAATGCGCGAGAACGGCTGAACGGCCTCAGCGCAAGTGGAGGCTGACGATAGAGCCTGTTTCCCAGTTGAAAACTCTCCGTGAGCGCAATGTAGCTCGGATTAATAGGGATATCTCGAATCGTTAATGTGGCGCGTGGGCCACTGCGAATGTCAATGCCCCTTCGAAAAGCCAAGCTCGGCTTGTAGGCCGAATTCAGGATGTTGTAAGTTCCTCTCGTTGGACCACGAGATGTGGCGGTCATTTGGCTGCTCACTCCAAGGTGTATCAGGTTGGTCCACCGTGCCCCGGCTGCCTCGTCAGGCAGCCAGCGTATTTCACGGCATGTTGTAGCTGCGTCTTCATCGAGTTTTGCGTCACAGGTCACGGCCGGGATCGTCTCCTCGACCGCGCAAGCCTTATGCGCAAGGAGGGTTCGTTCGCGGCCTATCAAGCGGGCACCGGGGGGTGTTTTCCGCACACGCGGCTCGATAAGGAGCGAACACGATTATGTCTTGGACGGATGAACGCGTGGAGCTTTTGAAAAAGCTCTGGGGCGAAGGTTTGAGCGCGAGCCAGATTGCCGGCCGGCTGGGGTCCGTTACACGCAATGCCGTGATCGGCAAGGTCCATCGTCTTGGACTTTCCGGCCGCGCCACGACATCGCGCATGAAGACAGTGCGGCCACGCTCGCGGATGGCCAATGCCAAGCGCGCAGCCGCCAAGCCGCGCTTCGCTCAAATCGGCAATCCGGCCGTGCGGGCTCTTTACCCGACCGATGCGGAACCGGCATTGCCTGCCGTCGAAGAACTCGTCATCCCGGTCGCGGAGCGCAAAACCATTCAGACGCTGACCGAATGCAGCTGCCGCTGGCCGATCGGCGACCCGCAAATGCCAGACTTCCATTTCTGCGGCAAGGCCAAGGTCTCTGGCCTGCCTTACTGTGAATTCCACGCCCGGCGTGCATTCCAGCCGGCTCTGCCACGCCGCCGGGAGCGTGGCGACGTCGAGGCGCCTCTCACGATCACCGCGGGTGCGCCCGCCAAGGAAAGTGCCTGAACTGCCGTTAAGGGGGCCCGAGCGCGCCTTGCGCGCTTGGCTTATGGGGGAGGAAGCCGGTGGCTGGGGGGCCGCCGGCTTTCTTATTTGCAAAGCTTGGAGCAACCGGCGTCGTTCTTGCCCAGGCGCGCGGCCGCTTCGCCTGCTATACCTGGACCGCTCCAGATGAGGAAAAAGCAATGGGCAAGAACGGCAAATCCAAAGACAAGGACAAAGATAAGGAAAGAGACAACAGCCACGATGAAGCTGCCGCCGCCCGCAGCATGAAGGCGGCGCTCGGCGCGGATATTCCAGATGCCATCATCGCCTATCCGGGTCTTCCAGGCGGCTTCGATCTCAACGATCCTGTATTCCCCAAACTGTTGGAAGAGGCCGCGATGCCATCGGGCGGCTACCCCTACGACAAGCGCATGAAGAAAGAGCAGTTCGAGGAGGAACTGGAGCGCCTCCAGATCGAACTCGTTAAACTGCAGGCCCACAACCTCAAGACCAAGGGGCGCAGTCTTGCCCTGTTCGAAGGCCGTGACGGCGCGGGCAAGGGCAGTTGCATCGGTGCATTCACCCAGCACCTCAACCCGCGCAACACGCGCGCCGTCGCTCTCACCAAGCCGACCGAAACCGAGCGCGGGCAGCTTTATTTCCAGCGCTATGCGGTGCACCTGCCCACCGCCGGCGAGGTCGTGCTGTTCGACCGCTCCTGGTACAACCGGGCGGGTGTCGAGCGCGTGATGGGCTTTGCCGATGCCGACCAGATCGCCGCATTTCTGCGCGAAGCCCCCGAGTTCGAAGGCCTCCTCGTGCGCGACGGCATCAAGCTGTTCAAGTTCTTCCTGACCATCGGGCGTGAGATGCAATTGAAGCGCTTTCACGAGCGCTGTCACAATCCGCTCAAGCGCTGGAAACTCTCCGACATCGATCTGGCGGCGCTCACCCGTTACGACGACTATTCGCAGGCGCAGATCGAAATGTTCCGCTTCACGCACACGGCCATAGCCCCATGGACCGTCATTCGCGCCAACGATCAGCGCCGCGCGCGTCTTGAATCCATCCGCGTCGTGTTGTCCTCCATCGACTACGCGGGCAAGGACCCAAGGGCGATCGGGCAGATCGACCCCAACATCGTCGGCGCCGGTCCGGAATTCTTCGCGGCATGACAACCACGCCGGCGTTTTAGCGAACGAGAAGTACCGGAGCCCGGGCAATCGTTACCGTGCGCGCCAGCGCGCGGGCATGCGGCAGTAGTGTTCCGCCGAGCCGCGCAACGATGAAACTGGTCTTCAGCGCGCGCAACGCCTCGTCGAGCGCCCCCGCAACACCGAGCACCGGCGTGGAGGGTTCGATGACCAGCCCCCGATGATTGGCCGTCATCAGCCGCACATGCGATTCAAGCTCTTCCATTTCCTTGCGCCGGTCGGCAGCCACCAGGACATGCACTCTTCCGCACAGGCCCTTCAATCGCCCCGCCGCGCGCAACATGGCGGGGAGGCGTTCGCCATCCTCGACCACGATAGCGATGGGGCCGGTTTCGTTAGCCAACCGCGCGGGCGCAGCGACAACCCCCGTCGCGCCACTCACGTTGGCGAAAATCGCGCTTGCCGCCTGCCCCGTGGACTCGCAAAGGGGATGCGACAACACCACGACGTTCCAAGGGCCGCGGCTGAGGCAAAGGCCATCGAGTTGATCGACGAGTTCGCCCGCCACCGCCGTGTGGAAGACGCGGACACCCTGACGCCGTGCGGCGCGTTCGATGGCGCGCAACTGGCGCAACTGAAGCAGAGAACTCAATCCGTCTGAGAACTGCTCACCCTCTGGCGTGCATTCACGCAACGGGCACCATGTGGCCACGGGCAGCATCTTGGCCCGCGCCAGAGCATCGGTATTGACAACCACCGTCTCGATTTCCGCGTTGAAGGACGCCGCGAACTGGCTGGCCACCTGTGCGCAAACCGAGATGTCTCCGCTGCCCGGTTCCAGCACGAACAAGACGCGGCCACTGGCCTCAGACGCCTCCGCAACGTGCGCCATCATAACCGGCGAACCTCCGCGGCACGTTTCCAAGCAGCTTCCACGTCATGCGCGCCGATATGCGCGGACTGCGACACGGCCGCCTCGAAATCGGCTTCCACAAGCAGGTTGGCCAGCGCCTGCGTATCGAGCGTCAGCCTGTCGTCGCTCCTGGCGTCGGCCAAAGCCGCGCGATAAAGGGCGTCCGCGGCGTCTGCCGCGATCGGCCGCAACCCGGATTGCGCAGCAATGCGCGCGGCGAATGCCGCGTAGTCAGCAGCGTCGACCGCAGAACGCGGCAGGCTCGCGAAAAACCGCACCACATGGGGAAAATACCGCGATACGCCCGGATCGAGCGCCCGCAGCTTGTCGAACGAAGTTTCATCCGCAATGACGATCAGCCGGACAGACAGCGCAATAGGATCGGCATCGGCCACGAGGCCGCCGCGCGTCAGCGGCCGCAGCTCTCCTGTTGCCAGCGCACGGCTCAGCGCGCACCAGGAGGGCGGATCGGCCGCCAGCCGCCAGGCCTCCACGACCAGATAGCCGCCGTTTGCCTGAGCCAGCGCCCCCGGAACGAGGGCGAGTTGTCCGGCGGCGTCGAGCCCGAGTTCTCCCAGCAGCCCGCCAGGGCTCACGTCATAGGCCATCACCACGGGCGCCGGCTGGGAGAAGTCAGACGCCGTCTGGATGGGCAGCACCTGTACGGATGGCGCGTTCAATAAGGCGGACCGCGCGCGATCCGCGTCGGGCAGGCGCGTGGAGGCTGCGGTCACCGCAACTAGGCATGCCTGGAGTTCGTCGACGAATTCACCGCAATCATTGAATGCGAGCCGCACGGGTTCCAGGTGCGGCTTCACGGCCCGGACTGCGGCATCGCGATTGAACGAGGCGATGCGTTCGGCCTGCTGCGTGTCGTCGGCCGGCAGGGCGTCGATGAACGCTTTGAGTTCGCCCTCGAGGTCCGCAATCTTGGCCTCGACGTCGCGCTGCAATTGCTCGGGCAGGGCCCGGAACACATCGGCACGCACCACCTTTCCCTCGTGCATCGGCGCAAGGACGAAGCCATCCGGCGTCTTCACGAGGGCGATGTTTTGGTCTTCGGCGCGCTGCTTCAGGGAATCGAGCGTCCTGCCCGTCTTATGGCGGAACTCCTCATCGATGATCTCAAGCCCCAGGCGGAACTCGTCGCCTGCAACGAGCCGTTCGTGATTCGCCTTGGCCTTGGCGATGGCAGTCCGGGCCTCGCGCGCCAACAGCGCCCCCTGCCCGTGCGGCATCGCGAACGACTTCAGGCGGCGGCCATCGGAGGAGGAAACGACGTAGAGCCAGTCACTGGGCCGCGGCAGCGCGTTGCGGTGATTTTCCAGTTGCGTCTTGACCGCCGTGCGGCGGCCCGAGCCTGCCGGCCCCAGCACCAGAATGTTGCCGCAGGCGAGCGGATTGGCGAACAGACGGCCGAGCAGATCGTAAGCAGCCTCTTGCCCAGGCAGTGGTCCGGGCGCGCGCGGCTGCAAGGTGCCGGCGTCGCCTGGCAGGGCGGGCGGGGCGATCCGCGAATCAAGCGTCGTCAAAGTCGCCACCGTCTTGACCGCCGCTGCGGCGATGCGCTCGCTGAGGCGAGCCGGCTGCAATGCCACGACGTTGTTCTCGGAACTCACCGCTTGCGATTGGCTGTCGTCCCGGCTGGTGCTCACCGGCCCGCCGGCGCCCGCTAAAGCCGATGTGCCCGCCGCGCCTGATTCGTTGGCCGCGCCAGCGTCGCCCGCGGTATTTTCGTTGGCGGCCGCCGCGCTTTCGCCGTCCGTGTCTTGCACCTTCTTTGAGGGTTCAACCGCGCCGCTGCTTCCATCGCCAGCGCCCGTTTGCGTCTTCAATGCCGCGCTTTGCTTATCATCGCTCTTGGCGCGCCAGAAAAATTTCACGTTTCGTGCCCCGTCATCTGCAGCTTGCTGCTGAGCTTCATCCGACGGCCGCCCCCGCAGGTGGCCAATAACCAGCTTGAGTGGGAACATCTCACGGCCATAATGGCGGCACCATGACCGACCCGCTGCAACAGTCTGCGCCACGAACAGAAATCGAGATCGAGCCTAAGCTGTCACCGGCTGCCCGAGAGATTTTGCGCGGGGTGCAGCGGACGCTGAAGGCCCATGGCTTTGAAAGCCTGGCCGAGGTCGTGCTTGCCAACGGGCGGCGCGCCGACGTGATGGCGCTCGGGCCCGGCGGCGATTGCTGGATCGTTGAAATCAAGTCGAGCATTGCCGACTTTCGCTCCGACTCGAAATGGCCCGAGTATCGCGATTATTGCGACCGGCTGTTCTTCGCCGTCGCGCCCGACTTCCCAAACGAAATTCTTCCCCCCGACACGGGGCTCATCCTGGCCGACCGCTACGATGGCGAGATCGTCCGGGTTGCCCCCGAGGCGCGGCTGGCGCCTGCCCGCCGCAAGGCGGTCACGCTGGCGTTCGCGCGCGTGGCGGCCGCACGGCTCATGCACGCGACCGAGCCGCCCATTCCGGCGAAAACCCAGTCCGCGTAAAACAGCCTTGGGAGAGACCTGGAGGTCTCGCTTAGAGCGCTTACTTCGGGGCGCGCTTGGCGAGGATGCGTTGGAGCGTGCGCCGGTGCATGTTGAGGCGGCGCGCCGTTTCCGAGACGTTCCGGTTGCAGAGTTCGTAAACCCGCTGAATGTGCTCCCAGCGCACCCGGTCGGCCGACATAGGATTTTCAGGCGGCGGGGCCTTCGAATCGGCCGGCGCCAAGAGGGCGTCCGTTACATCGTCCGCGTCCGCGGGCTTTGCCAAGTAATCGACCGCGCCGAGCTTCACCGCGCTTACAGCCGTGGCGATGTTGCCGTAACCTGTCAGCACGATGGCTCGCGCGTCCGGCCGAACTCGAGAAAGCTCCGCCAGAACATCAAGTCCGTTGCCGTCCTCCAGGCGCATATCCACAACCGCGAAAGCGGGCGCTTTCTGACGGATGAGGTCAATGCCCTCAGCGACGGAAAAGCCGCTGCGGACCTCGAAGCCGCGCGATTCCATGGCGCGCGCCAACCTCTGCAGGAAGGCGCGGTCGTCATCGACGATGAGCAGCGATCTGTCTTCTGGCAGCTCATCCTGGCGGAACGAGAGATCTTCGTTAGTCACGGGAAGCCTCCGAGGGCCTTTTTATTGGTTTGCGCGGGGCACAGCGCCTTTGTCCTACGACAAAACCGCCAGCGCAATAGGGTGAAAGGGGAAAATCGTTAAGGACTGCCGACTTTTGTACGCGAATACTTGAGCCGCAAACGAGGTCTTCCTGAAGGCCGGCACGCCCCTCTAAGCGGTGGGCAGGAAAATATTGCGCCGTTCAAAGGCCTTGCGCGGCCATGTTACGAGAATAACCGCGCCATGGTCCGGCGCCGGACGATTGGAAAAGTTAACGCTGGCGCCGGATCGTTCCAGCAACGTCTTGGCGATGAAAAATCCAAGTCCCAGCCCGGAATGTTCCTTTTCACGCCGGTCGTGGAGACGCCGGGTGGAAACGTAGGGCTCGCCGAGGCTGTCCATCAACTCCAGCGGGAAGCCCGGGCCATCGTCGGCAATGGTCACCGTAACATCATCAGCGCTCCAGCGCGCGGCGACCTCGACCTCCGATTCCGCGAAATCGATGGCGTTCTCGATGATGTTGCCGAGCCCGTAGATCACGCCGGGCTTGCGCACGCCGACGGGCTCGAGCCGGCCTTCGCCCTCCGCCCCCAGAACGGGCTGGGCGCTGACGCTGATGCGCTTGGAAGAAACCTTGTGAGGCTCGACGGTCTCCTCGATGATCTCCCGCACCGTGACACTGGCGTGCATCGGATCCTGCTCGTCGGGCTTCCTGGTCAGCTTCTGCAGTATTTCGCGGCAGCGTTGGGCCTGGGAGCGCAGCAGGGTCAGATCCTCGCTATAGCGGCTGTCGGAGCCAAGCTCGCGCTCGAGTTCCTTGGCAACGAGCACGATCGTCGACAACGGCGTGCCGAGTTCGTGCGCGGCGGCCGCCGCCAGACCATCGAGCGCATGGAGACGTTGCTCGCTGGCCAGAACCATATCGGTCGCCGCAAGCGCCGCCGACATCAGCCGCGTCTCTTTGCTGATGCGCCACACGTAGATGGCGATGAACGTCATGGAAGCGACAATGGCCGCCAGGATGGCGAGCTTGTAATCCCTGGGCAATTCGAAGCGGAGCCCCTCGATCCAGGGAAGCGGATAATATTGCGTGACCAGGAACGTCGCCGTCACCACGGTGATCGCACCAAGGATGATGGTGGAGCGCAGCGGCTGCGTAGCGGCGGAAATCGTGACGGGAGCAACGATGAGTAGCGCGAACGGATTTTGGATGCCGCCTGTGAGATAAAGCAGCCCGCCAAGTTGCAGCGTATCGTAGGCGAGAAGCGCGGTGGCCAGATGTGTGTTCACCTTGTAGCGGGCGGGAAAGCGTATCGAGAGGTAGACGTTCAGCCATGCGGACATGGCAATGAGAACGAGACAGATGCCGACCGGCATGGCGAAGCCGTACACGCCCGTCACCACGGCCACGGCCAGGAGTTGCCCCAGAATGGCAATCCAGCGCAGCCTCACGCTGGTCTGCAGCCGAAGCTGACTCTCGCGCTCGCTAACGATGTTCCTGGTTATCAGCTCTTCCTGGAGCACTGTCACCGTTCTTTTTCTCTTTCAACTCGCGCGCGGCAGGCCCCGGCGCGGCCCATTTTCCCGGACCGGCGGGCTGGGACACTAGCACAGCTTGCACCTGCGCGGCCATTGCCTCACATTCAACCGGCCGCGGCAAGGACCAACGCGATTTGTCCGCTTCATACCAACTTTGCAGGAATGCGCGTGGCACAAGTCCGTGCGCACCGCTCAACGGGCCGTAGGGCGATCGACCGTCGCCGGCCGATCATCATCAGGAGTGTATTGACCATGAACTATCGCGGTCCGTTGCTGGCTGTTGCAGGCTTGGTCGCGGGAGGTCTTGCCGCCTTGCTCGTCGTGGGACCTCCTTCCGGGACGATGTTGCCTCAAGGCTCGGTCGAAACCGGCAAGCCACTGGTCGGCGGCCCCTTCGCGTTGACCGACCAGACGGGGAAACGGGTTACCGATAAGGATTTCCTCGGCAAGTACATGCTCGTCTTTTTTGGTTACACGCATTGCCCCGACGTGTGCCCGTCTGGCCTGCAGGTCATGTCTGCGGCGCTCGCCAAGCTCGGCGACAAGGCTAAGGACGTGGTGCCGGTATTCATCACGCTGGATCCGGAACGCGATACCCCCGAGAAACTTGCCGACTATCTCCACAGCTTCGATCCCAGGTTCATCGGGTTGACGGGCAGCAAGCAAGACGTGGAAAGCGCAACCAAGGCTTACCGTGTCTATCGCCAAGTCGTTCCCGATGACAAAACGCCGGGCGAATACACCATCGATCACTCGGCTATCATCTACCTCATGGACAAGAGCGGGCAGTTCGTCACGCACATCCCGCACACCAACGATGTAGATCGAGTCGTCTCCACGCTGCAAAAAGCTCTGTGAGGAATCGTGCGGCGCACTCGCGCCGCTGAAACAATTGATGCGTCCGCAACGCCACAGTTGCACCACACGCGAACGTCACGCTACATTCCTGACTTGGAGACGCACGCGTAAGCTTGCTAGGTGATGCGCTGTAAGTCGTGAGCCTCAAATAGATACAGATCGCGATCGCAACGCGACACGACATGCGCCAAGACATTATTGGCGCATGAGGCTCGATACTTCTCTTGGCTCTTGGGGGCACTGAAATGGCGAAGTCCAGTGGATCGGTTTCTTTGCGAAAGCGATCTGTCGGGATAGAGGACATGGGAGCGCGGGTTGAAGTTCGCCGCCATCCAGGAGCCCGCCGATTGACATTGCGCGTAAGCCGCACGCGCCGCGCGGTGATCGTCACATTGCCTTTGCAGTGTGACCTCGACGAAGCCGGATTTTTCCTGTCACGCCACATCGACTGGGTGAAAGAGCGCCTCGACAGCCTGCCCGATCCCGTTCCCTTTGCGCACGGCATGGCCATGCCGCTGCGTGGCGAGCCGCACGATATCGTGTTCACCAGGGCGGCTCGCACGCGCCTCGTCAGCGTTCAGCCCGGGCGCAACGAGCGCAATGAAATCCGGGTTCCGGGAGCCCCGGAATCCGCACCGGCTAGGCTACGCAACTGGCTGGTCGATGAGGCCAAGCGCGACCTCGACCGCCGCGTCGCCTATCACGCCAAGCGTCTCAACGTGCAGCCCAAGCGCATCGCGGTTCGCGATCAGGCAAGCCGCTGGGGATCGTGTTCGACGACGCGCGTGCTGTCGTTTTCATGGCGCCTGCTGCTGGCGCCGCCCTCTATTCTCGATTACGTCGCCGCGCACGAGGTGGCCCATCTGGCCGAAATGAACCACGGACCGCGCTTCTGGGACCTCGTGCGCAAGACACTGCCCGATTATGAGAGCGCAAAGCGCTGGCTGCAGGTCTACGGGCTCGATCTTCATCGATACGGCCTGCCCGCCTCCGGCGACGTCTGAAATACGCCGTCCTACCACCAGCCGCCAAGAGACATTATGCCTTTGGGCCGCTCACGCTGGCTCGGCGGCTGCGCGGCTTCCGCAACGCCCGCGCCCGGCATGGGCTCGGCCGCCTCGAGCGCCCGGGCGATGAAGCCTTCATCGATCGCTTCTTGGGGATGCCGGCTTTGGGCGTTTGGCGCTTTCGCGCGTCGTGGCGGAGTCCCGGGCTTTTTGGAAGCGCGTGCGGCGCCCGCAGACGGCTTCGCCGCCTGGGCCGCTTGCGGCTGAGCGGCCACATCGGAAACCGTCGAGGCAATGGAGACGCGCGACGCCGTTGCGACAGCGGGCGCGGTGCCCGGCAGAGCCAGGGGAGCCTTGCCTTCATGCGCCGCAAGCATGATGTCGTGCCAGATTTCGGCCGGCACCCCGCCACCGACGGCACGGCGCATGGGTGCTCCGTCGTCGTTGCCGATCCAGACGCCCGCCGTCAGGTGCGCGGTGTAGCCGATGAACCAGGCATCGCGGAAATCCTGCGTCGTTCCCGTCTTGCCGCCGGCCGGATGCACCGGAATAACGGCCCGCCGTCCGGTGCCGCCCATCATCGCGGTGTTCAGCATGGAACTCAACTCGCCCACAAGGGCAGGGTCCGCAACCTGCCGGGTGCTGGCGCCTGCGCGCGCGAAAACGACGCGGCCCGAACTCAACCGCACACGGCGGATGGCGTGGGGCTCGATGGCCGCTCCGCCGTTGGACAGCACCGCATATGCACCTGTAAGTTCCAGCAGCGACACCTCCGAAGTGCCCAGCGCAAGCGAGGGATCGTTGCGAAGCTCCGAAGAGATGCCGAACCTGTGCGCAACGGCTATCGTTCGCGCGGTGCCAACCTGCTGATCGAGGCGAACGGCCACCGTGTTGATCGACTGCGCCAAAGCCTGACGTAATGTTGTCTTGCCGGCATACGCGCCGTTGTCGTTGCGCGGCGCCCATCCATCGATGCTCAGCGGGAGATCGTAAATCTCCGTTTCAGGCATCATCCCGCGCTCCAGCGCGGCGAGGTACACGAACGGCTTGAACGCCGAACCCGGCTGCCGGCGAGCTTTCACGGCGCGGTTGAATTGACTTTCGGCGTAGTTACGCCCGCCGATCATCGCACGAATGGCGCCCTCGGTATCGAGCACGACAACGGCTGCCTGGGTCGCGCCGAGCCTGCCGCCCTGGCGCGCGAGCGCACCGGCGACCACCTCGCCCGCGCGCCGCTGCAAGGCGGCATCGAGCGTTGTTTCGACGATCACCTCGCCGTGTCCGCCGCCGATCAAGGGCGGCAGGCGTTCGAGCACGAAGTCGATCGCATACTCAAATCCGTCCGGCGCATTGTCTCCATCAGGCTTGGCAAACACGATCCGGTCGACGAGCGCCGACCGCGCCTGCTCCTGCGTGATGACGCCCGTCTCGGCCATTTTCGCTATCACCACCCGGGCGCGGGAGAGCGCAAGGTCCGGGCTGGCAAAGGGCGAGTACTTCGAGGGCGCCTTGAGCAGGCCTGCGATCAGCGCGGCCTCGCCAATCGAAAGCGCACGCGCGGACTTATCGAAATAACGCTGGCTGGCCGCCTCTATGCCGTAGGCGCCCGCTCCGAAGTAAACCCGGTTGAGGTAAAGCTCGATGATGTCGGCCTTCGTGAGACGCAATTCGAGCCAGAATGCCAGAGCCAGCTCTTCCAGTTTGCGCGAGAACGTGCGCTCCGGCGACAAAAAGAGGTTCTTGGCCAGCTGCTGCGTCAGCGTCGAGCCGCCTTGCGCCACGCGACCGGCGCGCAGATTGGCCAACACCGCGCGCGCGAAACCCCAGGGGTCCACGCCGCTATGTTCAAAAAACCGCCGGTCCTCGATGGCGACCACCGCCCCGATCACGTGGCTCGGCAGCATGTCGAGCGGCACATAGTCGTGCGCTGCGCCGCGTTCGGCCAAGACGGATCCATCCCGCGCCAGGATGCGGATGACGGGCGCCCTCTCCTTGGTACTCATCGCCAAGGGGTGGGGAAAAGAAACGGTGTAGTAGACCATCAGGAAGGCGAACATCGGCACGCCGGCCACAATGGCGGCCAGCGGCAGTGCGACCGCAAGGCGCCATGTCCAGGACATCTGCTGAACGCGCCGAGCCAGCCAATTGCGGGCGCATCCCGCCCTGGCCGGCGAGCGCCGGTCTGAGGGAACCGGCGCAGGCTCTGCCTTGATCTCTAGGCAACCCAAGGGATGGGGCAAAGCCGGCGGCGCGGAGGCAGGCGCATGATCGTTGCGCGCAAGACCACCTGTCAAATCCCAGATCGCTTTCAAAATCCGCATCGGCAATCGAACCGCGCCCGCGCCTGTGGTGTTGCGCCAGCCGCAGGCCAGCGCGCGATGCGCAAAATTATCTGTTTCGGACTAAGCTCCGGTTAACCATCGCGAGGCGCTTTGACCAAGCGGACCCTCCTGCCACCCCACCCCGCAACAGGTTGCATCCGCATCACGCCAACGTCCGCGATGCCAACGTCCGCGCCGGCGGCCCGTTGCGTTCGCGCTGCCGGGGTTGCGTCGAAATTTGCCAATAGCGGGAGGGGCGGCGCAGGGTAATACTTGAATGCGAACAACGAAGGGACATTGATGGCCTCTACCTCCGATCTAGCCAGCTATAAAGATGCATTGTTGATCCTGGGCACGGCGGGCGTCGTCGTGCCCGTCCTCAGCCGCTACAAGGTCAGCCCTGTCCTCGCCTATCTCATTACTGGCGCCGTGCTCTCGCCCAAGGGGTTGGGGCTTTTCATCTACAAATTCCCAGCGATAGGCTGGTTTGCAATCTCCAACGCCGAGCAGGTTGCGAAGATTGCCGAGATGGGCGTCGTCTTCCTGCTGTTCCTGATCGGGCTTGAGTTGTCGTTCGAACGCCTGATGACCATGCGCCGTCTTGTTTTCGGTCTGGGCGCCGCGCAGGTTGTGGCGTCCGCTATACTCATCGCCGTCAGCGCAATTCTGGGTGGCTTGCCCGCCAATAGCGCCATCGTCATCGGCGCGGCTGTCGCGCTTTCTTCCACCGCCATCGTTGTCGAGCATCTCTCGGCGCAAAAGCGGCTATCGACGACGACAGGGCGCGTCAGCTTTTCGATCCTGCTCTTCCAGGATCTCGCGGTCGTGCCAATTCTCTTCATGCTCAGTGTCCTCGATCCGGAAAACAGCGGCTCGCTGGCGGCGGGATTGCTCAAGGCGTTCGGCCAGGCTGCCGCGGCCCTGGCCATCATTGTGCTCGTCGGGCGCTTTCTCCTTCAGCCTTTGTTCCGCCTCGTTGCCCAAACGGGCAGCCATGACATGTTCATCGCCACGACGCTGTTCGTGGCCGTGGGGACCAGTTTCATAACTGCGGCGGCGGGGCTTTCGATGGCTCTTGGTGCCTTTGTCGCCGGCCTCATTCTCGCCGAGACCGAATATCGCCGTGTCATTCAGACCATCATCGAGCCACTGAAGACCTTGCTGCTCGGGCTGTTCTTTTTCTCGGTCGGTCTCAGCCTCGATCTCACCGTGCTGGTCTCCCACCCCATGGCGATCATCACGGCGACGGCGGCGATGCTGATCCTGAAGGGGTCGGTCCTGTTCGCCTTGTCACGCCTCTTCGGCATTTCCACTCCAGCATCCATCGAGACCGCATCGCTGCTGGCTCCCGGAGGCGAATTTGCGTTCGTCATTTTGACGTTGGCGCTATCGCGCGGATTGGTGGCGCCCGAATTCGCCTCCCTGATCCTGACGTCGGTAGCACTTTCGATGGCGCTCATTCCCATAATGGGGAATGCCGGCAAGAGGTGGGGAAAGCGTCGCGCCCCCGAAGCTCCGATCAACCCCAGGCTACTCGAGATGCCCGCTGACACCAGCCAGACCCGCGCCGTCGTGATCGGCTACGGGCGCGTAGGGCGGCTCATCTGCGATATGTTGAAGGAACACAAGGTGCCCTATATCGCGGTCGAGCGGACGCCTCATCTTGTCAGCGAAGCGCGCGAAGCGGGCGAACCCGTGTATTTCGGCGACGTGCGCGAACTGGATCTTCTGCAGAAGTGCGGCCTGGACACGGCCAAGGCGGCAATCATCACCATTCACGGCGAGAAGGAGACCGACGAGATCGTCCGGTCCCTGCGCACCGCTTATCCCGGCCTCGTCATCGTGGCGCGCGCCAGGGATGCCAGCCATGCGCGAAATCTTTACAAGCTGGGCGCCACCGACGCCGTACCCGAAACCATCGAGGCGAGCTTGCAGCTTTCGGAAGCCGCGCTGGTCGGGTTGGGCGTTCCAACCGGCTATGTCATCGCGTCCATTCATGAGAAGCGCGACCGGTTCCGATCGGAACTGCAAGGCGCCGCGCATCAGGCCGGCACCGAGACGCGTGCGTTTCCTCGGCGCAGCGCAAAGCCGTAGAGCGGACCTTCCTCCTGTTCCGGGCGAAGTCCCTTCAGCCCGCGCCGGAAAGGCGGAAACCGGTTGTCAGCCAAAAAGCGCGACGAGGTAACGATCACGATAAATGGGCGGAGCCGTTCGCACGATCTGCACGAAGCGTGCAAGACGGCTCGAACGCTCAGCCCAGATTGAAGACGCGAGTCGGGTGAAGCGCGCCCTTGTCCAATTCGCCCAGCGCGATCAAGCGCCCCTTCGATGTCGCAAACGCCGGACCCGATAGCACCGGTGCGTCGCGGCCCCGGATCAGTATTGCCTGCCCGCGCACGAGGCTCGCCGCATCGGCGGGCGAGACCATCAACTCGGGCAGATCCGCGAGTGCGGATTCGACCGGTTCCAGCAGGCGCGCTAGCGCGCCGCAGCCGCCGTCCGACTTCATCGCGGCTTCGATCTCCGCAACGCTCACTGCACGTTCTTCGCCGAACGGACCAACCCGGGTTCGCCGCAGCGCGACGACGTGCCCATAACAGCCCAAGAGTCGCCCCATGTCGCGGGCGACGGCACGCACATAGGTGCCTCGCCCGCACTGCGCTTCGAAGACGCTCGTTTCCTCGTCCGGCATGTCGACGAGTTCCAGGCGCTCGATATAGACCGGGCGCGCGGCAAGCCGCACTTCCTCACCGTCGCGCGCCAGGTCGTAGGCCCGCTCGCCGTCGACCTTGATGGCCGAGAACTGCGGCGGCACCTGCATGATCTCGCCGATGAAGCGAGGCAACAACGCTTCGATATCGGCTCGCGCGGGCCGGGCGTCACTGGTCTTGACCACCTCGCCTTCGGTATCGTCCGTGGTTGTCTCGATGCCCCAGCGCACTGTGAAGCGATAGGCCTTCTTGCCGTCGACGGCGTATGGCACCGTCTTCGTCCCCTCGCCCAATGCGATCGGCAGAATGCCTGTGGCGAGTGGATCGAGCGTCCCCGCATGGCCGGCCTTTTGCGCGTTGAACGCACGGCGCACGAAGCCGACCGCCTGCGTCGACGTCATGTTGAGCGGCTTGTCGAGAACCAGCCAGCCGTGGACGGGGTTGCCTTTCTTGCGTCGTGCCATGTGTCTTCCAGCGTAGCGTATGTTTTTCCAGTTTGCGTCCTCGCCGCAGGCGAGATTGCGCATCAGTTCTTCTGCGTATCCTGCTTGACCTTGGGACTGTCGAGCAGCCGCTCGATGCGGGTCGCCTCCTCGAAGGTTTCGTCCTCACGGAAGCGAAGGTCCGGCGCGTACCTGAGATCGAGCGTGTGGGCGACTTCTGCGCGGATGTACTTCCTGTTCCGGTTGAGCGCCTCGATCACCGGTTTCATATCGACGCCCCCCAGCGGCATGACGTAAACCGTCGCGATCTTGAGATCGGGCGAGAGGCGCACCTCGGGAATTGTGATGGAGTGGCTGGCAATGACATCATCGTGGATTTCGCCGCGCACGAGCATTTCCGACAGCTTGTGACGTATCAGCTCTCCCACCCGCAACATGCGCTGCGAGGGGCCCTTGGCGCCCGATGACGGCCCCCGGCTCCTTGACGATCGGCTCATGACTTGACCTCTTCGCTCTCGCCAGCGCCGTCATTCGCGATGTCGGGCGCGTTGCACCATGCCCTGGCCATGCCGGCGAAGTCCTGCATGTCCTCCAGGCTCTTGAAGGCACGCAGCGGAACGATCACCGGCTTACGGCTGCCGTGGATAATGAAAACATGCTGCGGCGTATCGACGATCACCGCCTCACTCCAGAGATAGGAGCGCTCGTCACCATCTTCCCGGACGAAGAAAAGCTGCGGATAGACGTCTATCCGCGTCGGCGTTGACGGCAGCGGGCTCTTGGCGATGCGCCGGCGGGTACGCGCGGTGAGCAGGATCACCGCCAGCCCATAGCCCGCGATGATCGCCAGGACGACGATCCCCAATTGGCCCCATCGAGTCGTGGGGTCCCAGGGGAGGATCAGCCTGAGCCGGTCTTCGAAAAATCCAGCTATGGCGCCGCAAGCCAGAATTGGCAGCCACAACCAGAGCTTCTGCGCGCCCTGCAATTCGTGCGGCAGAAACTCATACGCGGCGATGTCCTCGCGCGCCAGCGTGTAGCATAGCTGAAAGATGGGCTTGTCGTTGGTATCGTTCATGGCTGCCCGGCGACCGCGGGGTTGGACCGCGCATGGCCTCTTGTGTGAAATAAATCCCTGCCAAACCGGAGGTCCGGGCGGCCAGCGGCCGCGGCGGCGAGCCGCGCCCCGCGGAGGGCGCCCGAACGGCGCGCAAAAAGCGCCGTCCGGAAGAGCGCCCGTGAACGCCTAGAGCGTCCGCGCGATGGTCTCGATCTGGAAGCACTCGATCTGGTCGCCCTCGCGCAGGTCCTGATAGTTGGCAAACGACATGCCGCATTCCTGACCAGCCGTGACTTCCTTCACGTCGTCCTTGAAGCGCTTCAGGATCGAGAGCGAGCCTTCGTGGATCACGACGTTGTCGCGCAGCAGACGCACCTTCGCGCCACGCTCGACCTTGCCTTGCGTGACCTGACAGCCTGCCACCTTGCCGACCTTCGTGATGTTGAAGACCTGCTTGATGGTCGCGTAGCCGAGGAACACTTCCTTCTTGGTCGGCGCCAACAGGCCAGACATCGCAGCTTTCACGTCATCCACCAGATCGTAGATGATGTTGTAATAGCGAATCTCGATGCCCTGGCTGTCGGCAGCGCGCTTTGCCTGCTCGTTGGCCCGTACGTTAAAGCCGATTACGACCGCCTTTGAGGCGGACGCCAGCGCAATATCCGACTCGGTGATGCCGCCCACGCCCGTATGGACGATACGCGCCTCGACCTCGTCATTGCCGATCTTCTTCAAGGATCCGGCGATGGCTTCGACCGAGCCCTGCACGTCACCCTTGATGACCAGCGGGAATTCCTTGCGGCCAGCCTCCTTGAGCTGCTGCATCATCTGTTCCAGCGTGCTCTTGCTGCCGGCGGAACCCAGTGTCTCGCGGCGCTTGCGCACGCGATAGTCGGTGATTTCGCGGGCGCGAGCCTCGTTCTCGACGACGGCGAACTGATCGCCGGCTTCGGGCGCAGAGTCGAACCCTAGGATCTCGACGGGAACCGACGGCTCTGCCTTGACGATGTTATGGCCATGGTCGTCGATCAGCGCACGCACGCGGCCCCACGCGGAACCGGCAACAACGATGTCGCCGACCGAGAGCGTGCCACGCTGGACCAGAACCGTGCCGACCGGACCGCGGCCGCGCTCGAGCTTGGCTTCGATCACGATGCCTTCGGCCGAGCGGTTCGGATTGGCCTTGAGGTCGAGGATTTCAGCCTGCAGTTGGATCGCTTCCAGCAGCTTGTCGAGGTTGGTGCGCTTCAAGGCGGAAACCGGCACCTCCAGCGTCTCGCCGCCCATGCTCTCCACCACGACCTCGTGCTGAAGCAGATCGGTGCGCACGCGGTTGGGATCGGCCTGCGGCTTGTCGATCTTGTTGATGGCGACGATGACCGGCACGCCTGCGGCCTTGGCGTGGTTCAGCGCCTCGACCGTCTGGGGCATGACGCCGTCGTCGGCCGCGACCACCAGCACCACGATATCCGTGACCTTGGCGCCGCGCGCTCGCATGGCGGTGAACGCTTCGTGGCCCGGCGTATCGATGAACGTGATCCTGCTACCATCAGCCGTCTGCACCTGATAGGCGCCGATGTGCTGCGTGATGCCGCCCGCTTCGCCCGAAACCACGTTGGTCGAGCGGATGGCGTCGAGCAGCGACGTCTTGCCGTGGTCGACGTGTCCCATGATGGTGACGACAGGCGCGCGCGATTCCAGATGGTCGTCCACGTCCTTGTCGCCCACGAAGCCGATTTCGACGTCCGCCTCCGACACGCGCTTTGGCGTGTGGCCGAACTCCTGCACGATCAGCTCGGCCGTGTCGGCATCGATCACGTCGGTGATCTTGTGCATTGCGCCTTGCTTCATCAGGTACTTGATGATGTCGACCGCCCGTTCCGTCATGCGGTTCGACAGCTCCTGGATGGTGATGGCCTCCGGGATGGTCACCTCGCGCGTAATCTTCTCGCGCGCCTGCGGCAAGCCCATAGCCTTGGCCTTTTCCTTCTCGCGCTTGCGCTTCAAGGATGCCAGGGAACGCTGTTGCGCCTCGCGGTCGAAGTTCGTGATCGTGATCTTGGTGCGCGCGCTGCGATCTTCGCCGAGCTTGACGGCGGGACGCGCGACCTTGACGCCGGGGCCGCGCTTGGCGACCGCCTCCTCTTCGTCCACCATCTGCTTGACGGCAGGCGTGCGTTGAGGACGCTTGGATGTCTCGGCTTCCACCGACGCGGGCGGGGAGGGACGGCGCGGCGTCGGCAATTCGATCTCGCGAGGACGTCCGCCCTCACGCGGCATGAAAGCCGGGTTCTGCGGGCGCGCGCCCACCGGGCGGCCGCCATCCCGAGGACCTGACGGCCGCTGGCGCGCCTCGCGCTGCGGCGGGGCGCTCTCGCGCGCGGCCGGTTGCGGCGCGGCCAGCGCAGAAGCCGGGATTTCCGGTTTGACCTCGACTGCGGGCGCGGAAACTTGGATTTCCGGCTGGGCGGCCTTGGGCGATTCCGCAGTCTTGGGCGCGGAAGGTTCAGGTTCAGCCGGACGCACGGGCTCGAAGCGCACCGCAGGCGCCTCCGGCGCGCGCGCGGCTTCACCCGCCCGCGCGGCAGCGAGCGCTTCGTCGCGAGCTTTCCGCTCGGCCTCCGAAAGTATGCGCTGCGCGGGGCGTGCGCGTTGCACTTCAGCCGACGTCGTCGATTCGGGCGCGCGCGGCGTCTGCGGGCGCGGCCGCTCAGCGACCGGCGCACTCACCGCCGGGGTCTCGGGATGCTCCGCACCAGGAGGTCCAAGCTTGCGCGTCTTCTTCTTCTCAACGACGACGCTTTTCGATCGGCCATGGCTGAAGTTCTGACGCACATGGCCCGACTCGACCGTCTTCTGCAGGGTCAGAGGCTTGCGAGCCCCCGTCCGCACGGTCTTCTCGGTCTGGTCTTTTTGTTCGCTCATGCGTTTGTCCGTTCAGCCTTCAGGTTCGAGATTCAGCAATGGGGACCGGCAATTCGGAAACGCCTGGGGAGGTCCGGTAGCGCACAAGACGCCCCGCCTCCCTCAAAAACCGCTCCGTCAGTCCTCCGGGTATAAGGGCAGCATGTACCACACTTGGCCTGCCCATGGCCAAGCTGATTTCATTTACGGTCAGCGCTGTGACGATGGGCGCCTCCCGGCCGAGGTCCTTTTGTATGGCCCGGAATTTACGGTCCAGCTTGTGGCAGCCGTCGGCGGCGGCGTCGGCTCCGTGAACGAGGACCGCAACCGAGCCCTTGTCGAGGGCTGAATCCACCTGTTGGAACCCCGCCGAGACGAGGCCGGCCTTGTTGGCCAGGGCCAAGGTGTCGCACACGCGGCGCACCAGAAGGTGCTCGATTTTGCCCGCCAGATCGGTGGGGACCACCGCGTCTGCTCTCAGCGCGCGCGAGAACGTCTTTGTTTTTACGGCCTTTTCCACGATTTCGCGGTTGGCCGTCAGCCATACGCCACGCCCAGGCAGGCGGCGGTCCAAATCGGGCACAACGGTGCCGTCAGGGGCGGCGACGAAGCGGATCAGCTCCTCGGGCGCCCGGTGCTCGCGTGTCAGCGCGCACGTGCGATCAGAGCCCGTCGCCGGGCTCTCCTCGCCGTGCCGCGTGTGCGCTTGCTGTCTTGCCACGTCGCCTCGTTTGCCTGGAGCCTCATGGGATCAAGCCTGAGAGGCAGGCTCGCCGCCCGCATCCCCAGCCTCACCCGCATCAGCCTCACCCGCCTCTGCATCGCCTGCCGCTACCGGGGCTTCAGGCTCGATCCAGCCCAACAGGACGCGAGCGGACAAAATCATGTCCTCCGCGTCCTTGCGGGACAGCTCGAAGCCATCGAGGTAACCCTTGTGACGCACCGGCTCGGCGTCCTTTTCCTTTTTGCGCTCGGTCCAGCCAACCAGCTCATCCGTGGCGCAATCGGCAAAATCTTCCACGGTCTTGATGCCGCCCTCGCCCAGCGCCACCATCATCGCCGTAGTCATGCCCTGGATCTCGGCCATCTCGTCAGCGACACCCAGTTCACGGCGCTTGGCGTCACGCTCGGCTTCCTGCTGCTCGAGATACTCACGCGCACGGTTTTGAATTTCCTGCGCGGTATTCTCGTCGAAGCCTTCAATATGGGAAATCTCCGACAAATCGACAAATGCGACTTCCTCGATCGTCGCAAAGCCTTCCGTAACGAGCAGCTGCGCGATGACCTCGTCGACGTCGAGGCTTTCCATGAGAAGCTGCGTGCGCTCGGTGAATTCCTTCTGACGGCGCTCGCTTTCTTCCTGCTCGGTCAGGATATCGATGTCCCAGCCCGTGAGCTGGGAGGCAAGCCGCACGTTCTGACCGCGCCGGCCGATGGCAAGCGACAACTGCGCCTCCGGCACCACGACCTCGATGCGGTTTGAATCTTCATCGAGCACCACCTTGGTAACCTCGGCAGGCGCCAGCGCGTTGACGATGAAGCTCGCGGCATCCGGGTTCCACTGGATGATGTCGACCTTCTCGCCCTGCAACTCGTTGACGACGGCCTGGACACGCGCGCCGCGCATGCCGACGCACGCGCCGACGGGATCGATGGAGCTGTCCTTGGAGATTACCGCGATCTTGGCGCGGCTGCCGGGGTCGCGCGCGACCGACTTGATCTCGACGACGCCGTCGTAGATCTCCGGCACTTCCTGCGCAAACAGCTTGGCCATGAACTCGGAGCGCGCACGCGTCAGGAAAATCTGCGGTCCACGCTGCTCGCGGCGCACATCGTAGATGTAGGCGCGGATGCGGTCGCCAAGACGCACGTTTTCGCGCGGGATCATTTCGTCACGGCGGATGATGCCCTCCGCGCGGCCGAGATCTACGATGACGTTGCCATACTCCACGCGCTTGACCGTTCCGTTCGCGATCTCGCCGACGCGATCCTTGTATTCGGAGAACTGGCGGTCGCGCTCGGCCTCGCGCACCTTCTGCACGATGACCTGTTTGGCATTCTGCGCGGCGACGCGCCCGAACTCCAGCGGAGGCAGAGTTTCCGCGATCAGATCGCCGATCTGAGCCTGCGGATTGCGCTTCTTGGCATCCTCGAGGTTGATCTGAATGGCGTCGTTCTCGACCTGCTCGACGACGGCCAGCACGCGAGTGAGGCGGGCTTCCCCGGTCTTGGGATCAATCTCGCAGCGGATGTCGTTTTCCGCGCCGTAGCGTGACTTCGCGGCCTTCTGGATGGCGTCTTCCATCGCCTCGATGACGATCTTCTTGTCGATCGTCTTCTCGCGGGCGACGGCGTCCGCGATCTGCAACAGCTCGAGCCGGTTGGCGGAAATGCCTGCCATGGCCATGGGATCAGTCCTCCACGTCGGGGTTTATTTCGTCTTCGTCCATCTCTGCGCCATCGCCTGGACGTTGGCCGTGGCGTTTTTTGGCGCGCGACAGCGCTTCGCGGATCAATTCGTCGGTCAGCACCAGTTTGGCGTCCGCCACGAGGTGGACGGGCAAACCCAGGTGCTGCAAGCCCAGTTCGCCGAGTTCGGCCGCGATGCGCACCTCTCCGTCCTCGAAGCCTTCGAGCGTACCCTTGAAGCGCTTGCGGCCGTCGACGGGCTCTTTGAGCTCGATCTTGACGACATGCCCCGACCAATCCTCGAAATCCGACGGCCGCACCAGCGGCCGGTCGATGCCGGGTGAGGAAATCTCGAGCCGGTAGGCGCCGGGCAGCGGATCAGCGACATCGAGAATAGGCGACAGCGCACGCGAAATCGTCTCGCAATCATCGACGGTGATGCTTCCGTCGGGACGCTCGGCCATGATCTGCAGAATGCGATCCTCACGGCCACCGCCAACCGAAATGCGGACCAATCGGAACCCCAGATCCTCGATCACCGGTTCGGTAATTGCGGCGATCTCGGCTGCAAGCCCCGTCTCGCGCTGAAAGCGCTCGGCGGAGACCTTGGGGATCTCGGCATTCGCGGGTTGCGTTGTCATCCGGCTCGCGTTTTCATCCTTGAAATTCTTGTAAGTCCTTTGGGAGCGGGCCCCGCGGGTCCACTCTCAAAATCTTCGAGTTTGTTATTGAGATGGGCGTTATATACGCACAATTCGAGGCTCTTGCAAGCCGCGTCGCCCGATCCAGGGCCATTTGCCCGTTGGATGCGAATCGCACGGCCGGCCGCGATTAATCTATTTTGCCGCGCTTCCTATCGGAAAATCGGTTCCCAATCTTGCGACCCGCGCTCAAGGCCACGCCGGCCATGCTTAATGCGCTGCCGTGACGCGCAAGCACTACCGGCCGATCTCCCCATTCCCGCCTGGAATATTTAGACATCTGTGCGCGTAAACCGGAAATAATACCTAACCCGCCCTTCGCGCTCAGCCTTCTGTTCGTAGCGCGTTTGCGGCCAGTCCGCGGGGCGCACACGCCAGTCGGCGGGGCCTTGCGCCTGCCAAGCAAAGTCAGACTGGGTCCGGAACGCTCGCAGCATGGTGCGCGCGTAGTCGCCGATATCCGTGCCGATGCGCAACTGCGCGCCCGGCTTCATCACCCGGGCGAGCAACTTCAGGGTGACGGGGTTAACGAGGCGGCGCTTCCTGTGCTTGCGCTTGGGCCATGGGTCGGGAAAGAGGATGAAAGCCCGGTCAACGGAGGCGGGCGCCAGCCAGCGCAGCACGTCGCGCGCGTCCCCCATGTGAAGGCGGATGTTTTGCAGCTGGTCCTGCTCGATCGCGCTCAGGACTTTGACAACGCCGTCCTCGAACGGCTCGCAGCCGATGAGCGTAACGCGCGGATTGTCTGCAGCCTGCCAGAGAAGATGCTCGCCACCGCCAAAGCCGATTTCGAGCCATACTTGACTTGCGCCTTCCGACTCCCCTGCGGGGAGCCGGCCGGAAGGCGCGGTGGACGGCGGCCGGCGCGACGAAGGAGTGTCGACGGACACGGCCGAAAGTGCGCCTTCCGGCTCCCCTGCGGGGAGCCGGCCGGAAGGCGCGGAAAGGTCGAGCGCCACGCGGGGCAGCAGGTCGCGCTTCAAGCCCTCCTGGCGGGGGGATGCCTTTCGGCCGCGCCGGCGTCCATAGGAGCGCAACTGCGCATCAACTTCTGAGTTGGTCACTTGCGTTGTGCCTCGCGCCAAAAGACAGACGGCCGCACCCAGGGCGGCCGTCCGCAGATCTTCGGAAGCAGCCTTCGCGCCCAGAGCACTTCCGACAGGAAACCCCGCACCAGAAGATAGTCGAGCCGTTTGCGCGATTTGCACGAAACGCGAGAACGGCCCTAGGCGATCGCTTTCGCTATGGTGTCGGCCAGATCCGTCTTTTCCCAGGAGAAGCCGCCCTCGTTGTCGGGCTTGCGGCCGAAGTGACCGTAAGCCGATGTACGCGCGTAGATCGGCTTGTTGAGGTCGAGGTGGCTGCGGATGCCACGCGGCGTAAGGTCCATGGACTTTGCCAGCGCCGCCTCGATCGCCGTTTCGTCCACCTTGCCGGTCCCGTGCGTATCCACGTAGATCGACAGCGGCCTTGCGACGCCGATCGCATAGGAGAGCTGAATGGTGCAGCGATCGGCAATGCCCGCAGCGACGACGTTCTTTGCCAGATAGCGTGCGGCGTAGGCGGCCGAGCGGTCCACCTTCGTGGGGTCCTTGCCCGAGAACGCGCCGCCGCCGTGGGGCGCGGCGCCGCCGTACGTATCGACGATAATCTTGCGGCCGGTCAATCCGCAGTCGCCGTCAGGCCCGCCGATGAAGAATTTGCCGGTCGGATTGATATGCCAGATGGTATCCCTGGTGATCCAGCCATCGGGCAGCACCTTGCGAACGAAAGGCTCGACAATATCGGCCACTTGCCGAGAACTCATGTCCTCGATGACATGCTGGTGCGAGACGACGATGGCGGCCGCGCCAACCGGCCTGCCATTTTCATAACGCACCGTCACCTGGCTCTTGGAATCGGGACCGAGCTTTGCGGCGTCGCCCTGTCTGGCTTTGCGCGCGATTGCTAGGTCCTGCAGGATCTTGTGGCTGTAGTAGATGGGCGCCGGCATCAGATCGGGCGTCTCGTTGCAGGCGTAACCGAACATGATGCCCTGGTCGCCGGCGCCTTCTTCCTGATTGGTAGGCTGCCTAGCGTCGACGCCGGCCGCGATGTCGGCCGACTGACCGTGCAACAGGACTTCGATATTGGCGTTCGCCCAGTGAAAGCCTGCCTGCTCGTATCCGATATCCTTGATGGCCTTGCGGGTCAGATCCTCGATGGCCGCGACGGTCACGCTACGCGGGCCGCGATATTCGCCAGCGATGACGACGCGGTTGGTCGTCGCCAAAGTCTCGCAGGCGGCGCGGATGCTCCACGGGTCGAGCCCTTCCTTCGCGCCTTCGCGATAGAACGCGTCGACCACCTCGTCAGAGATCCGGTCACAGACCTTGTCCGGATGACCTTCCGAAACCGACTCGCTCGTGAACAGATAGGACTTACGTGCCACCATGGCCCCCGTATCTTTGGTAGGTTGATGATGCGAACCGTCAGACGATTTCGCTGGATGTAGAACGTGGGATGCGCACCGCCCAAACCGTCCGGCAGTGCGGATTTTCGGGGCGTTGTTGCAGTCTTTGCAGCCAGGGTCAAGCGCACCGGGGGCCGCAACCCCGGCAAACCCGAGGCCGTGGTCCCCATCCAATCAGCCGAAGCTCAGCTCTCTTCGCCGGCCAGCGATTTGACCAGATCGCAGATGGCTTTGCGCACCTTCGGATCGGCGATGCGGGAGAAAGCCTTGTTCAGTTCAAGGCCTTCGCGAGTTGCGAGAAAATCGACGACGTACGTATCGCTCGGCGCGTCGGCGAACCCGGCGGCGGCCATCCCCGAAACTGCCGCAGGCGCCTCGTCGTAGAAGAACTGGACCGGGACGCCGAGCACTTTGGACAAGTCGAATAAGCGGCTGGCACCGATACGGTTGACGCCCTTCTCGTATTTTTGGACCTGTTGGAAAGTCAGCCCCAGCTGCTCGCCAAGCTTTTCCTGGCTCATGCCCAGAAGCATCCGGCGCATGCGCACGCGCCCTCCGACGTGAACATCCATAGGGTTGGCACGGCGAGAACTGCGTTCCGGCTCGTCAATTTCGTCCAATGCTTCGTCAGCCATACCCGCTTCGGCCCCCGATTTGCGCCTAATCTTGGTGCAATTGGTAGGTGCAGAGCACCCATTCGTCAATCGCAGGTCATCTTGAGATCCGGAGCATTGGCCGGAACTGCCGCGGTTCTATCCTCGCTTCGATGCATACATCAATACCGATAGAAGCTCCATGACGCCGAGCAGCCAGCCGCGGGCGACCCCGTAAGCGGTCGGGCCGAGCGCCTGAGGCAGCGGGGAATCGATCACCGCCTTCACGTTCATGCCGGCAATGCCGGCGATCCTACCCAGCGGATCGATTACAGCCGAAATTCCGTTGTTGGCCGCCCGAATGATCGGCAGGCCCTCCTCCACGGCCCGGACGCGGGCTTGGTGAAAATGCTGGCGGGGGCCGGAGGTGTCTCCAAACCAGCCGTCGTTGGTCACGTTGATGAGCGCCTGCGGACGGCGGCCATCGTCGATCACCGCGCCTGGAAACAGGACCTCATAACAAATCAACCCGCCCACGGGCGGCAGGCCCGGAACGTCGATCGGTTTGCGGGGCGGCAATCCAGTATCGAACGAGCCCAGGCCGCGGGTGAGCTTGGATAGTCCCAAGGCCGCCATCGCCGGCTCGAAGGGCAGGTACTCGCCAAAGGGCACGAGATGGATTTTGTCATAGGTGGCAACGAGCCTCCCGGTATCGTCGAAAGCCATGATGGAATTGTAGCCCTTCTGACGGCCGTCCATGACCTCGCGGCGCAGCGCGCCCGAGATCAGAGACGTTCCAGGCGGCAGCAGCGCGCCTATGGCCTGCAACGCTTCGGGATGCTCAAGTGGAAGGAATGGCATCGCCGCTTCGGGCCAGATGACGTGCGTAACGCCCTTGAGACCGTCGCGCGCGCCATCGGCGCCGGTCGCCGACATCTCCAGATGCTGCTCGAAGATTTCGCGCTGCTTGTCTGGTTGCCATTTTTCACGTTGCGGAACGCTCGGCTGCACGATGCGCAATCGAACACCCGCGACGTCGCGGCGCGGGTTTGCGTCGAGCCGCCAGATGCCAAAGCCCGCAAGTGCCAGCAAAGGCGCAAGCGCCACCAGCATCGCACCGAGGACCCGTATTGGCGAGAGCATGGGAGCGTCGGCCAGCAACACGAGCGGCAAGGTGAAAATCAGCACCGCGGGTATGCTCAGCGCATAGACCCCAAACAGCGCCGCGCTCTGCATGAGGGGCAGAGGATAGGTGAGCGCATAGCCCAGGACGTTCCACGGCAGGCCCGTCAGCACATGGCCCCGCAACCATTCGGCCGCAGCCAGCACCGCGGCGAGCACGATCACCCGCATCCAGCCTTCGGGCCAAAAGCGTCTGCAAAGCGCGCTTGCCCCGGCCCAGAAGAAGGCAATGCCGGCGGGCAGCAAGGTGACGGCGAACGGCAAGAGCCAAGCAAACTTCTCGGCCTCGACCAGAAATGCTTCGCCGATCCAGAACAGGTTGCAGAGGAAATATCCAAAGCCATAGCACCAGCCGGCCACGGCCGCATTGCGAGGGCCCCGCGCGCCGTCTATGAGCCAAACGAGCACCGGCAGCGTGATGAACAGGACGGGGAAAGCGTGGAAAGGTGCAAACGCGACCACACTTGCGCAGCCGGCAGCGAATGCGAGCGCAACCCGCCGCCACCCGAAAAGGCCGCGCACGCCATCGCGACAGCGCTGAAGTGCGGGACCGCCCGCCACGGCGGGGTTCCTCATCCGGCCTTGGAGGGCATTGCGCCGCCCGTTCGCGGGGAGGCCCCGCGGGGAACGTGAATCTTCAGCTTCTTGACGCGCCTGGGATCGGCATCCAGCACCTCGAATTCGAGGCCACTCACATGGCGGATCAACTCGCCGCGCGTCGGCACGCGTCCGAGCAGAGTAAAGATGAGACCGCCGAGCGTATCCACGTCCTGTTCGTCATCGTCCTCCAGGATCTTGACCCCCAGGTGCTGTTCGAGTTGCGAGATCGGCGTCCGCGCGGCGGCGATCAGGCCCTGCTTGGGATCGGCGACGATGTTGCACTCTTCCGCCTCGTCGTGCTCGTCCTCGATGTTGCCGACGATCTGCTCGACCAGATCTTCGATCGTCACCAGTCCATCGGTGCCGCCGTACTCGTCGACGACGAGCGCCATGTGATTGCGTGACGACTGCATCTTGATGAGAAGGTCGGCGGCGGGCATGGACGGCGGCACATAAAGCACCTGACGGCGGATTTTCGCCGCCGCGATCGGCCGGCTCAGATCGACGCTGCCGAGATTGAGCGGCGCCGCGACATGCGATCCCGGTTGCGCCGCGGCGACGCTCGCGTTGGCGGCGTTGCCACCAGCCGATGCGTCCCGCCCTTTTGCCTCCGCGACCAGCCAGCCGAACAGATCCTTGATGTGGATCATGCCGCGCGGATCATCGAGCGTCTCACGGAAAATCGGGATGCGCGACACGCCCGCCTCGATGAAGGTGTTGAGCAGTTCCGAGATCGGTTCCGTCTCGTCCAGCGCCGTGATGTCGGCGCGCGGCACCATGATGTCGTCCACACGGCTTGCTCCAAACCTCAGCAGGCGCGAGAGCATACCGCGCTCGGCATCGGAAAAAGCGGCGTTGGTATCGGGGGCTTTGAGCACGCCTTCCAGCGTATCGCGCAGGGTTTGCGGTCCGGTCAGCCCGAGCTTGTTGCGCAAGACCTGCAGCCAGCCTCGCTGTTCGTCGGCCAGGGCGTCAGGGGAACTTCTGTCGCTTGAAATGTCACTCATGGTTCTTGTTCGCGTCGCGCGGGATCAACTCTTAGCGGTATCGAGGGGCGCCGTGTAGGGGTTTGCGATGCCGAGCCGGGAAAGTATGCGTATCTCGAGAGATTCCATGCGTTGCGCCTCGGCGTCCGTCTCGTGGTCGAAACCCATTAGATGCAGAATGCCGTGCACGACGAGGTGCTGAAAATGATGTTCGGGCGCGATGTCGTCGTGCGCGGCCTCCCGCAGCAGAGTTTCGCAGGCGATTATGATATCGCCCAGATAATCTGCCCCCGCGCCCGAGCCGGCCGGAAATGAGAGAACATTCGTCGGCTTGGGCTTGCCACGGAACTGACCGTTGAGCGTACTCACGTTTTGGTCGTCGGACAGCACCAGCGTGCAGCTTGCCGCTCTTGCCGGCACATCCTCGTCGGTTGCCACTTGCGACGCGGCCGCCTCGACCAGCCCACGCGCATCCTCCAGGAATGACCAGTCGCCCGCGTCCTCGATGACCTCGGCGGTCAGCTTGGCACGTCGTCGTGGGCGTCGCTCGGACACACGTTCGGACATGAGGTAACTCAAACTGCCTTGTCGTAGGCGGCAACGATCTTGGCAACGAGGTCACGGCGCACGATGTCCGCGCCGGTGAAACGAACGGCTAAGATGCCGTCCACGCCGTCGAGCAGGGATACTGCCTCCTCCAGTCCTGAGCGCATGCCCGGCGGCAAGTCGATCTGCGTAGGATCGCCTGTCACCACCATCTTGGACCCCTCGCCAAGGCGGGTGAGGAACATTTTCATCTGCATCGACGTCGTATTCTGCGCTTCGTCCAGAATGACAAAGGCGTTTGCCAGCGTGCGCCCGCGCATGAACGCGAGCGGCGCGATCTCGATCACGCCGGTTTCCAGATCGCGCTCGACCTTCTCGGGCGGCAGCACATCATAGAGTGCATCATAGAGCGGACGCAGATAGGGATCGACTTTTTCGCGCATGTCGCCCGGCAGGAAGCCCAAGCGCTCACCGGCTTCGACCGCGGGCCGGGAAAGGATGATGCGCTCCACGACGCCACGCTCCAGGCAGTGTGCGGCGAAGGCAACGGCCAGGTATGTCTTGCCCGTTCCCGCCGGCCCGACACCGAACACGAGGTCGTGCTTTTCGATGGCGCGGATGTAGTTGCTCTGGGTCGGGGTGCGCGCCTTGACGACACGCCGCCGCGTTGCGATCTGCGCCTGTCCGTCGGCGGTTGGACCCTCGGCCCGGGCATGACGGATCAACCCGTCGAAATCGCCCGCGCCGATGCTCTCGCCCTTGGCGATGCGCGCATAGAGCTTTTCCAGAACGTCGCGCGCCAGCGCGCAGGCACTGGCCGGGCCGGTCAGAATGATGACGTTGCCATGGGCGTGGGCATTGATGCCGAGACGATCTTCGATGAGAGCCAGATGGCTGTCGTACTCGCCGAGCAGGCGGGTCAGAAGGCGGTTGTCCTCGAAGGGAACGACGACCCGGGCGCCCTGCGCCTCGGTCTTACCCTCGCGACGCGAGGTTGAAGCGGGAAGCCCGCGAAAACCTGCCAAGTCTGGAATCTCCTTCAACAGCCACTGTTTGCGAAACCGGGCGAATCGTAACCCCGCCGCGCCTTGACCCAGGAATTTAGTGCTCCCAACGTGCCACGGGAAGTGCGGCGGGAGCAACATCGCCGGGTAAACCCGAGTTATGCCGCCTCGATGACGCCCGAGAGGGTCAGCTGGCTGGCCGAGCGGACGGCCACGGGCCGGACCTGACCGATCAGATCGGGACCGGCATCGGCGTGGACAAGTTGCAGATAGGGTGAACGGCCCACGATCTGGCCGTCGTGACGGCCTTTGCGCTCAAACAACACCGGTACAACGTGGCCCACCAAGGCGGCGTTGAAGGCCGCCTGCTGGCTTTCCAGCAAATCCTGAAGCCGGGCAAGGCGTTCGGTCTTGACCTCCACGGGTACCTGATCCTCGGCGGTGGCGGCCGGGGTGCCGGGCCGGGCGGAATATTTGAAGGAAAAAGTCTGGGCGAAGCCGATTGCGCGAACCAAGTCCAGCGTGGCCTCGAAATCGGCCTCGGTCTCACCGGGGAAGCCGACGATGAAGTCGCTCGACATGGCAATGTCGGGTCGCGCCGCACGGATGCGCGCGATGAGGCGCAGGTATTCCTCGGCCGTATGCTTGCGGTTCATGGCGGCCAGGATGCGGTCAGATCCCGACTGCACCGGCAAATGCAGAAACGGCATGAGTTTCGGATTCCCGGCATGGGCAGCGATCAGATCATCGGTCATGTCGCGCGGATGGCTTGTCGTGTAGCGCAGCCGCGCGAGCCCCTCGATGGCGCCCAACCTGTCGAGAAGCCCCGCCAGCGAGACCGGCCGGCCGCCGGGACCCGGCCCATGGTAGGCGTTGACGTTCTGACCCAGCAGGGTCAGTTCGCGCACGCCGGAGGCAACGAGCTTGCGCGCCTCCTTCTCGATGTCGGCAAGCGGGCGCGAGACCTCGATGCCGCGCGTATAGGGCACGACGCAGAATGAGCAGAACTTGTCGCAGCCTTCCTGCACGGTCAAAAACGCGCTCGGGTTTCGCTGCGCCGCGCGTTCCGGCAAGGTCTGGAACTTGTCTTCTTGCGCGAACTCCGTCTCGACGATGCGCGTTTCCCCGCCTGTGACGCGGCCGATGAGCGACGGCAGGCGATGATAGCTTTGAGGCCCGACGACAAGATCGACGGCGGGCTGACGGGAGGTGATCTCTGCGCCTTCGGCCTGGGCAACGCACCCTGCAACCGTGATCACGGTCTGCTTGCCGCCGGCGCGCCGCTGATCCTTGAGCTGCTTCAAGCGCCCGAGTTCGGAATAGACTTTCTCGGCTGCCTTCTCGCGAACGTGACAGGTGTTGAGAATGACGAGATCGGCGTTGTCGGGGGTATCGGCTACGCCGTAGCCCTCGCGTGCCAGCGCTTCCACCATACGCTCGCTGTCGTAGACGTTCATCTGACAGCCGAACGTCTTAACGTATACCGCCTTGGTTGCGGGCCGATCTTGTGCGGCATCGCTTGCCGTCACTGCGCGATCCTCGATGTCCAGGTTTCGGGTTTGGCCCATGCGAAGCGGGTTCCGTTGCAAAAGTTGGCGCCTTTGGCCGCTGCGATAGCACACCAAGCGGGGGTTATGTCCATTTTTCACCCCTGACGGCCCTTGCGGGACGCGATTTGCGCGCTTCCGCCGGGGGTTCGACCGGTTGCATGGGGTCTCCCGGCCCCCGATCCCGCAGGATGCGGTGCACCGCTGCGCGAACCGTGCGCTCGCTGGACATCGCAAGAGCCTTTCGGTCGGCAAAGTCGCTCAAGGGGACGGGTGGCGAAACGACGATGGTAACCGCCAGTGGTCCAGCGCCCAGAAGCGCCCATGCGTGCGATTGCATTTGCATATCGCCATACCACCCCACGCGCGGCCTGTCGGCCCGGCCGATGGGTACCCCATGCAGATGCGTGTAGACGACGGCGAGCGTTTGGACCATGGCCTCCGGCCCGTCTGTGGCGGCAGGGCTAGCAGGCTTTTCGCCTTGGCCGCCCCCGCCGTTTGTGCGAGCCGGCTTCACGGACGCAAAAAGCGACGTCTTGAAGGGCAGCACGCGATTGCCGTCGCTCGAGGTGCCTTCCGCAAACAGCACGATCGCATCCCCCATCTTCAGCCGTTTCGTGATCTCGCCGGCCGTCTCGCCCGCCGCGTGCCGGCGCGCGCGATCGACGAATACCGAGCGCTGCAGCCGCGCGAGAGACGATACGAAGGGCCAACTGCCGACCTCCTTCTTCGCGACGAACGATACGGGTGCAACGGCGGACAATACCGGAATGTCCAGCCATGATGTGTGATTGGACACGAGCAGCACGGGGCAATCGCGCACGACCGCACCATCGATCGTGAGTTTGACGCCGAGCACCCGGCACACCTGGCGATGATACCAATGCGGAAAGCGGCGCGCCGCTTTCGGCGATATTTTCAGAAGCGCTGCCTGGAGCGGCATGAGCGGCACGGTCAACGCCATGAAGAGCGCGAGCACGCCGCCGGCGCGCAGTCTGCTGAAGGGCTGTTGCGCGAGACCCTCCGCGCCGCCCGGCAACTCCATCTTCGCAGTATCCTGGCTCATGACATGCCTTGGACGTCAGCCGTCACGCCTCGCCTTCTTCTTTGAAAGCGGGATGCCATATAGCTCGAGACGATGCCCGACGAGCGTGAAGCCGAGTTCACGCGCCACGCGCTCCTGCAGCGCCTCGATCTCCTCGTTGGAAAACTCGATCACGCGTCCTGACTCCACATCGACGAGATGGTCGTGATGCCCGCGCGATGCAACCTCGTAGCGACCGCGACCCGGCCCGCCGTGGCGGAACTCGTGCCTTTCGAGAATACCCTTCTCGGCAAACAGCTTGAGCGTTCGGTAGACTGTCGACAGCGAAATTCGCGCGTCGATCGCGTTGGCGCGGCGGTGCACCTCCTCCACATCGGGATGGTCGCGCGCTTGGCTCAACACGCGCGCAATCGTGCGGCGCTGGCCTGTCATGCGCAAGCCCTGCTCGCTGCATCGCGCCTCTATGCGCGTCTGAGAATCCTGGCGCGTTGCCGGCATGGTTCTGGCGCTCAAACCACGAAAAAAGGGAACGATGGACCAACCTTCGACTTATAGGCACAGCCTGCCGACATCGTCCACCTCACGGCTCGAAGTGACCGGGCCGGCGGTTTCTGCCTCAAAGCGCCAGAACAAGAACGAGCGCATCCGCGACGCCGCCCGACCGATGATAATATTTCTTGCGCCGCCCGCTCTCCCTGAAGCCCACCTTACGGTACAGGGCCAAGGCGGCGGCGTTATCCTCCGCCACCTCCAGGAAGATGCGGCGCGCCTCACCTTTCCTGGAAGCGCGGGCAAGGCCCTCCAGCAGCATCTGGCCCAGCCCGGCGCGCTGCCAATCGGGCGCCACGCCAATGGAGAGAACCTCGGCTTCGTCAGCGGCGAGTTGCGCAATCACGAAGCCCTTGATGGTCTTGGGATCGCCCGCCACGGCGATCAGCGACGTGGAGGCTGGATGTTCCAACAGAGACTTTATCGACGTCTCGTCCCAGCGATCATCGAATAGACGCCCATGGAGCGCTGCAATCTCGCCCGCGCGCTCCGGCGCCGCCCATAGCAGCGAGATGTGCTTTACGTTACGGAACGGTGTCACGTTCGACATCATGCCTCGGCAGTCCTATGCGAGAGCCGCCTTGAGTTGGGGTTTGGCATCGGGCGCACGCAAGTAAACAGCTTGAACGCTCGTAGACTGCCTCATCCGCATGGCGTCGAAAAGGACGTCTACAGAATCTGGCAATAGGTGTTGCACAATGGCCCTCGCTTCCTTGCCGAGGTCGCGCGCCGCATATGCAACCGCCTGCGCGCCCGAACCCGCCACCACGACCTTGCCGCCATGAAGCTGACGCGCGGCTTGCTCGATCGCCAGCGCTGCGGCAGGGGCGCGCGAAGCCAGCGTGTGCGGGTCGAAACGCTCGATATAGACCTCTCCGCGACGTGCATCGGTGGCGATGGCCAGTTCGTCCGCGCCTGCGGCGCTGGCCGCAGGATTCATCGCCATGAGGTGCAACGTTGAAACGGGCACTACCGGTGTGCCGGCAACAAGCGCCAGTGCCCTCGCGGCGGCAATCCCGATGCGCGTTCCGGTGAATGTTCCCGGGCCACAAGTGACGGCGATGCGGTCCAGATCCTCGACCCTCATGCCGGTTGCGGTCAGCGCCTCCTGGATCATGGGCACGAGACGTTCCGCTTGGCCGCTGGACATCGGTTCGAAAAGGGAAACGATCGAAGGCGACAGGCTGCGCAACCCGCGACCGGCAGCGACCGAGCAGGCATCCAAACAGGTATCGAAGGCGAGAACGTTCATAGGACCCCGGTTCCTAGACTATCTGCGCCATCTCGCCGAAGGCAAGGCGCGGACTTCGCGGGCGCAGCTCCGATGCGTCGCCGTAGCCCAGATTGCACAGGAAGTTCGACTTGATGTCGGTGCCAGCAAAGAACGCCGAATCGACGCCTGCGTTGTCGAAACCCGACATCGGCCCGCAATCGAGCCCCAGGGCGCGGGCCGCGATGATGAGATACGCGCCTTGCAGTGAGGAGTTCCTGAAAGCCGTCTCGCGGATCTTGGCGTCGTTGCCGGCGAACCACGAGCGCGCGTCGGTATGCGGGAAGAGTTTGGGCAGCCGATCGTAGAAACGCAGATCCTGCCCGATGATAGCCGTCGCGGGCGCAGCCATGGTCTTGTCCCGGTTGCCGTCGCTCAAATGCGGCTTCAAGCGTTCCTTCGCCTCGCGCGATTTCACGAAAACGATGCGGGCTGGTGAGCAGTTGGCGCTTGTGGGGCCGAGTTTGAGGATGTCGACGAGCTGGCGCAGCGTGTCGTCGCAGATCTGCCTGGGCAGCCATCTGGTGTGGGTGCGGGCGCTGATGAAAATCTGATCCAGCGCTGCGGGACTGATTGCGCCGCGCGTATCTTCGTCATTCATGCCGGTCATGGGTCTGTCTCCGTTTTCGGCTTTGGCTCTCATCGGGGCGATTGCGCCCGAGAGGAGCTATGAAAAACCCCGCGAAAGCCGCGGGGTTTCACGATTTCGGCACTCGTGCCCGAGTGGGGCGTTCAGACCGCCTCCACCCCCTGAACGTCGGGGCAGAAATGCTTGAGCAGGTTCTCTATGCCATGGCGCAACGTAGCGGTGGAACTGGGGCATCCCGCACACGCACCGCGCATGTGCAAATAGACGATACCCTCCCTGAAGCCCGAGAACGTGATATCGCCGCCGTCCTGCGCGACGGCCGGGCGCACACGCGTTTCAATCAGTTCCTTTATGGTGGCGACCGTGTCTTCGTCGTCGGGATCGTAAAGCTCTTCGGTCTCGTCGTTTGCGCCTTCGTTCTGGTCCGCAGGCGCATCCGACATGTAATGCTCCATGATGGCGCCGAGCACGACGGGCTTCAGGTGCTGCCACTCGATGTCACCTTTTGTGACAGAGATGAAGTCGGACCCCAGAAACACCCCCTCCACGCCGTCGATGTCGAACAAGCGCGCTGCGAGCGGCGACTTGCCTGCCTCGGAACGGGAACGGAAATCGGCGGTGCCGGACGCCAGGACTGACTTTCCGGGCATGAATTTCAGGGTTGAAGGGTTGGGCGTTGCTTCGGTCTGGATGAACATCAGTGAAAAGCCTTTATTGGCGGGGCCACAGCGCGTAGCGCCCTTTCGCTGACGGGCGTCAAACACCCGTTAGAACTGTTCTAAACTCTATGAAATATAGGCCACGGCCACGGCTTTGTCGAGGTCGCGTCCGGCCCTCAAGCCAAGGCTTTGATTTCTTCCAAGGAAAGTTTTCCAGGGACAACGGTGATCGGGACCGGGAAGCCGCCGGCCACCTTGCCAGCCGCCAGCGAAGAGACGAGGGGGCCCGGCCCCTTGGCATCGGTTGCTGCACCCAGAACCAGGATTGCCACGTCCTCGTCCTCACCGATCTGTTGAACGATGGCCTCGGCCGGCACGCCCTCGCGGATGACCTCCTCCGACGGCACGTCCTCGAACCCGGCCAGGTTGAGCTTGCGGCGAAACAGGCGAAAGAGCGCCTTGGCCTTGTTGGTCTCTTCCTCGAGCTGCTTCTGGCGCACACCCCTCCAATGCTGATACTCGCCCGGCTCGATGACATACAGCATCACGATCATGCCCGATGAGCGCTGCACGCGCGCGGCGGTGTAGTAGAGGGCGCTTTCGACCTCCTGGCTCTCGTCGACGACAAGCAGGAACTTGCGGCTATGGCCGGCCTCGAAGGAACGCCGGGGCTTCATGCTGGTCATGCTGCCGTCGCCTCCCTGTGCCCGGGCAAGGGGCATCTTCTCCTGCCTGTTGCGATCACGAACGGACAAACCCGACGATGTCCTTCACGTGATCCATGACGGGTTTGGCGATGGCGCGCGCCCGCGCCGCCCCGTCGGCCAGGACCTTATCAATCGCGGCCGGGTCTGCCATCAGCCTTTTTGCTTCGCCGCCGATGGCGCCCAGCTTCTCGGTAGCGACCTCGGCAAGGGCCTTCTTGAAGGTCGAGAACTGCTGACCGCCAAAATCCTTCAGCACGGCTTCAACCGGCCGGTCGGCCAGCGCGGCATAGATGCCGACGAGATTTTCGGCCTCGGGGCGACCGGCAAAGCCGGCCTCGTCCGCCGGGATGGGCTCCGGGTCGGTCTTTGCCTTCTGGATCTTCTTGGCGATCATATCGGGATCGTCGGTCAGGTTGATGCGCGATAGGTCTGAAGGGTCCGACTTCGACATCTTCTTGGTCCCATCGCGCAAGCTCATGACGCGGGTCGCCGGCCCCGTGATGACGGGATCGGGCTGCGGGAAGAAGATACCATCGGCAAATCCCGCAGCGATGATCTGCTTGGAGAAATCATTGTTGAACTTCTGCGCGATGTCGCGCGCCAGCTCCAGGTGCTGTTTTTGATCCTCGCCGACCGGCACGTGCGTGGCGCGATAAGCCAGAATGTCGGCAGCCATCAGGTTGGGATAGGCGTAGAGCCCGACGGAGGCGCGTTCCTTGTCCTTGCCCGCCTTCTCCTTGAACTGCGTCATGCGATCGAGCCAGCCCAGGCGTGCCACGCAGTTGAACACCCAGGCCAGTTCGGCGTGTTCGCAAACCTGCGACTGGTTGAACAGGATGCTCTTCTTGGGATCAAGTCCGGCCGCCATGTAGGCCGCGGTAACCAGGCGAATCGAGTTCCTCAGTTCCGCGGGATCTTGCCAGACGGTGATCGCATGCATATCCACGACGCAATAAATGCATTCGTGCGTATCCTGCATTTTTATCCAGTTGACCATGGCGCCCAGATAGTTGCCCAGATGCAGGCTGCCGGTCGGCTGCATGCCCGAGAAGACGCGCGGAGTGACTTTCATTTCGTCCACCAGTGATTTGGATTTCCGGCGCGGGTTATGGCCCGCCGGGACGGGTGTGGCAAGCGCCTGGCGTCATTACCCGGCGCGGCGGCGAAACCGCCTGATCTGGGCCGCCGACATGACGCCCGTGAGGAGGATTATGGCGCCGAAGGTCACCAGTCCGATCGCAACGAGGAGCCCCAGCGCGCCGCTCTGGACCAGGAACCCCTGCTGGCGCGCCATGTACGGTTCCAGGACGAACAACGCGGCATGGAGCATGCCGGCCATCGCCAGACTGGCGAGCAGGATGAGGGGCAGGTTACGCTTGAAGCGCTGATCGATCTCGAAGTCGCCGCGCTTCTTCAACGTCGACCAGAGCAGCCAGGCGTTGAGCCAGCCTCCGAACGAGGTGGCAATCGCGATACCGAGTTCCGGCGCCCAGCCGATGGTCCGGAAGGCGAAAAAGAGCACGATGGAACCCAGCGTGTTCGCGATCAGGCTTATGGTGGCGTATTGCATGGGCGTCTTGGTGTCTTCGCGCGCGAAGTAGGCAGGCGAAAACACCTTGATCATGACGAACGCAGGCAGCCCGGCGGCGAACAGGGCCAGCACGGCCGCTGTCGCCGAGGTGTCGCTGGTCTGGAAGGCCCCACGCTCGAACAACACCTGCACGATCTGGGTCGGCATCACCGCAATCGCTACGGCTGCGGGAACCGTCAGCATCATGGCGAATTCCAAAGAGCGATTCTGGTTGTCGGTCACCGCCGCATGATCGCCCGAGCGCAAGCTGCGCGCGATGTCGGGCAGCAGCACGACGCCCACCGCGATCCCGACGATCGCCAGCGGCAGTTCGTAGATCCTGTCGGCGTAGTAGAGATGCGAGACTGCACCCGGCTGCATCGAGGCAATCACCGTGCCGATGGCGATGTTGAGCTGGGTGACGCCGCCCGAGACGATGCCCGGCACACCCAATTGCCAGAGCCGGCGAAGGTCCGGCGTCCAGCGAGGCCAGCGCAATCTGAGCGAAAGGCCGTTGCGGCTCATGCCCCACATGAGCAGCAGAAGTTGCAGAATTCCTGCCGCGAACACACCCCACGCCTGGATGACGCCGGCCGCGGGCTCCGCCTTGTATCCCCACCAGATCGACAACAGCGTCGCCGCCATCATCGAAAAATTCAGCACGATCGATACCGACGAAGACTCGGCGAACTTGCCGACCGAGTTCAACGCGCCCGACATCAGCGCCACGAGCGACATGCACAAGAGGTAAGGCATGGTGATGCGCGTCAGCAGCACCGCAAGTTCGTACTTCTCCGGCTGCACGTCGAAGCCCGGCGCCAGCGCATACATGAACACCGGCATCGCGATCTCGGCGACGATGGTCAGGATGAGCAGAACGAAGACGAGGCCGCTCATCGCCTCCTCGGCGAATTGCCGCGCTGCATCCTTTCCGTCGCCCTCGAGCTTCTTGGCGAAGATCGGCACGAAGGCCGAGTTGAATGCGCCCTCGCCAAACAGACGGCGGAACAGGTTCGGGAAACGGAAGGCAACGACGAAGGCGTCCGCCACCCATCCCGAGCCCAAGGTCGCGGCAATTAGGATGTCACGGACAAAACCAAGGACCCTGCTGAGGAGGGTCAAGCCGCCAACGGTTGCGAACGAGCGATAGAGTTTCATGGGCCCAGCGAGGTAACGAGGTTCGAGGACGCTCGCAAGAGCTACATGCAGCACAGCCAAGAGCCCGCAACGCCACAATTGCGCATAAGCACCCACTGGCGACATAAACCAACGGGAACCTTACGGATTTGTACTGGGATCCTCGCAGCAGGGATCGAGTCGGGAAATGATCGAGCCAAGGATGACCCGCATTTTTCCTCCTGCGGGCTGCAAAGGCCGCACCCGGCGCCAATATTCCCCCCACTAGGCTGCGGATCTATGGAGCAGAAAAAAGGCACACAGCCGCTCTGAACTGCGGACATTCTCAAACCGCGCCGGTTATGAATTGAGCCTCCCGCGTCACGTTCACGTCGCGGCTTGCGATTTCTTTTCGACGTCCTCATTGCTGAGAACCTTCACCAGCCGATCGCGTATCGCGTGCTGGCGTGTCTCGCTCTCGATCTTCTTGCCCGTCAGATCGGTGACATAGAAGACGTCCACGGCCTTCTCACCGAATGTGGTGATGTGAGCCGAGGCAATGTCGAGGGACAGATCCGACAGGGTCGAGGTGAGATCGTAGAGCAGGCCAGGCCGGTCGCGTCCCGCCACTTCGATGACCGTCAGCCGCTCCGACAGGGCATTGTTGAGAAGAACCTCTGGCTCGACGGTGAACGCTTCTACGGCGCGCTCGTTGGGCCGCCTCTTTCGAAGAAGGGCGGCGAGCCGCTCCTGCCCCAACAAGAGCCGGTCGATCGTCTCGCCGATGCGCTTGCCGCGCCGCAACTCATCCTCGTCGTCCTGAAATTCCCGGTTGAGCAAGAACGTGTCGAGCGCGAACCCGTCACGGGTTGTCGTGATCATGGCGCTTGCGATGTTGGCGCCCGCGGCCGCGCACGCACCCGCAAACAGCGCAAGCAGGCGCGGATGGTTGGGTGCGAAAACCGTTAGCTCGGTAATGGCCGTGAAGGCATCCGTCTTGACGCGGGTGGCGAGTTTCTTTCCCTCCATGTCGGCACCAAGCAGCAGTTCGGCATGCTCCACTTGCGTATTCGTATCCGTCTTCAGCCAGTAGTTCGGGTAATGACGGCCGATGAAGCGCTCAACATCCTTGGCGGGCCATCTGGCCAGCGCAGATCTGAGCGCCGCCTGTGCTTCCTCGATGCGCTCACGACGCTGAATCTGGGTATGTCCACCTGCCACGAGCGGTTCGGTCTCGTGATAGAGGGTTCGCAAAAGCTGTCCTTTCCAGCCGTTCCACACCCCGGGCCCGACGGCGCGAATGTCAGCAACGGTCAGAAGGCAAAGAAGCTTCAGGCGCTCGGGGCTTTGCACGCGCGCCGCGAAATCCTGCACCGTCTTGGGGTCGGATATGTCGCGCGATTGCGCGACATTGCTCATCGTGAGGTGCTCTTCGATCAGCCAGGCGACAAGATCCGTCTCGGCCGCAGAAAGACCGAACCGCGGACACAGTTTTCGCGCAATCCTGGCGCCGACGATAGAGTGATCTTCTTTTCGACCCTTGCCGATATCGTGCAGGAAGGCCGCAACAAACAGGGCGCGGCGGTTCTTGATCGTCTTGATGAGGGTTGTCGAGAGCGGGAGCTCCGCGTTGAGCCCGCCCTTCTCCACGTCGACGAGATTACCCACCGTGCGCAGCAGATGCTCATCCACGGTGTAGTGGTGATACATGTTGAACTGCATCATGGCGACGACGCGCCCGAATTCCGGAACGAAGCGGCCCAAAACCCCCGCCTCGTTCATGCGCCGCAGCGTTGCCTCGGGGTTGCCCTTCGACGTCATCAAATCAATGAAAATCCGGTTCGCTCCAGGGTCGTTTCGCAGGTCTGCACCGATGAGGCGCAACGATTGCCGCAAAAGGCGAACCGCATTGGGATGAAGGAACCCGCCCGTTGTCTCCGCATGGGCGAAGAAGCGGATAAGATTGACGGGATCTCGCTTGAAGACATCCGGATCGGCGACGTTGAGCCGGTCGTTGTCGGCGCGGAAATCGGTCTTCTGCCGCAACTCCCGCCGTCCGGCCCAGCCCAGCGGTTTGAGGAAGCGGCTGAGGCCCGGCGCGGTTTTGAGCTGCTGCATTTCCAGCGCGCCGCATAGAATAGTTGAAAGATCGCCCACTTCCTTGGCGATGAGGAAGTAGTGCTTCATGAAGCGTTCGACGGCGCGCAAGCCGCCATGCGCCGTGTAACCCAGCTTCTCGGCCAACGGCGCCTGATACTCGAAGGACAGGACCTCCTCCGCACGCCCCCGCATGAAATGCAGAAAGCAACGCACCGTCCAAAGGAAGTCCTCGCACCGGCGGAAGGTCTGAGCCTCTTCAGGCGTAAAAATGCCCGCCTCGACGGTTGCGTGTCCGACCTCCTGGCCGAAAATGTACTTCGACAGCCAATGCAGCGTATGGAGGTCGCGCAGCCCTCCCTTTCCGTCCTTTACGTTGGGCTCCACCTTGTAGCGGCTTTCTCCGGACCGCTTCAGCCGCTCATCGCGCTCGGACATCTTGGCGTCGATGAACTGACGCGCCGTACCCGCCACGACCTCACTGCGAAAGCGATGCTCAAGTTCGGCGTCGAACTGGCCGTCGCCGTGGACCAGACGAGAATCGAGCAACGCGGTGCGGATCGTCATGTCGCCGATCGACAGCTTGATGCACTGGTCGACGGTGCGCGTCGCGTGGCCGACCTTGAAGCCGAGATCCCACAGGATATAGAGCATGTACTCGGCCACGCTCTCACCCCACGGTGTCTGCTTGTAGGGCAGCAGGAACAGCAGGTCGATGTCGGAACCGGGCGCGAGCAAACCGCGGCCATAGCCGCCGGTCGCGACAACCGACATCCGTTCGGCATCCGACGGGTTCGTGGCGCGATAAACGTGGGCGACGGTATAATCGTAAGCAAGACGGATTAGTTCGTCCTGGAAGTAGGAGAGCGCGGCCGCACACGCGCGGCCGTTGCCCGATTCCTCCAGTCTCAGGCGCGCAGACTGGCGCGCGACACCGACAACTTCTTTGAGCCGGTCGAGTACCGCGGGCCGCGCGTCCGCCGGGTCGCCGGCATCGTGATAGATCCTGGTAAGCTCCTGGCGAAGGGCGACGGGATCGAAGTAGGGCGGCGCTTTCTGCATGTCCTTACGTCTATTTCGTCTTGATGGAAGCCGCCAGCGCCTTCAACTCATAGAGCTTCTCCAGCGCGGCCCGTGGAGACAACTCGTCGGGACGGATTTGCTCCAGCGCCTTGTCGACCGCCGATGGTCCGGCCGCCGCCTGGAAACTCTTGGGGCGCGCGGCGGCAAACAGCGGCAATTCCTCGAGCCCACTTTGCCCCTTACCGTCCGGCCGCCGGTCGCCCTTCTCCAGAACATCCAGAACTTCGCGCGCCCGCCCAATGACCTCATGGGGCAAGCCCGCCAGTTTGGCGACCTGAATGCCATAGGACCGGTCCGCGGCGCCCGCCTTGACCTTGTGCAGAAAAACGATCTCGTCGTGCCACTCCGCGACGTCCATGGTCACATTGGCGATGTTGGGCATGCGCCGGGCCAAGACCGTCAGCTCGTGGTAGTGGGTGGCAAACAGCGAGCGCGCCTTCACGTATGCGGAGAGATATTCCACCGTCGCCCAGGCGATCGACAACCCGTCGAAGGTCGCGGTTCCCCGGCCGATTTCATCCAGGATGACGAGCGAGCGCTCGGAGGCCTGATTCAGAATGGCCGCCGTCTCCACCATCTCGACCATAAAGGTGGAACGCCCGCGCGCCAGATCGTCGGATGCGCCGACACGCGAGAACAGCCGGTCGACGACACCGATGTGGGCAGACCGCGCAGGCACGAACGATCCCATCTGAGCCAGTACGGCGATGAGGGCATTCTGCCTCAGGAACGTCGACTTGCCCGCCATGTTCGGGCCCGTCACGAGCCAGATCCGCGCCTCGGGCAACTCGTCGAAGCCGGGCGGCGCCGAGGGTGCGCTGGCGCGCCCAAGCACGCAGTCGTTCTCGATGAATGCGCCCGATTGCGCCTTTGCGAGCGCCTGCTCGACGGCGGGATGGCGGCCGCCACGGATATCGAAGCTCTCCGAACCATCGACAATGGGGCGCACGTAGCCCTGCTCGAGCGCAAGCACGGCCAGTGCGGCGAAAACATCGAGTTCGGCAAGCGCGGATGCGATCCGGGACAAGGCCTTCTCGCGCGCCGCGGCGGCCGCCTGAAGCTCGGCGAAGATTTCCTGTTCGAGATTGTGCGCCCGCTCGTTCGCAGAGGCGATCTGGCCTTCGATCTCGGCGAGTTCAGAGGTCGTGAAGCGCATCGCATTGGCCATGGTCTGGCGATGCCGGAAGATTTCATTCAGCGGCGCCGATTGCAGCGGCCTGGCGTTGAGCTGCGTAACCTCGATGAAGAAGCCCAGGATGTTGTTGTGGCGAACCTTGAGAGACTTGATTCCGGTCTGTTCCGCGTACCGCGCTTCCAGCCCCGCCATTACGAGGCGGCTGTCGTCGCGAAGATCGCGCGCGGTGTCGAGATCGGCGCTATAACGGGCTTTGATGAACCCACCGTCGCGTCTGAGGTGCGGCAGCTCCGCGCCGAGCGCACGCGCCAAGGCCACGGCAAGCTCGTCGGCTTCGGTAGCCTGGAGGTCGGCGACTATCCTGGAAAGCGCATCCGGCAGCCCGAGCGCGCCCGACGCCTCCTCCAAATCCTTCGCGCAAGACCTAGCCGCGGCAAGGCCGTCGCGTATCGCGCCCAGGTCGCGCGGACCGCCGCGATTGAATGCAAGGCGCGATAGTGCGCGCGCGATGTCGGGCGCCGAACGAAGCGCCGTCCGCAGCGCATCGAGCAAGCGCGAGCGCTCGTGAAGGAAGCCAATCGCATCGAGGCGCCGGTCGATTTCACCGGGATCGCTGAGCGGCGAGGCGACCCGCGCCTGCAACTCGCGCGCGCCAGGTGCCGTGACCGTGCGGTCGATTGCCGCCAGCAGGCTTGCCGCCTTGTCGCCCGAGGAAGACTTGACGAGTTCAAGGCTCGTGCGGCTGGCCGCATCAATGGCCATGACGCGTGCGATCCCGGATTTGCGGGGCGCACGCAGCAGCGGCTTGCGGCCCATCTGGGTCAGATCGATGTACTTGAGCAGGGCGCCGGCCGCGGCGAGTTCCCCACGCGTGAATGTTCCGAACGCTCCAAGCTCGCGCACGCCGAGCGCCGATTTCAAATCGCGCTCGCCCGCGGCGCTGTCGAAGTATTGTCCAGGCAACGGCGTCTCCTTGCCGCCGGCAATCTCGATCCACTTCACGAGCCCTTGATCGGCAATAAGGCCATCCGGCACGAGCACTTCGGTTGGCGCAAGGCGCACCAGCTCCCCGGGGAAGTCGCTTTCGGACACTTCACCTATTTCACACTCGCCCGTGGAGATGTCGACCGAGGCGAGCGCCAACGAGAAAGCCGCACCGGGGGATCCCTCAACCCCTGGGGCAACCCTGAAGATGGCGGTGAGATAATTTCGCACTCTGGCATCGAGCAACGCTTCCTCGGTCAGCGTTCCGGGCGTCACGAGCCGAACGACGTCACGCTTGACCACCGCCTTGGCGCCACGCTTGCGGGCTTCGGCCGGGTCTTCGAGTTGCTCGCACACGGCGACGCGGAAGTGCTGGCGGATCAGCCGCTGGAGGTATTCGTCGGCGCGATGGATCGGCACGCCGCACATCGGAATGTCTTGTCCCTGGTGCTTGCCGCGCTTGGTGAGCACGATGCCGAGCGCCTGGGAAGCGGCAACCGCATCCTCGAAGAACAGCTCGTAGAAATCACCCATACGGTACCAGAGCAGGCAATCGGGATTGGCAGCCTTGATCTCCAGGTACTGCGCCATGGACGGCGTCGCCTCGATTGAGGGGGCGCCTGCGGTTGATCGCACTCCGTAAGCCGCAGCAGCGCCGGCGCTCTCCGGCACATCGTCGCAGGCCTCGGCCTCCCCCTTTGGTGTGCGCTGCTTTGCCATGGCGTTGCGGCGATAACCTTGTTGCATTCAGAAGTGGACCGCAGGCTGCGGTGCCTTGCGAGGCGGGGTCCGCGATACTACGAAAGCCTCGGCTTTGCATAGGTTGTGCCGCCGGGCAGCGCAACCTAGTGTGCCCTTTGTTTCACCGCCAAACCGCGGTCCCAGAGGCCGCATCCGGCGGATTGCCCCGCAAAGACATTATACAAACAGGTTGCACGCATCCATGGCGACACAATTCCAGGCGGCGCGCTTCACGGCGCAAGAAGCCCTGCAATTCCACGCGAGCGGCAAGCCCGGCAAGTTGGAGATTACGCCCACCAAGCCGCTGGCGACGCAACGTGACCTCGCTTTGGCTTATTCTCCCGGCGTGGCCATTCCCGTGCAGGCCATCGCCCAGGACCCTGCGGATGCCTACAACTACACCAGCAAAGGCAACATGGTAGCCGTCGTATCGAACGGCACCGCCATTCTGGGCATGGGCAATCTGGGTGCGCTGGCCGCCAAGCCCGTGATGGAGGGCAAAGCCGCCCTGTTCAAGCGCTTCGCCGACATCGACGCGATCGACCTGCTCGTCGATACTCAGGATGTCGATGCCTTCATCAACTGCGTGCGCTATCTCGGTCCCTCGTTTGGCGGCATCAACCTTGAGGACATCAAGGCGCCCGACTGCTTCATCGTCGAAGAAAAGCTCAAGGAACTGCTCGACATCCCGGTCTTTCACGACGATCAGCACGGCACGGCGATCGTCGTGGCGGCGGGCATGCTTAACGGCATCAAGGTCGTTGGCAAGAAGATCGAGGACGCCAAACTGGTATGCGCGGGTGCGGGCGCGGCGGCGCTGGCCTGCCTCAACCTCCTGCTCAAGATCGGCATGCAGCGCAAGAACATCACCGTATGCGACGTCGAGGGCGTGGTCTATGAGGGGCGCACGGCGTTGATGGACCCCTACAAGGCGCCGTTTGCCCAGAAGACGCAGGCACGCCAGCTCGGCGAGGTGATCGAGGGCGCAGACATCTTCCTTGGACTTTCGGCAGCAGGCGTACTCTCGCGCGAGATGGTGGCGAAGATGGCCGACAGGCCCATCATCTTCGCCATGGCCAACCCAGATCCGGAAATCACGCCCGAGGAAGTGCAGTCGGTGCGCAGCGATGCGGTGATGGCGACGGGCCGCTCCGACTATCCCAATCAGGTCAACAACGTCCTTTGCTTCCCGTTCATTTTCCGTGGCGCGCTCGACGTACAGGCCACGACGATCAACGACGCCATGAAGATCGCCGCCGCCGAAGCAATTGCGGAACTTGCGCGCGCCGAAGTGCCCGACCAGGTGATGGCCGCCTTCCATGGTGAGCGCCCCAAGTTCGGCCCCGGCTACATCATTCCAGCACCCTTCGACCCCCGCCTCATTTCGCATGTTCCCGCAGCCGTGGCGAAAGCGGCGATGGATTCCGGCGTCGCCCGCAAGCCGATCGTCGATCTCGACGCCTACGTGTCGCGTTCGAAAGGCCGGCTCGATCCCGTGGCGGGCTGGCTGCAATCCACCTTCGACAAGGTGCGCAACGAGCCCAAGCGGGTCGTCTTTGCCGAAGGCGAGGACATGGCCGTCATCCGTGCGGCGCACTCCTTTTACAACCAGGGCTTTGGCGTGCCGGTGCTGGTGGGCACGCGCGATCTCATCAAGCAGCGCTTTGCGGAAGCAGGCATTCCGCTGCGTGACGACTACGAACTGATCGACACGCGCACCTCTCCGCACGTGGAGGAGTTCACCGAGTTCCTCTATGCGCGCCTGCAACGGCGCGGCTACCTCAAGCGCGATTGCGCACGCCTGGTTGCCAACGAGCGCAACGTGTTCGGCGCTCTTATGGTGGCTCACGGATACGGCGATGCCATGGTCTCGGGCGTCACCCGCAACTGGACCACGGTCTATCGCGAGATCCATCGCGTCATGGACGAGAAGCCCGGACGCCACGTCGTCGGCGTATCGCTTGCGCTTTGCCGCGGCCGCGCGGTCCTCATCGCGGATACGTCGATCCACGACATGCCGACACCGGGCCAACTGGCCAACATCGCAACCGAGGCAGCGCGCGCGGCGCGCAATTTCGGCATCGAGCCGCGCGTTGCATTGCTGGCTTACTCGACTTTCGGACAACCGCGCGGCGAGCGCTCCGACGTCGTGCGCGAAGCCGTGCGTATCCTCGACGAGCGTCAGGTCGACTTCGAGTATGACGGCGACATGGCCGCCGACGTCGCGCTGAACATGAACCTGATGAAGCACTATCCCTTCTGCAGACTCTCAGGCACGGCCAACGTCCTCGTTATGCCCGCCTTCCACGCTGCGTCGATCTCGACGAAGTTGCTGAAGGAACTCGGCGGCGCGACAATCATCGGCCCGATCATCGTCGGACTGTCGCATTCGGTGCAGATCTGCTCCTTCGGCGCGACCGACGCCGACGTCGTTAACATGGCGGCGCTCGCGGCCTATGGCGTGGACCGGACCTGAGGGAATTGAGCACCGCGATCCCCTGATCCTGATCCAGCATTGCCCGATGACGGCAACCTCAGGCCTCCACGGCGATGCGGCTCTTCTTCTCATCGGGCGCTCCGAAGTGCTCGAAGTAGCGCGGATCGATGCGTTCGACGGGAAGCACGACAAGAACGTCCGTCGTGCCAAACTGATGATCGATCACGGCGCCATCGCCGACGCATGCGCCCAGCCTCAAATATCCCTTGATGAGGGGCGGAATGACCCTCAACGCCGCCTTGGCATCGACCGTCTCCTTGGGCATCAGGTTCATCGGCACATGCATCGCATCGTGCGCGCGGCACCTCCAGCCAGGCGGCGCGCCAGCGAAGTGATGCAGGAAGCTCAGCGCCACAGCATGGTCCTGCGGGTTGGTGCCTCCGAAAGAGGCGCATCCAAGCATCACATCGATACGGTGCTCGCGGGCATATGTCCAAAGACCGTGCCAAAGGAGTTCGACCGTGCGTTTGTTGCGATAAGGCGCCAGCACGCAACTGCGGCCAAGCTCCATGAAGCGATAGCCCGGCTTGGAGGCGATCAAAGGCGCGATATCGTATTCGCGCGACGTATAGAATCCGAGCCGCTGATCGGCGATTTCCTGGCGCAGGACACGATAGGTGCCAACGACCTTGGGAACCTCGAGCCGCCCTCGAGCCCGCCGCTCGCTGGCGTTCACGTCAACCACCAGGAGGTGGTCGCAAAAGGCGTCATAAGCGTCTTCATCGCGGCGGCGGAACTGAGCAAGCCGGCTGGGGACGGCCGACATTTCCTCATAGAACACTTGAAAGCGCAGCCGCTGGGCGAGCTTGATCTCGACCCGGGTACTGGCAAGGCGAACTTCCAGGTCTCCCACACGGCCGTAGACCTTGGGCTCGGGGCGACGCACGAACGGCGCAACCTGGGCCGAAAGTTCAATAAATCTCAGAGCTCTATAAGCCGCTGCCCGGCTGCGAAGCGCGTACTTCGCTGTCGTTTCGACGTTCGTTGCGTCCTGCATTGTGCCGTTGGACCCGCTTCGACGATTCCCCACCGTCAAGACAGCTAGCACGATTCCGTGACGCTTTTTCGATTGTGCGAATCGCTGCTCAGGCGGCGGAGTTGTCCTGCGAACGTATTTCGCTCACCGCGCCGTCGCTTGTCCAGCGGGCCAGCAGGCACTTGAGGTCCTGCACGTCGAATGGTTTGGCAAGATAATCGCTCATGCCGGCTTCCAAGCAGCGCCTGCGATCTTCGGCAAAGGCATTGGCCGTGAGCGCTATGATGGGTGGCGGGGTGCGCGGAACGTCGAGGGCGGCAAACAGCTTGAGGATTTGCTGCGTTGCATGGATCCCATCCAAGCGCGGCATGAATACGTCCATGAGGATGAGATCGAATGGTTGATCACGCTGCGTAACGGTGGCCATCACGGCGTCGACCGCGGCGGCGCCGTCGCGCACGAGTACGGGATCGCAGTTGGCGCGCTCGACCACGCGCAGCGCCAGCAAGGCGTTGACTTCATTGTCCTCCGCGATCAGGACGCGCGGTCTGCGCTTTTCAACTCGTGACGGGTTGACGCGGAGCCCTCGAGCGGACGCCTCGGCCACGTCCGAGGACGAGCTGGGGACGTGCTCGAAGCTCTTGCGGGTTGCAGCCGCCAAGTTCAGGCGTACCGTGAATGTTGCACCTTTGCCCGGCGCGCCAAACGCGGTTATGTCTCCACCCATGGCGCGCGCCAGTCTTTGCGAGATCGCAAGGCCAAGACCTGTCCCGCCGTTTCGCCGGTGCAGCGCTGTCTCCGCCTGCTCGAATTCGCGGAACAAGCGCGAGACGTCTTCGGGCTTGAGCCCGATTCCGGTATCCGCCACGCTGATCACGAACCGCCCGCCGGAAGATTCGAGATCCTGCGCGAGCCGCACGGTGATCGCGCCCGCATCCGTAAACTTGATGGCGTTGGATACCAGATTGAGCACGATCTGGCGCACGCGCGCCTCGTCGCCCACCAGTTGAGCCGGCAAATCCGCGGCAGGTTCAAAGTTGATGGCCAGCCCCTTCTCATGAGCGCGCGGCGCCAACAGGTGCACGGCGCCCTCGACTGTGTCGATGAGCGAGAATGGCGCCGACGCCAATTCCAGCTTGCCTGCCTCGATCTTTGAAAAATCCAGGATCTCGTCAATCAGCGCGAGCAACGCGCGCGCCGAACCATCGATGGCGGAAAGATAGGAGCGCTGTTCTTCGGCGAGTTCGGTTTCCGCCAGCAACCCCGCCATCCCGAGGATGCCGTTCATCGGCGTTCGGATTTCGTGGCTCATGGCCGCAAGGAAGCGCGATTTGGCGCGATTTGCGGTCTCGGCCTGATCGCGCGCTTCCAGCAGCGCCGCTTCGGCTTCGCGCTCCTCGGTGACATCGCGTCCGATACTCTGGATTTCGTAAGTCGCACTCGAGGCAGAGCGGACCAGATGCTCTTCCCACACAATCCAGCGCGCGCCTCTGGTCGTCGACACCAGCTCCTCGACACACCGGCGCTGTCCCCGCTCGGCCGCCAGCGGTCCGTGGAATTGCCCGTCGAGGACATTGGGACGGAAGCGCTTGCCGATGACCTGCTGGGGAGACAGCCCGAATGTCTGGCAGAAGGCCTGATTGACGAAAAGATGGCGACCCTCGCTATCGCGGCGCGAGATCATGTCCTCCTGGGAATCCAGCAGATCGCGATAGCGCGCCTCGTTCTCGCTCAATTCCCAGTGGGCATCCTTGATCGCTTCCAATTGCGTTTCGATCCGTTCGCCGTGGCGGCGAGCTTCTTCACGCGTCAACGCCGTGGCCCGCACGCGGGCAGCCGATACCGCATTGAGCGCGAGGTGGACCGCCAAAAACGCCGCTATCGCGCCGGCAGCAATCACGGCACGCACGATGACGTGCGCGTCCTGTGCCGCGATCAGTCCACCGGCCAGCAAAAGCAGGGCGGCGAGCGCAAGCAGACGCGCGCCGAGCACACCCGCACGCGCCGGCAGATCGCGGCCACGCCAGCGGATGATGGACGCGACCGACAGCTTCGGCTCGCCGGGGCAATTTGATTTTGAACGCAATGCCATGCTCGACACATAACCCGTGTCCGAGGGCACCACAGCGGCTTTGATAAAAGCTGAAACAACGGGGTTAATCTATCGCTAGCGCCTGTCTCGTTTCGGTCGTCGGCGCCCACTTTCCGGAAAACTGTCAGGCGTGGTCGTTATCGTTAAGATGACGCGCCGCGTCGGCGATCAGAAGCGGAACACCATTCCTGATCGGGAAGGCGAGCCCTGCCGCACGGCTTATCAATTCCTGGCGCACTGCATCGTATTCCAGACGCGTCTTTGTCAGTGGACACACCAACAGCTCCAGAAGCCGAGGATCGACTCCGGGCGATTGCGGGCCCGGCTTGGAATCAGGATCGTCAAGAGCCATGGCTGGGAGTTCCCGCTTATTGAAGCGTCGTGCCGTTGCCGCCGTTGGAGGCAAGTTCGATCTCGGCCAGCGCTACCAAGACCTCAGCACGCGTCTTGAGATCCGCAGCTTCCAGCAGAGCCTGTTTTTCCTCCGGACCGTACGGCGACATCACGGACAGCGCGTTGATGAGAAATTCGTTGGACGCGCGCGTAACGGCAGCCCAATCTGTCTTGAGCTGATTGGCCTCCAGGTAGGCCTTCAGGACGCGCAGAAGATTTTCGCGGTCGACACGCTCCTCGCCGAGGCCTTCCGTGAAGTCCGCGGCGAAGCGGTCATAGCTTGCGCTGACGATGCGGTACGGTTTGTCGGTCTCGGCCTCTCCCACGATCTCAAATCGCGCCACGCCGCTGAGCGTTATGACGTAACGGCCGTCGTCCAGTTCCTTATAGGAGGTGATGCGTCCCGCACAGCCGACCTTGTGGAGCCCGAAGTCCTTGCCCTGAGGGCTTTCCGATATCTCGTCATCCGCCGTGTCGGGCGCCGTCATGGGCTGAAGTATTCCCAAGACCCGGTTCGACGCCATGACATCATCGATCATCGTGAGGTAGCGCGGCTCGAAGATGTTGAGCGGCAGCGTGGCGCGCGGCAGCAGAATGGCCCCCCTCAGCGGAAAAACCGGAATGCGCGGCGGCAGATCTATAGGGCGGCGGTAGCGCTGACCAAGTCCCACGTCCGCTTTTCTCCTCTGCCATCCGGACCAAGCGGGCGGCCACGCCTCGATTGGCAAGTTCGGGATACTCGTGCGACCATATCAACGGAACAGGATCGAGGACAGCCGCCTGCGGCCATCGGAGACCAGGGGCTCCTTGGCGCCCCAGGCGTCGAAAAACTGCAGCAGCTGTCTGCGCGCCCCATCCTCGTTCCAGGCACGGTCGCGGAGAACGATCTCGAGAAGATGGCTCATCGCTTCCTCCCTGCGGTCCATGCCCGCCAGCGCGATGGCCAGCTCGAAGCGCGCCTGATGATCAGCAGGATTGGCGCCGATACGCGCCTCCAGATCACCCAGACTGCCAAGCCCTGCGATCTTTTCAGCAAGATCCAGTTGCGCCTGCACGGATTGCACCGCCGGCAGTTCACGCCGATCGGGTGGAACGAGTGCGATGGTCTGCCGGGCGCGATCGAGGTCGTCGCTCTTGATATAGCATTGCGCCAAGCCCGCGAGAGCGGCGGCGTTTTCGCGGTCTTCCTGGAGCACCGCAGCATAGATTTCTGCGGCCCCCTGAAGATCGTTCTGTTCCAAAAGCTCCTCGCCCGACTTGAGGACGTCGTCGATGCTGGCGGATAGATCCTCGCCGGCGAGACGGTCAACGAACTCGCGAACCACGCTCTCCGGCTGCGCCCCCATGAAACCGTCAAGCGGCCGGCCATCCCGGAAGGCGTAGACGGTAGGCATGGATTGAATGCGAAGCTGCGCGGCGATGGCAGGGTTCGCGTCCACGTCGACCTTTACCAGTCGAACGCGCCCGCCATAGCTCCGCACGACTTTTTCCAGAACGGGCGCCAACTGCTTGCACGGGCCGCACCACGTAGCCCAGAAGTCCACCAGCACGAGCATGTCGCGTGAGGCTTCGATGACGTCCTTTGCAAAACTTGCCGTCGTGGCGTTGACGATCACGTCTGCCGCTGCGGCACCATCGGATTGGGGCCTGCGATTGCCGAATTCCATCGTTTGCTGTCTCCTCGTCACTCTCGGCCGCCCGTCACGAGCCGGTGACGATCATGATGTCTGGATCGTGTCCTGTGGCGCGAATGAACCTTAAAAGATCGGCCATTGCAATGTTCGTCGTCGCGGTGTTTTCCATCGGATGGCAGTTGACGCTGTCGTGAGCCATCAGTTCGTTGTCAATCACCACACGCACGCGCTTGGCGGTGTCGTTCAGCACTGAAAAAGCCGTCACCGAGCCGGGCGTAACGCCAAGGACCGCCATCATCAGCTCGGGCTTGCCGAACGACAACCGGCCCATGCCCGCCCGGCGCGCCACGCGCTTCAGATCCACCTTCGTGGAACTTTTGGCGACAATGAGTAAAAGCGCACCGTTCTCGTCTCTCAAGAACAGGTTCTTGGTATGCGCGCCCGGCAGATCGAGTTCGATGGTGGAGCTTTCGGCGACGGTGCGAACGGCCGGGTGATCCACCGTGTGCGCCTTGATCCCCAGCCCGTCCAAATGGGCAAGCAATTGGCTGCGGCCCATGGTTCGGTGTGCCAAGGGACCCTGTGGCTGGGCATCGGGCGGTGATTGTTCCTGGCTCATCGGTTTCGAACGGTGTTTATAAGATACATGGCGCTACGGAGCCGCTAGGTGCAAGGCCTCTTGCAATAGCCCATCACGTGTCGGGGTCCAACCAAGCAAAAATAAGCGTTAGCGAAACCCATTCGCGCCCGGCGCCGATGGCGTTGGACGCGAACATCCGGTCTATTTGCCAAAGAGGGTACGTCTTGAATCGGGAAAGCCGAAGGGCACGCGGAACATGAGGACACGAACGTTCGCGGTCATCCTGGCCGCCGCACTGACGGGTTGCGCGGACTCCGCGCCGATAGCGTCTGCGCCCAACCCGGATGGGAAGCACGAACAGATTACCGACCCGTGGGAGCGGGTTGGACAGACACTGCAGAAGAAATAGGAGCGCACGGCAAGATGCCCCAGGGTCGGCGCGCCGGGCCTTTCCGTCCTGAATGGCCTGGATGGCGCCAATCTGTCCGCCGTTGCTGCCGCTCGCGAATCGGGCGGTCAGTTGGCGGCGGTCAAATGAAAACTGCGGCGTCCGGCGGTATGAACTGCCCCAATACCGCGTATGGCGGGGTTCTGGAGCATCAGTCGCGGTGTTTTGAAGCGGTGCGCAAGGCCTCTTGCAATAGCCCATCACATGCGCCATAAGGCGGGTCTCGTGGCGCCGCAAGCGCCGACCCCCTTAAAGGATGCGGGTGTAGCTCAGGGGTAGAGCACGACCTTGCCAAGGTCGGGGTCGAGGGTTCGAATCCCTTCGCCCGCTCCATATGTTCCGCATGACCCATTCATTGGGTCCAACGTTGGAATAAGGCTGGCCGTCAGGCCGCGCCAAGCGCCAAATCTTTCCGCGCCAAGCGCCAAATCTTTAACGTCGAGATCCGGGCCGCGGGCATCGAGTGCGTCATGGCTGGCTGCGATTGCGTCGTGGCTGGACGGGCACTCATCCGGCACCGGCTGGCCCTCGAAGGGACGCCTGCTGCCGGTCTCGGCCCCGGGGCGCCTCAGCGGGTGCGCCGCCAGCCATAGCCTCCTTGCCGAACCAGAACGTTCTCCTGTCGCAGGATCGCCACAGGAGGCGTGTGGACGACATATTCGCGCGCGGGCTTCACGACGGCCGGGCGCGTAACCCAGCCGTGCACGGCCGGCATGTACACCCTGTCGACGCCGCCGGGGCTGACGAGCACCCTGCGAGACACCGTCTCGTAGACGGCGGGTGTGGTGTGAGCGACCCGGCGCGCGGGCGTCACAACCACCTCGCGCGCAACCTCGCGGATGACGGCAGGAACCGCGACCTTGCACATGCGCTCGCGCCCAAGAAGTCCGGGGCTGCGTTCCCAGCGCACGGTCTGAGGCCGCACGACGACGGTTTCGCGCACCACCCTGGTGACGGCGGGCTGATCGACGTAGGTCGTTTGAGCAGGGCGCACCATGACGCGCTCGACCCTCGTGTCCCAAATAGCGGGACGACGAACCCAATCCCAGCGCGCCGGTGCAATCTCGACGCGCTCGGCGATCGCGCCGATCTCGGCCGGGCGGCGGTAGAGATGGATCATGGCGGGGCGAACCACAACAGAACGCATGCGGGGCGCGTAAACGTCCGCAAGGCGCACCTTTTCGTAACATTCGACCGCACGGCCGCAACCGTGGTCGAAGGCTAGCGCCGATGACGCTGGCGCGACCGCCGCAATGACAGTGAGAACGAGGCGTACCGGCCGCATGTGGGCTCCACTTACTTGAGGTGACGATCCGCCGTGCTCGCAGCCGCCGGCAGGGTGGCGGTGTCCGCGTGCCCGATGAAAATCTTTTCCTCGAAACAAAATAGCTTTCTTTCCACCTCTCCGGACGACTAGCGGCGCGTGTGGTAAACGATTAATCGTTGCATCAGCTAACGCTGGGCTCGCGCTCTTGCCAATAGTCCTTGCGTTGCCGCAATTGCACGAGGGTTGAAGGCCATGCAGGGCGGCAGTCGCGTTAAGCACCGGGCTTCTCCAGGGAAGGATTGTGAAACCATGTCGACGACATCCACCGCTTCCGCGATGCGCGTGCTGGCGCTGCTGTCCGCATTGCTGGCCGCGCTCGCCACATCGGGCTGCGGCATCAACAACATCCCAACCTATGAGCAGCAGGCGAAGGCCGCATGGTCGGAGGTTTTAAGCCAGTACAAGCGCCGCAGCGATCTCATTCCCAACCTGGTCGAAACCGTGAAGGGTTTTGCCGACCAAGAGAAGTCCGTCCTCACCGAGGTCATCGAGGCGCGCGCCAAGGCAACCTCCGTGCAGCTTCCGGCCGATCAGCTGTCCGATCCGGAGGCGATGAAGAAATTCCAGGAGGCGCAAAGCCAATTGACCGGCGCACTCGGCCGTTTGATGGCGGTAATCGAGCGCTATCCCGACATCAAGAGCGGGCAAAACTTCCTCGCACTGCAAAGCGCCCTGGAGGGCACCGAGAACCGCATCGCCATAGCTCGCCGCGATTACATCGAGGCCGTTCGGGTCTATAACACCGAAATTACCACGATCCCCGGCCGCTGGTGGCGCGCGGTATTGTACCCATCGGCCAAGGAGATGGCGACGTTCGACATTCCCGCCGAAGAACAAAAAGCTCCCAAGGTCGACTTCAACACGAAGAAATAATTCTTGCGGCAGGTACCCCAAGCGATGCTCGTGGAGGGCGCGCGTATCGCGCGGGACCATGCGCGCATGCGATTTAGCCGGGCGCAGTCCGCGCTGCTGATCACGACTCTGAGGTGCGCGGCAGCCCTCGCCGCGTGCCTCATCCTGCTCGCCGGGCCGCTGGTTGCGCACGCAGCACCCCAACTTCCTGAACTCACCGGACAGGTGGTCGACAACGCGGGCCTGCTCACGAGCGACGATCGCGCCGCGATACTGCGTGAACTGCAGGCGCTCGAGCAGGCGTCCACCGATCAGGTCGCTGTCGCCACCGTTCCCTCGCTCGACGGCTACACCATCGAGGACTACGCCATAGCGCTCGCGCGCAAATGGCAGCTCGGGCAGAAGGGCAAGGACAACGGTATCCTGCTGCTCGTCGCACCGGCCGAACGCAAGGTGCGTATAGAGGTCGGCCGCCGGCTCGAGCCGATCATGACCGATACCATGTCGAAGATTATCATTGAGAACGCCGTTCTGCCGAAATTCCGCCGCGGCGACTACGCAGGTGGTATCCGGGACGGCGTTCGCGACATCAAGGATGTGCTCCTGGGTGATGCGGAGGCCGTCAAGGAGCGTGCGCGAGGCGCGCGAATGCCTCAGGACGACCCGACCGTATTCCAGCACCTGGCGGTCTGGGTCGCCATCATTCTGGTAATCCTGTGGCTGAAATCGCGCTCCGAGCGGCAAATGGCTGACAACATGTCGCCCTATGATCGCAAGCGCTCAAGACGCCGGCGCACGTTTGGACCCATCGTAATCGTGCCCGGCGGCTCCAGCGACTGGGGTGGAGGCTGGAGCGGCGGCGGCGGAGGCAGCGGCGGGGGCTGGCCGGGGGGCGGCGGGAGCTTTGGCGGCGGCGGCGCCTCGGGCGGGTGGTGACGAGACGAGAATGAAGAAAGACTGCGCGACATGAGTTTGTTCACGCGTGAGGAAGAAGAACGCATCTCTGCCGCCATCATGGCTGCGGAAAGAAAGACATCCGGTGAGATCGTTGCCGTCATTACCGATTCCAGCGAGACGTATCTCTACGTGCCGTTCTTGTGGGCGGCGCTCCTATCGCTGCTGGCGCCGTGGCCGCTCATCCATTTTACCTGGATGAAGGTGCAGTACATCTTCCTGATCCAACTCGTCGTGTTTCTGGTGCTGCTCGTCTTGTTGTGGCCCAAGCACGTCCGCGCCGCACTGGTCCCCCGCTCGGTGCGCAACCTGCATGCCAAGCGACGGGCCACCGAGCAGTTTCTCGTACAGAACCTGCACACGACCAAGGGCCGCACCGGCGTGCTGATCTTCGTGTCGGTGGCCGAACGGCACGCGGAAGTGCTGGCCGATAAGGCGATCGACGACAAGGTGCCGGGCGGCACCTGGCAGGAGATCGTCGATTCGCTGACTTCGGAAATCTCGCAAGGACGCGCAGCCGATGGCTTCATCACCGCCATAAAGGCCGCGGGCGAACATCTTGCGCGACATTTTCCGCCCGGCGCCTCCGACCCCAACGAATTGCCCGACCATTTGATCGTTCTGGGCGGCTGACGGCGCGAACGGTGCGCCACAAACTGTGCTATCAGCCCTCCTGTCGGCGGATGGGCAGGGGGATTGTTCGATGACAGCGACAGAAATAGCCGCGAACGCCGCGCCGGGCGGCATGGTGATACGCGCGCCCTTGAGAGCCCGCGTGTCCTGGATGCTGTTCGATTGGGCCTCCCAGCCCTACTACACGCTGGTCCAAACGTTTCTATTCGCGCCCTACTTTGCCAACATGGTTGCGGCTAACCCCGCTCACGGGCAGACAATGTGGGGTTACGCAGCGGCAACCGCCGGCCTGCTGATCGCCGTCTGCTCACCCTTCCTAGGCGCCATCGCCGATGGGCGCGGCCGCCGCAAAGTCTGGATGATGGTTCTGTCGATCATTTTTCTCGCGGGGCTTTGTACGCTCTGGCTCGCGGTGCCGGGCGCTTCGTCATCGACGATTTTTGCCGTGCTGATAGGCTTCGTGCTGGCCACGGTTGCTGCCGAACTGATGGCCGTGTTCTCCAATGCGATCATGACCGGACTCGCCCCCAAGGACGAGCTCGGCCGCCTGTCGGGGACAGGATGGGCGGTCGGGTATTTCGGAGGTCTGGCAAGCCTTGCCCTGGTGGCGGGCTTTCTCGTGCCGCTGCCCGGCAAGAGTGAGACGTTGCTGGGGCTCAATCCGCTTCTCGCGCTGGACACTTCCACGCATCAAGGCGACAGGCTGACCGGTCCCTTCGCCGCATTGTGGTTCTCGATCTTCATCATCCCCTTCTTTCTATTCGTACCGGATCGGCGCCCAACGACAGCGCTCCTTCACACAGAACGCTCGGCGGGCGCGGAGCTGTGGGACACCCTCAGACAACTTCCCTCGCTGCCGAGCCTGATGATTTTTCTGATCGCGCGGATGCTCTACACGGACGGCCTGACGGCGATCTTCACATTCGGCGGCATCTATGGCGCATCCGTGTTCAACTGGGGTCCGACCGAGCTTGGCATCTTCGGCATCGTGCTGACCCTGGTGGGCGCCGTCGGCGCGTTGATCGGCGGACGGCTGGATGACAGGTTCGGCGCCAAGACGGTCATCATCGGCTCGCTGCTCGTTCTGCTGATCGCATCGAGCGGAATTCTGTCCGTCGATAAGACACATGTGCTCTATGCACTCGAGGCGCCTGAGAAAGCGGCAGGCTCTGCACCCTTTTCCGCGATGGGTGAAAAGGTGTTCCTCGGATTTGCGATTATCGTCGGCCTCGTCGCTGCGCCGGTGCAGGCCGCAAGCCGCTCGCTTCTCGCGCGCATTGCCCCTGCCGACAAGATCACGCAGTTCTTTGGCCTGTTTGCTTTCTCGGGCAAGGTGACGGCATTCCTCGCGCCATTCCTGGTCGCCTTCGTCACGCAGGTCTCCGGCAGCCAGCGCATCGGCATGTCCGCCGTGCTCGCGTTCCTCATCGTCGGCGCGCTCATGATGCTGTTCGTGCGCACGGCGGCTCCGTCGAGATCCTGACGATGCCGCCGTTAGAAGCAACGAGCGGAACTATCCGCGCGGCGTGCCTATGTTCCGGGCAAGCTAAACCCGCTAATGCCGGAAATGCCGCATTCCGGTGAGCACCATGGCGAGCCCCTTCTCATCGGCTGCCTTGATGACCTCATCGTCGCGCATCGAGCCGCCCGGCTGAATGACGGCCGTGACGCCCGCCTCGGCCGCCGTCAGCAGGCCATCCGCGAACGGGAAGAAAGCATCCGACGCGACCACCGAACCTCGTGTCAGCGGCTCCGCCAAGCCTTGCGCCCGGGCGGCTTCGGCGGCCTTCCACGCGGCGATGCGCGCCGAATCCACCCGGCTCATCTGCCCCGCGCCGATGCCGGCCGTCGCTCCATCTTTGGCGTAGACGATGGCGTTGGACTTGACGTGCTTGGCGACGCGAAACGCAAACTTGAGATCGGCAAGCTCGGAGCTGTTTGGCGCCCGTTTCGTCACGACCTTCAACTCCAGATCATCGACATTGCCGCAATCGCGCGACTGAACCAGCATGCCGCCCGCGATAGAGCGCACCGTAAGACCGCCGGCGCGCGGATCGGCAAGACCGCCCGTAACGAGCAGGCGCAGGTTCTTCTTGGCGGCAAAAATCGCCCTGGCTTCATCGGTGGCGTCCGGCGCAATGACGACTTCAGTGAAGATCTTGGTTATTTCCTCGGCCGCGCGCGCATCGATCGGCTTGTTGAGCGCAATGATGCCGCCGAACGCGCTGACCGTATCGCACGCGAAGGCCTTCCGATAAGCCTCCAGCAAGGATGCGCCGGTTGCCACGCCGCACGGATTGGCATGCTTGATGATGGCCACGGCGGGCGTCTGCGGATCGAACTCGCTCACCAATTCGAACGCGGCGTCCGTATCGTTGATGTTGTTGTAGGACAACTCCTTGCCCTGAAGCTGCCGTGCAGTGGCGATGCCGCAGCGCTCGCGATCCGAAATGTAGAGCGCGGCGGATTGATGCGGATTTTCGCCGTAGCGAAGCGCTTGGCCGAGCCGCCCGCCAAAAGCGCGCCAGGCGGGCGCGGGCGTCTTGAGTTCGTCTGCAAACCAATTGCTGATCGCCGCATCATAAGCAGCCGTGCGCGCGAATCCCTTGGCAGCCATCTCCTGGCGGAAGCGGCGCGTCGTGGCGCCGCCGTTCGCAGCCATTTCCTCGAGCATGCGGGCATAATCGTCGGGCTCGACAATGACGGTGACGCCATCGTGGTTCTTGGAAGCCGCCCGGATCATGGCCGGGCCGCCGATGTCGATATTCTCGACGCATTCGTCATAGCCCGCCTTCTTGGCTACGGCCGCCTCGAAGGGATAGAGGTTGACCACGAGCAGATCGATGGGCGCGATGCCGTGTTCGGCCGCCGCCCTGTCGTGCTCGGCATTTCCGCGGATGGCAAGCAAACCGCCATGCACCTTGGGATGCAGCGTCTTGACCCGCCCGTCCATCATCTCGGGAAATCCAGTGAGTTCGCTGACGTCTTGAACCGGAAGACCTGCGGCCTTGAGCGCCGCCGAGGTCCCGCCTGTCGAAACCAGCGCCACGCCGTGAGCGCTCAAGGCCTTGGCAAAATCCACAAGTCCCGACTTGTCCGACACCGACAAAAGTGCGCGGCGGATTTTCTGTTCGGCCATTGCTCGCGAGCCCTCCCAGCAAGATGTTGCGAAGGCCGGTTATCACGATCCGCGAACCTGGAACATTCCTCAACAGGGCCAACGCGCGCACTTGCCGCAATCTTTCAAGCCTCACCGGCGCCGCGCCCGCCCTCGGGCCGGCCGTCGATGCTCCAGCGAACCTCGGTCTCACCGAACGTTACGCCCCGCAGCACGATCTGGAGGCCGGGACGCGGGCCTGAACTCTCGGCGAAGAACAAGCTTTCCTCGATCATGAGATCGGCGCCCGTGGCATGAAAAGCGAACGCTAGGCCGTCGCGCATGGTGATGAGGCACGTGCCGGTTTCTTCATCGCCCGTGCGTGCGCTACAATCAGGGTGCAGATGGAAATGAATAGCGAACGGCGCCCCCTGCCTCAGCCGCAGCCGTCCGCCGGGTGGCTCCAGGCGGTCGATCCCGTCGAGCCGCCGGCCGTGTTTCGACAATGCCAGCCGGCGATTGTGCATCAGGCCGAAGCGCTTCACGTAACCATCGTGACCGGCCGCCAGAACCGCCGAGTCGCCTTCGCGCGTCAGCCGCACGACGGCGAGTTCCGGCCCGCGAATGGGCAAGCCGCCGGCGATGGCTTCCAGCTTTTCGTGCCGCACCAGACGCGACGACGACGTCTCCGAAAGGCACAGCGTATTGTGGCTGGCCGTGGCGCGCGAGACGGCGAGCCAATCCTCATCGGCAGGGCCGGGCGTGCCGCCGTTGACCAGCAGCATCTTGTTGCCAACGGACATTTCAAATGACAGGCACCCGGCCTGCGCCTGCGTCGCAAGCTCGATCTGCGGCGGCGAGCCCACATCGGCAATCAGGATCGTCTCACCCTGCTCCAGGCGCGCATAGCCGGAATACTCGACTTCCTCTGCGGGAGTGTGCTCGTCATCCGCGTAGCCAAGCACCGTTGCGAGCGTGGCGGGAGAGCCCACGCTGACGCCGTTGAAGCGTGCCAGCATCCCGTTGCCCATGCGCATGAAACGCAGGAAGGCGAGCGCGCGCCTGACCGTGGCGGCGAACTCTTCCGGCGGCGTGTGGCCGCGTGCATGAAAACATTGCCCCAACGGCAAAAGATTGAGCACGATGTCGGCGAGCACGCTTGCGTTACGGCTGGCGTGCCCGCCGTCAGGCAGGATCTGGCGCGAAAGCTCAGCGACCAGCTGGCACTGCGCTTCTTTCAGGTTGCGTTCGTTTCCCGAAACGGCAAGCTTGGACAGAACCAGCGCGATAAGGCAGTTGAGGCGCGGCACGCCATCGGGCGCATTGCGCCATGTGGCGTTGAGGGCGACAAGCTGCGCGCTGAGCGATGCCATGATGCGTGCGTACGTCTTCGCATCCGTGCCTTCCAGAAGCATGTTGGCTTGCGCGATCCATGACGTGACCCGTCGCGCGATGACGGCGGGCTCGTGAGCGATGGCGCTTGGATGCCGCTGCACGGCGATCCAGTCGAGCACAAGCGCGCGCGCCGCGTCGAACGCCTCCTCTTCCTCGGTCGCAGCGAAATGGCGAAGCCAGCCGAAGCCGTGCAATTCGCGCGCCCACGAGGGGCTCGGCGGCGGCACACGGAAAGGAGAGGCCCCCTTGAGGGCGGCGCTATGGGAGGCAAGGCCGAAATACCCTTCCGAGTACTCCTGCCAGAAGCTGGGGTCCGCCATGCGCAGCTCCTGGGGCACGATCAGGATCTGATCGGTTGCGGCGCCGCCATAGCGCCAGCGCAGGAACGGCGAGGACAACGTCCGCGTCAGAGCCCGGCGGCGGGACTGCCTCGCCGACAGAGCGCGGATCTTCAGCCGCTCGCTCAGGCTCAAGGTCGTCAAAGCGCAACCCCCTGAAAGTTCGAAAGTCAAAGCGTCCTGGCTTTGGACTAGCGGCTCAACGGCGCCAAAACAAGGCGTGGGCGCAAGTGGGCCGTGGACCGGCGATCTTGCGGGACGGCTTCAGGCTTTTTTGCGTGCCAGAGCGGCGTAAAAGCCATCCATGCCTTTCAGACCCGGCTCGAGCTGCCCCAGAAACTGCGGCAGCGTGCGCAACTCGCCCAACGGGGTCAGCCATGCCGGCTCAGCACCGACCAGCGCCGGATCTATGGGCTCGCGGCTGAACTCTGGATGCGCCGAGAGAAAGGCCGCGAACTGCTCGGGTCCTTCCTCATTCTCCAGCGAGCAGGTGCAATAGACGAGCCGTCCACCCGGCTTGAGAAGCCCCGCGGCGTTGGCCAGGATCTCCTTCTGAATTTTGACGAGCTGGCCGACGTCCTCGGAGCGCCTGAGGTGAAGGATATCGGGATGGCGGCGCATGGTACCCGTCGCCGTGCATGGCGCGTCCACGATCAATGCGTCGAATTGCCGGCCGGGCTGCCATTGCCGGGCGTCGGCCACCGCCGCCCCCGCGGTGAGATGAAGGCGCGCCAGATTTTCTTTGAGACGCACAAGCCGCTGCTGGGACTGGTCGATGGCAACGACACGGGCGCCGAGCGCGGCAAGCTGCGCGGTCTTCCCGCCCGGCGCCGCGCAAACGTCTGCAACGTCAAGACCGCGCACGTCGCCAAGCACTTTCACCGGCAGCGCCGCCGCCGCGTCCTGCACCCACCAAGCCCCTTCAGAAAAGCCCGCAAGGTCTTCGATGCGCCCGCCCGCCGGGATCCGGATCGTGCCAGAGAACAACAGCCGGCCACCGAGCCTGGCGGCCCAATTCGCGGCGGCACGTGCATCCTTGGGGGTAATGTCGAGCGCAGCCTCGGCGAGACAGGCACGCGCAATTTCGCGCGCGAGATCCGCGCCATAAAAGCGCGTCCAACGCTCCAGCATCCAAGCGGGTACATCGAGCGCAATTCGATCAAGGCCAGCAAGGACGTCCCCGCCGCGCTCCGAAACACGCCGCAAAACGGCATTGGTCAGCCTGTCGAACCGGCGCGCCTTGCGGTCGGCTCGTGTCTGATCGACGGCAATGGAAATGGCTGCGTGCGGCGGCGTCTTCAACACCATCAACTGTACGGCTGCACACAGAAGAATGACATTGATCCGCCCGGAATCCCTTGGTAGCGGCTTGTCGAGGAACGTTCCGATGACAGCCTCCAGACTGCCCCGATGGCGAAGCGCGGCCGCGGCAACGGCGCGTGCGAACGCGCGATCCCGCCCCACAAGCCCAGCCCGGTCCGCGCTCTTTGCAAAGGCATCTTCGAAGGCGCGCCCTTCTTTCAGCACGCATATAACGGCGTCAACCGCCACGTCGCGCGCTGGCCGGCCATCGGCGGGCGTGGATTTGCGCTGTGCCGGCTGCTGAGACAGCGGCCCATGGGAGAGTTGGTGGGAGGGTTTGTGCGAAGGTTGGTGGGCAGGCTTGCTGCTCTCAAGCTCCTGCGCACGCCGCATGGCCGGATGGCTGGCGCGCGCCGATGGCCGAGATGCGCCGCTCTTAGGACTATTGGCCACGTTAGGAAGCCCACGGTCCGCGGCGAAGCGCATTGTAACGCCGGCCGGCGATCCAGACGTCTCCGCCCCGGCCCAGCTCCGGAGGCGGCATCCGCTCTTGGAAAGCAGGCCCCGAGACGCCGTCGGTTATGCCCATTTCCCGCGCGAGTGCCACAAGCTCCGCGATCCGGTTTTCGGGGTTGGGATGGGTGGAGAACAGGCTGTCCACTCCGCGGCCCGTCAGCGGATTGACGATGAAGACATGCGCGGCTCCCGGAAATATCTCGGCACGCGCGTTGGGAACCTTGCGCGCCAGCACGCTGATCTTCTGTAGCGCCGAGGCCAGCCAAAGCGGGTTGCCGGCGATCATGGCGCCCAGCCTGTCGGCCTGATATTCCCGCGATCGGCTGATCGCCATCTGCACGAGCATGGCCGCAAGGGGAGCAACAATCATCGCAAACAGCGTTCCCAGAAGGCCCAGGCCGCGATCGTCGTTGCGCGAGCCGCCGAAAATGAAACCGAACTGCAGATACTGGGCGAACATCGAGACTGCGCCGCCAATGGTGGCAGCCACCGCCATGGTCAGCGTATCACGGTTCTTGATGTGCGCCAGCTCATGAGCCAGAACGCCCGCAAGCTCTTCGCGGTTCAAGGCTTCAAGCAGGCCGGTCGAAGCGCAAAGCGCCGCGCGCGAGGGACTGCGCCCGGTTGCAAACGCGTTGGGCTGCGGCGTGTTCATCACGTAGACGCGCGGCATTGGAAGCTGCGCGCGCTCGGCAAGCTGACGTACCAGGCCGACAAGCTCCGGCGCCGTCCGGTCGTCGACCTCCTGGGCCTTGAACATCTTCAGCACCACGGTATCGGACTTCCAGAGGCTAACCAGATTCATTCCGAGAGCCATGACGAATGCCAGCACAAGGCCCGAGCGTCCGCCGACAGCAGCGCCCACGGCCACGAAGATCGCGGTCAGGGCTGCAAGCAGCAGCGCGGTCTTTGCGTAATTCATCGGCATCGGTCAAAAGTCCCTTCCAGAGGACCATGCTTCCTAAGGGGTCCTCAAATGCGCTCCCCACCCGGTCCCGCGATCTATATAAGATCAATCGGTGCGCGGGATAAGTCCCGGGACCGGGGGCCGTGAGGTCCGTTGAGGGACATGAGCCAGCTTAGGCCAGTGAAAGGCAGATCGATGAGCGGGAAGCCCGACAGCGACAAAACCCGGGATGAGAAAACCCAGGATACCGCATCGAGCCAAAGGCCCCTGACGCCCCAGGCGCGCCGCGCGCTGGCGGAGGCCGAGCAAAGGCGGCGGGAGCGATCTGCTCGGGGCGCCAGCCAGGCTTGCGCGAACGAAATTGGCGGCCGCGACGGGCCCGACCCGGCACGTTACGGCGACTGGGAAAAGGGCGGCATTGCAAGCGACTTCTAGAAATCTCGCCCCGCCTTGGGCGGCAAAAAGGGTCTGGGCCGGCCTTGCCAAACCGGTCCAGACCGCGGACGGGAAGTGGCGCGACCTCCCGGACGCCTAGAGCGCTATTCGGAAAAAGCGGGACCCGGTTTTCCAACAAAAAGCGCGACCAAGCAAAAGTAGAGCCGTTGTGCGATTCCGCGAAACTCCAACCGCTCTAGAAGGCGAAATTCAAACCGGCACGGATGAGATCCACGCGATTGTCGAAGTAATACGGCTCTCGGTTGGCGCTGAAGCCGTGGTATTCGCCGAAGTCCATGTGCAGATACTCGAGCTTCGCCGTCATGCCGGGCGACAGCGCATGCTCGATGCCGGCGCCCACCACGTAGCCCGAGCGCCAGTCCTCGTTAAGCGCCGTTTCTCCCGGCGTGTTGCCGATCGAAACTTCGTCGACATCCATGAACGCTACGCCCGCGGTGCCATAGACGAGCGTGTCTGCGAACAGGTAGCCGGCACGGCCGCGCAACGTCCCCCACCAAGGGCCGAAGCGCGTCTTGTAGATGTGTCCGTCATAGACGACCTTGTCATCCGCGCTGATGTCCATCAGGCCCAAATCTGCCTCCGCACCGATGACAAAGCCATTTGCGAGCGCGTAGTTGTACCCCAAGGTCACAGCGCCGAGCCCTCCGCTTGGAGAGGTCGACGCAAGACCGTGATTGTCATTGCGCTCGTAGTCCTGTTCTGAGTGTCCCCATCCGTAGCCGGCTGAGAGCCCGGCATAGATTCCAGTCCAAATGGCGGGCGTACGCGTAACGATTGCGTCGCTGGACCAGCTTGAAGTTGGCGCCGGCTGCGGCGGGAAATGCCGCTTCTTTGATTTTTCGGCCGCCTGCGCGAACGTGTCGAAGTTGAAGATGGCTGCGAAAGCGAGAACCAGGCATGCTGCCCCCCTTCTTGTCCGTTTCGACATAAATCCCCCATGCTCAAGGTTGACTCCCGACAACCTCTCCCCAAGCCCCGGAGCCTCATAAACCACTGATTAAGTGGCGAAATTTCGACATACGAAATGCTCCTCGCGTTCGTAAAATCACGAGCACAAAGCCCGTACATCACCGTGCGTGAGCAGTATTTCCGTCATCGGAACAAGCGCAGCATTTCGGATGCAGTTGATGCAGTTGGAGTATTCGAGCAGTGCGGCGATGCTTCTCGAAGTCGCCCGGGCCCTTGGCTTTGCGCAACTTTCAAGGCGCCATGCCTCCTCGCGGGCGGCTATTGGGACGACCGGCCTGATCGGAAAAGTGGAACCGGTTTTCGACGCTAGGCGCCGAAGATCAAATGAGCCGAGCCGTTTTCGCGATTTGCACGAAATGCGAAAACGGCTCCGGCTTCAGGGCTGGCTCTTGTGGGCCGCCTCGCTCATCAGGCGCGTGATCTCCTGTGCCTGCCTGGAGTAGGTGTCGAGTTGGCTCTGAGCATAACGCGACTGGATCTCGAGATACTCCTTCAGATCGCGCGCGCGGGCGAGATCGGCGGCGAAGCGGAAGTTGGATTCGATGTTGGCCTGCGCGAATTCCAACGCCTTGGCCTGGATTTCCATCGCGCTCTGCGCCACCGCACCTTGTGATTTCGTGACGGCTTCCTGCGCCTTGCGCATCAACCCCAGCACTTGCTCATAGGACTGGCGGACCTGGGAAACGTTGCGCTCCGCGAGTTCGCGGACCGCGGCGGGGATCTCGAATTGCGGCTTGTCGTACATGGCCTGATTCTGCTCCTGCTGCTCCTGCTGGGAATGGAACGCTCTGTTTGCCGGTCCCGCTGGGATTGAGGCGTTGCCCAACCTTGCGCCACTATAGCGATCTGGCGGGCAATTAAGGGGCTTATTTAACAAGCCTTGCTCTGCACCGGCTCTTTTGCTCTAACGCGATGCCAATATCGTTGAGTAAGCCATGGTTGAACATCGCTTTTTTGAGATCTGCGACCGGCTCGAAACGCGCTCGCCCTCATCTCTGGTCCCAGCCGGTCATGCCCCGCAAGCCGCCGAATGCTGGTCCGCGGAGTTGGCACGCCTCACGACGGCAGCATTCGTTGTGGATGCCGCCCTGTCCCGCATCGAAGATGCCAACGCGCCCGCCTGCCGCCTGTTAGGCTTGCCCGATACGTCGATCCGCTTTCCGGTGGCGGTCGATGCGGCCATGCCGGCGATCCGCCGCCTTCGCGAAATGTTCGAGGGGCAGGCGGTAAGCCGGGGTGGAGTACCAAGCGGCGAGGACTTGAACGAACCCGCCGGCGGCGAAGAGATTTTGAAACTGTGGTGCTCCGGGCGGCTGGTCAGCCTGCCCGCCAAGGTGACAAGGACGACCATGAACGACGGCCGCCCCGTGATGCTGGTTCGCGCGACACCGGTGCATTCGCTTTCGGGAGAGACAGATCCTAAAGAGGCGGCGGGCGAGGCCGCGCAGGCGGGTGAACCGGGCGTCGCCGCACAGAGCGAAGACGCTGGCGTGCCTGCTGCAAGCGGTTCTCCACCAGCGGCGCGCGACGATGGCGCGACATTGCGCGAGATCGCCCGGCGCATCCGCGAAGGCGGCGAGGTCCGCCATCTCACCCCCGGGCGCGCATCGGCTGAAGCCGGGGTGCCCCCACCTGTTCCCGCTGGGCCAGCGCCCGCACGCCAAGCGCAACCTGGCGCGGCGGACGCCGCAGCATCCGCGCACCTGCCGCAAGGCGCAACTGACGCACGCGCCCTTTCCAAAATCGCTCATGAACTCAAGACGCCGCTGAGCGCCATCGTCGCCGCCGCCGAGATCATGCGCTACGAGCAGTTGGGACCGATGGGAAATGCGCAGTATCTGGGCTACGCTGCCGATATCCACGAGAGCGCACGCCACGCTCTCGACGTTATCAACGCCATGCTGACGGGCACGCCTACGGAACTGCGCAAGTGCGAACTCGTCGACCTCGCGGGCCTGGCGGATGTCACCGTCTCCGCGATGCTCCCGCTGGCGCGTGCGAGCGGCGTTGCTCTTGATGCCGACGCAGAACGAGAGAACCTCAAGGTGACGGGCGACGCGACCGCAATTCGCCAGATCATCTTCAATCTCGTCAGCAATGCGCTCAAGTTTACGCCAAAGGGCGGCGTCGTACGCGTGGCAACAGGCTACCTAGAAAACGGAACGCCCTTCCTCGTCGTGCGGGACACGGGGAAAGGCATGACGGAGGATGAGATAGTAGCGGCCTTCTTCGAGCGTGACGGCGGCGCCGGCTCGCGCCGTAGCGGAGGCCACGGCATCGGCCTGCCCATGGTCCGGCGTCTGGCGGAAGCCATGAGGGCCACCATCGATGTGGACAGCGCCCCTGGCAAGGGAACCGTGATCCTCATCACGTTCCCACCCCGAAACACTGCCGATTGCGCGGCCCTCTGAGGGGCCCTTACAGGCATCGCGACGCTTTTGAAAATTATAAGAATTCTAAGGTTCACGCTGCGCGCACCTTGAGTGTTGACCGCCCCGTTTGGAACAGGCTAACTCGCAACCTGGCGTGGATAGCACGCTGGCGCGGCATAAGCCGCGTCAACCCGATACCGGGGCCTTGAACCTCGATTATTGGAGCACACCGATGAACTACGCCTCGCGCGCCCTCTGGCGCGGCCTACTTTCTTGTATCGCCGCAACCCTCGCACTGGCAGCTCCTGTGGCCAGCCGCGCCGCACATGCGGATGGGGCGGTTAACATCTACTCCTATCGCGAGCCCAAGCTGATCGACCCGTTGCTCAAGGCCTTCACCGCCAAGACGGGCATCAAGACGAACGTCATCTATTCCGGCTCGGGCCTCGTTGAACGTCTGACGGCGGAAGGCAAGAACAGCCCGGCCGACGTTCTGCTGACGAACGAATTCGGCCTGCTCATCCAGGCCGTCAACGCCGGCGTCACGGCGCCCGTATCTTCGCCGGCGATCGAAAAACGGATCCCGGCGTCCCTGCGCGATCCCGACGGACATTGGATCGGCCTGACGCGGCGCGCGCGCATCGTCTACGCTTCCAAGGAGCGCGTGAAGCAGGACACGATCACGTATGAGGAACTGGCCGATCCCAAATGGAAGGGCAGGATCTGCTCGCGCTCCGGCCAGCATACCTACAACGTGTCGCTCATCGCGGCGATGATCGCACACCTGGGAGAAGAAAAGGCCGAAGCCTGGCTCAACGGAGTCAAGGCGAACCTGGCGCGCAAGCCCGCTGGCGGCGACCGCGAGCAGGTGCGCGACGTGAAAGCGGGCCTGTGCGATCTGGCCATCGGCAACACCTATTATATGGTTGCAATGCAAAAGATCCCCGCCCAGAAGGAGTGGGCGGATTCGGTAAAGATCCTCTTCCCCAATGCAAATGACCGCGGCACGCACGTCAACATTTCCGGCATGTCGCTGCTCGCGAATGCCCCCAACAAAGCGAACGCCGTCGCGCTGATGGAATATCTCGTCTCCGACGACGCGCAAACGATCTATGCCGACGCGAATGGCGAGTACCCCGCGGCGCCAGACGTCAAGGCGTCCCAATTCGTGCAGTCGTGGGGTGAACTCAAGCCGGACACGCTGCCGCTGTCGAAAATCGCCGAGCTCAGAAAGAAGGCCTCGAAACTGGTGGACAAAGTACATTTCGATGCCGGCCCAAACTCGTGAGCCGTGCGCCCGGGATGCCCCGCCGCCGTTCCACAATTGCATCGATCAACCGTTCTTTTTGAGCGCCGCCAGATGACCCGACATTTCAATCGTGCCAATGGCACTTTCGACGCCGAACCCGCCCGCGTCGTTCCATTTCCCGGCCGAACACCCGAACGCCTCGTAGGCGTCGGCTTTCGCGGCTGGCTTTCAGGCTTCGAGACCGGCGATATCGCGTCGTGGGAATCGACGTGGAACGCCTATGAACAGGCCCTTGGCGTAGACGCCACCAAACCCGTCGTTCTGGCGCTATCGCAGTTCGTGCGCGCGGTCATGTCCAGCGCCAATCGCGACATCGAGATCTATCCGGCTCAATGCCGCGGCTTCTGCCGCGACGAGTGCCTGGCGATTTCGGTGATTGCCGGATGCCAGTACGACCAGCGGAGCGCTTTATGCGCTTGCGCGGCCGCGCTGATCGGTTCCGACGACATAGGCGACATCATCGCCCGCGCCCAGGACTTTGCCTGCGGACTGAAGTCGGCCGGACAGGTGTTGAGCCCCTCGTCGGTCTGCTCGGCCAACTGTCCGCTGTTCCTGCCCCGGTCCAGATTGCAATGAGCGAAAGCTAGCGGCCGATGACCATCGCTCCATCATCACTTTCCTCCCATCGGCAGGCTCGCGGCCTAGCGTCCATGACCCCTCTTGGAAGGAATGTGAGCCGGAGCCTGCAAGCGGTACGCCACGCGCCCGGATGGTCGGCAGGCGCAATGCTCATTGCGGGGCTGTTCGCATTACCCGTTGCGGCCGTCGTTTTGCTGGCCTTGTCGCCGGCAGACGACATCTGGACCCATCTGTCTTCGACGGTCCTGCCGACGGCGCTGTCGAACACGATGTTCCTGCTGGCGGGTGCCGGGCTGATCACGCTCGTCATGGGCACGGCATCAGCCTGGCTCGTGACCATGTATCGTTTTCCCGGCCGCACGGTTGCCGACCGCCTGCTTGTGCTTCCGCTGGCCATGCCGACGTATATCGTGGCCTATGCCTACGCGGAATTGCTCGATTACGCGGGACCCGTGCAATCCGCCGTTCGCGCGGCGTTCGGCTTCAAAGGACCCTCCGATTACATTTTTCCCGACATACGCTCGCTGGGCGGCGCAATCGCGGTCTTCTCTGCGGTGCTCTATCCCTATGTCTATCTGACGGCGCGCGCGAGCTTCGTGCAGCAGTCCGTGTGCGTGCTGGAAGTGGCGCGAACGCTGGGGCGCACGGCGCCCGCCGCGTTCTGGGCCGTCGCGCTCCCGCTTGCCCGGCCCGCCCTGGCCGCCGGCGTCGCGCTCGTCCTGATGGAGTGCTTGAACGATCTTGGCGCCGTGCAGTACCTGGGCGTGGAAACGCTGTCGGCCAGTATCTACGCGACCTGGTTGCAGCGAGGAAATCTAGCGGGCGCGGCGCAATTGGCCGTCGTCATGCTCGGCTTCGTGCTGGTTCTCATACTGTTGGAGCGCTATGCGCGCGGCGGTGCGCGCACCCACGACACGACCGGTCGGGTGCGCGCGATACCGTTCGAAGTGCTGAGCGGGTGGCGCGGATGGATGGCGCTCCTTCTGGTTGCGATGCCTTTCCTGACGGGTTTCGTCGTACCTTTCACCGTGCTGGCGCGTCACGCCCTGTCCCACCCGGAAGGCTGGGCGGCGTCGGAGTTCCTCTCCGCAGGCGCCAACAGCCTCCTGCTGTCGGCCGTCGTCAGCCTCGTCGCCGTCGTCCTGGCGATGTTTTTCGGGTATGCCGCGCGCATGGCGCGCAATCCGCTTACCAATTTCGCCACGCGCGTCACCGCCACGGGCTACGCCCTGCCGGGCACGGTCCTCGCCATCGGCCTGATGATCCCTCTGGCCGGATTCGATAATCAGGTGGACGCCATCATGCGGTCAGCCTTCGGCATCAGCACGGGCCTGCTTTTGTCGGGCACGCTGTTTGCCGTCACCATGGCGCTCGTGATCCGCTTTCTCGCCGTTGCGATCGGCTCCATCGAGGCCGGCCTCAACCGGATTTCGACAAGTCTCGACTCGGCCGGCCGCACGCTGGGAGCCAGCTCGCTGACGATCCTCACCCGAATCCACGTACCGATCCTCGCGCCGGCGCTGGCCGCCGCCGCACTGCTAGTCTTCGTGGACGCCATGAAGGAGCTGCCGGCCACACTCCTCATGCGGCCGTTCAATTTCGAGACCTTGGCGACCCACGTCTACGCATTGGCGGCCGCGGAACGCCTGGAGGAAGCAGCCCTCGGCGCCGTCAGCATCGTGATCATCGGCCTGATACCGGTGCTCTTGCTGCACCGGACCATCGCAGAAGGCCGCGCCGGCTCCAAGCCGCCCAGCGGCGCGTGAGGCGCCGCTGAATTCGGGCCGGACCGTTTCACCAAGTACGCCGCGGACCGGTGTCGACGTGGAACAGGCCGCCGCCATAGTGCTTCAGACCGCCGATGCTGCCAGACGATCGTAGAAAGGCGTAAACGCCGCGGGTGTTGCCGTGCACGCGGAAATCGACGGCGTTGCCCGAAAGGTGCTGGGACCTGGGTGCGCCGCCAACCGCCCGATTATGGCCCTTGCTGCGGCAGGTCGAGTTGACGGTGACAGGGCCGAAGTTCGCCGCCACCTGATAGACGACTGACCTGAGCGCACCGTTGAGGCATCCCGAGCTCGCAGCCCAGCGCACGCCGCCGCCAGACAGGCTCTTCTTGGGCTGGTAGTCGTCACCATAGGCGGCGTCGCCCAGAGCGGCCACGCGATAGCCCTTGCTCTTTTTCTGGCGAGGTTCGCTCGTCTCCGCGTAACCGCCGAGCTTCTTGCGCGAAGCATAGGCGCTCTTCTTGCCCGGCGATCCGTAGGCGTGTCTGGAGGACTTGTAGGAGGCTCTCTTGTAACGGGACTTTTGGACCTTCTGGGCCGCCTCGGACTTCTCCCAGAAGGGCAGGTCGTTGGCGTTGGCCTGTGACCCCGTCATCGACGGACCTGCGAGAAAAGCGATTGCGACAACCGCCGCCACCAGCGCACGGCGCACGGTAGCGGGCACCCGGCTCCTGCCGGACAGACGCGAATACAGCATTTGTTACTCCCTACCCTGGACCGCCCGTGCCATCTGGCGATGGTCGAACGCCCCACCCATTGCAGTCACAACTGACGGCGTTGCCGCGGTACACGCCCCAAGGTCCGGTGAGAACTGTTTACTTAATTTTTTGGTTAACGCACAAGAACGACCTAAATATTCGCTGTTGCTGATGATTTAATATACTATTGTCGACGATTAATTTTCTGTATTTCTTCCCATCGATCGGCCATGACGATTAAAATTCCAAGATTGGAACAGCATATCCCCTCGCGCTCGCGTCGTGCGTTGGCGCTATTTTCTGATATGTTGGATCGCGCTCGTAGTATAGGTGAAGTAAAAATTTAGCACCGGCGGCCGCCATGCCGTGGCCGCACAGCCGTCAGCCCTAGGCCGTGGGCCAGCTTGGCAGGAGCGCACGGCGGCTTTACCAGGCGAGAAGCGCTCTAGTTTGCTTCGTCGCGCTTGTCGCCGGAAAACCGGTGCCCACTTTTCCGAAAGCGCTCTAGGACCGTGACCGCGAAACCGGTCAGGAAAGCCGCCGGCACCGCGAACAGCGCCGAGGCCGCGGGGCGCAGGCCCCACCAATTCGCCACCGCCACCGCCTGCTCGTAAAGCGCTGCCTGTGCCTGCATCCGCGTGCCGGGATCGGTGGCCCCTTCGAGCGCGGCGCGCAGTTCGGCGAGCCTGCGCACCGCCGAGGGCGGCGCATTGGACAAATGGCCCGTGAGGTCGAACATCAATGCCGGCGCGAGGCGCACGCCGAAAATGTAGATTGAAGCGGCAACGAACCCTGCGATCAAAGCGGCCACCGCGCCCGACGCACCAAACCGGCGCCAATATAGCCCTAGAACGAGCGGCGGGAAGATGGATGCCGCGATCAATGCCAACCCCTCGCTCGCCAGGGATACCAAGTCTGCGGGAGTGAAGGCGGCTACCGTGACCGCTGCAAGCAAGAGGAGGATGCCGAGCGCCACGGAGCGCACGTCGAGGCGCTGCTGCTCCGGCGCGCCCGACCGCCGGGCCTCCGCATCCGCGGCCAGGAAGCCCGCCAGCAAGGCATGGCCAGCAACGAGAGCCGCAAGCAGCCCGGCTGCGGCCAACCCGAGCCAAAGCAACTCGGGAAGACCCGCGATCCGTGAGGCGGCAAACACATAGGCGTCGTTGTCGAAGTGAAGATCCTGAAGCCGCAGCAGTCCCTTGTGGCCACTCGTCTTGGCGCAGGCCGCCGCAAGGATGTCCGCCGACCCGGACGCCGCCCCGCAAACCGACAGCCAGCCGTTCGCCGAGCTTTGCGTTATCGCGGGCGGGACTTCGGCCACTTTCACGGCCGTCTGAACGAATTCGGCCAGCGCCACACGCGCGAACACGGCAAATGGCGCCACGCCGCATAGGAAGATCGCCACAAGCGTCAGCGCCATGCTGACCCGGCGCGGGGCCTCGCCTGGGGCGACGGCGGCGCGCGAAACGTGGCGTCCCAGAAGCTGCGGGAGGGCCGCGACGCCCAGCGCCATGGCCACGAGGATCCCTGCGAAATTCCAGTCTGAAAATTGTAGGAAGGGGGATGCCATGGGTTTGAGGGCGCTGACGTCGGCGAGCTTTCGCCCCATCAGGGAGATCTCCAGATTGGCGACATCCTGCAGCGCGATCCCGTATGACCAGTAGGGTAACGGCAGCCGGCCCTGGACCAGTGTAAACACCACCAGCATGGCACTGAAGACGGCGAGCAAAATCGCAAAGACCATTCCGATTGGGCGCCTGCCGCCAGCAAGCGCAAGCCCGAGCCACGACATGGACAGCGCCATGGCCACCAGCGCAAACGAGGTGGCGCGGTCAAGACCGCTCAGCGCCTGAATTGCAAGTCCCGCGCCGCGCACATCCGCGGCAAGCAGCATGATGGAAGCAATGCCAAGAACGGCCAGTCCCACACGGCGGGGCCAGAGTCCGCCGAACCGGGATGTGAAAAAACCAGCGATCGTCGAGACCGGATAGAGAACGAACCGGGGCGCAATCAGAATGACCATCAAGGCGAGGCCGGAGGTCACACCGAGCGGATAGGACAAAGCGTCGAAGCCCAATGCGGCAATGAGGCCCGCGTAGCCGACGAATCCGGCGCTGGCGATGGCTTCGCCCGAGAAAACCAGCGGCCCCAGCATGCCCTCCCGGCTCCGCTCGCCGGCCGCCCGCCATGTGAACACCCAGGCGATGAGAACCAGCGCCATAAGTGCGCCTTGAGCGGTGTACCAGAAGCCGAGGGGAAAGCCCGCCACCTTGACCGCGTTGAGGGTAAGGGCCGCCAATGGCAACGCCAATGCGACGAGCGCCCAGGCGGCAAGCGAAACAAGCGTCAACCGCCGCGTCGGCCGGCTGGCTCCGGCTACTTCGTCCGCGCTCATCCTTCCTCCCAAGCCCAGCTTCGCAGGACTTGTGGCCAAGGATCGCGTTTCGATCAAGGCAGGCCGCAAACACTGGGTGGCGGCGGCATCAAAAAACATTGGATTGAGGCTTGGACGGGTGAGCCGGGGGGCCAAGCCTCAGATTATCACCGCGCGCCCATTTGGGCGGCGCAACCCCTGTCAAGGGCCCGGAATACAGAGAGGCGGCGCCCGTGAGCACCGCCCCTATCGCAACGTCCCTAGACTTGGACCTAATTCTTTTTTTTTGCCGTTTCGGCACCGGCCCAGACGCCGAAAGCGGGGGCACCATGCCTCAAGTGTTTACGTGCGTCAAGTCACCGCGCCAGATAAATTTTCTGCTCACGTCCGGGCGTCTCTGCTGCTGGGTTTTGCACAGACCCAGATCAATGATGCTGATGCCCGTCATGCCCGGATGAAGCGCCGCCCGCGGGAGTATCGCCCATGGATCCCGCCGCCTGAATAGGCGCCTCGATCTCGACCGCACCCGCCTTCTCGAAGGTCAATGTCATCTTGAGATGCTTGCCCTCCTTCAGCGGCTCCTTCAGATCCATCAGCATGATGTGATCTCCCATGGGTTTGAGAACGAGCGGCTTGCCGGGCGCGACTTCAAGCGCATCGACGCGGCGCATTTTCATGACGTCGCCTTCCATGATGTGCGTGTGAATCTCCACGCGCCCTGCAGCCGGTGAGGAGGCCGAGACGAGCTTGTCGCCGGCCTGCGACGAGATCTCCATGAATGCGGCCGAGATCTTCGATCCGCCCGGCGTGGCCCGCGCCCAGGGATGGGAAACCGTCACGCCTTTGCCGTCGGCGGCGTAGGCATCGCCAAGCGCCATGGGTGTCAGAGCCAGCGCCAGAGTGAGGGCCAGGAAAGCAATTCGCATGGGACGTCCTCCGATTAATATCGCTCAAGGCTCGTTTATAATGAAACCGTTGGCGAGTGGGGCATGCGGCATCGAGGCGCCTCGCCATCGGTGGCGGAACTCTGGAGCCCTGGTGCAATCCGCCGAGGCAAGCCCCTCCGGGCGCAGGCCCTTAACTCTTCTAAACCCCAATTGTGATAGAGGTAGCTCCGGTTTCATGTTGGTCACACAACGGTGACGACTTTGGCGCCCAAGCGTGTCGTTCTCATCATTGGCGGAGGTATTGCCGCCTACAAGTGCCTGGATCTCATCCGCCGCCTGCGCGAGCGCGGCGTGCATGTGCGCGTGATCATGACGCCGGCTGCCCGGCACTTCGTGACACCTCTCTCGGCTGGCGCACTGAGCAACGAGCGCGTCTTCGCCGAACTGTTCGATCTCGACGATGAGCGCGAGATCGGGCACATCCGCTTGGCGCGCGATTGCGATCTCATCGTCATCGCACCGGCCACCGCCGATCTGCTGGCCCGCATGGCGGGCGGACACGCCAACGATCTGGCCACCAGTGTGCTGCTTGCGACCGATAAGCCGATCCTCGCGGTGCCGGCGATGAACCCACACATGTGGATGAACAAGGCGACGCAGAGAAACGTCGCGCAGCTCAAAGCCGACGGCGTGCACTTCCTAGGTCCGGCTACCGGCGAGATGGCCGAGCGCGGAGAAGCCGGCGCCGGCCGCCTCGTCGAGGTGCCCGACATCGTCGCGCACGTCGAACGCTTGCTGGAGCCCGGCCATCGGGCGAGCGCGCGCCAGGCGCCATCCACACCCCAGGCCGGCACCACCCGACAGAGCGAGGGCCCATTGCGCGGCCGGCATGTGCTCGTGACCGCAGGCCCCACGCACGAACCGATCGACCCGGTGCGCTACATCGCGAACCGATCCTCCGGCAAACAAGGTTATGCGATCGCCGCCGCCGCAGCGCGGCTTGGCGCGCGCGTGACGCTCGTTTCCGGTCCCGTCTCTTTGCCCGGACCCGACGCGGTCGACGTCGTGCGCGTCGTCACGGCCGCCGAAATGCTCGAAGCCGCGCAGGCGGCCTTGCCTGCCGACATCGCTGTTTTTGCAGCCGCCGTCGCCGACTGGCGCGTTGCCAAGCCCAAATCGGAAAAGATCAAGAAGGGCCACGGCGGCTCGAACGTTCCCAAGCTCGCCCTGACTGAAAACCCCGACATTCTGAAAACGATCGCTCACATGAGACGCCGCCGTCCGGCGCTTGTGATCGGATTTGCGGCTGAAACGCAGACGGTAATCGCGCATGCGCGGCGCAAGCTCAAACGCAAGGGCGCCGACTGGATCATCGCCAACGACGTCTCGCCCCAGACCGGCATCATGGGCGGCGACCGCAACAGCGTACATCTTCTGAGTGCCGCTGGCGTCGAGAGCTGGCCGGATATGAGCAAGGATCAGGTCGCACAGCGTCTGATGGAACGCGCGGCGGCAGATCTGTGCCACTACATCACGGCAAGGACAGCCGCGGAATGAAAAAACCCCTCGTGAAGGTATTGCGTTTGGCTCACGCCGAAGGCTTGCCACTTCCCGCCTACCAGTCGCGCCACGCCGCGGGCATGGATCTGCTTGCGGCGGTGCCTGAACGATCGCCCGTGACGATCAAGGCGCGAGGAGGGACCGCCCTGATCCCGACTGGCTTGGTCTTGCAGCTGCCTGCGGGCAGCGAAGGCCAGGTGCGCCCGCGCTCGGGTCTTGCGGCCAGACACGGCGTCACCGTGCTCAACAGCCCAGGCACGATCGATGCCGACTACCGGGGCGAGGTGCAGGTGATCCTCGTCAATCATGGACCCAAGCCGTTCGTCGTGCGGCGCGGCGAGCGCATCGCACAAATGGTCATCGCGCCGGTCACCACCGTGAGCCTCATGGCGGCGCGCACGCTAACCAAGACGGGCCGCGGCGGCGGCGGATTTGGCTCCACGGGCGGCGCCGCGGCACTCGAAAGAAATTCCATTGCTCAGGCTCGTGAGACGACGAAACCCGCCTTGCGCTCCCCCGCACGCAAGAAGAAACGCTGACCACAAAGCCTGAAAAGCTGAGGCAGCACTTCCCTTGCCGGCCCCTTGAGTCGCGCCCCATTCCTTGCAACAAGCACTCATGTGCCCACAGTGCCAACCACTTGGCACGCCGGGTGAGAAATGCAGTTAGGATCATCCGATGACCAACACCGAAATCAAGACGCTCGCCGCAACTCAATCCTGGGGACGTGGTCGGGTCTACGACAGCATTGCCGAAACCATCGGACACACGCCGCTCGTCCGTCTCAATAATGTGAAGCGCACCAAGGGTCTCAAAGCCGACATTTTGATGAAACTGGAGTTCTTCAATCCGCTCTCGTCGGTGAAGGACCGCATCGGTGTCTCGATGATCGACACGCTCGAAGCGCAAGGCCGCATCACGCCCGGCAAATCCGTGCTGATCGAGCCGACCTCGGGCAATACGGGCATTGGCCTGGCCTTCGTGGCGGCAGCACGCGGCTATCGGCTCATCCTGGTGATGCCCGAGACGATGTCGATCGAGCGGCGCAAGATCCTCACCCACCTGGGCGCCGAACTCGAATTGACGCCCGGCCCTGGCGGCATGCCCACGGCTGTCGCACGAGCCGAAGAACTTGCCAGGACGATTCCCGGTGCGGTGATTCCGGGCCAGTTCGACAACCCGGCCAACCCCCTGATCCACGAGATGACGACCGCCGAGGAAATCTGGAAGGACACTGGCGGCAAAGTCGATGCCATCGTCGTGGGGGTCGGTACGGGCGGCACGCTCTCGGGTGTGGGCACCGCCCTGAAGCCCCGCAAGCCTGGCCTGAAAATGGTCGCCGTCGAGCCCTCCACGAGCGCCGTCCTGTCGGGCGGTCAGCGCGGACCGCACAAGATCCAGGGCCTTGGCGCCGGCTTCGTGCCGAGCATTCTCGACACCAGCCTGATCGACGACGTCATCCTAGTGACCAACGAAGCAGCCTTCGAAACGTCGCGGATGCTGGCCAAGGCCGAGGGTATTCCGGGCGGCATTTCGACGGGCGCCAATCTTGCGGCCTCCATCGCTTTGGCAGAACGTCCCGACATGGCAGGTAAGACGATCGTGACCTTCGCGCCCTCGTGCGCGGAGCGCTATTATTCCAGCGAGTTGTTTCTCGATCCCGGCAAGAGCTGAGCCCAAGACGACACAAGTTCAATGACGACACTGACGCCCGAAGAATCCCAGCGCTACAAACGCCACCTCGTGTTGCGCGACATGGGAGGACAGGGCCAGCAGAAGCTCAAGGCCGCCCGCGTCCTGGTCATCGGCGCGGGCGGGCTAGGCTCGCCGGTGCTGCTCTATCTGGCCGCGGCGGGGGTCGGAACTTTGGGCGTCATCGACGACGACACGGTGTCGGTCGACAATCTCCAGCGCCAGATTGCACACGCGACGGCAGATGCCGGAAGGCTCAAGGTGGAAAGCGCCGCAGACGCGGTTGCGCGCATCAACCCACTGGTTAAGGTGGAGCCGTATCGCCTGCGGCTCGATTCCGGAAATGCGCTCGACATCATATCCCGTTACGACTTGGTGGCCGACGGCTCCGACAACTTCGCCACCCGGTATCTCGTTTCAGACGCCTGCTATCTGGCCAAGAAGACGCTGGTCTATGCCGCGCTTGGTCCACTCGATGGTTATGTATCTGTCTTCAAACCGCACGAAAGGCGGCCTGACGGCACGCCCTATCCCTCGCTGCGCTGCATTTTCCCCGAACCTCCACCCGCCGGGCTCGTCGCCAATTGCTCGGAAGTCGGCGTGCTTGGACCGGTTGCCGGTGTCATCGGCACGTTGCAGGCGACCGAAACGGTCAAGGAGATCGCCGGGATCGGTGAAAGCTTGGCAGGCAAGCTCCTGATCTACGACGCCCAGTCCAGCCGCTTCGACACCGTGCAACTCGCGTGGGATCCCGGCAATCCGCTGTCGGGCGAGGCTCCAACGATCCGCGACTTGTCGGCCCATGCCCCGACATCAGGCCCCGCCTGCGTTGCGGGGTGACGCGGACACTCCGGTATCCATCGTTTCCTGCGGAAATGACCGCGATCATGCCCCGTGCGAGAGAACGGCCATATTGATCAAGTTGCATATTGTGCGGCTCCTCTCACTCGCGTTCAACCCTGGAAGGAATTAGGGTGAGAGGCTGCCCGTTGCGCGCCCACTCGGCACGCCGGGGCAGGCAAGTCGATAACGAGACCCTGAAAACCGCGTGCCTGCGCTGATGTCTCACATCTGGTTTCTGCTTTGGGAGTTCGTGCGCGCCCCTATCGACGCCGTCATGGGGCGGAGCCGTCGCGGCTACACGCTCTCCACCGATGTCGATGCACCCAGGAATGTCACCTGGGCCGTGGCGTCCGCGCATTCGGTTCGCCTGGAGGGCTCTCCTCCCATCGAGATCATAACGGCCGCAGATCCCGCCCGGCCCGGCGTCTATACCGGGCGCCTCAGGATCGGCGATCTCGATCTGCCCATGGCCTATCGGGTTCTCGATGAACGCCCCGGCGAGGCCATGGCGATCGAAGTCCTCAAGGGCGAGTCCGCGCCCGAATGCTGTCCGGGCGACGACTATATCTGCGCCTTCGCCGTGACGGGCGATGATAAGAGTTCCTCGATAACATCCACCTACGAGGTCACCCACACGCGCTTTGCCTCACGTCTCCTGGTGCCGCTGGCTGCCGTGCAAAACATCCGGCGGCTGCGCGCCAACGCCCAGTTGCGCGCAGGCCGCACCAGCGACACCGGCCAGGACGCCGTCAAGAACGCACTGCTGACCGGCGCGCTCACATTCGCAAGTTTCTTCGCGTTATTCGGACTGTCGGCGGCTGCGATGCTGATCGTGCTCATCCTCATCCACGAGCTGGGCCACGTGCTCGCGATGCGATGGGCGGGTATTCCCGTGAAGGGGCTGTACTTCGTGCCGTTCTTCGGTGGCGTCGCGGTGAGCGCAGACCGCTACCGCAGCGAGGCCGAGCGCGGGCTGGTCGCGCTGATGGGACCCGGGTTCAGCCTGGCCACGACGGCACTGTTCATGTACCTCGCCATGCAGGGCAACGACCCGTTCATGATCGAACTGGCGTTCATGAGCGCGCTGCTCAACGGCTTCAATCTGCTGCCCATCATGCCGCTCGATGGCGGACACGTCGCGCAGGCGATGCTCTCGCGGTTCGGCGCGAACGCGGCACGCATCTTCAACGCCGTTGCTCTCGTCGCGGGCGCCGCCATCGCGATGGCCACACGAAGCTATCTGTTGCTACTGGTGCTTCTGCTCGTCGCGCCCTCGATCGGTGCGGAGCGCGGTTCCAAGACCCAACAGCTCCCCGCGCTCACCGGCGTGCAATGGCTGCTGCTGGCCATCGCCTACGCCGCCGCGCTCATCTTCTACGCCGACGCCATTCTTCAATTGGCCGACGCTTCGAGCCAAGCGCAGCGAGCGGCTTAGCAAGCGCTCGCGTAGCCGGCGTGTGTGAAATATGCAAAGCCGGCCGCGCCGCCGCGCTAGAACATCGCCGCGTGGACGCGATCGGGCGGTGCGTGCCCGTCTGCGAAGGCTTTGATGTTGATGATGACCTTCTCGCCCATGTCGATGCGGCCCTCGAGCGTCGCCGAACTCATGTGCGGCAAGGCGACGACCCGGTTGGAAGCGAGCAGGCGCGGATTGACGATCGGCTCATGCTCGTAAACATCGAGGCCGGCACCCGCGATGGCCCCCTGCTCGAGCATACGCACAAGCTCGTTTTCGTCGATGACCTCACCGCGCGCGGTGTTGACGATATAGGCCGAAGCCTTCAGCAGCTTGAGCCGGCGCGCCGACAGCAAATGGTAGGTGGCCGGGGTGTGCGGGCAGTTGACCGAAACGATGTCGACGCGCGTCAGCATCTGGTCGAGGCTTTCCCAGTAGGTCGCCTCGAGTTCCTGCTCCACGTCTGCCGAAACGCGGCGGCGATTGTGGTAGTGGATTTGCAGACCGAAAGCCTTGGCGCGCCGCGCCACGGCCTGGCCAATGCGGCCCATGCCGATGATACCGAGCCGCTTGCCGAAAATGCGATGCCCCAGCATCCACGTGGGCGACCAGCCCGACCATTCGGCGCCGTGCTGCTTGAGGTAGGATGCGCCTTCGTAGATGCGGCGCGGCACGGCCAGAATGAGCGCCATCGTCATATCGGCTGTGTCTTCGGTCAGCACGCCCGGCGTGTTGGTCACGAGAATGGAGCGGTTGCGGGCGGTATCCAGATCGACGTTGTCGACGCCCGTGCCGAAGTTGGCAATCAGCCGCAAGTTGGGGCCGGCCTGGGTAAGGATCGCGCGATCGATGCGGTCAGTTACGGTAGGTACGAGCACATCCGCCCTTTTTGCAGCCTCGACCAGTTCCTGCTGGCTCATCGGCTTGTCATCGACGTTGAGAACCGTGTCGAACAACTCGCACATACGCGTCTCGACGACGTCAGGAAGCTTGCGCGTGACGATGACAACCGGTTTTCTTGGTGTGCTGGGCATGGAGTGATTCCAGGGGGATTTCTCGTTGCGGGATTTAGGAACGGCGAGCCGAAAATCCGCCGATCGCCCCCCGTGTCTAACAGATGGTCTTGGCGATGACAAAGTGCTGAAATCAGGTGGACGAAGGGCGTAAGCGAGCTTGTCCCGCCAAAGTTATGCCCCGGCAGTGGGACACACACGATAGAGGCCTTACAGGAACGAGCGAACTTACCGTGACGAGAACGCTACTCTACGCGCAAGACCGCCGGATGCGCCGGATTTTGCAGCTCGGCGCTGCGCAGGCCAGCGCGTTCGTGCCGACGGCATTGTTCGCTCTATCTGCGATGGCCCTGCCGGCCCTTGTGCCGGTTCTGGTAATCGGCCCCGCCAGCCCTGCCCACGCCCAGGAGCGGCCAGCGCCATCGGGCAGCGGGTTGCCCGTACCGCGCTTCGTCAGTTTGAAGTCGGACCGCGTAAACCTGCGCAATGGCCCGAGCACGGATTATCCAACCGGATGGGTTTTCCGAAGGGCGGGCCTGCCGCTCGAAGTCATCAAGGAATACGAGGCCTGGCGCCAGGTTCGCGACGCGGAAGGCACCACGGGATGGGTCCTGCAAACGCTGCTGTCGGGGCGCAGGACCGCGCTTGTGCTGCCCTGGGAAATCAAGACCGGGCAAAAGCCGCCCCAAGTGCCGATCCATTCCAGCGACAGCGAGCGTTCGGCGATCGTCGTCAACGTGGAAGCCGGCGTGATCGCCAATTTGCATTCGTGCGACGGCCGCTGGTGCCGCGTCACTATCGAGAACTACGGCGGCTATATCGAGCAAAAAAAGCTCTGGGGCGTCTACGAGGGGGAGGCGATCAAGTAAAGCGCTTGCCGGAAAAGTGGCCCCCGGTTTTCCGCCAGCAAGCGCGGCAAAGCAACGAAAGCGCTTGCCGGAGAAGTAGCGCCCGGATTTCAGACCACGGCAGGATACAACGGCTATTTCTTGGCCAGACGCACAACCAGATCGATGTGCGTAATCCTCATGCCCTCGGGCGGTTCGGGCAGACCGGTCACGGAAATGGCGTCGCCGGGGATGTCCATCAGCTCGCCTTCCGATTCCAACAGGAAATGGTTGTGGTTGGACGTGTTGGTGTCGAAGTAGGCCTTCGACCCTTCGATCGCCAATTCGCGCACAAGCCCCGCCCGCTTGAACTGATGCAGCGTGTTATAGACGGTCGCCAGCGAGACATGCTCGCCGAGCGCAGCGACCTCGGCATGGAGCTGCTCGGCGGTCACATGGCGATCGTTGCCGCCAAACAGCAAACCGCCAAGCGCCAAGCGCTGGCGCGTCGGTCTCAGCCCGGCTTCACGCAGAACTTCGGACACATTGCGCCCGCTCTCTAAGGACACGCCTTCGGGGCTGTCGGAACCGTTGTGGGAAGCGCTCATTCTGTCTGCGGCGTCCAAGCTTCGGGTACCCAAGAAATAGGGATGTCGCCAATGAAATTACAGGCACAACCCGACTCCTACGCGCGACTTAGCCGCACACAGGTATTATCGACATAATATGCCCACATGCAATTCAGCGCAACATCCTGACAGAACACTGTTTTATTTCGATTTTTTGAAATGGCGGCTGACCGCGCGGGGTCTTGAGCGGCTTTGAGTTCGATAACCGTTGTGTTAGACACCCCGCGCCAAGAGCCACATGGGCCCAACGACTTGCAGGGAAGTGAGAAAACGAGATGGCGGACCGCCGACACAGTTTCGAGTTTGAGGACCTGTTGAGCTGCGGACGCGGCGAGCTGTTTGGACTAGGCAACGCCCAGTTGCCGCTGCCACCCATGCTGATGTTCGATCGCATTTCGCAAATTTCCGATACCGGCGGCGCCCACGGCAAGGGGTTGATCGTGGCCGAACTGAAGGTCGCCGGCAACGAGCGCCTGGATTGGTTTTTCGATTGCCACTTCAAGGGCGATCCGGTCATGCCGGGATGTCTCGGTCTGGATGCGCTGTGGCAGCTTGTCGGCTTCTATCTGGGATGGCTCGGCGCGCCCGGCCGCGGCCGCGCGCTAGGTGTGGGCGAAGTGAAATTCTCCAACATGGTACTGCCCACCACCAGGAAGGTCGAATACGTCATCGACCTCAAGCGTGTCATTCTGCGCAAGCTCAAACTTGCGATCGCAGACGGCGTTCTGAAAGCCGATGGCGAGCCTATCTATCATGCGACGGATCTGCGCGTCGGCCTATTCCAGGCAGACGAGGCACCTTCTATAGCAGGCGCTTGAGGTTGGGCGCCACTTTCGGATAAACGAACGAATTCGCCGGACGCCGACGTCAAAGGCCGGGCGAGGTAAGCGCAAAAAAGGGCGCGAGGGGAAGGACTGTCGATGAGGCGCGTCGTCGTCACCGGAATGGGCATCGTTTCCTCGATCGGAAACAGCAGCCAGGAGGTACTCGCTTCCCTGCGTGAAGCGAAGTCCGGGATTTCGCGCGCCCAAAAGTACGCCGAACTGGGCTTCAAGAGCCAAGTGCATGGTGCGCCTGAGATCGATTGGGCCGCATTGGTTCCAAGAAAGCCCAAGCGCTTCATGAACCCGGGCGTTGGCTGGAATTGGATTGCGATGGATCAGGCGATCCGCGACTCGGCCCTTGAGGAAAAGGACGTCATCAATGAGCGCTCCGGCATCATCATGGGGTCGGGCGGCCCCTCGACACGCGCAATAGTGGAGGCCGCGGAGACCACCACCAAATCAGGCGGCCCCAAGAAAATCGGACCATTCGAGGTGCCCAAGGCGATGTGCTCGGGGCCCTCCGCAGCCTTGGCGACAGCCTTCCAGATCAAAGGCGCGAACTATTCGATCTCCTCGGCGTGCGCCACATCGGCCCACTGCATCGGGAATGCCGCCGAGCTGATCCAGTGGGGCAAGCAGGACGTCATGTTTGCAGGCGGGTGCGAGGAACTCGACTGGACCTTGTCCAACCTGTTCGACGCGATGGGCGCCATGTCCTCGCGTTTCAACGATGCGCCGCACAAGGCAAGCCGTGCCTATGACAAGGACCGAGATGGTTTCGTCATCGCGGGCGGCGCGGGCGTGCTGGTTCTGGAAGAGCTGGAACACGCGAAGGCGCGCGGCGCCAGGATCTACGGCGAAGTCGCCGGCTATGGCGCGACCTCCGACGGCTTCGACATGGTGGCCCCTTCGGGAGAAGGCGCGGCGCGCTGCATGAAGCTGGCGCTCAAGGGCCTGGACGGCAAGGGCGTGCCCAAGGTCGACTATATCAATCCTCACGGCACTGGCACGCCGGTCGGCGATGCCCGCGAAATCGACGCAATCCGCGAGGTTTTCGGGACCGACATCCCCACGATTGCCGCGACCAAATCGCTCACGGGCCATTCGCTCGGCGCTATCGGCGTGCAGGAAGCAATTTTTTCACTTCTGATGATGAACAACGGCTTCATTTGCGAGAGTGCGAATATCGACGAGATCGATCCTGCGTTCGCCGACGTGCCGATTGCGCGAAAGCGCATCGACGATGCGAGGCTTAACTGTGTCATGTCGAACAGCTTCGGTTTCGGCGGCACAAATGCCACTCTCATACTTCGCCGACATGATGGTTAACCGTTAAGCCGTCACGGTCGTCTTCTGTTTCATCGCGTAACGACAGACGGTGCCGTTCTATGAGAGTTCACAAGCGCGGAGCCGGCTGGTTTCAGGTTCACGGACATTCATTCGGTAGGATTACGAGGCTTCCCATGACGGAAATCGATATCGCAAAGCCCGGACCGTTGATGGCAGGCAAGCGTGGCCTGGTCATGGGGGTCGCCAACGATCGCTCGATTGCCTGGGGCATCGCCCGCATTCTCGCCGGTCAAGGCGCTGAATTGGCCTTCACCTACCAGGGCGGCGCCTTCGGTCGCCGCGCCGTCCCGCTCGCCCAGTCGCTCGACTCCAAAATCATCGAGGAGTGCAACGTCCTCGATCTGCCCAGCGTCGACAACGTCTTCGCCAAGATCAAGTCCGAGTGGGGTTCGCTCGACTTCGTCGTTCACGCGCTCGCCTTCTCCGATCCGCGCGAGCTTGCGGGACGCTACGCCGACACCACACGCGACAACTTCATCAACACGATGGTGATCTCGTGCTTCTCGTTCACCGAGATCGCCAAGCGCGCCGCCGAGTTGATGCCCAACGGCGGTTCGATGATTACGCTGTCGTACGGCGGCGCCACCCGCTGGGTTCCCTCCTACAACGTGATGGGTGTCGCCAAGGCGGCACTGGAAGCCTCGGTGCGCTATCTTGCGGCCGACTTCGGACCCCAGGGCATTCGCGTCAACGCACTGTCTGCCGGTCCAATGCGCACGCTGTCGGGCGCGGGCGTCGGCGATGCACGCGTCATCTTCAATTTCCAGCGTGAGAACGCCCCACTGAAGCGTACGCCTTCGCTCGACGAGGTCGGCGGGTCCGGGCTCTACCTGCTGTCGCCCATGTCCGGGGCGGTGACGGGCGAGGTTCACTTTGTCGATTGTGGCTATAACACCGTGTCGATGCCAAATCTTCAGAGCCTCAAGGAACTCGATGCCGAGGGCAAGGCTCCCGGCCGTCCGCCCTCCGAGGCGGCCGAGTGACGCGAAAACGCCGTTTCCACACGCACCCACGGGCTTGCATCGCGCAGGCCCGTTTTGCATTCACATCACGCTGCTCCAGCGATGCACGCCAGGGCAGGCCTCAGGATACCTGGGCAGGAAGTAATGCATAACATGCAGCAGATCGACGACACGGGCGCGGTTTCCGGCTGGCTGCGTAGGCGTTGACACTTCCCCGGCGGCAAGGGCACACACTCGCGCTCATGATCGGAGTTTTTGATTCGGGCCTGGGGGGCCTTACCGTGCTGCGCGAACTCGTCTCGCGCTTCAGGCACGCCGATTTCGTTTATCTCGCCGATCACGCTCACGTACCCTACGGCAATCGCCCCTCCGGCGAAGTCGTGAACCTGACCCGCGAGGCGGTGGAGGAGCTTTACCGGCGCGGCGCAAAGCTGGTGCTGCTCGGCTGCAATACGGCGACGGCCGTGGCGCTGCGCCGTTTGCAGCAGGAGTGGCTGCCCGAGAGTCCGTGGGCGGGAACGCACAACGTGCTCGGTATCGTCGCCCCCACTGTCGAAGCCGCAACCCAGACACCGTGGGCTGTGACGTCGCCGCAATATCCCCAGAAGTACAATACGGATACGATCGCGGTATTCGGCACGACGCGGACAGTCACGTCCGGCGTCTTTCCAGAGGAGATCCGCAAGCGGTGTCCGAAAGTGACGGTCGTCCAGCAGATCTGCTCGGAGCTTGCCGGCGCCATCGAGGCTGCAAAACCGGAAGTTGAGCTTGAACGCCTCGTCGCCGAGGGCGTAGCCGGCGCCCTGGCGCAAACCGCAGGGGTGCCGCCGCATCGCGCTATTCTGGGCTGTACGCACTTCCCCTTGGTGGAGCACCTCTTTCGCCGCCACCTGCCGCCGTTCACGCGGATCCTGTCGCAACCGGAAGTCGTCGCAGACAGCTTCGAGGATTACCTGCACCGGCACCCCCATTACCTGGAAGGCAGCGACGGCGGTCGCCTGACGCTGCTGACGACGGGCGAGCCCGAGGATGTCAGCCGCGTGGCCAGGGTTTTCTGGCCGCAGGTTGCAGCCTTCGAGCGGGCCTGAATTCTTCTTTTCAAATCACCTCGTTGGCATTTTGATGCCGCTCAACCCATCTAGTCGGGGTGAGACTTGAACCCTTTTGCGGCGTCCGCTCCCGTCGCGTCATTCGCTCCTGGCTCGCGAGGCTGATACAGACCGATGTCCGATCTATTCAAGAAGCACACACACGCCGGGCACGGGTTGCACGGTGCGAATCGTGAAGCCTATCCCTCACAGCGTGCCATCGATCCGGTTTGCGGCATGAGCGTGGATACGCGGGCCGGTAAGCCCTCGTTCGAGTACGAGGGCACGACGTACCATTTCTGCGGCGCACGCTGCCGCGAGAAATTCGCAGCCGATCCGGAACACTATATCGACCCTGCGCGCAAAGTGACGCGCTCGATGGCCGCCGTGAACGCGGGCGCCGGCAAAAACCTCTACACCTGCCCGATGCATCCCGAGATTGTCCAGGAAGGTCCTGGTACCTGCCCCAAATGCGGCATGGCCCTGGAGCCCATGGGCATTCCGGACGCAGGCGCGGGCGCCAGCCCCGAACTCGTCGATTTCCTGCACCGGCTGAAGGTCGGCGCGCTCTTCACCATCCCGCTGTTCATCCTATCCATGGGCGTCCACCTTGGCCTTCCCGTGATGGATTGGTTCGGGCCACGCGGCAGCCAGGTCATCGAGATGCTCCTGGCCGCTCCCGTCGTGCTGTGGTGCGCGCGGCCTTTCTTCGAGCGCGGCCTATCATCGATCCGCAACAAAAGTCCCAATATGTGGACGCTCATCGCCATTGGCACCGGCGCTGCGTTCCTCTACAGCCTCGTGGCCGTCGCCGCGCCAGAACTGTTTCCCCAGGCCATGCGCGGCCATGGCGGAACCATCCCTGTCTATTTCGAGGCCGCAGCCGTCATCATCGTGCTCGTTCTGCTGGGACAGGTGCTCGAGTTGCGCGCCAGGGCCAGGACGGGTGATGCCCTGCGCGCACTGATGGACCTGACCCCCAAGACGGCGCTACGCGTCCTGCCGAACGGGCTCGAGCGCGAAGTGCCGCTTGCCAATATTCTCCACGGCGACCGCATCCGCATCCGGCCGGGCGCGGCGATCCCTGTCGACGGCGTCATCATCCAAGGCCACTCGGCCATCGACGAGTCGCTGCTTTCGGGCGAGTCGCTGCCCGTCGACAAAGCCGAGGGCGATGATGTGACGGGCGGCACGATCAATACCTCGGGATCCTTCATCATGGAGGCGCGCGCGGTGGGATCGGAAACGGTGCTGTCGCGGATCGTGGCCATGGTGTCGGAGGCGCAACGCAGCCGCGCGCCGCTGCAAAACCTCGCTGATCGCGTGTCGCGCTATTTCGTGCCGGCCGTCGTCGCCGTTGCCGTGCTCGCCTTCCTGGGATGGCTCTGGCTTGGTCCGGAACCCCGCCTGGCTCACGCCATCGTGGCCGCCGTTTCGGTGCTCATCATCGCCTGCCCGTGTGCATTGGGCCTTGCCACACCGATCTCGGTGATGGTCGCTACCGGACGCGGCGCGCGCGAAGGCGTGCTCATCCGCAATGCGCAAGCCCTCGAAGCGCTCGCCAACGCCGATACCCTGGTGCTCGACAAGACTGGAACTCTGACCGAGGGCCGCCCGGTACTCTCCGGCATCGTCGCCAGCGGAATGCCCGAAAGCGACTTGCTGGCACTCGCAGCGAGCCTGGAGCAGGCGAGCGAGCACCCGATCGCCGCGGCCATCGTCAGCGGTGCGCGCGAGCGCGGATTGAGCCTGCGGACGGCAGACAACTTCGCCGCCGTCACGGGGCAAGGCGCACGCGCCGATATCGCCGGCAAGCGCGTCGCAGCAGGTAACGCGCGGCTGATGAAGGAACTGGGCATCGACACGGCCGCCTTGAACGACGAGGCGGAACGGCTGGCAAGGTCCGGCCAGACCCCGCTCTACATCGGCGTCGATGGAAAGCTGGCCGGCTTGCTGTCGGTCTCCGACAAGGTGAAGCCGCAGGCGCGCCAGGCCCTCGACGAATTGAAGTCGCTAGGGCTCGACATCGTAATGGCCACCGGTGACCGCCAGGAGACTGCGCACGCGGTCGCGCACGAACTCGGCATCGACCAGGTGCATGCGGGACTGTTGCCCGCTGAGAAATCACGCCTCATTTCCGAGTTCAAGGCGCGCGGGCGATCGGTTGCATTCGCGGGCGACGGCATCAATGATGCGGTGGCTCTCTCGACCGCGGATGCCGGAGTGGCCATGGGGACAGGCGCGGATGTGGCCATCGAAAGCGCCGGAATTACCTTGCCAAAGGGAGACCTCAACGGCCTCGTCAGAGCACGCCGCCTGGCCAGCGCGACGGTCGCCAACATTCGCCAGAACCTTGCCTTTGCGTTCGGCTACAACGTCTTGGGCGTACCCATCGCGGCCGGCGTGCTTTACCCGATATTCGGGGTTCTGCTGTCGCCGATGATCGCCGCGCTCGCAATGAGCTTATCCTCCGTTTCCGTCATCACGAACGCGCTGCGCCTGGGCCGTACGGTTCGGTAAGTTGTCAGTCGAACGGCAATCTGGCAGCTTCCGGCAGCGGCGGCCCAGGGAAGCGCCGCGGGTTGGCCGAATGTGCTCCGGTGCGAGCACATCGGCAACCAGTCGAACAACGGGAAGGAGTAAACCCCATGCGGTTCTTTGGTCTTGCACTTGGCATTGCCGTCCTTGCGACCGCCATCGTCTCAACCGGCGCGCCCGCAACGGCAGCTCCGGGCGGCTCGCTCGGCGTCATGAAGTCGATCGCGGCTGAACAGTCGATGGTCGACAAGACCCACGGCTGGCATCGCACCTGCCGACGCGGCCTCACTGACGTGCATCGCCACGTTCCCGGTGTCGGCCGCGTCACGTGCACATCGCGCCGCTGCTGGACGAACAAGTGGGGCGCGCGGCGCTGCCGCTGGTACTGAGACAAGCACCAGATTTCAAGAATTCAAGAATGCCGCCGGATCGTCTCCGGCGGCGTTTTGTTTGACACGTCGCTGTCGCCAATCCGCCGGGCCCATTCAGGATCGAGCCCGAAGTTCAACCGGCACGACGCCACGGGCACACGGCGTCGAAATGCAGAACGCCGGACCCTTCGGGGTCCGGCGTTCGCGGCTTCGTCTCGACTTGGTCGCTATGCCTCAGCCGCGGTCGCGGCGCGGACCACGATCGCGGTCACGGCCGCCGCGATCGCCACGGCCGCCTTCGCGGCGCGGCGGACGCGCTTCCACGGTCTCCTCCGGCTCGCCCTCGGCGCGGGGGATCTCCTTGCCGGTCTCCTGGTCGACAACTTTCATCGACAGGCGCACCTTACCGCGGTCGTCGAAGCCCAGAAGCTTCACGTAGACATCCTGACCTTCCTTGATGACTTCGCCAACGGTGGCCGGGCGGCCATTGGTGAGTTGCGAAATATGCACCAGGCCATCCTTGGCGCCGAAGAAGTTCACGAACGCGCCGAACTCCATGATCTTGACGACCTTGCCCTTGTAGATCTCGCCGACCTCGGGCTCGCTGGTGATGCCGCGGATGCGGGCCAGCGCCTTCTCGATCGACTCGCGATTTGCGCTCGCGATCTTGACCGTGCCGTCGTCGGAGATATCGATCTTGGCGCCCGATTCCGCGACGATTTCGCGGATGACCGAGCCGCCCGAACCGATCACTTCGCGGATCTTGTCCGTGGGGATCTTGATCGTCTCGATGCGGGGCGCATATTCGCCGAGTTCCTGGCGCGAGCCGGTGATCGCCTTGGCCATTTCGCCCAGGATGTGGAGACGGCCCGCGTTCGCCTGCTCGAGGGCGACGCGCATGATCTCCTCGGTGATACCCGTGATCTTGATGTCCATCTGCAGCGAGGTGACGCCGGACTCGGTGCCGGCCACCTTGAAGTCCATGTCGCCAAGGTGGTCCTCATCACCGAGGATGTCGGAGAGAACCGCGAAGTCCTTGCCCTCCTTGATGAGGCCCATGGCGATGCCGGCGATCGGCGACTTCAGCGGCACGCCCGCATCCATCAGTGCGAGCGAGGAACCGCATACCGTCGCCATCGACGAGGAGCCGTTGGACTCCATGATCTCGGAGACGACGCGGATCGTGTAGGGAAACTCCTCTTGGGTGGGCAGCATCGGACGCACCGCACGCCAGGCGAGCTTGCCGTGGCCGATTTCACGCCGGCCCGGCGATCCCATGCGGCCGACTTCGCCAACCGAGTACGGCGGGAAATTGTAGTGCAGCAGGAAGCGCTCCTTCTTGGTGCCTTCCAGGCTGTCGATGTACTGCTCGTCCTCGCCGGTGCCGAGGGTGGCAACGACCAGGGCCTGGGTCTCACCACGGGTGAACAGCGCGGAGCCGTGCGTGCGCGGCAAAACATGAACCCCCGAGAGGATGGAGCGAACCGTCGTCAGGTCGCGCCCGTCGATGCGCCTGCCCGTCTTCACGACGTCGGTGCGCATGATCTCCATTTCGAGCTTCTTGAAGGTATCGGCCAGCAGCACCTTCTCGTTGGGGTCGTCGCCCGTATCGATCTCGGTGAAGACCTTGTCGTGGGCTTGGTCGACCAGCGCGTTGCGCTTTTGCTTCTCGGGCGTCGAGAAGGCCTCGCGCAAGGTGCTTTCCGCAAGTTCCCGGACCTTGTCCTTGTACTTGTCGAAGTCGGGAAGCTTGATGTCCCAGGGCTCCTTGGCGGCCGTCTCGGCCAGCTTGATGATCGCCTGGATGACCGGCTGGAAGTGCTTGTGGCCGAACATGACGGCTTCCAGCATCTGCTTTTCGGGAAGCTCCTTGGCTTCCGATTCCACCATCATCACCGCATCGTGCGTGCCGGCGACGACCAGATCGAGCGAGGATTCCATCATCTCGTCGATCATCGGATTGAGCACGAACTCGCCGTTGATGAGGCCGACGCGCGCAGAGCCGATGGGACCGAGGAAGGGAAGGCCCGAGAGGGTCAGCGCTGCGGAAGCCGCCACCATGCCGAGCACGTCGGGGTCGTTTTCCATATCGTGCGACAACACGGTGACGACGACCTGCGTCTCGTTCTTGAAGCCTTCGACAAACAGCGGACGAATGGGCCGGTCGATCAGGCGCGAGGTGAGCGTCTCTTTCTCGGTCGGGCGGCCTTCGCGTTTGAAATAGCCGCCAGGGATCTTACCGGCGGCGTAGGTGCGTTCCTGGTAGTTCACGGTCAGCGGGAAGAAGTCGATGCCCGGCTTCACGGAGCGGGCGGCCACGACGGTAGCGAGTACGCTGGTCTCGCCGTACTGGGCCACGACGGCGGCGTCTGCCTGGCGGGCCATGTGCCCGGTCTCCAGGGTCAGTTTGCGGCCGCCCCAGTCAATTTCCACGCGATGGATGTCAAACATATTGGTTATCGTCTTTCGTTTTCGCTTCTATCTCGGTCATCGGTCGTGCGTATTTTGCGGCCAATGTATTGGCTCAAACAGAGCATGCGCCAGGGCTCGACCAGCACCAGCGCACACAGTTCTCGTCATGAAGGCATGCGGCCATGGGGCCGTCCTTTGCCGCGGAATGCGCGCCTGCTCGCATGGGCGCGCAAGCCGCAACCGTTAGCGGCGGATGCCGTGCTTCTCGATGATCTTCTGATAACGGGCGGCGTCCTTGCCCTTGACGTAGTCGAGAAGCTGACGGCGCTGCGAAACCATCTTGAGAAGTCCGCGACGCGAGTGGTTGTCTTTCTTGTGGAGCTTGAAATGCTCGGTCAGCTCATTGATGCGGTGAGTGAGAACAGCGATCTGGACCTCCGGCGAGCCGGTGTCGTTGGCCTTGGTCGCATTGTCCTTGATGACAGCAGCTTTCGCCGCACGGCGGTGCGGTGCGATCTCCGACATCGGGTTCTCCTTTGAAAAAGCGTTGATCATGAGCGGCCATGGCCGGGATGTCGTCCAGCCAGGTCGCCAAATGATGCGCGCGGGCTTACGACCCGCGCGTGCGCGGCAACTTATACACGAAACCCGGCAAAAGGCGAGGCGGAAGTTTCCATTCAACTATCCATGTAGATCAATTGGTTATCCGCCGCCCCTGCTTCCAGGTCGCCCTGGACAGGGCCCGAAATCCGTGTTTGTGAAGTCTGGCCCTTGCCTTTCAGCATCCGGTGGCGGGCACATGACGGTGGCCGGAGAATCCGGTCGCAGGCGGGCCGCGCACCCGGTCGGGCGTGATCGCATACCGGGGCGGATATTCTGTTTTGAACCTGTCTCACGAAACGGCGCCCAGCATGTCCGAGATTGGAAATCTTGCAGAAGACATCACCGGACCGGCGCGCAGGGCATGGATCGAGCACACGCAGATCCTGCTCGGCAGCTACGAGCGGTTGCTGGGGCGTCCGCTGATTGCGCGCACAGGAAATCCGGCGCAAGATGCGCGCTGCCTATTCGAAGCGTCTTTCGCCGTGCTTTCGCACGGGACCCAAGCCGATCCGATCCTCAACTACGCCAACCGCATCGCGCTGGCATTGTGGGAGACGACGCCCGAAAAGCTCATGGCGATGCCCTCACGCGACACAGCCGAGCCGCTGTTGCACGAGGCACGCGAGAAACTGCTCGTCCAAGTGAGCAGGCAGGGCTTCATCAGCGGCTACGAAGGCGTGCGGATCAGCGCCACGGGCCGGCGGTTCCTGATCAAGAACGTGACGATCTGGAACCTGTCAGATGCACAAGGGCGCTCCGCCGGACAGGCTGCCACCTTCGACACCTGGCACGATCTCGATAGGACAGGCGATCTCGACGCGAAGTGAGCGAGGCAGCCCTCAGTCGCGCACGGCGCCCGCTCTTCCGGCATCGGAAGCCCCTCCGCTCGCGACCTCGTCCGTAACGGGATCGAGCCGGTAGATCGAAGCCTGGCCGCCATCGGTCAGCAAATAGATGTAGCCATCGGGACTGACAGCGACGTTGCGAATACGGCCGATCTTCTTGTGCAGGAGCTGTTCCTCGCGCACCACCGCATCATCGTGGATCGTCAGGTGCACGAGGCGTTCGCCCGACAGCGTCCCGATCACGAAACCGCCCTGCCACTCCTCGGGCATCGCGTTGCCGCTGTAGGCCGCCAAGCTCGACGGCGCGACGGAGGGCACCCACTTGTGGACCGGATCGACAAGCCCGGGCGCGCTCGTTCGGTCGGAGATGATCTGGCCGTTGTAATCGATGCCGAACGTGACGAGCGGCCAGCCGTAATTGCCGCCCGCTTCGAGGATGTTGAGTTCATCGCCGCCATACGGGCCGTGCTCGATCTCCCACAGCTTGCCGTCACGAACGACGAGTCCCTGCGGGTTGCGGTGACCGTAACTGTAGATCTCGGGCAACGCATCGTCGCGCCCGATGAATGGATTGTCTTCCGGAATACTTCCGTCCTCGCGAAAGCGAACGATGCTGCCGGAATGGTCCATAAGATCCTGGGCGCGATCCTTCTCGAAGCGATCGCCTATGGTGAGATAAAGATTGTCGTCGGGGCCGTAAGCGAGCCGGCCCCCGATCTGGTCCGTTCCCGCTATCGCGGGACGGCTATCGAAGATCACCTTTTGATCGGTGAGCGCATTGCCCTCCAGGCGCGCGCTCATCACACGCATGTTCACCGCGCCTTTGACGCCGTGCATGTAGCTCAGGAAGATGCGCTGGTTGTTGGGAAAGTCGCGGTCGACAAGCACGTCGAGCAGACCGGAATGCCCGGCGGCCATGACTTCCGGCGCGCCCGAAATGGCTTCAGCCCGAAGCGTTCCGCTCTCGATGATGCGCAGGCGTCCCGGGCGCTCGGTCACGAGCAGGCGGCCGTCGGGCAAAAAGGCCATGCCCCAAGGCATCTCGAGCGGCCCCGTCACCAAACGCGGCTCGAAAATGATCTCCGAGGCCGCCGGCTTGATGGGGATGATCGTTGCCGGACCCGTCAGATCCTCGGAGAACTGAACCTCGCTTTGGCCGGCTCGGGCAGCGCTGGTACCGGGAAATTCAAAGACACCCACAACGAGTATTGCCGCAACCGCACCCAATGCTTGCGGCAACGAACTTCCCCTCATCCTCATGACGGCCCTTTCCTGATGAAACCCGTTCCCCCAATCGCTCAGGCTAGCAGAACCGGGAGCGTCATCCAGCGCTGCGAAAGGTAATCTTCGCAAGTCGCCCACAGCAAAGTTCTGCCAGCGTCATGACGAGTGCTGCGTCTTCCTTTGCAGCAGCGAGGCTATCGGATTTCTCTCCCTGCAACGCGCTCAGCGCCGGCGCAAGGTCATGCTGCCGCCGCCGCGAACGCTGGAGAATGTCACCTTCTGGGTGCCCCCGCTGACGGTTACGCGGACACGTCCCGAGATATCGTATTCAGGGTTGTGGAAGTCGCCGATATAACGGCTGTCCGATACCTTCGAAAGCGATCCGGTCTGACGAATTGTCACGGATGCCGAGGCGCATGCCGCCACCACAGCGACCACCTTTTCGCCCTGCGGCGTGTAGGTAACGCGACAGCGCACACTCTCGCGCTGGCCGTCCTTGGGCAGAACGTAGCCCGATCCAGACCAAGTCCCCGACAGAGTCTCCGCACGCGCCGCATCTGCCGGCACAAGAAGACTTCCGGCCAAAGCCAAAGGCAAAAGTCTAAAAACATTCATGATCGGCTCCTTAATAAGGTCCGCTGCTTCGGGCCGGACCGCCCCGCTAATGCGCCGTTTCTAGCCAATATCGGTAGGCGATGAAACAGCGCCAAGGGCGGTATGCCGCCGCCCGGCAAAATTTTCGCCCCATGCGGCTGAAAGGCACGACCATCGGGCAATACGGAGTCCGGCCGCTTTGACTCTTCTCGCGCTTGCGCCGAAGACTGCGTTCCATGAGCAGCACCGACCCAGCACGGCCCAGGCCTAGTCTCGACATGTCCGCGCGCCTTTCGGGTGCAATGTTCGCCTCCCAGCCCGCCGGATTGAAGCGGCTGTTTTTCACCGAGCTTTGGGAGCGATTCTCGTATTACGGGATGCGTGCGCTGCTGACGCTGTTCATGGTGGCGCCGATTGCCGATGGTGGCCTTGCGTTATCGACGCCGGAGGCGGCGCGCATCTACGGCAATTACACGATGGCCGTCTATATGCTGTCCATTCCCGGCGGCTTCATTGCCGATAGGATTCTGGGCGCGCGCCGCTCCGTTCTCTCGGGAGGCTGGACGATTGCGCTCGGCCACTACTGCCTCGCCTACCCGTCGATCGCCACCTTCTATGCCGGACTGATGCTGATCGCCCTGGGGACCGGACTTTTCAAACCCAACATTTCGGGGCTTGTTGGTGCGTTGTACGCGCCTGGCGACGAGCGGCGGGACGCTGGCTTCTCCGTCTTCTACATGGGCATTAACGTCGGTGCGTTCTTCGCACCGCTGATCACCGGCTTTCTGGCGCAGAGCGCGCTATTCAAGGGTTGGCTGGCGGCAGCCGGGTTCGATCCGGCGGCAAGCTGGCATTGGGGGTTTGGCGCGGCCGGCGTGGGCATGACCTTCGCCATGCTGGAATTCATGCGTTCCGGCCACGTCCTTGAAGAACCCGTGTCGCTGGCTGAGCGCATTGCCGGGCGTGACGGGGTGTGGCGAGACGGGCTTGCCATGTCCGCCTTGACCCTGGCCCTCCTCGGACTGGCCCTGTTGTCGGATACGCCGGGCCTGGAATGGCTGCGCTGGATGTTCCTTGCGCTTCCGCTGGCGGGCATCGTCTGGTGCCTCAAGCAACAGACGCGCGATCACCGGCGGCTCGCAGCCATCGGCGTGCTGTTCATCGCCGCCGTGGTGTTCTTCGCCATCTTCGAGCAGATGGGCTCCTCAATGTCGCTCTTTGCGGATCGGCTGACGGATAATTCGCTGTTGGGGATGACCTTTCCGTCCGCCTACTGGCAATCGGTCAATCCCATCTTCGTAATCCTGCTGGCGCCGCTGTTTGCGCTGCTTTGGATGTGGCTGGGCCGCCGCCAGCCATCCGCCGGGGTGAAATTCGCGCTCGGCCTGTTGCTCGTCGCGTTGTCGTTCGCCTGGATGATCCCGGCCGCCAAGCTCGCGGCGGAAGGAAAGGTGTCGCCTGTCTGGCTGGCGGGCCTGTTCTTTCTGCAGACATCCGGTGAGCTGCTGCTGTCGCCCGTCGGGCTGTCCGCCATGACGAAGCTGGCCCCTGCGCGCATGACCGGCATCGTGCTCGGACTGTGGTTTCTGGCCACCGCCTTCGGCAACAAGCTCGCAGGTGTCCTGGGTGGCGCGTTCCAGGCCGAAGACCCGACCGCCCTCGTCGGCTTCTTCACAACCCAGGCGCTGTGGGTTGCAATGGCCGCAGCCGCAATGCTTGCCTTGGCGCCGTGGGTGAAGCGCCTAAGCGGCGAGTATTGAGCGCGATCACGGCCTGCCGGCGATGCCACGCGTTCAAGCGTTGACGATGCGCATCATCGCTTCCGGATAGCGCGTGCCGGCCGCCACGCCGAACGGGAACGCCTCCTCGATGGCATCTGTCTCCGCCGTCGTCAGCCTGATGTCGGCCGCCGTGCTATTCTGCTCCAGATAGCTGCGGCGCTTCGTGCCAAACAAAGGAATGACGAAGTCCTGCTTGCTCAACAACCAAGCCAGCGCCAACTGCGAGGGCGTCACGCCGCGCGCCTTCGCCAGTTCTTGGATCTTGGCGACGAGTAGCAGGTTCTTCGTGAAATTCTCACCCACAAATCGCGGACTGTTGCGGCGATAGTCGCCCGGCTCAAAGTCCTGTGGGCTTCGGATCGCGCCGGTCAGAAAGCCCCGCCCCAAGGGACTGTAGGCGACAAAGCCGATGCCGAGCGTGTCGCACGTATCTAGCACGTCAGTCTCCGGATCGCGGGTCCACAGCGAGTATTCCGACTGAACGGCAGTGATGGGATGCACCTTGGCGGCGCGTTGAATGGTCTCCGAAGACGCTTCGCTAAGCCCGATGAAACGCACTTTGCCCGCCTTCACCAACTCAGCCATGGCGCCCACCGTTTCCTCAATGGGCGTCGCCGGATCGACGCGGTGCTGGTAATAGAGATCGATCCGATCGGTTCCCAGCCGCTTCAGGCTGCCCTCGACCGATCGGCGGACGTACTCGGGCCTGCCATTCACACCGCGCTTGGCCGGATCGGAGGGATCGCGGACGATGCCGAACTTGGTGGCCAGAAAGACCTCGTCGCGCCTGCCCTCGAGGGCGCGCCCCACAAGCGCTTCGTTGATGTGGGGGCCATACATGTCGGCGGTGTCGAGAAAATTGACGCCAAGCTCGATTGCCCTGTGGATCGTGGCAATCGCTTCTGCATCATCCCGCTTGCCGTAAAAATCGCTCATGCCCATGCAGCCGAGCGCAAGCGCGGAAACGGTGGGGCCATTAGACCCGAGGCGGCGTGTCTTCATGGAAAAAGCCTTCAGGTTTGGGTGCTCTTTGGATTTGCCCCTGATGTGGGGGCCGATCCGCAGTATTGCCAATCACAAGCCGATGACGACGCTTGGCTTGACGCCGCGCGGCGGCGCGCGAATGGATTAACCCTATGACCTTGTTGAAATTATTGTCGCGATCCCCATCTCGCACGCATACCGCCTTGACACCCTGGCGGTGGCCGGGGTGAATTCGCACCCGCGAGACGGCCGCCGGCGAGCAATTGTCATGGCGCCGTAACGCCGGTAGCCGCGCCGGGAAAGGCGGGAACGAGAGAGAGGCCCCCTTGAGCGCGCAAGCCGCCATCCGCACCTACCTGCCGTTTGAAACGCCGATCCTCGAGCTGGAAAGCAAGGTTGCGGAACTCAAAACGCTCCAAGCGGAAGGCAAGGGCGTGCAGATCGGCGATGAGATCTCCAAGCTCGAGCAGAAGGCCAAGGCAGCGCTCGTGGATATGTACGCCAAGCTCACGCCTTGGCAGAAAACGCTGGTGGCGCGCCATCCTGAGCGGCCCCACTGCCTGGAGTTCGTCAACGGGCTCATTGAAGAGTTTACGCCGCTCGCCGGCGACCGCTATTTCGCGGAAGACGAGGCGATCATCGGTGGGATGGGGCGCTTCCGCGGTCGCTCCGTCATGGTGCTGGGTAACGAAAAAGGCTCAGACACCGAAAGCCGCATCAAACACAACTTTGGCATGGCGAAGCCGGAAGGCTATCGCAAGGCCGTGCGCCTGATGGAAATGGCCGACCGCTTCAATCTGCCGGTCATCACCTTCGTCGATACGCCGGGTGCCTATCCGGGCATTGGCGCTGAAGAGCGCGGACAGGCGGAGGCCATCGCCCGCTCGACGGAATGCTGCCTCAGGCTCGGCGTCCCGATCGTCTCCGTTATCGTGGGCGAGGGCGGCTCGGGCGGGGCCATCGCGATTGCGACCGCCAACCGCATCTTGATGCTGGAGCACGCGATCTATTCGGTGATCTCGCCGGAGGGTGCGGCGTCCATCATATGGCGCGACAGCAACAAGAAAGAAGAAGCCGCCACAAACATGAAGATCACGGCGCAGGATCTCGATCAGCTGGGCGTCATCGACGTGATCATCCGCGAACCGGTCGGCGGCGCGCACCGGGACCGCGAACTCGTCATCACCTCGACCGGCAACGCCATCTCGCGCGCGCTTTCGGAGTTCGACGGCAAGACGCCGCAGGAGATTCGTCAGCAGCGCGAAGAGCGATTCATGAACATCGGCCGCCTGTAGGCTACGTTCGCTCTGTCTGAGCGCCCTCGAGTACATGGGGCGGGCTCAGCGCCGCGCCGTAGTAGCGTTCCCAATCGAGATCGTGGAGCGCTCGCCGGAAATCTGGGAACCGGTTTTCCGGCAATAAGCGCGACAAAACAAATGGGTGTAGCCATTCGCGCGATTTGCACGAAATCGGGATTGGCTCTAGCGGTTTTGTGAACCGCCGGAGTTCATCGTGCGGCATGCCCGCCCTTGCGGCGCCCTATTCATCCACATACTGAGCTTGACAGGCACCTGTGTTGCGCCCAAACGGCGTGTAAAATCTAACTCTGAGAATTCTTGTGGCGTGGGCGTAATCAGCTTTGGGTCCCGCGCGTTCACGCGCGGGCGCGCCAAACGGGGGCACGAGACGAGGGGCACGAGGGATTTGATCGCACGCCTTTTCAACCCCGGCTTCACGAACGGGCCGGCAGCGGCTACGCGCACGGGGGCTGCGCGCAAGGCGCAGCGCGCCGTTTCGGTCGCGGCCGCGTGCGGCCTCATCCTTGCGGCGTGCTCCAGCGCACCGGTTATCCCGCCGCCGTCGGAAGTTCCCCTCGCCAAAGACACGCTGAACCTGCTCGCCAAGAAAGGCATGCAGCCAGGCTCGCCCGTGTTCGTGCGCATCTTCAAGGAAGAGAGCGAATTGGAGATCTGGAAACAGCGCGACGACGGCCGGTTCTATCACTTCAAGACCTACCCGGTCTGCAATTGGTCGGGCGAGATCGGCCCCAAGATCAAGCAGGGCGACCGCCAGGCGCCGGAGGGCTTTTACACCATTACGCCCGCGCTGATGAACCCGAACTCGAAATACTATCTCTCCTTCAACCTCGGCTACCCCAACGCTTACGACAAGTCGTTGGGCCGCACGGGCGACAGCGTCATGGTGCACGGCAAGTGCCGTTCTGCGGGCTGCTATGCCATGACTGACGCCATGATGGAGGAGATCTACGGCCTCACGCGCGAGGCGCTCAAGGCGGGTCAGCCGTACTTTCAAGTGCAGGCGCTGCCCTTCCGCATGACGGACGGGCGGATGGCGCAAATGAAGAAGCACAAGTGGTACCCGTTCTGGCAAACCTTGAAGCAGGGATACGACCATTTCGAGAAATACCGCGTGCCGCCTGAGGTGGTGGTGTGCGAGCACCGCTATGTGGTCAACGCGGTTGCGCAGAGCCGCCCGGACCCCGCCGCGATGTGCCCGCCGCTCGCACGCCCGGTGGTCACCGCGTTCACGCCGCTGCCTGAACCCGAAGAACTGAGCGTCGCCACCGGCAACAAGATGAAGGGCCTCGTCGATCCGGATAACGAGCCCACGGCCGCCGACGTCGCCGCCGCCAAAGCCGCGGCATCCACGCCCTCCCCCGCCGCGCCGCCGCCCGGCGCGAGGTCATCTGCCTATGCGGGCAATCAGTAGCGCCCGGCGTCGTCCATAAAGGGCAAGAAACCCGCTGCCTGCCCCGATGGGGTCAGCCGAGAGGGCCGGACAAGAACAGCATCACGCGCAAGCCGCCGTGCGAAATCGGACCAAACGGGGAACCGAAAGGCAGACCCGTCGCGTGCGCAAGTTCCGCGTCCGTGGTTATGAGGGCCGCGCGCCACCCCGCAAATCGCGTCATCAATGTGTGACCGATCGCCCGGTAAAGGCCGTGCAGCGCTTTCTTGTCACCGATGCGCGCTCCGTAAGGGGGGTTGACGATGACAAGACCGGGTGGCCCATGGGGAGCAGCCGCCTCCTCGATGGCAACCTGCCGAAAGCTCGTGAGCGCGCCAACCCCCGCACGCTCGGCGTTCGCGATGCTCATGCGGACGGCGCCGGGGTCCTTGTCGCTCCCGTAGAAACGAAATGCGGTTGTCACGGTCGCACCGGCGGCGCGCATCTGCGTCCAGGCCTGGACATCGAACGTCGCCAATTGCTCGAAAGCGAACCGCCGCGAACGTCCAGGCTTCATCCCGCAAGCGATCTCCGCCGCCTCGATGACGAACGTGCCGGAACCGCACATCGGATCGACGACGGGCTCTTGGCCATCATATCCGCACTGACGCAGCAGCAACGAGGCGATGGTTTCTCGCATGGGGGCCTTGTTGACGGCCTCCTTGTGGCCGCGCCGGTGCAGCAATTCGCCCGAGGTATCGACCGCGATCGTACACACGTCGTTCTCGATGCGCGCCTTGATGACGACCTCCGCTTCCGGCGACTGCGCAGCGCCCACTTCGTCCTGCACGGCGCGCGCGATGCGCTCGGCTGCAGCACCCGAATGATAGATGCGCGAAGCCCGGCACGTAACGTCGATTCGAAACGGAACGTCAGCGCGAAGCGTCTCGCGCCAGGGCACGCGGTGCGCGCGCTTGTCGAGCTGGGCAAGATGCAGCACCCGGAACGAAGCGATGCGGGCCAGAACCCGGCTTGCCCCGCGAATTTCGAGATTTGCGCGCCATACGTCCCGCCAGCCGCCCGTCATCGTAACGCCACCCTTGACAGCGCGCGCATTGGCAAATCCTTTCGCGCGTGCTTCGGCACTAAGGACGGATTCCAGCCCGGGTACCGACACCAGAAAGATTTCAAATTGGACGGGAAAGGTCATCGAGCCCGCAGGGGATAGCGCCAAGGGAGCAGCAGCGCACATCCTTTGCACATCTATGCGGGTCTCGTCTCCAGGCCCGATTGTCTCCGTTCAGCGAAAATTGCGGCCGGCCGCAATTACGGGAATTCCACCCCGCGCCGTCTCAGCGCCTTGAACGTGTGCCTCGCACATTCATTGCGAGGCGCCGCAACCGGCCCCGGTCTTCAGGCGCGGAGCCTGTAAATCGCCGCGTTTGCCGCGTATGATCTGCCGCAAGATGACCACGCAACAAACGCTGCCACCGCCGGCGTCCGGCCCCGGACCTTCTGCCCGGCGTCGCTGGCCTCACCCGATCGCGATGATCGCACTTGCCGCCGCCGCGGGCATCGCCGCCATCGTCGCCGCGGACTGGCTGATGCTCTCCCCGCACGACGCGGACGAGCGGCACATCGCATTCGAGCGCACCGAGCGCCGCCTGCGCGCCAACCTGGGTATGGCGCTGCGCGGCGCACCTGACCTCGCCAACCTGCAAAGCCGGCTCGCCGGGAAGGGCCTGCGGGAAGGCGCGCCGGTCTTGATGCGCATCTTCAAGCGTGAGTTCGAGCTGGAGCTTTGGATGGCGCGCGACGGCGTCTTTCACCACTTCGCGACCTATCCGATCTGCCGATGGTCGGGGCGGCTCGGTCCCAAGCTCAAGACTGGCGACGGGCAGGCGCCGGAAGGCTTTTACACGGTGACGCGCGAAGCCCTCAATCCCAACAGCCGCTGGTATCGCTCGTTCAACCTGGGCTTCCCCAATGCCTATGATCGTTCCCATGGCCGGACGGGCTCGTTCCTGATGGTCCATGGAGGCTGCGCCTCCATCGGGTGCTACGCCATGACCGACAATCAGATGGACGAGATTTGGAGGCTCATCAACGCAGCCTTCGACAACGGCCAGTCGCGCATTCAAGTCCAGGCCTACCCCTTCCGGATGTCCCCAGGGCAGCTGGCGGGCTATCAGGATCATCCGGATGCGCTGTTCTGGCGCGATTTGCAAAGAGGCGACGATCTGTTCGGGAAGACACTGCTGCCCCCGCAAGTCAACGTGTGCAAAGGGCGCTATGTTTTCACGACTGGGCGGGCAGGCGATCCCGGCAGCCCCATCGTGGAGCGTTGCCCGCAAGCATCGGCAAGGAATTGAAAGTCTTTCCCGGCTTATCTGGCTGTGCGGCGGCCATAAAATCACACTGACTTTTGCCGTATCGAGCGGGTATGTTGTCTATCCAAATCGGTGGGATTCCTTCGGGCGGCTTTTGATATGGCGTTGAGGGTTGCGCGGCATTTGCTGACGGCGCTTACGCTGATCGGCGGTATCGGGGGGCTGGCCTCGGCCCCACGGCCTGCGCACGCACTGTCCATCGAGCTCAAAGGTGTCGCCGCCGACCGCGTAGACCGTCAGCGCTCGTGGGCGGAAGGGGCGCTGCCCTTACCCGGCACGCCCAACGTTGCGATCCTGGACGAGCGCCTGAAGCAGAAAGGCGTATCGATCAGCGCACCGATGCTGATTCGCATCTTCAAGGCCGAGTCGGAGCTCGAAGTCTGGAAGGACAAGCAGGGCCAGATGGTCCTGTTTGCAACCTATCCCATTTGCCACTGGTCGGGCATGCTGGGGCCCAAGCTGCGCGAAGGCGACAAGCAGGCTCCGGAAGGGTTCTACACGATCACCAAGAAGCAGCTCTACCACGCAGGCCGCTGGCCCCGCTCGCTGCTGCTGAACTTCCCCAACGTGTACGACCAGGCCGAGGCGCGCACCGGATCGGACATCCTTATCCACGGCGGGTGCACATCGGTCGGCTGCTTTGCCATGACCAATCCCGTCTCGGATGAGATCCATCGCCTGACGGTGGCCGCCATCGATGCCGGTCAGGACAACGTTCCCATTCACGTCTTTCCGTTCCGGATGACCGAAGAGAACGTGAAGGCTCATGGTTCCGAAACCTGGAGCGCCTTCTGGGCCAATTTGAAAGAGGGCTACGACGCTTTCGAGTTGACCAAGCGCACCCCGCGCGTCGGCGTATGCAGCAGCCGATACACGTTTTCCGAGGCATCTGGCGCCGCAAGCACGGGTTCGGTCGATGCCTGCCAGACGACGATAGCCACCATCAAAGATCAGAAGGACTGGCTTGACGGCGTCACGCCGACCACGCCGATTGTCAGGCCGGTAAGAACGGCTGCTGCGGACATTCCCCCGCCCATGCGGCTGGGCGCGAGCGTCACGGACGCGGATGTGGAGACGAGGCCCGGGAGCCTGACGGGCGCGGCCGCTTCTCCGCGAGCCCCTGTAGCACAGCCGGCGCCCAAGGCGACCGTGGAGCAGGCACCATCGCAGCACACCTTCAAGTGCCGCTGGGCGCTGCGTGTCTGCCGCAGGACATCGTCGCTGACAGCCATTCAGGCTGCGCGCAAGGCCGCGCGGTTCGCCCTCGGGTTGAGATTGACGATCCTGCTTTCGAAATCGAGCGAGGTCGCCCAAGGCAAATCGCAGTGAACATCGCGGTGAATAGGCGAAAAAATCCTGAACGGCTCCGCCCTGCTCCGGTCTTGTGCGCCCGGCCAGCAATCGGTTAGAGCCATTTGGACGTTTGGTGAAAATCCCGCAAACGGCTCCACGCATTTCTTTTGTCGCGCTTCTTGTCGGAAAACCGGTTCCCACTTTTCCGGCAGGCGCTCCAGAGCCTTTATGAGAAGAAACAAAAGGGCACCGGCACATGGCTGAAAAATCTGCGAGCAAACACGTCGAGACCATCCTGGAAAAGGCGCTGTTTACCTCGCGCTGGCTGCTGGCCCCCTTCTATTTCGGCCTCGCCATCTCGCTGATCGTCCTGCTGATCAAGTTTCTCGCCGAACTGGTGCACCTGTTGCACGGTGCGTTCGTGCTGACCGAGTCGGACGTGATCCTGGGCGTGCTTGCACTGGTGGATCTCGCACTGACGGGCTCGCTGCTCATCATCGTGATCTTCTCGGGCTACGAGAACTTCGTCTCCCGCATCGACCATACCGGCCACAAGGACTGGCCCGCCTGGATGGGCACCATCGACTTCAGCGGACTGAAGCTCAAGCTTCTATCGTCCATCGTCGCCATCTCGGGCATTCAGCTCCTCAAGCAGTTCATGTCGCTCAAGACGGTTACACCCGAAAGCGAGCGGGTTCTTTTCTGGATGGTGGTCATCCACGTCGTCTTCGTCATCTCAAGCGTGCTGCTGGCGCTGTCGGATCGCATCTCCGGTCATGACGGCCACGAGGAAGGCGAGGCGGCTCAACCGAACGCATCAAGCCACTGACGCTGAGCAGCTCAGGCGGCGGGCGTGAGGGCCCGCGCGGCATAATGGTTGCCCATGACCAGCACATCCATGTCGGTTCTGGTGAAGCAGGACACCGCGTCCTGCGGACTGGCCACGATGGGCTCCTTCCGGTTGAAGGAGGTGTTGAGCAGCACGGGTACGCCCGTCAGCCTTTCAAAGGCGCTGATCAGAGCATGAAAGCGCGGCTGTGTAGCGGCTTCCACCGTCTGGATACGGGCCGTGCCATCGACGTGGACGGCTGCCGCGATGTCCGCGCGGCGCGATAGGCGAACGTGCGGCGCGAGCGTCATGAAGGGATCCGCCTGAGAGATCTCAAAATAGTCCGAGGCCCTTTCGGCCAAGACCGCGGGGGCAAACGGCCTGAAGTTCTCCCGCTTCTTGATCTTGGCGTTTAGCGTGTCCCGCATGCCGGCACTGCGGGGGTCGGCAACGATGGAGCGCTGTCCAAGCGCCCGCGGCCCCATTTCAAAACGGCCCTGAAACCAACCCACGACCTTTCCATTCGCGATGTCGTGCGCGAGGCGCGCAAATAGCGTGGCGTCGTCCAGCCGCTCCCACGCCAGACCAGCGGCGCGCAACGAACGCTCGACATCGTGCTCGCCATACGACAGACCGTAATCCGCCCGCCGCAGCTCGAATGCGCGCTTTGCGCCAAGCGTCTGGTATTGATGCCAAAGACACGCGCCGAGGGGCGCGCCTGTGTCGGAGGCATTCGGCGGAACCCAGATTCGCTCGATGTCCGTATCCTGCAGAATGCGCGCATTGGCGACGCAATTGAGCGCCACTCCGCCGGAAACGACGAGATTGCGCGATGCCGAAGTGCGCGTGATGTGGCGCACCATGTGCAGGATGACCTCCTCGGTGAGGTTCTGGAGCGCAAAGGCGAGCGCGCGGTGGCGGTCTTCCAACGGCTCGCCCGGCAAGCGGGCCGGACCAAAGGTTTCGAAGAACTTTTGTTTGAACGGGCGCAATTCGCCGAACGTGTCGAAGGCGAAATAGTCCATGTTCACCTGATAGCGGCCGTCGTCGGTAAGACGAATGAGATCGCGGAATTTTTCAACGTAGGAGCGGTCGCCATAGGCCGCCAGGGCCATGACCTTACCTTCGCCCTCCAACAGCTCGAAACCGAGAAAACTGGTCACGAAGGTATAGACCATCCCGAGCGAATTGAAGAATTGGGAATGCCAGCGCCGCTCGAGCGTATTGCCCTTGCCGGAATAGAAGCTGGTCGCGGCATCGTCGCCGTAGCCATCCATCACGAGGACGCTGGCCTCCTCGAAGGGCGAGACAAAAAAGGCGGCCGCGTGCGCTTCATGGTGGCCGACGCACATCAGCGGCGGCAGGCGGGCTGCCGGAAAGCACTTGCGCAGCTTGTGGATCAGATAGCGATCGAGAATGGCGATCTCGCTGCGCTGTGGCGTTCGTGAGCGTTCGGACAAAAAGGAAAGACTGAAAGGCAGATGTGACAGCAAGGCGCGCGAGAAGCTGCGCCGCAGCCGCCGCACGTCCCATGGAGTCACAATGACGTCGACATCTTGCAGCCCGCGGCCGTCGGCGCCGAGCGCCGCCATCAGCGACAGCCGCGGAAAGTTTCGGGTTCGCTTTTCCCGTTTGAGTCGCTCTTCCTCGATGACGAGATCGACTTCGCCATCCGAAACGATCGCGATGCCGCTATCGTGCGTCGCGCCGACCAAGCCTAGGATACGCACGCTGCCATTCAAACCGAGCTACCCATTCTCTGCGCGCGGAATGCTTATCCTAGTCGAGCCTGCCGTGGCAATGCTTGTACTTCTTTCCCGAGCCGCAGGGACACTCGGCGTTGCGCGAAACACGGCCCCAGGTGGCCGGATCGTTGGCGTCCAGCCCGCCTTCGCCCTTGCGTGTCTGCAGGGGCTGGCGCTTGGGCTGCTCGGGCGGCGCAAACCGGCGCGCACGGGCGCCCTGCATGGCCGCGTCTGCCATGGCAAGCTCGCGTGCAATATGCTCGGGTACCTCGGGCTGCAACTCGTCGAAACCGGTATCGGGATCGATATGGTGCGCCTCCATGGGCGGCAACTCCACGGGCTGCAGCGCAGGCTGCTGATCGGGCGGCATCAGTTCGACATGCATGAGCTGGCCCGTGGTCGCCTCGCGCAGCCGGCCGAGCATATTCTCAAACAGCACGAAGGCTTCCGACTTGTATTCGTTGAGCGGATCGCGCTGGCCATAGGCGCGGAAGCCGATGACCTGACGCAGGTGCTCCAGCGTTACCAGATGTTCGCGCCACAGATGATCGAGCGTCTGCAGCAGAACCATCTTCTCGATCTGACGGTAAAGATCGTTGCCGAGTTCGGATTCCTTGAGTTTGACCTTGGCCTCGGCCGCGTTGAGGATGCGCTCCTTGATCTCCTGATCGGCTATGCCCTCTTCCGCCGCCCAATCCTGTATGGGCAAATCCAGTCCCAAAACGCCTTCGATCGCTTCCTTGAGACTGGCGGTATCCCACTGTTCTGCGTAGGCAGCCGGCGGAATGTGCCTTGTGACGAGTTCCTCGATGAGTTCGTGACGAAGTTCCGTGACCGTCTCCGACACGTCGTCTTCCGCCATGATGTCCAGACGATGACTGAAGATGACCTTGCGCTGGTCGTTCATCACGTCGTCGTACTTGAGGATCTGCTTACGGATATCGAAGTTGCGCTGCTCGACTTTCTTCTGGGCGGTCTCGAGCGACTTGTTCATCCAGGGATGCACGATCGCCTCGCCTTCCTTGAGGCCAAGCGTCTGCAAGACCTTGTCCATGCGCTCCGAACCGAAGATGCGCATCAGGTCGTCGTCGAGAGCAAGATAGAACTTCGAGCGGCCAGGGTCCCCCTGACGGCCCGAACGGCCCCGCAGCTGATTGTCGATGCGACGGCTTTCGTGGCGCTCGGTAGCGAGTACGTAAAGGCCGCCGGCCTCGAGCGCGGCTTTCTTCTTGGAGGCAACGTCGGCCAGGAGTTCCTCGCGCTTCTTCGCGATAGCCTCTTCCTCAGGCTGACGGCCCGCAGCCTGCTCCTCGGTGATCCAGTCGCGCAAGCGGTATTCCGCGTTGCCGCCGAGCTGAATATCGGTACCACGGCCGGCCATGTTGGTAGCGATGGTGACGGCGCCGGGCACACCCGCCTGGGCAACGATGTTGGCTTCCTGCTCGTGGTAGCGCGCGTTGAGAACCTGATGAGCGATGGGGTCGCCCTTGCCCTTGGCATCGCGCGCCAATTTCAGCATCCGCTCTGCGGATTCCGTGAGGTACTTCTTGAGTTCCTCCTCCTTGGCCTTCAGCGCGCCGGCCTGTTCGATGAGCGACTTGCCAAGGGCCTCGAAATACTTATGGTCCTTGAGAAGACCGGACAACTGCTCGGATTTTTCAATCGACGTCGTGCCGACCAGAATCGGCTGACCACGCTCCTTGGCCTCGGCGATGGACTGCACGATAGCGGCAAGCTTTTCACGCTGCGTGCGATAGATCTCGTCGTCCTCGTCAATGCGCTGGACCGGAAGGTTGGTCGGGATCTCGACGACCTCGAGGCCGTAGATATCCATGAACTCGCTCGCTTCCGTCATGGCCGTGCCGGTCATGCCGCCGAGCTTTTCATACAGGCGGAAATAGTTCTGGAACGTGATAGACGCGAGCGTCTGGTTTTCCGGCTGGATCTCGACGTGCTCCTTGGCTTCGAGCGCCTGATGAAGACCTTCCGAATAGCGCCGGCCAGGCATCATGCGGCCAGTGAATTCGTCGATGATGACGACTTGGCCGCCCTTGATGATGTAATCCTTGTCACGCTGGAACAGCTTGTGCGCCTTGAGCGCCTGATTGACGTGATGGACGATCGTGACGTTCTCGATGTCGTACATCGAGCCGGTCATGTGGCCCGCCGCTGTGAGCAGCTGCTCCATCTTCTCGTTGCCGGCTTCCGTCAGGGAAACCTGACGCTGCTTTTCATCGAGCTCAAAGTCCTCCGGCTCGATCTGCTTCATGATTGCGTCGACGGCTTGATACAGATCCGCACGGTCTTCCAACGGGCCGGATATGATGAGCGGCGTACGCGCCTCGTCGATCAGGATCGAGTCCACCTCGTCAACGATCGCGAAGGAGTGGCCGCGCTGCACCATCTCCTCCTTGTGCATCTTCATGTTGTCGCGCAGGTAGTCGAAGCCCAGTTCGTTATTGGTGGCATAGGTCACGTCGCAGCCATAGGCGGCCTTGCGGTCCTCGTCGCTCATGTCGTGGATGATCGTGCCAACGCTGAGCCCGAGGAAACGATAGACCCGCCCCATCCACTCGGCGTCGCGCTTGGCGAGGTAATCGTTGACGGTGACGACGTGGACGCCTCTGCCGGCCAGAGCGTTGAGATAGACGGGAAGCGTCGCGACCAGCGTCTTGCCTTCACCGGTCTTCATCTCGGCGATGTCGCCGTGGTGCAGCACCATGCCGCCGATCAGCTGCACGTCGAAATGGCGCTGCCCGAGTGTACGCTTGGCGGCCTCACGCACGGTTGCAAACGCCTCGATGAGAATGTCGTCCAACGAAGCGCCGTTCTTGAGCCGTTCTCTGAAATCGGCCGTGCGGGCACGAAGATCCTCGTCGGAGAGCTTTTCAACCTCGGCTTCGAGGGCATTGATGGCGGCAACCCTGGGGCGGAAACCCTTGACCCTGCGCTCGTTCGAGGAGCCGAAGATCTTGGATGCCAAATTGCCGAGCGAAAGCATGTCGTCTGTCCTAACGGTTGCTGGGGTCGGGTTCTCAAAAACCTTTCGATCCCATGGACTTGTCCAGGTGCGTTGCAACACCGGTTGCAACGGAATTCTAACAACGCAAATCGCGCGGCAAGCCCCACTTGCCACGCCAGCGCATTTCGGCGCACAGGACCAACTTGCGAAACAATCCGGGGCCAGCTTTGCAGGCCGCCCCCGTCCCGGCGGAGACATAAGAACTCGACCCCCCTTGTGTCAACGCTTCAAGGGGCCCGGCCGCAGCGCTAAAAAAGGCGCCAATCCGCCCGGTGGCCTTGGCCTGACGCTCGATTTGCGCCGCCTGCCGGGCGGCCCTCTCTCGAAATTTTAACTTGGCTTGCCGGGGGGCCGGGGCTAAGCAGCCCTTCGGCTCAACATGCAAGCGTGGTCCCGTACAAACGCAGGCTGGCGCGCCTGGGAGCATGATCGTGCCGGAGACGGTATCATGTCCGCGGGAAAATCGGTTTTCTCACTTGACGAAGGACACGAGCCGTAATCGACGACGAGCCAACCCCAAGCGCAATGGCGCTTGTTGAACCCCCAACGAGGTCACCTTTGAAGATGCGCGTTTCTCATTTCGCCCTGGCGCTCGCTCTGGTTGGAGCCCTGCCCGCCGTTGTCCCAGCGCCCGCACGAGCCGAGGACAAGGTCATCGCAACCATCAATGGCAAGCCGATCACCGACGCCGACCTTGCCGTCGCCGACAGCGAGATCGGTGGCGACATGGGCTCCATGCCAGACGACCAGAAGCGCATGTCGCTGGTCGAGTTCCTCATCGACAACCAGTTGTTTGCGGAAGCTGCCGAGGACAGCAAGCTCGATCAGGGTGCGGAATTTGAAAGCCGCCTTGCATATCTCAAGCGCCGCGCGCTGCGTGAACTCTATTTCGAGAAAGTCATCAAGGGCTCGGTGTCGGATGCCGACGCCCGCAAGCTCTATGACGAGCAGGTCCAGAAGCTGAAGCCGGAAGAAGAGGCCCAGGCCAGCCATATCCTGGTTGAAACCGAAGCCGAGGCCAAGGATATCAAGGAAAAGCTCAACAACGGCGGCGATTTTGCAACTCTCGCCAAAGAGCACTCCAAGGATCCCGGCTCCAAGGACAACGGCGGCGATCTGGGCTTCTTCACACGTGGCCAGATGGTGCCTCAGTTCGAGGAAGCGGTGTTTTCGATGAACAAGGGTGACGTTTCCAACCCCGTGCAGACACAGTTCGGCTGGCACCTCATCAAGCTCGCCGACAAGCGCACCAAGGCTCCGCCGGCCTTCGAGGTCGTGAAGGATCGCATCCTGCAGTCGATGCTGCTGCAGAAGGCCTCGAAAACGGCCATCGACCTGCGCTCCAAGGCGAAGATCGAGTACGTCGACGCCGACATCAAGAAGTCGCTCGACGAGCGCATGAAGGCGTTGCAGCAGGCCGGGGCACGCGCGGGCGGCGCAGCACCTGCCGAGGCCCAATCCGACACGAAGGCGGATGAGAAGCCGGCTGAAAAGACCGGCGAGAGCAAGTAACGCGCGCGCTGGCGAGTAGGGCAATATTGGATCGGGCCGCTTGCAAAGGGCGGCCCGATCTGTTTTTGGGGGGAGCACCCAAGCTTACGGAGAAACCGACCCATGGCCAAAGCCGCTGCCGTCTCGCCCTTCTCGCCCCGAACGCTCGCCGCGCTCGAACCGCTGGGTGGCGTGCGCTTTGCCACGGCGCAAGCCGGCATCCGCTACAAGGGCCGCACGGATCTGATGGTCGCCGTGCTGGACGGAGGGACGACGGCGGCAGGCGTACTGACCAAGTCAAAGACTGCTTCGGCGCCGGTGCTGTGGTGCCGCAAGGCCCTCAAGAAAGGCAAGGCGCGCATCCTCGTCGTGAACTCGGGCAACGCGAACGCCTTCACCGGCAGGAAGGGTGCTGAAGCCGTCGACATAACTGCCGAACATGCCTGCGCCGCCGCAGGCTGCAAGCCCCATGAGGTCTATCTCGCATCGACGGGCGTGATCGGCGAACCCATGGACGCCCGCAAGTTCGCCCACCTGCTTGAGGGCCTCGCGCTCAACGCCGAGGCGGATGGCTTCGAAGCGGCCGCCCGCGCCATCATGACGACGGACACCTACCCCAAGCTTGCCACCCGCACGGCCATGATTGGCAACGTGAAGGTCACCATCAACGGTTTCTGCAAGGGCGCCGGCATGATCGCCCCCGACATGGCAACCATGCTGTGCTTCATCTTCACCGATGCCGCCTTGCCGGCCAAAGTGCTGCAGGAACTGCTCGGCAAGCACGTCGGGACGACGTTCAACTGCATGACCGTGGATGGCGACACCTCCACCAGCGATACCTGCCTGCTTTTTGCCACCGGCGCCGCTGCGGAGCGGGGCCAGAAGCCGATCGGCAGCGCGAAATCCAAGAAACTTGCAGCCTTCTCGGCGGCTCTTCACGATCTCATGGAGGATCTTGCGATCCAGGTCGCCAAGGATGGCGAAGGACTGTCAAAGTTCGTCACGTTCGACATCGAAGGCGCCAAGTCATGGGCGGCCGCGCGCAAGATCGCGCTGTCGTGCGCCAACTCCCCGATCCTGAAGACGGCGATTGCGGGCGAAGACCCCAACTGGGGCCGCGTTGTCATGGCGATCGGCAAATCGGGCGAGGCGGCCGATCGCGACAAGCTCACCATCTGGTTCGGGCCCCATTGCGTCGCACGCAACGGCGAGCGCGCCAAGGAATACGACGAGAAGACGGTTGCAGCCTATATGAAGAACGCCCAGATCGTCATCCGCGCCAACGTGGGCGTGGGCAAGTCTTCCGCCAGGGTATGGACCTGCGACCTCACCCACGGCTACGTATCGATCAACGCCGACTACCGGAGCTGATTTGTTCGCTGCACGTCCGGGAACACGAGAATACGGAGATCGCGATGGACGACCCAAGCTTCTGGCTCGAGCGCTGGCAGAACAACGAGATAGGCTTCCACAGCAACGACGTGCAACCAGCGCTCATCAAGCACTGGCCTGCGCTCGACGTGGCCGGCAGTGCGCGCGTACTCGTGCCCTTGTGCGGCAAGACGCTGGACATGGCCTGGCTGGCGGCGGCAGGACATTTCGTCGTCGGCGCCGAGCTGTCGCCCATCGCCGTCGACGCCTTCTTTTCAGAGCGCGGATTGACGCCGCACGGCCGGACCCAAGGCGCGTTCTCAATCAAGTCGAGTGGTCCCTACGAACTGTGGTGCGGCGATTTTTTCGCCTTGCAGAAGAGCGCGATCAATGTTGCCGCCGCCTATGACCGCGCCGCGCTCGTCGCCATGCCGCCCCACATGCAGCCTACCTACGCGGCCAAGATAGCCGAGCTTCTGCCCGTCGGCGCGAAGGTGCTTCTGATCGGACTCGATTACGACCCGAAGGAAATGCAGGGGCCGCCCTTCAACGTGTCCCAGGCTCAGGTGCACGAGATGTTTCAGAACGACTTCGAGGTTTCGGTGATCGACGCGCGCGACGGGCTGACCAAGAGCGAGCACCTGAAGAAGCGGGGCATCACCTGGCTCGAAGAAGCAAGCTACCTGCTGGTGCGGCGCGCATGATCTCGCCGAAACCTCTTGTGCTGGTCGCGGCCGTTGCGCTGATCGACGCCGACAATCGCGTGCTTGTCACGCGACGGCCCGAGGGCAAGTCCATGGCTGGACTGTGGGAGTTCCCCGGCGGCAAGATCGAGCCGGGCGAAACCCCCGAGAGTGCGCTTCATCGCGAACTGCAAGAGGAGCTTGGCATCGACGTCTGCCTCTCGTGCCTGTGCCCATTCAATTTCGCGTCTCACGCCTACGATACGTTCCACCTTCTGATGCCACTTTATATCTGCAAGACGTGGGACGGCGAGATAACCCCGCACGAGGGTCAAGCCATCAAGTGGGTGCCTGCGCGCGAGCTCAAGAACTACGCGATGCCGCCTGCCGATCTGCCGCTCATACCCTGGCTGCGCGATTTCCTGGCTTGAACGGACGGCCTGCCGCCGTCTCGCGGATCAGGTCTTGCCGCCAGCCGCATCCGCCACTGGCTTGGGCTTGGCAGCCGTCGGCTTGGCTTTCTGGGTAACGGACTTGGTATTCGGCGCTGGCGCGGTTGCGGCCTCGCTGGTGCGCAAGGCGCCCAGCCGCGGCAGGACCTTCACTGTCGTACCGACGTCCACGAACTGAGCCAAATGCACGACATGCTCGTTCATCATCCGGAAGCAGCCTGACGACGCCGCAAACCCGATGGTATTGGGATCGTTGGTGCCATGGATGCGGTAAAGCGTGTTTCCGAGGAACAGCGCCTTGGCGCCGAGCGGGTTCTTCAGCCCACCCAGCATCTTTTTCGGCAGGCGCGGGTCACGCTCGCGCATTTCCTCGGGGGGATACCAATCAGGCCAATCGGCGATGCGGCTGATCTTTTCGGTACCCGTCCAGGCGAAGCCTTCCCGCCCCACCGAAATCGGATATTGGTAGGCCGTTTTCGGCCCCAGCGTCAGATAGAGCTTGCGGCGATCGGAATCGATCAGGATCGTTCCCGGCGTCTCAGAGTTGGCAAGCGTCACCCGCTGGGGCGCCCTGGCTGGTATGACCGGGCGGGGCCCGCCATCCATCTCTTCGGGGAAAACCTCGTTTTCATCGGGCGGTGCATATTGCGGCTCGTACTGGGCGCCGTAATAGCTTCGCGTCTGCGCACAGCCGCCCAGCACCGGCAAGATCAGCGCCACCACGCACCAGGCGAGAATCGATAGACGGTCTGATTTCATCGGCATGATGTTGTCCCCCCTTGCGGAGCGCCGCCACTCCTAGGGCGCGAAGCGGTCCAATCCTTCCGGATCAATAATGCGCAAACCCCGCGGCGGTTCGAGTTGAACCAGCCCGCGGCGTTCCAATTCGACCAGGGCCTGGCCCAATGTTTCGAGATCCATGTGCAGATAGTCGGCAACCACCTCACCCTGCATCGTTTCATCGATGACGTTGGGGTCGCGACCCTCAGCCCCATTCATGCGCGAAACCACCGACAGGAAGGCTGCAAGGCGGCTCACCGGGCGGTCGGCCGGAGCGGCAACGATGGAGCTGCGCAAGTGCAGGAACTCGCGTTCGACGGCATCGGCCTGACGCGCCTCCAGCCCCGGCACTTGATCGCTCAGCGATCCAAACGCATTTCGAGGCCAGAAGCTGACGGCGCAGTCGGTCAGGGCGACCGCATCGTAAAGATGATAATCGAGATATCCCAGGCCGAAGACGCCATTGGTTTCGACATGCTCAATTGTTTCGGGTATGCTCGCCGGCGTCGTCCATGTAATTGCAATGACGCCGCTCTCGACGCGATAAAGACATTCCTTGGGCTCGCCGCGCGAAAACAGCTTCTCGCCGCCGCTCATTTGCTTGATGAATAATGCGCGTCTCGATTTTGCAGCCTGCGCCTCGGCCATGCGCAATTCATGCGCGCGTTCACGCCTGCGAATCTCGGCCTTGCGGGATCGCTCCCACGCAATACTCTCGAACACAACGCGCCTACTGATTATTATAGCCGGGGTTTCTATGCCAAGTAGTAGCAACTAATATCTTGAATATTAGCATAATTCCTTCCCGCATCCAGATTATTCGTTCGATCTGGACGCAGAACGCGGCGGAAAGTTCCACCTCAATGCGAAGAACCCATTAACCAGCGCCCCGCTTGTGGTCAGGCTTCTTGAAATCTTGCTCTTTCACTCCAAGCACATCGGCCAGCCGGTGTTGGGCTGAGCCGGGTCGCAGCGGCTTTGGCTGGCTTTCGTGAGGCGCCCAGGCGGTGAGCGTTATGATCTCGAAGGTGGCCGGGACCCGCCCGCCCTTGTCAAAGCGATCCCTATAGACCTCGCAAGCCCGAAACAGGAGGCCGCGCGTCACGGGCACCCGGCGGCGGGCGGTCAGCATGTTGCTGGCGCCCATGGCTTTCACTTCACGCATCAGATTCATGGCGGACGGATAGGTTACCGTCACCGTGTCGCTGTCGACGACGGGCAACGCGAAGCCGGCGCGCTGTAAAAGCGACCCCAGATCCCGCACATCCGCAAAGGGCGCGACGCGCGGCGAAGCCCCGCCGGTAATTTCGTCTTCTGCCACGAGCCAAGCTTCGCGAAGCTCTCTCAAGGTGCTCCCGCCCAGCAGGGCGCCGAGGAACAACCCGTCGCCCTTGAGCGCGCGGCGGATCTGGACGAGCGCGCCAGGCAGATCGTTGACAAGTTGAAGAGACAGCCCCGACACGACGAGATCGAGAGAGGCCTGTGCGAACGGCAGCGCCTCTTCATCGGCGGCCACCGCGCATGTGCCGGGAGGAACCGATTGGGGCGAGAGTTCCACTGCGATGAGTTGACCCACGTTGCCAAGCGGAGCAAGGGCGCGCGCCACGACTTCGTTGTGGGCGCCCAGATTGACGGCCACAGGAAATTCTCGGCGCACGATCGACAGCCGCTCGGCAAAATCGTCCGCCACCCGCTCCAGGAGAAAGTCGGGAAGAGGCTGATGCGCTGCCGCCGCACGTGCACGGCGCTGCGCGAGGAGGCGGCGATCGAAGATCTCGGATGGCGAATTCATCGTGTGCCCAAACTACTGCGAACTGCGCGTCTTACAAGGCCGCTCGCACAGGCCTCTCGGAGCGGTTAGATTACCCGCAATGAGTACGGATGAAACAATCGAGGGTGCGGGCCTGGAGCGGCGCGCGGCGCGGCCACCCCTGGCGGCCGTGCAGGCGGGCCTTCGGCGTGCGATTTGCGGGCTTGCGGATATCATCCTGCCGCCGAGTTGCGTTGGCTGCCAGAGGCGGGCCGTGTCGCACGACACGCTATGCCCATCCTGCTGGCGAGGCATCGACTTCATCTGCGCCCCCCTGTGCGACCGGCTTGGCATTCCGCTTCCTTATGACACGGGCGGCGTGATGATCTCGGCGGCCGCCGTGTCGTATCCTCCCGACTATGACCGCGCCCGCGCCGTGGCGCTTTACAACGGTCTCATGCGCCGGCTGATCCACGACTTGAAGTACAAGGATACCCACCATGCCCGCCGTCTTTTCGGCCGCTGGTTGACGGTGACGGGCGGCGAACTGATCGCCAATTGCGACGTGATCGCCGCAGTGCCGCTGGCGCGTGGCCGCCTCATCATGCGGCGCTTCAATCAGGCTCAGATCCTCGCCAATGAAGTCGCGCGGCTGTCGGGAAAGCCGGTGGCGCCACTGGCGCTGGCGCGAACCAGGAAAACGCGCCAGCAAGTCGGGCTGTCCCGGAGCGAACGCCAACGCAACGTGGCGGGCGCCTTTGCGGTTCCGGCCGGTCAGGTGAGCCATGTCGGCGGCAGAGCGGTGCTGCTGATCGACGACGTGATAACGACCGGCGCAACGGCGAGCGCGGCGGCGCGCGCGCTCAAGAAGGCGGGCGCACGCCGCGTCGACGTACTGGCGCTGGCGATTGCAGGTTCGACGCCAGTTGGGCCTTAGGAAGCCCGGCCGTAGCGAGTGGGACCGCAGGAAAATGTTACGAAAGCCGCCGATCGGCCGCGTGATGCGTCAGCGCGCCACAATTTTCGCCTCAAAATTGCGCCTGAAAACTTGCATAAGCGGCTGAAAGCACTAGTTTTGTAGGTAAAACGATTCTTGAGCATCCCAATCGGGCCTCTGGAGAACGCCTTAAGTCCAATGCCGAAAATCACGGTCTACACCGCAGGTCACTGCTGCTACTGCCATATGGCCAAAGAGCTGTTGAAGCGCAAAGGGGCGGCCTTTGAAGAGGTCGATCTGACCGGCAAGTACGATCTGCGCGAGGAACTGCGCATCAAAGCGGGTGGTCGCAGCACCGTACCCCAGATCTGGATCGGAGAGACGCATGTCGGCGGCTGCGACGATCTGATGGGACTGGAGCGCACCGGCAAACTCGACGCGTTGCTCGCCAACTGACGAACGGGCAAGACGCGCGCGCACAACCAATCGGCCAAAGGAAGCGGTCGCGCTTTGCCGCCACGGCCCTTGCCTTGCGCGCCGCGGAGTGCGACTTGTCTTCATTAAGCTGACCGATTTCGTTCGAGGCCAATTATGACGTCCAGCGCCCCCCAATTCAAAGCCGCCCTCGTCCAACTGTGCTCAGGGCGGGATGTTGCGGCCAATATCGCGGCCGCCTCCGATCTCGTCCGAGCAGCTGCCGCCGCCGGCGCGCACTACATCCAGACGCCCGAGAACACCCAGTTAATGGAGTTGGAAAAGCCTCGGCTGATGGCTGAACTCCAGCCCGAGAAGGACAACCGGGCGCTCGACGCCTTCAGCACGCTGGCGCGCGACCTGAAGCGCTGGCTCCATATCGGCTCCATCGGCGTAAAATGTGAAGACGGCCGCATCGCCAACCGCTCGTTCGTTTTTGCGCCCGATGGCGAGATCGCCGCGCGCTACGATAAAATTCATATGTTCGACGTCGACCTCGGCGACGGCGAAGCCTATCGCGAGAGCGAGACCTATCAACCCGGAACCGATGCGGTAATCGCCGACCTGCCATGGGGTGGGCTGGGTCTTACAATCTGCTATGATCTGCGCTTTCCCGCCCTGCACCGCGCTCTGGCCCAGGCCGGGGCCGAGATGATCGCAGTGCCCGCCGCCTTCACGCGCGTGACCGGCGCGGCCCACTGGAACACGCTACTGCGCGCACGCGCCATCGAGGCGCAGTGCTTCGTGCTGGCCGCCGCCCAAGGCGGGCGCCATGAGAATGGCCGGGAGACCTTCGGCCACAGCCTGATTATTGCGCCGTGGGGCGAGATCCTGGCGGAAGCCGGCAGTGAAACGGGCTTCGTCACCGCCGACATCGATCTCGCCCGCGTTTCGGAAGCGCGCCGCAAGGTGCCATCATTGACCCACGACCGGCCCTTCAAGGTCACGCGGGCCAAGAGCCTTGCCCAAGCCTGAGGTCGCCGCACTATGATCAAGTACGCGCTCCAATGCGCAAAGGGCCATGCTTTCGACGGCTGGTTTCGCTCCAGCAGCGCCTACGGCCGCCAGGTGAGCCGCAAGCTGGTCGCCTGCCCACACTGCGGCGTTACGCAGGTCGAGAAGCAACCGATGGCGCCAGCCCTGGTGAAAAAGCGCTCGAAAGCCGGCCCGCGAACGCAGGCCGCGCCTGACAACGCTGCCCAAATGGCCCCAAGCCCCGGTGAAACCAGGATCCCGCCCGTCGAAGTCATGCGCGCCTTCAAACGGCATCTTCTCGAGAATTCCGAAAACGTGGGTCCGCGCTTTTCCGACGAAGCCCGCAAGATCCACTACGGAGAGGCCGATTCCAGGGCCATTCACGGCGAGGCAAGCCGCGAGGAAGCCATCAAACTGCATGAAGAAGGCGTCGAGTTCGGCATCATTCCAGCTCTGCCCGAGGAGCAGAATTGAGCCTCGGGCGAGCGGGCGCCGCCTCATAGCCTGGATATGGTCTCAAGGGTGTACTGAACGGCAGCCTCGATCGAGCCCGTTCTATAGGTCGGCTCGCTATAGCCCGATGGCGTCCACAAATAGCTGTGCACGTGAAAATGCCATACGCCCCGCACATGGCTCCAGCGATCGATGACGACCGCGCCGGTCGGCCCGCAGCTCGCCGTGAAACCTCTTAGCTTCAGCGCCTCCTGAGCTTCGAGCGCCTCTTTCAAGGCTATGTTCTGCTGATTGGCTCCCATGTTGACGTGCCCCTGGATTGAAATTGGCAAAGCGCGGCCCCGGCTTGCGTTCTGACGCGCATAGCTTTGGTGCCCGCGCCCATCGACCGACTAGCCGATCTTGTGCCGAGCGGTTGGAAATTCTCAAGCCTTAACAAGCATATACCTTACGGGACCGGGTGCCGGACGGGCGCAATTCTCAAAGACTTTGAGCACCCGCAGCAATTGCGCGTTCACACTAAGAAGCGCCGGCGAAAAATTTTTGTCATCGAAGGTCCACGAGGCTCAGGACGAGGGCAAAGCATCCCGACGATCGCCTCGCACGCAGATGCGCCAGGACTGCCCGGCCTCAGACAAAGTTAAGCCTTCAGACCGCCGCAGCTTGAGAGCCGGCTGGCGCGGACAGAGGCAAATTGGCGGTTGCCCTCACCGGCCAGTGCGGTGCAAACATCTCTCCGGATCAAATGGCGCAGGGCAATCCCCGTGCCTGAAAGGTTTTGCGGAGAAACCGCCGGCGATGACTGCAAATATAACTGAACTCGACCCCACCAAGCGCGCAACCGCGCGCATCCGCACAGACGTGCGTCACGACTGGACCCGGGCGGAAGCTCTCGCGCTCTATGACTTGCCCTTCATGGAGTTGTTGTTCCGTGCGCAGAGCATGCACCGGGCCAGTTTCGATCCCAACAAGGTCCAGATGAGCCGCCTGCTCTCGATCAAGACCGGAGGCTGCGCGGAAGATTGCGGCTATTGCAGCCAATCCGCCCATCACGACTCGGGCCTCAAGGCGTCCAAGCTGATGGAGGTCGAACGCGTCATCGACGAGGCGCGCAAGGCCAAGGCAGCAGGCGCGACACGTTATTGCATGGGCGCGGCCTGGCGCAGCCCCAAGGCGCGCGACATGGACACGCTCGTCGCCATGGTCGAAGGCGTCAAGGCGCTCGGCATGGAGACGTGCATGACGCTCGGCATGCTGTCGGATGACGACATCTCCAAGCTCTCCGATGCGGGCCTCGATTACTACAATCACAACATCGACACCTCGCAAGAGTATTACTCCAAGGTGATTACGACCCGCACTTATGCCGACCGCCTCGACACGCTGGCGCGCGTGCGCGAAGCGGGCATCAAAGTCTGCTCGGGCGGGATTGTCGGCATGGGCGAGGGCGCAGACGACCGCGTCGGTATGCTGGTAACGCTGGCAAACCTGGAGCAGCATCCCGAGAGCGTGCCGATCAACATGCTGATCGCAATTCCCGGCACGCCGCTGGAGAACACCGAGAAGATCGACCCGATTGATTTCGTCCGAACCATTGCCCTCGCCCGTATCATGATGCCAAAATCCTACGTGCGCCTCTCGGCTGGCCGCGCCCAGATGAGCGACGAGACTCAGGCGCTGTGCTTCTTTGCGGGCGCCAACTCGATCTTCGCGGGCGACACGCTGCTGACGACGGACAACCCGGGCGAGGATGCCGACAGCCGACTGTTCGCAAAGCTCGGCCTATCGCCCGAAGCGCTCAACGAGGAGACGGACGCCACATCGCAAGCCCCGCACTCGTGCTCGAGCAACACCGGATATGAAGCCGGACAGAGGAATGTCCGCACATCATGAACGCGCGCTTGATGCGCTGCGGCGGCGAGGCCGCCTGAGAGCGCTGGAGGCGGCGAACGGGATCGACTTCGCCTCCAACGACTTTCTCGGCTTGGCCCGCTCGCAGATCTTGCGCGATGCCGTGTCGCAAGCTCTGGCGCGCGGCGTTGCGGTGGGCGCTGGCGGCTCGCGCCTGCTGCGCGGAAACGATCCTGAGCACGAAGCGCTGGAGGCCGAAGCCGCGCAATTCTTCGGCGCCGAGCGCGCACTTTTCTTCGGCGGCGGATTCGTGGCCAATACGGCTCTTTATTCGACGCTGCCCGCGCGTGGCGATCTGGTCGTTTACGACGAATTCATCCACGCCAGCGTGCACGAAGGGCTTCGCCTGTCGAAAGCCGAGGCCAAAGCCTTTGCGCACAACGACGCGAACGCCTGCGAAGGCATCGTCAAGGCGTGGCGCGCCACGGGCGCGACGGGCCGCGTCTGGATCGGTGTCGAAACCCTCTACAGCATGGACGGCGATCGCGCACCCGTTGACGAGCTTGCCGCGTTGGCCATGCGCCACGACGCCATGCTGCTGCTCGACGAAGCCCACGCCACGGGTGTCCATGGCGAAAATGGGCGCGGGCTTGCGGCCCATCTTGAGGGGCGCGGCAACGTCGTCTCGCTGCACACGTGCGGCAAGGCGCTCGGCGCGTCAGGCGCGCTCGTGCTCTGCCCGGCGAACTTGAGCGACTTTCTCGTCAATCGCGCGCGGGCCTTCATCTACGCGACCGCGCCCTCGCCGCTGATCGCCGCTGCCGTGCGAGCCGCGTTGCGCATCAGCGCGGCCGAGCCGCAACGCCGCGCCGCCTTGCACGCGCGCATTGCCTCCGCCGGCCGCCTGCTGCGCGCGAAACTCGGGCTTGAACCGTCGGGTTCGCAGATCCAGCCCATAATTGTCGGAAGCGACACGCGCGCGGTCGACCTGGCGCGAGCCATGAAGGCGCTTGGCTACGACATTCGCGCCATTCGTCCGCCCACGGTGCCGGAAGGCACGGCGCGTCTGCGCTTGTCTCTCACGCTGAACGCCAGCGAGGCGGACATTGCCGGCCTCATGGATGCCCTGGCGCACGCGCAGGCCGCTGCGTCCGCCGATAGGGAGTTGAAAGAATGAACCAGGCCATCGTCGTCGCAGGCACCGATACCGACATCGGCAAGACGGTCTTTGCCGCCGCGCTCACTGGCGCGATGGGCGCTTATTATTGGAAGCCGGTACAGTCGGGCCTTGCAGGCGAAACCGATACGGACGTCGTGCGCCGCCTGACGGGTCTTCCATCCGAGCGTTTGCTTCCGGAAGCCTATCGGCTCAAGACGCCGGCCTCGCCTCATTATGCTGCCGATCTGGACGGCATCGAAATCGACGTCGGCGCTCTCACGCCGCCACGCACCGCCACGCCTCTCGTTATCGAGTGCGCCGGCGGACTTGCTGTGCCGCTCACCCGCAAGGCGCTGCAGATCGACCTGTTGGCGCAGTGGAAATTTCCCGTCGTGCTCGTCGCGGCCACTCGCATCGGCACAATCAATCATTCGCTGCTTTCCATCGAAGCCTTGAAGCGCCGCGCCGTGCCTATTCTGGGTATCGCGTTCTCGGGCGACGAGGCCCCCGAATCCGCGCGCATCATCGCGGAATTGGGCGGGGTGAAAATCCTGGGCAACCTGCCGCGCCTCGATCCACTCGACGGCGCCACGCTGCGCACGTCCTTCGCGAGGAACTTCGACGTTGCCGGCATCCTGGGCCTCGGCATGGGGGGGCCATGACGCAGCCCATCTCGCCATCGCCTGTCTGGCATCCATTCACCCAGCACGCGCTGGAAGGCGGAATGCCGGAGATTGCCCGCGCAAATGGCGCGTGGCTCACCGCCGCGAATGGGCAGCGCATCTTCGACGGCATTTCGTCGTGGTGGGTCATCACGCACGGCCATTGCCACCCAGACATCGTCGCGGCGATTCAGAAGCAGGCTGCGGCGCTCGACCAGGTGATCTTCGCCGGTTTCACGCACGAACCCGCCGAGCGGGTAGCCCACGATCTGCTCTCCTTCGTCCCCAAAGGACTCGCACACGTGTTCTTCTCCGACAGCGGCTCGACGGCGGTGGAGGTGGCCCTGAAAATGGCGCTCGGCTACTGGCGCAACATCGGAGAACACAGACGGACCCGCATCCTCGCGCTGGAACATGCCTACCATGGCGATACCGTCGGCACGATGTCGACCGGAGCGCGCGGCGTCTTCAACGCGGCCTACGAGCCGCTGCTGTTCGACGTCGGGCGCATCGCCTTTCCTCGGGGAGCATCGCGGCAGCCGACGCTCGACGCGCTCGAACGCCAGTGCAAGACGGGGACGGTCGCCGCCCTGATCGTCGAGCCGCTGATTTGCGGCGCGGGCGGCATGCTGATCTACAATGAAACGGCGCTCGCCGAGATGGCGCGCATCTGCGCCGCATACGGCGTTCTGCTGATCGCTGACGAGGTCATGACGGGTTTCGGCCGAACGGGCGCGATGTTCGCGTGCCAACGCGCCGGCGTGGCGCCGGACATTCTCTGCCTAGCCAAGGGCCTGACGGGCGGCAGCATTCCGCTTGCGGCAACACTGTGCCGCGGAGAAATTTATCAGGCCCATTACAGCTCAGACCGCGCAAAGACGTTCTTTCATTCCAGCTCGTTCACCGCAAACCCGATTGCGTGCGCCAGCGCGGCAGCCAATCTGGAAATATGGCGCAGCGCAGATGTCGAGCGCCGGATCGCTGTGCTCGCCGAGGCTCACGAGACCCTGCTGCAAGATCTGAGCAAGGATGCGCGCTTCGCCAATGCCCGCCAGATCGGGACGATTGCCGCCATCGACCTCAATGTGGATGACGCGGGCTATCTTGCCAACGCCGGCCTCGCCATGCGAAAGGCTTTCCTGGCGCGCGGCGTGTTTCTACGCCCTCTTGGGAATACGATCTACATCATGCCGCCTTACTGCACCACGCAAGCCGAACTGGCGGAGGTCTACGCGGCGATCGCTTCTGTCGCGCGTGAGGTGCTGCCATGAGCGGCGTCGAGATCAAGGGGCTTGGACATTATGCGCCCGCCCGGCGCGTACCTAATTGCGAAATCGAGCAGCGGCTGGGACTTGAGCCCGGCTGGATCGAGCGGCGCACCGGCATCAAAGCCCGCCATTACGTCGCCGAAGGCGAGGCGCTGTCCGACATGGCGGTTGCCGCAGGCGACATGGCGTTAAGGAACGCCGGGCTTGCCCGCGGCGATGTAGGCTTGTTGTTGCTTGCGACATCGACACCCGACCATCTCCTTCCGCCATCCGCACCGCTCGTTGCCCACCGGCTCGGCTTGACGGGTGCGGGCGGCATCGACATGGCAGGCGCCTGCGGCGGCTTCATCTATGCGCTGACACTGGCCGACGGATTCGTACGCACCCACGATCTGCCCGTCCTCGTCATCGCGGCCAACGTCCTGTCCCGGCGCATCAACGTCAAGGATCGCGCCAGCAGCGTGCTGTTCGCCGACGCCGCGGGAGCCGCGCTCCTGGCGCCCACGCCACGAAATGCAACAGGCGCAATCGGTGTGCATCTCACGAGCAAGGGCAGCGGGTACGGTCTCATCCACATTCCCGGCGGCGGCAGCCGCAAGCCCTTCTCCGCCATCGCCGGCGTGGAGGAGACGCTCATGGTCATCAGCGACGGTCAGGCCGTTTTTGCCGAAGCCATCGACATGATGACGAACGCCGCGCGCGCCGCCTTAACCAAGGCCCATGTCAATCTGGAACAGATTACGCGCTTCATCCCGCATCAGGCCAATCAGCGGATGATAGACAAAGTCTCCAAGCGTCTTGGATTGGATCGCGCCATTCTCTCCTCGACCATAGCCGAACATGGCAACAGCTCTGCGGCGACGATACCCTTCACGTTGTCGGCCAGGGCCGCCGAAAGACCTCTGCGACATGGCGAAGTGCTACTTATGACGGCTGCAGGAGCGGGTCTGACAGGTGGCGCAGTGGTCTGGCGCTGCTGATCGGCAGGGCGTCGCACGAGCTCAGGGGGCCAAGCCCGTACGGTCCCGTTTACCCTCCGTAAACCATCTATCCGTGTGCGCGGCCCGCCGCCTGGAGCGGGCCGCACGGCGGCATCAGGGTTGCATCACTCCGCGCAAACTGACCCACATGTTTCGCGGTGAGACAAATGCTCAAGATCAAGCCTTGGAATATTAAGACCTTCGCCTCGGACGAGCGCGGCGCGGTAGCGATGATCTTCAGCCTCATGATGACCGCGCTGTTCTTCCTGGCAGGCATCGCCATCGACTACAACCGCGCCACGAGCGCGCGCTCGCGCATTTCTGACGCCGCAGACGCGGCCGCACTGGCCGCCGGCCGCGCACTCATGGACGGCAAGATGACGAGCAGCGAAATCGAGCAGATGACGCTGAATTACTTCCAAGAGAACGTAAAGAGCGTGGAGGGTCAGGCGAGGATCGATACCCCCACGATCGTGGTCGACCCTTCGACCGGCGGCGTCAGCATCAACGTCAACGGCCACGTCAACATGACGCTCGCGCGTCTGGGCGGTTTCAGCAGCCTCGACGTTCCCGTCTCGACTACGGTCAACTTCCAGGAGAAGGAGATCGAGGTCGGCATGGCGCTCGATATCACCGGGTCCATGGGTGACACAGACTCAAACGGCCAACGCAAGATCGACGGCCTCAAGGCCGCGTTCGCGAAGTTCGCCGATAAGCTGCTGCCCGAGACTTCCAGCTACGTGCGCAAGGTGCGCATCGCCGTGGCGCCCTACTCCTACAGCGTCAACCTGGGGGACTACGCCCTGGGCGTTTCCGACAGCACGGCGTCGAGCTGCGTCGCGGAGCGCAAGGACGGCCAGTATTCGGACAACTCCGGCCTCTTCTTCGGCGCCAAGAAGACGGCATGCCCGTCCTCCAAGATCATGCCGCTGACGTCGGATCACGATACCCTGGTCTCGGCCGTCGATGCCTTCAAGGCCAACGGCAGCACGGCCGGTCATCTGGGCGTGCAGTGGGCCTGGAACTTGATCTCGCCCAACTGGGCCGGCGCGTGGGGAGGCGACAGCGCCCCCGTCGGCTACGACCTGGTGCAAGCCAACAAGGCGCTCAAAGCCGTGGTGCTCATGACCGATGGAGAATTCAACACGCAGTATCACGGCCCGCAGTCTGCCGAGCAGGCCAAGCGCCTGTGCAGCGCCATGAAGGACGAAGGTGTCGTGGTGTTCTCGGTCGGGTTCGGCATCGGCGGCAATGCCCAGGCGCTCGACACGCTCAAGACCTGCGCTTCCGAGGGCCCCGAATACTTTGCCAACGCTGCGAACGCGCAGGAGCTGGATGCCGCGTTTGCCCGCTTTGCCGACAAGCTCACCGCGCTGCGCGTCTCCAGGTAACCCGATCCACGATCTCCTCCCGGCCTCACGGGCGCACCCGACGGTGCGCCCTTTTTTGTCTGCGCCAGACCTTTTGCACGCTCCACATCGGGGGGGGCGCGGTGCGCCGGGTCCTCACCTGCGATCTGGAACGCAATTCAGCGCGGCTCACCAATACCGCTCTCACCTGCACCGGGGCGCTTTCACGAACTGGGGCCGGCGTCGCGGCAGTGCTGCACCTTTCCGCTTCAAACCGAACTTTGTCTTCACCCATTCTTCACTAAACCTAACGCGATTGTGGAATGCCATATCCAGCCGCACCCCGCCTTTAGAGGCTTTTTCACGCGTGACACCTAAATGATAACGTCCGTGTTCCTCGCAATAGTGGTGAATAAACGTCATGTCTGAATTCGGGCGTCTGGCAGGGAAGGCCGTTCGCGATGAACGTGGCGCGGTTGCGATCATATTCGCACTGAGCTGCGTCGTGCTTCTGATCGTCGTTGGCTTGGCCGTCGATACCGCGCGTTACCAGGATCTTTCAACGCGAATGCAAGCTGCGCTGGACGGCGCGTCGTTTGCCGCAGCCAAATTGCTGCCCGACGAAAGTCAATCCGATGCCGACGTCAAAGCCCGCGCGATCACTTACTTTTTGGCTGCTTCCAAGACCTTCGGTGTGAAGCCGACGGCCATTACGAATCCAACGGTGATTGTCGACCGTAAAGGCCCGTCGGTTGAGGTTCAGGGCAAGCTCGAGGTGCCGGCCTTCTTCGGGCCTCTTGCGGGACTGGCCTCGATGACCGCAATCAACCAGAAATCCAAGGTCGTCTATGACATCACGGCGGTAGAACTGGCTATGGTCCTCGATATAACAGGATCGATGGGGCAGCGGGGAAAGTTGTCTGACCTCAAGTTTGCAGCCCAAGACGCCATCGATACGTTGTTTGATGGCGCGCCCACCGACACGAGCGTCAGGATCGCGCTGGTTCCCTATTCCGCCGCGGTGAACGTCGCAGAGTTTGCCAACAGCGTAACATCGCTGCCCAGCCCGGCGAACTGCTTCAAGCCTTGCTGGTACTGCCAGCGCATCTGCACCGACAGCGCAGGCAACCGTGCAGACACCTGCGTCCTGGAACGCCAGGGAGCAGACGCCTTCACGGATGCAGCGCCATCGGGTTTGGCCCGCTTTCCCAACATTTGGACTCTGCCTAAGGTGCCCCGTGGCTACACCTGCCCCGCAGCGAGCATCATTCCTCTGTCGGATCGCACGCACCGGGATGATCTGAAGCGGGCGATCCAGTCATACAGGGCCGCGGGCATGACAGCGGGCCAAATCGGAACCGCGTGGGGCTGGTATCTTATTTCGCCGAATTGGGCGAGCGTCTTGCCGCCCGACAGCGCGCCCAAGCCTTACGGCAAGGACGGCGCGCAGAAGGCCATGATCGTAATGACGGACGGCGAGTTCAACACGTCCTACACAGGAAGTCCGGACCCAGCCGCCGAGGCTTACAGGTACTTCGACAATCTGTGCGCGGCGGCCAAAGCCGATGGCATTACAATCTACACGGTCGGCTTCGACCTCAACATGCCTGAGGCGCTCGCGCATCTTCAATCCTGTGCGTCCTCTCCTGGACACTTCTACGATGCGAAGACGGGTGCGCAGCTGAAGGGGGCGTTCAAAGACATCGCCAGGAAGCTCGCCAACTTGCGGCTCGCCAGTTGATCGTCCGCAATTGCCTGAAACCAATGCGGCGCGGAGCATGTCGCTCCGCGCCGCATTTTTTGAAAGGCTACGGTGGCCTGCGTTTCCTTACCTGCGATTCTGACGGTTGCCGATGAGATCGTCCACGACCGTCGGGTCGGCCAGCGTCGAGGTATCGCCCAGGTTGGAGAAATCGTCCTCCGCGATCTTGCGCAGGATGCGACGCATGATCTTGCCCGAGCGCGTCTTGGGAAGCCCTGGCGAGAACTGGATGAGGTCGGGCGATGCGATCGGTCCGATTTCTTTCCTGACGTGCGCAACCAGTTCCTTGCGCAGGGCCTCGTCGCCCGTCTCGCCCGCATTGAGCGTGACGTAGCAGTAGATGCCCTGTCCCTTGAGGTCGTGCGGATACCCAACGACGGCGGCCTCGGCCACCCTCGGATGGGACACGAGCGCGCTTTCGACTTCGGCCGTGCCCATGCGATGGCCCGAAACGTTGATCACGTCGTCGACGCGGCCCGTGATCCAATAGTAGCCGTCCTCATCGCGGCGGCAGCCGTCCCCGCTGAAGTACATGTTCTTGTACGCCGAGAAGTACGTCTGCTCGAAGCGCTCGTGATCGCCATAGATCGTGCGCGCCTGGGCGGGCCAGCTGTCGAGCATGACGAGGTTGCCTTGGGCTACGCCCTCCAGGAAGGCTCCCTTGTCGTCGACGAGAGCCGGGCGCACGCCGAAGAAGGGCCGCGTGGCCGACCCGGGCTTCAACGCCGTTGCGCCCGGAAGCGGCGTGATGAGGATGCCGCCGGTTTCCGTTTGCCACCAGGTATCGACGATGGGGCAGCGGCCCTCGCCGACGACGCGGTGATACCACTCCCAGGCTTCCGGATTGATGGGCTCGCCCACCGATCCCAGGATGCGCAGCGACTTCCGGCTCGTACTCTTGACCAGATGATCGCCCGCGCCCATCAGCGAGCGGATGGCGGTGGGGGCCGTGTAGAAGATGTTGACGTTCCACTTGTCGATGACCTGCCAGAAGCGCGACGCATCCGGATAGGTCGGCACGCCCTCGAACATGAGCGACGTAGCGCCGTTGGCAAGCGGGCCGTAGACGATATAGCTGTGGCCCGTGACCCAGCCGACGTCGGCCGTGCACCAGTAGATATCGCCGTCGTGGTAGTCGAACACGTACTTGTGGGTTATCGCCTCAAAAAGCAGGTAGCCGGCGGTCGTGTGCAGCACACCCTTGGGCTTGCCGGTGGAACCTGACGTATAGAGGATGAACAGCGGGTCTTCCGCGTTCACGGGCTCGGGCGGGCAATCGGCAGGAACCGTCTCGAGCTCTTCATGCAGCCAGACATCGCGGCCCGGCGTCCACGGCACGGGATTGCCGGTGCGGCGAACCACGATCATCTTCTCGACGCCCTTGGCATGGGCAAGCGCCGCGTCGGCATTTTTCTTGAGCGCCACGGGCTTGCCGCCGCGCAGGCCTTCGTCCGCCGTGATGACGATCGCGGACTGGGCGTCATCGATGCGGTTCTGCAAGCTGTCGGGCGAAAAACCGCCGAACACGATCGAGTGGATGGCGCCGATGCGCGCGCATGCGAGCATCGCGTAGGCGGCCTCGGGGATCATCGGCAGATAGATGGTGACGCGATCGCCTTTCTTGACGCCGTGCTTCTTCAGAACGTTGGCAAACTTCTGCACGCGCTCATGAAGCTGGCGATAGGTGATCTTTTCGGAAACGTTGGGATCATCGCCTTCCCAGATGATGGCGACCTGATCGCCGCGCGTGGCGAGATGGCGGTCGATGCAGTTCGCCGAGACGTTGAGCTCGCCATCCTCGAACCACTTGATGGAGACGTTGCCGAGGGCGAAGGAGGTATTCTTAACGCGGGTGAATGGCTTGATCCAGTCGAGAGCCTGTGCGGCCTCGGCCCAGAACTTCTCGGGATCCTTAACCGACGCATCGTACATGGCCTTGTACTTGGCTTCATCGATCCAAGCCTTGGCCGCGAGATCAGCGGGCACGGGATAGACTTTCTCGGACATTCTTTCAGATCCTCCCAACACACCGCCTTAGATGGCGGCACTTGTTCTTGTCGCCGGACGGACTATGCGCCTTCGGCACTGCAATGACAAATTACTCCAAAGTAGGACCGATACAATTGCCAGCAATCCTGGAAACGAGTCCAGCCCGAAGGGCAACCCGAGGCAACAGGATGGTAAACTTTACTAGGTTGCGCCTTTCAGAAACTCCAAACGGTCGTCCGCTTGATCTCGGAGTCCTCCAGATCGCGCGTCACCGGCACGCGATATTCGGCCAGCGCCGTCAGCCGGCCATGGGGAAAATAGCTGCGTTGAGGATCGCCGGCGAGGACGCTTGCGCCGGCAACCTTCGCCGCCTGCATGAACAACACGACGCGATCGGCAAGCGCGCGCTCGTAGAACAGATCACCCGCGAGCACAACATCCACGCTCGGGGGCGCATGGCTGAGCAGATCGCTGGCAACGGTCTCGACCACGGCGAGGTTGGCGGCTGCGTTGAGCGCGATCGAGCATAACGCGAGCTTGTCGATTTCGGCCGCCAGGACCGTGCGAGCTGCGCACATGGCCGCGGCGATGGCCGACAGCCCCGAACCCGACCCCAGATCCAGCACGCTCTTGCCGCGGCACACATGAGGATTGTCGAGCAGGTAGCGCGCCAGGGCCTGTCCGCCCGCCCAGGCGAATGCCCAGTAGGGCGGGGGCAGATTGATTTCGTCCAGTTCTTCCTCGGTCTTCTGCCAGAGCGGAACCGATTCCTCTGCCAGATGCAGCTTGATCTCAGGCACGAGCGGCGGCGCCAGGAGGCGGGTGTTGGCACGAATGAATTCCGCCGCCGCCGGATCGCTGCATTTCACATGAGCGCTCATGACTGCGCCAGCTTGCCGGCCTTCAGGCCGCCCATCCGGCAAATCTCCTTCCACTCGTCGGCCGCGACCGGCTGAACCGACAGGCGCGAATTATTGACCAGGACCATCTTGGCGAGCTTGGGGTTGTCCTTCACGGCCTGAAGCGTGACGGGCTTGGGCATGTCGGCCACCGCCATGACGTCGACGCACTCCCATTTGGGATCGTCTGCGGTGGAATCGGGATGGGCCAGGGCGCAGACCTTCAACACGCCGACGATCTCGAGGCCTATATTGGAATGATAGAAGAAGCCCAGATCACCGAGCTTCATGGCTCGCATATTGTTGCGCGCCTGATAATTGCGCACACCGTTCCACTCCTCGCCTTTTTCGCCCTTGGCTTTGAGCACCACCCAGGAGAAGACATTGGGTTCGGATTTCAGGAGCCAGCGGCCTGAAGGTTGGGTTTGCGAACTCGTATGTTGTGTTTTCTTTGTCATGAACAATCGTAGGATTGATGAGCTTCGTGCAGATGGCACCGTAGCGATCTCAAGCGCCCGCGCAAGAAAGTTATCCCCACATCCATGAGCCCACGCATTCTTAGCCAGAGAGCGGCGACATGACGAGGAAGGCAAGTGCACGTAGCGGAGCTGAAACGAGCGATCCTCGCGCTCGAGTGGGAGATTGACGCAGAAAGATTTCTGCTGGCAGGCCGGCACCTCGCCGCGCTCCTCAGAAAGGCCAACTTCAATCCTGGTCAGCCGCGCGTTCCCGCGGGCAACTCCGATGGTGGCCAGTGGACCGATTCTGGGGGAGCTGCAGCTGGTTCTTCTGGCGAGGGGCAGACAAGGGTTGCACAGAATGACGAGCCGGAACGCTACCGGGTAGACCTTCTCGAGGAAGAACGCAGCGGCGGACACACATATCGGCAACATGTCGGCAAGTCGGAAGAAGCCCTCAAGGCCCGCGTCAGAGCATCTATCCTTGCTGATCCCGACCCCGACAGGCACAGTATTCGTTCCGGCTCGTTCACGTCACTTGACGCCGCGAGCAAGCTTGTTGACGCGACCTTGGCAAGAAATCGCAATATCGTGGACTTGGTCGTTGGTGGCACAATTAGAGAACAGCGGGTCGATGCCTACTTCGATTCGCTCACAGGTTACGAAGCCTACGCACCGGCGATCCGGTCAGAGCCCCGGATTCGCGAAACATACGGCGTTGGCGTTTACATCAGACACGATCCGAGTGCCAATAACGGATATCGTGTGATTTCGGCGTACCCTAGAAATTTGGATTAGACTCGAGCGGCTATGACAATGCGAGTTACAAGAAAAATAGTACTGTATGTCTCGGATGAAGCCGTCGAAGTGTCAATTCGGATGCGGGATGAGCAAGAATATGAGAATGCCAAGGCATTTCTCAACGAGCTGCTGGACTTTCCCCATGGCTCGCCAGAGATGGAAAGCACGCTCTCAAGAGATGCAGCGGATGCCTACTTCCTGGACGGTACACAGCTCAAGTTGTTCCAGGACTTCTTGAAAGGCATGTGATGGTCCCACACTCTTTCCGTCCCATTCGGTCTTGTGCGGCTCTTGGGAGCCATGGCGCGGAAGCTTCACGACGCCTCAGCACGCCTCGCAAAATCGCATGAAGTGGGTGTGATTGGCGTGTGATTGCTGCCCGGCGCGTGAGGCGGTTTCGCGACCTTTCCTCCTCACACGCCCACACATTATTCTTGCTCCGGATTTCAGCAGCCAGCGGCCAGAAGTTCGGGTTTGCGAACTCGTATGTTGTGTTTTCTTTGTCATGAACGATCGAGGGGCTGATGAGCCTTGTGCGGATGGCCCGTAACGATCCCAAGCGCCCGCGCAAGAAAGTTATCCCCGTCCCCTTGAGCCCA
>DAOKZR010000001.1:670288-725273 GCA_035325525.1 Hyphomicrobium sp. | reverse complement strand
AAAACTCTAGCCCAGGACTCTCCCTCTGAGTGGAGGAGACAAGGGTCTCAGGTCACCAGTGATCGAGGCCGTAGTTGACCGCCTTCGCTGTTTCTGAGGCGCGCGGAAGTTTCGGAAGCTGCGCGCTCAGCCACGGCTTCAGCGCGCCAATGAGTGGCTTGCTGCGTTCCTGGCGCGCCGATCGCCGCGCATCGGCGCTGCGGCCACGGACGTCCGCCTCGATGCCATAGAGTTCGCAGATCTTGTCGAGTGCCGCAGTGGCGATCGGTGCGTTGCCGCCCTTGGCGAGTTCGTAGAACTGGCGGCGGAAGTGGCTCCAGCAGTTGGCCAGCGTGATCGCCCCTCACCTGGATGCGACGCATCGGTGAGCCCGTTGTAGTCGGCATAGCGGTCGACCTGCAGGACGCCATTGAAGCCAACGAACAGTGCGCGGGCGTGCTTGCCGCCGCGACCTACGTGGTCCAGCGTTGGGGGGGGCGGTTTAAGGCGCCGTGAACTAACATTGCAAATGGACCACTCGATGGGGGCCGATGACTTGTCGCTTCCGTCGCATCTGAAAACGTCCAATCTCTATCCGACTTACAGAGATGCCGTCACAAATGGCGTGATAAGGTGGCCCATGTTCCTACAAACAAGTTAGGGCACCTGACTCCACGGTCTTCTGCCAGTCCGGCCCGAGAGACGATCTCGCGTCAATCGCGTTGGCACCGGCGGGATCGTCGTGTTTGAACATCTTGACGACAAGGGCCTGATTGTGTGAACCGCCAACAATGGGGGCGCCCCCGCTCACAGTCGTCTGTCCCGACGTATGCCCAGAGTAAGTATTCCCGTAGATGCTGCCTGTCCTGTAGCCGGTCGAGTTTGCCACCACGGGCGTGTAGCCAACCACCCGGACGTCATTCTGGTGTCCGCCGCCGAGCACGACGAACTTGTCGTATCCCCGTCGAATTGTCTCCGCGACGGCCTGCTTGGCCGCCACCGCCTGTGCGCCAACTTGGCCGCATATCGGCGCTGCACCTGCGGTCACCTGAAAAGTATCGGCGGCCAGAGGCATGACTGAAGATTGCGCGCGCGCACCGCAAAGCACAGCGCCGATGGCGGCAATCGCCTTTGTCAGCATGTCTCGAACCCTCTGAAATTCTAAACGTAGCAACGTAAGCGCTCGAATCGGCCCCACCAACCAAACAATTGTGATTTCCCCAAGCTTAGGAGGGTAAAAATACGGCCGGGCTGCAAGTGTCGGTACTCCTATAGCGAGCCGAGACTCGATCTTGAGAAGCCAAAACCTGCAGCTGCTTATGGCTAACACGATACACCTATTGTTCCACCGTAGTGTTCACAATCAATGATGTGGTATGGTTCCGCGATTGCTTCCCACTCAAACGTCTCAAGGTGAGTCGACAGCTGTTTCAGAACGTTGTTCTCGAATAACTTTTCGGCATAGAAGATGACGACGACTTGTGAGCCATCGTACTCCTCGGATGGGGCCCAGTCGCGCTCCAAGAGAGCGTAGATCTCCCAGTTCTGCAGGGAATTCGATGCCCGCTCAAAATCATCCCGATCCCGTGTGGGGTCGACGAGATGTGAGCTGCCCCCGGTTCTGCGGACACTGAGTTGAGCAAATCTCATCCGTTCCTCGTAGGCAACCGGGCTCAGGTATCCGAGCGTCGAATGCCGTCTTCGTGGATTGTAGAACCTCTCGATATAGTCGAACACATCGGCTCTGGCAGCGTCGCGCGTCCGATAGGTCTTGTCTGCCGTGCGTTCGGTCTTGAGCGAGCGCGTCACCGGGATGCCGCCGCCGCCGGCGCAGATGACGATGGCGCCGCTCGAAGCCAGCAACTCGATGGGGCCGAGTTCGAGGATCGACGTTGGGTGCGGAGACGCGACGGCCCTGCGTCAGCCCGCGCCATCGCGCACGATTGGCCAGCCTCGCTCCAACGACAAGCGCCGCGCCTCGCTCTCCGGGTAGACCGGCCCAATCGGCTTTGTGGGTCTAGCGAAGCACGGATCGCCAGGTCTTACTTCAACCTGCGTCAGGACCGACACGACGTCCTGGCTACGCGGCAGCATGTTGCGCAGTTCCTGCTCGATCAGATACCCGAGCATCCCTTCCGATTCGGCGCCAAGAATGTCGAGAGGCTGCTGGGATGCCTGGGGTCCAGCCGCGCTCTGCAGGGCAAGTAGACCGACCTGCGGACCATTCCCGTGCGTGATGACGAACTCATTATCGCCCCCGCAGAGCGGGGCGAGCGCGGCCGCTGCCCGGCGGACGTTTGCGCGCTGGTTCCCTTGCGTGAGCGTAGGAGTGCGTTGCCTCCAAGCGCCACGACAATACGCATGCTCCCTCCCGACCCCCGGCGGCGTCTCTTCGCCGGCCGTTACGGCAGCCCGATGCCGCGCTCACGAAGAAAGGCGTCTAGACACTGTCGGAGACCGGGCGCGCCGCACTCGGCAAACTCATAGTGGGCGCGAACGACGGGTTTGTCGATTGCGATGAGGCGCGCGAGGTCGATCGGTGTTCCAGTAACCACGACGTCCGCCCGCGAGCCGTTGATCGTCGATCTCAAGTCATCGAGTTGGGCCGGTGAATAGCCAAGCGCGGGCAGCACCTTGCCGATGTGTGGGAATTGCCGGAAGGCCGACGCGATGTGGCCGACAGCCGAATCTCTCGGATCGACAATCGCGCTCGCCCCTGCGGCGACGGCCGCCAGATAGCCTGCACCGTAAGCCATGCCGCCGTGGGTCAGCGAAGGTCCATCGTCGATCGCGATCGCCCGCCTGCCATGGACCGCGTCGGGAGCCTCCAGTGTGATGATCGAAGCGCCGCGGACGATGGCGGCGGCGGGAGCAAGGGCGTGGGCCGTCTCGGTAACCCGCTGGACGTCGGCTGCAGACGCCGAGTTCGATTTGGCGACGACGACGACGTCGGCCATCCGCAGGACGGCCTCGCCCGGGTGATGGCTGGTTTCATGGCCCGGCCGCAGCGGATCGACCAGAACGACGTGAAGGTCCGGCCGCACGAATGGGAAGTCGTTGTTGCCGCCGTCCCAGAGGATGAGGTCTGCTTCCTTCCCGGCAGCTTCGATGATGCGCGCATAGTCTATGCCTGCGTAGACCACGTTGCCGATGGCGAGATGAGGTTCGTACTCCTCGCGCTCTTCCACGGTGCACCGCGCGGCGGCGAGGTCGGAGCTATCTTGGAATCGCTGCACCGCCTGGCGTTCCAGGTTCCCATACGGCATGGGGTGGCGGATAACGACGATCCGGGCGCCGCGTTCCTTGAGGCGCCGCGCGAGCCAGCGGGTGACCTGCGACTTTCCCGCGCCCGTTCGTACCGCCGATACTGCGATGACAGGGACGCTGGCCACGAGCATGGTACGCTTTGGTCCAAGCAGAGTGAAATCGGCGCCCGCCGCCAGCGCGAGCGACGCCTTATGCATCACATGCGCGTGCTCCACGTCGCTGTATGCAAAAACGATCTCGTCGACCTCCCCGCGTTTGCAGATTTCGGCCAGTTCCTGCTCGTCGATGATGGGGATGCCGCCGGGATATCGGGGCCCTGCCAGCGAGGGCGGATAAATGCGGCCTGCGATCCCCGGTATCTGCGCCGCCGTGAAGGCGACGACCTCGCTATCGGTGCAATTCCGGAAGACGACGTTGAAATTGTGAAAGTCGCGGCCGGCCGCGCCCATAATGATGATGCGCCGGCGCTGTGCCACCTCCGTCATGGCGCTGCTCTCTTCCTGGTCAGGCCCCAAGGTTACTTTGTGCGCCGACGCGGGATCGTTCAACTCCCCGGTGCCTCAGCGGGCCTAATCCGAAGGGCCGAGGCCCGGTAGATCTTCTCTACCGTCAGGCATTATCCAAGCCGAGCCTCCGCCTGATGGAACGTCTGGATATCCTTCCAGTTCCACCTGCCGCGTCGACGCCGCGCCGATCGAGGTTGTGGCCTGGCACGGCGTGATTATCGGCATTATGGATCCTCACGGCTGCCGCCGCCTGCTCCGGGCCTTCCCATGCAAATCCAAGACAGGGGCAGCAGGCGTTGATGCTCGTCAACGCGTCGATGCCGCCCGAGGATTTGAATCTCGTGGACTACCGTTTCGCTCGGCCAGCCGGCGCCGTCGAGAACTCAAGCCATTTTGCAAATGCATTTGAAGACAGGCGGTATCACCGTGCGTGGTCCAATCATCGCCCGCGACATCAAGGTTCCTCCACGTTCGCTTGAGGGATACCTGAGCGTTCCGGCCGCAGCGAACGGCCTCGTCATATTCGCGCATGGAAGCGGTTCGAGCCATTTAAGTCCGCGCAACATGCGCGTTGCGCACGCGCTCAATGCTGCCGGGCTGGCAACTCTGCTCTTTGACCTGTTGAGCCCGGCCGAGGCGGAGGATCGCCAGAACGTCTTCGATATCCCCTTGCTGGCAAGCCGGCTGGAGGAGGCCGTCAGGTGGTGCGCCGAAAGGGAGGATACGGCCCAACTACCGGTCGGGATCTTCGGCGCGAGCACCGGGGCTGGCGCGGCGCTCGCCGCTGCAGCCTTCATGCCGGAACGGATCTTAGCGGTGGTTTCGCGTGGAGGGAGGCCCGATCTCGCCGGCGATGCGCTGGCCGGGGTGAGGGCCCATACACTACTCATCGTCGGCGCGTTGGACAGCGTCGTGATCGAGCTTAACCGGCGCGCAATGAAACAGCTCGCCTGCCCGGTAAAACTCGAGATTGTTCCGGGGGCCACCCACCTCTTCGAGGAACCCGGTACGCTCGACGCCGTCATCGATCTGGCGCGCGACTGGTTTGTCAAACATTTGATACAGGGGCCTGCAATATGAAGCGCATGGTCTTCGCGGATCGAGCGGAAGCAGGCCAACTCCTCGCTGACGCAATCGAACGGCGGCATTTTTCGAACCCGGTCGTCCTCGCCTTGCCGCGTGGCGGCGTGCCGGTTGCCGTCGAGGTCGCGCGCAGGCTTCACGCGCCGCTCGATCTTGTTCTCGTGCGCAAGATCGGTTGTCCATTCCAACCGGAACTGGCTGTGGGCGCCATCGTTGACGGATCGTCGCCCGAGATCGTTACCAACGACGCGATTCTGCGCGAAACGGGCACGTCCTCCGACTACGTCTGTGAAGAAGCGCAACGGCAGCTCGAAGTCATCGAGGCGCGGCGTAAGATGTGGCTTGCAGGCCGCGAGCGCGTCCCGATCCAAGGTACGACGGCCATTGTCGTGGACGACGGCATAGCCACTGGAGCCACGATGCAGGCTGCTCTGCGGGCGCTGAGACGCCAGGGTCCGAGCCGGCTGGTGGTTGCGGCGCCGGTCGCTCCACCGGGCATCGCCGGCTCCCTGGGAGGCGTGGCGGATGAAGTCATTTGCCTGGAAACGCCCGAGCCATTCTTTGCCATCGGCTTCTTCTATCGCGATTTCTCGCAGGTTGGCGATGACGAGGTAACCGAGATTCTCGAAAGGCACCTGGGAGATGGCCGTGAGCCGCGAACGGCCGCCAAACCCTGAATGCCAACGTGCGGCCCGGCTAGCGCGCGCTTGACAAGCGTCAAAGCAGGACCGCAGTGGAACGCTTTCAATAGCAATCCGCTGCCGGAGGCCAAGGGCACACGATCGGCGCGCTTGCTGGCGCCAGTCTGACCAAGTCAACAGGCGGCCCGGCGGTGGGGGCGCACGACTGCGCTGCTTCTCCAGCGGGCGCGTTGGATATGGATACTTGAGCGGCATTGCGACATGAAAACGAGATTGCGCATAAGCAGGGGAGACACCTGCCTCTATGACGAGGTCCATGACATCATTGACCACGACAGTTTTGGGAATGCGTTTTGCGATGCTTGGCAGACTATAAGGCAGAAGCGTCTGCAAGAGGCGAGCAGCATCGGCGAACTGGCCGAAATGCTGAATGACGAGGTACTCGATCAGTTGCAGGGAGCTGATATCCGCATCGAGAAAGCCTGAGTGCATGGCGTGGACGGCCCATGACCCCGTCTGCCACGGCACGTTTTCGAGCTACGGAACAACATGAGTGCAAATTCTCGGCTTTGGAATCCGCGCGACGCGCTGCCGGCACTGGAGGGCAGCGATCGGGTGCGGCTGTTTGCACTGCGCGCTTCACGCGATTTCGGAAAGGCGGTGGCGGACGCGCTCGGCGTGACGTTGTGCGAGCACGAAGAACGCGAATTCGAGGATGGCGAGCACAAGGCGCGACCCCTGCATCCGGTTCGCGGCGCCGACGTCTATGTGGTGCAAAGCCTTCACAGCGGCCCCGATGCAAGCGCAAATGACAAGCTCTGCCGCTTGGCGTTTTTTGTGGGAGCATTGAAGGATGCCGGCGCAGCGCGCGTCACGGCTCTCGTTCCATATCTTTGCTACGCACGCAAGGATCGAAGGACAAAACCCAGCGACCCCGTTACTAGCCGCTACGTTGCGCAGATGATTGAATCAGTGGGAACGGATTGCGCCGTCACCCTGGATGTGCACAACCCAGCGGCGTTCGAAAATGCTTTTCGTTGTCAGACCGTGGCGTTGACGGCGGCGCCCTTGTTCGTCGACTACCTCGCGAGGTTCAAGGGCGAGAAGCTGTGCGTTGTTTCTCCCGACACGGGAGGCGCCAAGCGTGCCGAATTATTGCGCGAGATGCTTGAAGATGTGCTTGGCCACACGGTGGGAAAGGCTTTTGCCGACAAGCATCGCAGCGCCGGGATCGTTTCAGGCGATCTTTTCGTCGGAGATGCCGCCGGCGCCACGGCGATCATCGTCGATGATCTGATAAGTTCCGGAGGGACGCTGCTGCGGGCCGCAAGAGCCGCGCGCAAGGCCGGGGCGGTTCAGGTTCTCGCACTTGTCACGCATGGCCTCTTCATGGCCGGCGCGCCGGAAGTTCTCGAAGACCCGGCGATAGACCGCCTGGTGATCACCGACGCGGTGCCGCCATTCCGCCTCCCGCCGGGGGCGGCGCGAGAGAAGGTCGACGTTTTGCCGGCCGCGCCGCTCTTTGCGTGCGCCCTTGCTTTGATGCAAGGGGGCCGGCCCCTGACCGAACTGATGGTCTTCTGATCAGGAGTTCCAGGCGGCCGGCATCGCGGGCGGCGATATCCAAATAGGCGCGTGCGGTAACGGGCCATTTCTCAGGCGTTCGCGGATTGGGTTCCAGGAGATGCGCAATCGCCAGGCGCGCGCGCAGCGCGGCACGATGGCAGCGATAAAAGAGATAGAGTTCGTGTGGCGGTTCATCGTGCAGGCCGCGCGCCAGGCCCCTGTAGCAGATCTCGGCCACCCAAGGCGCGCCGAGCCGCTCGCACTCGACGCCGAGGTAGGCGATCTCGTCGAACGGATCTATGGCTCTCAGTGATGCGTTGAACTCCAGACAGTCGATGATCTTGATTCCATCTGTGAGCCAGATGTGCTCGGGCCTCAGGTCGCCGTGGGCATCCAGGATCCGGCGCTTGCGGGCGCGCTGCGCAATGAGGTCCGCGCAATGGCCTAGAAACAGCTGTTGCGAACGGTCTATTCTGCGTACTTGGGCCACGGGCATCCCGAGCCGCGGATCGAGAAGAATCCGGCGGTTGAGATCGAGGCTGTGGCGCCATTGATCCCGTTGAGCAGATACGCTCGTATAAACCCGCTTGGCTGAGCGGTAGAACGTGACGAGCCTGGCGATGAGACGGCCCAGTTGGACATGGGTCAGCTGCGAATTGAGCAAGACGTGCTCCAGGCTGTGCCGTTCGTCGAGGCGGCGCATGACGACCAGCCAGTCGGCGATCGCACCTTCCCCGCCAATTGAAAGTCCTGAGTCGGTCACGACCAGCGGCTTCACGCCGAGATAGACGTCGGACGCGAGCCGCTTGTTCAACTGGACCTCCGCGGCACAAGCCGCCTCGCGCCGTTCAAGGGTCGAGAAATCGAGGTAGGGAAAGCGTACCGGCTTCTTGAGCTTGTAGACTTTGTCACCCGCGAGAAACACCCAGGACATGTGGGTTTCCCTGCTGAGAACCCCGGCGGGATGGGATGGGTATGCAGAGGTGGTTGCAAGGTGTGCAACTTTTTCGGCAAGCGTAGGCGCTTGGCGTGGCGCTTCGACCGGAGCTGCATTTTCGCCGCACGTGCTTGATCGCGGGAGCGCTGCGCCGAGGTGTCCCTCGCCGCGGTCGCTTGTGCCTTCGACGTGAGAGGTACTTCCCGGCGGCATCCGTCCTCCCTGCAGAATGCGTCCTCATAAATGGAAGATGCCAGAAAATGCGGCGCGCATCGCAGTTGATACACTATTTTCACCCGCACGGTCGGTGTGATCACTCTCGATCTCGGAAACGATGACGGGCTGGCGATTGTCCGCCCCGTCGGGGAAAGCCGCGATATCCCAATGATCATGAACCGGGAAGGTCACGGCTGGGGATCGGGTCGTGGGGTTGGGGAACGGGCAGGTGACCACATCGCCAAGCCGTTTCTCAGGCACGAGGTGGCCTTGCGCGTCGGCGCCGTGCATGGCCGTTGCGTGAACTCATCGAGATAGCGACCGGCACAATCATTCCGTGACCTTGGGAGCCCGGGCAAGCGGACCGCCTGCCCCTTTGCGCCAAGGTGGGGCTCGAAACCAGGCAAAGGCCCGCGTTAGGCCGCGCCAACCCCGAAATGCGCCAAGTTCAAAACTGACGAGGCTTGTCAAGCCGTCGGCTGAATGTTATCCACGACAAATCTGTATAGTAAGGCCATGGATCATGTCGTCCGCGTTGTCGATGGGTTGGGTGGTAAGCAAAGTCATGGGGCACACGCGTGACGCGGCGCCTGCGTTGACGGCAAGAACTCTCAAGCCGCAAAGAAGCTTTGTCTCCAACCGCGGAACAGATCTTTGCGTGTGCTGCGGTGCAGATACTGGGGTACCCACCATTCAGCATATCACCGCCAGACGGTATTATGTTGTAGGTATCGGACAGTTTTGCGACCGCTGCTACTGACCCGGGCTCGAATGGGCGGTCAGTATGGGCGCTCGATTGGCCCCATGCATCCGCAATCGGCCATGCATCCGCAATCGGACTGCCGTAGCTCTTGGCTCTTGTCTCGATCCGGACGAGGCGCACAATTAACTCTAAGCTTCGTTGGACACCATGCGCAAGCGGTCAGCGAGCGCAGTGCAGAGCCTTGACTTCACCCCCGACACGTCGAAGGGCGAGGGCTCCCAATCGACGCGATCGAACAGCCGGCCTGCCAGCCCGCGCGCCATCGACTTGCGATGCAGCTTCTGGTCGTAGATGCGCCCGCCGATGTCGTTGACGATCGATACCCGTGGATCCTTGGGGTCTGAGAAGAATACGACCGGGATACCCATGGCTATGCAGGGCAGCGCGGCGTGAAGGCGCGTCGTTATGACGAGCTTGGCTTCGTCGCGGTACGTTTCCATCAGTTGCCTCGCCAAAGGCACCGTCACGCGATAATCCATCGGCGGCATCATATGGGTCAGCTTGACGGCCCCTTTGCGCAGCGCGGCCGGAATGTGCAAATTTTCCGCGTCGACGATGAAGACCTTTCCGTTTGGCCGCGAAGAAGGGCGCGTGGGAAAGGTGAGCGTCAGGCAATGTGTCGTCACAGTTGCGATGCCGAGGGAATTCAGAAATGCGGACGTTGCCGCATCTCTTACGCCGATCGGCTCAAACCGCCGCAAGTAGTCCGCATGAGCGCACACCGCCGCCTTGAAGCGTTGCGTGACGTGAAAGCCGATGAAGATCGGTTTGATCGACGGCGCAGGCGGCCAGGCATCGGGCACGGCGGAGAACCAGCCGTTCATGACGAGCACGGCGGGGGCGTCGCTCCGCCAGCGATGAATGTTGTCCCGGTCTATAAAATACTCGGGCGCCTGCGGCAGATGTTGCGCGGCGGCGATACCCTGAAAGTCGTCACCGACGTTACCGCTCCTGCAGTAGAGTTGCGCGAATTTTATGGCAGGGTACTCCTCTGTCGGGCCATTCTGTCCGGCCTTGGTCAGGCGGCGCGATTACTTCATCATCTTCGAGAATTTGCGCAATTCTGATACCCGCGACACGAGCAATAGATCGTACCGGAAAGTCCGAGCCTGCGTCTAACATAGAACCAGCCCCTCAACCGGGACCACACCCCGGGCTCAAAGTCGAGCCGTCTCAACGCGAAAGGCTTGCGGACTCGTGGCGCGCGATTTCCGATCGTGGATGCGACCCCTTGGCATTGAAGCGCGGGCGCCGGATAGACGCCCAAGACTTCCAGGCCCCTCTCCCACGCGAAGCGAATTTCCAAATCGACGGGCCATTTCCGCGGCCCCGGCGCCAGCATCTTAGCCGCGCCGCGCGCGCTGATCAGATAGGCCGCGCTGTTGACCGGAAGGCGTGCATACCTCACGAGCGCCCGTCCGCACTCGAGGCGGCGAACCGGAAAAGCTGGCCTCTTGAAACGGGTCGAAAGATGGATGATGTCCCAGGCCTCGGGAGCGCATCTGAGGGCCTCGTTGACCGCGCAGGTAAAATCTTCGGCGATCTCGACATCGTCCTCGAGAACCGCGGCACAAACACATCCACGCTTCAGCATTTCTTCGTAAACGAGCAGGTGGCTTGCGTAACAACCGATCTCCCCGCTCTGCATATTCGATGTGCCGTCGAATTCGCTACGCCAGCGAAAAGGCACATTCTCTTGGCCGTCGATGCCGGAAATTCTCAGATACCCAATGCCCAGCCGACTCAACTGCGCATCCATCGCGGCAAGTCGATCCGGGCAGCGATCGAGATTGATTAGAAATACAGTGGTTGGCGACATCGAACATTCCGCCGCGGGGCCGACTTGGGCCATGAATTCAAAAGCTGCAGTTAAATTATTGCTAGCGCGGGCAGGCCTGCCCAGCCATAGACTTGTAGACTAATCCTCTACCCATATGCTGGCGCGCGACACAAGCGACGCCCCGCGCGGCTGAATGTAGAAAAAACGAGGAAACGGCAAAATGGCCACTTGCCAGGCAACTTGCGGTGTCGGCCAATCGGGCAAACTGCCCGCATACTCTCGCATGCTCATTTCAGGACCTTGAACTCATTGTTAGAAGTAGGATTTCATGCTGACAGTTCGCCCTCGCGTCCGGCATGACGGCAGTGGCTGCACAGCCGATGTCAGGCTCCACGGGTTGAGGCGCTCCGAGCGCAGCGAGATCTTTTTCCGCCTGGAAGGACCGGACTCGGCCAAGGCAAGTCCCAATGGCAACTTCGCGATCCTTGCAGCACTTCCCATTGCCATGGAACGTGGCATGCCGCTCCACTGCGATGGCGAGGCGGACGCGGATTTTCTAGAAAACATCGAAGAGTGCGTGGCCGCATGGTGCCGGTGGCGGCCCGATTTGTTCAAGCCCATTCGGATTTCCGCGGCCTTGGAGGTTGCCCCGGCCGTCGCGAGCCCGGGATCCGCAATCATTGCGTTCTCGGGCGGGCTGGACTCCACGTACGCCCTGCACGCGCATAAACATCGCCTGTTGGGGCGCCGGGTACGCGATATCGATGCGGCCGTGCTCATCCACGGTTACGATGTTCCGCTGACCGAAAAACGTGCCTTCGGCATCGCGCGCAGGCATGTGCAGGCGGTGTTGGACACTTATGGTGTTAGGCTCAATGTCGTTCAGACCAATTGGAAGGACTCGTTCTGCGTCAAATGGGGCATGACGCACGTGTTCGGTATTACCGCGGTACTCCAGTTGTTCAACGGCCAGTTTTCTGCAGGTATTTTCGCCGATGATACGCCTTATGAGCATCAACTTACGCCCTGGTCGAGCAACGCGATCACCAACCAAATGCTCGGCAGCGCACGTTTTCCAGTCCGCTCGAGCGGAGCGGCGGTGGACCGCACCGAGAAAGCCGGGGCCGTGGCGTCGAACCCCGCCGTTCTTGAAAATCTGCGCGTCTGCTACGAGCGCCCCGAACTCGGCGACAATTGCGGCGCCTGCGAAAAGTGCATCCGCACGAAGCTGAACTTCTACGCCAATGGCGTGAGAAGCGTTCCCGCGCTGAAGACGCCGGTGACGGCGGAGCAGATTCGTACGAAATGCGCTCTCAACCCGCGTATCCGCCACCTCTATGCCGATACGATCGAGCATGGCGCCTGGCCACCCTCGGATCCGGTGCGCAGGGCCGTTGAGGACTTGCTGCGCGCCTATGACGAACGGGCGGGACTTGCAGGACGCAGTCTTGCCTCGCCGGTCGGAAGTACGATTAAGAAACTGCGCCGGGCGGCCCTCGCCCGGCTTCAATCCGTCATACAGGGGCATAAGGGTTGATCCGAAAACGCCAGCATGGACTGCCACGGGAGCCAACGGCGATGACACAGTTCTGGGAAACCACCCCGGCGACGGCCCTGCGCTCGGTAACAGAACAGATCGGGACTTCGCTGAAGGCAGCGCGACGGGGGATGAGGGCCTGGGATCGCGAGTTTCGCGCCCACATCAGGCGCCGGCGAAGCCGCGCCCGCTTTATTGCGATAACCGGAAGCAGCGCCAAGACGACGACGACGGCGCTTCTGGCTCACATCCTCTCGTCGAGGTTCAAGACAAGTTCCCAGATCGATCAGAACGCAGCCATCAACGCTATTCAAGCGATAAACTTGCTGGATGGCTCTGAGGAATTCGTCGTCATCGAGACCGCGTCGGCGGGGCCGGGGGACCTTGTCGAAGCAATGAAGGTTGTGAAGCCCGATGTGGCCATCGTGACGATGGTTGCGATCGAGCACTACTCGGCCTTCCGCAACATCGAAGCAGTGGCAGATGAAAAGTCTGAGGCGATCAGGGCCTTGAAGCATGATGGTTTGGCTGTCTTGAATTACGACGATGAGCGCGTCCGGGCCATGGCAGCCCTGACACGGGCGCGAACGGTTACTTTCGGCGGCGAGGGAGCCGACTACAAGATCAGCCCGTCAATGGACGCCGATGGCCTGCTTACTCTGAGGATGACAAGAGGCGACAGGGTCCTGGTGCTGCAAACCCAGCTTATTGGCGCATTCAACGCAGTTACGGTTGCCGCCGCGGCCTGCTGCGCGCTGGAAATGGGCGTTCCGGAACAATGCGTCGTGGAAAGTGTCGCGAAATTCTCGCCATATCCGGGGCGGATGTACCGCAAGGCAATACCGGGTGGCCCCATCTTCATCGTCGACACGCGCAAGGCGCCCTATCACAGCATCAATTTGCCAATAGAGACACTTGCCGCGATCCAGGCGCCGCGCAAGCGTTTCATACTCGGCCAGATCAGCGACTACCCTGGCAACCCCAGAAAGAAATACCGCGATACGTACCACGCGGCCCGGGCCATTGCCGATCAGGTTATTTTTGTCGGGCCTCACTGCCACCGCTCGGGCGCGACACCGGAAGATGTGGCTGGCGGCCGCTTCCGCGCATTCCAAAATATTCAGGACGCCGCTGCTTACCTGAAGGAAACGGCGATCGAAAACGAAGTGATCATGGTGAAGTCGTCGCGCAACCTGCATCTCGAACGCCTTTTGCTTGCATGGCTGACGGACGTCCGGTGCTGGGTGGAAACCTGTGGCGTGAAAACCGATTGCTGGTCATGCGGCCTCTACGGCCATCCCTTCACGGAGCACGGCGGAAATCCCCGCCACTATCGTCCCAAGAAGAGGGGACTGAAACGGTTGCTCGCCAAGCTGCCGTTCGCGTCCGCCAAGGATCCCCGCACTGCGCCAAGAGTGCCCTTGACCGGCTAGCCTGGCGTCCACTCGAGAAGAAAAGCTGTGCCGTCTGGGCCGGGACTACCTCGATGACGAAATCGGTTGGCGGCTAAAAACACACGCAACCTGATGGCTGAGGGCGTCACGCCCCTTTTCGGTCATCCGCACGCCGGTTCCACGGGCTGGGCGGGCCGCTCAGGCGGAATTACTGCGGGGCCGGCGCCACGTGACCAGGGACTCCGCAACGGCCCAGGTGAAGAGTGCCAGAAGCATGATCGCCGCGAAAACGCCAAGGTCGATGGGGACCAATCCCAGAAGCGTTCGCAAATAGGGCAGCGCGACGGCCGCCGCCTGCAGAGCGACGCCCATGGCAACCGCCAAATGCACGCCCTTGTTGGGTAGTGGCGCCACGGACAGCCTCCGGCACGGATAGGCGAATACGAGCTGAACCACAGACTCATAGAGAAACAATGCGGTTCTGGTTTCATCGAGCGAGAAGCCCAGACGCGGCATGAGCATGAGGACCGCGATTCCGCTCGCCGCCTTCGCAGCACCGCTGATGGCGATGAATTGCATCGAGGCCTCATCAAGCAGCCTTGAGCCGGGAGGCCGTGGGGGCCGGCTCATGATCCCCGGATTGCGATCGAAGGCGAGGGCGAGCGCCGGAGGTCCGTCGGCGATCACATTGATCCAGAGGAGCTGCACCGCCGTCAGCGGCAGCAGGAACGTCAGGCCCGAGGGATCTTTGTATCCCAGAAGAAGGGCAAGGCCGAGGCCCGCTATCATCAGCGCGATCAGCGCGAGATCGGTCGAGAAGAAGAAGCGGATGAACTTTTGGATGTTCTCGTAGATGCTGCGGCCTTCCTCGATCGCCAGAACGATGGTGGCGAAGTTGTCATCCTGAAGCACGACGTGCGCCACCTCGCGGGTAACGTCGCTGCCGCGAAGCCCCATGGCGACACCGACATCGGCGCGTTTCAGCGCCGCGGCGTCATTCACCCCGTCCCCCGTGACGGCGACGATTTCGCCATCCTCTTTCAATGCCTCCACCAACTTCAGCTTGTGCTCTGGCGCCATGCGCGCGAACACGTCGACATGACGCACGATGTCGCGAACCTCGCCGGGCGATAGGTGCTCGAGTTCGGGCCCCGTGACGACGCGCGTTGTGGTAATCCCGATCGCCTCGCCGACGGCTTTGGCCGTGGCTGGATGGTCGCCCGTTATCATGACGACGCGGATGCCTGCGGCCCGCGCGCGCCGGAGGGCTTCAGGCACCTCGGCCCGCGGCGGGTCCCACAGCATGACGAGGCCGAGGAACGTGAGATCGTGCTCATGCTCCCCTCCCCGCCAGGCAAGCGCGAGCACGCGGTAGCCTTCGCTCGCATGCTCCAGCGCCTTCCCCGCCCAGACCTCCTTTTCGGATTGCGGCAGCGAACTGCGCTCGATGAGTACCTCGGGCGCGCCCTTCAGATAGCTGACGTGCCGGCCGTCCTCGCTGACGGTGACTCGCATGAACTTGGCCATGCTGTCGAAGGGCCGGCTCGACAGTCTCGGACTGTCCCCGGCCAGGGCTCCCGGGTCGCTGCCGCGGCTCACCGCATAGTCGAGCAGCGCGACCTCGAGGGGATCACCGGCGCCCGTCGCCGGCTCGGCATCGTTGGCCAGCACCATGGCCTTCAGCGCCCGTTCCGGGTCGGGGGCATCGATTGCACGCACGTGCATCCGGTTCTCTGTCAGAGTCCCGGTCTTGTCGGTAGCGATCACGGTCACCGAGCCCAGGGCCTCGACGGCGCTGAGGCGGCGGACGATCGCCTTGCGCTTGGCGAGCCGCTCGACGCCCATTGCCAGAGTGAGCGTGAGCACCGCCGGCAAGCCCTCAGGCACGGCCGCCACGGCCAGGGCGACCGAGAACAGGACAACTTGCCCGAGATGGCCGATCCCCTCGACCAGAAGTCCGCCAGCGGTCAACGCGATGCAGACGCCCAGAATGGCGATCGCCACCTGGTTGCCGAACTCACGCAGCCGTCCCTCCAGCGGCGTCTGGCCCGTCTCGATCTGGCCGATCATGGTGGCCAGCCGCCCCAGGGTGCTCGCAGGGCCCGTGCGGGTCACCTTCATGTAGCCCTGGCTGCGCACAATGAGCGTGCCGCTGAAAAGCTCGGCCCCTACTTCTTTGTCGATCGGAAGGGATTCGCCGGTCAGGATCGATTCGTCCGACATGACGCCGTGGCCCGCGACGAGCATCCCATCTGCCGGAATCCGGTCTCCGGCCTCGACGCGAGCCACGTCGCCGGGAACGATCTGAGAGACCGGGACGTGCGTGAGCATTCCATCGCGCACGACCCAGACTGATGGCATGGCCATCGCCTTCAGGCGCGCGAGAGCCTCCTCGGCCTTGCCTTCCTGATAGGCGCCAAGTCCGGCGTTGAGAAGCAATATCAGGGCGATGGCGATCGCCTCGTAGGGAACATTCCTGGCTCCCTCGTGCAGCCAGAGGACCACATCCAGCCCCAAGGCGAACAGCAGAATATAGATCAGCGCGCTCTTGAACTGCCTGGCCAGCCGTTGCCGGAGACTTACAGGCGCAGCTTCCGGAAGGGTATTGAATCCGTGGTCCGCAAGACGGCGCGCAGCTTCGGAGTGGGTAAGGCCATTCGACTGCAATTCGGCGTGCGCGGCCGTCATCAAGGCACCGCCGGTGTGCGCGGGCCGCAAATCTGGGAAGTCCCCTTAGTCATGTGCCAAGTCATGTGTTCGGCACTCGAGGATGCATCGTGGCGGGCACGCCGGTGGCAAGCTGGGCACGGCATCGCATTGATCCCGCGTTCTCACCCGGCAAGCATCGCCGATGGTGACGCAGCTTGCAACTCGGCTTGTCGCAACGGATGCCCGGCGCGCGGCCGCGGCAGTTGGCGGCGGTTGACTTCTGTCAAGAAACATTACCAGATTTGTAAAGTAATAACCGTAAGTCGCGGGAGACGCTGAATTGAGAGACAATGAGCGCCACATGCAGATCGAGGTGATGCCTGGCGGCCAACGGGCGCGGGGCGATGATACAGTGATGCGGATCGGCCGGCGCGGACTGGTCCAGGGTGGTTTTTCGCTTGCTGCATCGCTTGCCGTCTCGACTTTGCCGTTTGCGTCCGGTGTCCATGCGTCACCGCTGCCACGCCTGGAGATCTGGGGGCCGCCGGCCGGGCCGTCGATCACCGTTCTGCATGCGATCGAGACCGGTCGCCTCGACGAGGCGGCGCGGCGGCCCATCTTGCGCGTGTGGCGGCAGGTCGACGAAATGCGCGCCGGGTTGACGTCCGGGAGCTTCGACGTCGGCATCATGCCGGTGCCTGTGGCCGCGAACCTCTACAACCGCGGCCTTGGCGTGCGGCTCGTCAACGTGATGACCGACGGCATCCTCTACATCATGTCGACCGACCCCACGCTCACGACGCTTTCGGCGCTGAAAGGGCGCAAGCTCGCCGCACTTTTTCCCAACGAGTTGCCGACGCTCATCCTCAACCGCCTGCTGCGCCATCAAGGGATCGATCCGCAAAAAGACATCGACGTGACGGCGACCGCCACTCCGCTCGAGGCGATGCAGTTCCTGGTGCTCGGCCGCGTCGATGCCGCTCTCGTCCCCGAGCCTGCGGCCTCGGCGGCGATCGTCAAGGGCGCCATTGCGGGAAAGACGATCCACCGCGTCATCGACCTGCAGAGCGAGTGGGCCAAGTTGAAGGGCGGCGAGACGCGCATGCCGCAGGCAGGTTTGGCTGTGACCGATCGCTTCAGAGCCGAGCACGCCGATATCCTTGCGGCCGTCCAGAGTGGACTTGCCGAAGCGGTGGCCGACGTCAACGCCAATCCTGCGCGCGCTGCGAATAATTCGGCTGGCCAACTGGGATTGCCATGGCCGGTCATCGAGAAGTCGATCCCCTACAGCCGTCTTGTCGCGACACCCGCGCGCGAAGTGCGCCAGCCGGTCGAAAGCGTGATCGAGACACTGCTGGAGGCCAACCCCGGATACGTGGGCGGACGGCTGCCCGACGCCGATTTCTATCTGTAGGCTGCCAATGACCACAGCGTTTTTCGACCGGTTCGGACGACTTGGCCGCTTTGTGTGGTCCGGGTGGGTGGGAATCGCCGGCATGTCGCTGTTTTTCGCCATCTGGCAGCTTGGTCACGAAGCCTATGGCGACTTCATCTTGCCTTCTCCGATTGCGACGCTGGAGGCGACCTGGCAGCTTCTCCAATCGGCCGAGACATGGCGCTTGGCGGCGGCAACCTTCGAACGCGCCTTCCAGGGGTTCGTGCTGACTGCGCTGCTGGGGGGGCTTATCGGGATCGCCGTGGGTTATTCTTTCGCCGCCATGCGGCTTGCCCGCCCGCTCTTGACCATCCTCCTGGGCGTGCCACCCATCGCCTGGATCGTGCTTGCGATGATCTGGTTCGGCTCCGGCCGCGGCACGGTCTTGACCACGACGCTCGTCGCGGCGTTTCCGCTGGTTTTCGCCAACGTAGCGGAGGCCGTGGCCACTCGCGACAGGTCGCTGGAGGACATGGGGCGGGTATTCGGCGCCGGTCCCTTGCAGCGCGTATGGACCGTCGTCATGCGCCAGGTCGCCAGCTCCTACTTTCCATCACTCGCCATTGCGCTCGGCACATCCTTCAAGGTGGCGGTGATGGCCGAGCTGCTCGCCAACATCGATGGGATCGGTCTTGCGCTCGCCATGTCGCGGGCCAACCTCGACGTCGCCCAGTCGATCGCCTGGGTCGTGCTCATCGTCGCTGCCATCATCGTTGTGGAATACGGTCTCATACATCCCGTGCGCTCCGAGTTCGAGCGCTGGCGGGAGGCCGCGAGACCGTGGGGGGTGAAGCGATGAGGCGCCTCAGCATCGAGCGCATATCGCACGCCTATTTCGGCCGTACCGTACTCGACGCGGTAAGCCTGACGATCGCCGCCGACGAGATCGTGGCGCTCGTCGGGCCGTCCGGCTGCGGCAAGAGCACGCTCGTGCACATCGCGGCCGGCATCGTCGAGCCGCAGCAGGGGCGGGTGATCCGCGACTATCGGCGCCACGGCATGATCTTCCAGGAGCCTCGCCTCCTGCCCTGGGCGACGGCTCTGGACAACATCGCCTATCCATTGCGCCTGGCTGGCATCTCCCGGCCGGAGCGTAACCGGCGGGCGCAGGACGCAGCACGGGTCGCGGCGCTCGACGAGCGCGACGTCGGCAAGTATCCCGCCGAGCTTTCCGGCGGCATGAGACAGCGGGCGGCGATCGCCCGCGCATTCGCGGTAGATCCTGATTTCGTATACTTCGACGAACCCTTCAGCGCGCTCGATGTCGCGCTCAAACGCCAGATGCAGGACATCGTCGTGCGTGCGGCGGGGCAAAGCCGCTTTGCCGGGTTGTTTGTAACCCACGACCTTTCCGAAGCAATCAGGGTGGCGGATCGCATCGTCGTCATGGACGAGCGCGTTCGCGGCATCGCAGGCGAGCGCATCGTTCCCATCGAGCGCAGCGCGCGCGACGACGTTGCAGCATTCACGCTCATGCAGAGCTATCTGAAGGATGATCCACTGTTCGCCCACATCCATGACGTCAACGAGCGGGCCGCATGATGGATATGGCGACACCACGTCCCGGCACAGCGCTGAAACGAACGCTGAGCGTCGTCGGCGACGAAGGGTTTCGCCTGTTCTTCCCGCTGGCGGCGCTGCATGCCGCGCTCTGGCCTCTGATCTGGGTCGCCGCACTCGGGTTCAGTCTTCCACTGTCCGAGGCGGTGCCGCCGGGGTTCTGGCACGCGCATGAAATGGTCGTCGGCTCGTTCGGCGCCGCACTCATCGGGTTCCTGACGACCGCGGTCCCGGAGTGGACGGGCACGCCGCGCTTGCGTGGCCGGGCGCTGTTTGTGCTCGCAGTGCTGTGGGGCACGGCCCGTGTGCTCGGCTTTGCCGGGCACGATCTATCGATCATTCCGGCGGGCCTGGCCGACGCGAGCTGGATCGCGGCGCTGTTGTTTTACATTGTGCGGATTGCCATCGGGAAACGCATATCGAGGCTCAACGCATTCGCATTCTGGATCGGTCTATTCCTGTTGGGCGAGTTGGCCGCGCGCTACGCCATGACGATCGCGAATAGCGACTTCGCATGGTCGCAACGGCTGATCCATCTTCCGGGTCTCATATTCCTGGGCGTTCTCGGCATAGCGCTTGCCCGCATTACGGCACCTGTCACCAACCTCGTGCTCGATCCAACACAGACGACATCGCCGTTCCGCCCGCATCCGGGCCGTCTCAATCTTGCCCCGGGGCTCCTCGCCGTTGCTGTTGGCGGTGACCTTGCAGGACTGTCGCTGGCCGTCACCGGATACCTCTACATCGCAGCCGGGGCGGCCTTCATGGATCGCATCGCCGAGAGCTTCATCGGCAGGCAGTTCGTGCGCGCCGAGATCCTGGCGCTTGCCGGCGTGAGCGCATTTGCGGGTATTGGCCTCATGCTTCTCGGCCTGGGCAGGCTCGGCCTTGGCGTCAGCGCGAACTGCGGGCTGCATTTTGCGCTGATGGGCGGGCTTGGTCTGGGCGTGCTCTCGGTATTCTCGATCGCCGGCCTGCGGCACACGGGTCAGCCGCTCGGGCTTGCATGGCAGACGCGGCTCGCACTCGTCCTTGCAAGTGCCGCGACGGTCATGCGCGCCCTGCCGGAGCTCGTGCCGACACGCGTGATGCCCGAGCCTCCCTATCTTGCCGTATCCCTGCTGTGGGCTTCGGCATTTCTGCTGTGGCTTCGCGTCTATTGGCCGTTCATCCGAAACCCGGCGACATTCCAACCCGAAGGATGCTGACGATCAAATGCCACGCTCGAACATCAAACAGGTGAGGCCGCAAGGCTTTGCACTTCTGAGCTACGGGTTCCGGCCCTTCTTCCTGCTGGGCTCGGCTTATGGCGTGCTGATGATCGGGCTGTGGGTGCCATGGTTCTTCGGCCTCATCAGGTTGCCGAGCGCATTCTCTCCGGCAGTCTGGCACGCCCACGAATTGCTGTTCGGATTCTTTCTGGCCGTCATGGCCGGCTTTCTGCTGACGGCCGTTGCAAGCTGGACGTCACGCCCAGCGGTGCGGGGAGCGCTGCTTGGGGCGCTCGCCGTGCTGTGGCTCGCGGGACGTATCGCGGTCGCGGTCTCCCGAGACATCGACGAGATGGTCATCGCCGCCGTCTGTCTTCTCTTTCCGATCGCGTTGACCATCATCATGGCGCGCGAGGTCGGCGCGGCTGGAAACCAACGGAACTTCAAGACTGTTGCGTTGGTGGGCAGTCTTGCCGTCGCCGACGCCGTCTTCCACTACGAGGCATGGCTGACCGGGCGCGCCAGGCTTTCCACTGCATTGGCGATTTCGCTGGTGCTCATCGTGCTCATTGTGATTGCCGGACGCATCGTACCGAACGTCACGCCCAACTGGCTGAAGGCCAACCGGCCGGGCCTGCTGCCGCGGCCGTTTGGAACATTCGACGTGGCTGCAGCCGCCATCTCCGTGGCGGCGCTCGGCGCATGGGTCCTGTCGAGGTGGTTCTTATCGAAACAATTACCCCAGCCGGGCACGACAGCATTCACCGGGGTCTTGTTGCTGGCCGCGGCGGCGGCCAATCTGCTGCGTCAATGGCGTTGGCGTCCCATGCGCACATTCGCCGAGCCACTGGCGGCCGTTCTGCACGTGGCCTATCTCTTCGTTGCCATCGGCTTTGCACTCGTCGGTGCTGCCCTGCTGGCGCAGAATTACGACGTCGAGGCCGCCGGGCTGCATGCCTGGACGACGGGCGCCTTCGCCACCATGATTCTCGCCGTCATGACGCGCACCACGCGCGGCCATACCGGCAACGCGCTTAGCGCACCGTGGAGCACGGTCGCCATCTATGCATCCATCGTCGCCGCCGCGCTTGCGCGGATTGCGTCGAGCCTGCTTCCCGGCATGACGTTGGTTCTCGTTCCTGTGTCGGGCGTGCTCTGGATCGCGGCATTTCTCGGCTTCTTGCTGCTCTATGGACGCATGCTGGTCATGCCCCGCGCTCAGGCTTGATCCTCCAGCAGCTTTCTCGTTTCAACCCGCTGTAGCCCGCACGTCTCACGATCCCGGCCCTGGATCGTCGGCATCGAAATCCAAATGGAAGGCCGAGCGTGGTCATGTGGGCCGATCGAGGGCAAACCTCACTGCGGCCGGGCGGCTTGCCGGGCACAGGTCATGCCCGGCAGGTCGATCGGCTGCACGCGACGCGCACGGTCTTGCAATGAGCGATTGAGAGCTACTGAGTGACGGAAACCTGGGCGGAATGTCCGACGAACTTCGTTCCGTCGGTATCGACGGATGTCACTTCCAGCGCATTTTCCTTTGCATTCTCGTAAGTGAATCTGAAGTTTGGGTTGGAGGAAATGGAAAACCCGGTCTCGGCTTTGAAGACCAGATCGCCTCCGCGCATCACCGTCACTTCCTGGATGAAGCGCGCCGGAATGTAGCCGTGCGTCTCCGGATCCATCTGCATCCCGTTGTTGTTGGGATGCTTGATCATGATTTGGGCCTCGCGCAACGCCGCCGTGTCGGGGGCGGGATCAAAGCTCTTGACCAATGTCTTGCCCAGATCCTCGGCCGCCTTGTCTGAATCTTTGGGGGCCGGAGCCGCGCAGCCGCCCGATGCCTTTACGAAAGCCTTTTTCATATGCAGCACGCCGTCTTCGGTCTCGACCACGGCATGGACGTAGGAATACATGTCGACGCGCACGCGGGTCGTGAAACGGCGCTCGCCGCCGATCTTTCCTCCTGCCGGCCCGAAAGTCACCGCTGCCGCTACGGGCGCAGGATTTTTGTCGATCACGAGCCACATCGCCTTGAGCGGAACCTTTACCTCGGGCGGAACGCGTATGGTGATCGGCACGACGGCGGCGTCTTCGGCGCGGTCAGGCGCATCGAGAGCAACCACGCCGTCGTCTTCTTGAAGCAACCGCGATCCGAAAAGGTCGCGCTGTAACGAAGGCCAGGCATCCTCGCCGGCACGGCCGGTGTTGGGCTGGAACAGAAGGCAAGATGCGACCGCAGTGACGACCGCGAGGCGCGCAACCGAGAGCTGGTTCGTTTTCATATAGACACTCCGTTGTTGGTCATTCCCACTCGAGTTCTGCAAACGCCGCCGTCACATTCCGGATGTGGTACTGATCGAAAAGCTGCCAGTTGGCGCGTTCCGATTGGCCGACCGTTTTCGTAGCCTCTGCCAGATCTCTCCCATCCTTGATGAGCTTGCGAACCTCGGCGGCGATAGTGGAGAGGTAGCGATGTTCGGGCTCGAGTGCACCCGGCAACTGCATGGCATGGGGACCGTGGCCCGGAACAACGCGAGCCGCCCTGCGCTGGCCAAGATCATCCAAGAGCGCGAGCCAGCCTCGGATCGAACCGTCAAGCGTCGGCAGATGCACCGAGAACAGGAGATCGGCGAGAAAGAGAGTGTCCGTCCCCGTGTCCGTTATGATGAGATCGTTGTCGGTGTGGGCGGTACTCACTGCTTCGCAGACGAGCGTCCGGTCGCCAAGATCGAGCGTGAGACTGTCCGTCACGGCGATCGTAGGCAGGATGACTTCGATACCCTCGAAGGCATCGGCACCAAGCATGTCCTTGTTGATGGCCAGATAGCGCTCGGCGCGTGCAGAAAGCCCGCGTGCCATCTTGTGATGGGCGACGAATTGCGGGGTATCTTCCTTGAAGGCCGCGTTCCCGAACACATGGTCGGGGTGCATGTGCGTATTGACGACATAGCGGATCGGCCGGTCGGTTACGGCGCGGATGGCTGCCCGCAATTCCTGTCCGACTTTGAAGCTGCCCAGAGTGTCGATGACGGCCACGCCGTCGCGTCCGACGATGAAAGCCGCGTTTGCCATGTCGCCCCGGTTCTCCGGTGACTGAAGCTCGTACCGCCCCTGGTGGACAAAGACACCCGGCGCAACTTCGCCGACGGCGAGCGACGTGGCGGCCACGGCTGGAAGATGGCTCAGCATGGGCGAGGCAGCCATGACGAACGCCGCACCGAGCACTTGGCGGCGGGTTATGGCGTCGTCGGCCGGACGGTCCTCATAACAGCATCCCATGTCCGATCGCCTCCCTACTAGTCGATAGCCTTTTTTGGCAAAAGCCGGCTGTGCCTACCTGGTCAAACTTGCGATGGCATCCTTGAGCGCGGGCTTCACCACGCCAGGCTCCTTGAGCGCCCAGCCGATGAGACTGGCTCCCTGGAGCACACTGAGAATGAGGCGGGCCGCCTGCTGGGGTTTGACATCGCTTCGAAGGTCTTTCGCTTTTACCCCTTCCTTCAGCACGTCCTCCAGCCAATCCAGGTGCAGCCTGAAAAAGCGCTCGACACGCACCTTCATCGAAGCGGGAAGAAAAGCGACATCGGAGGCGAGCGCACCGCACAGTGGCATCAGACCTTCCTTGAGGCCGCTGGCGAAGAAGTCGCCGTAGGCGTTGAGCCTGCCAACCGTGTCGAGTTCGCGCTCGCGCAGCGCAGCCAGATCGGCGAGGAATCTCTCGAGGTACTCGTCGACGAGGGCGGCCCCGAGCGCTTCCTTGGTCGGGAAATGGTGATGGATGCTCGCCTTGCGGATGCCGACCCGTTCGGCCAGGTCGGCGTAGCTGAAAGCCGAATATCCGCGCGTGCGGATCAAGGCTTCTGCTTCCTTGAGCAGGGCTGGTCTGGTCTGGGTTGTCATAGGGTGAGCCTACCAACTACTTGGTAGGTTGTCAAGGGCTAAGCGGCGCCAGCGCGGTGGGCGTGCGGCCGGCAACTGCTGGCGACTGGTGCTCGCCAGATGGTGGTAGGCCGATGCTACAGACGCTGAAATCGCCGCCCGCGCTCTCGCCGGCCTACATCGTTTTATCGAGTATCCCCTCGCCAGCAGCGAAGCCGGCAACTCTGCTCCGGAACTGCCATGGCATGGCTGGCTGCGAAGGAGGGCCGGTCGGCTTCGATCTTCTTTGGGTTCAGCACGAAGAGCCGCTTTTGCGATTGGCGCCAGACGCGCGCAAACGGCTCTACGCATTTGCCTGCCGCGTGTCTGGTTGGCAACCCGGGTTCCTGCTTTTGGGAAGAAGCGTTCTTGTCCAGAGCCCGCAGCCTCACCGCTTTGGCACTCGCGACAACAGTCTCGTTTTCGCTCATTGTGCAAGTCGGTCGAGAGATGGGCCGACGTGCTCGTTCCCACTCGCGGAAATGATGCTGCGCGCGCGGCCGGCAGACGCCGATGTGCGATAGCGGATCGCGATTTGAACCGATCACGTTTTCACTGGGACCATTTCATCGGCTTCGACCAACTCTTGCGGTGCTTGTTTGTTTCGCGCTGCACATACGTGGGTCACGCGCGATGTCTTAGCTTTCGACAAGCACTTTTTTGTCGAATGGCAGAGATCACTTGCATCTCGTCGCTAGGTGGCATTAAGTAGCATCCATCGCCCGCAGGCGCTTGAGGTCAGTCAATGTCACCACCTCCGCCCTGACATTCCGTCTTGGACGCCATTTGGCGTTTTGCCGATACAGGAGCAGGGCATGTCAACCGTCGCTGCAAGTCCTTCGGGCCAGAGCCGGGCGCTTTGGCTATCGACCTTCGCGTTCACAGTATGCTTCGCAGTTTGGACGATCTTCGCGATCATCGGAATTCAGATCAAGCAAGATCTGGGTCTGTCCGACACACAGTTCGGTCTGCTTGTGGGAACGCCTATCCTCACGGGCTCGCTCATCCGCCTCATTCTTGGCATCTGGTCAGACCAGTACGGCGGTCGCGTCGTTTTCACTTTCGTGATGCTGGCGGCGGCGGTGATGACTGCGCTGCTCACCTTCGCCTATGACTATCCGACGTTCCTCTTGGCTGCGCTGGGCGTTGGCATCGCTGGCGGATCGTTCTCGGTCGGCATCGCTTACGTCGCCAAGTGGTTTCCCACGGAGCGCCAGGGCACCGCGCTCGGTATTTTCGGCGCCGGCAACGTCGGAGCCGCGGTAACGAAGTTCGCAGCTCCCACGGTGATGGTGGCCTACGGCTGGCAGACCGTGGCCCTGGTATGGGCCGCCGCGCTGGTGATCACCGCCATCATCTTTTTCCTGTTCACCGACGACGATCCGGACCTCGCCCGCCGGCGGGCCTCGGGCGCCAAGCCCGAGTCGCTTTCGGCGATGATGGAGCCGCTCAAGAACGTGCAGGTCTGGCGTTTTGCGCTCTACTATTTCTTCGTGTTCGGCGGCTTTGTCGCGCTGGCGTTGTGGCTGCCGCGCTACCTCATCGGCGTCTACGGCCTCGACATCGCCACCGCCGGCATGATCGGCGCCGCCTACTCCATTCCAGCCTCCGTCTTCCGCGCCTACGGCGGCCATCTGGCCGACAGGTACGGCGCGCGTACCATCATGTATTGGACCTTCCTGGTCTCGTTGGCGTGCACGTTCGCGCTGTCCTATCCGCCAACCAAGTTCGTGATGGAAGGCATCCACGGTCCGGTGGAGTTCTCGACGCGGATGGGGCTGCCCGGCTTCATCGTAATCGCCTTCATCCTCGGCTTCTTCATGAGTCTCGGCAAGGCGGCGGTCTACAAGCATATCCCCGTGTACTATCCTGATCGCGTAGGCGCCGTCGGTGGCGTGGTGGGTCTCGTCGGCGGCCTCGGCGGCTTCGTACTGCCGATCGCGTTCGGCGCACTCAACGACCTCACGGGCATCTGGCAGAGCTGCTTCTGGTTGCTGTTTGCGATCGTCTCCGTCTCGCTGGTCTGGATGCACTTTGCCATCCGCAGCATGGAGAAAGCCGCGGCCGAGGCGGGAATTCCGGCGCGCGAGCTGCCCGAACTGCCGGAGATGCAACCTTTGCATGGACCCGGGCAGGTTGGTGCGCTGGCCGGACGTGTCCCCATCCAGGACTGGCGCCCCGAAGACCGCGAGTTCTGGGAAACACGCGGACGCGCCATCGCACGGCGCAACCTTTGGATCTCGGTGCCCTGCCTGCTGCTTTCGTTTGCGGTGTGGATGGTGTGGTCGGTGGTTGTCGCGAAACTGCCGAGCGTCGGTTTCGCGTTCTCCAACGAGCAACTGTTCTGGCTGGCGTCCCTACCCGGCCTGTCGGGTGCGACCTTGCGCATCTTCTACAGCTTCATGCCGGCCATCTTCGGCGGCCGCTTGTGGACGACGCTTGCGACCTGGTCGCTTGCGATCCCTGCGCTGGGCATGGGCTTTGCCGTGCAGAGCCCGGATACTCCCTACTGGATCTTCCTTGCCCTTGCGCTGCTATGCGGCTTCGGCGGCGGCAACTTCGCCTCGTCGATGGCCAACATATCGTTCTTCTTCCCCAAGGCGGAAAAGGGACACGCGCTAGCGATCAACGCCGGGTTGGGTAATCTCGGGGTCAGCGTCGTCCAGTTCGTGGTCCCGCTGGTCATAACCGCCGGCGTCTTCGGCTGGCTCGGCGGAGACCCGCAGATGGCCACGGCAGACGGAGTCCAGTCGCCGCTGTGGCTGCAAAACGCAGGGTTCGTGTTCGTCCCCTTCATCGTCATCGCGGCGTTCGCCGCGTGGTTCGGCATGAATGACATCGCCACAATGAAGTCGTCGTTTGCCGAACAGTCGGTGATCTTCCGGCGCGCGCATAACTGGGTGATGTGCTGGCTCTATACCGGCACCTTCGGATCGTTCATCGGCTTTTCTGCGGCATTCCCGCTGCTGTCGAAGACCCTGTTCCCGGAGATCCACGTGCTGCACTACGCCTTCCTTGGCCCCCTGGTCGGCGCCATCGCGCGGGCCGCGTCCGGCAAGGCCTGCGACCGGATCGGCGGCGGGCGGATCACGCTTTGGGTGTTCGTTGCCATGAGCGTCGGCGTTCTGGGTGTGCTTTACGCTATCGGCATGAAAGGTAATCCCAGTGCATATCCGGTGTTCTTCGCCAGCTTCCTGTTCCTGTTCGCCATGGCCGGCATCGGCAATGCCTCAACCTTCCAGATGATACCAGCGATCATGCGCAAGGAGGTGGCGCGGCTCGAGCCCACGCTGACGCCCGCCCAGTCGGTCAAGCAGTCGGACAAGGAGGCCGCCGCCATCATCGGCTTCAGTTCGGCTGTTGCAGCCTACGGCGCGTTCTTCATTCCGAAAAGCTTCGGCACGTCGATTGCCGCCACCGGGGGAGCAGAGGCCGCCCTCTACAGCTTCCTGGCCTTCTACGTGAGCTGCATCGTCATCACTTGGTGGTTCTACACCCGCCCCAGCGGATTGTTGTTCAACGTTGAACGCGCCGGCCCTGCCGTGACGGCGGCCCAATGACCGAAACCTCAATAGAGGCAAGAAACAATGAGCCACTTTCTCGATCGACTGACTTTCTTCAAAAAATCCCCCGAGCCGTTCGCCGACGGACATGGCATTACGACAAGCGAGGATCGACGATGGGAGGACGGCTACCGCAAACGTTGGCAGCACGACAAGATCGTGCGCTCCACGCACGGCGCCAACTGCACGGGATCTTGCTCTTGGAAGATCTACGTGAAGGGAGGTATCGTCACCTGGGAGACGCAGCAGACTGACTACCCGCGCACGCGCCCGGAGTTGCCCAATCACGAGCCGCGGGGTTGCTCTCGCGGAGCCAGCTACAGCTGGTATCTCTACTCCGGGAACCGCGTGAAGTATCCGTTGATCCGCTCCCGCTTGCTGCGGCTGTGGCGCGAAGCGCGCAAGACCATGACGCCGGTTGCGGCTTGGCGCAGCATCGTCGAGGACAAGGCGAAGCGGAACGACTACATCTCGGTCCGGGGCCACGGCGGATTCGTGCGCGCCAAGTGGGATGAGGTTACCGAGATCATCGGCGCGGCCAACGCCTACACGGCCAAGACCTACGGCCCCGACCGCATCTTCGGCTTCTCGCCGATCCCCGCCATGTCGATGGTCTCCTATGCGGCAGGCTCGCGCTATCTGTCGCTCTTAGGCGGCGTCAGCATGTCGTTCTACGATTGGTACTGCGACCTGCCGCCGTCGAGCCCTCAAACCTGGGGCGAGCAGACCGACGTTCCCGAAAGCGCGGACTGGTACAACGCCGGCTTCCTCATCCTGTGGGGCTCCAACGTCCCCCAGACGCGCACGCCGGATGCACACTTCTACACCGAAGCCCGCTATCGCGGCGCCAAGAGCGCAGTGATCTGCCCCGATTACTCGGAGGCCTCGAAATTCGGCGACATCTGGCTATCGGTGAAGCAGGGAACCGACGCGGCGCTGGCAATGGCCATGGGCCACGTCATCCTGAAGGAATATCACGTTGACCGGCAGGTCAAATACTTCCGTGACTACGTGCGTCAGTACACGGACATGCCGATGTTGGTGAAACTCGTGAAGCAGGACGGACGGCTGGTGCCCGGCCGCTTCCTGCGGGCTTGCGACTTCGACAAGAACCTCGGAGAGACCAACAATCCGGAATGGAAGACCGTTGCCTTCGACGAGGCGTCGGCGCGCGTCGTGGTTCCGAACGGCTCTGTCGGCTTCCGCTGGGGCGAGACCGGAAAATGGAACATCGAGGAGAAAGATTCCAACGGTAACGCCACCGCGTTGCGGCTGTCGCTCGCCGACACTAAAGACGAGCTTGTCGATGTGGCGTTCCCGTATTTCGGCAACATCGCGCACGAACACTACCAGCACTCCAATCACGCCAGTATCCTGGAGCGCCGCGTGCCGGTGAAGCGGCTGCAACTCGCCGACGGCGAGGCGCTGGTCGCCACAGTGCACGACCTGTTTCTTGCGAACTACGGCGTCGATCGAGGCTTCGGCGGCGGCAACGTCGCCAAGAGCTTCGACGAGGACACGCCCTACACGCCGGCCTGGGCCGAGAAGATCACCGGCGTCAGCCGCGACAAGATCATCCAGGTCGCGCGCGAGTTCGCCACGAATGCCGAAAAAACCAACGGCCGTTCGATGGTCATCATCGGCGCCGCCATGAACCATTGGTATCACGCCGACATGAACTATCGCGGCGTGATCAACATGCTTGTCATGTGCGGCTGCGTCGGGCAATCGGGCGGGGGCTGGTCACACTACGTGGGGCAGGAAAAACTGCGCCCGCAGGCTGGCTGGGCGCCTCTCGCCTTCGCGCTCGATTGGGGGCGCCCGCCGCGCCAGCAGAACGGCACGTCGGCGTTCTATGTGCATACCAACCAGTGGCGCTACGAGACGATGAGCGCTTACGACATCCTGTCTCCGACGGCGCCTGCAGGGGCCTGGGACGGCTCCATCCTCGACTACAATATCCGCTCCATCCGGCAAGGTTGGCTGCCGGCCTATCCCACGCTTACGCAAAACCCCCTCACGATCGCCAAGCAGGCAGCGGAGGCGGGTCTGGACGTTCCCGCTTACGTGGCGAAATCGCTCAAGTCCGGCGCGCTGTCGTTCGCCTGGGAGGACCCGGATGCGCCTGGGAATTACCCGCGCAACATGTTCGTTTGGCGCTCGAATGTGCTGGGTTCATCGGGCAAGGGACACGAGTATTTCCTCAAGCACCTGCTGGGAACTTCTCACGGCGTGCTTGGCAAGGATCTGGGTGAGGAAGGCCGCGACCGGCCCAAGGAAGTCCGCTGGCGCGACGAGGCCCCGCGCGGCAAGCTCGACCTGCTCGTCACGCTCGACTTCCGAATGTCCACGACGTGCGTCTACTCCGACATCGTTCTTCCAACCGCGACTTGGTACGAGAAGAACGACCTCAACACTTCGGACATGCATCCCTTCATCCATCCGCTGACCAGCGCGGTGGACCCGGTATGGGAAGCCAAGTCCGATTGGGAAATCTACAAGGCCATCGCCAAGGCCTTCTCGCGCGTGGCGCCGGAGGTGCTGGGGGTTGAGAAGGACGTGGTGCTCACCCCGATGCAGCACGACAGCCCCGGCGAGATCGCCCAGGCCTTCGAGCCGAAGGACTGGAAGAAGGGCGAGTGCGAGCCGGTGCCTGGAAAGACGATGCCGGCCGTTTCCGTTGTCGAGCGCGACTACCCCAACGTCTACAAGCGCTATACCGCGCTTGGTCCGCTGATGGCGAATATCGGCAACGGCATCAAGGGTATCGCCTGGAAGACCGAGCACGAGGTCGAGCACCTCAAACACCTGAACGGCGTTGTCACGGAGGACGGGCCGGCCAAAGGACTCGCGCGCATCGATACCGATATCGATGCCGCCGAGGTGCTGCTGATGCTCGCGCCCGAGACCAACGGCGAGGTGGCCGTCAAGTCCTGGGAGGCGCTCGGCAAGACCACGGGTCGCGAGCACGCGCATCTCGCGCTGCCCAAGGAGGATGAGAAGATCCGCTTCCGCGACGTGGTCGCCCAGCCGCGCAAGATCATCTCCGCACCGACCTGGTCGGGGCTCGAGAGTGAGAAGGTCTGCTACAACGCCGGTTACACCAACGTGCATGAACTGATCCCCTGGCGCACGCTCACCGGGCGCCAGCAGCTGTATCAGGATCATCTCTGGATGCGGGCGTTCGGCGAGGGGTTCTGCGTCTACAGGCCGCCGATCGATCTGCGCGCGATCAAGTCCGTTAAGGGCATCAAGCCCAACGGCGAGAAGGAGATCGTGCTCAATTTCATTACGCCGCATCAAAAATGGGGCATTCACTCCACCTATACCGACAATCTGCTGATGCTGACGCTATCGCGCGGAGGTCCGATCGTGTGGATCAGCGAGAATGACGCGCGGAAAGTGGGAATTGCCGATAACGACTGGATCGAGGCATATAACGCCAACGGCGCGCTCGTCGCGCGGGCGGTGGTCTCGCAGCGCGTGAAGGACGGCATGGTGCTGATGTACCATGCGCAAGAGAAGATCGTGAATGTTCCGGGCTCGGAGATGACCGGGCAGCGTGGGGGTATTCACAACTCGGTCACGCGCACAGTCTTGAAGCCGACACACATGATCGGCGGCTACGTGCAGTACGCCTACGGCTTCAACTACTATGGCACCGTCGGCACCAACCGGGACGAGTTCGTCATCGTCAGAAAGCTCGGGAAGGTGGATTGGCTGGAGCGGCCGTTCTCGGGCCCGGCGCCGTTGGCCCCTGCGGCTGAATGAGAGGAAGACAACATGAAGATCCGCGCGCAAATTGCGATGGTGTTGAACCTCGACAAGTGCATCGGCTGCCATACCTGCTCGGTGACTTGCAAGAACGTCTGGACGAGCCGGGAAGGCGTCGAATACGCTTGGTTCAACAACGTCGAGACCAAGCCTGGCATCGGCTATCCCAAGGATTGGGAAAACCAGAAGAAGTGGAACGGCGGCTGGAAGCGCAAGTCCAACGGCAAGATCGAGCCGCGCATTGGCGGCAAATGGCGCGTTCTGGCTAATATCTTCGCCAATCCCGATCTACCCGAGATCGACGATTACTACGAGCCGTTCACCTTCGACTACGAGCACCTGCAGAAGGCGCCCGAAGTGCAGGCCTTCCCCACCGCGCGCCCGCGCTCCCTCATCAGTGGCGAGCGCATGGAGAAGATCGAATGGGGTCCCAATTGGGAGGAGATCCTCGGCGGGGAATTTTCCAAGCGCGCGGCTGACGTCAACTTCGAGGGCGTGCAGAAGGAGATCTACGGGCAGTTCGAAAACACCTTCATGATGTACTTGCCGCGGTTGTGCGAACACTGTCTCAATCCAGCCTGCGTGGCCGCTTGCCCGTCGGGAGCCATCTACAAGCGCGAGGAAGACGGCATCGTCCTCATCGATCAGGACAAGTGCCGCGGCTGGCGCATGTGTGTGTCGGGTTGTCCTTACAAGAAGATCTACTTCAACTGGTCCTCGGGCAAATCGGAGAAATGCATTCTGTGCTATCCGCGCATCGAAGTCGGCCAGCCGACGGTTTGCTCGGAGACCTGTGTGGGGCGCATTCGCTACCTGGGCGTCATCCTCTATGATGCTGACCGTATCGAGGCCGCGGCGAGTTCAGCGAAGGAAACAGACCTCTACGAGGAGCAGCTGTCGATCTTTCTCGATCCCAAGGATCCAAACGTCATCGCCCAGGCTCGCGCGGACGGCATTCCGGACGCCTGGCTGGAGGCGGCGAGGAAGTCGCCGATCTGGAAGATGGCGATGGAATGGAAGGTCGCCTTCCCGCTGCATCCTGAATACCGCACGCTTCCCATGGTGTGGTACGTGCCGCCGCTGTCGCCCATCACCGCCGCAGCCGAAGCCGGCAAGATGGGAAGCGACCGCGCGATGCCGGACGTCCGTTCGCTCAGGATCCCGCTGAAGTATCTCGCCAACCTGCTCACCGCGGGCGACGAGAAACCCGTGGCGAGCGCGCTCGAGCGGATGCTGGCGATGCGTGCCTACATGCGCACCAAGACCGTCGATGGCGTCATCGACGAGGCGATCGCCGCCAAGGTCGGCATGACGCGGCTGCAAATCGAGGAGATGTACCACATCATGGGCATCGCCAACTACGAGGACCGCTTCGTCATTCCCACGTCGCACCGCGAGGTGACGGAGGACGCTTATGAACTGCGAGGCCAGTGCGGCTTCACCTTCGGCGACGGCTGTCTGCCCAGCGACGACAAGGTCAACCTGTTTGGCGGCGTCAAGATCAAGAATGCCAAGACCAAGGTCGGGGCATAAGCATGAAGACACTCAAGGTTCTATCCGCACTGCTCTCCTATCCCTCGGCCGAACTCGTCGCCGCGGGCCCGGAGCTGATGGCAGTGCTCCGGCAGGAAGCATTGATTGCGCCCGCGGAGCTGGCGGCGCTCGGCCGGCTGATCGGCGACCTGATGGAGCGCGATCTGTTCGATGTGCAGGAGCGCTACATCCTTCTGTTCGACAGGACACGATCGCTGTCTCTGCATCTGTTCGAGCATGTGCACGGCGAGAGCCGCGACCGCGGCCAGGCGATGGTGGATCTCATCAAGGTCTACGAGGATGGCGGCTACACGCCGACAACATCCGAGCTGCCGGATTTTCTGCCTCTCTTCCTCGAGTACGCCGCCACGCGCGAGCCTGCGGAAGCGCTGGAGCTGATCGGGCAGCCGGCGCATGTGCTCACCGCACTGCGCGAGCGGCTGACCAAGCGGGGCTCTCCTTATGAGTCGGTGTTCGCGGCCCTGGTTGCCTTGTCCAAGTCCAAACCGGACGAGGCCGCATTGGCCGCGTTGCGTGCAGAACCCGACCCCGAGCCCGACAATCTCGAAGCGCTCGATGCCGCCTGGGAGGAGGAAGAGGTCACATTCGGCCCCGGCGCGAGCACGGATTGCGGCAAGGACACTCTCGCGGCCAAGCTGCGTCAGGCGCGCCGGCCGGCCGCCGGCCTCGAACCACCCCCGAGATCGGGTCCCGACACGATCATAACCCACGAATTGAACAGATCATCCAGGCAGGGAGGCTGAGGTCATGCGCGATACGATCTTCCATATTCTCTTCGGTTGGTATCCGTATTTCTGCCTGACGACGTTTCTGATCGGCAGCCTGATCCGTTTCGACCGCGATCAATATACGTGGCGCGCCGGCTCCAGCCAGCTCCTGCGCAGGCGCCAGTTGAGATGGGGTTCCAATCTCTTCCACTTCGGCATCCTGTTCCTGTTCTTGGGTCACGCGGTCGGCCTGCTGACGCCGACATGGCTTTACACGCTGGTCGTGACGGTCGAGCAGAAGCAGCTCCTCGCCATCGTCGCGGGCGGCATCGCAGGCGTGCTCTGCTTCATCGGCCTGACGATGCTTCTGCACCGCCGCCTCACCGATCCGCGCATTCGCGGCACTTCGACACGAATGGACATCGCCCTCTTGCTCATTCTGTGGGTGCAACTGCTGCTAGGTCTTGTGAGCGTGCCGTATTCGCTGACCCATCTGGACGGCTCAGTGATGTTGATCCTGGCGCACTGGGCGCAAGGAATCCTCACGCTGCACCCTGTCGACACCGCGACGCTGCAGGGTCTCGCCTGGCCCTACCTCCTGCACCTCGTGCTCGGCTTGACGATCTTCCTCATCTTCCCGTTCTCGCGCCTCGTGCACATCTGGTCGGCGCCCGTCTGGTATCTCGGCCGAAAAGGCTATCAGGTGGTGCGCACGCGCAAGGCGTTGCCGGCTGCCGGCACGCACCGGGTCGTGCAGCAACCGGGAGAGTGAGCCATGACAACCGCGGCGTGCTCCGTAAAGCCGGTCATTCCCAGCCAGCGGATCGTAGTCAGTGTCAATGGCGTTGTGATCTCCCGCGAGACGATCGCACATGAGATCCAGCACCATCCGGCGCCGAGCCCTGTCGAGGCCTGGAAGTCGGCGGTGCGCGCGCTCGTCGTTCGCGAACTGCTTTTGCAAGAGGCGCGGCGTCTCGCCATCCCGGCGGACCCGGCTGCGGACGGCGAGGGCCGGCGTGAGACCGACGAGGAGGCGCTGATCCGTGCGCTGGTGGAGCGGGAGATCCGCACACCGGGCGCCGACACTGACGCCTGCCGACGCTACTACGACAAGAATAGGCACAGATTCTGCTCGCCCAGTCTGTTCGAGGTGCGTCACATCCTGCTCGCCGTGCCGGCGGGCGATGCGTCCGCGCGCCAGCAGACGCGCCAAAAGGCGTCCTCGCTTATTGCGGATTTGGCCCGCGACCCCTCCGCGTTCACCGCCTTGGCCGCCAGCATCTCGTCTTGCCCATCCGGCCGGACGGGAGGCAACCTCGGCCAGATTGGGCCCGGCCAGACGGTTCCGGAGTTCCAGAGCGCGCTCGCCGCCATGGCGGAGGGCAAGGTGCACCCCGAACCGGTGGAGACGCGCTACGGCTTCCATATCGTGCTGGTCGACCGCCGCATCGAGGGCCGCGAACTGCCGTTCGAAATGGTGCGCGACCGGATTGCAGCCTGGCTCGAGGAGAAAGTGCGGCGCACCGCCATTCAGCAGTACGTCGCAATCCTCGCCGGGCGTGCAGACGTTCAAGGCATCGATTTGGCCGCCGGCGGCTCCCCTCTCGTGCAATAGGGTGACGGCATGCTCCTGGGAACGCTGCTTCGGGATCTGGCGGACGAGACGAGTGCGGAGGTCGCCCTGGAGGCGCTCGGCGACGTCGGCTTGTTTGCGCGCGTCAAGGCCATGGGCACGCAATTCGAGGAGACCCCGGGTCTGTATGCCGCCGGAGCCGCGCGTCGCTTCGCCTGCTCGGCGTCCAACGAGGACTGGCTCGGGCTCATGAACGCGCTCGAGCGTGGCAACAAAGACCCTGCCAGCACAGCGCTTGGCTACATGGTGGGCTGGTCGCTGCGGGTTGACGAGGCGACGCTGCAAACGGCCGATAGCGCCATCGCGGGCGCACATGCCGGCTGCGGCTGCGGGGGAGGCGGCACATGCCACGGGCACTGAGGCGCTCGGGACGAGGTGTGCTCGCTGTTCGTGTCGGCTCTCCTGTTCGCCGCTCACTTCGAAAAGGGACTAAGGGTGCAGAAGAGGGCAGGTGCGCGGAGGCTTCTGTCACGGCCCGGTGCGTCGCGGGCCTGAGCCGTTTGCGCGAAGCGCGAAGATGGCTCTCGGGTGGCTTTGTTTGCACGTACGAAGTGGCGAGGTTCTTCAAGCCGGCCGGCGTACGACGCCTGCGGCAAAGGAGTGGCTCTGGGTGAAGCTCGATCATCTCTTCCAGCGCAACGCCGCGTGGGCTTGGCGCAAACTTCGCAGTGATCCCACTTTCTTCACGCGGCTCGCGAACCAGCAGACGCCGCGCTATCTCTGGATCGGCTGCTCCGACAGCCGGGTGGCGGCCAACAGCATCCTGGATCTCGATCCCGGCGAGGTTTTCGTCCATCGCAACATCGCCAACATGGTTCACACGAGCGACATGAATCTGCTGGCCGTGATTGAATTCGCAGTCGAGACCTTGCGCGTGGAGCATGTCATAGTTTGCGGGCACTATGGGTGCGGCGGAGTTCGCCGGGCTCTCGAATGCGAGCGCACCGCGCTTGTCGATCACTGGCTGCAGCCGCTAGTCATGATGTACCGCAAGCACCACGCGGTCTTCGATCCTGCCGATGAACAGGCCCGGGTCGATTGCCTCTGCGAACTCAATATCGAAATGCAGGTACGCCGCATCGGCGCGGTTCCGATCGTCGAGCGGGCCTGGATGAAACGGCAGCCGCTGCATTTGCACGGGTGGATCTACGCCATTCACGATGGCTTGCTGCGGCAGATCTGTCCCACGGTCTCCTCGATCCAAGAGCGCGATGCGCTGCCAAGCATAGACGAATGCGCGTCCAGGATGAGCGTCGCGCGAGGGATAGCTTCATGAAAGCTTCATGAGCGGCAACGCATGAACGGGTCCGCTGCCTGCGCGCGGTCCACCTCGTTGCATCCCCTATGCGGGTCTGGCTTACGTGCTGTCTATTCACCGATGAGCTTGCAACTGATCGTTAGCGTGGACGCTTTGGTGGCGTCGTCTTGCCAGATGCCGCAGTCCAGGAGATTGTCCTCAAACACCTTGCGGCTGCTGTAGACGTTAATCAGCAGCTTCGGCTTGCCTCCTACGATTTTGCTCAGTTCTTCCGCCGGCGCAATCCGGCCGCCCAGCGTAACCGAACTGCCTTGCTCGATGTCTTTGGTTTCGCTTCCCAATGAAATTTCGCCGACTTCATCCGCAGGCACGCCGGGTTTGGCCTCGCCATAGTAGTACGCGGCCACGCGTACGGTCTCGCCGCTCGAGTCGAGTTTCTCCCGGGCCTTGGGCGAAAGCGTTACGGCCACGGTGTAGGAAGGGATTTGCGCGCTCGCCGCCTCATCCGCGGTGCCCGAGACTAGGCAATTTCCATCGCGTTCCAAGCTCTTGATGGTGGCGACGATGGCCTCGTCCGCAGGCGTAAGCTTGCCGTAGGGCGCAAAACATCCTTTGCCAAATACAGCCTGGGCCTTCGGGCTTTCAAAGCAGTATCCGTTGCGGGCGAACACGGCATTGCGGGCTCGCCAAAGTCCCTCGCAGAACTCGTCGCCCGAGGCCGTAGTCGTGAGGATGCAACCAAGAGCAGACAAAAAGAGCCGAACGTTCATCGGTGTGATCCTGATGAATGTTGATGACGTCACGCGTGGTTCCAGCGGCACATGACGCATCGGCCGTTTCAAGCGGCCGGCCCGATTGCCGCGGGCGTCCGGGATCGCCGCGTCAATACATCATTAATTTGCACGGGATGGAAGACGCAGCCGATGACGAAATAACCGCGGGTTAACCAAATGCGTTGAAGCGCAATTAATCGGGAAATCCGTAGGCTGCCTGTTGTTCTTGCGTCTTGCCGGGCTGGGAGTCCTCTATGAACACGCAACTGACCTTCGCATTCGGGCGCGATCGGTCCGGATCAGTCGGCTATATGTTTGCGCTGGGCTGCTGCGTATTGCTCGGCTTTGCAGGGCTGGCCGTGGACTATTCGCGGGTCGAGAAGGAGCGTTCCGACCTGCAAAGGGCGCTGGATACATCCGTCCTTGCAGCAGCCGCTTTGAGCGTCCAGGGAGACGATATCAATCCGATACAAAAAGCGGAAAGCATTTTCGGCGCCACGGTCAAAAGCGGCACGGCGAGCGCAACTTTTACTAATGTCGGCGGCACCATAAGGGGCCTTGCACAAACCAATGTGCGCTCTGTTCTTGCAGGTGTCGTAGGGTTCAAGAGCTTTGAAGTTGCGGTTTCATCGGCTGCGCGCAGCGGAGCCGTTTACGAACCCATGTGCATCATGGCCATGCATCCAAAGCGCAAGCACACTTTGGAACTGGACGGCGCCGTTTCGGTCTATGCGCCCGACTGCCACGTCTACGGCAACTCGGATGATCTGAACGATGTCGTCGATCTGCACAAATCGGCGAATTACCTGACGGCGAAGTCAATCCAGGCCATCGGGTACGGACATAACTATCTCGAGAACCTGACGCCGCCCTTGGAATACGCGCCGGAACGCATCCCAGATCCCCTGGCCAGTCTTCCAATCGAATTTCCGGGCGCATGCAGCAAGACCGATCTGGTCATCACCAACACCTCGGCCACGCTCGATCCTGGGACCTATTGTGGCGGCCTCAAGCTGAGGAACGGGGCCCAAGTGAAACTCAGGCCGGGACTCTACGTATTCACAAGAAACCCGATCGACATCCAAGCCTCGTCTCTCGAGGGGGATGGGGTGACCCTGGTGCTGGCCGACGCCAGTGTGACACTTCTCTTTGATCAGGCCCGCGTGTTCCTTACCGCGCCATGGTCTGGTTCAGACGCGGGCATCGCGATCAAAGGCGTGCGATCGGCAACGTCAAACACCTTCAATAACTCGACCATCGATATCCATGGGGTCGTGTATATGCCGAATGGCGCCCTGTTGTGGACCAATACGGGAGATTATTCGCCCCGGGCCAAGTGGACAGTATGGATCATGGACGGATTTTCGTGGAAGGGCGATGGAACCATTCGGGTCAATTTCAACATAAAGGACTCTGGCGTTCCCTACCCTTCGGAACTGCGGACGACAATACCGCGAGGCGGGTTACCCAGGCTCGTATCTGGCTGACATGCCGGCATGGCCTACTCGTCCCAGCAGGGCCTTTTTTGCGGAAAAATGCGGGAGCGTGTTTTCGGCAAGAGGCTCGACAAACAAACGAGCAGAGCCGTTGCGCGCGATTTGTGCGGAACGCAAAAAATGGCTTCTGGGCCTACTCGCTCAAGAGTTCGGTCAGGTCGGCAATGACGCGCAAGGGCGCGAGGCCGGGATATTCGTCGGGCGCGCCGGAACGGTTGATCCAGATAGGGCTCATGCCGAAGGCGCGGGCGCCTGCGATATCCCAGCGGTTGGAAGACATGAAGGTCAGCCTGGCGGCGGGGACGCCGAAGCGCCGTTCGCACAGTGCGTAAACCTGCGGCGCGGGCTTGAAGGTTCCCGCGGCGGCGACCGACAAGGTCGCATCGAACAGGTTTGCCAGCCCTGCATGCGTGACGAGTTCGTCGAGCATGTCGGGATCGCCGTTGGACAGAATGGCAATCTTGTCGCCGCGCGCTTTCAGTGCGCCGAGAACTTCGGGCACTTCGGGAAACGGCGCGAGGCGGCAATAGGCGGCCAGGACACCCGGCGCAATCGCACCATCGAGCCCCGTCGCTTCCAGCGCGTAGGCAAGCCCCTGCCGGGTCGCCTCGCGAAACGGTATGTGCCGGCCAAGTGCTGCGTAGATCCAGGAGTATTCGAGTTGCTTGTTGCGCCAGATTTCCGATACGCGCGGCCACTGCGGGCCTATCAGATCCGCGCAACCGCGCGCTGCGGAGTGAACGTCGAAGAGCGTGCCGAAGGCGTCAAAAACATAGTGTCTGACCCCCTGCGCCACGCTCCATACCCTCCAGCAAGTCCTCCAACCGCTTACTCGGCCGCAACCAGCGCAGGGGCACGCGCGGTTTCCGCAAGATAGCTCATGGCGGCCTGCACACCACCCTTCTTGTGGGGCACGCCGGCAAGCTCGAAGCCCATCTCGACACCCGCCAGAGCGCCCATGATGGTGAGTTCGTTGGTATAGCCAAGATGGCCGATGCGGAACACCCTGCCGGCGACCTTGTTGAGGCCGGCGCCGAGCGACATGTTGAAGTTGTCGAGTACGATCTTACGATATGCGTCCGCGTTATGCCCCTCCGGCATGATCACCGTAGTGACGGCGGGCGAATAGAATTTCGGATCGCGGCACTGGGTCTCGAGGCCCCAGGCGCGTACCGCACGGCGCGTCGCCTCCGCAAGGCGCTCGTGGCGCGCAAACACGTTCTCGAGCCCCTCCTCGTTGATCATGTCGATGGCCTCGGCCAACCCGTATAGCAGTCCGGTGGCCGGCGTGAAGGGGAAGAATCCGTTGGCGTTATTCGCCAGCATGTCCTCCCAGGAAAAGTACGACCGCCTCAGCTTCGCCGTCTTGGATGCGGCCAGGGCCTTGTCCGAGACGGCGGTGAACGACAGGCCCGGCGGCAGCATCATGCCCTTCTGCGAGCCCGACACCGTGACGTCGATGCCCCACTCGTCGTGGCGCAGGTCGGTGCAGGCCAGCGAGGAAATGGTATCGACCATCAGGAGAGCGGGATGGTTTGCCGCGTCGAGCGCCTTGCGGATTTCCTCGAGGCGCGAGCGGCAGCCGGTCGAGGTCTCGTTGTGGACGACGCAGACCGCCTTGATCTCGTGCGCCTTGTCGGCGCGCAGCTTGGCTTCGAACGTGTTGCCGTCCGCGGCCACGCGCCAATCCGTGGCGATGACCTCGGTCGCCAAGCCGAGCTTCTGCGCCATTGCGGCCCATAGCACGGCAAACTGGCCCGACTCGCACATCAGAACCTTGTCGCCGGGCGACAGCGTGTTGGTCAGCGCGGCTTCCCATGCGCCGGTACCGGACGAGGGATAAATGATGACGTGATGGGCCGTCTTGAACAGGCCCTTGATGCCGTGAAGTACGCGCTTGCCGAGCTGCTGGAACTCCAGGCCGCGATGATCGAGCATCTGGCGCGACATCGCCGAAAGGATGCGCTCGGGAACGGGCGTCGGCCCGGGAATTTGAAGAAAATGGCGTCCGGCGCGGAAGGGCTCGGTTGGCATTGGGTCCTCTGACTTAGCTGATCTTCAAGAAAGGCGAAGACACTTCAAACAGGGCGAAGACACTGCGGCGGCCAAGCCTTACCGACCTGGCGCTATGGGACCATGCGCCATGTCAATTCTTCCTGGACCAGACCTGCAAAGACCCGATCTCTTGAGGGCAAATGCGGGGTCCGTCAAGACGCAACTGCCCATAGGTTCGGCACGAGTGCCTTGAAAGTCGGCACAAGCTGACGCATCAGAGGTGCGACGGAAGTACAATTGCCACCACATCGTGATTTGCCCGCACCGAACTGATGAAGAGACCAAGATGAATGTAAAGGATCCGGCCCGCTTGAGCGCCGCCGAGGCCGCCGCAGCGCTGAAAGCCGGGACGTTGACCTCGCATGCGCTCGTCGCCGCTTGCCTCGCGCGAATTAAGGAACGAGATCAGGCTGTTGGTGCCTGGGCCTTCGTCGATGCCGAACGCGCATTGCGAGACGCTCGGGAAGCCGACGCGCTGCGATCGAGCGGAGCGCCGCTGCCGCCGCTCGCGGGCCTGCCCGTGGGCGTCAAGGACATCATCGACACGGCCGAGTACCCCACCGAATACGGATGCCCCGTGTTCAAGGGCAACTTCCCCGGGGCTGACGCTACCGTCGTCGGCGAACTGAAGCGCGCAGGCGCAATTATCCTAGGCAAGACGGTCACGACAGAACTGGCGTTCTTCGGGCCCGGCAAGACGCGAAATCCCCATAACGGCGAGCACACGCCCGGCGGCTCGTCATCGGGATCGGCGGCAGCCGTTGCGGATTTTCAAGTGCCCTTGGCCCTGGGTACTCAGACGGCTGGCTCGATCATACGTCCCGCGTCGTTTTGTGGCGCCATCGGCTTCAAACCCACCTTCGGCTACATCTCGCGCACGGGCATCATGTCGCAGTCGCCGCCGCTCGATACCGTCGGCGCCTACGCGCGCACCATCGACGACATAGCACTGCTCACCGACGCCATCTCCGCCTTCGATCCGCGCGACGGAGACATGACGTCGAGCCCGAAACCGCCGTTGCTGGCAGGGTTGTCGACGCCGCTCGACCGGCCCCCGAGGTTCGCCTTCGTCATCTCGCCGGCCGGCGCCACGGCAGAGCCTGAAGCCGTGGCGGCATACGAGGTGTTCGCCTCGAGCTTCGGAGCGCGCGCCGAAGTGGTCGTCACGCAACTGCCGGCCGAGTTCGACGATGCGCTGCGCCTTCACCGGATCGTACAATTTTCCGACATCGCCAGGAATTTCGGTCCAATCGCCGACAAGAATCCCGACATGGTGACCGACAAGCTGAGGGCGGCGATTGCGGAGGGGCGCACGTATTCTTCCGCCGACATCGCCGCCGCGCGGGCCGAACGCGATCCGCTTTATGATGCGCTGCGGCCGATTCTCGTTCACTACGATGCGGTCCTCACGCCGGCCGCGGCCGGTCCCGCACCGCACGGGCTTTCGGCAACGGGCGATCCGATGTTCAACGCGTTGTGGACCTATCTCGGCATGCCCTGCATCTCGCTACCCCTTCTTGAAGCGCGCTGCCTGCCGCTCGGCGTGCAACTCGTTGCGGCGCGCGGCAACGATTCCGGGCTTCTGCGCGTCGCAAAGTGGCTCTACCCCCGCAACGGGCAGCCAGCCTGATCGCACCACGGTTGGGATCAAACAAAATTCAGCGCACGGCTCTCGCAGCCCCGATGCGGTGCTCATCGCGTGCGATCGGCTCACGCGCGTCACACCGGCGCTGGGCGCTGCAAGGCCAAGCGCCGGCCGGATCGCGCCGGCGGCGCCGGCAGGATGGTTTGCAATGCACACATGGCGCGCTTGTTATCCGAAAACCGGGGCGATGAGACGCCCGATGGGCTGCTGGCTTCCATGGCGCGGTCAGGTGCGAGGGGGTGGTGCGAACTGGCGCAGGGCATCAGCGATGATGTCGCGGTGATCGAAGGCGAGAGGTTCGCTCTTCCAATCGCAGACCCACGCTGCGCCGGCCGCGTCGTCGCCGCCTGTTACGGCGCCGGAGCGCACGCTAGCGAAGAATGCGATGGAGCAGGTAGGGCCGCGCGGATCCCTGCCGGGCTTGGAATAGACGCCGACGAGCCGCAAGCGCTTGAGCTTGAGCCCGGTTTCCTCCAGGACCTCGCGCCTGCAAGCGTCCTCCACGCTCTCGCCGCGATTGACGAACCCGCCGGGCAGCGCAAGTTGCCCGCGAAATGGCGGTTTCCCCCGCGTCACCAGCAGAATGCGCCCTCGCGCATCGCGAACCACACAATCGACGGTGAGAAGCGGCGTCTTGGGCGTCGGCATTGGGAGGTGCTCGCTTGAGCCTTTTCGCAGGACGTCAAAAACCGGTTTTGCAATGAGAAGCGCAACATAGCAAACGGTAGGGTCATTTTTTCGCGTTTCGTGCAAATCGCGCAAACGGCTCCTGGCCACGAAGTGCTATGCGATCTCGAGGGCGATGCCCATGCGCACAAGGTCGGCGAGCGTGCGAGCGGCCATCTTGTTCATCACCCATGTGCGATGGATCTCGACCGTCCGCGGGCTGATGCCGAGCCGGGTTGCGATTTCCTTGTTGGCGAAGCCTTGCACCAGAAGCGCCATGGTCTCGCGCTGCCGGTCGGTCAGCGAATCGTATCGCTCCTTCCATTGCGCCGTTTCCTCCTGGATGACTTTGTTTTCGACGGCCTTGTTGATGGCGCTGTCGATGGCCGCGATCAGGCGCGCGGGGTCAAACGGCTTTTCGATGAAGTCGAAGGCGCCGCCCTTGATGGCGTTGACGGCCATTTCGATGTCGCCGTGCCCCGTCAGCAGAATGACGGGCCGTGCGTCCTTGCGCGCGTGCAATTCGCGCATCATGTCGACGCCGTTCATGCCGGGCATGCGCACGTCCGACACGATGCAGTCCGTGCCGGCTGGCGCGGCAAGCAGCGCTGCTGCATCCGCATGGCATTGCGTCTCGAACCCTTGCGACTCCAGCAGCAGCCGTATCGAATCGATGACGGCAGGATCGTCATCAACTATGGAAATACGTCTCGTCATGCCCTGCCTCCTTCAGAGGGAGAATTATCGTGACGCAGGCGCCTGTCGCCGCCGATGCGATCGTAAGGCGCCCGCCGTGAGCCTCAGCCACCGTGCGCGCAATGCTCAGTCCTATGCCAGTGCCCTCCGATTTGGTCGATACAAAAGGTACCGGGCGCTCGACGTTGACGCTTGGTGGAAACCCAGGTCCCTCGTCGGTTACCGAGATAGCGAATTCCGGCCTGTCCTTCGAGGCAATCCGGCTGACCGCGATGCGGATCGCACCATGCTGGCCGATGCCTGTCATGGCGTCAGCGGCATTGTTGACGAGGTTATGCAGGGCCTGGGTGACTTGCACGCTGTCGATGCGGACCAGCGGAAAACCCGCCGGCGCCGTCGCCTTGAGGGAGATTCCGCGCGATGCAAGATCGGTCGCCATGAGATCGGAGAAATCATTGAGCAGATCGTCTATGCTGACGGCTGATATGTCAATGGTTCCCTGGTGAAGAAGATCCCGAATGCTCTGGAGGATATTCGCCACGCGATCGCTCTGCGTGTTGAGCTTTGCGAGACTTTCGAGCGCAAGCTCCGTCTGGCCGTTCTCCAACGCGGAGCGCGCGACCGTCGCATAATTGCGCAGCGCGGTCAGCGGTTGGTTGATCTCGTGCGTGATGCCGGCGGCAACCTCGCCTGCGGCCCTCGTGCGCATCGCGCGGTCGAGGGCGCCTTGCTGCTCGCGGATGCGCGTCGCCGCATTCTCGCGCTCGATGAAGATCGCGCCAACGAGAAATCCCGTCAACGCGAGCGCGAACATGAGCACCTGAAGTGCGGCAAGGCCCGGGTCGGTTCCGAAACGGAATTCTGCGCCGATGAGCAGACCGATCTGGATGATGAGGATCGCGATCGCGACGCCCGCGGTGCCATAGGTGAGCGCGACCCACAGAAGGGGCAGGAACAGCAGGTAGAAGAGCTGGAACGCCGTTGCATCCCGATAGCCGAATACGACGATGAGCGCGCCAACCAGGGCGGCGACCTGAAACGCGGCGTCCCACCTGGGTGCGGGCCAGGGTCGCAAGGTCACGAAAATGAGTATGAACGGTGTGATGGTGAGACAGCCGATGACGTCGCCGATCACCAACCGGCGGACGACGTGGGTGAAGTCGCCACGGCCGAGTTCTCCGCCGATCGCGATCGCGAGGGTGAATAGTATGGCCGCAGCCAAGGAGGCAGCCAGGATGGCTAGCAGCAGGTGGAGCACGTCTCTGACCGAGTTGAGTCTCGGGTCGATGAAGTTCATCCGGCGCAAGATCGTGCCCGCGATCAGGAAAGCGGCGCCGGAGACAGCCGAGGTCACGAGTTCCAGCCAGAAACCCATGGGTCCGCCCCGCAGGACATAATTGGTCGCGAACTGGGCGATGAGGAAGAACGGGGCCGCGACGATGCCGCCCAAATAGGCCAGCGCGAGATTGAGGCCGACCTCGGGGTTCCAGGGTGTGACGCCGAACGAACCATACGGCTTCACGTAGCTGACGAAATTCAGCGCTGCGTAGACGGCGAGGTAGGCAAAGCCCGCCGACATGGCGCGCATCAATGGCTTTCCCATCATCAACCGGCCGATCTCCCTGGACCCGTTTTGGTGAACACAGTGGCGGTCCACACACAACCTGATTGCCGCAAAGGACGCCCCCCGCGTCCACACGGGCAACCGCCGACCGTGCGTTTGCGGGGGACATGGCCGGATGCGCGCGATGACGATCGCAAACAATACGTACTTCCACTTAGGTTTGGAACTGTAAGTAGCGGGCTCGAATTGCTGGCAGGGAATTGTCGCGTGTATTGTCGGCAAATCGTACCTCAGGCAGGCGCGGGGCCTTCACGAACAGGGGATGTTCATGATGATGAAAGAAAACTTCGACGCCGATTCGGAAGCCGAAGTGATGCTGCCGATGGCTTATTCCTATGGCGGGTTCGTGCAAATGCGCGTGGCTTCCAAGCCCATGGAGCGAGACGCTGCGAGGGCTATCAGTGAGGACGTGGAGATACCCGCTGCGGCGGGCGAGGGCGACGCTGCGCCGGACGGCGCAAAGGGCGCAAAGCCCGCCGGTGCGCGTTCTTGAGGGAAGAACAAGCGATGAAGCATGCAACGCTCTTTTACAAGATGCTGGTTGTCTACGTCTTCGCATTCCTGGCCACCATTATCTTCCCAATCGATCGCGGTGCGGACGTCAGGACCGCGCAAGCTCCTGCAAAAGTCGCGACGTCGGCAAAACCTCAAGGCGCGGTTCTCGTGAAGGCATCGGCCTCCGAGGCAATCGCTCCGGTTGTTTCGCATTCTCTTTCCTCGCCGGAGCCGGTCACTATCAGCCACTAGCGCCGCCAGGGCGCGTCAAAGCCAGCAGAAGGCAGACTGAGTTTCGAAGTCATGTCGAAAGTTCTCGTTGCGGTCGAAGGAGAGGAGCAGGCAGGCGCTGCCGCTCGTTATCTCATTGACCGGGCGCGTACCAGCCGTGACGGTTTCATTCTCATCGCCAGCGTTCAGCCGTTCGTTGGTTCCCGACGCGCCGCAGCGAGCCAAGCCGATCTCATACGCCAGATCTGCGAAACGGCGGGGCCTTGGCTCGATGATGCCGGTATTCGCTACGAAGTCCGCACGCGGTCTGGCGACCTCGGCGACGTGGTGAACGAAATCACCAGCCGGGAGTCTTACGACGAAATCGTTATCATCGCGCGCGCGCAGGATACCTTCAAAGCCACGCTCCAGCGGCTGCTCGGTCTCCCGCCGCACAACCCCGTCCGGCGAATCGCTGCCAGGGGCGGTATCCCCGTTACGCTGGTGCAGGCCCGCCCAACGCCCAGCATCTTCCATCTCTAGCCCTTGGATCTTCAGCCCATCAGGAAGAGGTGGTTTTGACCTGGGCGGCGGCCAGACCTATAGGTGCGGCGCCTGCGGCCCGCAGTCTTCGAGGCGGCCGGCGCGTCAATTGGTATCCCGGTCAAACGTCGTATGCCCCAGCATGACATGTCGCGCAAAGCGGCGCGGCGAAGACAGTCAAGGATCGACGGCTTGGGCAGCGCGTTGACCGGCAAGGTTCAAGCCTCAAGGCGGACCCTGCGCTGCCGCATCATCGCGGCCTTGTGCACGCTCTTGCCCGGCGCCGCGATCTGCCAGCCTATCGACCAGGCTGTCGACCGGGCTGGCAACCATGCCGGCGACGGGCTCAACCGCGCCATCGGCAAGGCACTGTTCGATCGCCAATGGGTCCCAGCCCCGTCGTCCACGAAGGTCAATGACGGACTGGGGCCTCTCTTCAATGCTCGCTCATGTTTCCAGTGCCACGCCGCCGCGACCGCGGGGCGGATCGAGGTGATGCCCGGCAAAAGGCTCCGGTCACGCGGCACAGTCGTGCGCCTGTCTGGCGCGCACGGCAAAGGCGATCCGCATTACGGCGCGCAGATTCAGACCCGCGCGATACCCGGCTTTGGCTCGGAAGCAGAGGTCGTGGTCGAGTGGCGCACCAGCGCCGTGACGTTGGCGGACGGTACGGCGGTGGAATTGCGCAAACCCGAGCCTGTGCTGGCGGGGCTCGAAAAGCCGCTGGCGCAAGATACGGCGACGACGCTGCTCGTCGCTCCCAGTCTCAGCGCCGCCGCACGAGCCGACAAGGTCGACCTCAAGGCGCTCGAAAACGAGCCTCCAGGCACCACGCCCGCCGGGCGCCTGTCTCGTGACAAGGGCGGCCCCATCCTCATCTTTGGCCGCAAGGCGACCGAACCGGATCTGGAAAGCATGATCGCAACCGCCTTCAGCCGTGATCTGGGGTTGTCGACGCTGCATCATCCCGAACCGGGCGGAGATTGCACTTCCGAGCAGCGGGCGTGTGTGAACGCGGTCAATGGGTCGGATGCAAGCACCGGCGCCGAGATCGGCAAGGAGATCGTCAGCGCTATCGCCGACTACGTGCGTGGTCTGGATGGCGCCACCACGCCGTCGCTGGCGGATCAGCCTACAGGGGCTCAGCTCTTCGCGCGCTTGGGATGCGCGGCATGTCATGTTCCCGTCTTGCCGGCAAAGCACGGCGGCACGGTTGCTCTTTACTCGGACTTGCGGCTGCACGATTTGGGCGAAGGGCTGGCAGGGCTTGCCGGGACTGACGGACAAAAACCCGTGGAATGGCGCACGGCGCCCTTGCTGGGTCTGCGTGAGCGGCTGGGGGCCGGCGCGACGCTGCTGCACGATGGACGGGCCCGCACGATCGGCGAGGCAATCCTATGGCATGGAGGAGAGGCGGAAGGCGCGCGTGAGGCATACAAAAGCTTGCGACGGGAACAGCGCGAAGCGCTCGAGCGCTTCTTATCAGGTGAATGAAATGACCAAGCCCGTTTTCGCCAAGGCCATTGGTGCGGCGCTTGCCGTTGCGCTGGCTTGGGCGCAGATGCCCTCCGCCGCCACAGCGCAAGGCAAACGCGAGGTCAGCGCATTGCCTGCGGCGTTCGCCGAGACCGTCACGGGTCCGCGCCTTGCTCAGTTCAGCGCCGCGTTCGACAAACAGGCGGCGGCGTGGGACGCGGGCTGCGAGTCGACCGGTGGATTGCGCGAGGCTTTCAACGAGGCAAGCGACGCGTGGGCCCGCATGGAGATGTTCACGTCCGGACCGTTGTCGCGCAAGAATCGCCGGGAGCGAATTTCACATTGGCCTGATCCGAGAAATGCCGTTGCACGAGTCTTGAAGACGTTGCTCGAGGGGGAGGGCGAGGCGGGCCTCGAACCGGAGCAGATCGCCGGCGCGAGCATTGCCGTCCAAGGCTTGCCGGCGCTGGAGCGCCTGCTGTTTCCTGACAACGATACCAAGGACGCCGCGGGGGCGCTCCCGCAGCGCGCGTGTGCGGTGGGCAACGCCATCGCGCGCAATTTGCAGACCATCGCCGCGGATGCGCTCGCTGAGTGGAGCGCGCCGGAGACAGGCGATCTGGCCAGGACAAGAGCCGTGCGCATGTCGCCCGCCAAGGCGGGTGAGGCGGCGTCGGCGGTGCTGGGAGATATCGCGACGGGCCTGCGCATCCTGGAGGACAGAAAGATCCCACCCTTGTTCGGCGGCAAGGGGGCGGCGCCCAACGAGAAAGCCGCCGAAGGCTGGCGGTCGCATCGCAGCGAACGGAACCTGCTGTTGAACGTGGAAACCCTGCAAAGTGCGCTCCAGGCTATCGAACCCTTCGCACCCGAGGCTTGCGCAGCGGCTCTGGCGAAGTTGGCCGATGCAGCGGCGGCCCTTGCGCAACCAGGCGATCCCAATCGCGGTGCGGCGGTGATCGCTGCCATCAACAATGCCAGATATTACGCTGTCGATGTGCTCCCCGGCGAACTGGGTGTCGCGCTGGGCTTCAACAGTCTCGATGGCGACTGAGCCAGATCAAGACGTGCGTCACGGGGGCGCTTGATTGTCGACCATTTTAGTCATATTGCTGGCGGCCGTCGTGGCCCTGGACCACGGCGCATCGAAGCAGGCACGAGCTCTTCATATGGATGCAAGCACGAGTCGAGCCATGCGGGCGCAGCGCAAAATGCGCACGGACCTGCGTGCGCGGTGGCGCGCTGCCGTCGCGGTCCTGGTCGCATTTTCGAGCGTCGTCGTGGCCGGCTTGGCGGCAGGCGCAGGCGCAGGCGCGAGCACGGCGCCGGCTGAAAGAGACAAGCACATCGACACGATGGAGAAGCTCGGCGAGGCGCTGTTCTTCGACACCGCCTTGTCGAAGAATCGCACGCAGGCGTGTGCGACGTGTCATTCTCCGGACTTTGCCTTCACCGATCCACGCGAGTCGGGGACTGCGGGGCGCGCCGTGTCGATGGGCGACGACGGTCGTTCGATAGGCGATCGTAACGCGCCGAGCGCGGCCTACGCATCGCTGACGCCGCGCTTCCATATCGATACCAAAGGCAAGGCCATTGGCGGATTGTTCTGGGACGGGCGTGCTGCGACGCTGGCCGATCAGGCCATGGGTCCGCCGCTCAACCCAATCGAGATGGGGATACCAGACAAGCGCACAGCCGTCGAACGGCTGAAGGAGAACAAGGCTTACATCGCCGCCTTCGAGTCGCTGTTTGGCAAGGATACACTGGGCAACGACGACAAAGCCTACGCGGCGATGGGACAGGCGATCGCCGCCTTCGAACGCACGCCGCAGTTCTCGCCTTTCGATTCAAGATACGACCGCTATCTGCGCGGCGAGGCGAAACTGAGCGACCAGGAGGAACTGGGTCGCGTCCTGTTTTTCTCCTCGCAGTTCACCAACTGCAGCCGTTGCCACAAGCTCAAGGAATTCGGCGGAGCACAAGGCGAGACGTTCACCAACTACGAGTACAGGAACATCGGCACGCCCGTGAACGCAGCCGTGCGCGCCCTCAATGGGTCAAATCCGAGCTATGTCGACACTGGACTTGCGCAGAACCCGGCCGCTGAACTGCCCGCCAACGCCGGGTTATTCAAAGTGCCTACTTTGCGCAATGTCGCCGTCACGGGGCCTTATATGCGCAATGGCGTCTTCAAGGACCTGCGTACCGTCGTGAAGTTCTACAACAAATACAACTCAAAGAACCCCAAACATCAGATCAACCCGGAAACCGGTCAGCCGTGGGGCCCCCCTGAGGTTCCAGACACGTTGTCGAAGGAAGATCTGGAATCAGGATCCGCTCTCGATTCCAAGCGGATCGATGCGCTCGTCGCATTTCTCGGGACGCTGACCGACCGGCGCTACGAGCATCTGCTTGAGAAGTAGACGCACCGCGTCGAGGCGGGACGGCTTCAGAATGTTGCACGCAGCATCAGCGGTGCGCAGACCGCGACCAGGAACGTCGCAATCGAACAGCCCACGATTGCCAAAGCCTGCGGCGCAAACGAAACGCCAAAGAGGCCGCCGATCAGCGTGAGCATGCCAACCCAGACCAGGGCGGTGAAGATGGAAGCGAAAGCGACGCCCGCAATCTTCGGAGCAAGCTGCGCGCGGGTCACTACGAGGGCGCGGGGCTGTGCAACGGTCCGGCGTGCTGAAATCATCCGTCGTCTCCACGGCTGTTGTCGGCGTTGATCGAATCGAGTTCCCGCTACGGTAGGTATAGGTCTTAAATAGGCCGTTAAGTTAATTGTTCCGCCAGATGGGCGGCGGTTGCAAACGTTTATGAACCCTTTCGCACTGTTTCGCTTGCTGCGCTGCAACCGATGTGCATGTCATGAGCGCAACAACAGCTGCATGTGCCTCTGATATGTCTCGGCAGCGGGTATAAGACTGTGAGATGTTGATAAACGGGAATGAAATGCATGGCCGACGCCTACGATGCAGCGATTCTCGGTGGCGGTCATAATGGATTGACGGCCGCAGCTTATCTCGCAGGCGCGGGATACAAGGTGATCGTGCTCGAAAAGAACGCAGCCGTGGGCGGCGCCGCCCTCACGGAGGAGTTTGCTCCCGGATTTCGCAATTCGGTCGCATCCTACACCGTCAGCTTGCTCAATCCCAAGGTCATTGGCGATCTCGAACTTACGCGCCACGGCCTTACGATCCTGGAGCGGCCGGCGGGGAACTTCTGGCCGCTGGACGGCACGCGATCCATGCACCTGCCTTACGGATCGCGCGCTGCGCGTCAGAAGGCGATGGCGCAGTTCTCCGTTCGCGATGCCGAGCGCTACGCCGCCTATGACGATGCCTTGGATCGTGCGGCGGGTGTGCTGCGCGATCTTGTGACGCGAACGCCGCCCAACGCGGGTGGCGGGCTTCTGGAACTGATCAGAGGCGGGGCCGTCGGCAGACGCATCTTGAAACTGCCTCTCGAAGATCAGCGCCTGCTCGTCGAACTGTTCACCTCCAGCGCGCAAGCGTTTCTCGATCGCTGGTTCGAAAATGAGCACATCAAGGCGGCCTTTGCGTTCGATGGGATCGTGGGCGCCTATTTGCCTCCGTCCGCTCCCGGCACGGCTTACGTTCTGCTGCATCACTGTTTTGGGGAGGTGAACGGCAAGAAGGGGGTATGGGGCCACGCCGTCGGCGGCATGGGCGCGATCTCGGCCGCGATAGCCTGTGCCGCCCGAGCGCGCGGCGCGGAAATTCGAACGTGTGCGCCGGTCACCCGATTGCGCATGGAGAATGGGCGTGCGGCCGGTGTCGTCCTTGCGTCGGGCGAGGAGATCGCCGCGCGCGTCGTGGCTGCGAACATTCCACCCAAGCTGCTGTTGCGCGACGTCGTCCCCGTAGACGCCGTGCCACCGGACGTGCGTGCGCCTTTTTTATCGATGACGACGGGATCGGGTGTCCTGCGCATGAACGTGGCGCTCGATGAGCTTCCCGACTTCACGGCCAAGCCCGGCACGCATGCGCAGCCGCACCACGCTTCCGGTATCCTGTTCGCGCCGACGATGGCCTACATGGAGCAGGCTTACGCCGATGCCCGTCAATTTGGAACGTCGCGGGCGCCGGTCATCGAAATGCTGATACCGTCCACACTCGACGAGACCCTTGCGCCCAAAGGCAAGCACGTCGCGAGCCTGTTCGTTCAGTACGTCGCGCCCCGCCTTCCGGCTCCCCGATCCTGGGAGGACCCGGCCGAAAAGGAGGCGTTCGCCGATACTGTGCTCGAAGCGGTCACGCGACACGCCCCCAACTTCAGCAGGGCGGTGGTAGCCCGCCAGATACTGTCGCCCCTGGATCTGGAACAACGCTTTGGACTCATTGACGGCGACATATTCCACGGTCAGCTTGGGCTCGGGCAGCTTTTCTCTGCTCGTCCGGTACTCGGGTATGCAAACTATCGCATGCCGGTGCCTGGACTTTATCTCTGCGGCTCGGGCGGCCATCCCGGCGGCGGTGTCACCGGCGTGCCCGGGATGAACGCTGCACGCGAGATCGCCAAGGATCTACGCCTGCGCCGCTTTTGAGCGATAGGCTGTCCTATGAGTTTCGGCTTCCCGATCCCGGTCCTGCGCATCTTCGACGAAAACGCGGCGCGGGCGTTCTACCTGGACTGCCTGGGCTTCGTTCTGCATTGGGAGCACCGCTTCGAGCCAGGGATGCCTGCCTATATGCAGATATCGCGCGGGAACTGCCTGCTGCATCTGTCGGGTCAGCACGCAGACGCCTCTCCCGGGGCCAAGCTGCGCATTCCTTGCGAAGATGTGCACGCGCTGCTTGCGGAATTACGCACCAAGCCGTACCCCCATCTGCGCCCCAACATCGAGAACCCTCCCTGGGGCGGGGATGAAATGACGCTCGCCGACCCGTTCTCCAACCGGCTGACCTTCTTCAAGGAGATGGGCCCAGGTTGAGGTCAGGGCACAGGCTAAAGCGGCCAGCCACGCAAAGCATCACGATGCGCATCGATCAGAAGCTCGACATCGACGAGAAGGAAATCGAGGAACGGTTTGTACGCGCGTCGGGTCCGGGCGGACAGAACGTCAACAAGGTTTCGACTGCCGTGGAACTGCGATTCAACCTCGCGGCCAACGAGAGCATTCCGCCTGCGGCAAAGGCGAGGCTAATGAAAATCGCGGGCCGGCGATTGACCGACGAGGGAGTACTCATCATCCAAGCCGATCGTTTTCGCACCCAGGATATGAATCGTTCGGACGCACGAAAGCGGCTTGCGGAGCTGATCGCCCAAGCCCTCGTTGCGCCCAAGCCACGCATCAAGACCAAGCCCACGCGGGCCTCAAAGGAGCGCCGGTTGAAGGCCAAAACCGAGCGTTCGGGTGTAAAAAAGTTGCGCCGCGTTCGCCCCGACCATGATTGACAGGCCCCAGCATCAGCGTGGCGTGTTCCGCGCCTTCCGGCCGGCCCGGCGCCGCACAAACTTCCGCTCCTTCCGGCCGGCCCGGCGCCGCACAAACTTCCGCTCCTTCCGGCCGGCTCCGCGCAAGCGGAGTCGGAAGGCGCAACCAAAAACGAGGACCCAATGCTCCGCTTCGCCGCCAATCTCAGTTTTCTGTTCAACGAGGCCGCGTTTTCCGATCGGTTCGCGGCCGCGGCGGCGCAAGGCTTCAAAGCCTGCGAGTTCATGTTTCCCTATGACTTCGACGCTGCGGAGTTGCGCAGCTCCCTCGATCGAAATGGTCTGAAGCTGGTGCTGTTCAATGCGGCGCAGGGCGATTGGAATGCCGGGGAGCGCGGCATCGCCGCGGTGCCGGGACGCGAGTCGGAGTTCGACGCGGCGATCTCACGGGCGGCGGACTACGCCCGCATGCTCGGCAACAATCTCGTGCATGTCATGGCCGGACTGGAACGGCAAGGGGCCAACCGGACAACATTCGTGGCAAATCTGAAACGCGCCGCCGATCGTGTGGCGAGCGAGGGCCTTACGCTGATCATCGAGCCGATCAATACCCGTGACATGCCCGGATATTTTCTGAGCCGCACCCGGCAGGCCCTCGACATTCTCGCTGATGTCGGGCGCGGCAATGTCGGATTGCAGTTCGACCTCTACCACCGCCACATCATGGATGGCGACGTCGAGGAAGGACTGCGGGAGGCCAGGGATTTCATCCAGCATATGCAAATTGCCTCACCGCCCGATCGTGGAGAGCCTGACAAGGGCGATCTGGATTTCAAGCATCTTCTCTGTGTGATCGATGAAAGCGGCTATGAGGGCTATATCGGCCTCGAGTACAAGCCGCGCAATGGAACGGTGCCAGGGCTTGCCTGGGCGAAGGCGCTGGGTGTCCGCTTTTCGTGAAGGGAACCACGC
>DAOKZR010000001.1:657968-670188 GCA_035325525.1 Hyphomicrobium sp. | reverse complement strand
CCGCGCCTTCCGGCCGGCTCGACGAAGGAGAGCCGGAAGGCGCAATCAAGAATGGAAATGAACTTCCCGCGCCTTCCGGCCGGCTCGACGAAGGAGAGCCGGAAGGCGCAATCAAGAATGGCGCGCGCCGAGGGACTCGAACCCCCAACCCTCGGACTCGAATTCCGATGCTCTATCCAGTTGAGCTAGGCACGCATGGCGCTGTGATAACCCGAACGGCATTCATCGCCAAGCCCTGGCAACGGCGCCGAAGCCGCCATCCAGCCCGCGACGAATTAGTCTGTCGCATCTTCGTCAGGGCCTTTCGCTCCACCGGAAGCGAGGAGTGAAGATTCGCATGCTGCCCGCCACATGTTCCTCGAAAGGTGCAAATCACGTGACCCAATGCCCATGCGGCTCAGGCTGCTCGTATGAGACCTGCTGCGGACCCTACATCACTCAATCCGAGCAGCCCGCGACGGCCGAAGCGCTGATGCGCGCGCGCTATAGCGCTTATGCGCTCGGCAACTTCGATTACCTCGGCAAGACGTTCGCACCCTCCGCTGGAGCGCAGGCTCATGTGAAGAGCGCGCAGGATTGGGCCGCAAGGGCCAGGTTCGAGAAACTGAAAGTGCTGGCCACAGCGAAGGGCGGCGCCGGCGATCGCGTCGGGACTGTCGAGTTTCTCGCCACATACGAAGAGGACGGCCGGATGTGGGAGCATCACGAGGTCTCGGAGTTCGCTCGCGATAGCCAAGGGCGTTGGCGCTTCATCGCAGGCGACGGACACCGCCATGCGGCGGGGGAAGGCCATAGTCACCACCATGGGCATCACCATCACCACCAAGATCATGGTGGCCACACCCTGCGGCGCGCGGAGCCCAAGGTGGGCCGCAACGATCCGTGCCCTTGCGGCAGCGGGAAGAAGTACAAGAAATGCTGCGGCGCCTGAGCTGAAGCGATCGGCTTGTGTGTTCAGCCGCCAGATCAAGCAAGGAGCAAACGTTGTGGCGGTCTCGCTCCAGATGCGGCTCGGACTTGGTCGCGCGCCGTGCGCCGCCAGGATTGCAGGCGAACCCAATAGAGGGAGTTTTGGAAAGGACCGGCAAGGAGCCGGCGACCGGCGAATGAATGGTAGCGGGAGGCGGACTCGAACCGCCGACCTAAGGATTATGAGACCTTCGCTCTAACCACCTGAGCTATCCCGCCACGCCGCACGCTCCCAGAGCGCCGGAGGTCCGTCTATAGGGAGGACATCCTTCTGCTGTCAAGACGACAGTCTTGCAGGCTCAGGGCTCTCAGTGCTCTCAGGGCTCGAGGCTGGGCCTGCCTGCTGACATATTGGCAGCTTATTCAGCCGCAAGGGGGTGCTTCACGGCGTCAGCCTGCTTCTGGAAGCGCATCATCGTGAAAATGCCCCAGGGGCGTAACGACTTCCGCTCCATGAGCTTGAGGTCTTGGCAGCCCATGACGCGTGACATCTCAAACACGGAATGCCAACCCACGAGGTCGGCGAAGGGCGCCATTCTGCGCTCCACCCAGCCGCGCACACCTTCATCCTGGCTGAAGTGGTTGACGAGGAGCACCTGACCGCCGGGTCTGCACACACGGGCGAGTTCGCGCATGACCTTTTCAGGTTCCGGTACGACGGTGATGACGTACATCGCGACCACGGTGTCGAAGAAGGCGTCGGGGAATTGCAGGTCGCCCGCGTCCATTTCATGCAGGCCGGCAACATTGGCGAGGCGCTCGGATAAGACCCGGTCACGCGCCTTCTGAAGCATTTCGGGCGCCAGATCGATGCCCGTGATCTCCAGGTGAGACTTATATTCCGGCAGCGACAGGCCGGTGCCGACGCCGACTTCCAAGACCTTGCCGCTGGAAGCGTTGATCAGCTCGACGGCATGGCGGCGGCCGGCGGTCGAAATCTTTCCGAAGGTGTAGTCATACACAGGCGCCCAGCGGCGGTAAGCGTCGCGTACATCGTCGTGGTCCATCTGATGGGCCAGGGCAGCAGATTGACCTCGCGATCCGCGAACCATGCTCAACGACTCCTTGTCACTCACGTCGATCCTCCCTCGATGGGCACGACCCATCACGACACCGTATGGCGTGCCGTCCCGGCCCGCGCGTGCAACCGGGCTACCCCGTCCTCGGGCGTGGCCGGTTCCGACTTCAATGTTTGAGCGATCCATCCACCCCCCAGTACCCGGGCAGCCGATCCGCCGTCACCGTAAAATACACAAGCTTGGCCCGTTGCAACACCTTCCTCACCGTCGCACAGCACGACGCGCACGCTTCCGCCGTCGTCGCAGAAAAGCGTTGCAGGGCGAGGGGACTGCGAGGATCTGTTGCGAACAGATACCGCTAGACCGTCATGTGCGACGCTCTCGAGCGGCTTGTCCCCGAGCCAATTGGTATCTCTAAGGATCAGGCTCTTGGTCTGAAGCGCGGAGCGAGGACCGACGATGACCTCATTGTGGTCAGCATCGAGCCGGATCACATAAAACGGCTCAGGGCCTGGTATTTTCAAGCCGCGGCGCTGCCCTACCGTATAATGAATGATGCCCTGGTGGCGGCCGAGCACGCGCCCATCTACGTGTACGATGTCGCCCGGCTCAGCTGCCCCCGGCTTGAGCTTGGCGATGATATCGCTGTAGCGGCCTGCGGGGACAAAGCAGATATCCTGGCTATCGGCCTTGTCGGCAATGGGCAGCCCGAAGCGGCGGGCGACGTCGCGCACGGCGGGCTTCAACAGGCCGCCGACGGGGAACCGGAGGATCTCGAGTTGCTCGCGGGTGATGCCGAAAAGGAAGTAGCTCTGATCACGATCAGGGTCAGCCGCGCGCCCAAGGATCGGACCCGCAGGACCCTCCAGGCGCTGCACGTAGTGCCCGGTCACCAGCATGTCGGCGCCAAGGTCGCGCGCCGTATCGAGAAGGTCGCGGAACTTGATCTCGTTGTTGCAGGTCACGCAGGGGATCGGCGTCTCGCCCAGAACGTAGCTCTCGGCAAAGCTGTCGATTACCTTGGATGCGAAGCGCTCTTCGTAATCAAGTACGTAGTGGGCAATTCCGAGCTTCTCGGCGACGCGGCGGGCATCGTGGATGTCCTGACCGGCGCAGCAGCTTCCCTTGCGGCCCGTGGCGGCGCCATGATCGTACAACTGCAGCGTGATCCCGATGACCTCGTGCCCTTGCTCCTTCATCAAGGCGGCGGCGACCGAAGAGTCGACTCCGCCGGACATGGCGACGACGACGCGCTTCCTGGGGCCGTCGGGGCGGATGTTGGGCTCGGGGTTCAAGGTTGCCTGCTCGAATGTCCAGTGTCAGCGATGGGCCGGTGCCACGCGCACGGCCTGTTCCAGGATCACGAATATGGTGCATCCCGGCGAAAAACCAGCCGGTCCCGGGAGGAACCAGCGGCACATCGTATTCATTATTCCAACAATTGGGCCGGTTGCAAGGCGCGTTATGGGCCGGAACCTGGAACCCGGCGAGCATATTAACGAAACTGGCCCGGATTTGGCTAGTGCTCTGGAGAAGGCCCCCGGTTGCTTCGAAACGGGATGGGCCTTGGTGTCGCCTTAAGTCGGAAGCAGGATTGGCACACCCATTTATCTCATGTTCACTCAATGGGTTAGGGCTAATTTAATCGCAACCGGCTACAACAAACCACTGGTCAAGAGTGTGTATTGAGTATCATGACCGAACAACAAATGCGAGCGCGCGGGCGCTACGTGATCGGCCCTGACGGGTCCCCGCTGACAGTTGCAGATCTTCCCCCGCGCGATACCAAGCGCTGGGTGATCCGGCGAAAAGCCGAGGTGGTTGCCGCCGTGCGCGGCGGTCTCCTCAGCATGGAAGAGGCATGTGAACGCTATAAGCTCACAGTTGATGAGTTCCTGTCCTGGCAGCGCTCGATCGACAAGCACGGCCTACCTGGACTGCGCGCCACCCGCATCCAAGACTATCGCAAACAGGATTAAGAGCCTTGTGGCAATTTTAGCGAGCGGTCCTCGTCCGAGAGCCGCTCGTTTGCTGTCTTGAAAGCATGGCGAACGCCGTCCCTGGAGGCTAGGGCTGTGTTCGGTTTGCGGGCTTCGCCGTGGCCTTGGCTGTGGACTTGGACTTGGGTTTCGACGTACCAGGATCTGTCCGAGGCGGGGCAGCAGCACCCGATGACCATCCCACTGCGGTGGAAGCTCCCTCGCAGCCCTGATCTCCCCGGGACCACCGCCCGACGTCGGCGGCCATAGCTGCTGCGACCGGTTCGGACATCTTCAGGTTTTCGGTTGTGATCGTGGCGCTGCCTTCGTCCTTTGGGTCGATCTTGATGCGGTAGGCCTTGGCGCCGCGCGGGTTGGGCTGGCTGGGGTCGCGAACATGCACGACGATTTCCGCCTTGCCGCCCCGGGAGGGGGCGTCTGCTTCCGCGTGATAGATGTAGTCCTTCTTGAGAGGCCCGCTGCCGCCGAACCAGCAGCCGACCGCGCCTCGGGCGATGCGGGTATACAACTCGGTCGCCGAACCTTCCGGCTCACGTTCGGCCGGCCCGGTGATAGAGGCGACCGCGGGAAGCTCGGCGAGTTTGGGCAGGGTCAAGGTGGGCGACTGGGCGCCGCTGCTTGGTGCGGCTGTGCCCGGTCCGCCGCCGCAGCCCGACAAGAGCGATAGGGCAAAGACCCAAGCGGCGCAGCGCGCAAGGTGTTCCGCCCCGCATCTGCTGCCACTGATTGTGCCGGCCGCGGCCGCCATCGCGCTCTCCCCTTCGAGCGCGGACTCACCGCGCCGTTCCAGACTCGTTTGCCCGGCGCAGGAGGCGAACTCAAGAGGCGATCCACCCCTGCAAATACGGCTTTCAGGGGACAAGGTGGCGCAAAGGCGGCGCCTTGCGGCGCTGCCTCGACACTGTGGAGCGGCTTTGTGATCTCGAAATAACCGCGAAGGGCCTATCGCAGCATGGCGCCCGTCAGGCGATCGGAGCGGCGGCGAGCACCGGTGCGCAACTCCTCGCGGGCCTCGTTCTGGGCCGCAAACCGGGCGTATTGCTCGGCCGCCTCGTCGCGTTCGCGAATGGCGTCGGCAAGTTGCTCGCGCATGGCATCGTTGGAGGTGCGAAGATTATCGCGTCTTTGGGCCGCCGACTTGGCAAACGTCGAATAGGAAAAGTGCGACCGGTCGCGAATCCCCGTGCGATCCTCTTCCGCCTGGATCTGGCGGTCGAGATCGGCCGCCATGGCGTCGAACTCACGGATCATGCGCTCGAGATCCTCGACCTTGCGGTTTTTCTCATCCACCACGTGCCGGCGGATGCGCAAGGCGTTTTCGCGTGCTTTCATCGTTCGATACCCCAAACAAATTCGAACCCCGGTATGCACGGAAACCAAGAACCATGCCAACGCGGTTAAAAGCGCGCCGAACTCCAGCTATCCGCCAAAGCCGGCCAAACCCAACGCTCGTTTTCAAGATACTGACGCGTGCCCGCAAAAAACGACGTTGAGATTTCATATAACACTCTGCCATTAAGTTGCGGTAAAGCAACGCCATCTTTTTTGTAAGCCGGACTTTTGCTGGTTGCCTGAATTTTGCCACGGCCCCCCTAGGGCCAAACGGCGAATTCTGTTAGCTCTTGATTCGTATCGAACTTCGGCCAGTGCGCGGGACGAGCGCTGGCCGGCTGGGGTGGGCGCCCCGGCCGGAGAGCATGTGCGGGCAAGCCGAGGGGTGTCGAGGGGCGCAAGTTCTAAATTATCGTGTATTTGCAGCGGGCTGATTTGGCGCGAACGGGGGATTATGCCTTCTTTTGTGTCAAAGCGGGGCGGTGTGCGCAGAGGATCGTTTCAAGGAATGGACAATCTTCCTTGAGAGAGACTTTGCGGGCGGCCGAAATGCAAAGACAAAATTAGGCTTTATTAACCTCTCGGCGCTAGATTCCTAACGATGGCTTAGCTCGAAGCAGTTCATGCGTTCTCTTCAGGGCGAAGAGCAACTCGGAACGCGGACGAGGCACGAGAGGATCGGCTCATGCGGGTACTACTAATCGAGGACGACAGCGCCACTGCTCAAAGCATCGAGCTGATGCTGCAGTCGGAAGGCTTCAATGTCTACACCACGGATCTTGGCGAGGAGGGGGTCGACCTCGGCAAGCTGTACGATTACGACATCATTCTGCTGGACCTCAACTTACCCGACATGAGCGGTTATGAGGTCCTTAAGACGCTGCGCGTCTCGAAGGTCTCTACACCTATCCTCATCCTGTCCGGGCTGGCAGGCATCGATGACAAGGTTCGCGGCCTGGGCTTCGGCGCCGACGACTACATGACCAAGCCCTTCCATAAGGATGAACTGGTCGCGCGTATCCAGGCCATCGTGCGCCGTTCCAAGGGGCATGCTCAATCGATCATCGAGACCGGCGATCTGCGCGTCAACCTCGACACCAAGACGGTCGACGTCAATGGCCAGCGCGTGCATCTGACCGGCAAGGAATACCAGATGCTGGAGTTGCTGAGCCTGCGCAAGGGCACGACGCTGACCAAGGAGATGTTCCTCAATCATCTCTACGGCGGCATGGACGAGCCCGAACTCAAGATTATCGACGTGTTCATCTGCAAGCTGCGCAAGAAGCTGCAGGCGGCAACGGGCGGCAAGCACTACATCGAAACCGTCTGGGGCCGGGGCTACGTGCTGCGCGATCCGGGCGACGAAGGCGGCATCGAGGCGGCCTGACAAAGTTTGCGCCTGCCGTCTCGCGGAAGCGACGGATTGGCGGGCGTGTTGGTTCGGCAAAGGGGCTTGCGCGACGCGCGGGCCCCTTTTTCAGTTCTGTGTTCACCCGCCTTCACCCGGCAGAGAACGGAGCGGAACTCCATTGAAAGCCATGGCGCTGTGAGAGCCGTATTTTTGCGCCCTTCGTGGAAAATCGGGCAAACCGCTGAATTCCGGTGCGTCGCGCTTCCTGCCGGAAACCACTTTTCCCAACAGCGGCCTCTAGCGTGCGGCGGAAGCGTTCCGTCCGTGGGGCTGCGGCGCCAGCACGGAAAACTCGATCCGGCGGTTGCGGGCGTTGGCGGCTTCGGTTGTGCCTTGCATGAGCGGGCGCGACGAGCCGAAGCCCTGCGCGGAAATATGATCCATATCGACACCGCGGTCGACCAAAGCCCAGCGAACGGCATCGGCACGCCTTTGTGAAAGGGGCTGATTGTGGGAGTTGCTCCCACTCAAGTCCGTATGACCTTCCACGGCAAGCCGGAAGCGGCTGCAACGCTTGGCGATCTGCGCCAGCGTGTCGAGTAGCGGACGGCTCGTTTTCTCGATGACGGCAGAATTCGACGCAAACTCGATGGTCGACCGGCTGAGGGCTTCGGCGAACTCAGCTTTGCAGTCGGTGGTCGCATCGGGGCCGGCGGCGGCGTCGGGGGTCACCTCAGCCTTCTGATCCCGCTTGGCGGGGGTGTCGACGGCAGAGGTTTCGATCGGCGCCGCTACAGGAGTAGCCGCTAGGGGAGCGGGCAGCTGCGCATCGGATAAGGTCACCGGGGCGGTCGGCCGCGCGGCGCCGGAAGCTGTGTCCATCACCGGCGAGGTGGCAACCGGGGCGCTGCCAGCAGGTGAAGGGGCCGCAGGTGAAGGGGCAGGCGGTGCAATCTCCGCCAGCGCCGCGACCTCGCGGGCGGGTGGATCCGATGCTGGCGCATCGGAGGACGTATCGGAAGCTGGCTCATCGGAATTTGCGGGGGCGTCCGCGGGACCCTCGCTGGCCGCCGCTGCATCGCTTTCGATACTTACAGTCCGCATTGGCGGCTCATCGGTCGCCCCGGAGCCCGTCGCCCCCGAGCGTGTCTCCCCCGAGTCCGTCCCCTTCGAGGCCGTCTGCCCAGAGGTCGCGGAGGCGGTCGATTCCGAGGCTGTCGAATCCGAGGCGGTCGAAACGTCGCCCGCGCCTGCTGGAGTGAGAGGATCGCTCTCGGCAACCGCTGGCTCGCCCTTGGTCTCCTCGGAGGCCATCATAGCGTGAACTTGCGCCGAGTTCGGTTCGAGGGCAGCCGTCGCCGGGCCTTCCGCCGATGTGCGGACGTCTGTGTCGATGGCCGCAGTCACCATCACCGGCGGGGGATAGGGCAAATTGGAATCGGCACTCAGATAGTGGCCGGAGTGCCTGCGACCGCTGTTGGCTTGCGCCAAAGCGGCGATGGCTTCGGCGGAAAGCTTCAGGCGCGAGGAGACGCCTTCGATCACGCGGGAGCGGCCCATCAACGGACGTAGCGTCCGGCGCACCACATCGTAAGCAATGATCCGTTCGCTTTCGCCGGGAGCTTCGCCGCTGATGGTGGCGATACCGTCCTCGATGGAGACACGAGCCCAATCGTAGCCGATGCGGGCAAGCTCCTGGCCCGTCTGCTGCTCGATCTGCGCGTAGGTCAGCTGCGGATTGTTGGCATGATTGTAAAGAACCGTAAGCGCCGCGGCAGACGCGAACGTTGTCACGACCGCCAGCGCAACCGGCGGCTTGGAGCGAAGAGAATGATATCTACGCGGGCGCGCCATGTTCAAATCCCTTGTGGCCGGCGGACGAGCGCTGCTGCCCTCGATGGCCTCGGGCGAAATGGCAAGATCGTTGCGCGGGCAAAAATACCCTTCATCTCTTTCCGAGCCGCACACGGATGCTGATGGGATTCTTGTTGTTATGCAATCCGAAGTCTGCGGGAATCGCCGTCTTTCCGCAGGTTCAGCGTGTGGGAGCGATCGCGCTGGCGTCTGTGGTGCAAGGCGGGGGCAAATACTTTGCGCCCGAGGGGGCGGTGCTCTAAACCTTCGAGGAAGGCCGTGGCCACATCTCGGACGCGAGGATCATGAATGTCACAAGTTGCCAAGCCCGCTACGCCGCTCAAGGCTGCCATCGTCCAGGTGACGCCGTTTCAGCAGAACTGCACGCTGCTGTGGGACGAGGCGAGCAAGGCCGGCGCCGTGATCGATCCAGGCGGAGACCTGGACGTGATCGAGCGGGCCATCGCGCAGACCGGCATGAAGGTGGAGAAGATCCTTCTGACCCACGGTCACATCGATCACGCAGGCGGCGCGGACGAGTTGCGCGAGCGTCTGGGCGTCAAGATCGAGGGCCCGCACAAGGCAGATATCATCCTGCTCGAAGCGCTCGAAAACCAGGGCCGGCTCTACCAGATCCCTGGCGTGCGCAACGTCACGCCCGACCGCTGGCTGGAGGAGGGCGACACGGTCAGCGTCGCCGGGCGCACATTCGAGATTTTTCACTGTCCCGGCCACTCGCCGGGCTCGGTCGTGTTCTTCAACCGCGCGCAGCGGTTCGCGCTCGTCGGCGACGTGCTGTTCCAGGGCTCGATCGGCCGCACGGACTTTCCCTATGGCGACCACGACGCTCTGATCAACGCCATCAAGACCAAGCTGTTTCCGCTCGGCGACGATGTTGCCTTCATATGCGGTCACGGCCGCCCGAGCCAGATCGGCGTCGAGCGCAGGAGTAATCCGTTTCTGGTTTGACGCAGAGCGTCGCGGCTTGACCCGTTGAGTAGGCGTCACGCCCTTGGCCGCGCTGAGAGCCATTTTTCCGCGGTTGGCGCGAATCGCGCAAACGGCTCTGCTCACGTAATCTGACGCGCTAGCTGCCGGACACCGGTTTTTCCGCTCTAGCGCCGCCAGCTGAAACCCAGTTCCAGGCAGCCGAAGATCCCACATTCGTTGGCCAGACCGCCGCCGCCAACCCATTGGGCATTGTTCTCGTTGAAGTCGATGGTTTCCACACGCAGTGTCTCCGAGCAACTGCGGCGGCAGTACTCCCAGTGCCCGCTGGGAAGCTGAACCTGAGGACCAAGGCTCGTATTGCGGACAGCGCCCGTGATGGTTCCGTTGCCAAAGCGGCTTTCGGCCACGACGTAGTCTCCTTCGATGACCCGGCGCGCGCGGGCATCCGCCGGCGTGCACGCCAGCCCAGTCAGAAACAAGGCAGGTAAGGCTAGAAGCGCAATTCGCATAGGTTCTCCAATTCAGACGTCCAAGGGCGAGCACGGCGCGCCCCTCATGCACTGCCGCCCTAGCGGGTCATGGAAATGTTGATCCCCTTGAGGGCCGAACCGCCGGTGGAAACAGCGACCGAGTGACGCTTTCCAGAAAGCGACAGCGAGAGCGAGCCCGTAATGCCGCCCGAGATGGCGAGGCTCACTTTGTTGTCGCTCGCCCGGCCCGAGACGGTGCCCGATTGATTGTAGGTGCGCTCCTCCCAACTGCCCGACACGGCGCCGTTGGAGTAGTTGAGGTTGGCACGCAGCTCCACCTTCGCGGACGCGTTGGCGCAACGGATCGACAGGCCGAGCGCGGAGCCGCCGCCGCCGTTCGTGTAATAGCCCTTGCAGCGCAAGGATTCGGTCTTTCCACCTTCAAGCGTCGCGGTGCCCGAACCACTCCAGGTTCCCGCCAGTGCAGGAAACGGGTTCTCGGCAGCAGCGTGTGCAGAGTGGGCCAGAACGCCCGCCAGCAGCGAAGCTATGGCGACAGCCGGCAAAGGGAAAAAAGTATGCGTTGCGCGCAGCACAGCGAATTCCTCCGGGCAACTTTTAGAAGCGGCGAATTATGGTCTGAGTTGCTGCGTTTGGCGAGACTCGAAAAGTTCCGGCCATGTGGCCAAACTGCAACCCATCCCGAGCATGGACGAGGGCAGCACCATAAAGGAGCGTGAGTTTCCGCCGGTGGAAATTAAGGCAAGCCGTGCAAGCGCATTTCCCTATTTGCGACAGCAAAAAGTCGCGATCTGGAGGAACAATACCCGCTGCCTCTGGACGGGCTGAGGCATCGGGAAAGCAAAAAAAGAGCAAATGTTTTGGTCGGCGGGCCGGGATGCACGAGCGCGTGCGCCGCGGCGTCCGGCGGCTGCGGCGACGAGGGAGTTCATCGTGATGCGTCTGGGAAATCTCAAGGCTCTGGGCCTGACTTCGGTTGCAATATTGGGCGGTGTGACGGCAAGCAGCCTGATGGCCGCCACGCCCGCCGATCCCCTGGCTCACCTGATGGGCCGCTGGGTCGGCAATGCGGTTCTGACGACCTCCTCGGGTCCGTCGAATTTCAAATGCATCGTCACGTACCTGCCGCGCAAGGATGGTCCGGGCATGCGCCAGAACCTGCGCTGCGATAATGGCGCCAACTTCAAGCTCCACGCCGCCACCGACCTCAATATCGAAGGTGAAAAGGTAACCGGGGTTTGGAAGGATCCGATCAACGAGATCCAGGGTACGGTTGCCGGAAAGGTGACGGCGCAAGGGTTCGAAGTCGATCTATCGGGACAGTATTTCCAGGCTAAAATGGCGGTCGCCGGTCAAGGCTGCGACCAGTCCGTCAAGGTGATGCCGGTTCACGCGGATCTCTTCCGCGAGCTTGCCGCCAGCTTGAAGAAGTGCTGAGGACTTTAGACAGGGGGCAGGGCTCAGAAGGAGAGCAAGCCGCGTTGCGCGCAGGCTTGCTCCTTTCAAGGGCAACGCGACGCGCGCGTGCATCAGGCCGCGAGGATGGCGCGGTCATGTTTGCCTTCCTCGATCTCCTCGATGATCTTCGCGACGAAGGCTTCCAGGTCGCGCGGCGAGCGGCTGGTGACGATGCCTTCGTCGGCGACGACGGGCTCGTCCTGCCATTTGGCGCCGGCGTTGACGAGATCCTGCTTGATGGAATGATACGATGTCGCCTTTCGCCCGCGCACAGCATTCGCCTCGATGAGCAGCCATGGCGCATGGCAAATGGCGGCGATGGTCTTGCCTTGGGCGAGGAAGTCGCGGATCAGTGCCATGGCCTTCGGGTTCTGGCGCAGGCTGTCGGGATTCATCTGTCCTCCCGGCAGCACGAGCGCGTCATAAGAGGAGGCGGTCACCTCCTCCAGCTCGGCATCGACCTTGACCGGTTTGCCCCAGTCTTTGTGCTGCCAGCCCGTAATCGTGTCCTTGTTCTTTCGCTCCCTGGGAGCGGCAACCTGCACGAGTTGCGCAACGGCTTTGAGCTTGTCGCGCGGCACCTCGAGTTCGGACTGCTCGAAGCCGTCGGTCGCCAGGATGAGAATCCTGGCGTTTTTTATTTTGGGCATAATCGCTCCTCCTTTCCTTTCCGCAATCGTGGGCGTGATAAGCCAACGAGCATCGGTGCGATTGGTTCCGGCAAGGTCCCCGCGACACAGGCGCGCAACGGCGCGCAATGCAGAGGGCGCGCGCAACGGCGCGCAATGCTGAGGA
>DAOKZR010000001.1:18290-657868 GCA_035325525.1 Hyphomicrobium sp. | reverse complement strand
GGCGCGCAACGGCGCGCAATGCTGAGGAGGCGCGCAACGGCGCGCAATGCTGAGGAGGCGCGCAACGGCGCGCAATGCTGAGGGGGCGCGCAACGGCGCGCAATGCTGAGGAGGCGCGCAACGGCGCCGGATCAGAAAGGCGGCGTGATCTGCCGGACGCGGGGCTCCGCGGCATCGGCGTACGCGATGTCGATCAGCAGGTCGAACCGCGCGGCATCCCAAGGATCAGGGAAGGCGCCCTCCGGTGCGCCAAGCGCCGCGATGAGAGGCGGCAAATCCGAATGGCGCCAGCAGATCACGCCGAACGCGCCGGCAAAGCGGGCTCCGTTGGACAGCATCTGGATAACGCCGCCGACCTGTCGATCGTCGAAGCCGTCGATGATCGCGAGGTTGCACGCGGCTGCCAGCGGCGCGAGCGTCTCGTGAGGCCGGTTCGACCGTTTGTTTTGCGCGGCGGCGATCAGGAAGTCGGGTTTGCCGAACTGGCGGGGCACGTAGACCGCCAGTTTTCCGGCGCGTTGACGGCCTTCTGCGGAAAGATGCGGATCGGATCTGTCGCCGGTCTTTTCGCCGTGACGCATGACGAGCACGCGCGCGGGACCTTGGCCGGCGGGAAATGGCGAGATGCCCCGTTCGCGCGGTCCCGCGAGCAATGACTTCAACCACTGGATCAGCGACATGCCGTCCCCGGGGTGCTTGGCGTGCGAAGCGTGCTCCTAGCGCCCCGGCCGCCCTGTCTTCTTCGGGCGGCCGCGGCGCTTGGCCTTTTCGCTTGGATCATCGAACTCGCGCGTGATCGTGGGTTTTTGGGGTAACGGTTTGCCGGGCGCGCGCGGCGGCAGCATCGCATGCGGACCCATCTCATCCAGCGTCGGCTTGTGGGGTCCGGCGATCCCTTCGCCGAACGCGCCGGCCTTCGCGCGGCTATCGACCTTCGGGGCACGCGCCGGGACCGGCCGGTCGGTGCCCGGTCCCATGTCGCCGAGTGAAGGCTTCTTGATGCGCGAGCCTGCGCCGGGCCGCACGGTCTGCTGCGCGTGGGTTGGCTGAACGGGCTCATACTCGGTCTTGATGCGCGATCCGCTCGCCCGCTTTTCAGGCGGCAGGTTGGCGGAAGCGCCGTACTTGCGCCCGCCTTTGTAGCCGCCGGCCTTCTCCTCCACCTCGCCTTGACGCGCCAGCGGATCGTCGGCGATGGCAAGTTCGGTCTCCCGCAGGCGCTTGATCTCGTCGCGCAGGCGCGCGGCAGTTTCGAATTCGAGATCGGCGGCGGCTTCCTTCATGCGCCGCTCCATGTCCTCGATGACCTTTGCCAGGTTGTGACCCACCAGCGTAGCGTCTTCCTCCGCAAGGCCAGCATCGGCCGTGACGTGATCCTGCTCGTAGACCGACTGAAGGACGTCGTGGATGTTGCGCTTGATCGTCTCCGGCGTAATGCCGTTCTCGACGTTGTAAGCGAGTTGCTTTTCGCGGCGGCGGTTCGTCTCCGACAGCGCCCGCTCCATCGATCCGGTCATGCCATCGGCATATAGGATCACCTTGCCATCGACGTTGCGCGCGGCGCGGCCGATGGTCTGGATGAGGGAGGTCTCCGAGCGCAGGAAGCCCTCCTTGTCGGCATCCAGGATGGCGACCAGCGCGCACTCGGGAATGTCGAGGCCTTCACGCAGCAGGTTAATGCCTATCAGCACGTCGAAAGCGCCAAGCCGCAGGTCGCGGATGATCTCGATACGCTCCAGCGTCTCGATGTCGGAGTGCATGTAGCGCACGCGAATGCCCGCCTCGTGCATGTATTCGGTCAGGTCTTCCGCCATGCGCTTGGTCAGGGTCGTCACAAGCGTGCGGTAGCCTTTTTTGGCAACCTGGCGCACCTCGTCGAGCAGATCGTCGACCTGTGTTTTGGCCGGGCGGATCTCGACGACGGGATCGATCAGGCCGGTGGGGCGGATGACCTGCTCGGCGAAGGCGCCGCCGGTCTGCTCCAGCTCCCAGGACGCTGGCGTCGCCGACACGAAGACGGATTGCGGACGCATGGCATCCCATTCCTCGAACCGCAGCGGGCGATTGTCCATGCAGGAGGGCAGGCGGAAGCCGTATTCCGCCAGCGTCGCCTTGCGCCGGTAGTCGCCGCGGAACATGCCGCCGATCTGGGGAACGGTGACGTGGCTTTCGTCCGCGAATACCAGCGCATTATCGGGTAGGTATTCAAACAGCGTGGGCGGCGGATCGCCCGGGTTGCGCCCCGTGAGATAGCGCGAATAGTTCTCGATGCCCGCGCAGCTTCCCGTCGCCTCCATCATCTCCATGTCGAAGGTGGTGCGTTGTTCCAGCCGCTGCGCTTCGAGCAGCTTGCCCACGCTATACAACTCATCGAGGCGCTGCTTCAGCTCCGTCTTTATTGCCTTGATCGCCTGCTGCAGCGTCGGCTTGGGCGTGACGTAGTGCGAGTTGGCGTAGAGCTTCACCAGCGCGAGTTCGTCGGTCTTTTGTCCGGTCAGGGGATCGAACTCGACGATGGATTCGATCTCGTCGCCAAACAGCGAGAAGCGCCAGGCGCGGTCTTCCAAGTGGGCCGGAAACACTTCCACGGTATCGCCGCGCGCACGAAACGATCCGCGGATGAAGTTGGCGTCGTTGCGCCTGTAGTGCAGCGCCACGAGATCGGCAAGGAACTGGTCGCGTGGCAGCCGCTCTCCGGTGCGCACCGTAAACGTCATCGCCGTGTAGGTTTCCACCGAGCCGATACCGTAGATGCACGACACGGACGCAACGATGATCACGTCGTCGCGTTCGAGCAGGGCGCGCGTCGCCGCGTGGCGCATGCGGTCGATCTGCTCGTTCACCGAACTTTCTTTTTCGATGTAGGTGTCGGTGCGCGGCACATAGGCTTCGGGCTGATAATAATCGTAATAGGAAACGAAGTACTCGACCGCGTTGTCCGGAAAGAAGCTCTTGAACTCGCCGTAGAGCTGGGCGGCCAGCGTCTTGTTGGGCGCGAGGATCAGCGCGGGCCGCTGCGTTTCGGCAATGACGTGCGCCATGGTGAAGGTCTTGCCCGAGCCGGTGACGCCGAGCAGCACCTGACTCTTCTCGTGCTTGGAAACGCCGTCGACCAGTTCCTTGATCGCCTGCGGCTGGTCGCCCTTGGGCGTGTAGTCGGAGACGAGCTTGAAGGGCACGCCGCCTTCGCTCTTCTCAGGCCGCTCCGGCCGGTGCGGCATGAACATCGGCATCTGCCCCGACACGAGCGGATGCGCGGCGATCATCGGCTGGCGCGCGATGATCTGCCTGGCGCGATCGGACCGCTCATCGGGCTTGGCGAGAATGGCGTTGAGGCTGTCGGAGAGACTTCCCCCGCCGATGGGGGGCGTTGGCGCACCCACCCCGCGCAGTGCGGGGAGAGAGGGCAGGGCTGCTGTAAAACCCGTCTGCGGCGCTTCGCCAAAACCCGGCGTCCCGGCCGCCGTCTCCTGCGGCGGGGCAGGCGGTTTGCCGGACTTCGGCCGCGAGGCGCGGGGCCTGGTTGGGGAATTCGATTTCGTGGGACGTGCCATGGCCGGGAATATGGGGGATCGCGCGAGGGGGATCAAATATTTCTAGTTCACAGTTTGTTCTTGGGTTGATATCTTGAACCTATGATTGGAAGTGCAGTCAGAATCGGGGCAGTGAGTGGTTATGGTGGGATACTCTCTTGAACTATGCGCTGGTGCTGGTGGCCAAGCCCTTGGGCTTGAGCGTGCAGGGTTTGAGCATGCTGGCGTGGTGGAGATCGATCCGCACGCCTGCAACACCCTTCGCATTAACCGTCCACGATGGGCCGTTCACGAGGAAGATCTCAACCACTTTGACGCCCGGCTCTACAGAGGTGCCGATCTGGTGGCAGGCGGTTTTCCATGTCCGCCATTCTCCATCGCTGGAAAGAAGCTAGGCGCTGAAGACGAACGCGACTGTTTTCCAGCCGGGCTGAGGATCATCGATGAAGTGCGGCCCAAGGCGGTAATGATCGAGAATGTGAAAGGCATTCTCGATCCAAAGTTTGCTCCGTACCGCGAGCAGATCGATTCGTGCTTGAATAAACTCGGCTATGTCGTGCAATGGAAGCTACTGAATGCCGCTGACTACGGTGTTTCTCAGTTAAGACCCCGAGTGGTGATCGTGGCATTGAAAAGGCAGTACGCTTCTGAGTTCAAATGGCCTGAGAAAAAGAGAAAGCCAAAGACCGTTGGCCAGTTGGTCTACGATTTGATGGCCGCCAAGGGTTGGCATGGCGCTGAGGGCTGGAAAATGCAAGCTAATGCTATTGCCCCGACAATTGTAGGTGGCTCCAAGAAGCATGGCGGACCCGATCTCGGCCCCACACGTGCGCGAAAAGCTTGGGCGGCTTTGGGTGTGGATGGCCTTGGTATCGCAAACGAGGCTCCTGACGAGGAATTTGAAGGTATGCCGCGCCTGACAACACGGATGGTGGCACGCATTCAAGGCTTCCCTGACCAATGGGGCTTTTGGGGGAAGAAGACGGCTGCGTACAGGCAGGTAGGCAACGCCTTCCCCCCACCCGTCGCCTTTGCTGTTGCTTCCGAGATTGCTAAAGCACTCGCAAGGACAAAAAAGACTTCTCACACTCGACGTGAAGCGGTCTGGCAGACCGAGCTATTCTAGGCTTTTAGGGATGAGCAGTGCGTTTCCTCAATCATTGATGGGGTTAAATCATTCGGATTATCCTGCCCTCAGCAAAATTCGCGACGGGATTTTTAAAAGGACTGGTGGCGAACTTGAGCTGCAGAAGCAGCTTCCAATCTTAATGAAGCAGGCCGTCGATTTTGTTCTTGATCCCGTTCGCACAGGACGAACACGTGTTGAAGAATTGGACAAGGTCGAAAAGACATTCATAGGTCTTAAAATTGAGCATTATTTACGAGATTGGCTCGACGTGCCGAAAGGCCTTCGACGCGACCTTCTGATCGATGGGGATGAAGTAGACATAAAGAATACGATCGGTTCATCGTGGATGATCCCGCCGGAAACCTATCGAAATGAAGAACCTTGTTTGCTCATCGCAACGGCGAAGTTTGATGGCAAGTGCTCACTTGGCCTAGTGTTAGCGCGAGATAGCTATCTAACAAGCCCGAAAGGCAATCGCGACGGTAAGCGGTCACTGTCTGCTTCTGGCAAGCAGCATATCATGTGGCTGGTGCAAGAGCTTCCCTATCCCACGAGTTCCTGGGACGGCATAGATATGGCTCGCTTCAGAGAGTTGAGAAGGGTGCGCGGTGGTACGAAACGTGCTGCTCAGTTCTTCAGAGAAAACATTGGAAGGCGAGTGCATCGTTCGGTGGTTGAAGCCCTACTATTTGACCAGCGGGATTGTATGAAGCGCGTCCGCGGCAACGGCGGAGCCCGTGATGACCTAAGGAAAGAGGGTATCCTCATTCTGTCTGGCGTCTACGACGGTAAGGCGGCGGCCACACAAGGCATTTCGTTGGCGAGGGACGAATTTGTTTCCGTGAAGGTTGGATAAATTGGTTGACAGGCTCACGCCATCACACCGCAGAGCAAATATGGCAGCGATCACGTCGAAGGGCATGAAGCCGGAGCTCGCCGTTCGCCGAATCGTCCACTCGCTAGGCTACCGCTACCGCCTCCACCGCAAAGACCTCCCAGGAAAGCCCGATCTCGTCTTCGGCCCGCGCCGCAAGGTCATCTTCGTGCACGGCTGCTTCTGGCACATGCATCCAAAGCACGGCTGCCTCGATGCGCGGGTGCCAAAATCGAACCGCGACTACTGGTTACCCAAGCTCGCGCGCAACGTTGCGCGCGACGCCGAGCACATCGCCGCGCTGAAGAAACTCGGCTGGCGCGTGCTGGTGATCTGGGAGTGCGAGACGAAGGACGAGGCTGCCGTGCGGAAGGCAGTCGCGGTTTTTCTTCGCCCTAGTAGCCCTAGTACACGTAGCCATGGACGGTGATGGTGCTGCGCAGCGCCGCGCAGGGCTTGAAGCCGCTGGCGGGTTTGGTGAGGATCAGGGCCAGGGCGGCGCGCTCATCGGGAATGTCATTGAAACCGAGCCGGTCTTCGGCGTGGAGCGCGGTCAGATCATCGGCGAGCCCGAGGTTGCCGTCTGTCGAGAAGAGGCGCGCGGCCTCGTCCAGCCCTGCCGGGCCCCGGGCTTCGTAGAGCGCATTGGTTACGGCGCGCCGTTGGGCCAGGTACGCCGCCAAGCTGTGTCGCAGTTCGAACCGGGTCTCGCGATCACACGATCCAGACCGGCAGCGGCTTGCGGCGGTGCGTGCGCGCGCCAACGCGATCGCCACCGTGTCGCCGGGCTCGGGCGAGGCTGTGTCCGTACTCGTGCTCGTACCCGAGGAGGCGGGCCCGCCCGCGTAGCATTGAACGAGTTCGGGGCGGAACCGGGCGCCTTGGCTGCCATATTGGCTCGCGAGCGCCAGTCCCATGCCGATGCAGATCCCGTACAAGACGGGCGGGCTCAGTCTGCTCCCCACGGCCGTTGCTCCCTGCTGACCCGCGCGCCGGTCCGGGACTTTCCAAGGCCGGGCGCGCGAGTTGTTTCGATTTGACCCGGTTAACGGGTGCGCGCCGGAGGGGTGCAAAGGGCGTGCCTTGGGCGCCTCGAGGGACGGCGCGGAGCGCGCGGGCTGCGGCAAGGCTTAGGGCTGCGGCCAGGGGTTAGGGCCTGCGGGCGCGGGCGATGCGGCGGTTCAAAGGCCGCGGATGAGATTGCCGATCATCAGCGTCAGGTAGGCGATGATGGCGAGCCAGAATTCCTGGTGGGGTATAAACCGCGGCATGAAGCCCGTGCCTGCCTTGGTGATCACAGCAAGGATCGCAAACACCAATGCGATCAGGAACATGAGAAGTGTCGGGGGATTGAGGCGCATTGGATATCCCGCAGCGGAAGCCAGTTATCGCTCGAGTTACGCACTCAGGTTACGCCATGCCTTGAGCGAAAGGCACCACTCGTCGGAGCCGTCTTGCGTTGGGCATAGCTCTCGAGAGGGTCAGAGCGCTCGGGCCGGACGACCGGCGACAACGGAGGAGGGTGCGCCGGGGATCTCGATCACGAATCGGATCGAAGCCGCGCTAGGGTCGGCGCTCGTATCGCGCGCGGTGACCAGAACCAGGCGCGTGCTCAGCGTGCGGGTATCGACTCGTGTCGTGGTGGGCTTGATTTCGCTCACCGACGTGACGCGGTAGTTGCGCTCCTTGCCGTCCAGCGTGAAAGTGATCCGGTCGCCGAGGGAAACGCCCTTGGACATCGCAGCGTCGCGGCTCATGGCGGTCAGCCAGAAATCCTCGCTGCCCGAGACGGCCGCGTTGCCGCGCTGCGCGCCAATCGGGGCAGCCGCCACCTGCTGTCCGGCCGGCTTGAGCGCCCGGGCGAAGCTGGTACGCAGCAAGGTTTCAGAACTTTGGGTCAAGATGACCGCGCCGCCGCCAAGAACCAGCAGAGCCGCCGCGAGTGTGGCGGGTTTCAGGATGCGCGTCAGCCCATGCGACATTCCGTTCTCCTCGTCTTCGTCGGACCGCAGTATTCGCCAATTCACCGCGTGTGTACAGGACAACGCGCCGGCAACCTAGGACGTTTCATGACTTTACGAGATACGCTTGCCCAGCGGAATTGGCTCATCGGCGAAACTGTTGAGATCTTAAAACCCTGGGGTCCTTTTGGCTCGATGGCCTTGAGATCAATTTCCTGTGCGCGGGCGGCTGCTCGAGCCGGGATGCCGAGGCGGCCGACTCTTGGCGTACACGCGGCGCATATGGCGCAGAAACGCGAGATTGAACGCGACCAGAATGGAAAAAGCAAAGGATAACAAGACCCAAGCTGCGCCGAAGCTGGTTCTTCGATAAACCGCGTCGGGTGCCTCGGGCGAGCTGGCGGTGGCAATCTCCACGATTGTGGGCTCCTCGGCTGGGTCCCCCACGGCGGGCGCCACCATGCTGCGGAACTGGGCAGCTGGTCCCGGATTGTGAGGGTTGGCGGAGCTTGGCGCACAGCTCAGCGCCATGCTGACGGCTACGAAGAAGGCGAGGGCCGCCAGCGCGTCGATTGCCGGGCGCACCAACAAGCGTCCGCCGCGGCCCTGGCGAGCCGCCCGCCGGAACGGCCGCCGGCCATCTTTCGTGTGTTTGACCATCGCCATAACAAGCCTCCCCGCAACGACAATTGACTAGAGCTTGCGCCTGATGGAATTGAGCGCCTCAACATGGCGCCGATTGGCCGACAATGTGACGATTGCCGTGCATTCGCCTCTGCAACCCAGATAGGCGGCGCATGTGGCTGAATGGTATCACGCGACGTGCTTACCAATTTATTACCCGGTCAAGAGCCAACCCACCAAAGGCCGTCTTGCGATGCTGGCCGGTTGGGCGTAGCTTCCGCGCCGCCCATTTCGCACTAGCGAAATGCTCTCACCTGCAAGTATGCGATCACGTCTGCGCATCAACATCCGCTCGAACTCGCAAGGCCACCCGATATGGGCTTCATCGCCGACAGCTTGAACCGAATTCAACCCTCCGCCACCATCGCCGTCGCGACGAAGGCCCGCCAGCTCAAGGCTGAAGGCCGCGATATCATCTCGCTCTCGGCCGGTGAGCCGGACTTTGACACGCCCCAGAACATCAAGGACGCCGCCAAGAGGGCGCTCGACGCCGGCAAGACCAAATACACTGACGTCGACGGCATCCCCGAACTGAAGGCCGCCATCGTCGCCAAGTTCAAGCGCGAGAACGGGCTCGACTACAAGACTTCACAGGTTTCGGTTGGCACTGGCGGCAAGCAGGTTCTCTATAACGCACTGCTGGCGACCCTGAACCCGGGCGACGAAGTCGTCATGCCCGCACCCTGCTGGGTGTCCTACGCCGACATCGTCCTGCTGGGCGGCGGCAAGCCGGTGTTCGTCGAGACGACGTTGGAGAACGGCTACAGGTTGCAGCCGGAGGACCTCGAGAAGGCGATCACGCCGAAGACGAAGTGGTTCATCTTCAACTCGCCGTCCAACCCCACGGGCTCAGCCTACTCCGCGGCCGATATCAAGAAGCTCACCGACGTGATGTTGAGGCATCCGCACGTGTGGGTGATCACCGACGATATCTACGAGCATCTCCTCTACGACGGCCTCAAGTTCGCGACTGTCGTCGAAGTCGAGCCCAGGCTTCATGACCGCACCCTTACGATGAACGGCCTGTCAAAAGCCTATTGCATGACAGGTTGGCGGCTCGGCTATGCGGCTGGACCCGAAATCATCATCAAGGCCATGTGCAAGCTGCAATCGCAGTCGACCTCGAACCCCTCGTCGATCGTGCAATGGGCCGGCGTGGAGGCGCTGAGCGGGCCGCAGGATTTCATCGCCAAGAACAATGCGATCTTCGTTCAACGGCGCGACCTCGTCGTGTCGATGTTGAACCAGGCCAAGGGCCTCGTCTGCCCCAAGCCCCAGGGCGCCTTCTATGTCTACCCCTCCTGCAAGGAGACTATCGGCAAGACCAGCGCCGGGGGCGCCAAAATCAACAACGACGAAGACTTTGTAACCGCGCTTTTGCAGGAAGAAGGCGTCGCCTGCGTGCATGGCGCGGCCTTCGCCGGGCCGCCGTCGTTCCGCATTTCCTATGCCGCATCGACCGAAAGCCTCGAGGAAGCGTGCAAGCGCATCCAGCGGTTCTGCGGTAATCTTAAGTGAGCGCAGCCATGTGCGCCTGCCTTCGTCAATGAAAGATCCATCTGCGGCGGGGGGCGCACAGGATCAGATAGAGCGGCGGGTGAGCCAACCCTGCCGCTCTTGCCGTCTTTGGAGGACCGGGCTTCTCTTGACGCTGGGCGCGGTCATCGTGGTCTGGTGGCTCGGCGGATGAAGCCGGCTCTCGCGTCCGGGAGCCATTTTTGCGTTTCATGACGTAGCGCTTTTCCGATGCGCGGCCTATAGAAACCCTTGCAGCAGGAAGACGTACTATCGTCGGCCACTGCCGCAAGTGAACGTTGGTCAAACGAGAGGCGTCCGGACCAACAAAAAAGCGCTGCTGCGCGCTCGGGCAGGCAAGCCATTGCCTGCCGATTTGGGATACTGCTTTCAGCCAGCCATCAGGCCGTGGCGCCGCTGACGAAACGGCCCATAACCCATGACCAAGCGTTGGATACCTGGGCCGACCAAGCGGGCTTGCTGGCCGCCGCAGCCAGAACGGGCTGCCATACCGTCAGGGCAGTCGACTCCGCATAAGTCTCCGTGCCAAACGTTTCGGGTAGATCGTTCTCCGCCACCATCACGTAGCCTGCCGCGTCCACAGCGGACATGAGTGCCTCGATACTCATTACTGCGCCTCGCGCTTTACAAGAGCCATTTTCCCTCTGGCTCGAACAGCGAGTCAGTTTTGTGCCCATTCAAACCTCCTACGCTGTCGATTCACTATCCGGCTGATCATGTAGGCGGGCAAGTTATTTTTTTGCTATTTGTCACGAATTTTCATGCGCTTGGACGGGCAACTTGTGATGCGACGCAACAAATTCCTGTGCCAGTAATCGCGATCCTTGCATCGCAATATGACAGCGTCACGAAACCGTGTGCGCCGCACATGCGCAATTGTAGTTGCGCGCGGTGCGGTGCTGGTGGAGCATGAGACCCAGCCGCGCTCGTCCCACGAGGCGGGGGGCGCGGCGCAAATCGCTGACGCGCGCCTCGCAAGAACGTGGGAGGCAAATTATGGGAAACGCAAGCGCCCCTAGGGGCGGAAACGGCACGCAAGGTGGTAGAGATGGGGTCCGCAGCGCACGCTGCATCGCGCTGATCGGGCCCTTTGCAAGCGGAAAGACGACGCTGCTCGAAGCGATCCTCGCCCGCACCGGGACAATTTCGAGACCCGGCTCGGTTGCAGCCAAGAACACCATCGGCGACGCTTCTCCCGAAGCCCGCGACCATGGCATGAGCGTTCAGCTCAACGTCGCGGATGTCAAATTCCTCGACGACACCTTCACCTTCATCGATTGCCCCGGATCGGTCGAGTTCCTGCATGAAGGCGCGCTCGCCCTGGCGGCCTGCGATGCCGCCGTCGTCGTATGCGAACCCGACTCGAGGCGCGTCCCGGCCCTGCAGATGATCCTCAAGCGGCTCGAGGACATGGGCTTGCCGCACCTTCTGTTCCTCAACAAGATCGACGCGACCTCGACCCACGTGCGCGACATCATTCCCGCACTCCAGCCCGCATCCGCAAGGCCGCTGGTACTGCGCCAGATCCCGATCTGGGAGAATGGTGTCGCGACCGGGTACGTCGATCTCGCCTCCGAGCGGGCCTATGTCTATCGCGAGCACGCCGAAAGTCAGATCGTCGAGCTGCCCAAGGACATCGCGCCCCGGGAGAAGGAAGCTCGCTTCCAGATGCTGGAAAAGCTGGCCGACTATGACGACGAACTCATGGAGCAGTTGCTTTCCGACATGATGCCGCCCAAGGACCGTGTGTTCGGCGATCTGACCAAGGAGTTGCGTGATGGTTCGATCGTGCCGGTGCTACTGGGCTCGGCTGAGCACGGCAATGGCATCCTGAGACTGCTGAAGGCGCTGCGCCACGAGGCGCCCACCGTCGAGGATACCGCCCGGCGTTTGAAGATCGAGAATGCCAGGTCGGCAGCCTACATTTTCAAGAACCTGCACACCAAGGCGGGCGGCAAGCTGTCGTTCGCCCGCGTGCTGACGGGCGAGATCCCCGACAGCGCCACGCTCGTCGGGCGCGATGGCAAGGAGGAGCGGGTGGCCGGCATCTTCACCATCAAGGGCGAGGAGACCACAAAGCGCGGCGCCGCCAAGGCGGGCGATACGGTTGCCTTCGGCCGACTGGAGCATATGGCGTCCGGCGAGACCGTTACCCTGGAAAAAGGCGGCGTGGTTCAGATTCAGGCGCCGCCTGCGCCCCAGGGCGTCTATGCGGCGGGATTGGGCCTGAAAGACAGAAAGGACGAGGTGAAGCTGTCGGCGGCGGTTGCCAAGCTTCTGGAAGAAGATTCCTCGCTCAGCGTCGAACATACCACCGACACTCATCAGATCCTGCTCTTTGGCCAAGGCGAGATGCACCTGCGCGTGGCGCTCGAACGGCTCGCGCGCAAGTACGGCATAGAGGTCATCCGGGAGCCGCGCAAAGTCGCTTACAAGGAGACCATCCGCGGCTCGACCGAGATTCGAGCGCGTCACAAGAAGCAATCGGGCGGCCATGGCCAGTTCGGCGATGTGAAGCTGGAGATCGCACCGCTGCCGCGCGGTTCGGGGATCACGTTCGATGAACGGATCACCGGTGGGGCGATCCCCAAGAACTTCATCCCATCCGTCGAGATCGGTGTGCGCGACTATCTGGAAGAAGGACCGCTCGGCTTCCCGTGCGTCGACGTTGCGGTAACGCTGACGGATGGCTCGTATCACACCGTCGACAGCTCTGACATGGCCTTCCGGCAGGCCGGGCGGCTCGCCATGTCGGAAGGCATGCCGAAATGCTCCTCCGTCCTGCTGGAGCCCGTCATGGCGGTGGAGATCGCCGTGCCGTCGGAATCCAACTCGCGCATCAACGGCATCATCTCGCAGCGACGCGGCCAGATCCTCGGGTTCGACGCGCGCAACGGTTGGCCGGGCTGGGACGTCATCCAGGCGCACATTCCCGCCGCCGAGATGGACAGCCTGATCGTCGATCTGCGCTCAGCCACGGCGGGGGTCGGGTCGTTTACATCCAAGTTCGACCATCTGGCTGAGCTGACAGGGCGTCTGAAGGATCAGGTCTTGGCGTCACACAAGCGAGCGGCCGCCTGATAGGGCGACGCTCTGCGGGCACCTCTGCGCCTTGCGAGGGCAAGAACAGCAGACCAAAAGAAAGGCGGCCCAGGAGGCCGCCTTTCACATTTCAATCGGGGGGTGGAGTATTACTTTTCAATCGGGGGTGCGTGCCACTCGGTCTTTCAGATTGCGCTGCGGGGAAACCGCCAGCCGAGCGCCGCGCAGTTGATCAGGCTGCCGCAACCCAGCAGCCCGACACATAGCCGAAGGCTACGGCGTCGGGGTTTTTGCGTGCGGTTTCGAGAAGTTTCTCAGGCGCCTGAACGTCGACGGCTTTGCCGGTCTGCTTTTCGGCTTTTGCGCCATTCAATAGGATCACGACCTTGCCGAGCAATTCGGCCTTTGCACTCGTCATGACTGCCCTCCAGCACATAATGAACTTGTGAGCAAAGACTTCGCTTAATCACACTGCGTCTGATACGACCTTCGTGCTACGGGAATATGACATGGACGAAGAAATATGCACAAGGGCAACTCGCATGAGCGAACGGTGCCTAGGCGGAGCACGATGCTGTGCTGCCTCGCAAAATCGAGCCGCGCGCGAACGCATCATGGCTCAAGTTTTTAGGCTCCAATGACAAGCGTGCGCCGCCGCATTCAAAGCGCATTTCGACGTTCAATTTCGGGCAATTCGATATTGCGGGCGCTCATGTGTCGCAGATATCTGCGCTCCCGCGCATCGCGATAATGTGAACAGGGTGTTGGCTATGGCTGCCGATGCTCGGCGCCCCAAAGCTGCTCGAGGCGCGCATCGCGACCGCATCCTGCGCGATAATAACGATAGCGCAACGGGTTCTTCTTAGAATAATTCTGATGGTAGTCCTCGGCCGCGAAGAACTTGCCCAGCGGTTCGATCCGCACCGCGACCTTGTCGAAGCGTCCGCTTTCTTCCAACTGCTTCTTGCTCTGCTCGGCAAGCGCCTTCTGGGTATCGTTGCCGACGAAGATCGCCGGCCGGTAGGAAGAACCGCGATCGCAGAATTGCCCGCGGCCGTCCGTCAGATCGACGTGGCGCCAGTAGTAATCGAGCAGTTGTCTGTAGCTGACCCGCGCGGGATCGTAAGTCACCTGTACGGCTTCGACATGGCCGCTGTGGTTCTCGTAGGTCGGATTGTCGAGCTTGCCGCCCGTGTAACCCGAGGTGGTATCGATCACGCCGGGGACGCTATCGAAATCGCTCTCCACGCACCAGAAACAGCCGGCTGCAAAAACGGCTTTGGCCGTCGCCTGCACGGCGCGCTCTGCTTGTTCCTGCTGCCTATTGCCTGGCGGGGCTTCGCGCGCCGTGAGCGGCAGAGCGTACGCCGCAGCCATCGCTGCGAACGCTCCCAGGATGAACAGTGTCAACCGTTCCATGGCTGACGGCTTCCTTGCTCGAGATGATCCGCTGTGCGCTAGCCTCAACCCGTGGACGCCGGCACGAACTTGAGCGCGAGCCCATTCATGCAGTAACGCAGGCCGGTGGGTGGAGGTCCGTCCTGGAACACATGACCCAAGTGACCGCCGCAGCGGCGGCAATGGACCTCGGTGCGCGTCGTGAAAAACGACCTGTCGACCGAGGTGCCGATGGCATTGTCGAGCGGTTTCCAGAAGCTCGGCCAACCCGTGCCGCTGTTGAACTTCGTCTCCGAGGAGAAAAGCGTCAGATCGCAGGCGGCACAATTGTAGACGCCCGGGGCATAGGTCTTGTCCAACGGTGAGCTGCCGGAGCGCTCGGTGCCATGCTTGCGCAAGACGCGATACTGCTCGGGTGTCAACCGAGAGCGCCACTCGGCATCGGTCTTGGTGATCTCGAAACTCATATCCTTCTCCTCGTCGGCCCGGGCGGATTGCCTCAGCGTAGATAGTGAGGCTGCGGCAGCCAAGCCTACTTGGGCGAACTGACGGCGGGTGAACATCGCGGATGCTCCCTTCTTGTTTTCAACCCTCAGCGCTGTCCTGGACCTTTGCTCGTCCGCCGGGTCAGCGCTATCGATCCATATAAGGCGCGCGAGGCCGATACGTTTCGCTACGAAGAGATTTTTGAGCGCAATCACGTCATCGTCAACTTTGTGAAGCCGGTTTCACGGATCCGGGGGTTCGACCGGGGAAATGCCAGGCGGTTGAAAATCGTACCCTTCAGGCGGGCGGTTCGATGTCGATGCGCTTGTCGACCAGGATTTCCTCAGGGCTCAGGCTGCAGCGGTAGGCGAGCATTTCCACCCCTGCCAAGGCTGCCTGCGCGGCGGCTTTGGCGTAGGCGCCATCGATATCGGCCGCAAGGCTGAAGGTCTGCGCATCGGCGCGCTGGATGAGATAGATCATGACCGCACGGTGCCCCTCCGACACCATGGCGGAAAGCTCCGCGAGATGCTTCACGCCGCGTTCGGTCTTGGAATCGGGAAACTCCGCACGGCCGGGCGTGCGCATCAGGTGGACATTCTTGATCTCGACGTAGCACAGCCCCTTGGCCATATCCTCCAAGAGAATGTCCACCCGGCTGTTGACCCCGTAGCGGACCTCCCGGCGCAGGCTCGCGTAGCCGGCGACCTCGGGGATGCGTGCTGAGTTGATCGCCTCGCCGACGAGAGCGTTGGGATGTCCGGTGTTGATGCCAACGAGCGTCGGGCCAGATCCGGGGTCGGCTTCGACCATCTCCCAGGTGTGGGCATATTTTCGTGAAGCCTTGCCGCTGTGGGACAGCCAGACGGTGGAGCCGGGCGTCGTCAAGCCAAGCATGGCACCGGTGTTGGGACAGGTGGCGGTCAAGGCCGTGCCATCGTCCAACGTTACGTCGGCAAGGAAACGCTTATAGCGCTGAACGAGACGGCCGCGGCGCAGGGCAGAGGGAAATTTCATGCCCGGCCAATAACCGTACCTAATGCGCCGGGCAATGCGAAACTGCTAAAGTGCCGAGCGGCGAGGAAATCGACCAGGGAGGCAGCCGTTGACACCCACATTTGGAAAGCCAGGGCGCGCGGCGCTGCTTGCGTTCGCCGTCACGGCGGCCCTTACGGCTGTGGCCTTCAAGGCGCGCGCGCAGGCGACCGGGCGCGAAGTCGAGATCGAGCGCATGACGTCGCCCGAGGTCGCCGAGGCGCTTGCAGAAGGCGTCACGACGGTCATCATTCCCACCGGCGGCACCGAGCAGAACGGGCCTCACATGGTGCTGGGCAAGCACAACTTCATCGTGGCGGAAACGGCCCGGCGCATCGCGCGAAAGCTAGGTAACGCGCTCGTCGCGCCCGTCATGTCCTACGTGCCGGAGGGCGACATCGCCAAGCGCGAAGGACACATGGCCTATCCGGGCACCATCAGCATCCCGCCTGCCGTATTTGCGGCCGTATTGGAGAACGCGGCGGCGAGCTTTCGCGCCCATGGCTTCAAAACGATCGTCTTGCTTGGAGACAGCGGCCCCAACCAGGCGCCGCAGCGCGACGTCGCCAAGTCACTGACGCAAGCCTGGGCCGTGGAGGGCGTCCGCGCCATCCAGGCAAGCTCCTACTATGCGGACAATGGCGCAGAGGCGTGGCTGGAAACCCAGGGTGAGACCAAAGCGCAGATCGGCACCCATGCGGCCATTCGCGACACATCGGAGCTGATGGCGGCCTATCCGGGCGGAATCCGCAAAGACAGGCTCTCGGCCAACGCGAAGGGCGTCGTGGGGGACCCGACCCGCGCGAGCGCCGAGCGCGGCGAAATACTGCTGGGGCTGAAGGTCGATGCCGCGTTGCGCGATATCGCCGAGGGCCTCAAGGCCCGGCCTTGAGCCCGGTTGTGCAGTTGGGTCGCGTTAGCGCGCGTCGCGGCGGGGTGCTATGGAACAGACCGCTTCAGCCCACCAGAGAGCCGATCCATGGCTACGCCTGACGACGTCACTGCCGCCCTTCTGGTCATAGGGGACGAAATCCTTTCCGGACGGACCAAGGACAAGAATATCGGCGCGGTTGCCGACCGCATGACGGAGGTCGGCATCCGGCTGCGCGAGGTGCGGATCGTCGCCGACGACGAGGCGGACATCATAGGGGCCGTGAATGCGCTGCGCGCGCGCTATACATATGTCTTCACCACGGGCGGCATCGGGCCTACCCACGACGACATCACCGCCGACAGCATGGCCAAGGCGTTCGGCGTCTCGATCGACGTCGACCCCCGCGCCCGGGCGGTCATGCAGGCCGCCTGCGATTCCCGCGGCTTAGAACTGACGCCCGCCCGTCTGCGCATGGCGCGCATTCCCGAAGGAGCCGAACTGGTCGAGATCCCGGTCTCCATCGCGCCAGGCTTCGTTCTCGGCAACGTCATCGTGATGGCCGGCATCCCCGAGATCATGCAAGTCATGCTCGACGCTGTGACCCCGCGATTGCAAAAAGGGGCGCGGATGCTCTCGGAAAGCCTGCGGCTGCAGCGGCCCGAGAGTGCGATCGCCGACATTTTCGCCGAGCATCAGCGTTGCTACCCCGATGTCGCCATGGGCAGTTACCCTGCCATGCGTGAGGGCAAACCGACGGTCGATCTGGTCTTGCGCGCCACCGATCCAGCCCGCCTAGCGGAGGCGATGGCCACGCTGCGGGCCAAATTGGTGCGGCTCCCAGGTTGAGACGCAACGCCAAGGAAATGCGCTAAGAGAAAGAAAGATATGCGCGAACATCGTTGTATTGCATTGCAGCATCAGGCGGCAATCCGCCACGGTGCGCATCGTTAAGCTTCCTTTCTAAGTTCCGCCCGCCTCCTTTGGCCCGGCCGTCTCAACCAAGGCCGCTCCCGCAGGAGGCCCATGGAGGACGGGCGCGCTAGAGGCACGCGCGCAGAATTTGGAACTGAGGAGCATCACTATGTTGACTGCGTTTGTCCGCAGCGTCGCGGGCCGAATGATCCGCCGGCCGCTCGCCGCCGCACTGACTGCATCGCTTGCGATGCTCGCACCCGCCGCCGCACAGGCCAAGACACCCGGCAAGACATACTGCTTCAATGGCGTGTGCCATCAGGTGAAGACCATCCATGAGATGGTGAAGCTCGTGGGGACCGAAGAGGCGTTCTCGACCTCTTTTTATGACGACTGCAAACGCGATCGCCTCAACCCGTGCGGCCTGACGTCGTCGGGTGAGAAATTCCGGCCCAACGATGCAGACAACGCGGCAAGCCCGATCTATCCGAACGGCACTGTGCTGCTGCTGTGGAATCCGGCGACGGGCGAGGCGGCAACGGTTCGTGTGAATAATTCCGGCCCTTACTGGGGCAAGCGCAAACTGGACGTGTCGCGCGCCACCGCCGAGAAGCTCGGCTTCAAAGACAAAGGCGTTGCGGAACTGATCGTGAGAGTGGCGGACGCCCCGGCGCTTGCCGAGGCGCGTTACAAGAAGAACCGCCGTTACGCCGCCGTTCCCGGCCACATGGGCAAGTTCGCCTCGATGGCCAGTGCGCATGCGGGCATGATGCTGGCCATGGCCAATGCCGGCACCCTCAAGGTTGCCGCTGCCGACATGGTCGCGATCGAGGAAGACTCCGGGGGGGATGATTTGGTGACACCGGCCGATGGGCTTCGCGCCGCCGCGCGACGTGCGCTGGGACTCAAGCCGGATATTCGCCGCATCGCACCGTCGACGCTGAGGGCTGACGCGCTCTACGCACGCATGCGCCAAGCGCTCTGAGCGGTTTCAACGATAGGCTCTCAAGAAAAGTCCCGGCCGCTCGGGCCGGGATCCTCCTTTGTCGGAAGCAGCCGGAGGATGATGCAGTCCCGAGCCATTTGCGCGATGGCGCCAATCCTGCGTGCATACGGCTGCGCTCTTTGTCTCGCCGCACATTTTGACGGAAAACCGCTTTCCACTCCTGGGAAGAACCGCTCTAGTTGACGGGCATGCGCTCGCGCCGGCCAAACTCTTGGCGTGGCGCGTCACGCGATGAGATTGGAGATGCCGCCGGCGCCTCCGGCTCCGCTTCCGCGCGCGCCGCTGCGATCTGCAACTCGATGGCGTCGCCGGCGATTGTCTCCTCGTCGCCAATTGTCTCCTCGCCGCCACCGGCGGTTTGCGCGCCGTCCTCGCGCTTTTGGTGCGTTGCGAAGAGGTCGTAGTGTGCCTCGAGCGCGTCGAGGAAGGCGGCTGCCATATCCATCAACGGACCCAAGGCAGCGCGCTTTGCCACCAGGAAGCTGTCGTCGATGGTCAGTTGCGCGGTGCTCGCGATGCCGGCTGCGTGTGGCGCAATCAGTCCCCTGCCACGGACATAAGCAACAAGCCCATCGGCCGTATCGAAGTCGGCAGACGTTGCATCGCCACAATCCTCAACGGCGTCCAGCAGAACGGCGGTGCCCGATACAAACAGATTGGCGATGGCCGCAAACCGCTCATCGTGCCGGGCGAGTGCGCGGGCGTGATCCCGGGCTTTGAGCGTGCGCGCGATGGCCATCAGTTCTAGCGCGCGGATGTCCTCCACGATAGTCCGCTGGCGCTGGGGCAAAGTCTGCATATTGCCTGGAGCCTCAAGTAGTTGACGCCAATCCCCGCCACGCGCGACGAGATCCTCGCCTGCGGCAAGGGTCGCATCGAGATGATCGGCGAGCATGTAGACTGAAAGGGGTGCGCGGGTAGCCTCGACGGCCATCGTCAACTTTCCGGAAAAACCTAGCTTCTGACCGATTTCTGCACCGATTCGTGTTTTGCTCTCAAACGCGTAGAGGCGCGAACGTGTGAAGCTGTGGCTCAATTGGGACAAGCTGTGGACTGAGCAATTAAGCCGGTTTCAATAGATGGTCAAAACAATGGGTTGGCGCGATCTGGCGGCCGGGCCCGCCAGGATGTGCAGTCAGGCGCCCACTCAGGGCCCACCGTCAGGGTGCGCAGTTTGGCGGATCATGCTAGAGCCCCGGCCAGTTCCTCAAGCCTTTAAGAAACGCCCGCCCGGCCCTGTCGAGATGTCAGCACCCCTCTCATCGCTCTCCATCGCCTCCTCTTCAGGCTTTGCCGATTACACGCTGCTCGATTGCGGAGCGGGCCGGAAGCTCGAAAAATTCGGCAAAGTGCTGGTCGACCGGCCGGAAGCGCAGGCGTTGTGGAAGCCGCGGCTTGCCAGGACCGACTGGGCGAAGGCCCACGCGGTCTTCTCGGCATCCGGCGAGGACGATGAAAAGGGCAAATGGCGCATCGACAAACCCGTGCCGGAGCATTGGCCCGTCGTGGTCGATGGCGTGACGATGTTGTGCAAGCTTTCGGGGCTTTGGCACCTGGGCCTGTTTCCCGAGCAGCGGCCGCACTGGCAGTGGATGCTGGGTGACCTTGCAAAGATCAAGGGCGAAAGCCCGCGCGTGCTCAATCTGTTCGGCTATACGGGGTGTGCGTCTTTGCTGGCCGCGAAGGCAGGCGCGGAAGTCACCCACGTCGATGCTTCCAGGAAGGCTATTGCGTGGGGACGCGAGAATCAGGCGGCCTCCAAGCTCGACGGCGCCAAGATCCGCTGGATCCTCGATGATGCCGCCAAATTCGCAGCGCGCGAGGTGCGGCGCGGGCGCACATATCACATGATCCTGGTCGATCCCCCTAAGTTCGGACGGGGCCCGGAGGGTGAGGTGTGGGATCTCTTCACCCACCTGCCTGCGCTGCTGGCCGACTGCGGCAGGCTGCTTGCCCCAGGCCGGGCCGGCCTCGTTTTGACGGTCTATGCCATCCGTGCCTCGGCCATTGCCTTCGATCAGTTGTTGCGTGACACGTTGAGCGGCAAAGGCGGCGCCTTCGATGCCGGCGAGTTGGCGATCCGCGCACAAAGCGGGCTCATGGTGCCGACGTCGCTGTTCGTGCGCTGGGCGAGCGCGCCATGAAGCAGAGCCAGCCCATCGGCGAGCGGCCGCGCGAGCCCAAGGCGATCACCAGTCTCACGAACGATCGCGTGAAGGCGATCCGCGCGCTGGAAATGCGCAAGGTGCGCAAGCAGACAGGGTTGTTCGTGGCGGAGGGAGCCTCGCTTCTCGTTACCGCGCGCGACAACGGCTTCGTGCCGCGCACGCTCGTATATCAGGCGGGAACGGCCGACGGCGGGGTCAGCAAGGGACTCGTGACCTGGGCCTTGAAAGAAGGCGCGGAAGTTCTGGAGGTCTCCGCCCAGGTGTTGAGCAAGCTGGCCTCCAAGGACAATCCGCAGACGATGCTGGGCGTCTTCAGCCAGAGCTTCGCCGACGCGCCCAAGGCGGGGGATCTCGACGAGGGCCAGACATGGCTCGCGCTCGAAGAGGTGCGCGATCCCGGCAACCTAGGCACCATCATTCGTACCTGCGATGCGGTCGGCGTGGCCGGCATCCTGCTGATTGGGAACTGCTGCGATCCCTATTCGCTGGAATCGATCCGCGCCACCATGGGGTCGATCTTCTGCGTGCCGCTGGTCCGCACGAACGTGGCGTCGTTCATGGCTCTTGCGGCCGAGTGGCCGGGAGATGTCGTGGCGACCGACCTGAAGGCGGCCGAGGACTTTCGCGCCGTGCGCTATCGCGGGCCGCAGCTCGTCGTCATGGGCAGCGAAGGTCCGGGCCTGTCGGAGGGGCTCGCACGTGCCGCCACCCGCCGCGTCAAGATCCCCATGGCCGGACGCCTCGACAGCCTCAACCTCGCGATCGCCACGGCGCTGACGCTGTATCAGATCCGCGGGGCGCATCTCAAACTGTGACGTTCCACAATCACGCGCGCCATTGAACGGGGCGCACCGAGGACCGCCTGAATGCGCATCGAATATCACCGCACGCTCATCGCCGACAAAGTCCGCAACGAGGCCTTCTACAAGGCGCTCAAGGCCGCGATCGTGCCCGGCAGGACGATCGTTGCCGATATCGGAGCGGGCACCGGCGTCCTTGGGCTGATGGCTTCAAAGCTCGGCGCACGCGAAGTTTTGCTGTTCGAGGTGTCTGAAGTGGCAGGCGTGGCGGCCAAGGTGCTGAAGGCGAACCGAGCCAAGAACTGCCAGGTTATTCCCTGTCACTCGACAGAATTTCACGATCCGCCGCGTGTCGATGTCGTGGTGTCCGAAACACTGGGCAACTACGCCTTTGAAGAGCACATGATCGCTACGCTTCACGACGCGCGCATGCGTTACCTGCGCTATGGCGGCGTGATGATTCCCTCGCGCGTGACGCAATTCGTGGCGCCCGTCGTGGTCCGGCGGATAGATCACGAGCTGCGCGCCTGGGAGCGGGTGGGCTACGGCATCGATCTTTCCGCGGCTCAGACCATGAGCCTCAACAACGCCTACGTGCGCGCGATCAAGCCCGCAGACCTGCTCGACGGCGTAGCGAGCGCGAAGGAGTGGGACACCGCCCAACTCGGATTCGACAAGCGCACCAGCCGCAAAGGTGAAGCAAGCTGGAAACTCGCTCATCCCGCGACGATCTACGGCTTTGCCTGCTGGTGGCAGGCCGATCTGGGCAATGGCATCACGCTGTCGACCGCGCCCGATGCGCCGCGCACGCACTGGGAACAACTCTATTATCCGCTGTTGTCGCCTCTACAGGTGCAGGCGGGCGAAGCCGTGATGGTATCGCTGCGTTCGCAATCTTCGCAGGAAGGCGGAACCGACATGGCGTGGACGGCGGTGCATTTCGACGCCCAGGGCCGGTCCCTTCAGCGCCAGGCGCTCGATCTCGACAAGGGTTATCTGCCCTGATGCAGGCGTTAACGAGGGGTTGGGCAACGTATACGGCGAATACGAGCCAATTCCCGCCTTACTGGTTAGCGGCGCGTTTACGATCGCGCCGTATGCTCAAAAGCCAGACTTAGCTTTTTTGCCCGAGAATCGTATTCATGACCTACCAGCCGCTCTTTGCCCGCGAACTCAAGCAGTGGATGATGCCGGTGGAGTCCGGCGAGGGGCGTTCGGCGACGGCAGACGCCATCAGCGCCGATGTGTTGGGGGCGCTGCGTGCGATCCTGGTCGAGATCGAAGAAGCAAGCGTATACGTTGCGATTACGGCGAGTATCGCCAGCGCCCTGCACAGGGGCCGGGCGCCTGCCCTGACGGTCAAGCATCTCAAGGGATACTTGCCTTCCAATCCCCAGGTCTACCGCCGTCATATCGATACGGTGCTGGCGGCCGCGTTATCGCCGTACGTCATCCTGCCGCTGCAGGCCTACCATGCGCGCCTGGGCTACGCCCTTCGCCTGACGAACGCCATCGCGGATGCTGGTCCTGCGCCCTCTGCAACGATCCGCACGGCCGAGTTCGACAACTTGCAGGACGCCTGGCGTCATGTCTGCGGCACCGCGCTCGCCGCCATCTCGGTTGTGCGCGAGCTGATGGCATCCGTGCGTTACAGCCGTCCGCCCGTCAACAACGAGCACGCCGAGGCGCTGCTGCGTTCGGCCAAGGACGGCGGGCAGCCTTGCGTCACCGATGAAGGCACGATGCGGATGCCCATGTGGGCCGAAAGCCGTCTGCATGCGCGTCAGGTGACGCAGCTGAGGGCGCGCCTGCTGTTGCTGGATGGCGAGAAGTCCGCCATCGTTGACAATGCGTCGCGCACGGGCATCGGCCTGAGCGGGGTAACCGGACTCGTCCCTGGTACGGCGCTGACAATCTTGCTCGACACGGGCGAAGAGATCTTGGGCAAGATCATGTGGTCGCGCGGCGAGCGCGCCGGCGTTAGGCTCGACGCTATGTTGGCGGCCGATCATCCGCTTCTGGGGGGCGTGGCGGCGTCCGCCAAACAATGATGCGGTTGGCTGAAAAGTGGAAACCGGTGTTTCGGCACGAAGCGCGACAGTGCGAAGATTAGAGGCGGTTGCGCGATGCCACGAAGCCTCGACAGCGTCTTTCGAGTGGGGATTTTTCCCTGATTTGGCTGAAATCGGCACGCGCAGGTTTGCAGTCCCGCCGAACCACTTTAGACAAGGCGCATCGAAGAGGGGAGGAGCCCGGCGGGGTTCCAGTTCCAAAGGGAGCCTCATGCCATGATGTTGATGATCGTCGGCCTTGTGATTTTTCTCGGGATCCATCTGCTGCCGACCTCGCCAGAAATCCGCAACGGCCTCGCCAATCGTCTTGGGCCTGGCATGTACCGGGCGATTTTTTCGCTGATCTCGCTGGGCGGCTTCGTTGTCATCGTGCTCGGCTATCACAAGATGCAGCTTCATCCGGGCAAGAACCCGGTACTCTGGGACCCCCCGGCGTTCATGCGCCACATCACGCTGGCGCTGATGCTGCCATCGATGATCCTGCTGGTGGCAGCCTACGTTCCTTCGCGTATTCGCACGGCGGTGAAGCATCCCATGCTGATGGCGGTGAAACTGTGGGCGCTGGCCCATCTGCTGGCCAATGGGGATCTGGCCTCGATCCTGCTGTTTGGCTCTTTTCTCGGCTACGCCGCCTATGATCTCGTCAGCGTCAAGGCGCGCGGCGCTCTGGGACCTTTGGGAACCAAAGAACCCGCAAGCATCCTCAACGACGTGGCCGTCGTCGTGGTGGGCAGCGCCTTCTACTTTGCCATGCTCTACCGGCTGCACGAATGGCTGATCGGCGTTGCGCCGCTGCCGGCATTGAGCGCGTGAGTGCACGAGCCGTTCAGGGCCATTTGCGCGTTTCTCGGCATCGCGCAAATGGCTCTGCTCATTTTCTTATCGCGCTTTTTGCAGGAAAACCGCTTTCCACTATTCCTAACGCGCGCTCTTGCTCAGCGCGTCAGCACGACGAACTCGGTGCCCTTGCCCGTTTCGTGCGAAAGGTCCTTCTCGGAGATGATGACGGATGTGCCGGGCTTGGCGAGTTCCGCGATCTGATCGAGGACATCCTCGGGAATGCGGATTGAATCGAGGGCGACTCTCACGGCTTCGGCATTGAGCGGCGAGTCGATCGATACCGAATCGGGTTGCCGCTTCTTGTTCCTGGAAGATGCTGCGTCGGCCGAGGCGGGCCGTGGCGGCTGCGCGCTGACGAGTTGCCACACGAAGTCGTTGCCGCTGGTGTCGTAGTCGATCGCCGTGAGGACGTGGGTGCCGACGGCGCCGGGCGGATCGTCGACCTCGATGGGGCCATCGAAGACGGGCTCGAACCCCTGGCGAATGAAGATGCGCTGTGACTTGAGACTGATGAAGATCGAGAGTTGACGGTCACGACGCAGGGCCTGCTCGCGTGCTTCGATCAACTCTTTTTGCGCGGTGCGCAGGTCTACGACCGCCTGTTTGACTTGCTCCACGGCGCGCGCCTTGGCGGCGTCGGCGGTCGCGAATGCGGCCTTTGCGGCGGCGATGGCAAGCTCGGCCTCTGCTGAATTCGCGCGTGCGGCGTCGGCTTCGACGGTCAAATCAAGAATGCGGTCTTCCAGGTCAAGCTCGCGGTCATCGCCAGACGGTGCGGGCTCCCCATCGCGGCTCCTGGGGTTGCCCGAGCGGCTGTCTTGGGGATCGTCGCCCCCAAGTGCAATCCGGGTCAGGTACGTCCGGTACGCGCGCAGCGCGCTTTCACGCGCGGCCTGCGCGTTGGCGGCTGACTTCAGGACCTCTTCGTAGGGCCTGCGCACGGTTTGATAGTTCGTTTCCGCCTCCTGGGCGGCGCGCAGTGCAGCCTTGGCCTGTTCGCTCGCTGTGGCCTTGCGCTCTTGGGCGTCATCCATCGCGGCCTTCAGATCCTCCAGTCTCTTGGCTTGGCGGCGCAAGGCGTCGGCCCGCGAGCGCGGCTTGCCCGTCATCGCCGGACTGGCGGCGCCGGCCACGATGGAGTGCAGGGCGGCTTTGTCGGCGGCCGTGGCATCGTTGGCGGCGATCACGGCGCTTTGAGCGCTCGCGCCTTGGCTCGGGGCTGGCGGGTCGTTCTCAGGCAACGGCTTGAAGAGCGAAGGGTGTTGGAACGTCCGCGGGGCGACTTCGTCGTTGGTGATGATGACGCGGCCGCCGACGTCGGTTCGGCCAAAGAACGTCTTGGCGAAAGAATAGGGCAGGCGCACGCAGCCATGAGAGGCGCGGTAGCCCGGCACGACGCCCGCATGCATGGCGATACCCGACCAGGTGATGCGCTGCATGAAGGGCATGGGCGCCCCTTCGTAGATGTTGCTCTCGTGGTAGACCTTCTTTTCAAGGATCGAGAACACGCCCGTTGGCGTATCGAAACCGCGCATCCCGGTCGAAATACGCGAAGACGCGATTTCACGGTTGCCTTCGAACAAACGCAGACGCTGCTTGCGAAGCGAGATGACGACGGTTCTGGGGCCCGCGGATGCTTGGGCGGGTTCGGACTTGGCGGTGCTGCGAGGCGCAGACTGTGCGGCGCACGCCAGGGATGAAGCCAACAGAATGCCGAGCGCTGCGACCGGCAACGCACGCAGCGGCGTCCGGCTCGGACGGCTGGAGGGTTGGATTGCGACGCTACCCACTGGATACCACCCCGAAAATACTGACGCTGAACGTAGCGAGCGACAACTGAGCCTTGGTTATCAGACGTATGTCGGCTGCTCAACAATCGGCGGGGTTTTTGATGCAACTGGCGCTCGGGATGTGGCGTGGAATCAACGATTTGCCTGTGTACATCTCCCATCGGCCTTGCGCATGCGCCCGGCCGGCGCCTTCGGAAGGTTCACTTGCAGCGGCGGCGATCGGGTCTGCGGTGGCCGGGACGCGCTGCGACGGCTGGCGCTCAACCTTGGCTGTGTGTCCCACTGGCGAGGCTGCCTGTCAGGCCCTATGGTTCCAGCTCAATGTCACGAAGGCCCGACCGACCAATGTCCCAACACCCGCCGATCAAGCGTCTCATGGCGCCGGACATCACCGCCAAAAAAGGTGGCGAACCCATCGTTTCGCTGACCGCGTATCACGCGCACACGGCGGCGATTGCCGACAAGTATTGCGACTTCCTCCTTGTCGGCGACAGCCTCGGGATGGTGATGCATGGCTATGAAACGACGGTTCCCGTTCCCATCGATCTGATGATCATGCACGCACGCGCCGTCGTGCGCGGATCGAGGCGCGCTCTCGTGGTGGTCGATATGCCTTTCGGCACCTACGAAGAAAGCCCCTCCATCGCGTTTCGCAATGCGGCGCGCGTCATGAAGGAGACCGACTGTGGCGCGGTGAAGCTCGAAGGGGGCCGGCGCATGGCCGAGACCATCCATTTCCTGGTCGAGCGCGGCATCCCCGTCATGGCGCACATCGGCTTGACGCCTCAGTCGATCAACGTACTGGGGGGCTTCAAGGCGCAAGGGCGTACGGCCGATCAGTGGGCGATGCTCGAGGAGGATGCGCAACTCGTAACGCAGGCGGGTGCGTTCGCCGTGGTTCTGGAGGCTCTGGCCGCCCCCCTTGCGGACCGGATCACGCGCGCGGTCGCGATCCCGACCATCGGGATTGGCGCGTCGCCGGGTTGCGACGGGCAGATCCTGGTGATGGAGGACATGCTCGGCCTTTCGCCCAGAGTCCCCAAGTTCGTCAAGGAGTTCGGGGCCATCGGCGCCGCGATCGAAAGCGCCATCCGCGGTTATGCGCAGGAGGTGCGGGCGCGCACGTTCCCCTCGCCTGAGCACACTTATCAGATGAAGGCAGAGAGCGAGGTTGAGCATCCGCAGCCCTCAGCGGCCGGCGCGTCCGCCCCTGCCTCGCGGGCGGGAGCCACGAAAAAGACGAAAAATCCAAGCACTTGAGCCTTCGATTTCGCGTGATCCGGCGTCTTTCCGAGCCGGATTGGTGGGGGAAACCTGGGTTAACGCGGCGATGGGGCCGGGTTGGGCTTGCTCTACTCGCCCTCTTTAGTATTGATGCGGCCTCAAAGCCCGAGACCCAGCGGGAGTGCGGACTGTTGCAGGCGCGCACATCGAGAGGTTCGGGCGCGACGGAAGAATGACCGGCGGCGGTACGCAAGCGTGCCGTGGCCGAATTGGAACGCGGGAGAGCATAAGGCATGGCTGACGATGGCGACTCGCTGCTGCGAGAGGTCGATGAAGAACTCCGCCGCGAGAGGATGGAGAAGCTTTGGCAGCGCTACAACGGGCTGATCATCGGCGCGGCTGTGCTCATCATCGCCGGCGTTGCGGGCTACAAGTTCCTGGAGACACGCCGCATCACGGCTGTCCATACCGCCGGCGCGGAATTCAATGCGGCAGTCGAACTCGCCAACCAGAACAAGACCGAGGATGCGGTCAAGGCGTTCGAGCATATCGCGCAGACGGCCCCGCGCGGCTTTGCGTCTCTGGCCAAGCTGCATATCGCTGGCGCCTACGTCAAAGATGGCAAGACGGCGGAGGCGGTCGCCGCCTATGATGCGCTGGCGGCCGACCCGAGCGCCGATCAGTTGTTGAAAAGTTTTGCAAGACTCCAGGCCGCATCGCTGCGCATGGGGGAGGCCGACTTTACCGAGATGCAGAATCGGCTCAACTCGCTGACGGGGGACTCGAGCCCCTATAAAGTGAGCGCCCGCGAGTTGCTGGGATTTGCAGCCTACAAGGCGGGCAAGTTGGAGGAGGCGCGCAAGCTTCTCGAGCCGCTGCTCATCGATCCCAACGCAACACGGGCCATTCAGGATCGCATCAAGATCGTGATGGCCGAGATCACGGCTGCGGAGGTGGCAAAAGAGTCGGCGGGCGGCGCTGCGCCGGAGGCCCAACAGCCGGCGAAGCCGCAAGCTGCATCGCCATCGCCGGCCAGCCAGGAGGCGGCGCCGGAGGTGAAATCCGAGGCTGCCCCGGGTGGAGTTGCAGGAACTGACGGCGCAGCCGAGCCGGCAAAGCCCGCTCAGTAATCGCCAGTGGTATCGTCAGTAAATTGCGTCAGAAGATTTCCGTGCCCGCGTTGAGGGCGCCCAACAGACGGCAGGAGCAGAAGATGCCTTTGGGGGACGGAGCCGGGAGGGAATCGGGACGGATCAGGCGCGCAGTCGGGGCCGTGCTCATCGCGCCCGCAATCGTATTGGCCGCGTGTGCCAGCGATGGGCCGTCGCTGCCCAAAATCAGTGACCTCAACCCGTTCAAGGAAAAGGCGACGCCGCTGCCGGGCCGGCGCATCCCGGTCGTCGAGACGACCGACAGCATCGCATCCAATCTCGCGTTGGCCGATCAGCCGATCATTCTTCCCCCGCAACGCGCAAACGAAAGCTGGCCGCAATCGGGCGGCGAGGCAAACAATGCGCCTGGAAATCTCGCATTGAACGGGGCGGTGCGTCAGGCATGGAGCCAGAGCGCTGGCGAAGGCTCCTCCAAGGCGGGCCGTGTGATGGCCAGCCCCATCGTCTTCGACGGGAAGGTCTTCACGCTGGATGCGGAAGCAAATGTCAGCGCGTTCTCGATGGCGGGTGGCAAGATCTTCAAGGTCTCTACCGCCCCGGAGACAGAGTCCGATGGCGGCGGCGGCCACGGTGGCGGCCTGGCGGGCGACAACGGTCGCCTTTTCGTCGCTAATGGATTTGGTGTCGTCGCATCGCTCGATCCTGGATCAGGCAAGGTCCTGTGGCAAAAGAACCTCGGCGCTCCGGTTCGCGCCGCGCCGACGGTTGCAGGCGACAAGATCTTCGTCGTGACGGTTTCAGGACGCTTCTTTTGCCTCAGCACGCTGGACGGCGCAGAAATCTGGTCGGTGCGCGGCCTGCCTCAGCAGGCGAGCCTGACCACGTCGACCAGTCCCGCCGTCGATGGCGATATCGTCGTGGTGCCATACCCCTCCGGCGACCTGATGGCGCTGAAGGTTGCCGATGGCTCGCCGGTATGGACCGAGAGCCTAGCGCGCACGCGCGCCACGTCCCAGCTCGCCTCCATGAGTGACGCCTCGCGGCCCGCCATAGATGGCGGGACGGTTTACGCCGTCGGGCATGCGGGCCGGATGATCGCGACCAACGCCCATACGGGCGAGCGCCTTTGGACAGTCAATGTTCCCAGTATGCAAACGCCGTGTGTGGCGGGCGATACGGTCTACGTGGTCGATACCTCCGGAAAGCTGATGGCGCTGTCGCGCGCAGACGGCAGCACGCGCTGGACTGCGAGCCTGCCGGAAACGCGCGTCTGGTCCGGCCCGGTCCTGGCGGGTGGGACGCTGTGGCTGGCCTCCGGCAAGGGGCGGCTGATCGGCGTCGACGCGGCGACCGGCAAGGTTGGGAGCGCGATGGACCTGGGCGATCCGGTCTACATTCCTCCGATCGTCGCGCAGGGGCGGATGTTCGTTTTGACGGATACGGCGAAACTGATCGCCCTCAACTGATTTTTGGGCTAGGAACAACCCCGTCCTGAGCGGCCCCATGTGGGGCCCTCACCGTTTCTGCACCCATCGTCCGAGCCCCTTGCCGCCCATGTCCGAGCTGCCTGTCGTCGCCATCGTAGGCCGTCCCAACGTCGGCAAGTCGACGCTGTTCAACCGCCTGACGGGTACGCGCGCCGCGCTCGTTTCCGACATGCCCGGGCTCACGCGCGATCGCCGCGAGGGGACGGCGGATCTGGGCGGACCGAAGATTCGCCTCGTCGATACGGCGGGTCTCGAGGAGGCGGCGCCGGGCTCCATCGCCGACAGGATGCGCAAGCAGACGGAAAAAGCCATCGAGGAAGCGGACCTCGTCTTGTTCGTGGTCGATGCACGCGCGGGCGTGACCCCGGCAGATACGGCGTTCGCTAGGCTCGTGCGCGCATCCGGCAAGCCCGTCATCCTCATCGCCAACAAGGCAGAAGGCCGCCAAGGCACCGAAGGCTTCTACGAAAGTTTCTCGCTGGGCTTTGGCGCGCCGCTCGCGATCTCCGCCGAGCACGGGGAAGGCATCGGCGATCTCGTCGCCGAGACCCTCGCCGCTCTGGGATTGAAGCTTCCAGCGCGTCGCCGCAAGCCGGGCGCGGGCGACGACGAGGAAGCGCGTGGCGAGGTCTTGAAGGAAGGGCCAAAGCCGATCCGCGTTGCGATCGTCGGGCGCCCCAATGCGGGCAAGTCCACCCTGGTCAACGCCCTGCTGGGCGAGGATCGCATGATCACGGGGCCGGAGCCTGGACTTACACGCGACAGCGTCGCCAGCGACATCCAATACAACGGTCAGACCATTCGCCTGTTCGATACGGCAGGCTTACGGCGCAAGGCGCGCATCAGCGAGCTTGCGGAGAAACTGTCGGCCAGCGATGCCGTGCGCGCCATACGCTTTGCGGAGGTCGTCGTGCTGCTCATCGATGCGGATCGTGCGTTCGAGAAGCAGGATCTCACCATCGGGGACATGGTCACCAAGGAAGGACGTGCGCTCGTCGTCGCCGTCAACAAATGGGACACGGTCGAAAACAAGCAAAAGATGCTGCGCGATCTGCGGGAGACCGTTGCGGAGAGCTTGGCGCAAGTTCCCGGTGTGCCGCTCGTCGCCATTTCGGCGCGGGCAGAAACCGGCCTCGACCAGTTGATGCGCGAGATCGTGAAAATCTATGAGATCTGGAACAAGCGCGTTCCCACGCCGCAGCTCAACCGCTGGCTCACCGAGGCCCTGTCGCGCCATGCGCCCCCCGCCGCCGCCGGCAAGCGCATCAAGATCCGGTACGTCACGCAGCCTTCGACCCGCCCGCCAACCTTTGTGGCATTTTGTCAGCGCGCCGAGGTGTTGCCCAAATCCTATCTGAAATACCTGACTAATAGCCTGCGTGAGACGTTCGGTCTGCCCGGCGTGCCGGTCCGCTTCAATTTGCGCAAGGGCGATAATCCCTTCGCCAAGAAATAGTCGCGGAAGCGCCATGATTAGGGGGCCTGTGACGGCCGGTCTGGCGTGCATGCTCGCGAGCCGGTATTTTGCTCCAGGGCTCGCCCGAAGGGGTTCCTGCGGGGCGCCATCAAACAAGGATGAGTAAACAGATGCGGAAACTGCAGACGACAATGAGCGTTGCCGTCATGGCGCTGGCGGTGGCCGGCGTATCGGCCACCGGCGCCCTTGCCTTCAACAAGAAGGTGAGAAAGGCCTGCGGGCTCGACTACCAGGATTTCTGCTCTCAGTACGATCCCGAATCCAGCGCGGTGCGCCGCTGCTTTGAGAGCAACCGGCGCTCGCTTTCGAAGGGGTGCATCCGTGCGCTCGTCGATGCGGGCGAAGTGCCGCGCAAGTACCAGCGCCGCTAAGGCGCGTGCCCGGGCGGTTCGCAACGTCTCGATGGGTCTTCGAAACGTCTCTAAGGTTCGTTGCCCTACGGTTTGTTGAATGATCCGATGAAAGCGCAGCGGGCGGGAACACAGGCAGCAAACATGAGAAGGCTGCCTGGCTCACCGCCCGCACGGGCGACAGCCGCACATCTGGCGCCGCTCCGGACCTCGATAGATAGTCTATCCTGCTGATACTGCAAGGGCAGGCATCACCCAAAGTATGAGGTACGTCTGGGAACGCGATGCCAACGGCGAGGGCGTTGCGCGAAATGCGTTGCACAGGGCAGTTGTACAGATTTTTGCTGGTGCAGCGCGGGACGCAGCCGGGTACGAATGTTGCGCGCGAAATAGGCGCCGGGAAACATTGGGCATGACAGGCGGGAAAACCAGCGAGCGTGCAGGCGAAAGCCCCGCGGAAGTCCTGTTCTATCATCTGGAGCGGCAGTCTCTGGAGGATGTGTTGCCAAGCCTGCTCACGCGCACCCTGGAGCGGGGATGGAGAGCGGTCGTGCAGGCGGGCAGCCAGGAACGCCTCGATGCGCTCGATCAGGCGCTTTGGACATACAACGAAGACAGCTTCCTGCCCCACGGCCAGGGCAGGGTGGGCCATGCCCAAGAGCAGCCTGTGTTTCTCACCACCGGGCCGGAAACTCCCAACGGGGCCGGGGTGCGCTTCCTGGTCGATGGTGCGATCGCCGATACGTTCGATGGTTTCGTGCGCGTGGTCTATCTGTTCGACGGCGGCGATCCAGAAGCCCTTGCGATCGCGCGGTCCCAATGGACAGCCGCAAGGCAGGCGGGTTGTGCCGTGACGTATTGGCAGCAGACCGAGGACGGGCGCTGGGAGCGCAAGGGGTGACGCGCGCCTTGACACTCCGAGAGAGCCCGCCTCTACAGGCGTCATGAATTACCGCCACGCCTATCACGCTGGAAACTTCGCTGACGTGCTCAAGCACGCCGTTCTCGCTCTCGTCTTGCAATACATGACGGGCAAGCCCCAGCCGCTCCGGGTCATTGACCTGCACGCCGGCCTCGGGGGCTATGACCTCGAAGGCGCCGAGGCCGGCAAGACCGGCGAATGGCAGGGCGGTATTGGACGTATTTTCGACGCCGAGGTTCCAGCCGGGGCCGCTCCCCTGCTCGCGCCGTATTTGAATGCCGTGCGGGCGTTCAACGCGTCAAACGAGTTGCGCCGCTATCCGGGATCGCCGTTGCTCGCGCGCGCATTGCTGCGCACGTCCGACACGCTCATCGCCAACGAGCTTCATGGTGAGGATTTCGCCATACTCAAGGGCGCGCTCAAGGGTGCTCCCAACACCAAGGTCCTCAACCTCGATGCCTGGGTGGCGTTGAAGGCGCTTCTTCCCCCGCCCGAGCGTCGCGGCCTCATCCTTATCGATCCGCCCTTTGAGGCGCCTGATGAATTTGCCCGGCTCGCGGCGGGGCTGGAGGGCGCGTTGCGCCGTTTCGCATCGGGCACTTATCTCGTCTGGTATCCGATCAAGGATCCGCGCGAGGCGAGCCGATTTCTGCTTGAAGTCAGAGCTTTGGGCCTCAAGAAACTGATAGGCGTTTCACTAGCCGTGTGCGCGCGCGGCCTCCAGCCAGGGCTGACCGAAACTGGACTTGTCGTCATCAACCCGCCCTATGTTCTCGCCGATCAGCTCGCCCACCTAATGCCGGTCCTGAGTACCCTGATGGCGCGCGGACAGGGCGCCGGCTTTGTCGTGAACGATTGGTCGTCGTGAGCCGCCAGATGTCCGGGTGCAGGCTTTTTCTCGAGGGCACGAGCCCGGCTTGAGCTTTCGGCTTGCAGGAAAAGCGCGATTTTGCGTAACTGTAAAGGCTGTAGCCGGGTAGAGCAGCCAAGCATGCCGGTGACGTCTTATGCCATGGTTGGGTGCATCCGTTCACGGACACGTCGGCAGGACTTGAGGCGCGCGCGGTTGGCTCTGCTCCGATACACTGTTTGGTGCGGGCGCGGAGGCGCGCTGGTTGGCCTCTCCTCGCACTTGCTTTCGCGATTTCACGCGCGAAGGAACATGAGGAGAGTATGCATGCGCCAGGTTGGGACCGTGAAATTCTACAACACGCAGAAGGGTTACGGGTTCATCAAGCCCGACGACGGCGGTAACGACATTTTCGTGCATGTTACGGCTGTGGAGCGCTCGGGGATCGGCGCGCTGGTCGAAGGGATGCGCATTTCCTTCGAGACCGAACCAGACAAGCGCGGGAAGGGACCCAAGGCGGTGAATCTCCAGCAAGCCGGTTGAACCAGGTATTTGACCTTTTCGTCTTGCCTGTTTGCGAAGGCGTGGCCTCGCCGCCACTGTTTATTTTTATATGCTGGACGCGCTCTTTTTGCGCGCAGATTGCCAGATGCCGAATCTACAATGAATAGGCAAAGTTGCTCCACCGCGCGCCTCTGATTTCATCGCGCAAGCTCGATTTCTGAAGGAGTAGACCATGATCTCATTCAAGTGGATCGCCGTTGCGGCGATTGCCGCCCTCAGCCCTGCATTCGCGGTTTCGGGCGCTCATGCCGCCGGCAATTGCGTCGCGAAGGCTGCCGAAGGCACAGGCACCGACGAGAAGGCGGCTAAATTCCAGGTGTATGAGGCGCTGCTGCAGGCGACCGATTGGTCGGCGTGGGCGTCCTGGATGGCCAACGGCACGACGCCCGGCTACAAGGTCAATCCGGTCAAGTACCGCTGTTCGAAAGGCGGCCTGGGAGTTACGTGCCGCGGGCAGACGACGATCTGCAAGCTTTAATTCAACGCTCGAACACGAGACGTTCAACACAAGGGGGTAATAGTCATGAAGGCTTGGAAAGTGATGGCGCTCAGCGCGATGGCGTTGGCGGCGGTCTCGACAACGGGGGCTCAGGCCGGCTGTGTGATGGCTGGCGGCGAAGCGACGATGATCACCGAGGATCTGGCGAAGTTCATGGCTGAAGCGGCCTTGAAGAATTCGATCGCCGCGCATGGTTGGAAAGCCGTCGGCCGCGTCTCGATGAAGTGCGATGCGCCCAACGGGCTGCCGCATTGCCTAGCGCGCCGCAAGGCCTGCAGCTGATCGCGTGCGTGCGGGTGACGGCGCTGGCGCAAGTCATTCGAACCCGATCATCCGGACGATGACGTTCGAACATGAACGGCCCGCTGCCAGATTGCTGCGGGCCGTTCGATTCTGCCTCATCGTCTCGTTGCGCCTACCGTCTCGCCGTGCTCATCGGATCTTCGTGCTCATCGCGCCATCATCGAGCGAAGCAGGCCGATGACCGCCATCAACACTCCGCCGCCCGCGCCGCCGCTGACGATCTGCGTGAGGATCGCCATGTAATCGAGGCGGCCGCGCCGTCGGTTGCCATCGGCAGGTTGAGCAGGGAGCCGAGGATCTGCCCGCCGAGACCGCCGCCGACAATGCCCGCAATTGAATTGCCCAGGCTCCCCAGGCTGATGTTCTTGAAAAGTGCGCCCGCGATGTTGCCGCCGAGAGCGCCGCTGATAAGCTGAATGATCAGGGTAACGATGTCCATGCCGTTGTCTCCGCCTGTTGTGGGGGAGAGTTCGCGTCGCAGCGATCGGGCTCGCAATCGTTGCTCTCCCCGTTCCACCTTAGTGCACGCAACTTCGATCAGCATACTACATGGGGGCCACGGATCGAGCACCCGCGCAGTGGGCTGCACGGCATTTCGACGGCGGGCGTTGTCGCGGGGTGACAAACATCCAGCAATGATTCATCGCTTCTTTTCTTGATTCGGGCATCGGCTCGCGTGACGAAAGCCCAATTGCGAGCCTTGTCCTGTGTTCGCCATTGGTGTGTCTTTTTCGTCGATCCCGGCATCGAAGTTGAAGCCGGGGGTGCTTTTCCAGCGTCATGAGCGCCGCGCGTAGCCCTCGTGCCCTGTTCACGCCATGGGGCGGTGGCTATAGATAGCCGAAATTTCCTGTTTGATTGCCGGAGTTCGATCCATGCGCAAAACGTTTCTTTCGCTGACCTGCGCGGCTGTCGCCGCTCTCAGCTTCTCATTTGCGGAGGACGCTTCGGCGGCCTGTACGCGGTTGGGTTTCTCGGTCAACGACTACGGCAAGGAAGGACCGGCGCGCGACGCCAAGCAACTGCTCGACAAGTACATCGCCAAGTGGGCCGGGGAGAACGGGATCGCCAAGTACACCACCGGCAAGAAGGACGTAACGTGCGAGCTGTTCCTCGACTTCATCGTTTTCGATGAATATACATGCCGCGCAGAGGCGAGCGTGTGCTGGGAGGGCGCGCCGGTCAAGAGCGCCGCGCAGTCGAGCGAGTTGGACGCGAACGCAGCGCCTGCCGCCAAGCCCAAGCCGGCAAAGGCAGCGGCCGCGAAGACGCCAAGCCATGTCGAGACCGGATCGGTCGACAAGTCGCCGGCTCCGGAGGCTGGACAAGAGGCCGGGCAAGAGGCTGGCGGCGATGCCGGCGCCGGCGAGGGGAACGATCAGGCTACGCCCTGAGCCTTTCGCACGCGACGCACGCAAGATTGAACCCCCGCGCACGAACGCGGGGGTTTTGCTTTGAGTGAAGGCACATCCTGAGGGAGAGCCTCAGCCCGTTGACTTGGTCAGATAATCGAGCCGGAGCCGATGGCGATCGTCGGTTATGAAATGCACCATGATCAGCCCGGATGTCAGCACGGCGATGGCGGTCGCCCCAGCAATCAGGAACATGATCAGGATTTGGTATTTTGCCGCTTCCAGCGGATCGATGCCGGCCAGGATCTGCCCAGTCATCATGCCCGGCAGCGAGACGATGCCCGCAGCCGCCATCGCGTTCAGGATCGGCGTCATGCCGGTACGCATCGCTTTACGCAGAATGTCCTGGAAAGCCTCCATGCGCGTTGCGCCGAGCGCCAGGCGGGACTCGATGGCGCTACGTTCGCGCTCCGCGGCAGAGGTTAGCGTATCGAGCACGAGCGTAACGCCCGAAAGCGTGTTGCCCGCCAGCATTCCCAGGATCGGCAGCAGGAAGCGCGGAGCGTACCACGGGTCGGGCTGGATGACGGCAAGCGCAACGAGCGTCGTCGCGAGGCCGGAGAGGAACGCCGGGCTGGCGCTGAGCAGCAGCCGCCCCTTGTGCTTCAAGCGGTAGTGTTGGCGCGTGACGACTTCCAGGATTGCGCCGGTCGCCATCACCGCCGCAAAGGCAATGGTCCACAGCGGAGCGACCTGCAAGAAGATGAACCGCAAGACGAGCGCGACCGCAGCCAGCTGAACGATCATGCGCAGCGACGCCAGCGCGAGGCTCTTTTCCAACTTCAAGCGATAGGCAAATGAGATCGCGCCGTTGAGCAGCACGAGCGCGGCCGCGATGGCGAGATCGCTGAATGACAGCGGCACATAGGAGGTCATGGCCGCGCGCTCCCTGGCCTGCGCGCTTGGGTGGCGGACGCAACGGCAGCGCCCGCACCCGGCCGCAATGGCGGCATCCCCGGGATCGGCGCAAGCTGCAGGCGCGCATGGCCAAGGCGCGTGACGGGATTGTCGTTGTGGGCGGTGATGATGAGCGCGCGCCCGGCCAGGAGTTGAAAACGCAGCAACTCAGACACGAGGGCGGCTGTCGGGATGTCGAGCGCGGAGACCGGCTCGTCGAGCAGCAGGACCGCCGGCTCGTCGATAATGCCGCGCACGAGCGCCAGGCGTTGGCGCTCGCCTGTGGAAAGAGATGCGATCGGCCTGTCGAGCAGTTCGGGCTGCAGGCCGAGCGACGAGACAAGGCGCGCGATGCGATCCTGCGCGGCTTTGTCTGTTTCAGCCGCGGGAAATGCGCCTCGCGGGGTATCGGTCCACCATTGCGGCTCAGCCGACAGATAGCGCACTTTCCTGCGCCACTGCGGCCCGGCAACCTCGTTGCGCTCCGCGCCGTTGAGGAAGACATGGCCATCGGAAGGGTCAAGATCGGCTATGGCACGCAGCAGGCGCGTCTTGCCGGAGCCCGAAGGGCCTTCCACGACAAGACACTCGCCGTCGCCGACGGTGAACGTCAAAGGCGGAAGCGGCGCGACTTTGAGCTGATCGATGCGAAGCAAGAAGAAATCCCCGGTCCAGGCCAGCAGGGCGTGCGCCGAGGATTAGCAGGTGGCGTGGCGAAGAGCCAGACGGCGTCATATTCGCCACAAGGGGAGAACTCAGGCGGCGACCTGAATCTCGTGCAGCTTCATTTCGATGATGTCGCGATTGAAGGGCTTGAGCAGGTAGTCGTCGGCGCCTGCCTTGAAGGCCTTGGTCACATCGGGAACATCGTTCTCCGTGACCAGATAGATGATGTAGGGGCGTACTTCGACGCACTCGCGGCGCAGTTTCTGGATCAACTCATGGCTGTTCACGCCGGGGATGATCCAGTCCACGAGGATGTAGCCGGGCGGATCGGTGCGGGCACGGTGCAGCGTTTCGACGGCGCTTTCCGCCTCGCTGACGCGGAAGCCGAGGTTTTCGAAAATAAGCCGGCCGAATTTGCGGATGATCGGAGAGTCGTCGACGATCAAGATGTGCTTCATGGCGTGTCTGGAGACTCTGGCTGCTCGCGTAGCTTGGATGAGGCTCGCAAAAGCCGAGCCCGCCCCAATCAGAAAGACTGTGCCCGTCAATGTCCTAATGCACGCTTAATCGGTGGTACGAAATGCGCAAACGGGCGGGCCGGACGTGCGTTTGCAACAATGCCCCGGCCCGTGCCGGGTTCGGGCGATCAGCCGGCTTCAGGCTTGCGGCTTGGCAACGAGCAGGATGTCTGCGCCGTCCTTCAGGATTTCCAGCCGCATATGGGCGGTCTGTGCAATCCGATAAGTGTAATAAGCCTGGATGCTCATGGCATCGAGTGCAGGAGGATTGCCGGCGACGAAGTCGGTCAGATACTGCGGGGGGCGCGCGCCGTTGCCCCGGCAGCGCAGCAGGAAGCTGGGCGTTTCGAAGGATCCCCCCAGGGCAACGTCGATCTCGCCGCCCTTGGGCAGAGCGGTGACGGCGGACGCGACCAGATTGAGAAGCAACTTGACCTTGTCCTTGCCCATGTGTCCGGGCGCGCCGCGCCAGACGAGCTTGTGCTTGCCCTGCGTGATGCCCACGAAGCCGCGCGAGATCTGCTCGGCCGTTCCCAGGTCGATCATGGAGCCCGCCGAGCCGGCCGCGCCGAAGGCGAAGCGTGCGAACTGGAGCCGGGCCGACGCCTGTTCCGTCACGTTGCGGATGACGGTGAGTGCGTAGGACTTGGCCTGCGCATCATCGTCCTCGTCGAGGATCTCCAGGCCGTTGTAGATGGCGCCGACAGGGTTGATCACGTCATGGCATATTTTGCTCGAAATCAGAGCAGCCAATTCCAGATCGCTAGGGACAACTCGGGTGTTCATCGGAAATCCATTGCTCAAGGGCGTCTGGTCTGGCGGCCAGCACCATGATGCAAAAACGGCAGCTCAAGCGCGACAGCACGACGCGAGCAAACAGGGCCGCTTGCAAAGGGCCAGTGCGCACTGATACATGCGCCGCAAGCCACTTGCCAAGCCCTTGCTTTCCTGCCCGGACCGGCGTTGGTTGATCTGGGGCGCCATGAGCCATTGTGGCCACGGTTTGCGGGCAAGGAATTGCGCGTGGAGGCGCTGCCTGCCGGGGCTTGCGGCCGCGCGGGCGAACCGGCGGCTTTGATCGAAGGACCGCTGCCGGCGGCCAGCAACATCGGGCGCGGTAACTGGGAAACTGTTGGAAACGGAGATCGATGGCCACCCTTGAGGCCGATTCGCTGATTGGCGCCTTGCTTCCAGCCGTACTGGAGGCAGCGCGCGCGGAGCTGCGCCATTTTTCTGCAGGGGTCGCCGTTCTCTCCAAGGCCGATGCCTCACCTGTCACCGAGGCCGATCATGAGGCTGAAGGCATCCTGCTGACGTGCCTGGAGCGGCATTGGCCGCACGTTCCGGTGATCGCGGAGGAATTGGCGGCCGCCGGCGGCCTTCCCGCCGAGCAGGGCGACTTCTTTCTCGTCGATGCGCTGGATGGTACGCGCCACTTCATACGCGGAAAGCCCGAGTTTTCGATCAACGTCGCCCTCGTGCACGCAAGAAAACCGGTGTTCGGACTTATCTATGTTCCGCCCAGGGGGACCTTGTACGTGACCCGCTCGGATGGCGGAGCTTATCGCGCGGTTTTGCCTGCGAACGCCGGTGCGCCCACGGGGCTCGATCGCCTTGGACTAGAACGTCTGCGCACCAGGCCGGCCGATCGTGGGCGACTTGTTGCCTTCAACAGCCGCACGACGGGAGGGGCGAGTTCCGAATTCCTTGCAGCGCTCGACGTCCACGAGGCCCGCCCGGTGGGGTCGTCGGAAAAGTTCTGCCTGATCGCGGCCGGCGAGGGCGATCTTTATGCGCGGTTCGGGCCGACCTACGAGTGGGATACCGCCGCCGGCCAAGCCATTCTGGAAGCGGCGGGCGGTTGCGTGACGACCATCGACGGCGGCGCGATGATTTACGGAAAGAGTGCCGAGAGCTACTTGAATACGAGTTTCGTCGCCTGGGGCGGTCCTCCCCTGTTGGCCGGATTTAGGCGGTTGAAGGCAGGCTCCGCGGGCAAAGGCGGCTGACGTGCGTTTTCTCGCTTTTCGGCCACACTTCGGCAAAACTCTGGGGTGATTCTAGCGCGAATCGGACTGTGCCGGATCTGCCGCCCTAACCGGCAACCTGCGCTCAGCAGCACCGGCCGGCCCAGCCTCGCGAGAGGGTTGAACGAGGGATCGACGATGATTGAGGTGTGCTTGCCGCGCCGCTGGAGGTGCGCTCTGGCCAGCGCGCTGATGGCCGCGTTTCCATATGCGGCTTCGGCCGCCGGTGATGCCTATTCCCCATCGGGTTCCAGCGGGTACTCTGGCGGGTACGATGCGTCGGGCCGGGTCGACGACGCTTACCGCCCCGATGAAATCAAACCAGCACCGGAGACCTACGAGCCCGTTCGCCCGATGGATGGGACGCGCCGCAACGGTTATGACAGCCACGGCGCAGGCGGTGGCGCCGGTGCGCCGCCCGCGGATGACAGCGCCGGCTATGGAGAGCCTTACTCTGCGCCAAGGGCGGAGCATTACGAGTCCGTTCCGCCGCCGAGCGAGGGCGGACCGCCAGAGGAAGGCAGCGGGCGCTATTATTCACAGAGCGAGATCGTCAAGGCGGGCCACGGCTTCTTCGGAACCGTGTCCAAGGGACTTGGCCAAGCCATTGAATGGGCGTTCCAAAAGGCGGGGCGCCCCAATGGATACATCCTCGGCGAGGATGCCGGCGGTGCACTGATTGCAGGTTTGCGCTACGGCGAAGGCACGCTGTACACGAAGGACGCTGGCAACCACAAAGTCTATTGGCAAGGTCCCACGCTGGGCTATGACGTCGGGGCCGAAGGCTCCAAGGTCATGGTACTCGTCTACAACCTTCAGGATCCCTCCCAGATCTATGATCGGTTCGGCGGCGTTCAGGGTGCGGCATACCTTGTCGGCGGGGTCGGTGTGCAGTTTCAAAAGTCTGGCAACGTGACCCTGGCGCCCATCCGTTCCGGAATCGGCGTCCGCTTAGGTGCCAACGTCGGCTATTTGAAGTATACGCGTAACCCGACTTGGAACCCGTTTTGAGTCGGCGCTTTGATCAACCGCTGTTTGCCGGGCGCGCTTTCCGCCCGGCGGGCTTTTGTCGTCGCGTCGCCCATGTGCCAGGAACAGGCCATTGATCACCGTTTACAACGCCATGCTGGTCATACTGGGCGCGCTGCTGGCGGCGTTGGCGGTGCTATTTCTCATGCCGGCCTACCGGCGGCGCGTGGAACGCTTCACGACCGAGCGCATCAAGCGTGTCCTGCCGCTGACCGAAGCCGAGATCCGCGCCGATAAGGATCGTGTCCGCGCCGAGTACGCGACCGAGGTGCACAAGCTCGAGATGAGGCTCGAAGAAGCTGCGCTCGCGTCAGCGCGCCAGAGCGTTGAGGTCAACCGGCGCGATGCCCGCATCAGCGAGCTCGAAGACCTGCTTCAGTCGCAGAAGACCAACGTCGAAGAGCATCAGAACGCGCGCCGCGTCCTGGAGCAGACCATTCTCGACCGGCTGCCCAAGGTGGAGGCTCGCCTGGGTGAAGCGCGCCGCATGCTGCTGCAGCGCGATGGGGAAATCGCCTCCCTGACCCAGACGGGAGCGCGCCAGACGGAGGCGCTGGAGCAGGCGACGCAGATCAACGTGCAGCTGAACCGCGAGGTGCAGCGATTGCGCGCCGCCTTGGATACGCGCGCGGCGCGCAACCGCGAAGCTATTGGCGATCCGCGCTTCGATGGCGAGGTCGCGCTGCGAACGGAAATCGAGGCCCTGCGCGCCAAGTCGCAGGATCAGTCGCAGATGATCGAGAAGCTCCAGGCGGCTGCAACCGCGGGCGGCGTTGCAGCCAGGAGCGAAGGCGCGGCGGACGCACAAGCCTCCGAGGCCGCCCGCCTCAAGACGGAACTCGCCAAGGTCGAGGCGGAACTGATGGCGCTGAAATCGGACTCCGGCAACGCGGACCGTATGGCCGCGCTGGAGGATGAGAACCGCGTGCAGCTCTCGGAGATTGCCCGTCTCATGGCTCAGCTGCGGGTCTACGAGGAGTCGGCTGGCGTACGCGATGAAGCGGATGCATTGTCCACCAAGGCGGAAATGAGCGCGCTCCAGGCCCAAGTTGAAGAGCAAAAACACACCATCGAGGCGTTGCGCGCGGAGGTGGCTGCGGGCACGGAACGGCTCGCGCGTCAGGCGCAACATTTTCGTGAGGAGATGCATCGTCTCAGCGTGCAGCCTTCCGAAGGCGATGGCGCGCAGGCCGGTGGCGGGATCGCGGCGCCTCGGCGCTCGCTGGCCGAGCGCATCGCGCAGCCGCGCGTGCCCGCCCGCATGCCGGACGCGGGCGCGGACGCGGCGCGCCCAGCGGGCAACGTTTCCGCGAGCCATGTTTCCGCAAACCATGTTTCAGCGACCAATGCCTCTGCCAGCAACGTCAGCGGCGAGGCGGCCCGCGAAGGGCGCACCGGAGTTCATCTCAAGGCAGTCAAGGGCGCGGCGAACGGCGGCCCCGAGGCGCCCTTGGCGGATAGCAAGGGCGACAAGACCTCTCCCGCGCCTCCCCGCCGCGCGCGGCTGCTGGAACGCATTTCCAATATCGACAAGCCGGGCTGAGCCCGGCGTGAACGCTTTGCTGTGCGTAGCCCTTTGCAGGGTAAGCACGGGCAGGGTGGCATAGTCAGGGTGGGCGCGTGATCAGGGTGGGTTTGGCGGCTGACCCGCAAAGTAGCAGCGGGTAAGTTCGTGCGGCGCTGGTGCGCAAAAAGCGCGCAAAAACAGAATGGCGCCCCGTAGGTTAGAAAATCGTTCTAACCAGATACTTTGATTTCCAATTGAATTAAATTCATTCGGAAAATCAGAGAACCAACTATTATCCAAAACCTATTGATTCATTAAGGCATCAAATTGGGCTCGTCCAATAAATTCGTATATCGACGCACGAATTATTTCAAAATGATCGTCTAATTCATCCGTGCCGCAGAGATCTTGGGCATCGGCGAGGGCGTTCAATGAAGCTAAAAGGTTATTCATGGTGCAGTTCTCCTATTGAGAACCAGACCATACCATCGTGCGTACACTGAGAAAAGTAACGTCTAAAGTGTGTAGGCACGTCAAAGGTGAGTCGATGGATTTCATCGTTGTGTTGATCTTGAGATTCCCCCGCGTGTTGGCAGGGCTCACGATCATGGTCTTAGCCGTGAGCTATCCTTGGAGAGCAACCGGGGTGTTGCTGGCGCTCGCTGGCCTCATATGGATCGTGTGCCGCTCATCCAAGCAGATCGCACCACGGCAGGAATCGCGGCAGGCGGCTGCACGCTCGCAAGCTCAGACTCGCGGCGGCTGAGATCCATATTTACGAGATGCCTTGCCGCAAAGGCGTAGACTGTTGCGTCTAAAGTCTCAGCCCGCATTCCGGGAATCCGCTCGAACCTGCGTTGGGGTGAGCCTTTGACGTAGCGCACAACGCGCCGCTCGCTGGTTAGCTGCTCAAAGTAAATGGGCTCAAGATCTTCTGAGAATTTAATCGAACCGCCACCTGCCAGCCGATTAAATAGGTTCTGCTTAACAGCATCGACTCCAACAAGGAACAAGCTCACGCCTTTCGATGTGCTGCGCTGTATAGGGGCTCGTGAGAATCCCGCGACACCTTTGCCAGCCACGACTCGGCGGCCCATGCGGGGACGCGTGAAGGCGTAGACGTGCGGTTGGTGATCGCCGTCTGAGCTATCGATCACCGCAGCATCGATGCGCAGCATTCCCCCGTTGGGGTGCTGGTATGTTGCGCGTAGCAGGTCTTCAAGCTCTTGCCAGACATCGCCGCTCGCAATCGCGCCCCATAGGACTTGATGTGAAAGCACGAATGCCGCCCCGTCTTTGCCGTGGCCGATCACAACGGCTTCTAGGCGATCATCCTGACAGTCAACACCCGCCGTGAGCATCAACACATCAGGGGGAATAGCTCGCAGGCTGAAGGGCTCACGGCGCGTTGTGAGCGCGGCCTGGTCAAGCTCATCACCTTCTTCGCGCCAGCCTTCTGCTAGTATGGTGTTAACGAACACCTGAAGCGTAGTTGGGTCTTTCTTCGCCTCGACAAATTCCGTAGCAAGATTGGCCCATGAGGCGGCCGTGTGCGGGCTCACGAGCGCGTTCAGCCGATAGCCGTGATGATTCACGATCTCCGGCCTAGTTGCCCGCCAGCGGCCTTGCTGCACCATGGGGAGCTTGTGAGTCTCATCTATGATCGAACCGCAGCTAGGGCAACAATACGCGGCCTTGTGGGGTTGCCCTTCGGGCCACTGAATGTCAGCCCATTTGATCTCGTTGAAGGCGTGACACTCCGGGCAGGGAACTTCGAAGATTCGTTGATCGGATTGGCGGTAAGAGGTGAGCACATGCCCATGGTCCCATATGGGGGTGCTGCCAAGCACGATCTTGCGATTGGGGAAGGACAAGGTTCGACGCTCAGCAAGCACGATGGGTGAGCCTTCTTGGCTCGACTCCATCGCGTCGGCTTCATCGATCAACAGGACTCGGACGTTGTGTCTGCGAAGGTTGCGCGGGGCTTTGGCTGCGATCACCTTGAGTGAACCGCCCGGGAATCTTCTCGATAGCATGGTGCTGCGGCCTTGAGCCGTTCGCTCATCGGCTAGAAGCCCATTAAGCTCGGGGGTAGCTTCGAAGATAGGTTCAAGGTCGCTGACCACTACGTCACGGCAATCGGCTTCAGTGGGCATTAGAAGCAGAATCGGGGATGGTTCGTTGGCGACGTAGCTTCCGATTGTTGCGGTGAGAAGCGTTGAAAAGCCAACGCGGACACTTTTGACAACCGTGACTCGCTCAACATCAGGATCACCGATGCTATGCGCCATGTCTCGTTGGAACGGCCAAAGGGTGACTCGCCCGGGTAGTGCCGACACATCAGCGGGCAGCCTGAGGTTGGACTCGATCCACTGATCTAAGGGCAACCGCGCTGGGGGCTTCAGGACTGAGAGCGCGTTACGAGTCGTTTGCTTGAGCAAGGTCATTGAGGATCTTTCGGATTGCAGAGTCGATCTCACGCCCGTTGGAGAAGCGACTAGGGAGTGCCAGAAGCTGATTCCTCAGGTCACGAAGGATCGATGCCCATTGCTGCTCGACTTCGATGGCTTCCAAAAGCTCACCGCGTTTCTGAGCGTTCGCAATTTCAAGTTTGTCTGCGTGAGCTTTCGTTTGGCGGATTCGCTGTTCTTCTAGCTCAGTGAAGCTACGGCGCACGAAGGCGACGTAGCCTTGAATTGCTTTTCGAGTGTTTATTTGCCCATTGGGTTCGCGTGCGATTGCCTTGTTGGCAAGAAGCACGTCGATCTGACGGGTTTTAATTCCGAAAAGGGCTGCTAGATCTGCCCGATTCGAATTAGCTGGAATATCGGATTCCGAGCCGCCGATTAAATCTTCAAGGTCCTGGTGGCGATTTTTCATGCGCTAAATTTCCTATTTCGAATTTATTTTGCAGAGTTTTTTCTCCCGAGGTCCGTGCCCCCCCGCAAATGCCACCCCGGGGGAAGGACCCGCCCTGTTGTCCCACCCCGTCCTATCTTGATCGGATATACAACCCATATAAAACGATCAGTAGTCTGATATTCAGTACAAGCGTTTCTTTGACCTATGATACGGACAGGATAAAATAAGATGATTTGAGATAATTCACGATGGTATTGATTGGGACGTTCGCTTCGCTGACTCATCGATATGAAAGAGCGTACCAAAGCCGCTGATACGCCTGAATAAAATAGATTTGAATTGAATAAATCCAATTGAAATTCGATGGGACGTTGAATTTCGAACGCCATAAAACCCGATGGCACAAGCGTATCATGCGTATCAGAGCGTATCTTCAGTCTTTGGTACGCTTTCGACAAGACGGAGGGCAGAGCGTACCAAGCGTACCCACCCCTATAGTGGGTACGCTGATACGCCCCGATGTGGTCAGATTTCAAGATCATCTATAACAACCCTCCCTCGTGCCTTATTTACACGCACACGGCGCTTAGCCTGTAAGCCCTGCAGCACGCGGCTCCAACGCACTCTGAAAGACTTGGGCTTGGGGTCGAGGTCTCGACACGCCTCGCGCCAAGTATCAATCGAGACAACCTCGTGGTGCCCGCCTATCTCCCGCAGCACATCAAGGGCTGTTGCTTCATTAGGCGTCAAAGGCTCACCGACCTCGAAAATATCCACGGGCTCGCAAATCACCGTGGTGCGCTCATCGCCCTCAGGATCAAGCCCGAGTGAGATCACCTCGTTGCGATAGCTCAGGCAGGGCAGATGAGACGGGCCGTTGCGGTTCTTGGTGCAGCTGCCCACTACAACCCCGGACTCACCTCGTTTTAGATACAGGTTCGCATCAACGTCACCGTGAAGACCGCTGAACCCTCGGGGTGTGCCATCGGTGCTCTTGGCCGTGTGATGGACAAGGATCACCGCAGCACCCGCTCGTGTAAGTGAGCGGTATTTCTTCACCTCGCGGGCCATCGACTCACCATCGTTCTCATTGAACGCTGGTGAAGCAGCTGCCAGCGTATCCACAACGATAAGATCAGGCTGCCAATCTGCGATCTTCTGCATCAACGCGCGCCAGTATCTCGACTTGGGATCTAGGTTGCCGGATGCATTGCCAACCACGAGCAGGTTAGCCGTGCTGCCATGCCGTCGCCTCAATGCCCCGACGCGCTTGCGCAGATCGCCTTCATTCTCGCAAGCCAAATACAAAACCCGTCCTGCTCGGGTTCGCATTCCGAACACGGGTGAGCCGCGAGCGACAGAATAGGCCAGATACGGCGCTAAGACCGATTTGCCGACTCCCGGGTCGCCCACTAGGGTTATGACGTTGCGGGCTGCTACAAGCCCCTTGATGACGTATGGGGCATCTTCAACCGCCAAGCACTCATCGGGACTCCAGCAAGGCAGTAGCTCGCTCTCATCGGCAGGCAGATCGTCGAACAAGCCCGCAAGCTCAGAGACGTGAGCCGGACTCCCTCGCTGCTCCAATTCTGCGTTGATCGTTCGCAGCGTAATGCCGTTGGGCTTATCGACTTCGAGAGAACCCCAATCGCGGCGAAGATCCCGCGCGCTGTAGTTCGATAAGTGCGAGCGGCTCCAAGCATCGAACATGGCCCGTGCTTGCAACGAACCGTCGAACTCATGGTGAATCGCGCACATGGCCTTGAACCAAGTCACCCGCGCCTCTAGCCAATCGGGCAGATCTGCCAGCATGGCCCGAGCTTGTTCGAGCGTGACCCCGAGCTTATCACCCCCATGAGCTTCAGGGGGCTCGGGCTCATCACCCCCATGAGCTTCAGGGGGCAAAAGATCGACGGGTTGCCCTTTCGTTATATAAGTTTCGATAGGTTCGCCGCCCCGAGTCTGCCCGAAGTAGTATGAGCGGCTTAGGTCATAGCTCCCCCCGTCTACAGAACACCCGAGAATCGCACAGACTTTAGCCACGAGCCGCTTATGCTCTGCGGCTGGTAGGGCGGTACTGGTCGGGCAGATCACCCGCCAGCGGGGTTCCTCGAAGCTATGAGAGGGGCTTGTGTAAACGAGCGCCTTGAGTCCCGCTTTGGTGAGTCGCCGTGCTGCGATTTGGGGCAGTAGCTCGCCACCATCGTAATCGATCTCGACACCGTTAATTGAGATCACGTTGGGGTTGTGCCTTAAGCATCCTGCCCGCGTGCGTTGATCTCCAAACCGCGCCAGCTTGAGCAAAGGCAAGGCGTCCTTGGACTCGGCGGTTGTGTTTTTAACCAAGATTGCAAGTTGTTCGAGAGTATAGGGGCGGGATTCTGCCTTTTTGCCCCAATGATCTTTGAATATCGTCAAGTTGATCTTGTCGGGATCATCTTTTCGTATTGACTTGAGATAGGCGTCTATCATAGCTTTTCCTTTGGTACTTCCTTTGTTTACAGGGGTACTTCCTCTGGCACTTCCTTTGTCTGAGTTATAAACTTCAACCCGCTCCCTTAGCTCGGGGAGCGGGTTTTTTACTTGTATCAGCCATATTGACTCATTACAATTAGTTGTCTATGAGAGATCAAGTAAACCTTGGAGACGCCATGCAAATTAGCGGCCCGTTTCAGCCAGGCCCTTTGTTCAGCACTAAAGGGGTTGCTGAATTGATCCTCGAAGACTGCGAAGACCTTGGCTCTTGCTGCCAGATGGTTCGGAACCTCACGCAACGCGGACTAATTGAGGTTCGCGACGTGGTCGGGCATGGCCGGACCGCGCATAGGCAATTCGCCTTGGCGGATGTACTGGCGGCCAAGGTACTGCGGCAGCTGACCTTGCACGGCATCGCGGACAACGCGGCCCTCAAGGCTGCTCACGCCGCCCTCTACAAATGGACGAAAGACGATCACGAGGCAGGCAGAGTTACCGGGGAGCATCCGGTTAGCGCCGCACTCGCTAACTTCAAAAAAGGCGAGGAATGGATTCTGCACCTGTCGAGCTATTCGCGTGACGGGGATCGCAGATATATCGCGTCCTTCTTTTGTCCTGACACGGATTTTGCCCCAAGGATCAAGGGCAAGCGCGGTTGCACCTCTATCGTTGAAACCCGCGAATTTATTCTTCTGAAGATTTCAATCCTGATGTGGCCGGATGCTTAAATCGCTCAAACGAATTTTTACTAGCAGGTCGGTTGTTCCCCCATTGCGGCAACGCTCATCCCTCGATTGGGCCGTGAACAACCGATCTGCTAGAGTTGGACCAAGCGCACCGTTGTCGGGGCATATGCTCCGCATGCGAGCGAGACACCTAGCTGCACAAAACCCGTGGATCTCCAACGCGATTCAGAACTGGGTGACATCGCTCGTTGGAACTGGCATCCGCCCAACAACGGCGCAACGTGACGCGATTACCCAATGGGAAGATTGGACTCTCACTGCCGACGCAGATGGCCGCACCGATTTCTATGGGCTTCAAGCCGTGGTCGCTCGCTCGCTCGTTGTAGACGGCGAGGCGTTCGTGCAACTCACATACGACGACTCAGGGGTTCAAGCTCGAGTCATTCCCGCTCACCTCATCGATGACTCGTTGAGCCGTGATCTAGGCAATGGCCGCTCGATTGTGCAGGGCATCGAGCTAGACGCTCATGGGAAGCGGGTCGCCTATCACGTCACGCCACAGAACTACGGCGCTGCAGTTCGAGTGCCCGCCAGCGACATGCTTCACGTCTTCAAGCCGCTCATGCCCGGGCAGGTGCGTGGGGTCTCATGGCTTGCACCTGTCGTGCTGCCCGCCGCAGAGCTTGACGATCTCTCGAATGCGATGCTCACCGGAGTGAAGACCGCTGCGATGTTCGCAGGCATTGTGACCGATCAGAACGGTATGGGCTCATTGCCGTTCGATGGCACGCAGATCGGCAACGTATTGGAGTCTGGACTAGAGCCCGGAACCTTGAAGGTGTTGCCTAGCGGCTATTCGATTTCCTTTTCGACTCCTCAGCAAGATCAACAGACAAACGAGTTTGTGAAGCATTCACTACGCGGGCTTGCGGCTGGACTCGGCCTTCCTGCCCATTTGCTTGATGGGGATCTGAGCGGCGCGAATTACAGTTCGCTTCGCGCGGGATTGCTGCCCTTCCGCGCTGCCTGCGAGCAGATTCAATATGGCGTGTTGGTGCCCCAATTGCTCAATCCGATTTGGCAAAGGGTGATGCTCGATGAGCCTTGCGAATGGATCATACCCACATTCATGCAGGTTGATCCCATGAAGGCGGTTCAAGCCGATATTGCAGAGATCAATGCAGGTCTGAAATCACGCCGCCAAGCAATTGCTGAGCGCGGTTGGAGTGCAGAGCAATTGGACGATGAAATTGCAGCCGATAAAGCTCGCGAAAAGGCTTTAGGAATCGAGGTGAAAGAATGATCTCGCTGAAAGTGCCGCGTAACTCGAAGAATGTCGAGGCTGCAAAAGAGCTTCTCGAACGACTCATCATCCTCGATGAAATGGAACGCCGCAACATGCGGCTGAAACCACGACAGGTTGAATCGTGGCTTGGCTGTAAGCCTGACGAAGCATGGGATCGGTTCCAAGCCCTTACCGCAGAGATCGAGATCATCCGAGACGGCAAAGTAATCAGTCCGGGGGTGCAGATTCAATGAAGCTGATAACCCGCCTAGCACCCGTCACGGCTGACTCAGAAACAAAGAGCGTTCGCGCGACCATTTCGACAGGCGCTGATGTTGATCGCGGTGACTATATCGAACGCTTGGATCTATCGGCCATCAAGCCAGATGATTTGATCGGGTTGCCTGTGCTCGATAGTCATCAGCAATATGGGTTAGATCACCTCATTGGAGTCGTTGATGCAGCCGGAATCGATACAAAAGGCATATGGGCCGATATTCGGTTGAGCGAACGTGCAGAGCACCTTTGGCCTGATATTGAATCCGGAATTGTCCGATCTCTCTCGATTGGCTTCACTGTTCAGGCTTGGAAGGAATCCAACGAGAAAGGGCGAAGGATTCGCACCGCAGTGAAATGGAAGATTCTCGAAATTAGCCTTGTAGCTACACCTGCCGATCCCGGCGCAACTATACGGAGTCACCCAATGGAAGATGAAATCATTATCGATGCAGACCGCATCCGCTCGATTGGCGAGATCGCAGATTTGCCCCCTAGTTTCGCTGAAGACCAGATCACCCGTGGTGCGAGCGTTGAAGAAGCCCGCGTTGCTGCCCGTGCTGCGATGGTTGAGCGGGCAACGCGGCCCATTAGAGTCGTGAGCGAGAATCCAGCGGGGACGGTTGAACACCGTGCCGAAGCTCTGCACGTTCGAGTCGCCGGCGGCACGCCTTCCGAGCAGGCGCGGCCCTTTATGCAGGATCGGCTCATCGATCACGCACGGGCTGCCTGCGAAGCGGCTGGTATCTCGACTCGTGGACTGAGCACGGATGAAGTGTTCACCCGCGCACATACAACCTCGGATTTTCCCGCTTTGCTGCAGGGTGTTGGCGCTCGCTCGCTCATGCCAGCCTATCAGGCAGCGCAGTCACCGCTCAAGGCTTTGGCCCGTCAGGTCAACGCCAATGATTTCCGGCCTATGTCTAGGCTGAAGCTATCCGACACGGGGCCGCTTCAGAAGCTCTCAGAATCGGGTGAGATCAAGCATACGACTCGGGCAGAAGCCGTCGAAAGCTACGCGCTGGATTCATATGCCAGCATCTTCGCTCTAAGCCGCAAAGCACTCGTGAACGACGATCTTGGCGCGTTCCGCGATTGGGCTGCGGTTGCAGGCCGTGCGGCTGCCCAAACTGAAGCCGATGTGCTTTGGAATCTGCTCAAATCCAACCCCAAGATGGGTGAAGATGGCAAAGCTCTGTTCCATGCAGATCACGGTAACCTACCCACCGCATCGGCGCTCGATGTGGATGCCGTCTCTGCGGCCCGTCTTGCTCTGAGGACTCAGAAAGGCTTAGACGGCAAAACGGCGCTCGGGCTCACGCCTAAATTCCTACTCGTTGGGCCGCAGCTTGAAACCGCAGCGGATCAGATCATCGCGGCCATTTATGCGGCAAGCACGGCTGATGTTAACCCCTACACGGCCAAGCTTGTGCCGCTGGTTGAGCCCCGGATCACAGATAAGAGTTGGTATGTGTTCGCTGACACGGCTGCGGCAACGATCCTCGAATATGCCTACCTGTCAAGCGCACCCGGGCCGCAGCTTGCCAGCCGTGAAGGTTGGGACGTGTTGGGCCAAGAGTTTAGGGTTGTGCTGGACTTCGGCGCGGGCGCGGTCGATTGGCGCGGCGCTGTGAAGAACGCAGGGCAGTAACCCATGGGCCTTAGCCTCACAGAGCTTCACACCTTGCGAGATAGGCTGCAGCGAGCCCGTCTCGCTGGAATCCGTGAGGTGCAGGACACCAACGGTGAACGAGTTGTCTATAAATCAGAATCCGAGATGGCCCATGCGCTCGATGCTTTGGATCGCGAGATCTCAGCTATGGGCCGCAAGCAACCCCATACGATCATCTTTCGAAAGGATAACCTATGAAGAACTTTGTTCAGCGTGGCGGCACGCTCACCATTGAATCCCCCGGCAACTATGCGGCGGGTGAGCCCGTTTTTAAAGGGGGTCTGTCTGGAATCGCGGCCAGTGACGTGACGACGGGTGATGACCTTGACCTCGTTACAGAAGGCGTGTTCGAGCTTCCCAAGGCCGCCGAAGCTATCGACGTTGGCGACGCGATGTATTGGAGCCTCGCCAATAAAGTCGTGAGCACCACGAGCACGGATTCTTACATCGGAATCGCGGTGACGGTTGGAGATGCTGCCTCCCCAACCGTCAACGTGAAGCTAGGCTAGGTTTGGGCCTGCTTAAGGGCTCGGGTTGTACCTCCATCCGACTCGAGCCCTTTGACTATTTCAGCCCATGCCTCCATGAGTTTTACCCGCTCATCCCAGTATTGCGCGCGGTTGTAAGCCCGTTTGGTCTCGCTGGCTTCAAGGTGGGCAAGCTGAAACTCGATAACGGCTTCCCTGTAACCCCTCTCATGTAGGATCGTTGAGGCGGAAGACCTGAAGCCGTGTACCGTGTGCCGACCTTTGTAGCCCATCTTCCAGAGCGCCACGAGCAGGGTGTTTTCGCACTGCGGCTTACGCCAGCAACTAGGCGACGGAAACACCCATTGGGGGTCATGGGGCTCACGATAGGGGTACAGATCTGCCGCAGCTTTTAGGATTGCCCGTGTAGCGCCAACGAGCGGCACGTCATGAGGACGGCGCATCTTCATACGCTCAGCCGGAATCCGCCATATCCCGTCTTCTAGGTCGATCTCTGCCCATGTTGCAAAGCGCACCTCAACAGGCCGCGTGAATGTGAGCGCCTGAAACTGCATAGCCAACCTTACGATGGGGGTTGGGTAACGATCCACATCTCGCATGAGTCGCCCGAACTCATCTTCACGTATGATGGCAGGATGACTAACGGGTCTTGGTGGCTTGAGCATCCCCCGAAGGCTTGGAGTCGGGTCGCCAGATCCAACACCTCGCACATGGGCGTAGCGGAACACTGCCCCGATGATCTGACGGCAACGCTTGCACACGTCTAAACGGCCCGATGCCTCTATCTTAGATAGAAAATCAAGCACCTCCCCCGGGGTTATGTCTGTGATGGGCCGCTTACCTAGAACGGGGTAAATTTCCTTCAGAAACCAGGTCTTCTTTTCGATTGTGTTCCCAGACAGGTTCTTACCGTGCAGGCTCTTGAACCAAAGCTCTGCCACGGCCTTGAAGCTATTATCTGCGGCGATCTTGGCTGCCCTTAGTTCTTCTTTCCTAGCTGCCGATGGGTCGGAGCCTTGCGCCAGCAACTTACGGGCTGCCATTTTCTTCTCACGGGCTTGAGCTAGGGTGACGTAAGGGTAAACCCCCAGCGGAACATCCTTCTGCTTACCATGATACCGATAGGCCATGACCCAGCACTTGGTACCCTTTGGGTTGACCCGTAGGAAAAGCCCGTCTCCGTCAGAGAGCTTATAAACCCGATCACGCGGCTTGGCGTGCTTGATGGTGAACTCACGTAGCTTCAAAGCCACACCCTCCAAAAAACACCAACATTAGACCAACAAATTCTTGGGATTGTGTGAAACATCCTGAGAACTGTTGGAACGGCAGGTATTGGGATTTTTGAAGGTTTCTCAGTATTTTAGGGCGTCATTTGGAACAAGGTGACACAAAAGAACATAAGGTGAAACCTTGACAAATGGCGCCCCGTAGGGGACTCGAACCCCTGTTGCCCACGTGAGAGGCGGGTGTCCTGGGCCACTAGACGAACGGGGCGCATCTCACCGGCCCCGTATAGGGGAGTGTGCGGACGCAATCAAGAGGCGTTACGCGCATGTGCGTGCGCTGCGTTGGCTCGGACACCGGAAATCCCTTGCACGCCGGTGGTTCACGGCTGCGCTATTGGGTGCTCGGCAGCGCCTGACGGGTGGTTACGTCGGCAATGCGCGCTCCCGTATCGAGGTCGAGCACGGCGATACCGCTGCCGGAAGGGCCTTCGTAGTGAACGGCCAGCCGGTTGCCCGACAACGAGACCGAGACGACCTTGGCGCCATTGGGCAGTTCCAGCGTCGTCGCGGTGCTGCCCGGGGCGCCTAGTCGCGAAACGGCTGTGACGGGGGCGCTCTGCCTACTGGTTCCTATGACGATACGGGCCACGATGGCGCCGACGCCGCCGATGATGAAAAGCGTCATCACCGCAATCAGGATCTTGAGGTTGCGCTGCAGGCGCAATTCGCGCATGAGAGCAGCGTCGCCGGTAGCCGTGGCGTTCACGGCGCCCGTGTTGGCGGCTTGCGCCTCGCCCTGGCGGGTCATGCCTTCCTCCTGTAACAACTCAAGCGATTATCGGCGGAACGCCGTGCCCAACCCTCGACCGCCTCGACTGAAAAAGCCTCGGCCCGGCGCGGCCCGGCAGGATGCGCGCCATACGCTCCGCGAGGCCGTCCACGCGCCAGACTTTCACAACGCACAACACGACGCACAACATGCAGGCGTGCGGCTCGAAACTCCCAAGGAGCTGACGGTCGCGCCCGAGGAAGCCGGCGTGCGCCTCGACCGCTGGCTGGCTGCCAGCATGCCCCAACTGAGCCGCGCGCGGGTGCAGGCGCTCATCCGCGAGGGCGCCGTCACATCCGGGCGCGCGACCATAAGCGACGCCAACCTGAGGGTCAAACCCGGCGAAATCTACCGCGTCGTCCCACCGCCGCCGGAGCCCAGCGGCGTCAGCGGCGAGGACATCGCGCTGTCCGTCCTCTACGAAGATGCGGATGTCATCGTGATCGACAAGCCGGCGGGACTTGTCGTTCATCCGGGGGCGGGTCACGCATCGGGCACACTGGTCAATGCGCTCGTGGCCCATTGCGGTGACAGCCTGTCGGGCGTTGGGGGCGTCAAACGGCCGGGTATCGTGCACCGCCTCGACAAGGATACTTCAGGGCTGCTGGTCGTCGCCAAGAACGATGCGGCCCATCACAGCCTGTCCGAACAGTTCAGGTTGCATGGCGCGGATGGCCGCCTGGAGCGTGTGTATCACGCGCTGGTGTGGGGCGAACTCCAGCGCAGGGAAGGCACGATCGAGGCGGCGCTCGCGCGCAGCGCGACGAACCGCCGGAAGATCGCCGTGACACGGGCCGGCGCCGGCCGGCGTGCGGTGACGCACTACCGTGTATTGGAGACGTTCCCGGGCACGCGCGGCAAGGCCGAGGTGAGCCTAGTGGAATTGCGCCTTGAAACCGGCCGGACCCACCAAATACGCGTGCACCTGACGCATATCGGGCATCCCGTACTGGGCGATCATGTCTACGGTGCCGGGTTCAAGACCCGCGCCGGGGTGCTTGGCGAGCCGGTCCGTGTGGCGCTGGAGCACCTGAACCGGCAGGCATTGCACGCGGCAGGGCTGGCTTTCGAACATCCCAGAACCCACGTCCGGCTCGCGTTCAGATCAGGCTTTCCCCAGGATATTCAAGAAGTTGTTGCCGCGCTACGCGCCGGGCAGATATCGAGCCCTCCGGCCAAACCGCCAGCGCACAGAGCCGAGCGCCAGCGCTGACCCGCCTCGCCGCAGCCTCGCTTGGGCGGCGATTGGGGAGTTCACGCAACATTGATGGCGTTCATACCCGATGTGGAGGCAGAAACCGCGCGTCTAAACAATATGTAACGACCGCCGGAACGGGGTCGTCATTATCGTTAGGAACGGAACTAGGAGCGGGATCATCCCGTTCCCACAGGGAGCCGCCACAAACTTTTATCGGCAGACCCGATGGAACGGGATGGGCGGTTGGAGAAGAAGTATGGCTTCCAATGCATATCCGACGATTGCAGGCGGATCGCTTGGACTTTCCAAGTACCTCGAGGAAATCCGCAAGTTTCCCATGCTCGAGCCTGGCGAGGAGTACATGCTGGCCAAGCGCTGGCAGGAGCACGCCGACGCGGATGCCGCCGAGAAGCTCGTCACGTCCCACCTCAGGCTCGTGGCGCGCATCGCCATGGGCTATCGCGGTTACGGCCTGCCGATCGGCGAGGTCATTTCCGAAGGCAACGTCGGCCTGATGCAGGCCGTCAAGCGCTTCGAGCCCGATAAGGGCTTCCGCCTTGCTACCTATGCGATGTGGTGGATCCGCGCGTCGATTCAAGAATACATCCTGCGCTCATGGAGCCTCGTGAAGATGGGCACGACGGCCGCGCAGAAGAAGCTGTTTTTCAACCTGCGGCGGGCCAAGAGCCAGCTGCAGGCGCTTGAAGAAGGCGATCTCAAGCCCGAGCACGTCAAGAAGATTGCCGCCAAGCTGGGCGTGTCGGAAGAAGACGTGATCAGTATGAACCGCCGTCTGGGCGGCGATGCTTCGCTGAACGCGCCCGTGCGGGCCGATGCGGAAGCGGGCGAATGGCAGGATTGGCTGGTAGACGATTCGCCGACGCAGGAAGATCGCCTCGTCGAGGACGAGGAGCTGTCGCGGCGCAAGTTGTACCTGAAGAACGCCATGTCCGTGCTCAACGATCGCGAGCGTCAGATTTTTGAAGCGCGCCGGCTGCGCGAGGACCCGGCGACGCTCGAGGACCTGTCGAGCGAGTTCGGCGTCTCGCGGGAGCGCATTCGACAGATCGAAGTGCGGGCGTTCGAAAAGGTCCAGAAGGCCGTGCAGAATTCCGCGCGCAGGACCGAAGGCCCCGCCGCCTGATGCTTTCGCGTGCTTGACGGCGACGTGTCACGATCATAGCCAGGAGAGGACGGCTGCCGGCCGCCTCTCCTTTTGCTTTTCGTGCTTTTCCGGCGCCTGCCGGGGGAAATGCCTTTCATGCGGCAACGGTTTGCATTGGTCTTCAATCAGCGTGCCGGCTCGATCCGGCCGCTCTTGCTTGAGCGTGTTCTCACGCATCTTCGCAACGCTGGGGCCACGGTCGAGCCGGTGGAGGCCGGCAGCGCCGATGAAGCAACGCGCAAGGTGCAGCAGATCGCTCGAAGCGGCCGAGCCGATGCGGTGATCGCTGCGGGCGGCGACGGCACCATCCGGGCTGTGGCGATCGGGGTCGCGGGCGCCCCGATGCCGGTGGGCATCATCCCGCTGGGCACCGGCAACGTGATGAAATACGAGATCGGACTGAGTTCGGCTGCCGGCGACATCGCCCGCACGCTGCTCGATGGCCCGGTGATCGCCGCGCGCGGCGGGCTTGTCAACGGCGCTGCGTTTTTCCTGATGGCAGGCGCCGGGTTCGACGGGCGCATCGTCGCCGGCCTCGATCACAAGATGAAACGCGTCCTGGGCCGGGCGGCCTATGCCGTGCCGGTCGCCCGCGCACTCGTCGGGGGAGCTCAACGCTTCGATGTCGAGGTGGACGGCACAAGCTATGAAGCGAGCTGGGTCATCGTGTCGAACGCCGCGCACTATGGCGGATCGTTCGTGCTGACCCGCCAGACCCAGCTTGGCGCAAACCGCTTGATTGCAGTTATCGTGACCGGCGCGACGCGGCGCGCATTGCTGGCGGCATCGCTCGCACTGGCGAGGGGGCGCATCGCCGATCCGGCGAAGTGCCCCAAGGGTGTCATCGTGCGGCCCGCAAACCGGGTGAAGATCCGCGCGCAGGTGCCGGTCCATGCCGAAGTCGACGGCGACGAAGCGGGCTTTGCTCCCCTCGACATCACGAGCGGGGGGCCGGAGGTTCGCTTCATTGCAACACCTGCTTATGTTGCTGATCTCACGAACCGTCACGCGAATCACTTACCATTGGCAATGTGAGTGGTTGCTAAGATCTTAAGATCGTCGGATTGCGGATCTCTACAACACTGTGCGAGCGTCAGAGAAAGCTAAAGGGTTCATGCCCACCTCTTCTCTGAACCGGATCCGGATGGACCGGCAGATGGCTTTGAGCGGCGCGTGGCAGCAATGGATAGGGCTGCCCGAGGGAGCGTCGCTCTGGTCCCGGCTCGCCGCTTCTCACGTTCCTACCCAACCTTTTCCGCATTTCGGTTCTGAACCAGTTTGTCCGTACGAACTCCGGCGAGCCCGCGTGCCGGAACCTCGTGCGCGTGCAGGTTCGGGTCGAAGCACCGGTCCATGGCGGCCGGATTGCGGTCACTCGGAAGACGGAGTGCCTCATGCAGAAGAACCTCTCTCGACCATCAAGCTCCAGGAACAACGGCACAAGTGGACGCAAGCGTTCTTCCCAGCGAGGTCCGCGCTGGTTGTTTCTTCTGCTCTGGCGTCAGCATTACAAGCACCCCCCATGTAGGACTTGACTGAGCCTCAGCCGGAAGCGTGCGATGCATTCCGGCCAGGATTGAAATGAAAAGGCCGGCGCGCGATTTGCGTACCGGCCTTTTTGTTGCAGTTGGGCTGAAGTGCCGGCGCCTCACATCGGGAGGCGGGCCACTTCCGTCGAGAAGTAGTTTTCGACAGCCTGGACGATGGAGTCAGCCACCTTTTCCCGCCACTGGTCGGACTTCAGATTGCGGGCGTCCTGCTGGTTGGTGACGTAGGCAAGCTCGATCAGCACCGAGGGGAACTGCGCCGTCTTCAACACGCGGAACGCTGCCTGCTGATCGGGCTCGTCGCGCATGGTGGTGCTTTCGCTCATATTGTCGATGACGGTCTTGGCAAACAGGTCCGTGCGTTCCTGGGTGCGGGCCACATCGCGTTCGGCCAGATCAGCCAGAATCCCCGCCACGACCGCGGTATCGCCGTTGCCGCGCTTGACGGCGTCCATTTCGTTGGGAGAGAGCATTTTCTCTGCCGATCGCGAGGCCAGCGACTTCTGGAGGCTGACGGCGACCTTGTCGCGCAGCGAGAAGATCGTGGCGCCGCGCGCGCGCCGGTTGGCGTAGTCCGCGTGAATGGCGATGAACAGGTTCGCGCTGTTGCGCTCGGCAAAGGCGCGCCGCTCGTCGAGTTCGACAAAAATGTCCTTGTCGCGCGTCATCAGCACTTTGTAGCGGCCCGTGGCACCGAGCCGCTCGCGCAGCACATGGGCGAAGGCGAGCACCACGTCCTTTTCCACCGTGCCGTATTTCGAAGCGCCCGAGTCCATGCCCCCATGGCCGGGGTCGAGCACGATGACGGGCTTGAAGGTGCGGGCGGCCCGTTCCTTCGGGCTGCGCGCCGGCCTGGGCAATGGCGGTTGCAGGCCCGCGCCACCAAGGCCGCTGGGAGGAACCTTGAAGCCTTTGCGGGCCTTCATTGCGGCTTCCACCGAAAGGATGTCGAGCGCCAGACGAAAGCCGCCGCCTTGAGCCTTATCGATCTTGGTGCTGTCGACCACGACGGGTTGAGAGACGTCGATGACGACGCGCATACGGCCGGGCGCTGCAAGGCCGGCGCGGAAAGACTTGACCAATCCCCGGGCCGCCTCCTTGTGCATGTCCGGCAAACGAACATTGTCGTCTGACAATTCGAGGACGACACGGTTGGGGTTCGACAGCGCGAAGACCTTGAAGTCGACCTTGCGGTTGAGGCCGACGACGAAGCGCGTGTAGGTGGGACCCGTGACGGGGGACTGATCGGCGGTTGCCGCTGCTACGGGGCCGGCGGACTGGATGATATTTGCCGCCACCTGCCGGGCTTCCGCCTCTTGGGCCGAGGCGCGCGGCAACGACAGGACCACGGCTGAAACAGCAGCGATCGCGCATGCCATCAGGCGCACTCTGAAAAGTCCCGTCACTTCGTACAACCCCCGTCAACGCGCACCCCCGTCAGGAATGCGGGACACAACTGGAGTGCCTGCCGAAAATGGCGTTTTGAGGAATGCGGCAGGACTATTGTTAAGGTTATCGCCCCAGGGGCGTTAACAGGGTCTTACGGGCCGCAGGAAGCTATGTGTTACTGGCCGTGTAGGAAGCACCCTTGCTCCAGCGCTGAGCGCTCTCCTCGTCGCTTTCGCGCGCATCGACCCAGTGGCCCACGCCGTTCGCGCCGGTTTCCTTCTTCCAGAATGGCGCGCGCGTTTTCAGATAGTCCATCAGGAACTCGCAGGCGGCGAATGCGTCGCCCCTGTGGGGCGCGCAGGCAATGACCAGCACGATGTTGTCGCCGGGGACCAGTTCGCCCACGCGATGGACGACGAGACTGGCAATAAGAGAGAACCTCTGGGCCGCTTCCGCCTCGATGCGCGCCAGTTCGCTCTCGGTCATGCCTGGATAATGTTCCAGCGTCATGGCGCTCAGCGATGCGCCGTGAGCGGTGTCTCGTACTTTGCCAATGAAAGTCGCAACAGCGCCAATCGAGTTGTCGCCCTGCGTCAGCGCCGCGATTTCCACCGAGACATCGAAATCGGCCTCCTGAACGCGTACGCTCATCGCCGTCGTCAGCCTCCGGTCACGGGCGGGAAGAAGGCGACCTCGCGCGCCTGCGCGATCGAGGCATGCGGTTTGGCGTGGGCGTGGTCGACGGCCGCGCGGACCGTCCCAGGATGGGAGAAGGCGGCCTCGAACTCGGGCCCGCGCACGCGCAGCCACGCAACCAGATCGGCCACGGTTGCGACCTTGTCCGAGACGGTGACGCGCTCCTCGCTGATACCGGTCTTTTCTCGCAACCAGGCAAAGTAGCGTACTGTAATCTCGCGGCCGTGTGTGTTCGTCGACATGATCTTCTAGCGCTCGATTGCGTGGCGGATTCCCGCCTTGAGGTAGTCATAGCCCGTGACAAGCGTGAGCAGCGCCGCAACCCATAGGATGAGGATGCCAAGCTCGGTCACGTTGCTTATATAGGCGCTCACGGCCGGTCCTGCGAGCAGCATCGCCAGTGCGATGAACTGAAAGGCCGTCTTCCACTTCGCAAGCTGGGTCACATGGATCTTGACGTTGAGTTCGGCCAGGAACTCGCGCAGGCCGGAAACCAGGATCTCGCGTGACAATATGATGACGGCCGCCCACATCGACCAGCCGTTGATGGTGCGGTCATAAACCAGCATCAGCAGCGCGGCGCCGACCAGCAGTTTGTCGGCGATCGGGTCCAGCATGCGCCCCAGGGCCGATTGCTGCTCCCACATGCGGGCGAGGTAGCCATCGAGCCAATCCGTAATGCTGGCGGCGAGGAAGACCCCGAATGCCGCCCAGCGGGCCGAGGCGATGTCGGGGAAGAACATCAAGGCAACCAAGACCGGGACGGCCGCGATCCTCCCGTAGGTGAGGATATTGGGCAGGCTTGTCAGGATGGGTCGGCGGGCGGCTTGGTCCATGAAGTGTGGCTAACCTTTCATCGAAGCCCCCGTCAATGGGCAGTCTCCCGTGGGCCGCGGCCGAGCCGGCTTATTCGGCCGCGGGCGCGACGACGGCCGTTACGAGCGGCATGGCTTTTTCGATCTGGTTATCGCGTAAAGCTTCGAAAACGGCCACCCTGAGGTCCGATTGGACCTTCACGCCGGAGGAGATGTCTCCCAGATACGCGCGCAGCGAGTATTCGGTCGCCGTCTGAGTGTACCCTTCGAATACGGCAACGGGGGCCGGTTCTTCCAGCACCTTTGGATGCGCGCGCGCGCACTCCGACAGGATCGCCAGCACGGTGCGAGGATCGGCGTTGGCGCCCGCCGAAAACCTCAGCACCACGCGGCCGAGCGCATTGCGATGGGTCCAGTTCAGCACACGGCCGGTGATCAACTCCGAGTTGGGCACAATGAGGCTGGCGCGGTTAAAGGTCTCGATCTCGGTGGAGCGCACCGAAATGTTCTTCACCGTTCCCTCCTCGTTGCCGACTACGACCCAGTCCCCGACCTTGATCGGCCGCTCGATGAGCAGGACCAGGCCCGAGACGAAGTTGTTGACGATGGACTGCAGGCCAAAGCCGATGCCGACGGATAGAGCGCCCGCGACTATGGCGAGGTTGGTGATGTCGAAGCCCGCGTACGAGACGGCGATGATGGAAGCAAGCGCAATGCCCGCATAGCCTACGGCGGTATCGACGGAGTTCGCAACGCCAGGGTCCATGCGCGGCATGACGAGCACGTTCTGGCGCAGCCTGCGCTGGATCACGCGCGTGACGAACAGCAGCACGGTGAACAGCACGATCCCGCCCAGGATTCGCACCAGGGAGACACGGATCTGCCCGATCTCGAAGCCGAACAGCGCCGCCTTCAGCCAGTCGCGGATGTCGGCGGCCGCGAATCCCCATTGCAACATGAGAACGGGCAGCAAGGCGATGAACAGTACGAACGTGAGCGAGGCTTCCGTTAACCAGGCCAGTTGCCTGCGGCGTGGCTCGTCCAGCCCGAACGCCTCGTGCAGGATCGTGCCGACGGCGTGAGCTCCAGTCGTTCCCTCGCGGGTGAAGGCCCGGATGGCGAGGAACAGGAGAATGCCGACGAGCGCCACGATGCCGGTCATCACGATCTGCTGGGCGATGAAGCGCCCAAGAGCGACATAGCCGGTCAGGCACGCGATGACGATGGCGAGCGTCACGAGCCACAGCGGAATTTTGAGCGACCACGGACGATCGCGCGGGTAGGGCTCGGAACGCGGATAGCCCATGGGCGTAAACGGAGTGAGCAACAATCCTGCAAGTGCGGCCGTGAAAGCCAGGCTCGAAACGAGCGATTGCACCACGCTCAGGGAGAGCGGGAAGTACAGGATTTGCGCGACCTCGGAGAAAAACAGATCGAGGCAGTAGATGGCGGCCAGCACCTTGAGCAGGCGCCCCACGCGCCGCGCGGCCCGGTCCGCTATGGGAATGAGACGGCGCTGCGGGGAGTATGCCGCAAACACGGTCGAGATCAGCGCGGAGACCGACGAGAAAATCAGCGTCGCGCGCAGCAGTGCGGCGCCCGCCGGTGCGGTGGTGGGATAGTAGAGCAGGCCGATGCGATCGAGTCCCGCATAAAGCCCGAGTGCCGTCAAAACACCGGGTAGCGCACGCACTGGCGCAATCCACGCGGCTGCCGCTGCACGCTCGAAGAACGACCATTCAGGGTGGCCGGGCGTGGGCCGGAAGCGGCTGAGCCAGCCGGCGAGCAGCTTCAACACCAGATACCCGAACAGGCTGGCCGCCAGCACGATGAACAAGCCCGCTCGCCGGATCTGGGCGTTTCTCCACCAGTCGGATGCGTTATAGCTGATGCGCCAGGAAACCGACGGCCAATCGCGAACCACGTCCTCCCAAAGCTCGGCAAACAACGGGCTCGACATGCGCTGGGTGAGGCTCTTGACGAACAGTTCGAGGCGCAGGTCGGTGATTTTGTCGATTGCCTGGCGCGCACGCCACCACGTCACCTCCAGCGTCTTGATGGCGCCAGAAATCTCCGACGCCTCGGCCGCGAGCCGCGCGCGCTCGGCTGCGGCTGTCGGAGCTTCGGGCGGATCGTCCTTGCCTGGCGCAGGACCGAGCTTGGTGATCTGGCTTTCGATATTGGAAAGGCGCGGGCGCAGACTGTCGGCGGTGCGGGTGGTGGAAGAAATGACGCCATCAATGTCGTCGCGCAGATGACCAAGGTCAGTATCGACGCTCTTGATGGCGGTGAGCTTCTTCTCCGCGCTCTCCATGATGTCGCTGGTCTTCTCGATGGTCGTGGTGACCTCGGGCGGAAGCGGCGTGGGCTGGGGCGCCGGAGGTTTCTCGGCGGCTTTTTCTGCGGCAGGGGCGGGCTCGCCCTCCGCCTGCGAACCCTGCTCAGTCGCGGCGGGCGCGGCAGCGCCGTTCTGGGTCGCCGCTGGCTCTTGGGCAGCCGGTGCGCTCTGAGGCGCATTCTCCCGGGGCTTCGCCTCGGTTGCGGCTTGCGGCCTCGCTGCGGACACCGGCGCTTGGACTTCGGGCGCAGCAGGTGCGGCGGGCGCCTGCGTTTCGGCGGCCTGCGTTCCCTCCGCCTGAGCGGTGGCGGCAGTGGGGGTGGTCTCGGCTGCTTTCGTTGCGGGTCTGGCGCCGGGATGCTTTGCTTGAGCCTTGGGCGGTTCGACCTGGACCTGCCACTCCGCCTGCGCGAACGCGCTGTGCACGAGAGAGGTGAAGCACACTCCGGCAAGCGTGAGCGCGGCGACAGCCGCGAGGGCTTTACGTCGAGAGAAGATCATGGCTCCGGTATCGTCGATTGGGAGATTCACTGGCCCGTACTCGTGTTGAGCGGGCAATGTGCACCAAAATAGGGCGAAAGCGATCTGAAAATCCACCCCAGATGCCTCGAGTGAAGGGGAACACAGTTGAAATCGCGTGGAAAGGATCGTGTTTCAAAATGCCGCTTCGCCACTTCTCATCGCCTTTGAAGCAGCGTGGCGCAACGGGACGTCACGTCCGGCGTTCGTGGAAGAAGTCGTAGATCTTCTGCGCCATCTCGGATGAAATGCCTTCCGCTTCCTTCAAATCTTCAACTCCGGCGCGCGAGACGGCTTTGGCGGACCCGAAGTGCTTGAGCAGCGCGCGTTTGCGCGCCGGCCCGATGCCGTCGATTTCGTCGAGGGGATTGGCGCTCAGCGCCTTTGAGCGTTTCGCCCGATGCGTGCCGATGGCAAAGCGATGGGCTTCGTCGCGCAGGCGTTGAACGAAATACAAGACAGGATCGCGAGGCTCCAGCATGAAAGGCTTTTGGCGACCGGGCATATGAAAATGCTCCCGGCCCGCATCGCGATCCGGACCCTTGGCGACGCCAATCAGGACGACATCGGAAATACCAAGATCGCGCATCACCTCACTTGCAACAGACAATTGCCCAAGACCACCGTCGACGAACACGACGTCGGGCCGATCGGGGAAGGCTTCCTTCTCGGGCGCTTCGTCCTCCGCCTCATGCGCGGCCTCGGCCAGATCATCCGCAACGGTCCCGGGGGGAAGATCTTGCGCCACTCTTTCCGCAAAGGTCAGCGGGACCATGCCGAGCGCGAGCTTTTTCATTTCGCGTGACGTCTGTGCAGGCGGCTCGACGCGTGATGCCTTCACCTTTGGGCGCGCAGAAGCATCTGCTTGCGCTAGGGACAGATCGTCGCCTTGGGCCGGTTTTTGATCGTGTTCGCCGCCTTCGGCAAGCGACGCCTGCTTCAACCGTTTGAAGCGCCGGGTCAGCACCTCGCGCATCATGGCGTAGTCGTCGCCAGGGGCGATGGCGTCGGACCTGATGTTGAATTTGCGGTATTGCCCCTTCACGAAACCTTCCGGGCCCGCGACGATCATCGCGCCGACGGCATTGGTGCCCGAGATGTGGCTGTTGTCGAAAACCTCGATGCGGCGGGGCGTGGCGTCCAATCCAAACCGTTCCGCCACGCCCTCCAGTAAGCGCGCTTGGGAGGACGTTTCGGCAAGCTTGCGGCCCAGGGCCTCGCGCGCGTTGGCGAGCGCGTGATCGACGAGGGTGGACTTCGTGCCACGCGCCGGAACGCGAATTTCGACCTTGCGCTCGGCCTTGGTCGAAAGGGCTTCCGCCAGCAGGGCGCGGTTGGGGATCTCATGCGACAGCAGGATGAGACGCGGCACCGGCTTGTCGTCATAGAACTGGGCGATGAAAGCGTCGAGCACGTCCTCTACGCCGAGGGAGCGGTCGGCCTTGGGATAGTAGGCGCGATTTCCCCAGTTCTGGCCCGTGCGGAAGAAGAACACCTGGATGCAGGTTTGGCCGCCTTCCTGGTGGGCGGCGAAGACGTCCGCCTCCTCGATGCCCTCGGGATTGATAGACTGATCGGCGGTGACGTGCGCCAACGCCCACAGCCTGTTGCGGTATTTGGCTGCGGTCTCGAATTCCAGCTTGTCGGCGGCCTCCGTCATCAAGCGTTGATACATCTCGCGCACACTCTGGCTTTCACCGCGCAGAAAGCGCACCGCTTCGTCGGTCAGCTTGCGGTAATCCTCCAGCGAGATCTCGCTGGTGCAGGGCGCGGCGCAACGCTTGATCTGGAACAGGAGGCAGGGGCGAGTGCGATTTTCGTAGAAGCTGTCGGAACAGGTGCGCAGCAGAAACGCCCGTTGGAGCATATTGATCGCGCGGTTGACCGCGCCGGCGGACGCAAACGGCCCGAAGTAATCCCCTTTTCGATTGCGGGCGCCGCGATGCTTGGTCAGTTGGGGCGCGGGATGGTCACGGCCGATCAGGATGTAGGGAAACGACTTATCGTCGCGCATCAGCACGTTGAAGCGTGGCTTGAAGCGCTTGATGAGGTTGGCCTCGAGCAGGAGCGCCTCGGCCTCGGTGCGCACGGTCACGAACTCCATGGCGCAGGTGGCCATGATCATGCGCGCGATGCGGTTGGTGTGGCCTTGCAGGCGTGTGTAGTTGGCGACGCGCGCTTTGAGCGAACGCGCCTTGCCGACGTAGATGACCTCGCCGCTGGCATCGAGCATGCGGTAGACACCCGGCGCGGCGGGCAGCGTCTTGAGATAATGCGCGATAACCTGCGTGCCAGCCTGGCGGGGCGCTGCAGCGGGATCGCCCTGGTTAGGTATTTCGGGATCTCGGGTCGTCATGGGTTCAACTATTGGCCTTTGCCGGGAAGCGTCAAGCAAGCCGCTTCGGGGCAGCGCCACATTATGGCCATTACCAGGGTGCGAAGGTCGCACACAAGAATTCAAAGATCGCTTTTGACCTTGTTTTGCGGAGCTTGTCATGCGTTTTGCTGCAGCCCTCGTGGCGCTCGCGTTGAGCTTTTGCTTCGTGCCCCCGCCGCTGCAAGCCAAGGCCAAAGAGCCCAAACCGTTCAAGGGTTCGGAAGAGCTGCTGACGTGGATCAACGGCTATCGCTTGAAGCCCGAGCCAGATCGGCTGCCCGAGGCGGTCAGGGCCATGATCAAGTCGAGCGTGACGAAGGACATGGATCAGGCGGGCGTCTACATCGGTTTTGCGGCGGGTGTTCTAGGCTCCAATCCCGACAAGGCCGAAGCGCTCATCACCCGGATGTTCCCGCTCGATCCGCAGGATCAGGTTCTGCTCATCAAGGCCATCGCCTATTCCGGGCTGGCCGATTGGAAAGGGATCATGATCAAGTTCGTCGAACGCATGCCGGCGCGCAAGGTGCTCATCGACAAGTATCTGTTTGCCGGAAAGCCGACGCTCGAGAATCTGCCCTTTGAAGAGAATTCGGCGGCCATCGATATCAACTGGGGTTATTACTTCGCGACCGGCGCCGAGGCGCCTGTGCGCCGCATCGTGTTCGTGCTGGCCTGGTCGCTCGATCGCGATAGCGTGGAAAAGCTGACCGTCGGCGCTATGGCGAAATGGACGCTTGCCCAGAACGCCTCGCGAGATCCCGACCTTCTCGCGCTGTTGAAGGGCATTTCCGTGCAACAGGACGCCAAGACGCGTGCACCGCTCGGCGAAGTCATCGAGGCGGCTGAAACGCTCGAACTCGCCAAGATCCGCAAAGAGGCCCTAGCGTCTATCGAGGAACTCAAATCCAAGGGCCCGGAAAGCACGCGCAACTTCAACTGGTGGGGGCAGGCGGGCCAGACCGTCTTCGCGCTGGGCTGCGTTGCGGCCGGTGCGCTCGGCCAGGTCGAGGCCGGGATCCCCTGCGTGGTGGGCGGCGCCTTGTCCAACGCCGCGCTAAAATATCTGGCGCCCGGTGGGCAGTAGCGGAAAACCGCTGCCCGCTTTTCGCAGCCGCTTTTCGCAAGAGACGCTCTCTCCTGCCTTGTCGCGTGTCTGCGCTCCGCTCAGCCCGGCGGGCAGATCGTGCGCGCCTCGGACAGCGCGTCGTCCTTGTTCTGGTACGTGCCGATGACCCTGGCGCCCGGAGCGCGCGCTTTGGCGTAGCTTGCGAGCATCGAATCTTCAAAGCCATCGAGAACCGTCAGCGCGGTGAGTTGCATGCTGCCTGCCGCATCGGCCTGGACAAGAAGCGTCTTGCTGCCGCCGTAGCTGGCGCTCACGATATGGCAGTCACGCGGGCCGGAAGCTTGCCCAGCGGCGCTTGGCTGCGCATCAGGCCCGGGGGCCGGCAGGGAGGCAACGCTCATCCGGGCGTCGATCGGCCGGGCATCGCGTGCATTCTGTGCAGCATCCACGGGACCGCCCAGGCGCGATGGGCCCGGATCGGCCGGAGCGATGCGGAAGTGGGGCAATTCCACACTCTCAGATGATCGCACCGAGGCATTCTGCGGCTTGCCGTCCTCCCGGCTCCACAGCGTGCGCACGGGGGGATGTCCGCTGTGGCCGGCGGGGGGAGGGGTTTGCTTTGCGAGGGCATCGGCCGGGGGAACCGGCTTGTGCGCCGGTTCGTTCGCCGGCGGGGTGTCGATCCCGGTGGGCTTGCCGGAAGATGTCCGATTTTCCGCCAGGGATCCGTCGGCCCAGGGCAGGACTTCTTCGCCCGGCTGATGTTGCGGCTTGGGTCCGCCAAGACCGGAAGGATGCTCAAGGCGCCGGACGGGTTCAGGCCGTGGCGGCGGGCTTATGCCGGCGGTCGCGGGTCCTTTGCAGTAGCCGTCGTTGAACAGCTTGGCGACGACGTCGATGGAGCGGGCGTAGGCGCGGTCGGCAGCCCAGCGGCGCGCCAGGTCGCCAAAGGTCACCGCGCGCCCCAAGCCCCGCGACTTGGCAATGATGTCATCCTGGTTCTCGCCTGTCCGCTTGGCCACCGGCTCATGCACGCGCTCGCCCGAATAGGCGACCAGGTGCTGGATCTGGGCATGGACGCCGGTCTTGACGTCGGCGAAGCGTTCGCCGGCGACTCCGCCGCCGGTGGCGCCAATGCCGGCGAAGTTGTTCTGGCGCTCGTGCACGTCTCCGCGCCGGCCATCGGCGCGCCGGTACTTCAGATAGTTGGTCTCGAGCACCATCTGGAAGAAGGCGTAATCCCAACGCACCTTCCAGGCTTCGCCGTAGTATTTGTACCAGCGGGCGATGTCGCGGTATCGCGGATCGAGACCTTCGTTGCGGTCACGCAGGAAGGCCATCAGGCGTTCGGGCGAAACGCATGAAGGCACGCGGTTGTTTTCGCTCGTGCGGATGGGAGGCGCCGCATGGACGGCCGTCGTTAGCAGAAGCTGACAGACGAATGCCGTTGCGGCGCTCTGCGCCCGTCGTCTGGTGCGCACTCTCGCGTTCATGGGCAACACCTTCGAAAGGCCAATGGATCGATCAGCCCTCGGGGCAAAGTTCGAACGCCTTGTCGAGCGCCTGCGTCTGGCTTGGATATTCCCCGACCGTCTGCCCGCCCTTCGCGTATGCGGCGATGTAGGCCTCCGCTTCGCGTTTGGCGGTCTGCTCGTTCACGTCCAGCACGGTGTAGTTGACCATGTCGCCCGCGCTCGCTTTGATGATCATTGCGTGCGCGCCGCCGTAACTGGCCGCCCAGACCCGGCACTTGGCGGGCGCCGCCGCATTCTTGGTGCCTGCGCCGAGTGCGGCGGTCAGAACCTTGTCCTTCGCGGGCTTCGCGGTCTCTTCATTGGCTGCGGCTTCGAGCGCTGCTTCCACCGCGGCGGTTTCAGCCGGTGTTTGCGCAGCCTCTTCCTGCTGGGCGTTGAGAATCTTGAATGCGGGCTTTTCGCTGGACTGAGCCGCTACGGGCTCGGCGGCCGACGCGGCCTCTTGCGGCGTGATCGAACCCGCGCCCAGGCCGGAGCGCACGAACGAGCCCGACGCCCGCGCCTCCGCGACGGCGCGGCGGGCGAGTTCCGCACCCGTGACGTTGCCTGAGACCTGGGTGTTCTTGTCCACCTTGGCATCAGCTGAGGTCTTAGCAGTATCGGGACGCGCGAGGGCCATCATCTCGGGCTTGGGATCTGCGCCATGGCACAAACCGGAATAGAACGAGTCCGCGACGTTCTCGATGTCGCGGGAATAGTTACGCGAGCCCGGCGCCCATTTCTTCGCGAGGATCGTGTAGGTCATGGGACCCTTGAGGTCCTTCTGCCAGGAATCCAGAACGCCCCACTCGCGCACCTTGCGGGTACGCTCGGCGACTGGATTGTCGACGGGTTCGCCCGCATACAACAGCAGATGTTCAAGGTGGGCTTTGACGCCGGTTGCAACGTCGGGGAAGCTTTCGCCGGGGTTCTTGCGGCCGGTGGCGCCAAGTCCTGCAAAGTTGTTCTGGCCAGCCGACACGTCGCCGGTGAACTTCAGGTTGCCGGTTTCCAGCAGCATCTGGAAGAAGGCGATATCCCAGCGGATATGCAACTCCTCGCCGACGCGCATGTAATCGGCTGCAATGTTGGCGAATTTCTCGGGAAGCGCGGCGTTGCGCTGCTCGAGGAATGCGGTCAGGCGGCCGGGCGTCGCGCACGCCGGGACCTGATTATCATCCGACAGTTTGACCTGGGGAAGACTAGCGGCAAAAACCGTAGCAGAGCAGGCGAGCGCCGATAAGGCGATCGCCGAGCGGAGCGCAAAACGCGCCCCATAGCGGCACATCATGGTTTCACCCATAATTACGCGACACCCTCAACAGGCGCCATACAGAACCACCCTGAGGTTCTTAGGCGCTTAACCTTAACAAATTGTTGATTGAGCCCCCGTGGCTCGCATGAAGAAGGTCGCCGAGCATTGCGGCGGCAATGAGAACGTTACGCGGCGCGGATGCGGCAATCGCGATGCCGGACGCGGAAATTCCGTTGGGCGGCAATGGGCGGCTCTCAGAACCCGCAGATGGCTCTAGACGAGGTGCTGTCCGGCATCGAGCGCGATCATCTGGCCCGTCATGGAGGGCGAGGACAGGATGAAGCGCACCGCGGCAGCGATCTCTTCCGGCGAGGGGCCGCGCTTCAAGAGGGTCGCAGCCTGCTCGGCGGCAAACTCCTGCGGTGTCTGATGCACGCTTTGCAGCACCGGGCCCGGCCCGATGGCGTTGACGCGTATGCGCGGGCTCAGGGCCTGGGCCAAGGTGCGCGTCGCGGTCCAAAGGCCGGCTTTCGAGATCGTGTAGGAGAAGAAATCGGGCGTCAGCTTCCAGACGCGCTGATCGATGATGTTGATGATGTTGCCCTCGCTTTCCGGCGGGAGGGTGCGCAGCATGGCCTGGGCCAGAAAGACAGGGGCCTTGAGATTGACGTTCTGGTGGATGTCCCAGGTTGCTTCATCGAGTGTCTGGAGGGTGTCGAGCAGGAACTCCGATGCGTTGTTTATGAGGCAGACGGGCGCGGCGCCGAGGGCCTGCGCGCAATCCTCCACGAGTTTGCCCACCGCCGCCCCTTCGGCCAGATCCGCCGTCAGCGCGGCGGCAGCAACCCCGGCATCCAAAGCCTTGATCTGGGCCACCAGGGCCTGGGCGTCGCCGGCCGACTTGCGATAGTGCACGCCGATCGACCAGCCATGCCGAGCCAGATCGAGCGCAATCGCCCTTCCGATGCGCCGCGCCGCGCCGGTGATGAGGGCAACCTTTGGGGAAGAAGATGGGGGTGGCATGCGGCCTGTCCGTGCTGATGGTGGGTCAGTGAGAAAGGCTACGCGGGGCTAAGTCAACCTGTATCAACGCACGGCGAGGCGGCAGCCGCATAAAGCGGCCGCATGCCGGCAACGCTAAATTTTCCCCATCCGCGCTGCCGCGGCGGCTTGCCGGAGGAAGGCTCGAAACAGGATATTGGGCTTACGCGAATCGGCAAAGGATCCAAGCACCGTGTGGGTTCCCATCCTACTCATTTTCGGCATGATCGGCATCACGGTGGCCGCCATCATTTACGTGGTGATTCCCGGGCTTGAGCGGCCGCGCAAAGTTGTTCTTGCGAGCGAACCCGATACGCCCAAGCCCTTCGGCCCATCGATGGCATGGATCGCCATACGCACCGGGAATACCGAGCGCGTGACAAGCTTGCTCGAATTGGACACGCTTGCGGATGCCAACTGGGATGCGGGCATCGGGACCATTTACGATGCCAGGCTTTCGGACGAGCACGTTTTCGTCTCTCCGCCTGTGAAGGGGTGGACCTTCGTGGCTGGCGTCCCTCTGCCGCTGCCCGTCGGCCGCGCCTTCGTCGACAAGCTGACGCCGCTCCTGGCGCGGCTTTCCAGCCAGTTTCGCGACGTACAGTATTTCGCCGCGTTTCCCGACGTCGACTTTTATGCATGGGCGCGCCTGGAGCGGGGCCGCATGGTACGGGCGTTCGCCATCGGTGAAGAGGGCGTGATCTGGGATCGCGGCCGTCTGTCGCCGCAAGAACGCGCGTTGGGTTTGAAGTTGTACGAGGTGCGCGGCATCCGCGCGCGCAAAGGAGACGCGGGCGAAGGTATAATCCTGCATCCCACCCAGGAGCAGGTGTTGCGGCTGGCGCGCGGGTGGAGCCTTGATCCCTCGGTGCTCGACAGGATCGAAGGTTCTGCGGGTATTGGCGCGGTAGCGCGCGCGCCTTCTGCCTGGCGCAGCGAGCGCATCCGCAAGGCCGCCTAGAGGCATTCCGAGCTCCGTGGAGCCTGACAAACGGCTCTGCGCATTTGTCTTGTCGCGCTCGTTATTCGCAGGCCCGGTTCCAACTTTTCCGGAAGCGCTGGCGAGCGCCGGCTTAAAGACCCGCATTGCTGCGCGCCATTCAATCCGTTTTCAGCTCGAAGTCGGCCGGCTGGAGTGTGCCGTAGTCGATGCTGGTTCCGGCAGCGGCCTCGGTCAGCGGCGGCTCGGCCGGAGGCGTGGCGACGGCGGTGCCGCCGGTCCACACGAGAGGGTCCTGCAGCCGGGGACGAAGCGCGAGCCGATCGGAGCGCACGTTGTACCCCGCGTCGCGCAGGCCCGCGATGGTTTCATCGGCGCAGGCGACGGGCGCGGTGGCGCCCGAGCCCCGGTCGAGCGCGAGCGTCATGCACGAGCTTGCCGCGGGCTCGATTGGCGAAACGACCAGTCCGCCCGACAAACGTGTCGCCAGCTTGGGTGGCGGTTTGCCGGCAGCGAAGCCAGAAGGCGCCGCAATGGCCGCCCTCTCGATCGGCTCGAGAGCCGTTTCGCCCGGCTTGGGCGCCAAGGCCGTTGCGCCGCGTACCGGATCGGCGTCGTTTGCATTGAGCACGACATCGGACACGAACGACCAGAAGCCGACGACGTGCCATGCCAGTATGCCAGCGACAAAACCCAACCCAGTCCAGGCGATGGGCCTGCAATCGCGCCGTTTCCGCTTTCGAGGTTCCAGAGCCTCGCTCGCCGCAGGCGCGGTTCCCTGCGTGGCGGCTTCGATGGATGTGGCGTGTGTCTGCACCGGGGGCGCTGGGTGAAGCGGCCATGAGGGGACCGCGGCCTCCGGCAACGCGTGAGGCGCAGGAGAGGTTGACGCTCTCGGCGATGCTTCCGGAGCAGGACGGTCATTTGGGCAGAGCATGGCCGGCAAGGGCGGCGGGTCTTGCCAAGATGGAGTCGCGCCGGCGGTCGCCTCGTGCCTGGCTGCAGCCGGCAACGCCGAAGGCGCAAGTTTGTTCGTCTGGACGGACAGAGGGGATGGAGGAAGCCCGGGCTCGCCCTCGGGGAACAGCGCTTCGCACTCTTCGGCGCTGTAGTCGTAAGCCCCGTCCTCAGTTGAACTCAAATCCTGCGGCGCGCAGTCGTGGGCGCGCGGGTCCGCCGGGACGTCGCGCGCCGGGCTCTCGATGCTGCCCGCCAAGGCTGGCCGCGGCGCGTTGAAGCGTCGCTGCGGATAGGGCCAAATCTGATCGAGATCGAGGTTGCGCATGGCCGAGTCTGAGAATCGTTCAGGCTCGAGTGTGTGCACAATAGGGTCGATCAGCAAGTTTGCGCGGCGTGCGCCGCCGGACGCGAGCAAGGTTTTCCACAACACAGAATGCGCATCGCAAACGCATCACAAATGGCGCTCGTACATGTCCATGCGCGGCGCGGGCAGCGGATTGGAGCGCGGCGGATCGAATCGCGTCGCCGGCGCCTTGTCGGCGTCATCGCGCGCAGTAGAGCGCACGGGGGGAACGAATATGCGGGAGGCGGAGCACATTCGGCGTTGATCCTCGTTGGCGCCGCATGCCTGCAATTGCCCCGATTTGGAAAAGCAGATGCGGATCTCCTTGAGGCGATTGCCCTGGCCGCCGCAGACGATTGCAAAATTGTCCGGCTTCAAGTCCGGGTTGGCGCGCATCAACTGGCTCGCAAGATCGCGCGGCGAAATCGTCTGCTGTTCAAACGGATTCCTGAAGTCCTGTGGAATCTCGATCGATCGGAAGAGACGGCGCGCAAGGTTGAAGTAGGCATCCGGCGAAAGGCCCGAGCAGGTACCGTGCTTGCGATACTCGTGAATGACGAGGCGCGGGCTGGGCATGATGTCGAGCATGCTGTCGATCAGTGGCTGGGGTACGAACGGACGCCGGGGCGTGCGGCAGTCCTGGGGCCATCCGCGGCTGTACTGTGGCCACAACCCGTGCAGCACGAAATTGAAGCGGCGGCCATCGCGCCGATTGCATTGCAGATCGTCGCCATCGCCATCCTCGGCGCAGTAAGTGGGGCTCCATGACAAGACGAGGGCGTAATAATCAAACTGCCCCGCAACATTGCGCTGTCCATCGTCCTGGCGGCCAAAACGGCTTTCGCGGTCCTGCCCGTAGCGGTCACGGTACTGCGCATCCGCCGTGGAGGCCATTACGGCAAAGGCCAGGAAGGCCGCGATGATGCGCTCAAAGAACGTGACGGCCATGCTGGTCGGATCTTTCATCTTCTGTTGGGGGCGTGTTCTGCCGGGAGCGCGGTTTCGCCTGCACCATAAAGGGCAATTGCGGCCAATTCCACACGCCGCCGTGTGCGGACACTTCAGGCACGCCCGGCGAAGGCAGCAAGAATCCTGGCCCAGGAGCGGGCGCCCTTCCTGAAGCTCGTGAGATTATATTTCTCGTTGGGCGAGTGAATGCGGTCGTCGTCCACGCCGAACCCGATCAACAGGCTATCCATGCCGAGGCTGTCGCGAAATGACGACACGATGGGGATCGAGGCCCCGCAGCCCATCAACACTGCACGCTTACCCCATTCTTCTTCAAGCGCGCGGGCGGCGGCCTTCATGGCGGGCGCGCCGGTGTCGAACATGATGCCGCCCGAGCCGCGGCCGTCGAGCCATTCAGCCCTGCAGTCGGGCGGCAGGACTTTCTCGGCGTAATCGCGGATGGCGCTCAACACATGCTCGGGGTCTTGGCCCGGCACGAGGCGGCACGTAATTTTGACGGACGCCCTGGAGGGAATGACGGTCTTGGAGCCGACGCCCTGATAGCCGCCCGTCACGCCGTTGAACTCCAGGGTGGGCCGCGACCACAATTGCTCGATGATCGATCGGTCCTTCTCGCCGGCCGGCGTCTTGAGGCCGACGGCGCCGAGGAAGGCTTCGCCAGAAAGACCGATCGCCTTCCATTGTGCGAGCTGTTGGGCCGTGGGCTCTTTCACGCCGTCGTAGAAGCCGGGCACGGCGACGCGGCCCTGGTCGTCATGCATCGCGGCCATGACGCGCGCGAGCGCGCGAATCGGATTGGTGGCCGGTCCGCCGTAGATCCCCGAATGCAGGTCGCGTGAGGGGCCATGTATGACAAGCTCGTCGCCTGCAAGTCCGCGCAGCATCGTGATGATGGCCGGCGTATCCTTGTCCCATTGGCCGGTGTCGCACACGAAGACGAAGTCGGCTTTGAGTTCCTCCCCATGGATCTCCAGGAATCCCGGAAGCGAGGCCGAGCCGCATTCCTCCTCGCCCTCGATGAGAACCGACACGGCGATGGGCAGTTCCCCGGCCACTTCCTTCCAGGCGCGGAACGCCTCGATGAAGGTCATAAGCTGGCCCTTGTTGTCTTCAGCGCCGCGCGCGACGATGACGGTGCCGTTGTCGGGATCGTCCGCCAGCCGGGGCTCGAAAGGCGCGCTCGTCCACAGTTGGAGCGGGTCGGCAGGCTGCACATCGTAGTGACCGTAAAAGAGCACGTGCGGGATGCCGCTGGGCCGTTCGGCGCGATCGTGTGCGACGACCATCGGGTGGCCAGGCGTCTCGACCACCTTGGCTTGCGCAAACCCGATCTCGCGTAGTTGGTCCGCACACCATTGCGCAGCTTTTTTGCACTGGTCCCCATAGCGGGGATCGGTGGAGACGCTCTCGATCCTCAGCAACTCGAACAGGCGCGCCAGCCCGGCGTCGCCGGTCTTGTCGAGGGTGTCGAGAACGGCTGAAAGCTTGCTCATGGTAATTGGTGTCTTCCTTGAAACGTTCCTATCGGCGCCCGTGGGGACAGACGGCCTTGGGGGGACACATATACACTTTTGCCTGGCGCGCCATTGTGGCAAGTATCCCCAGCCTGCTTAAGGCGCTGCAAGGGAGGCCCCGCGAACTCTGATGACATACCCCAGCGACGGCAAAAAGAAATGGGTCTACCGCTTCGCCGCGGGCAACGCCGAGGGCGATGCTACGATGACGGAGCTGCTGGGGGGCAAAGGCGCCAATCTCGCCGAAATGGCGCGCCTGGGACTGAACGTCCCGCCGGGCTTCACCATCACCACGCAGGCTTGCGCCGCTTATATGAAGTCCGGCAATACATTCCCCGAGGGGCTGAAAGAGGACGTGCTCGCCGCGCTCGATGCGATCGCAGCCGTCACGGGTTCGGTATTCGGCAGCGAGGAAAAGCCGCTGCTCGTTTCCGTGCGTTCCGGCGCTCGCGCCTCGATGCCGGGCATGATGGACACGATCTTGAACCTCGGCCTCAACGATCGGACCGTGGAGGGACTGGCAAGACGCTCGGGTGACCCGCGCTTCGCGTACGACAGCTATCGCCGCTTCATCCAGATGTACGGCGACGTGGTGCTGGGCTGCGAGCACGGCGCGTTCGAGGACGTGCTCGAGAACTTCAAGAACCTGAACGGTTTCGCCTCCGACACCGATCTGGACGCGGATGCCTGGGCGGAGATCGTCACCGAGTACAAGGATGTGGTCGAACGCGAGACAGGTGCGCCCTTTCCGCAGGATACCGCGGCCCAGCTATGGGGCGCGATCGGGGCGGTGTTCGGATCATGGAACAATGCTCGTGCGGTGACGTATCGCCGTCTGCACTCCATTCCGGACGATTGGGGCACGGCCGTCAACGTGCAGGCGATGGTCTTCGGCAATCTGGGCGACACGTCCGCCACGGGCGTTGCGTTCACGCGCAATCCGTCGAACGGAGAGAACGAGATCTACGGGGAGTTCTTGCCCAACGCGCAAGGCGAGGATGTGGTGGCCGGAATTCGCACGCCGCAGCCGCTCCTTGCAGGCATTTCGCGCTCGGGCGTCTCGCTGGAAACCATGATGCCCGATACGTTTGCGCAACTGAAGGAAATCTTCGGCTTTCTCGAGCGCCACTATCGCGACATGCAGGACGTGGAATTCACGATCGAGGACGGGCGGCTTTGGGTGCTGCAGACGCGCTCGGGCAAACGCACCAGCGAGGCCGCGCTGCGCATTGCCGCCGACATGGCCGAAGAAGGCCTGATCTCGACAAACGAGGCGATCTTGCGCGTGGAGCCGGCCGCGCTGGATCAGCTGCTGCATCCCACGCTCGATCCGGATGCGCCGCAGGAATTGCTCGCCACGGGTCTGCCGGCGTCGCCCGGCGCGGCGTCGGGCGAGATCGTGTTTCATGCCGAGATGGCGGAGGCGCTGAAGTCGAAAGGCAAGGATGTCATTCTGGTGCGCGCCGAGACCAGTCCGGAGGATGTCCACGGCATGCACGCCGCAGTCGGCATTCTGACCGCCCGCGGCGGCATGACGAGCCATGCGGCCGTCGTGGCGCGCGGCATGGGCCGGCCGTGCGTGTCGGGCGCCGGCGCCCTGCGTATCGACGCCGGCGCGGGCACGATGCGCGTGGGCTCCAGAATATTGCGCGCGGGCGAGATCATCACCATCGACGGCAGCACGGGCCGGGTGCTTGCCGGCAAGGCCAAGATGCGCCCGCCGCAGCTGTCGGGTGCGTTCGCCAAGTTGATGGGCTGGGCCGACTCGGTGCGCACCGTCAAGGTGCGCACGAACGCGGACACGCCGCGCGACGCGCGCCAGGCTCGCACGTTCGGCGCACAGGGCATCGGCCTGTGCCGGACCGAGCATATGTTCTTTGAAGAAGGCCGTATTCTTGCCGTGCGCGAGATGATCCTAGCGGCCAACGAGGAAGGACGGCGGCGTGCGCTCGCCAAACTGCTGCCGATGCAGCGCGCCGATTTCGAGGAGTTGTTCGAGATCATGGCCGGACTGCCGGTGACGATCCGGCTGCTCGATCCGCCGCTGCACGAGTTCTTGCCCCATGAGGAGCGCGAGGTCGCACAAGTCGCCGCAGAACTCGAAACCGACATCGCCCGGCTCAAGACCCGCATCAAGGAGCTCGAAGAGTTCAATCCCATGCTTGGCTTCCGGGGATGCCGGCTCGGCGTTCGCTATCCCGAAATAACCGAGATGCAGGCGCGCGCGATTTTCGAGGCCGCGATCGCCGCCGGCAGGAAAACGGGCTCGCAAATACATGCCGAGGTGATGATTCCGTTCGTGGTGATGCGCACGGAATTCGACATCCTGCGCGCGGTCGTCGAGAAGACCGCACATGCGGTCGAGCGCGAGTCCGGCGTGACCTTGAGCTATGAGATCGGCACGATGATCGAGCTTCCACGCGCCGCGTTGCGCGCCGGGGACATTGCGCAAGGCGAGCAGGGCGCCGGCTTCTTCTCGTTCGGCACCAACGATCTCACCCAGACGGCCATGGGGCTGTCACGCGATGATGCCGCGCCGATCCTGTCGAGCTATCTGGAGCGGGGGCTCATCGCCCAGGACCCGTTCGTGGTGCTCGATCAAGAGGGCGTCGGTGAACTGGTGCGCATGGGGCTGGAACGCGGCCGCGCCGCCAAGCCGGGACTGAAGGCCGGTGTCTGCGGCGAGCACGCCGGAGATCCAAGGTCGGTTGAATTCTTTTGCGGGCTCGGCGTCGATTACGTGTCGTGCTCGCCATATCGCGTGCCGATTGCGCGGCTGGCGGCAGCCCAGGCGGCCATCCGCGCCAAGACGCCCAAGGCCCCGGGGAACGCCTAGGGCCATTGCGGGCCTCGTGGGATCCCGCAGACGGCTCCACTCTTTTGTTCTGCCGCGCGTCCCGCCGGAGAACCGGTTCTCACTTTTCGCAAGAAGCATTCTAGAGGAGACCGCCGCCGCGCTGGTTGTCGAGGTCATCGAGGGGCTGCGTCTTGGGGCGCGGCCCGGTGTTCCTGGGCATCAGCATGAGCCAGAGGATCAACGGCGGGAACAGAAAGCACCACGCCATCCAGAATGAGACGTCACGATTTTTCGCGCCCGCGAACACGCCTGCCAGGGCAGCTGCGGCAACGGCGCAAAGGCCCCAAAGAACAATCCACTTCATGACATCGCTCCGCCTGTCGCCATGCGCCTCAATATCCTGGGCAGATACTGCGAGAGGTGCTGCCCGAGGCGTTTTCATGTGCATCGTGCCTGGAGCAATTTTCGCGTTTCGTGCAAATCGCGCAAACGGCTCCACTCATTTGTTCGCTGTTCCATCGCGCTTGGTTTCGGAAATCCGGCTCCCGCCTTTCGGAAGAAACGCTCTATAGCACGGCATCTCAGGTGCGCGCCAACTGTGGCAAATTCAAGCGGTGATCGTGCGCTTTGCAGGCTGGGCCGCAAAATCGAGCCCAAGATCGAGCACGGGCGCTGAATGAGTGAGTGCGCCCACGGAAATCAGGTCAACGCCGGTCCTGGCGATTTCACCAACCGTATCAAGGTTAACGCCGCCTGAGGCTTCCGCGAGGCAGCGCCCCGCGATGCGCCTGACGGCCTCCCTGAGCTGTGACGCCGACATATTGTCGAGCAGCACGGCGTCGACATCGTGCTCGAGCACCTGATCGAGCTGATCGAGCGTGTCGACCTCGACTTCGATCTTGACCATATGCCCGGCCGTCCTCCGGGCCGCGGCAAGGGCTTGCTCGAGGCTCCCGGCGGCCACGATATGATTGTCCTTGATGAGAACGGCATCGAACAGCCCTGTGCGGTGGTTGTGCCCGCCTCCGCTTCGGACCGCGTATTTTTCGAAAGCGCGCAGGCCTGGCGTCGTCTTGCGCGTGTCGACGATCCGCGCCTTTGTTGCACGGACCGCGTCCACGTACCGCCGCGTCAACGACGCGATGCCCGACATCCGTCCCATGTAGTTGAGCGCGACGCGCTCGGCCGAGAGGATCGCACGCGCATTGCCGGTAATCTTCGCAGCCACCTCGCCGGGCCCCACGTGCGCGCCGTCCGGGTTGAAGATCTCGAAGCGGCAGGCTGGATCGAGTTGACGGAACGCCGCCTCAGCGAGCTGAATGCCGCAGATGACGCCGGCCTTGCGCGTGGCGATGACGCCGTGCGCGCGCGCTTCGGCCGGGATGGTCGCATTCGTCGTTATGTCGCCCACCAGACCGAGATCTTCTGCAAGCGCGGCCGCGACGGCGCTTTCGACGAGGGGCGCCGGAAGGGGCGCCAATACAGGGGCGGGCGCGGTCATGTCGTGCAACTCGCGCTTGCCGCAGCGCTGGCCTCGCGCTGGGTGATGTCCTTGAGCGTTATGAACGTCCTCGCCGCGAGCGCGGGATCGGCGTGCGGATAGTCGTCGCGGAAATGTCCGCCGCGGCTCTCTTTGCGCTTCAAGGCGGCGGAGGCAACGAGCCTCGCGGTCAGCACCATGTTGGCGATGAGGGGATCTTCCTTACCCTCAGCGGCAATCGCGTCGAGCGCCTGCAACGCCAGCTTCAGGCTCCTGGCGTTACGCACCACGCCGACGCGCATGGTCATGATCGATCTCAGCCTTGCGATGAGCTCGGCGCGCTTTTCGGGCTTGAGCGGCTTGGGGCCGCTGACACGCTTGGGAACAACGAAGTGGCCTGCGTGCTCCGCAGGTATGAGCGCCTTGATGTCGCCGGCGACGTGCCCGCCGAGCACCACCGCCTCGAGGAGGGAATTGGATGCCAGCCGATTGGCCCCGTGCAATCCGGTTGCCGCGACCTCGCCCACGGCCCAAAGGCCGGGTACGGACGTGCGCCCGCGCGCATCGGTGGCGATGCCGCCCATGTGGTAATGCTCGGCGGGCGCCACCGGAATGAGTTCGTGGACCGGGTCGATGCCCGCCGCGCGGCAGTGACCGGCAACCGTGGGGTAGGCGGTATCGAAGCGTGCGCCGATCGCTTCGCGGCAGTCGAGGAACGCGCCGCGCCCTGCGGTGATCTGCGCGTGGACGCCACGCGCAACCACGTCTCGGGGCGCAAGCTCCGCGCGCGGATCGATCGCCATCATGAACCGGTCGCCCTGGCGGTTGACGAGCGTTGCGCCCTCCCCGCGCAGTGCCTCCGTAGCGAGCGGCGCAGGGTCGATGCCCGCATCGATGGCGGTGGGGTGGAACTGAACGAACTCGGGGTCGGCGATAACGGCGCCCGCGCGTGCCGCCATGGCGATGGCTTCACCGCGCGCATAGGCCGGATTGGTGGTGAGGGCGTAGAGCGCGCCGATGCCACCCGTCGCCAGGACTACGGCAGAAGCGGGCACGAACTGATATGCGCCGTTCCCGAGCGCGGCCGGACGGATGAGCCGCACGCCCTTGACGCGGCCATCCTCGACAATGAGGTCGTGGGCTTCGTAACCTTCCAGAACGCGGATCGAGGGTGTCGCACGGACCGCTGCGATGAGCGCATTCATGATCGCCCATCCGGCGCGGTCGCCGGTCACGCGCACGACGCGTTTTTCGGAGTGCGCGGCTTCCTTCGACAGCACGTAATGACCTTCCAGGTCGCGGTCGAAGGGAACGCCGTACCTGAGGAGGTCGCGGATCGCATCGGGTCCCTCGTCGGCGACGAGGTGCGCCATCGCTTCATCGACGATCCCCGCGCCGGCCGCGATTGTATCGGCCGCATGCTTATCGGTGCTGTCGCCTTCACCAACGGCTGCCGCGATGCCGCCCTGCGCCCACATGCTGGAGGCTCCCTGGCCCAAGGGAGCCGCTGCGAGCACGGTGACGGGGAGCGGCGCCAGTTTCAGCGCCGTATAGAGCCCGGCCAGTCCCGCCCCGATGATGACGACATCGCCGGGGCCTGTCTTGGCGTTCGCCGGGACGAACCCCTTCGACTTGGAATGCGTCGGTGTGGTGGCCATCGCAGTGCGTCTCCGCTGCTGATAATCGGGCTCCGGCTTGCAGTCAGTTCGTAAGGTTCACCATACGCTCGACTGCACGGCGCGCGCGTTCGGCGACTTCGGGATCCACGGTCACCTCGTATTGCATGTTGACGAGGCTGTCGTAGATGCCCTCGAGGCTGATGCGCTTCATATGCGGGCACAGGTTGCACGGCCGGATGAACTCGACGTCGGGGGTTTCGACGGCGACGTTGGACGCCATCGAGCACTCGGTCACGAGCATGACTTTGCGCGGACGCTTGTCCTTGACCCAGTTGATCATGCCGGAAGTCGAGCCCGTGAAGTCGGCGACCGCGATGACGTCGGGCGGGCACTCGGGGTGCGCGATGATCTTCAGGCCCGGATCGTCCTTGCGCATCTGTTCCAGCTCCGCGCCGGTGAAGCGCTCATGCACCTCGCACGCGCCTTTCCAGGCGATCACCTCGACCTTGGTCTGGCTCTGGACCCATTTCGCGAGATACTGATCGGGGATGCACAGAACGCGCGGCGCGCCCAGGCTTTCCACGACCTTGACGGCGTTAGACGATGTGCAGGTGATGTCGCACTCCGCCTTCACCGCGGCGGAGGTGTTGACATAGGTGACGATCGGCACGCCGGGATAGGCTTCGCGCAGCATCCGCACGTCTTCAACCGTGATCGAGGATGCAAGCGAGCAGCCCGCGCGCAAGTCGGGGATGAGAACAGTCTTGTCGGGCGACAGGAGCTTGGAAGTCTCGGCCATGAAGTGCACACCGGCCTGGACGATCACCTTCGCATCGACGCGCGCGGCCTCCTTGGCAAGCTGCAAGCTGTCGCCGCGAAAATCCGAGACGCAGTGGAAGATTTCGGGTGTCATGTAGTTGTGCGCCAGCACGACGGCGTTGCGCACCTTCTTGAGTTCGTTGATCGCCTTGATGAGAGGCGCGTAATGGGGCCACTCCATCGGCGTCACGACATGCTTCACGCGCTCATACATCGGCGCCATTTCGGCCTGCAGAGCGGCTGACCAGTCGTACTTCGGCGGGTTGGGCAGCGGGGTAAACTCCGCCTTGGCATGACTTGGCGCCGAATGACTTGGCGCCGAATGACTTGGCGCCGAATGACCCGGCGCGAGCGTGCCTTTGCGCATTGCCGGAGCGTTGGCCGGGGCAATGACCGTCTTCGCGGCGCCCTTGATGGGTCGATCCGTTGTCTTGGAGATGGTTACCAACGCGAGTGCCTCCTTCGAAGCCTTAAAGACGGTCGGCGGGGCCGTGTCTCGGGCAATGTGCTCGAATAGAGCATTTCATGAGCCCAAGGATGCGCGACGCCACGCCGGGCGAGGTTTTTGAAAATGCTCGTTTTGAGCACTCTCTACGTGCAATCAACTTAATGTATGAAAACGCAATTTTCCAGGGGTTGTTCGATGCGGGTCGCAGGATTGTTATCTTGCGGCCCGCATTCTCGGCATCCGGGTGCGGTGCGAGGGAGATCCGCCGTCTCAGAAATTCTACTGCGCGCGGCTCGGTGGCGCGGAGACACGCACGCCGGGAGCGGGACGTTCGAGCAAGACCTCGCGCCGGAATCGGAACAGCTTGGCGGGGCGCCCGCCGGTCCGCGTCTTCATTTCCCCCGTCGGCTCGACCAGGCCCGCGCCTTCCACCAGACGGCGGAAGTTCTGCTTGTGCAGGTGAGGCCCCAGAATGGCCTCCACGGTCTTCTGCAATTCGTAAAGCGTGAACTCGATCGGCATAAGTTCGAACACGACGGGACGGTATTTGATCTTGGCGCGCGTACGGTTGATTGCGGTGGCAAGGATGCGCCGGTGATCGAAGTGCATGGGATGGCCGACCCGCGGCAGGTCGTTCCATTCCTGCGCAGCCGGGCGGCCGTCGCGCTGCGCTTCCTCCACGAGGCCAGCCTCGTAGAGCAACTCATAACGCTCGAGCACTTTCTCTTCGTCCCATGACGTACCCTCGAGGCCGAAGCAGATCCGGATGCGTTCCGAAGGGGCGACGGGGCGCTGAGCCGCAGGCGCGTTGACCTGCTGCTCTGCCCATGCCTTGAGGCGCGGCTCGATTTCAGCGGCAATGATTTCAGGACGGCCCCGCCGCCAGTCTTCCCAAGGAAAATAATGATACCAAGAGCGCCAGATGCCACTCGACAGATCGGCGCGCGCCTGTATCAGCGCGAGATAGCCGATGGAGACGACGGGCGGAGCCGTGTCGTCCTTCTCGGCGTGACGGCCGCGGTCGGCGAATGTGTAGAGCTGCTCCGCGTAACCCAGATCGAGCCCCGTCTGCTCGCGCACCCAGGCGCGCAAACCGCCCTCCAGCGTGCGGTGCTGCAGCGGTTCGTAGGGCCCGAACGGCAGGCCGTCCGTCGCCCCTGCGCTGTCGGGTTCGCTGCGCACAACGAGTGCGACGGGCTCGTTATCGAGCACGGCGACGATCGCAGCCGTCAACCCGATCTCGACGGCGGACGGCGCAAGGCCGTTATGGTCCTGTGGGATCATGCGCTTGGATTGATCGGGTGATGGTTTGCCTCTGCCTGCAAGTTCCATGTTCATCGGTCATCTCTCCCCGTGCTCCCCAAGAGGCGAGCTAAGGCCTGATCATGGCTATTTTCGGAATTAAGTGCGTGCAATTGGCGAGGAATTGCCGCTTTTTGGACGCAATTATGAATACAGCCATAGCTGATTAAATCGATCCAGAAAGGCCGTTTCCGCGTGATTTGCCGAAAGCGGCTCGAGCAACGCGAACTCGCGGGCCAGGCTTTCTGGAACATCGGGCGGGCCGAAAAACGATTGCGCTTCCTCGTCTGAAAAACCAGCCAGCACGGTCGCCTCGAAATAAGCCGCGACCCGGTCGGCGTGTTTGATGCGCGCGGCAAGGGCGGGGCTTTCGGCGAAGGGCAGCGCATACCGGCGATGGATCGCCGCCAGCAGGCGGTTTTCGAAGGATTTGTAATCGAGCCCGATGGCCGCCTTGAACGGGCTGATGAGGTCCCCGATGACATATTCGGGCGCATCGTGAAGAAGGGCTGCCAGCAACTCTTGGGGGCTGAACGCGGGGTTCTGGGCGCAAACGATGGTCTCCACCAGCATGGAGTGCTGCGCGACCGAGAAGGAATGCGCACCCTTTGTCTGCCCGTTCCAGCGCGCTACGCGCGCCAATCCGTGGGCGATGTCTTCGATCTCGATGTCTGCTGGATCGGGCGCGAGCAGATCGAGGCGCCGGCCCGACAACATGCGCTGCCAGGCGCGCGGTTTCTGGTTTGGGTCTTTCGTCATATCAGGACTTGCCCGGGATCTTCAGGGAGCGTTGCAGCTTGGCACAGGGCTCATGGCGCGGACAACAGACCAGATGGTCGTTGACCATGCCGCACGACTGCATGAAGGCATAAACCGTTGTCGGGCCCACGAACCGGAAGCCTTCGGCCTTCAGCGACTTCGAGATGCGCTTTGAAATTGCGGTTTCGGCAGGAGCGTCCGCCAGGCTCTCGAGCTTGTTCTGTTGGGGCGGCCCTTCCAACTGAGACCAGATGAAGTGCGAAAACGGCGTGTGCCTGCTCAAGGCGAGATAGGCGCGCGCGTTGTCGATGGCCGCTTCGATCTTCAGCTTGTTGCGCACGATGCCGGGATCGTTCATCAGCCGGGCGATATCCTTGGCGCCATATAGGGCGATGCGCTCTGGCGCGAAGCCGTCGAAAGCTGCCCGGAAGTTCTCGCGTTTCCTCAGGATGGTCAGCCAGGAAAGGCCCGCTTGGAAACCCTCCAGGACCAGTTTCTCGAACAATGCACGATCATCCGTCAGCGGCACGCCCCATTCCGTATCGTGGTAGCGTGCATACAATGGGTCGGCGATGCCCGGCCAAGGGCACCGGACCATCGCCACCTTCCCGCCGCCAGGAGAGCCGGAAGAACCGCAGTTGCGCGTTGTCGCCATCGCACCGTTTTTAGAGCCGTTCGAGCGTTTCGTGCAAATCGCGCAAACGGCTCTACTTGTTCCTCTTGCCGCACGTCCTGACGGAGAGCCGGTGTGCCACCCTTTATGGAAAGATCGCGCGGAGGCGCATCATGCGTAGCCCCGGTTCCAGGGCATCCGCTTCAGCATATAGGCCATCAGGCAGAAACCCGTCACGCCTGAAAAGATCAGCCCGAGCCCGACGAAGGCGGAGAGGTAGAACCACACGGGCGACACGTACATGCCGAGCAGAACGCCGGCGAGCGCCATCGAACCCGCCACGATCATGACCTGACGGATGATCTCGATAGGCGGCTTCTTGGCGGCTGTCGCCACGGGGAGGCCGGCCGCCGTCCAGGCATCGATGCCGCCATCCAGAATGTAGGCTTCGCACTCGGTCTTGGCGGCGAGTTTGTCTGCGTTGACGAGGGTCCGGTTGCCGCTCTTGCAGTGGAAAACGACGACCTGTCCCTTGCCGGTGGGCGCATCGCCAAGCGAGCCGAGCTTCGACAACGGCATGTGCTCGGAGCCGGCGATCTGGGCGCGTGCGCGTTCATCCGCCTCGCGGATGTCGACCAGAACGGCGCCCTTGTCGATCAGGGCCTTGGCATCTCGCGGTGAAATCTTCTTCATGGCCGACATGATTTCTTATCTCCTTGCAATTGTGCCGCGCCGCGGCTCGGCGCTACGAACCATCCGGCCAATGCGGCTGCGGCGCTAAGCGCCCAAGAGTTGGCGCGCGATCGTCCCGTTCGGGGTTGTTATATTAGTTAAACCTAATATCTTCAAGGCGGCCGGCTTGCTGCCTCCTGTCGCGGGGCGCCTCAGCCGGTCCGGGAATGTGAAAACAGGTTGAAGGAGAAGCACGATGATCATGGACTGGCAGGACTACATGAAGCAGCTGTCGCCGCACCTGCGCGAGCTGCGGGTGGGCACGCCCGACGTCATGAAGAGCTTCTCGGCTATGGCGCAAGCCTCCCTCAAGACGAACGCGCTCGATACCAAGACGAAGGAACTCATCGCGCTCGCCATCGGCGTCGCCACACGCTGCGACGACTGCATCGCCTTCCATACCAAGGCGGCGATCGAGCAGGGCGCTTCGCGCGAGGAGGTGATGGAGACGCTGGGTCTTGCCATCTACATGGGCGCCGGACCGTCGGTCATGTATGCGAGCCACGCGGTGGAAGCCTTCGACCAGATTAGGGCCGCCAAGGAGGCCGCAAAAACGGCCGTACCCGCACAAGATTGAGCGCAAGGTTGACTGGATTGCTTTCTCTCCCCGCCGCTGCGGGGAGAGGCTCATGCCTTCTCGCGCGCGGCAACGCAGGCGGCGTAGCGCGCCATGTCCGCATCGCCAACGTGAATGCGCGTTGCGCCGGCCAGGACGTCTTCATGGGCGTTGATGAACTCAACGTAGCGGTCGAGGCGGATCATCGCGAGAGCGCTGCGCCCGTCCACTGATCCAGTACGGCCGATCACGGCGCCCTTGACGGTGACCTCCGCACCTGGCGCGAGGGCGCTTTCACCCGTGATGCGCACGACGCGTTTGCGGACGACCGTCTTATGCTGCATGCGCGACACGACTTCCTGGCCCACATAGCAGCCCTTGGTGAACGATACGCCGTTGAACAGGTCGAAGTCCGCCTCGTGCGGGTACGCGTCGCCGAAATCGTAATCCTTGCCGCCCTCCGGTACGCCCAGGACGATGCGGTGCGCGTGATAGTCCCCGGCGCGGCCTAGCCGCGCGTTCAACGCAGCCGGCACGTCATCTGCGGCCGCGCGGGCTGTGAAGATGCGCGCGCCCATTCCGGCGTGCCTGGGATCGCGAAACACAATTCCGCCCCGCGTCCGGTTTGGCGCGGCGCCAACGGTGGCGGCGTCATCTCCCCACATGCCCCATACGTCGTAGCGATCGGAAACGTCCGCAATGGCCACCGCGGCGCGCAGTTTGTACATGCCGAGCCGCTTGACGAGATCTGCGGCCTTCTCGCGCGCGACATCGAGCAGAAAACCCTCCGCCGTCCGCAGCGCGAGGAAGTCGAACAGGATCTTGCCTTGCGGCGAGAGCAATCCGGCGTGCGCCGCCTCGCCTTCCGGCAGGCGCGCGACCTCGTTGGTCACGAGGCCATTGAGGAGCTTTGCTGCATCAGGTCCGCTCAGCGTCGCCACGCCGCGATCCCCCAGGGGTGCGATAAATGCTTCTGCCATGTTGCCTAAGACGCAGGTTGAATTGGGCGGACAACTTACGTATGCGGGACTAGAGATAAACGCAAGATGCGCGCGCGGGCACCGGGAATGCGAGGAAGAGATGGCCGAGACTTTCGATCTTCTGATCACGGGGGCGAGCGTCGTCAATCACGACGGAGAGGTTATCCGCGACATCGCCATCAAGGACGGCCGGATCGCTGCGCTGGGTCATCTGGCCAATGCGCGCGCCGCCGAGACGCTGAACGCCAAGGGGCTACATGTCCTGCCGGGTGTCATCGACACGCAGGTGCATTTCCGCGAGCCGGGATTGACGCACAAGGAGGATCTGGAGACGGGAAGCCGCTCCGCGGTGGCTGGCGGCGTCACTGCGGTGTTCGAGATGCCCAACACCAAGCCGCTGACGACGACGGCGGAGCTTCTGGCCGAAAAGGTTTCGCTGGCCCGCGATCGCATGTTCTGCGACTTTGCCTTCTATGTCGGGGGCACGCGCGAGAACATCGGCCAAATTCCTGCGTTGGAAAAGCTCGAAGCCTCCGCGGGCATCAAAGTGTTCATGGGATCGTCGACCGGCGACTTGCTGGTCGATGACGAGGCCTCCCTCGACAGGATCATCGCGCGGATCTCGCGCCGCGCCGCGTTTCATGCCGAGGATGAAGCCCGGCTCGTCGCGCGCATGGGCGAGCGCAAGCCAGGCGATCCTTCCTCCCATCCGGTCTGGCGCGACGAGGAGGCCGCGCTCATTGCGACCACGCGGCTCGTCCGGCTTGCTGAGACACACGGGCGGCGCGTCCACGTGCTGCATGTCTCGACGGCCGAGGAGATGGCGTTTTTGCGTGATCACAAGGAATTCGCCAGCGTCGAGGTGACGCCCCATCATCTGACGCTCAATGCGCCGGAATGCTACGAGCGGCTAGGCACGTACGTGCAGATGAATCCGCCCGTGCGCGGCGAGCGCCATCGCAAGGCCATCTGGGTTGCGCTGGAGGACGGCATCGTGGACGTGCTGGGCTCCGACCACGCGCCCCACACCCGCGAAGAGAAGGATCACGCCTATCCGGCGTCTCACTCCGGAATGACCGGCGTGCAAACGCTCGTTCCGATCATGCTCGATCATGTTAACGCCGGACGGCTGTCTCTGCAACGCTTCGTCGACCTGACAAGCCACGGCCCGCAGCGGCTGTTCGGCATTCGCGGCAAGGGGCGGATAGCGGCCGGGTATGACGCGGACCTCACCATCGTGGATATGAAACGCCGCCAGACCATCACCAACGGCTGGATCGAAAGCCGCGCAGGCTGGACGCCCTACGACGGCATGACGGTCACCGGCTGGCCCATCGGCACGTTCGTTCGCGGGCGGCGGGTCATGTGGGAGGGCGAGATCGCGGACACGGCGCACGGTGCGCCGGTTCGTTTCCTTGAAGGCGCGCACTAGCTAGAGCCGTTAGCGCGATTCGCGCCAATCGCACAGCGGGCTTGTCGGCGCTTTTGCGGACGTGCTGCGGGACAAGGCGACAGCGTTAACGGCCCTGGCATGGCAGCCCTGGCATGGGGGGTGCATTTCTTTCGGCAAACCTTAACAACCGTGCCGGAATGAGATGCTTGCCGCCGCCTATCGAGACGCTCTTTTCTCGCAATCCGACTTGACCTGGGGGCAGGCGTTCCTGCTCGCGCTCGCCATGTCCGCCACGGCGATGGCAGGCTTCGCCGCGCTTTATCTGACGAAATCGGCCCTGGGAATCAACCTGATGCCAGGGCCGTCTCCGCTCCATGATGTCCTGTACTGGATGCTCGTTTGAAGACGAGCATCCGCTCATGCCGTCAATTCGAGGCGACGGTCTTAGGCAGCTTGCTTACGACATGGACCGTCGTGCCCACGCCCGCCATGCCGGCCAGATGCACCACGTGGCCATTGTACATGCGGATGCAGCCCGACGAGGCCGCCGTGCCGATGCTCTTGGGATCGTTGGTGCCGTGGATGCGGTACAGCGTGTTGCCCAGATAGAGAGCCTTGGCGCCCAGCGGATTGCGAACGCCGCCCGTCATCGACACAGGCAGGTTCGGCTTGCGCTCGCGCATCTCGGCCGGAGGATGCCAATCCGGCCAATCGACCTCCTTGGAGATCTTCTGCGTACCTGTCCACTTGAAGCCTTCCTTGCCCACGGCGATGGGATAAACGTACGCCTTGGATGAAGAGACGGTGTAGTAGAGCTTGCGCGCGGACTGATCGATGACGATCTGCCCGGCGCCATAGCCGCTATGGAAGCTGACTTTCGCAGGCGCGACGGGCGCGACGCTGGGGCGCGCACCGCCGCCCTTGTCGGCGGCGCCCAACTGGTCGGCTGCGTTCTGCTTCGTTTTCTTGGAGGTCGCGGGCGCATCGAAGCTGAACGCTTTGCCAAGTTGCGTTTTGGGCTGCGGTGCGGGCGTGTACTTGTTGGGGGTCTGATACCCGTACTGGTCGTAGAAGCCTTCCGTCGCGCTGGCATTGCCCGATGCGCCGATGACGGCAACAGCGGCCACGACAAGCGATAATCTCTTCATGATCCTAGGTTCCTGGATTAACTCAAACTGTGAAGAAGGAGGACACTTAACAACACTCCCGCTCCCATGGCCAGACCGCGAAGGCTTGAATCGATCACAACAGTTTGTTCCAAAGGTCGAGCGGTGAGCTTTCCAGCACCTGCCGAACTCTAAACACGCAGCTTCGCAGCCCGCCGATTAGCTGGAACGCCAACCGCTTAGAGGCTGGTGCCAAAACTTTGGGCTTCGAGAATGGCTGACGGTTGGCGGGTGACGCCATGCCTCTGCGCCATTTTGGCCCTGGCATGTACCAGAGCAGTGCGGAGCTTGACGCTTCAATCATGTCATTCGCCTCGACCATGTTCGAGCGTCACGACGGTTTGTGGGCGTGCGGAAATGCTGCGGATTGGACAAGGTGGCGAGGGCCAACTACCAGTAGTGCCCGCGTCGGAAAGGCGGGAGACGGTTTTCCGACGAGAAACAAATGCGTAGAGCGGTTCCACGAAACGCGGAATAGCTCTAGAGTCCGGCACGATTTGCCTTCGCGGTTAGATGGGACGAACGCACCGCAAAAGGTGTCCGTTCAGGAAATTTGCTCGAGGAGCGCGGGGATGAGCACGGTGGGACGGCCATTGCGGGTGGATCTAGACGCGTGATCATGGACTACATTCCCAATCCCTTCATCATTCCGGTGGGATTGTTCATCGGCCTTCTGGTCGCCGCGCCCGTGGGACCGGTCAACGTCTTATGCGTCCAGCGCGCCATCGAGCGCGGCTTCTGGGGCGGCATTGCCGCCGGCCTTGGCTCCATGCTCGGCGATGGGCTCATTGCTCTTTCCGCCGGTATGGGTGTAGGCGCTATTTCGAGCGCGGTCGAGAACTACCGCGCGGCGATCCAGGTCGTGGGCGGGTTGGCGCTGATGGCGTTCGCCGCCAAACTCTACTACGCGCCGCCGCGAATCGCGGTTGCTCCGGTGCACGAAAGCGAAACGAGCCTGCGTGATTTTGCCTGGGACATTCCCCAGACCTTCTTCCTCACCATCACCAATCCGGGTGCGGTACTGGGGTTGATTGCGATCTTCGGTGGCGTCTCGACCTTTGTGGAGGTCCATTCGACGGCGGACGTTCTGCTCATGGTGGCGGCCATCATGACGGGCAGCCTGTTTTGGTGGGTTGGCCTCTCGAATCTCATCAGCCGCCATCGCCACCGCATCGACGCCGCGCGCCTCGGCACGATCAATCGGGTGGCGGGCGTTCTGCTGGGAATCTTCGGCGGCTTGCTGCTGGGCGAGGTCGTCTGGAAGGGCGGCCACTTCTGACGCGCCGCCCGCGGCTGATCCGCCGCTGACCGGCCCCTGATTAGCCAAGGCGCGCCGCCGGCAGCCAAGGCACGCATTTTCGAACAGCGGGCGATCTCGAGAACGCGAAAGGCGGGGGCGCGTTCGCTACTGGTGACGCCGTTTCAAGGTGAACTCGCCCGCATCGATGCGCCTCTCAAGCCCCCGAGTGAGCTTCACCACGGCCTCTTCGCCGTAAATGGACACCAGGTCGGTCAGTGCCGTGAACAGCGCCGCGTAGGCCATCTGTTCGGGCGCAACGCCCGTGTCGGCGCCTTCGTCCCAGGCGGCCAATATCAGGTCCAGCGCCTTGAGAGAGGGGTTGTCCCCTTCAGTTTCCTCAAATGAATACATGCATTCCCCCCAAAGTGACTGGCAACGCGCGCGCTTCATCGTTCCGACCCGCAGTTCTGGTCCGCAGTCTTGACCCGCAAAGTGCCAGGCTCGCCCCTGCCCGGACGTTCTGGGACATCAGGCGCTCGAGGATGAGACGCTGCTCCCTTCGTTGTGTGGACTAGCACGCGCCGAAGCGAAAGGTCACCTCGACAACAATTCACAGTAAACCGGCGTTTTGCTGGCTTTCTGTGACCGTGGGAGCGCAATCGCGCTTATTGCGGAAAGCTCTTTATCAGGCCTTCGGACAGCTCGGCGCCCTCGGTGATGAAGCGCGTTACTGCGGTCTGCGCGGAGGGCGAGCAGGTGTTATATGTGCGGCTGTAGCTGCGGTAGCCCTGGTTGAAGGCTCGGGTCAGGCGCGCCCGGCGCAAGGTGGAAGAGCCTTCGGCTTCCATCAACTCGCGCATCCTGTCGCGCCAGTATTGGCCTTCGTTGGCCCCGCACAACTCGCGCAGATAGTGAATGGCTCCAAGAATCTCCGACAAACGCAGCAGCTTGTCGTCGTAGGGCTTGGCCTGGGGCGCTGCCAACGCCGTGTGCGCGGTTGCGCAGGCGAGCCCGCCGGCCATAATGAAACAGATGAGTGCAGCCCGTGCGCGGCGCATGTCGCGGTTCCCTGTCGTCTTGCCTGTCGTCGTGCGTCACATCGTGAGGTACGCTTGCTGAGCTACGCTTGCTGCTGAGGTAGGCTTGCCCGGCTGGCAGTGACACGCCTTTCCGGCGTTCGCGCGGCGGCGCTCCAGGCCCCGACGTTCTAGGTCATAGAAGAATGTGCTCGCGTTATAGTCTCACCGCGCCTCCCGAGGCCATAGGCAAGTTGTTTGCAGTCGCCACGGGTGAGGGATTTCCGCCACGATACAACATCGCGCCTACCGAACCGGCGCTCATCGTGCGCAACACCGGCAAAGGCGAACGTGAGTTGGTGCTGGTGCGCTGGGGCCTTATTCCATCCTGGGTCAAAGATCCGCGCGCCTTCTCGACCTTGATCAACGCGCGCGCCGAATTGGCCGTCGACAAGCCGTCGTTTCGCGCGGCCATGCGCCATCGGCGATGCCTCGTCCCTGCCGATGGCTTCTATGAATGGACGGGCGAGCGCGGCGCCAAGCAACCCCATCTCATTCGCCGCAAAGACCGCGCGCCCTTCGCTTTCGCTGGCCTGTGGGAGCACTGGCAGGGTGCGGATGGCAGCGAAATCGAAACCATGGCGATCCTGACGGCCAGCGCCAACGCCGACACGCGCGAACTGCATGACCGCATGCCCGTTATCCTCGCGCCGGAGGATTTCGACCGCTGGCTGGATTGCAAGCCGGGCAGCACCGATTTCGTGCTGGATCTGCTGAAGCCGCCGCCGGCGGGCATGCTCGATCACATCGAGGTCGACCGGCGCCTCAATAATCCGCGCAATGAGGGTCCGGGCCTGCAGGCGCCGGTGCGCACTCGGCCGTTGTGAGGCTTCGCCCTGGGCGCGCCGCCGTGCCTTGCGCGCGATGGATGGTTACAACCCGTTGAACTCAAAGACGCTTCCGGTATTGACCACGTTCCCAACCAAAGCCGTCCGGCCTCTCGCGGGCCGAAGAATTCGCGGCTAATGTGGGATAGTCAACAGCATGCCGTTATCCGTTGCTACAACGCATTATGTCGGATTGGGCAAAGCCGTGCTGCCAGCGTTACGCCCGCGCAAGCAAGATTTGGGGCTCTCGGAAGTGAATGGGGGCCCTCGGAAGCGAGAAGGCGCGAGGGATCGCGCGTCGCGGGAATCCGGGTTGCGTGGGTTTGGCGGCAGGAGTTGGCGATCGAGCGCCACGAGGAGACAAGGACACGATGAATTACAGGGGTGAGGATCTCGATCTGCGGACGCCGCAAACATTGGGCGCCGGCGAGGCCGGCAGCACTGGCGCGCGCTCGGGACCGATCTGGGTCGATGATACGGTGTTGGCCTGCACCAACCACGCTTTCGATGTCGCATTGGCCCATCGCGCCGGCGAAGTCCGTCTGGAGCATCTCCTCAACGCCCTGACGCGCATCGAGGCCGCCGCCGAGGCGCTCGAAGCGCGCGGCGTGCGGGTAGCGGCTTTGCGCCGCGAGAGTGCAACCATCATCGCCAGTGAAATTCCGGTCGGTCTGCCCAACGGCAAGGGCACGCCGCGCCGATCCGATGAACTCGCCGACGTGCTGCGCCTGGCGGCGGCCAACGCCGCGCGCCGCAACGCCCCGGCCAGCATCGAGGATCTGCTGTTCGTTCTGTTCGATCAGCGTAACGATCTTGCCGGCCTGTCGCTGCTGTCGCGTCATATCGTGCGCACTATCCGCGAGACGCACGATCCGCTGCCGCCGCCGGCACGCTATGTCACCGAGCCACGCTACGTAACGGCGCCCGATCGCGCCAAGCCGATGGCGGACGTGCGCTATACGGCTGAGCCGGCGCGGTCTTATCGCGTCGACCTGACGGGGACGCCCACCGATAACATTCAGAACTCTCGCCTCGATGCTTTGGAGCAGATGGTGCGCGCCTTGAGCAGCGACGTCTCCAGCGAGCGCCAGATCGTTTCGGGATTGCTCAAGGAACTCAGCAAGGAAACACAGGCGCAGCGCTCCGACCAGGGCCAGCTTCAGACGACCCTGGCTGATCGCTTGAGCACATTGGAGCAGGCCGTGAGCCAAGTGCGTGTCCCTCACAGTGAGGCCCTCAACGAACAGATCGGGGTGCTTGAAAGCAACCTGGATCAAAAGCTGGACGGCTTGTCGCGCTCCTGGTCGGGGATTGCGGACCGCTTGGTGGCGCTGGAGACCGCCTTGCGCGAACGGCCGGCACCGGCCGGCGTGTCTGCGGACCTGATGGATAGGCTGCGTGCGGCCGTCGACCTGCAGCCGATCGCTAATCGCCTCGACATCATCGAAGAAGCCGTGCTGACCCGCAGCAACGGCAAGGGTGACGACGAGGCTTCCAAGCGTCTTGGAGAGCGCATCGGCTCGCTTGAAGCCGATTTTTCGAAAGCCGCGAGCGCGAGTACGGACGGCTTCGGGCGGCTGGAGAGCCTGATTGGAAATTTCGAAAACAAGACGGGCGAGACGATCGGCTCGCTCATGCAGCCCGCGGTCGACAGGTTGTTGGCGGTCGTGGGGTCGGCGCAAGCACAGCAGACCGCCGCCGCCGATGTGCTGGCGAAGGTCGTGGACCGCCTCAACGCCGTGGAGCGCGCTCTTGCCGCCGAGATCGAGACGGCGGCCGCGAAGCACGAGGCGTATGCGCGCGATCTTTCGGAAGTCCACGAAGCGCTGATGAAGCTCAATCAGAACCAGCACACCCTGGCCGGCTCGATCGACCAGTGGCGCGCGGACGCGGCGGGCGATCTGTCGGTGATCTCCAACCGCCTGACCAATCTCGATCGGGACAACGAACGTCCCATCGAGACGCTGAACGCGCTCTCGGTCCACATGGACAACATGAACAGGATGATGATCGAGCGCTATCATCGCCGCAATCGCTTCTGGTACTGGCTGTTCGGCACCGACGACTGGATCGGCGCGAGCTGGCCCTCGCAGGCGGCCGCGCTGGAGGCGGAACGCCAGAAGTTCAAGGCGCCCAAACCGGCGGACGCTTGACGCCATTCCGGTTGATTAACGTCCAGGCAGATTCCGGCGGCCGGCCTCATACGGGGCTGGCCGCTTCGCATCATGGGGCTGGCATACGGTTTGCTGCATACCTGGCATGTCGAGCCATGATCATATCAAACTGACACATCCCGCCGGTGGATCATCCGCGGTCGATGCACCTGATGCGGGCGGCATGCCTGTGCGGCTTGCCGGCATGTTGACGCCGCAGTCCAACAACTTCGGCGTTGTGCGGATCGCCATGGCTTTGGCCGTTCTGGTGTCGCACGGTTTTTATCTGCACACCGGAACCACGTCCGCCGAGCCGCTCGTCGCGTGGACCGGTCACTCGCTGGGCGAGCACGCGGTTCAGGTCTTCTTTTTTCTGAGCGGCATCCTTGTGGCGCAGAGCTTCGAGCGCAGCGCAAGCCTGCTGGATTTCGCCGCCGCCCGCATCCTGCGCATCTTTCCGGGCCTGCTGTTCTGTGTCGTCGTGACGGCATTGGTGCTGGGACCGGCGGTGAGCAGCCTGCCGCTCGCCGCGTACGTGGGCGACCCCGGGTTAATGTCATACCTGCTTCGTACCGCCTCGCTTGCGACCGGCTCGGCGCCGCTGCCCGGCGTGTTCGAGACCGCGCCCGCGCCGGGGCTGGTCAACATGTCCCTTTGGACGCTGAAGTATGAGGTTCTCTGCTACGCGGGGCTGGCGTTTGCCGGTTGCGCGGGTCTGTTCAAACCGGCGTGGAGGCCCTATGCGGCAGCGGTTCTTGCGGTTTTTGTCGCGGGCGTCTTCATTGAACCGGCCAAGTCCATTCAGCTCTACACCCCCTTCGACAACATCCGCTATTTCGCAGTGTTTTTCGCGTCTGGCGTGCTTGCCTATCTGATGCGCGCAAACATTGTGGTGCGTGGCGCCGTTCTGGCCGTGTTGTTTGCCATCTTCATCGCAACCATCGGCACGCCCGTTGGCGTGTTGGGCGCGGCGGCGTTTCTGGGCTATGGGACGCTCTATGTTGCCTGCTGGCCGGCCGGTTGGCTGCGCGCCCTTGCCAATCGGTACGACGTATCGTTCGGCATCTACATTTATGCGTGCCCCATCCAACAATTCCTGATCGGACAGTTTCCTCAGGCGGGTGCCGTGGGCCTGATTGTTCTGGCTATCGCCCTGACGTTGCCGGTCGCGCTGTGCTCGTGGCTATTGGTCGAGCGGCCCGCACTTAGGTTGCGAGTATCGCTCGCCGGCGCGCTCACTGCGCGTCTGGCTGGCCTGCGATACTGGAAGGCTCAGCCTGTCTCCGGTCCCGCGCGCCGCTAACCTTTCGGTTCCAGTCCCCGCACGTGCGCCGTTAACCTCAGAGTGCTTGCAAGCTGCAACGCCTTCGTGTTTTGTTTAACAAAATGTAAATGTTGGCGTTGGAGTTTTGGATGTTCCGCCGGTCGTTGCTCGTCAATCTCGCGTTCAGCCTCGTCTCGACGCTCGCAATGATGGCGGCAATGCCTGCGCCGGAGGGGCTTGTGGCCGGCGCGTGGGCCTCTTTCAGCGCTTTTGCGCAAGACAGTGCGCTCTTGAGCCCGGTCGTTCATCGCGTGATCAAGCCCTTCTGATCGTTCTATTCTGACCGATCGCGCATTTTGACCTTGCGACAATTCTTTCCGGACCTGAAAAACGGCTTCCACGATCCCCACATCCGTGAAGTAGTCGCGCGCGGATCCCCGGTGCGCCTGCCGCAGGCGGCGGGCCGCGAAGGTTCAGCGGATGAGATTAACTCAGGAGGTCGCAATGAAGAGCTTTTGGAGGGTATCCGCCGCTGCGCTGATAGCGCTGGGCTTGGCTATGCCCTTGGCAGGTACTGCAAGTAGCGCGTCCATGCGCTCAGGGCCGTTCGTCGGCGTCGGACCCAATCCGGGCGGCGGCGCGGGTTTTCGCGGAGGCGCGTTCGGTGGCGTTGGGCCGCGCTCAGGCGGCATGAGCACCGCGCCCAGATCATTCAACATGCCTTCGTCCGGTCCCAAGTTCTCCCCAGGCTTCAAGGGTGACTTCAGGGGTAAGGGGAATTGGAGTGGCAAGGGCGACTGGAGCGGGAAGGGTAATTGGAGCGGGAAGGGCCCGGGTGGCAAACCCTGGAACGGCAAAGGCAACTGGAACGGCAAGGGCGACTGGAGCGGCAAGGGCCACCACCATCATCGCCATCACAGGCACCGCTACTATCCAGGGTTCTACGGTTACGCATGGCCGTACTACGACGACTACTATTACTACGGGTACGACGGCAATTGCGCCTGGTTGTGGCGCCGTTGGCTGCAGACCGGCAACCCAAAATGGAAGTACCGCTACTATGAATGCATCGAATGATGCATGAACGCCGGGCGTATGAACATTCCGGAGGCGGCGGGCATTGGGCGCCCGCCGCCTCTTTCGGTTTCGTTCGGTCACTTCGCGGCCGTTCCCTTGGGCTTGCGTTTCACCGCTTCGCCACCCTCATTTGCGAGCGTCGCGTTGCCGGGATCGTCCAACAGCTCGAGCACCAGCTCGCTGGGGCGGCACAGCCGGGCGCCCTTCGGCGTCACGACGATGGGGCGGTTGATGAGAACGGGATGCGCGATCATTGCGTCGATGAGCTGTACATCGGTCCATTTGGGATCATCGAGGCCAAGCTCGTCGTAGAGCGTGCCTTTGCGCCGCAAGAGGTCGCGCGGCGCGATCCCCATCGCCTTGATCAGCTCGACTAACTGCGTGCGCGTCGGCGGCGTCTTGAGATATTCGATGATCTTGGGCTCGACGCCCAACCGGCGGATCATGGCCAGCGTATTGCGGGAGGTTCCGCAGGCAGGATTATGATAGATCGTAATCGTCAAGCCACTGCCCTCCTCACTGTCCTCCTGCGGCGCCAACCGGCGTTCGCGCCTCGTCAGCTCAGTCCAGCGTTCTGCGAAACCGCGTGACGGCAACCGTCATGGCAATCAACGTCAGTGCGGTCAACCACATGATTTCCGAAGTCAGGTCGAGGAGGCCGGCGCCTTTGAGCATGATGCCACGCACGATGCGAAGGAAATGCGTCAATGGCAGGAATTGGCCGACGGCCTGCGCCCACACCGGCATGCCTGCGAAGGGGAACATGAAGCCTGACAGCAGGATGTTGGGCAGGAACCACATCATCGACATCTGGATGGCCTGGAGCTGGTTCTTGGCAATGGTCGAGAAGGTGTAGCCGACCGACAGGTTGGCGGTGACGAACAATGTCGTCAGGGCCGCCAGCAGCCACACGCTCCCTTCGATGGGAACAGAGAAGACGTACGCGCCCGCCGCCAGGATGATCGCCGCCTGCACGAAGCCGACGATGATGTAGGGCGCGATCTTACCGAGCATGATCTCCACCGGCTCCATCGGCATGGACAACAGGCTCTCCATCGTTCCGCGCTCCAACTCGCGGGTGACCGACAGCGAGGTGAAAATCAGCATTGTCATGGTGAGGATGGTTCCGAGTAATCCAGGCACGATGTTGAGCGCGGTGATGCCCGCGGGATTATAGCGGCGATGTTGCACGATGCGGAATGCCGGGTTGTCCGTCTGCGTCCCCGGGATTGCGCGGTCGGCCCTCAACGCAGAGGAGATAATGGGTTCAAGCGTGTCGAGAGCGGTTCCCGATGCGACCGGATCGGAGGCATCGGCGATGACAAGGATCGCCGGGCTGTCGCCGCGTCTGACGTCGCGTTCGAAGTTTGCAGGCACTTCCACGCCGAAGACAACCTTGCCGGATTGGATGGCATGGTCGAATTCTGCATCCGATCGCGCATTGAGCACGATGTCGAAGTAGGAGGTATTGCGCAACGCAGCCAAAATAGACCGGCTCAGGTCGGTCTGTTCCTGCATCAGGAGCGCTGTCGGCAGGTGGCGGGGGTTGGTGTTGATTGCGAAGCCGAACAGCAAGAGCTGCATGAGCGGTACGACGATCATGGTGGCGAATGTGATTCGATCGCGCCTGAGCTGGATGAACTCCTTGACGAACATTGCCGATATGCGCGCAAGGCTCGTGGAACCGTATCGCGGGGAGGTTGTCATCAGTTCATCGGCTCCCCGAAGTTATCGCGGCCCTGACGCATCAGATCGATGAAGACGTCCTCCAGGGAGGGCTGCGCGTGCTGCCACTTGAGACCAGGCTGGTCGCGGTAAGGTGCGATCGCCTTCTCCAGCCGTCCGGCGTTCCTGCCCGAGACGTGCAAGGTCGCACCGAAGGGCGAAACCATGTCGACGCCGTCGCGCCGTTCGAGTGCCTCGGCCAGTGCGTGAGGATCATCCGCCCCCGACACGGTCCACGTGATCAGCCCCGAATTCGCGATGACGTCCTCGATCGTGCCGCGGGTGAGAAGTTCTCCGTAGGCGATATATGCGATTTGATGGCAGCGCTCGGCCTCGTCCATGTAGTGGGTGGACACCAGAACGGTGAGCCCGTCAGCCGCAAGCGCGTGGATCTGGTTCCAGAACTCGCGCCGGGCTTTGGGATCGACGCCTGCCGTGGGCTCATCGAGCAACAGCAATTCGGGCTCGGGCAGGATGCAGGCGCCAAGCGCCAGGCGTTGTCTCCACCCGCCCGATAGCTCGCCAGCGAGTTGGTCCTGACGCCCCTCCAGTCCGAGCTTGCGCATGGCGTCGAGGGCTGCCAGCCGTGGCTTGGGAATCCCGTAGACGCGTGCGACGAACTCCAGGTTCTCGCGGATCGACAGATCCTGATAGAGCGAGAACCGCTGGGTCATGTAGCCGACGCGCTGCTTGATGAGGCGGCTTTGCGTGCGGATGTCGAAGCCAAGGCATGTCCCGCGGCCCTTGTCGGGGGTGAGAAGACCGCAAAGCATGCGAATGGTCGTGGTCTTGCCGGATCCATTGGGACCCAGAAACCCGTAGATCTCGCCCTTGGGCACCCGCATGGACAGATCGCGCACGACGACCTTACCGCCGAACGACTTGGTAAGTCCTTCGACCTCGATGGCGATCTGCTGCTCGTGCGATGAACCGTTCACGGCCGGCCTGCATCGTTTGGTTTGCTTTGAGCGGGGCGCCCGACTTCGGTCGTCGCCGCTTTGCCGCCGGGTTTGCCGCCCGGCAGGATGCGCACGCTCACAGGCTGTCCGACGCGAAGCTGTTGAGGATGCAACGGCCGGGCTTCGACCAGAAAGACGAGCTTCTGGCGCTCCTCGCGGCTGTAGATAACGGGAGGGGTGAATTCGGCCTGGGGCGACAGGAAGCTGATCGTCGCCTCGATATCCGACGCGCAGCCGTCGCATGAGACGGCGACACGTTGCCCGATCTCGAGGGTGGGAATGACGCTCTGCGGCACAAAGAAGCGAACCTTCATGTTGGCGGGCGGCAGCAACGAAACGACGGGCCGGCCCGCGGGGACCACTTCACCGTTGCGAAAATATATCGTCAGGATGGTTCCATCCGCAGGCGCCGAAACGCTACGCTGCTGGCGGCGCCAGCCGGCGGAGGCAAGGTTCGACTGGGCCTGCGCCACCACGTCATTGGCCGCGTCGATGTCTTCGGTGCGGGATTTGAGGCGGGCAACCTCTATCTGCCTCTCCACCTGCTGCAACGCGGCGGTATCGCCCGCAAAGGCCGCTTCGGCCGCATCGAGCCGGGACTGCGCCGCAACGCCTTTCTGCACGAGTTCCTTGGCGCGCTTGAGCTCCGGACCCGATTGATCGAGTGCGGCGCGCGCCCTGGCGCGCTGAGCCTCCAGGACTGCGATTTCTTCGGGGCGCTGTTGGGCGGCTTGCGCTTTCGCCAGTTTCGCCTTGGCTTCTTCGAGCGCCGCCTTGGCCTGTTGCCATTCGGCTTCCTGAATGTCGCTTTGTACGGCAAAAAGAGGGGCTCCGCGCTCGACCGTCTGGCCCTCCGTTACATCAAGGGAGACCAGACGCCCGGCCTCGTCGGGCCCAAGGTAGAGGAAATTGCCTTCGACCCAGCCTTGCCACTGCGCGCTCGCGCCGGTCTGCCCGGTGCGCAGAAACATCCAACCGCCAAGAAGCGCAAGCGCGGCAACAACGGCGATCAGTCTGGTCCTCATCGCGAGGCGGTCCTAATCGTTGGCGCGGGTGCGAGATGTCTTTGCCGAAACCTGCCGCAAGCACCCGTATTGCGGCAGGCGATCTGCGTCTGCTGCCTATATGGCTTTGCCTCCCCTGCCCGCTCAAGCACGTGTCGCAATCAATTGAGCCGGATCAACGGGCGGCCCGGGATTTCGGGCTGCGGCCGGCGGCGGAATATTTGCCAATCACGCGGGCTTGCCTTGCCAGGACATCGTCACCACGTCATCGTTGAGTGCTTCATAGCGCCGCACGTGGGGCGCACATGCTCGATGGAGGCAAAGATGACTGACGCAGTGCAAGTCGATCAGGGCCATCTCAACGAATTGGGCCGGCGGATCGCCGACAAGATTTCAGAGTTGGAGAAGCAGGGCGCCCTTCACGGCCCGGAGCGCCAGGCCGCTGCCGACTTCAAGTTGCGCCACCTTCAGATCAACGAGAACGCACGCAATGCCCCCCTGCGCGAGGGCCTGCTGACCGACGTCGAGACGCTGCGGCTAGCCTTCGAGCGCTGGCTGGCGCGGATCGACACGGGAAGCTCTCGTTAGCCGTCGATCGTGCCGCGGCGCGCGCAGGCGGACGCGGCTTATTCGGCGCGATCAGTTTGATCATTTGTAAGGTTGCCCCAAAAGAGCGCCCCGGCGGCTGCAGCGCCGGGCGCTCTTTTGCATTCAAGCGGCTCTTTGCACGCAAGAGCCAGTTTCACCGTCGCGCCTGTGTGGGCTCTGTTACGAAAGTTTAGGCTGTTCTCCACGTTGCGGAGAGGTTGGCTGTGACAGCTTTCTCCACGAAGCGCCAAGCGAAAGCTCTCCCCGGCGCCTGTTCGATCCGCAAAGATCAGGAGATTGCAAAATGACAAATGCAGACGATCAAACCCCACGCACGCGCCCGCCCAGAGCAGCACTGGCGGCGCGACTTCTCATGGGCGTGGCTGCATGCGCCTTCATAGTAGGGACCACCGCGGCATGGGAAGTGCGCGCTGATGCGGGAAAGCCTTGGCCCCAGAACACGGAACAGCCTTCCAACCTGACACTCAAGGCAGGTCAGACGGCTGCGAACATGCCGGATTTCACGTCTCTCGCACAGGCCGTGAGGCCGGCTGTCGTATCCGTGCGCGTCAAAGCCCCCTCCGAACAGCAGATGGTGATGTTCCCCAACGGTAACCCGTTTGAAGGAACGCCATTCGAGAAGTTCTTCAGGCAGTACGGCGAAAACGGCAATGGCGAGGGAAATAGCCGCCCGCAACCCAAACTGAGCCAAGCTATCGGATCCGGGTTCTTCATTTCCAACGACGGCTACCTCGTGACCAACAACCACGTCGTCAACAAAGCGGTGGACGTCGAGGTCATTCTTGACGACGGCACGCAGTTGCCGGCAAAAGTCATCGGCACCGACAGCAAGACGGACCTCGCCCTGCTGAAAGTGTCGGGCCGCAATGACTTCCCATATGTGGAGTTGGCCGACGACACGCCCCCGATCGGCTCGTGGGTCGTCGCCATGGGCAACCCGTTTGGTTTCGGCGGTACGGTGACCGCAGGCATCGTCTCGGCCCATGGCCGCGATCTCGGCAGCGGCCCTTACGACGACTTCATTCAGATCGACGCAGCGGTAAATCGCGGCAACTCGGGTGGCCCGACGTTCAATCTTCAGGGCAAGGTCATCGGTGTGAACACCGCGATCTATTCGCCAACCGGCGGGTCGGTCGGCATCGCCTTCGACATTCCCGCCTCGACCGTGAAGTCCGTCGTCGCCCAGCTTCATCAGAAGGGCTATGTCGAGCGCGGATGGCTGGGTGTTCAGATCCAGCCCGTCACCAAGGAAATTGCTGACAGCCTCGGTCTCAAGGAAGCAAAAGGTGCGTTGATTTCCGAACCGATCGCAGGCGGGCCGGCAGCCAAGGCGGGCCTGAAGTCTGGAGACATCATCACCGCGGTGGACGATGCCGAGGTGAAGGACGCACGCCAGCTCGCCAAAACCATAGCGGGCATCGCTCCCCATAAGGAAGTGACGCTTTCGGTACTGCGCAACCAGAAGCCGGAAACCGTCAAGGTCGAGTTGGGTCAGTACAAGGACGAGAAGGTTGCTTCGAATCAAAGCGGAAACACCGAAAGGGATGACGTCGGCAAGCTCGGCATGACGGTCGCGCCGGCCTCCAGCGTGGATGGTGCGGGCGACCAGGGCCTCGCCGTGCTCAACGTCGATCCTGACGGTGCGGCGGCCGATGCTGGCATCCAGGCAGGCGACATCATCCTCAAGATTGCCGGCAAAGCGATCTCCTCGGCGCATGATCTTCAGCAGGCGCTGAAGGAGGCAGGCGCCAACGGCAAGAAGCACACCCTTGCACTGGTGCAGCATGAGAACTCTCAGCACTTCATCGCGCTGCCTGCATCCGTCGGCTAGTAGAGCCTCCACAAGCCGCGGCGGCGGTTCGCGCGCATGAGCGCCTGAGAACCACGCCGGGGTCGAAGCGCCCCCCGTGCCGATCCCGGCGTGCGTACACGGAAGGGTCAGGTTGCACGATTTGGTGCAACCTGGCCCTTTCGGCTTTTGCCGCCGATGCGTGATTGCGATGTTCGGTCCGGCGGCGGCGGATGATCTCAATCGCGAGCACATCCGCGCGGCATGCCTCACGGGGCTGGAGCCGCTTGACAGAACTCATGGGACGGCGGCGAGCGGCGGCCAGGAGCGGTTCGTCGGAGAAATGGTGCCGGCTGTAGGATTTGAACCTACGACCCCCTGATTACAAATCAGGTGCACTACCACTGTGCTAAGCCGGCTTTCGGGCGTCCGGAAACATCCCGGGTGCGAGGTGGCGTAGCGTGCAGAGCGCTAACGCGAAGCAACCGCGACGCCGCACGCGATCCTCGATCAGTCAGCGGGCTTATAGCGGCATTCAACCGCGATAACCAGCCCTCAGAGCGCTGGGCGGGGCGAAAAGATCCGTGATCTCGAAGCCTCCGCCGCAGCTTAGCGTGTGCGGCCCCAGGATGCCCGAACGCGGAGGAAAGAAGAGCGTGCCAACGTTCACTTCGGCAAACCCCTCCGGATCGAGCCGCGTTACAGCGCGCAGCGTCAGGCGGCTCCCATAACCGTCGCTGCAGTCTTGGGCCGGCCTGATGAGGCGGCCGGCGTCATCGCGCCACAGCGCGCCGGCCGGCCGCGCTGCTGCCGCATCGATCAGCACGGGGTTCATCGGATGCGCACGCCATGGCCCGGTAAGGGCGTCCGCATAAAACAGCGACAGGCCATCCCAACTGGAGCTTTGAAAACTTTCGCTCCCTGCAGCGATCCACAGGCGGCCCTCATGCGGGAAGAGCGTCGCGTCGTGGACAGGGTCTTCGATCAGGCGCGCGCACTTCTCCCATTCGTGGGGAAAGCGCCGGGCGCGGTAGAGATCGAGCGCGCCGGCGGCGGAAGATTCAGGCAGCATGTAGATCGCGCCCTCGTGCTCGAACACGAAGGGGTAGGACAGGTGCGTCTCCGCCTCGAGCACGGGGCTGACGGGGGAAGGCGTGCCGTCGGGAGCCAAGGTGAAGTGTGAGATGATCCCTTTGCCCGTCGCTTTCGGCAACTCCTCGACAAAAACGTGGGCCGTGCCCGTTTGGACGAAGAGGAAGGGGTCCGCGAAATAACGCTGTCCGCCGTCCTCCAGCAATCGGAACGCTGCAAGCTGAAGCTCCCGGCTGGCCAAGCGCGTTGCGGCCTGGAGCGGGATCTTGCGCCAGGCGACATGCCACCGGGCCTCGTTGCCGGCAAGCAACGCGACGATGCGCGCCCATTTTCGGGCGAAGCGCTTGCCCGCGAAGGCACAAGCCGCCGGCAGGATGCTGCCGCGCGCAGCGGGGCTGCGTCCGGCGGGCAGCGGGTCTTTCGGCGCCTCTCCACGCGCAATGCGATTGGCGATGTGTACAAGGCCCTCGGCGAGGCGCGAGGTAATGTTGTCCATCGAATAGGCAGGCCGCCACGGTGTCTCGATGGCGGGCCGTCCGATGGCCCAGACGTGATCGCGCGTCACCGAATCCGAAACGCTCAAGACGGGAGCTTCTTGATCGAGGATGGCGTGCAACAGCACATAATCCTTGAACGACCCGTTATAAAGCGGCCGCACCACCCGGCCTGGATGGGTCTTGATGGCGCTGGCAGACGACAGGTCGATCATGACGTCGTACCCTCCGCCCGCATATCGGGGCCAGGAGGCAAAAGCCTCCGGGCGCAGCAACGTCGAGAAGCGCTCACCGCCCGCCCCGGCCCGTGCGCGGTCGTAATCCATGAGGGCGGTAAGGCTGATGGGGAGCGGCTCGGGCGTGTCTCCAAATGAGACGGCAACCTCGTGGCCATCCTGTGCAAGGGCGGCCAGAAGCGCCAGATGCCAGCGATAAAGCCGGGCAGCGTCGAGGTGGACGCAGATTTGCATGGGCGAGGGTGCGCTCCTGTGTCATGCAACGCTGGCGGAGGCGCTTTGAGGCGCCGTCCAAGCTCGCATATTACCGGACGTGCGGCTAGAGAAGAGCCTGCCGCAAGGTCTTGCCCTGAAGGGCGTCAATACAAGTCAACAGGCGACATGCTGCTACGACAGACATTGCTCTATCTGCCGGCGCAGGTGCTTGGACCCATCGTCCAGTTCCTGTCGATCGTTCTGTGGACCTATTTCCTCGATCCGACCGAGATGGGCACCTTCGCGCTGATCACGGCAGCGCAGGAATTTGGCTACATCGCGACGACGTTCTGGTTCACGCTCTACACGATGCGGTATTTCGACCGCAACGCCGCCGCACACGACAAGACCGCATTCATGAATACCGAAGCCGGCGTCATGCTGGCGGCCGCGCTCGCAACGGCGTTCGGCGTCATGGCATTGCCGTTGTTCATAGATGTCGTATGGTCGCCCGCGCTCGGCACAGCCGCGATGGCCTACTGCCTGTCGCGGACGCTCGCGACCCATCTGACGGATCGCGCCCGGACCGCGCAGGACACGCTCGTCTACACCATCATGCAGGTGAGCTGGCCGGTCCTGGGGCTTGCGCTGGGCGTGGCGTTCGTAAAGGCGTTCTCCGCGACGGCTGGAAGCGTCCTGTGGGGATACGCGGTGGCGCAATGCGTCGCGCTTGCGGGCATCCTGGGGCGCCTGGGCCTTGGCCGGCGGCCCTATCAACTCTCGGTCGATATCATCCGGACCGGGCTTCGTTTCGGGATGCCGTTGGTGATCGGCGGTCTGTTCGTATGGCTCGCAAACAATGGCCTGCGCTTCGTCATCGAGCACGAGGAAGGCGCGACGGCGGTTGGTCTCATCACCGTCGGCTGGGGCTTGGGTATCCGTGCTGCAGCTTTCGCGGCCATGCTGGTAACGGCGGCCGCCTTTCCCCTCGCCGTTGCGCGCTCGCGCGAAAGCGGCATGGCCGAAGGTCAGGCGCAGCTCGTCCGCAGCGGCGTTCTGCTGCTGGCTGTGCTGGCGCCGGCGGCGGGCGGTCTGTGGGCTATTTCAGATCCGCTGGTTGAACGCATGGTCGCTGCGCCGTTTCGCGAGATGACGGCGGCGGTGCTGCCCTGGGCGATCCTGGCGGGAGCGGCGCGCAACCTGCGCATTCATTTCGGGGAGCAAGTGTTTCTACTGCGAGAAGAGACCAAGATCCCGCTCGCCAATGACGCGTTCGACGGGCTGAGCACGATTGCGGGTGGGGCCATCGGCCTGGCGATGGGCGGCCTGCCAGGCAGCGTAGCGGGCGCGGCGTGCGGCGCGACTGCAAGTCTGCTCGTGACGTTGTCGTGCGGCGCTTACCTGCACGGCTTTGCGCTGCCGGCAGGGCATGTGGTACGCATCGCCACGGCCACGGCCGCGATGATTGGCGCTTTGCATTTCCTGCCCATGGCGCCGACGGTCTTCTCGCTCGCATTGGCCATCGCCACCGGCGGCACAGTGTATGCGCTGGCCCTGGTTGCGCTATATCCGTTCGATGTCGGCATCGTGCTTTCCAAATTCCGGGCCCTGCGCCAGGCCTGACACGGCGGGGATGGCAACCTTAACATCAACAGGGATGCGCGCTGCGGCACTTCGCCGGGCCGCCCGCATCGCGAGCGGCGCGATCCTGGACTAGTGTGAACTTTAAGCCGTGCAACCCGAGAGCATCCCGGCCATGCAGCATCGCCTTTGTGTCATTCATTCCTTCGATCCGCTCGGCGCGAAGGTCGGCGGCCTTGAAACGTTCGTCAGGGACATGATCGGGCACCTTCCCGATGATTTCGATTTTCTGATGATCGGCGTCGATGCGTCGGGCAAGCGGCCCTTGGGGAAAGTGTCGCGCGAAATGTTTCGCGGCAGGCCGTTCGATTTTCTGCCCGTCCTGCACTACCCGGAGGACAAGGCGCGGGAGGCTGCGCGCAGCCTGAAAGATTCGATCAATTTCCAGTTCATGCAGGGTCTGCTGCGCCACCTGCCGGGCGTGCGCCGCGTGCTCCGCGAGGCGCCGACGAGCGTCGATCTGCAGCGCGTCGAGTTTGCGACGCTGGTGAAGGGGTTGGGGATTCCGTTCATCCAGATGCTGCACGGAGAGGGCGCTCCTAAGCTTCAAATGGACTCACTGCTCAAGAGCTATCGTTACGTCCACAACATCAATGAATGGCTGGCGGTGAAGGCGTGCGACAAGTTCATGTGCGTCAACCCGATCATCACCGCGCGCATCCGCCAGAACTATCCCGCCAACGCTGGTAAGATCGACACGCAGTCCACCTGGGTCGATACCAAGCTGTTCCGTCCAACGCCGTTTCCCAAGGAGGGATTGCGCATCGCCTTTGCCGGCCGGCTCGACCTCTTCAAGGTGCCCTCGCTGATGTTCAAGACCATCGCCAGCGTGCGCGAGCGAATGGGCGAGGGCGTGGAGTTCCATTACATGGGGACCAGCGATCCCGCGCGCTTTGCGGAGTTCGAAGACATCCGGGCCTGCACGGTGTTGCACGGCTTCAAGAGCGCGCAAGGCGTCGCCGAGGTGCTTTCCAACGTTCATGCGGGCATTCTGACGTCCGAGTTCGAGGGGATGCCTTTCTCGGTCTTGGAGACACTGGGCGCCGGGCGCCCCGTTTGCGCCATCCATCTTCCGCAACTCGCCAGCGTCATCAAGGATGGCGTATCGGGCAGGCTCGTTGCCCGCTCGGGCGGGGAGGACGGGATGGCCGCGCGGCTGGCCGATGCCTTCGTTGAAACACGCGCGGCCATGGCGAGCGGCGCGATCACGCCTGAGGGCGTCGCCCGGCAGGTCGGCGATTTCACGCCCGAGCATCAGCTTGCCCGCATCTATGAGAACCACCGCGCGCTGCAGCGCCGCCGTTTCGGCGGCGGCAAGGTTCTGGCGGCTTGAGCCGGAGCAAGCCGCAAGCCTCTCTGGAACCGCGAGCCTGCTGCGGGGTCAGCGGGGGGGCGCTGCGTCCAGGGCTTGAGCTATTGCATACCAGGCGGCCTTGCGTTGGAAACGCAAGTCGTAAGGCAAGGGCCGGCGCTGGGAACGCACGCCCATGCGGGCTTGGATCGCCGGGTCGTTCATCCAGCTCGTGGCGTCGCAAAGCTGCCAGGTTTCCACGACCTTGACGGCCTCGACCTTCAAGACCGCATCGAGGTAGGCGCCGTACATCTGGGCGACCGCACGATCGCGAGTGGCGACATCGCCTTCAACGCTGCTGTCGTTGACGTCCAGTTCCGTGACATGTATCTCGAGGCCCAGCGACGCGACGTCGGCGAGGAACGCGCCAAAGGCTGGAAAATCATAAGGTGCGGCAAGCCTCAAATGGCTTTGGAAACCGATCGCATCGATGGGCGCGCCTTGATCGATCAATCGGTGCAGCAGCGCCAGCAAGCTCGCGCGGAATGTTTCTCCGGTCTCGTCGGCCGTTTCGCATTGGGCTTCGTTGAGAACCAGAACGTCCGACACGGAGGCGGCCGCGCGTGCAGCCCTGAAGGCACGTGCGATATAAGCCTCGCCTAGTGCGCGATAGAAGGGGCCGGCCCGCAGATTCCCCGGCTTCCTGTCCCAGGGTCCGATGGGCTCGTTGACGACGTCCCAATAGCGTATCGTGCCCGCATATCGCTGCATGACGGAAGTGACGTGCATATCGAGCAGGCCGGATATGCCGGCAGGTGCGAGGCGGTCGATCCACCCGGGCACGTCGTCGTCCCAAATGAGCGTGTGCGCGCGCACGGCCATTGAAGTCTGCGCGGCAAATTCGACCAATCGGTCCGCACCATGAAAGTCGAGCGCGTTTTCATCCGGGCGCAGCATCGAAAGCTTGAATTCGAGTTCGCTCGTCAGGATGCGCGCGTCGTGCAAATAAAGGTCCCGGTAGCGCGCGCCGTGGTCACGGTCGAGTTCGTGCACGGCGAGAGAGGCGCCGAACAGGATGCCCTTCTGGGCCGCGATTTCGCCTAGTCCGCTGGATGGCGGAGATGGAGCGCACGCTGCACAAAGAGGTGACAGCGTGGCGAGAGCGCCGAGCGTTCCCGCGCCGATCAGCACGTCCCGCCGTTGCAGGTTCTCCCACGCTCTGTGCGTCATGACGCGTGCGCCTTGGCCGGGTCGGCTGGTTGAGCCGGATGCGCCGCATCCGCGAACATCATGCGAACGATTGAGCGATCGTTTGCCGCAATCTCATTCCAGCGTTCTATGTTGGCGAGAGCGGAGGCGATGTTCTGCGCGCGCCAGCCGGGCGTTGCCATGATCCCCGCGATGACGTGCCCGGCTGCGGGGGCGTCGGCCGGGTCGATAAAGCAACCCGAACCGCCAAGCACTTGGCGGAAGACAGGGCTATCGGGCGCCACGACAGGAAGACCCGCGTACTGCGCTTCGAGCAATGGCAGTCCGAGGCCCTCGTCGTGGGAGGTGCACAGGTAGATGTCCGCCGCCTCCAGCTGTTGCCTGACGCCGTCAGCCGGCAAATAGCCGTGAACCACGACGCCGGGGTGCGCCGCAATGCGTGCCGCGTCATGGCCCCACCCGGGCCGGCCGATGATATGGAGTTCGGCATTCGCGTGGCCTGTCGCACGCAGGCTGTCGAGGATGGCCAGCGCGGCCGTGTAGTTCTTGCGCGGCTCGATCGTGCCAAGCGATGCAAGGCGCAGCGGCCGGGGGATTGCCTCCCGCTCGGCCCGGTTTTTCGGACCGAGAGCGAAGACGTTGGAAACCGACGGCCGGTAAAGCCTGATAGTGGCGCCGGGCTTCAGGAACGGGCGCACGTCGTCGCGGGTCTTTTCGGAGTTGACCATGAAGCGTTTGAGGTGGCGCAAGGCAAGCGCGAACTGCGGCGCCATATAGGCTCTCGCCTTGGCCGAAAGATTCTCCCTGCGCGTCAACAGAAACGTATCGTGGACGTACATCCATACCCGGTGCGGGCAGAGCGCAAAGAAAGGTGATGGGGGAAAGCCCGGGAAGATGAATTGAGCGGAAGGTCTAAGTAGCGCCAGCGCAGGAAGCAGCAACTGCTGGCGCACGATCATCGACACGACGCCGCGCGCGCGCACAGGTACGATTTCAGCACCCGGAAAGCTCACCTGCTGGAATTGTTCGATGGATATCCGCTCCAGCCCGGTAACGTGACGCCCGGCATGAGTGAGATCGAGATAGACCCGCCGCCGGTGTGATGTCCTGTCCTGCATCGGCGAAACCTCATCAACCGGCCGGCCGCGACGTGGCCCGCGCCGTTGCGTCGTGCTCGCCCGCTGGCGCGGCAGGCACCCGTGTTGTCGGCGCGCCCAGAACACTGTCGACCAGTTGCTCATAGGCCGGCACGCGGACGGCAAATGAAAACTCGTCGGCCCGGCGGCGGCGCAGCGCAGGATCGCCAGGGTGGTCGAGCGTATCGGTGATGGCGTGTGCAAGCTGGAGATCGTTGCCGACCGCAACGATCCGGCCGAACTTGCCGTGGCGAAGGATCTCCTGCGGTCCGGCGGCGGCGGTGGCGACGATGGGAAGCCCGTAGGCCATGGCCTCCACCACGACGTTGCCGAAGGGTTCGGAAACCGATGACAGTACAAAGCATTTGGCCTGCGCATAAAATTGCCAGGGCTCCTTGGAGTACCCCGCGAGGATCACGCGGCTGGACAGGCCGAGATCTTTGACGAGGGCTTTGAGCTTGGCCTCCTCGGGACCCTTACCCAGGATAATGAGGCGCGCCGAGGGCCGATCAAGACGCGCGAAGGCTCGCAACAGGGTGGGGAAGTCCTTCTCGGGCGCGAGGCGGCCAACCGCCAGAACCACGTCGGGCCGCTCGGCCAGTTCCGCTTCGCTGGGGACCGCCGCAATCGCGGGGAAGAAAACAGGGTTGAGGATCGTGATGGTTTTTTCCGGCCGCGCTCTCCAGCGCCGGATCAGTTGCTCGCGCAGACCGTCGGAAACGGCGACTGTGCGATCGGCAAATGCGCTGAGGATGGGAAGTGCGAAATAGGTCGCGAAGCTCAACAATCCGGTCCGCCATTCACAAAAGCCGTGGTAGGTGATGATGGTGCGGACCGGAGAGCCCGCCAGCCATTTGGCGAGCATCAGCTTGAAATTGGAGCCGCCGATAGCCGAGAGCGCCACCTGCGGTTTTTGCTCGCGCAGAATGCCGGCGAGGTGTTGCACGGCGCGCCAATGCTTCCTGCCGATGGTGAATAGCGGGATGGAGCCATCGAGATTGGAACGGTTTTCGTCCGCCTCGAAATCCTGCACGAAAATGACGTCGTTGCCGCGCGCCTTGAAAGCGCTGGCTAGGCACGACCACAACCGCTCACCACCGCCATCGACGAGACCGTGGGTGTAAAAGAGTACCTTGTTCGCCATCCAGCGCCGACCTCATACCTCCGCCATCGAGGGGCGAAGCGTCACAACGTTGCTAACGCGCGTATCGGTGGTCATGCTCCCGGTGCCCGTGTTGCTCGCTGACGCAACGGGGCCAGGAGCAGAAGGCCGAGGAACAGTCCGCCGCACCGCGCATAGCGCATGAACATGCGCCGCGGATTGGCAGCGAGCCGCCAGATCCATTCAAGGCCATTGTCGCGCATCGTCCGGGGGGCGCGAACCTGGGCCCCAGCGATGAAATCCAACGCCGCGCCAATACACACAAACCCACACGCCAGGCCTGCGGCGCGCGCACGTTCGGCAAAAATCTCCTGCTTGGGTGCGCCGAGCGCAACGAAAACGAGTTTGGCGCCCGAGCGGCCGATTTTCTCGATCGCGGCATCGGCTTCCGGACCTTCAGGATCGAAGTCATCCGATGGGGCGAGCGTGCCGGCGATATCGATGAGACCGTCGGTCCGATGCGTCAGACCGCGGCCGGCCCGCGCCATGACCTCTGGGGATGTGCCAAACAGGAAAACGGGCAGGCGCTCACGGGCAGCGGCTTGGGCCAGCGGAACGGCAAGGTCGGCGCCCGTCGTGCGTTCGATCTGCGGGTTTTGCGCGCGTGCCAACCAGGCAACCGGGGCGCCATCTGCAGTAACGACGCTTGCGTTGGCGTAGGCTGAGCGGAAACGCGCGTTGCGCCGCAGTTTGACGAGATGGTCGAGATTGAGAGTGAAGACCGTGAAAGGCTGTCCGGCCTTGCCCCGGGCGACGATCTCCGCGACGGCGCGCTCCATATCGGGACAATTAATGCCGCAGCCATCGACAAACGCGAGTGAAGGCAGACAAAGGGACGTCATGTACGCTCATCCGAAACAACGGAAACGGCCAATCGGGACGCGTCCGATATGCTTAGACACAATTTTATTCAAACCCAATGGGCCGTTAGGTCGCGCGCGCAGGGTCTTGCGAGATCACGCGACCGGGCCGGGCCGATCTGGCTGGTGCACTCGTTCAGCCATGAGCCGGCCCAATCCGGCGGTACACGCCATAGCAATTCCCGTGCCTTCCAATAATTGCGCAACTCACACAACACCTGTGCGCGCCGGCATGTACAGGCTGCATGCTTTTTGATGGCCGGCTGGGGTCGTCCGGGGGCATTTCACGTGGTGCGGTTTCGCCGCCCGAGGCGCAGGACCGGTGCGTTGGCCGCCAGATCGCGCCAAGTGTTCTCGTCGTGCCGCCGCCGCATGAGAACGAGCACCATCATAACCAAAATAGCAAAAAGCGGAGTCTTGGCCGACAGACTTACCGAGGTCGATGCGACGGCGAAGAAGAAGACCAGGATCCACGCCGTTGCCGGGCGCGTGACGCGGACGATGTCGCGGCAAAACAGGAACAAACCGGCAAATAACGCCACCCCCGGGATGAGCCCGTAGCTCAGCACGAACGACACCCAGAAGCTTTCGATGCCGAAGTCCAGGCCGTACAGCGTTCGCAGCGTGGCGATCTGTCGTGCGTCAGGCGCAAGCAACAGTTCGCTTGTTGGAACGTGCTTGAACAGCTCGAACATCTCGATGCGCGTACTGGCGCTGCCGCGATCGTCGAGGAAACGCTCGAGGAACAGATCGAAGAAGCCGGCCTCTGCGAGCGCGACGATGGCGATCGAGAGCAACGGGATTGCGAGCAAGGCAACGATGATAGTCCGGGTATCCAAGCGCGCGCCCCGCGCAATGGCCACGGAGCGAACCGCCGCCAGGCCCAGCAGTATGACGAGCAGCAGGACGCTCGACGCGCGGCCGCCGAATACGACCATGCCGGCGGATGCGATCACGAAACCGCCAATGGCCAGGGGGCGGGGAAGATCTCGTGCGGCGCCCAACGCCAGCGTTAACAGGTATGCTCCCGTCAGGCTTGCATTGGCGAGCGGATGGCCGAGCAGAGCGGTGGAGCGCCAATCGTCTTCGATGACGAGCCCGCTCGCCACGAGCGGGGTGATGCGCTGCCCGATCGCAAATTCGACGATTCCGACGATCGAGTTTGCCATCATTAGAGTGTGAAACAGCAACATGAAGCGCCGGGCGCGCTCCTGGCGCATATCCTTGAACAGGAAGAAGACGACCACCGGCGCAAGGAATGTATCGAAGAAGAATGTAAACGGCAGGCCGACGACGCGGATCGAATGCAGGATCAGCAGGGCAATCATGACGAGGAAGACGAATGTGCCGGGGTAGGCCGCAAGCGCATTCAGAAGTCCGGTGAGAGGATTGCGGACATAGAGGGCTGAAAGGCCGAGAACGGCAAAGGCCAGAACCGTTGCCGGATGGATTTTTTCAAGCGGGCTGCCGCCGGATTCGACGTAATTGAGGCCCAACGCGACCAGGGCCAACGGCGAGATGGCGACGAACAGCACGGCGACCAGCGCGAGGCCGAAACCCGGCAGGCGCTCGTCAGGCGGGAAGTGTTGTCTTGCCGGGATGGTAACGCCGCCGTCCATTGAGCCGTCCTGACCGATCGGACCTTCGTTGCATGAAGCGCGCCTCATGCGCTCATCGCGAGCACCGCGCCGGTGAGGCGGTCACGGGCAGGCTCGAGAACTTCGATGGCCTCCGCGATCTCGCCCCGCGTCGTGCTGGCAAAGCGTGTCACGAGCAATGCCTCGTCGGCAGCGGGCAGCAGGCTCAATGATGATTCATCCTCCAGCACCGCGCCCGCGTCGATGAATACAAGGTCATAACCCTGGACCAAGCCGTACAATCCTGCGATCAGCCGCCGGCGCTGCTGGCTCTTGAGTGTGCGCAAATCGATGAAGGCAAGGGGAAGCATCGCCAATCCCGATCGCTCATCGCGGGCCGTAATGGCAGCCAGATGATCTTTGTTGTCGAGGACGACGACGTTCTCGTGGCCGATCGCCGAGGCAAAGATGTCCGACAGATCGGGTTTGCCCGAGGCGGCATCGATCAACAGTACGCGCTCACCGCCCGCCGCGGCGGCGTAGGCCAGCGCCAATGCGGTGGCCGAATTGCCCGATCGTTGTGAAGGCGACGCCAGAAAGACGCGATGGGGCTGGCCCGGCTTCTGATGCGCCTTGATGCGGGCAAGCAGGCGCAGAATGCTCTGGCGGTAGTGCGTATGCGCGCCGCCGGAATGATCGGCGAGGGCGGTGAGAACATCGGAGAACTGCGCCGCCTCCACGCGCTCGGGGCCCTTGGCCCCGCGCAAGCGCCTCCAAAGGGTCCGGCGGGGTGCATTGAGCATCGGTACGGCGGCGATGGCGCTGGCCGGCAGATGCGGCGCAAAGCCGCTCGCCGTTCGCACCGTTGCGTCGAAGTGGTCGCCGATCAGGGCGGATGCCAGCCCCAGGCCGAGACCGCCGATCAGGCCCAGGCCCAGCACGAGCCATGTCATGGGCTTGGAAGGGTTGGCGGGCACCGAGGGCGGCGTGATGATGCGGGCATCCGGGGTCGAAACGTTCTGCTGCTCCTGGGTCTCTTTGGAGCGCGCCAGGAAGAGCTTGAGCAACTCGCGGCTCACCGTGACTTCCTGCTCCAATTCGCGAAGCTTGATTTGGGCGGTATTTGTCCGGCGCACTTCTTCTTTGGCGCGCTCCAACTGCGCGGCGAGTTCGCGTTCGCGGTTGGAAGCGATCTGATAATCGGCCTGTGCCGCGGTCGCGACACGCTTCAGTTCGGCCGCAATCTGCGTCTTGACCTCCGCGAGTTGGGAGCGCACCTCCACAAGAACGGGATGTCTGGGCTGAAGCTGGGAGGAAAGAGCCGCTTGCCGGCGCGCAACCTGGGCATACTGTTCGCGAAGCTTCTGGACGAGGCCCGAACGTACTGCGTCCGGCAGGCTCTCCGCGCTCGGGTCGGATTTGAGGGCGGATACGATCTGCTCGTTGCGCGCCTTGCTCTCGGCCGCGACCGCACGCGCGGTGATCAGCTCCGTGTTGAGCTTAGAGAGCTGCTGCTCGGTGATCACGCCGCCTTCCGAGGTAAGGATCTTGCTGGCGCGCTTGAATTCGTCGGCCCGCGTTTCGGCGTCGAGCACCTGCTGGCGCAATTCCCCCAGGCGGGCGTCGATAAGTGCGTTGGCGCGCTTGGCCTCGGATGTTTTCGCCGCTGTCTGGTCGGCAAGATAGGCATCGACCACGGCCTGGGCCACACGCCGAGCCTTTATGGGCGATGATGCGGTAACGTCGACATCGACGACATAGGTTTTCTGTGCCCGTTTCACCTTGATGCTGTCGGCCAGCGTGCTGATGGCTTGTGCGGTGGGATCGAGAGCCGGCGCGGGGGGCTTGGATATGATCAAACCCTTGATGCGTGACAGCGGCCCGTTGCGCGCCTTGGGTGCGTACTCTTGGTCTTCGTCGAGCTTGAGTTGGTTGACGACCCGCCCTAGCACGGCATCCGAGGTCAGAATTGCCACCTGGCTTTCCACCAGGGCGAGATCGGAGCCGACCCCGCCTTGAACGATCTCTTCGGATACGATCTTGCGCGCGCGCGGATCGACGAATAACGAAGCCGTTGCCGTGTACAGGGGCTTTGTCACAGAAAGATAGACGAGCGAAAGGATCACGCCACCCAAGGTCGCCAATATAATTCGCCAGATGTTGCGTTTCAGGATCTGGAGGAGGCCGTCGATGTCGGTTGTGCCACTCGCAGCGGATGATGGTGAAGATGTTGACGCGATCGCGGAAGAGGGAACGGGTGGCCGGGCCGATCGCATCAACGATGCGGATCCTGAACGCGGAACTATTTGTACCATTCTGAACTCGCCGTCACGCAAAGACACATCTCAAAGTAAGGGGATGGCGGCCCTGCCCTGTTTTCTGGCAGCGGCTCGCTGGACAGACTGGAGCAGCGGTAGATCTGCAAGACCTGTGCCCTGGGGCTGCGTGCCAAGCCAATTGGCTGGTCCGCTCCATATGATTTAAACATATATATCAGATTGGAGAAGATGGATGCCGACGATTGGTGTAAAGACGGCCTGAGGGATTGCCCTTTCAGCCCGTTTCTCCTATAGCTGAAAACAAGCGGGAAGTTTTCAGGTGTTCAGTCGCGTTATCAAGGCCGAATCCCGGCCGATTCTGAGCCGCAGCCGATTTGGAATATCGCGTGCGGCATTTGCGGGAAGCGTATTCCTCCTCGAATTGTCCGTCATCGTTCTCATCGCTGTGGGGACGGGGATCGGATATCACTGGGCCGTCTACGAGGCGGTGGGCGATGTCGACAAGTTCGTCGGCATTGGCGCGCTTGCGGGCCTTGCGCACGGTCTGACGTTTCTCATTCAGCACGAGTACGGCGTCGAAAGCCTGCTGGAGGGGCGGCGCACCAACGGCCGCCTCCTTCTCGTCTGGAACCTCGCATTTGCCGCTCTGGCCCTGATTGGATTTCTCACCAAGACGACGTCGGTCTTTTCGCGCGCGTGGCTCATCATCTTTTATTGCTCGGGGCTTGTGACGCTGATCGCGATCAATGCCTTCCTCCAGCGCCGCATCGCCACGATGATCGAACGCGGCCTCATCGTGCCGCGCAGATTGATGCTGGTCGGTCCATCAGATGACGTCGCACGCATGGAGCGCGAGATAGCCGACGGTTCGGCCGGTGCGGTCGTGGTCGCGCGCCTCGTGGTGGGCAAGGTGGGGGACAGGGAGGCGAGCGAACAGGGCAGTTTGTGGACGCAGCTCGAAGGCGCCGTGCGGACCGCGCGCATGGGCGGCGTGCAGGACGTCATCATTTCCAGCGGTTGCAGGAGCGGCTTCGCCGAAAAGGCCGTCGGTGCGTTCTCCTTGCTGCCGGTCGTCATCCATTTGGGAGCAGGCGGGCTGGTCGGACAGTTCAAGCACGCGCGCGTTTCGCGGATTGGCCGGAGCATGACGCTCTCGCTGACGCGCGAGCCCATCGGGCCCTTGCAAGCGGCGAGCAAGCGGGCCTTCGACATCGTCCTGGCGTCACTGGCGCTGATGCTGTTTGCACCGCTTCTGGGCCTCGTGGCGCTGGCGATCAAACTGGACAGTCCGGGGCCCGTATTCTTCCGGCAGCGGCGGCGGGGCTATAATCTCGGCGAGTTCCGGATGTGGAAGTTTCGCACCATGACGACGCTCGACGATGGCGAGGTCATCCGCCAGGCGCGGCAGGGCGATGACCGCGTGACGCGCGTGGGCCGTATTCTGCGCAAGTACTCGATTGACGAACTGCCGCAGTTGCTGAACGTAATCGCGGGCGACATGTCTCTCGTGGGGCCGCGCCCCCACGCGGTTGCCCATGACCGCTTCTTCGAAAAGCGTATCGAGAAGTATCCCCGCCGCCTGAACGTCAAGCCGGGAATCACCGGCTGGGCGCAGGTCAACGGTTTTCGAGGCGCGACCGAAACAGACGCCAGCATGCGCCAGCGTCTGGAGCATGACCTCTACTATATCGACAATTGGTCGCTACTGTTCGACGTCTACATCATCGCGCTGACGGTGTTGTCGCGAAAGACATTGCATAACGCATACTGAATGGCGGGAGACGATCGCCGGCCCGGCTTCAGCGCTCGCGGAATGCGCGAGCCATCATGTCGGTAAAGGGCTTCATGAAGTACGACAGGATCGTGCGCGCGGGCGTCTCGAGATAGACCTCCGCGGGCATACCCGGCACGAGGCGGTGGCGCGCGCCGAGCTGCGCCAGCTCAGCGGCGGGCACTTCCACATCGGCGGTAAAGAAGGCGCGCCCGTCCCTGTCGGTCAGTTCGGCGGCGGAAACGCGCGTCACCTTGCCTTCAAGGCGCGGCGTCGTATGACTATCGAAAGCCTGGAAGCGCACGGCTGCGGGCTGCGCCAAGTGTACTTTGTCGACATCGCGCGGCTGGAAGCGAGCCGAGACGATGAGTTCGCTGCCCGTCGGCACGATCTGCAGCAGCGCGCCGCCGGGCGCGACTACGCCGCCTTGGGTGTGGACGGCCAGGGCATGGACGATTCCCGGCACGGGGGCGCGGATGTCCGTGCGGGTCAGTTTATCGGCAGCCGCCTTCTGCGTTTCCCGCTCCTCGGAAAGCTGGGTTTGTACTTTTTCCAGATCGTTCGCAGCCTGCTGTGAATATTCCTTGTCGGCTTGAGATAGGCGCGCCTCGGCCTCGGCGCGCGCCGACCTGAGCTTGGCCACTTCCGAGTTGAGATTGCCAACCTCGCCGTCGAGGCGCGCCTCTTCGCGCTGCAGCGGCCCGATGCGCTGCTGGTTGACATATCCGCGCTCGAACAGGGGCATCACGGTAGCCAGTTCTTTGGCGTTGATCTGGCGTTCGCGTTTTCGGGCGGCAAGCTGGCTTTCGACGCCCTTCAGTTCGTTCACCGTCTGCGCCAGCCGCTGGTTCAGCATCTTGATCTGGCCGAGATAGGCGGCGCGCCTGGCATCGAACAGCGTCTTCTGTGCGCCGAACAAGGCGGCAATCGCCCGATCGCCGGGATCGAGGCCGGGGGGAAGCGAAAAGCTGTCCATCCGGTCGCGCTCGGCTATGAGGCGGGCCTCCTGGATCGCGTGATCGGCGACCTTTCCTGAAACGGCGGCGAGCGTGGCTTTGTACTGTGTGCCGTCGAGTTGAACGAGAAGCTGGCCCTCCTTCACCTCGTCGCCGTTTTTTACGAGGATCTTCTCGACGATGCCGCCTTCCAGATGCTGCACGGCCTTGTATTCGCCCTCAACGGACACCTGCCCGCTGGCGACCACGGCGCCGTTGATGGGCAGCATCGAGGCAACCGCGAGGCCCACGCCCAGAAATGCCACCACCTTCATGCCGTAGGCAACCCACGGCTCGGTCGAATGCCAGTCGGCTGGGCTGGCGGGTTCGGCGGGGCGTACGCGGCGCAAAAGGGACGTCTGCATCACGCGGCTCCCTGAACATGATCCGGCGCTTCGGCTGGCGCGGCGAAGGCGGAAGCATCGGGCTTTTGCTGCGTGCGCCGGTCGTCGGGGCTTGCCGCGGCCTGGGCGGAAGGTCCCGCGCCGCGCGGCCCTTGGAACAGCTTCATGACCTCCCCGCGCGGCCCGTACGCGCGCTGCTGGCCGCGCTCGATGAGCAGCAGCAGATCGGCCTTGCCGATGGCCTGAACGCGGTGGGACACGAGGATGACCGTCTGCCCGCGCTTGCGCATGCCGTCGATGGCGGCCGAAAGCGCTTCGTCGCCCGGCCGGTCGAGGTTGGAATTGGGCTCATCGAGCACGACGAGCGGCGGGTTTCCGAACAGCGCGCGCGCGAGCGCGATGCGCTGGCGCTGTCCACCCGAAAGGTAGGAACCGAAGGTGCCAAGCTCCGTCTCGTAGCCGCGAGGCAGGCCCAGGATGAGGTCATGGGCATGCGCCTGCTTGGCGGCCTCAATGACTTCTTCGTCGCTGGCATCCTCGCGGAAGCGGGCGATATTCTGTCTCACGGTGCCGGCAAACAGTTCGACGGTCTGCGGCAGATAGCCGATATAGCGGCCGAGGTCCTCAGGATGCCATTGGTCCAGGCGCGCGCCGTCGATGAGCACGCCGCCGCTGAAGGTGGGCCACAGTCCGACGATGGCACGCACCAGGGTGGACTTGCCCGATGCGCTGGGTCCTATGATTGCGAGCATCTGTCCGGGCGAGGCGCGGAACGTGATGCCGCTCAGGATGACGTTACGTGTTTCCGGGGCCGCGACGCGAATGTCATGCACATCGAGCACCCCCTTGGGGCGCGGCAGCCTCGTGCGCTCGCGATCCGGTGGCGCGTAGCTGAGCACGTCGTCGAGCTTGCGATAGCTCTCGCGGGCCTTGATGAATGCACGCCAGTGGCCGACGGCCTGCTCGACCGGGGCGAGCGCGCGGCCGAAGATGATGGTCGCGGCGATGATCGCGCCGGAGGTGATCTCGCCGCCGACGGCAAGCGCTGCGGCGATCGCGAGCATCATCGATTGCAGCAGCAGGCGGGTCGTCTTGGTGATCGCCGAAAGCCCGCCGAGACGGTCTGAAGCGAGAAGTTGCCAGCCAAGCCCCTCGCCGTTCAGGGTCTGCCAGCGTTTGCGATACGAAGACAGCATACCCATGGCCGTAATCGCTTCGGCGTTGCGCTGGCCGGTCTCGGCCATCTCGAGGCTCTTGGTCACGGCTTGCGAGGCTTGCATGAGCGGCGCGCGGCCGCTCTGCTCGCTGGCCCATGCAAGCACCAGAAGGATCAGCGTGCCGATAAGCGCGGCGGCGCCGAGCGTCCAGTGCGTCATGGTGATAAAGCCGAGATAGACCGGCGTCCAAGGCGCATCGAAGAACGTGATCGGCGCAGGTCCAGAAATGAATTGGCGGAAGCTGTCCAGTTCGCGCAAAGCGGGTGCGGCAGCGCCCTGGGTCGCAAGGCTCTTGCGCAAGGAGGCTTCGAAGATGCGGTCGGAGAGGCGCTGGTCTATTTCCGCGCCGACACGCGAGATGATGCGGGAGCGGGCAAGCTCGAGCATGCCTATGATGGCGTAGAGCGCGGCCGTGATCGCAAACAGCGTTATCAGCGTCGGGAACGAGCCCGAGCCCAGAACCCGATCGTAGACCTGGAGCATGAAGATCGGGCCGGCCAGCATCAGGATATTGATGACGGCCGAGAACAGGAAGGTGGCGTTCAGCGCCCGGCGGCTGGCGCGCAACGCGTTCTTGATCTCGCTGTCGCGCGGGCCGAAGAACCAGCGCAGGCAAAGCCCGAACAGTCCGGCATTCGAACGCTCGGGTGCAAAGCCCCTCATGTTCGCCGCAAGCCCGCCCTTGGGCGTGGAGGATTCCGCCTCGCCGGGCTTCACGCGCGCGGGCGGTGTCTTTGGACCGTTTGTCAGCGCCTCGACCCATTCGGGACGTGTTGATGCCGCTTCGTCGCCGGCAAGCGCCATCTTGGGCTCATCGGGCGATGAGGCTGCGGCGATCTGGGCTGCGGCGGTCTCGGTCGCGGCTGCGGTATTGACGTCTTGAGGGGCACGGGAGGCCGTGCCGGGCGCCGGGGAGGATTGTGCCCCGGGCATCGGCGCGCCCATGTGCAGCGAGCGGCCGAAGTCGCGTTCGCCGGCCGGCGTCACGGTGATCCCGGGTCCGGGGTCCTGGAGAAGCTGTTCGAGGCGGCGCATCGCATTCGTCATGCGCTCGCGCTCCGCCTGCTTCTTGTCCTTGATGCGCTTCACGAACGACCCATTGCCCGATGCCCTGTCCTGCGCGACGATGCGCGCACGCGCGTGCCGGTCCCGCCTATAGGGCGAATCGCGCAACTTCCAGTCTTGGGGCCAGAGAGTTCAGAAGTGCTTAACCGTGTACACGGATCGATTTTGAGACGGCAGCCATGCTGTCGCGCAGGATCGCCGGACAAGATTGTCGAATGTGAGCTGCAACGTAACGGTGCTTTAGCTAATCTGGGTAATGATTAGCGCAGCGTTTACCGCACGAGTGTGTCGAGGAGTACCGAGTAATGCGTCACAAGAGCCTTTGGGCGGCCGTCATTGCAGCGGCGACCGTCAGCCTTCCGGCGGCGACCCCTGCGGCCGCCTTCCACTGGGACCGTCCTGATCAGCCCGCGAATTGGAATCATGTCCGCACTGTGCGGCACTGGGTTTATTATCCGCGCTATCGTCACGTCTATCTGCGCGACAGCGTGACCGACCCGTACGCCTATCGCTATGTGCCGCGCGGCTACTATCCCTACTACAACTCCGGTTACTGGCGCCGCCCGGTCATCGTTCGCAACCATTATCGTCTGCCGAAGTATTACAAGGCGTGGGGCGCACCCAGGCGCGGCTATCATCATGTCGAGTGGCATCGCCGCCACTACGGCGGCCATCGCCGCGGCAATTGGTGAGCTGGGAGCCTGCTGGGGCATCCGGTTCGCGTTCAGGCCACATTCATGTGGTCAGCGTCACGTTCAGGCTTGAGCGGAGGGATAATGTGAGCCTCGCGCAGCAAGCTTGGATCGTGGCGGCCCCTTGCGGCTGCCCTCGAGGATCAGACCGGAGCAAACCAATGGTCAAGAAGATTCAGCACGCCGTCATGGCGCTCGTAATGGCGTCCGGATTGATGGTATCGGCCACGCCACAGGCCGAGGCCCGGCATGGAAGGGGTGTCGCGCTCGGCGTTGCGGCCGGCATCATCGGCCTGGGTGTGCTGGGTGCCGCGCGTGCCCACGCGGACGATCGCTATTACTCAGATTATGACGAGGACGCCTGCTATTACGGCCCGCGGGAATGCCACTGGACCGGACGCCGTTGCTTCGAAAACAGCTGGGGCGACGAGGTTTGCCGCGGCGGCCGTTACGTCTGCGAGCGTCCGCTGGTCTGCGATTGATCGAACGGCGCCCGGACCGGACGTCACGGGCGGCTCCCAAATGACTGGACCCGTTTGCGCGAATTGCGCGAAACGCGCAAACGGCTCGAAGAGGCCGCATTTTCCCTTTGCCGCCTCCAATGTCTTGCGCGCGCTCAGCCGGGCGCCTTGGCGCGAGCGATCGTCGCGACATGGAGCGCGACTGCTGCCGCATTCGACACGTTGAGGCTGGCGAGCGGTCCGCCGGTCGTAATATGGACCAGCCGGTCGCAGGTCTTGCCGGTCAGTTCGCGCAGGCCCTTGCCCTCCGCACCCATCACCAGCGCCGTCGGTCGCGACCAATCCAACTCCTCGATCGCCGTGTCCGCCGTGCCGTCGAGACCGACGATGAAGAATCCGACCTCTTTCAATTCTTCCAGCGCGCGCGACAGGTTTTGCACCAGGGCAACGGGGATCAGCTCCAGAGCGCCCGAGGCGGACTTCGCCAGCACGCCGTTGAGCGGCGGACTGTGCCTGCGGGTCATGACGAGGCCGGCTGCGCCGAAGGCTGCCGCGGAACGCAGGATCGCTCCGACGTTGTGGGGGTCCGTCACCTGGTCGAGCACGATCAGCGGGCGTCCGCCGGCCTGTCCGATCAGGTCGGCGAAATCAGGCTCCGCCAGCGGCTCGGTTTCCAGCATCGCCCCTTGATGCACCGTGTCGGCGCCAAGGATGCGGTCCAGATCGCGCGGGCTCGCATGCTCGACGGGGTGATTCAACGTGCCGACGGCCTCCATCAATCGGCGCTCGGCATTTTCCGTAAGGACGAGGCGCTTCACCTTGCGCGCCGGATTCTTCAAGGCTGCCTCGACGGCGTGAAGACCGAACAGCCGCAACGGGCCGTCGTCTTCACGGCGGGTTTCCTCGCGCCGGGCGTGATGGGGACGCTGGCGGTGATAGGGGGCGTGCCCGGGCCGGCCAGGCTTGCCGGTCCGGGGGCGCTGCGGCGGCCGGGATGCGTCTTTGCTCACGTCTAACCTTTGAGTTGGCGGGGGCGGGCCCGGGAATGGGCCTTGAACCGGCACATACGCGAATTGGAGGCGGACCATGACGCTTTTCCGATTGACAGGAAAGCCCCCCGCGAACATAAGGCAGGCATTAAGGCCCTGCCATTCTGCGGCGGGGTCGCTTTCGTTTGAACGCGCTTGGACCGTGCCTGCTCGTGCGGTATGTCACGCGCTTTGAACGGCATGTACGTTGGTCATGTACGTTGGTCATGTACGTTGGTCGTGGAGGGGTGCCCGAGTGGCTAAAGGGGACGGACTGTAAATCCGTTGGCTTCGCCTACGCTGGTTCGAATCCAGCCCCCTCCACCAATTTCGCTAATTTCGTTTGTGTGCGTCTAGCGCGCCGACTCGCAGTTCATGCACCATCGGCATCCCATCGTGTGAAACCCTCCCGGGTTTTGCACCCGCGATCCCTCTTTTTCCTTTCCCTAGCGATGCCAATGCCGAGGCCCAGGAGCGTGTTGCGGCACTGAGGCTTTGAACTTAGGATCGCGGCGCGTCGCGAATTCGCGCAGGCCCGTAGGCGGTCGCGACGCGCTGTCCCTGAATTTGGAGACGCGAGATGATCCGGTGGCGACCGCTCCTTGTTCCGCTAGTGGCGTTGATTTCCACGCTCAGCCCTGCGCTGGCCGAGGATAAGCCCGCCGGCGCGGCCCCGCCGCAGCCGTCGGTGCTGGTCGAGACCGTCAAGGAAGTCGATATCGCGGGCTCGCGCTCCTTCACCGGACGCATAGAGGCCATCGAAAAGGTCGGCCTGCGGGCCCGCGTGGAAGGGTTCCTGAAGCCGCGCCTCTTCGAGGAAGGCGCGCTGGTCAAGAAGGACGATGTTCTCTTCGAGATCGATCCTGCAACCTACCAGACGAATGTTGCCTTGGCGGAGGCAAACCTTGCCAATGCGCAAGCGGCGCGCGCGCTGGCCCAGATCACGCTGGATCGGCAGAAGGAATTGGCCGATCGCAATTCCACCGCCATCTCGCAGCAGCAGCTCGACCAGTCTTCAGCGAACCTTAAGCAGGCGGACGCCGTGGTGAAGGCGCGCGAGCAGGATCTGGAAAATGCCAAGCTGATGCTGAGCTACACCAAGATCGTCGCACCCTTCGACGGCAGAGTGGGGCGTGCGGCCTATTCGACGGGCGAATATGTAAACACCTCCAGCCAGCCGCTCATCACTTTGGTGCGCCAGGACCCTGTTTATGTGAATTTCCCCGTCCCGCAGGCTGTGCTGCTGGAGGTCCGCCAGCATTCGAAAGACAAATCCGATTTCTTTGTCCAACTCACGCTCGCGGACGGCTCCGCCTATCCCGAGAAGGGCGCCATCGAATTCGCAGACGTCACCGCGTCGCTATCGACGGACTCCGTCGCGGTGAGGGCCAAGATCGCCAATCCCCAGGGGTTGCTCATCGACCAGCAGATCGTGCAGGTCAACGTCCTCAGCAAGGAGCCGGAAAAGAGGCTCGTGATGCCGCAGTCTGCGCTGCTTCTGGATCAGCAGGGCAGCTACGCGCTTACCGTGGACAGCGAAGGCAAGGTGGGCGTTGCGCGGCTGAAGCTCGGCAAGCAGAGGGGCACGATGATCGTCGTGGAGTCGGGCCTGAAGGCGGGAGACCGGGTCATCGTCAGCGCGCACCAGAGGGCCAGGCCGGGTCAGAAGGTCGTCGCGGTGGCGCAGTCGGACTGAGCCGCCAACCTACGCCACCCCGCCGGCGCCGCCGGCCTCCGCCACTCCAGCATGATCGAGGCAGGATAGCATGATCTCGGATGTCTTCATCAGCCGGCCGAGGCTGGCGATCGTCATTGCGATCGTGATTACCATCGCGGGCTTCATCTCGATCCTGTCGATTCCCGTCGCCCAGTACCCGGACATTGCGCCGCCAACCGTACAGGTTGCCGCAAATTATTCGGGCGCCGACGCCAAGACGGTGGAGGAAAGCGTCGCGCAGCCGCTGGAAAGCGTCGTCAATGGCGTAAGCGACATGCGCTACATGAAGTCGAACTCGTCGAACGATGGCAGCTATTCTCTCAGCGTCAGCTTCGCGTTGACCGCAAATCCGGACATCGCAACCGTCAACGTCCAGAACAATACGAAGCAGGCCGAGCCCAAACTGCCCGAAGAAGTGCGACGCAGCGGGGTTTCCATCAAAAAAGTCTCGACAAGCCTCCTCCAGGTTTTCGCCTTCCACTCATCCAAGCCTGAACACGATCAGCTCTTTATCTCGAACTTCGTCACGATCAACGTCGTCGATGAGCTGAAGCGTGTGCCCGGCGTTGGCGATGTGGTGAACTTTGGCGCGCGCGACTACGCGATGCGTATCTGGATCGATCCGGAAAAACTCGCCAACCTGCAACTGACGGCGCAGGATGTGATTGCGGCGGTCGCTTCGCAGAACACCCAGGCGGCCGCCGGCCGCATCGGCGCAGCGCCCTTGTCGAAGGACCAGCGCCTCCAGCTCACCATCACCACCAAGGGCCGCCTCGCCGATCCGGCGGAGTTCGGCAACATCATCGTGCGCAGTGCGCTCGATGGCTCGCTGGTGCGCATCAAAGACGTTGCGCGGGTGGAACTGGGCGGCAAGACATACGACGCGATCGGTACGTTCGACGGTGCGCCCGGCAGCCCGATGGGCATCTATCTGGCGCCCGGCGCAAACGCCGTTGCGGTCGCCAACGCGGTGGCTAAGCGGCTCGAAGAACTCAAGCCGCGCTTCCCCGAAGGCGTCTCCTATTCCTATATCTACAACACGGCCGATTTCGTGAGCCAGATGATCGAGAAGGTCGTTCACACGCTCATCGAGGCGTTTGCGCTCGTCGCCCTCGTGGTCTTCCTGTTCCTGGGGCGCTGGCGTGCCACGCTCATTCCGCTGCTCGCGGTGCCCGTCTCCGTCATCGGCGCCTTCGCGGTTCTGCTCGCGGTCGGCTACTCCGCGAACATGATCTCGCTGCTTGCCATGGTCCTCGTCATCGGCCTGGTGGTGGACGACGCCATCGTCGTGGTTGAAAACGTCGAGCGCATCCTGGAAGAGCATCCCGAACTCAGCGTTCCCGAAGCTACCCGCAAGGCGATGAACGAGATCACGGGTGCGATCATTGCGATCACGCTCGTGCTGTTGTCGGTCTTCGTGCCAGTGGCGTTCCTGCCCGGCAGCAGCGGGGTGCTGTTCCGGCAATTTGCGATCACCATTTCGGCCGCCATGGTCATTTCGGCCATCGTTGCGCTCACGCTTGCGCCCGCCTTGTGCGCGGTGCTTTTGAAGCCGGGACATCCCAAGGGCATCATGAAGACCATCACGGGGGCCATCAACGCGACAGGTAACGGCTTCGCGGCAATCGTCACGCGGCTGGTGCGCGCGGCGGCGGTTTCACTTGCCATCGTGCTGGCGCTCGGGCTCGCCACGCGCCACTTCATGACCGCGACGCCCGCGGGCTTCCTTCCCGCGGAGGATCAAGGCTATCTCATCACGATCGCCACGTTGCCCGCGGGCGCCTCCTTGAACCGCACCGCCGACGCGATGCAGAAGGCGCAGGAGATCATCCGTCAGGAGCCAACCGCGGGCAACATCATCGCAATCGCCGGCTATGACCTGCTCGGCGGCGGCAGCGCCTCCAACGCGGGCGTCATGTTCGTGCGGCTCAAGGATTACGATCAGCGCACAACGCGCGATGCGCACGCCACGGTGGTTGCGCAAAGATTGACGCGCGCCTTGTCGGTTCTGCCGCAAGGCATGTTCTTCGCGCTCAATCCACCTTCGATTCCGGGCATGGGCACGACGGGCGGCTTCGAGTTTATCCTCGAAGCTTTGCAGGGACAGGACACTCCCGAGATGGCGGCCGTTGCACGCGGTCTCATTCAGGCCGCCAGTCAGCGGCCTGAGTTGACCGGAGTGTTCACCACCTTCGATTCCTCGACGCCCCAGATCCGGCTTACTATCGACCGCGACAAGGTCGCCGTGCTCGGCGTCAATCTATCAGATCTGTTTTCCGTGCTGCAGGCATCGCTGGGCAGCTACTACATCAACGACTTCAATAGCTTCGGCCGCACCTGGCAGGTGATGATCCAGGCCGAGGAGGATTTCCGCAACTCGATTTCGCAGATCTACAATCTGCAGGTCAAGAACGCGTCGGGCCATATGGTGCCGTTGTCGGCGGTGGTGCTAGCGGATCTGGAAGCGTCACCGCGGGCCATCACGCGCTACAACAATTATCGCGCGATCTCGATCACGGGGAACGCCGCGCCCGGACGCGGCGACGGCGACGCGATCGCGGCCATGGAGGAGCTGGCGCGCACGACGCTTCCCACCGGCTATGGCTATGAATGGACCGGGCAGGCGCTGGAAACTAAGGCAGCAGCGGGGCAGACAGGCATCGTGCTCGGCTTCGGCCTGCTGTTCGCCTACCTGTTCCTCGTTGCGCTCTATGAAAGCTGGAACGTCCCGATACCCGTGCTGCTGTCGGTGTCGGCTGCGATCCTGGGCGCGATCTTCGGCGTCTGGGTGATGGGCTCCAACTTCGACCTTTATGCGCAGATCGGCACCGTAGTGCTGATAGCGCTGGCCGCCAAGAACGCGATCCTGATCGTCGAGGTCGCGGTGCAACTGCGCGAGGAAGGCAAGGGCATCGTCGAGGCGGCGATCCACGCCTCCCATCAGCGGTTCCGGCCGGTGATGATGACGAGCATCGCCTTTATCGCTGGGCTGGCGCCGCTCGTCACCGCCCATGGTCCCGGCGCCGACAGCATGTTCGCCGTCGGACTGCCGGTCATTGCCGGGATGCTCGCGGCTTCGCTGGCCGGTATTCTCATCATTCCGATGCTCTATGTCACATTCCAGCGCATCCGTGAGGGTAACTGGCTCGGGCGCAACAAGCAGGACGCTGAAGGAGACGCGGCGCCGCCAGCGGCCGCGGGGTGAGGGTGAGGTGGGGAAAGGACAGCCGATACCCTTGGCTGTTGCCGGTTTTTTTGACCGCGATCAAAGTGGGCGCCCCGAGCCGTCGCCAACTTCTGAGCCAGACTGCTAGCAAAGGGCGAGTTCATTGCCGGATTTCACATCTGAACGATTTCAGCGCAGGGCCTTGGTTGCCGTCGCGCTCGGCGCGTTGATTTCCGGCGCGCTATCCTGGTTCGCAGGCGCGCCAAGGCTCGCACACGGATTATGGGCTGCCGGTACGGTCCCGGTCGTGATCGGCCTTTTCGTCTCGATGGTGCGCGACCTTCTGGCCGGCCGCATGGGAGTCGATGCCGTCGCCTTCGTGTCGATGACGGCTGCGCTCGTGCTGGGCGAGAGTCTCGCCGCCATCGTCGTGGCCATGATGTACGCGGGCGGCAACCTCCTGGAAGACTTCGCCGTCGCGCGTGCGGAACGCGATCTGAAATCCCTCGTGGACCGTGCGCCGCGAACCGCGCACCGGCGCGTGGACAGCACATATGAAGACGTCGATATCAACAGCGTGGCTGCGGGCGACACCCTGTTGGTGCGGGCCGGTGAAGTCATCGGCGTGGACGGTCTGGTGCTGGACGAGGGCGCGGTCATCGACGAAGCCGCCCTTACGGGCGAGCCCATACCCGTTACGCGCGCCAAGGGCGAGCCGGTGCGATCCGGCACCATCAATGCGGGTGAGGCTTTTCAAATGGAGGCGACCACTACGGCGACGCAGAGCACCTATGCGGGGATCGTACGCCTCGTCACCGCCGCCCAGACCGCCAAGGCGCCTTTCATTCGCATCGCAGACAAGTACGCTTTGGCGCTGCTACCGGCCACATTGCTCCTGGCGGGCGCCGCGTGGGCATGGTCAGGCGATCCGGTGCGCGCGCTGGCGGTTCTGGTGGCCTCGACGCCCTGTCCGCTCATTCTTGCCGCACCCGTGGCCTTCATCGCCGGGGTTTCGCGCGCGGCGCGCCGTGGCATCCTAATCAAAGGCGGTGCAGCGCTCGAAGCATTGGCGCGCACGCACACGATGATGTTCGACAAGACCGGAACGCTCACGGTGGGCGGTGCGCGCCTGGTGGCGATCGAGACGGCGCCGGGAGAGAAAGCTGACGATGTTCTGCGCCTGGCCGGATCGCTCGAGCACGCCTCTCAGCACGTCGTGGCCCATGCCATCGTTGAGGCTGCGCGCGCGCGCGGGCTGCCGCTGACGTCGCCCGAAGACGTGCGCGAAACCATGGGCTCGGGCCTGCAAGGCCGGGTAGAGGGGACTTTGATCCGCGCGGGATCCTACGAACTGGTGTGCGGCAATGTCCGGCCGGATGGGTGGGCGGCGCGCGCATTGCGCCGGGCATCGTGGCGCTCGGCGCTCAGTGTTTTCGTCGCCAGGGACGGCAAGACGATCGGCGCGATCCTGCTGGCTGACGAGTTGCGCCGCGATACGCCGCGCGCCGTTCAGGGACTGCGGGACGGCGGCGTCAAACGCATCGTCATGGTGACGGGCGACCGTGCGGAAGCCGCCGAAACCATGGCGGCCGCGCTCGACCTTGATGCCGTGCTCGCCGACCGTGTTCCAGCTGACAAGGTGGAGGCAGTTGCGGTCGAGCAGAAGCTCAATCCCACCACCATGGTGGGTGACGGCATCAACGACGCGCCCGCCCTTGCGGCTGCCGATGTCGGCATCGCCATGGGTGCGCGCGGCGCCAGCGCGTCATCGGAGGCGGCAGACGTCGTCATTCTCGTCGATGCGCTCGACCGGGTGTCGGATGCCGTCTCGATCGCGCGGCGGGCGCGCAAGATCGCCATGCAGAGCATTGTAGCGGGCATGGTGCTGTCCGGCCTCGCGATGGTTGCGGCGGCGTTCGGGTACCTGACACCCGTCGCAGGTGCGTTGACGCAGGAAGGCATCGACATCGCCGTCATTCTGAACGCGCTGCGCGCGCTGGTTCCCGGCCGCGCGTTCAATCGAGGGATGCTCCACCCGGCAGCCAGCCGTGCGCTCCGCCAGGGGCACGACGAAATCACGCGCGCGCTCGACCGGCTGCGCGAGATAGCCGATGCGCTCGACGAGGCGGCGGGCGCGGACGCCGTGGTGCTGATCGCGGATGCAGACCAAATCGTCCGTCACACGATCGTGGAGCACGAACGGGAAGACGAGTCCCGCGTCTATCCGCGGCTGGAGAAGATCCTGCTGGATGGGGCGGGTCTTGCCGCGATGAGCCGCGCACATCGCGAGATCCTGCACTTGGCGCGCCTTCTGTCCCGGCTCTCCGAAGGGCTCCTGCCCGAGGACGCGGACCGCTACCTGATCCGCGACGCCCAGCGTGTCATCGAATCGATCGAAGCCCTTGTGCGCATCCACAGCGCCCAGGAGGATGACATTTACGAGCATGCGGCCCAGGGCGGATGAGCCGTTGCCCTGATATCGGCTTTTCAGGCGGTCTCAACTGAAGGCTTCACAACGCCCTGCGAAGCGTTTATCAAGCGGCCCGACAGGGCCGTGCCGGCGCATGAGGTTGGGGCTTGCGAAGACGTCGCGAAGCCGCCTGTTTTGTCGTGCCGGTCAGCGCCTTGCGCGGGTGTAGCTCAATGGTAGAGCAGCAGCCTTCCAAGCTGAATACGTGGGTTCGATTCCCATCACCCGCTCCAATTTCCTCTTTTGGGCAGTTCGAGCATGGCTCGGCTTCAGGAGGCATCATGCTCGTCGTCACCACGAACGAGATCGAGGGGTATCGGGTGGTCCGCCATCTGGGGATGGTCAAGGGCCTCACCGTGCGCTCGCGGTCCGTGGTCGGCAACCTGGGCGCGGCCATTCAGATTTTTTTCGGTGGCAACATTACAGTCTACACCAAGCTTGCCGAGCAGACACGCCAGGAAGCCTTCGATCTGCTGGTAAAGAATGCTCAGGAAATGGGGGCGAACGCGGTTCTGGCCATGCGCTACGACGCCAACGAGATTGCGTCCGCGGTGACGGAGGTGCTCGCTTACGGCTCGGCCGTGGTCATCGAGCCCAGACGCTAGCGCGCTTGTCGGAAAAGCGGCAAGCCGGGCTTCGGACAAGAAGCGCGACAAGACAAATGACCGGAACGGTTCTGCGATTCCACGAAACGCGAATTAAGCTTGGACGCCTAAAGGTGGCGGGCTGGCACAGGCAGCTCTCATGCCGCCGTTCACGGAGCCTCGTTGTTTCAATAGGTTGGGACCGCTCGAACGCCTGCCCCGGGCGGTCCGCCCAGGGCCCTGGCGGCGCCAACACGGCGGCGCAGCAAATTACCCAAGGCAAAGGGTGACAAACGCTTAAACATAGTCTAAGGAGACGGGCCTTGGAACAATTCGGCCCAACGTAAGTCCCGCATATGCGGAGCTTTCTAGGGGTGTAGCTCAATTGGTAGAGCGTCGGTCTCCAAAACCGAAGGTCGGGGGTTCGAGACCCTCCGCCCCTGCCATTGCTTCCGGCCTGACTCGCGGCACCGGCCCCGGAGACCTCCGAGGCAGGTTGCGGCGAGTTGTCGCACGCCCTAACAGGATTGCAGATTAATGGCGAAGTTCAACCCAATCGCGTTTATTCAAGAAGTCAGGCAAGAAACAGCCAAAGTCACCTGGCCCACGCGCAAAGAGGTTTGGATCACGACTGTGATGGTTCTCATCATGGTCGCGCTCGCCTCTCTATTCTTTTTGGTGGTCGACCAGACGTTGAGCTGGATTGTGCGCCTCGTCTTGGGCTTGGGCGCCTAGGGACTAGCAGGCCAGAGGGCAAGTAAAGATGACGCTCGCGCAGCAACGCGAAGACAAGAAGACGGTGCCCGGCACACGCTGGTATATCGTTCACGCCTATACGAACTTCGAGCGCAAGGTGGCCGATGCCATTCGCGAGCGCGCGAAGGCTGGCAATCTCGAGCATCTGTTCGAGGAAATCGTCGTGCCGACCGAGGAGGTCGTCGAGGTGAAGCGCGGCCGCAAGGTTCAGGCCGAGCGCAAGTTCCTGCCCGGTTACGTGCTGGTGAAGATGAAGATGACGGACGCCGCGTTCGTCATGATCAAGAACACACCGAAGGTCACGGGCTTTCTAGGCGCCGACAACAAGCCCATGCCGATCTCCGAGGATGAAGCGATGCGCATCCTTAATCAGGTCAAGGAAGGCGTGGAGCGCCCCAAGCCCACCATCACCTTCGAGGTGGGCGAGAACGTCAAGGTTGCCGACGGCCCGTTCGCGTCGTTCACGGGCGTCGTCGAAGAAGTGGACGAGGAGCGTTCACGCCTCAAGGTGGCCGTCTCGATCTTCGGGCGGCCCACGCCCGTCGAACTCGAGTTCGGTCAGGTGGAGAAGATTGCAAGCTGATCGCCGCGCGGTGCGTTCTGCGTCTCGGTTTTTTTTGAGCGCAGGGCGCGTGCGGCAATCGCGAAGGACTACCGGCGGTTTCGCCGGCAGCTGCCGGGAGCGATGAGCGCTCGCGGCAGTGACGTGCGGGAGGGCAGCGCGGGTTTCGCAAGAAGCTCCTGCCCGCTGGACCGCTAACCCTGGACCAAGGGCGCCTTTCGCCAAGGCGCTTTCAGCGTCCTCAATGAGTAGGGGAGACCATGGCGAAGAAAATTGACGGCTATATCAACCTTCAGGTGCCGGCTGGCGCGGCCAATCCATCGCCGCCCATCGGCCCCGCGCTCGGCCAGCGCGGCGTCAACATCATGGAGTTCTGCAAGTCCTTCAACGCCAAGACGAAGGACATCGAGCAGGGCACGCCCATTCCGGTGAAGATCACGGTCTATTCCGACCGCTCGTTCACCTTCGAGATGCGTACGCCGCCCGCGACCTTCCTGATCAAGAGGGCCGCCGGTCTGCGTCCCACGGGCAAGGGCGGCACGGGCTCCAAGGAGCCGGGCCGTACTGTCGCCGGCCAAGTGACGATGGCGCAGCTTCGTGAAATCGCGAAGGTCAAGATGAAGGACATGAACACCGACGACATCGAGGCTGCGGCGCGGATTCTCGCAGGTAGCGCGCGCTCGATGGGTCTTACGGTGGCGGAGTAGAACAACAATGGCCGACAACAAAGCAAAACTTTCGCCCGAACAGATCCAGGCAACGCGGCTCGCCGGCGGCAAGCGCATGTTCGCCGTCAAGGAAGGGCTGCCGGCAGGCAAGACGTATTCCGTCGATGAGGCCGTGAAGATCATCAAGGCCCGTGCCAAGGCCAAGTTCGACGAGACGGTCGAAATCGCCATGAACCTGGGCGTGGATCCCAAACACGCCGACCAGATGGTGCGTGGCGTTTGCAACCTGCCCAACGGCTCGGGCCGTACCGCGCGCGTCGCCGTGTTCGCCAAGGGCGCCAAGGCCGATGAGGCCAAGGCCGCGGGCGCAGACATCGTCGGCGCCGAGGATCTCGTCGAGACGGTATCCAAGGGCACGATCGACTTCGATCGCTGCATCGCGACACCGGACATGATGGGTCTCGTGGGGCGTCTGGGTAAGGTGCTGGGCCCGCGCGGTCTGATGCCCAACCCGCGTGTCGGCACGGTCACGATGGACGTTACGGGCGCCGTCAAGGGCGCCAAGGGCGGCTCGGTGGAATTCCGCGTCGAGAAGGCCGGCATCATCCATGCCGGCGTCGGCAAGGCGTCCTTCACGGAAGCGGCCCTGGTGGAGAACATCAAGGCGTTCGTCGACGCCGTCGTCAAGGCAAAGCCCCAGGGCTCGAAGGGTACGTACCTCAAGAAGGTGTCGCTGTCCTCCACCATGGGTCCTGGCCTCAAGGTCGATACGGCCAGCGTCGCCTCTGGCCCCGTGGCCTGAGGCGCGACATGAATTTCCAGGGCAACCTGGAATGCCCCGGACCGGGGCTCTTTTGGGCATCCGGTCCGGTTCACTGTCCGAGATTGTGGGTGAGCCCGGCGGACTTTCCGCAAGGCTCTTAAGCCTCCCTGGACGGAGGGCCCGCATGAGACAGAAGACGGCTGGATGGCCGGGGCAACCCGATTGTCCGGTTTGAACCTTCTGGGTCAGCACCGTGCCGCCTCGTTTCGCGAGGTTGCCGGTCGTTAGGACAGACCAACCGTCGCGCTCCTCCTCCAAGAGGAGAGCGGCAAGGTGCAACCCCGCGGATGGTTTCGCAAGAGATCAGATCCGCAAGCAGGAGACGAGACGTGGATAGAGCCGCGAAACGTGAGCTCATCGACAGCCTCAACGGCGTGTTCAAGGACACGGGCGTTGTCGTTGTCTCCCACTATTCCGGTCTCACGGTCGCTGAGATGACCCAGTTCCGTCAGCAGCTCAGGGCTGCCGGCGGCAAGGTCAAGGTGGCCAAGAACCGGCTCGCCAGGATTGCGCTCAAGGACACCGACTACAGCGGCATCGCCGACCTTCTGACGGGACCCACGGTCCTGGCTTACTCGAAGGATCCGATCGCTGCCGCGAAGATCTCCGTCGAATTCGCCAAGAAGAACGAGAAGCTCGTCGTTCTCGGTGGCTCGATGGGGACCAATGTCCTCGACGCAAATGGCGTGAAGGCGCTCGCCGAACTGCCTTCGCTCGATGAACTGCGCGCAAAGCTCATCGGCCTTCTCACCGCGCCGGCGACGAAGATCGCCCGCACGGTCAAGGAGCCCGGTGCGATGCTGGCTCGCGTCATCCAGGCCAAGGCAGCCCAGGAAGAAGCCGCTTGATTTCGGGAGAGGCCCGCTGGCGGGCCTCGATGAAAAAGCACGATCGGCAGCCATCGGCTGCACTCAACAAACTGGTTCAAACCGAAGGAAGTAAGTTATGTCGAAGATCGAAAAGATCGTTGAAGATCTCTCCAGCCTGACCGTTCTGGAAGCCGCTGAACTCGCCAAGGCTCTCGAAGAGAAGTGGGGCGTGTCGGCTGCGGCGGCCGTTGCCGTGGCTGCGCCGGCGGCTGGCGCCGGCGCCGCTCCGGTCGAGGAGCAGACGGAGTTCACCGTGCTGCTCGTTTCGGGCGGCGACAAGAAGATCAACGTCATCAAGGAAGTCCGCGCCATCACGGGCCTGGGCCTGAAGGAAGCCAAGGACCTCGTCGAGGCTGGCAACAAGGCCGTGAAGGAAGGCGTTTCCAAGGACGAGGCCGCCAAGCTGAAGAAGCAGCTCGAAGACCAGGGCGCGAAGGTCGAGCTGAAGTAATCGGACGGGTGCTCCAGCCGCTGGCTGGAGCACCTGCTTGCGCCGGACGGCCGGCTCCCGCAACGGGAGTCGTCTGGCGCCATCAAGAACGTCTTTCCGGAGGGTTCTCTTGGGATCGAAGTCCCAAAAAGAACCCTCCGGTGAGCCGTTTCAAGAGGCCGCGAGGCCCACGGCATCGAACGACACGATTTGATTGCGGGACTTTCACCCGCCAACACGAGCATAGGAGCGGACATGGCTCAGACCCTTCCCAGCCGCAAGCGTATCAGGAAGCAGTTCGGATCGATCCACGAGGTGGCCGAGATGCCCAACCTCATCGAGGTCCAGAAGGCTTCCTACGACGACTTCCTGATGGTGAAGGAGCCGCCGGGAGGGCGCCCTGACGACTTCGGCCTGCAGTCGGTCTTCAAGAGCGTTTTCCCGATCTCCGATTTCGCCGGCAAGGCGACACTGGAATTCGTGCGCTATGAGTTCGAGGCGCCGAAATTCGACGTCGACGAATGCATGCAGCGCGACATGACCTACTCGGCGCCGCTGAAGGTGAAACTGCGCCTCATCGTGTTCGATGTGAACGAGGAGACGGGCTCCAAGTCGATCAAGGACGTCAAGGAGCAGGATGTCTACATGGGCGACATGCCGCTCATGACGGCGAACGGCACCTTCATCATCAACGGCACCGAGCGCGTGATCGTCTCGCAGATGCATCGCTCGCCGGGCGTCTTCTTCGATCACGACCGTGGCAAGACACATTCGTCGGGCAAGCTGCTGTTTGCAGCCCGTATCATTCCATATCGCGGTTCCTGGCTCGACTTCGAATTCGACGCCAAGGACATCGTTTATGTCCGCATCGACCGCCGCCGCAAGCTGCCGGTGACGACGATGCTGTACGCGCTGGGTCTCGACGACGAGCAGATCCTAGCGCACTTCTACAACCATATCTCGGTCAAGGAATCCAAGCGCGGCTGGAAAATGCCGTACATCCCCGAGAAGTTCCGCGGCTTCACCCCGCAGTCCGACGTCGCCGACGCCAAGACCGGCGAGGTGATTGCGCGTGCAGGCGAGAAGATCACCGCGCGCAAGGCGCGTGAACTGGCGGAAAACGGCCTCAAGGAGATCCTGGTATCTGCCGACGATCTCTCGGGCCGTTTCATCGCGGAAGACATCGTCGACCTCGATACCGGCAAGATCTTTGCGGAAGCGGGTGACGAACTCGATGCCAACCTGCTGGCCGAACTCAAGGAGCAGAAGGTCAAGGAGTTCCACGTTCTCGACATCGACTACGTGAATATCGGCGCTTTCATCCGCAACACGCTGCACATCGACAAGAACGCCAACACCCAGGAAGCGCTGATGGACATCTACCGGGTCATGCGCCCGGGCGAGCCGCCGACCATCGAGGCGGCGACTGCGCTGTTCCATGGCCTGTTCTTCGATCCCGAGCGCTACGATCTCTCGGCCGTCGGCCGCGTGAAGATGAACATGCGTCTCGAACTCGATGCACCCGACACCATGCGCGTGCTGCGCAGGGAGGACATCCTCGCGGTCGTCAAGACGCTCGTCGATCTGCGCGACGGCAAAGGTGAGATCGACGACATCGACCACTTGGGCAACCGCCGCGTGCGTTCGGTCGGCGAGCTGATGGAAAATCAGTATCGCGTCGGTCTTCTGCGCATGGAGCGCGCGATCAAGGAGCGCATGAGTTCCGTGGATATCGACACGGTCATGCCGCAGGATCTGATCAACGCGAAGCCCGCAGCCGCGGCCGTGCGTGAGTTCTTCGGCTCCTCGCAGCTGTCGCAGTTCATGGACCAGACGAACCCCTTGTCGGAGATCACCCACAAGCGCCGCCTGTCGGCGCTCGGCCCGGGCGGCCTCACGCGCGAGCGTGCTGGCTTCGAGGTCCGCGACGTGCATCCGACCCACTACGGCCGCATCTGCCCCATCGAGACGCCTGAAGGTCCCAACATCGGCCTCATCAACTCGCTGGCCACGTTTGCGCGCGTCAACAAGTACGGCTTCATCGAAAGCCCGTACCGCAAGGTCGTGAACGGCAAGGTCACGGACGACGTGGTGTATCTCTCCGCCATGGAGGAGATGCGCCATCACGTTGCGCAGGCGAATGCCGAAATCGACGCCAAGGGCAAGCTGACGGGTGAATTCATCACCTGCCGCTACCAGGGCGACGTGCTTCTCGTTGCGCCCGACAAGGTCGATTACATCGACGTGTCGCCCAAGCAGCTCGTATCCGTTGCAGCCGCCCTCATTCCGTTCCTGGAGAACGACGACGCCAACCGCGCGCTCATGGGCTCCAACATGCAGCGTCAGGCTGTGCCGCTCATCAAGGCCGAAGCGCCGCTCGTCGGCACGGGCATGGAAGACCGTGTTGCGCGGGACTCTGGCGCCGCAATCGCAGCGCGGCGCACGGGCATCGTGGATCAGGTCGATGCAACGCGGATCGTTATCCGTGCGACCGAGGAGACCGACCCCTCCAAGCCCGGCGTCGACATCTATCGTCTGCGCAAGTTCCAGCGCTCCAACCAGAACACCTGCATCAACCAGCGGCCGCTGGTGAATGTGGGCGATCAGGTGAAGTCAGGCGAGATCATCGCGGATGGTCCCTCGACGGAGTTCGGCGAGCTGGCGCTCGGCAAAAACGTGCTCGTCGCGTTCATGCCGTGGATGGGCTACAACTTCGAAGACTCCATTCTCATGAACGAGCGGGTCGTCTCGGAGGACGTGTTCACCTCGATCCACATCGAGGAATTCGAGGTGATGGCTCGCGATACGAAGCTCGGGCCCGAGGAAATCACGCGCGACATTCCGAACGTGTCGGAGGAAGCGCTCAAGAACCTCGACGAAGCCGGCATCGTCTACATCGGCGCGGAAGTGCATCCTGGCGATATTCTCGTCGGCAAGATCACGCCCAAGGGCGAAAGCCCCATGACGCCGGAAGAGAAGCTCCTTCGGGCCATCTTCGGCGAGAAGGCGTCCGACGTGCGCGATACCTCGCTGCGCCTGCCGCCCGGCGTTTCGGGCACCATCGTCGAAGTGCGCGTGTTCAACCGCCACGGCGTCGAGAAGGACGAGCGCGCCATGGCGATCGAGCGCGAGGAGATCGAGCGTCTCGCCAAGGACCGCGATGACGAAATGCAGATCCTCGATCGTAACGTCTATGCGCGCCTCAAGGACGCGTTGATGGGCAAGGAGGTCGCCAAGGGTCCGCGCGGTGCGCGCAAGGGTACCACGATCGACGATGCGATCCTCGACGACATCCCCCGCAGCCAGTGGTGGGAAATCGGCTTGGCCAACGAGAGGGCGCAAGGCGAGGTCGAGGCCATCCAGAAGCAGTACGAAGAGGCCAAGAAGGGCCTCGAGCGCCGCTTCGTGGACAAGGTCGACAAGCTGCAGCGTGGTGACGAGCTGCCGCCGGGCGTGATGAAGATGGTCAAGGTCTTCGTCGCGGTGAAGCGCAAGATCCAGCCCGGCGACAAGATGGCCGGCCGCCACGGCAACAAGGGTGTCGTGTCGATGATCGTGCCGTCCGAAGACATGCCGTTCCTCGAGGACGGCACGCCGGTGGACGTCGTGCTCAATCCGCTGGGCGTGCCTTCGCGCATGAACGTGGGACAGATTCTCGAAACGCATCTCGGCTGGGCCTGCCGTGGCCTGGGGCGCGCCATCGACGACGCCTTACAGAAGTTCCACGAGAGCGGTCAGGCCAAGGCGCTTCGCGACGAGATGACGAGGATCTACGGCAACGAGATCAAGCCAACCGCCAAGGATGAGGAACTGGCCTCGCTCGCGGAGAACCTTAAGACCGGCGTGCCGATCGCAACGCCCGTGTTCGATGGCGCCCGCGAGAAGGACATCGTCGAGATGCTGGAGATGGCAGGTTTCGACAGCTCCGGTCAGGTGACGTTGTATGACGGGCGCACTGGCGAGCCGTTCGACCGCAAAGTGACGGTTGGCTACAAGTACGTGCTCAAGCTGCACCATCTTGTCGACGACAAGATCCACGCACGCTCCATCGGCCCTTATTCGCTCGTCACCCAGCAGCCTCTGGGCGGCAAGGCGCAGTTCGGCGGCCAGCGCTTCGGCGAAATGGAGGTGTGGGCGCTGGAAGCCTACGGCGCGGCCTACACGCTGCAGGAAATGCTCACCGTCAAGTCGGACGACGTGGCCGGCCGCACCAAGGTCTATGAGGCCATCGTGCGGGGCGATGACGCGTTCGAAGCGGGCGTGCCGGAAAGCTTCAACGTGCTCGTGAAGGAAATGCGTGCACTGGGCCTCAACGTCGAGCTGATCAACTCGGATCAGGCTGCCGCGGCGGAGGGCGAGGAGCAGCCGCAGGAGCCCCAGGCGCAATTGCCGCCGGCGGCCGAATAGCCGGACCATGCGGGAGCTTCGAGCCCTTCGAGGCGCGAGGCTCTCGCGATGCTGTCTTGCGGCATGGGCTGCGAGATTTACGAAAATTTCGAGATCGGTCCCCCGCCGATCTCACGAGGAGAAGAGCTGATGAACGAGATCACCAACATCTTCAAGACGCAAGCGCCGCTCCCGACCTTCGATCAGATTAAGATTTCCATCGCCTCGCCCGACGATATCCTGTCGTGGTCGTATGGCGAGATCAAGAAGCCCGAGACGATCAACTATCGTACGTTCAAGCCCGAGCGCGACGGCCTGTTTTGCGCACGCATCTTCGGACCGATCAAGGACTACGAGTGCTTGTGCGGCAAGTACAAGCGCATGAAGTACAAGGGCCTGATCTGCGAAAAGTGCGGCGTTGAAGTCACGCTGGCCAAGGTGCGCCGCGAGCGCATGGGCCACATCGAACTGGCCGCGCCAGTCGCCCATATCTGGTTCTTGAAGTCGCTGCCCTCGCGCATCGGCCTGCTGCTCGACATGGCGCTGAAGGATCTGGAGCGCGTTCTCTATTTCGAGAACTACATCGTCATTGAGCCGGGCGTCACGCCGTTTTCGGAAAAGCAGCTGCTCACGGAAGAGCAGTACAACCAGGCGATCGACGAGTACGGCGCCGACAGCTTCACCGCAGGCATCGGCGCGGAGGCGATCCGCGAGATCATGTCGGCGATGGACTTGCCCAAGATCGCAGCCGACTTGCGCCAGGAAATCGCCGAAGCGACCACGGAGCTGAAGCCCAAGAAGCTCGGCAAGCGCCTGAAGGTCATCGAGGCGTTCATCGAATCGGGCAACCGGCCCGAATGGATGATCCTTACCCAGGTGCCCGTCATCCCGCCGGAGCTTCGTCCGCTCGTGCCGCTCGACGGCGGCCGGTTCGCCACCTCCGACCTCAACGACCTCTACCGCCGCGTCATCAACCGCAACAACCGTCTGAAGCGGCTGATGGAGCTGCGTGCGCCCGACATCATCATCCGCAACGAGAAGCGGATGCTCCAGGAAGCGGTCGATGCGCTGTTCGACAACGGGCGGCGCGGCCGCGTCATCACGGGCGCCAACAAGCGTCCGTTGAAGTCGCTCGCCGACATGCTCAAGGGCAAACAGGGCCGCTTCCGCCAGAACCTCCTCGGCAAGCGCGTGGACTACTCGGGCCGTTCGGTCATCGTGGTGGGCCCGGAGCTGAAGCTGCATCAGTGCGGCTTGCCCAAGAAGATGGCGTTGGAGCTGTTCAAGCCCTTCATCTACGCGCGATTGCAGACGCTGGGCCAAGCGGCCACCGTCAAGCAGGCCAAGAAACTCGTCGAGAAGGAGAAGCCGGAAGTCTGGGACGTGCTCGACGAGGTCATCCGCGAGCATCCGGTGATGCTGAACCGCGCACCCACGCTGCACCGCCTCGGCATCCAGGCGTTCGAGCCGACCCTCATCGAGGGCAAGGCCATTCAGCTGCATCCGCTCGTCTGCGCGGCCTTCAACGCCGACTTCGACGGCGACCAGATGGCCGTTCACGTGCCGCTGTCGCTGGAAGCCCAGCTCGAAGCGCGCGTTCTGATGATGTCGACCAACAACATCCTGCATCCGGCCAACGGCCAGCCGATCATCGTGCCCTCGCAGGATATCGTGCTTGGCCTCTATTATCTCTCGCTCATGCGCGATCATGAGCCGGGCGAAGGCATGATGTTTGGCTCGCTCGCCGAGATCCAGCACGCGCTGGCCGCCGGCGTCGTGACCCTGCACGCCAAGGTCAAGGGCCGCTTCCAGACGCTCGACGATAACGGCGAGCCGGTCACCGAGCTCTATGACACGACGCCGGGCCGTCTGATCCTGGGCGAGCTTCTGCCGCGCCGGGCGGGCGTGAAGTTCTCGCTGGTCAACCAGATGCTGACCAAGAAGAACATCTCTGGCATGATCGACGCGGTCTACCGCAACTGCGGTCAGAAGGAGACGGTGATCTTCTGCGACCGCATCATGCAGCTCGGCTTCCACCACGCCTTCAAGGCCGGTATCTCCTTCGGGAAGGATGACATGCTCATTCCCGACACCAAGGAGAAGATCGTCGACAAGACGAACGCCGAAGTGCGCGACTTCGAGCAGCAGTATCAGGACGGCCTGATCACGCAGCTCGAGAAGTACAACAAGGTGGTCGATGCCTGGTCGCGCTGCACCGACCAGATCGCCAAGGAAATGATGGACCGCATCTCGGCCGTCCAGAAGGATGCCGCGACGGGCCGCGAGAAGCCCATTAACTCGATTTACATGATGAGCCACTCCGGCGCGCGCGGTTCGCCTGCCCAGATGAAGCAGCTTGCCGGAATGCGCGGCCTCATGACCAAGCCGTCGGGCGAGATCATCGAGACGCCGATCATTTCGAATTTCAAGGAAGGTCTGTCGGTGCTCGAGTACTTCAACTCGACCCACGGCGCCCGTAAGGGCCTGGCCGACACCGCCTTGAAGACGGCGAACTCCGGCTACCTCACGCGGCGCCTCGTCGACGTGGCGCAGGACGCGATCATCTCGGAAGAGGATTGCGGCACCGACGCGGGCATCAACGTGCAGGCGGTGGTGGACGCAGGCCAGGTCATCGTGTCGCTTGCGGCGCGCATCCTGGGCCGTACGGCGGCCGAGGACATCAAGCATCCGGTTACGGGCGAGATGATCATCAAGGACGGCGACCTCATCGAGGAGCGTCATGCCGAGGCGATCGGCAAGGCCGAGATCCAGGAAGTCCGCATCCGCTCGGTGTTGACCTGCGAGACGGTCAACGGCGTGTGCGCCAAATGCTACGGGCGCGACCTTGCCCGCGGCACGCCGGTCAACATCGGCGAGGCTGTCGGCGTCATCGCCGCGCAGTCCATCGGCGAGCCGGGCACGCAGCTCACCATGCGCACGTTCCACATCGGCGGTACGGCAAACGTCGTCGACTCGTCCAGCATCGAGAGCAACTTCAACGGCACGGTGAAGATCAAGAACCGCGCCATTGCCAAGGACTCCAAGGGCCAGAACATCGCGACGACGCGCACGATGTCCGTGCTGATCATTGATCAGACCGGCAAGGAGCTTGCCTCGCACAAGATCGTGTACGGCGCGCGCCTGTTCGTGGACGAGGGCGACACGGTCAAGCGCGGTACCAGGCTTGCGAGCTGGGATCCCTACACCCGCCCGATTCTCTCGGAGGCCAACGGCGCGGTGGACTTCGAGGATCTGATCGAAGGCGCATCGGTGCGCGAGCAAACCGACGAAATGAAGGGTACGTCCAACCGGGTCATCGTCGATTGGCGCGCCAGCCCGCGCGGTTCGGAACTGAAGCCCGCCATCGTCATCAAGGACGCCAAGGGCAAGCCCATCAAGGTGGCCCGCGGCGGCGATGCGCGTTACCTGCTGTCGGTCGACGCCGTGCTGTCGGTCGATCGGGGCACGGAAGTGAAGGCGGGCGACGTGCTTGCGCGTATTCCGACCTCCACGGCCAAGCAGAGCGACATCACGGGCGGCCTGCCGCGCGTGGCGGAACTCTTCGAGGCGCGCCGGCCCAAGGATCACGCGATCCTTGCGGAGGTGTCGGGAACCATCGAGTTCGGCAAGGACTATAAGAACAAGCAGCGTATCACCATCAAGCCTGACGATGAGACCAAGGAGCCCGTCGAGTATCTCATTCCGCGCGGCAAGAGCCTTGCCGTGCAGCATGGCGATCGCATCGAGCGTGGCGATTTCGTCTACGACGGCAATCCCGCGCCCCACGACATCCTGGCCATCAAGGGCGTCGAGGAGCTGGCGAACTACCTCATCAACGAGATCCAGGACGTGTACCGACTGCAGGGCGTGACGATCAACGACAAGCACATCGAGGTGATCGTTCGCCAGATGCTGCAGAAGGTCGAGATCACCGATTCCGGCGAGACCGACCTCATCAAGGGCGAGCAGATCGACCGCATCGAGTTCGACGAGGTCAACGCCGCGGCCGAAAAGGCCGGCAAGCGGCCGGCGTCGGCAAACCCGGTGCTCCTGGGCATCACCAAGGCGTCGCTGCAGACGCGCTCGTTCATCTCGGCCGCCTCCTTCCAGGAGACGACGCGCGTTCTCACCGACGCCGCCGTCAACGGCAAGGTCGATACCCTCGACGGCCTGAAGGAAAACGTCATTGTCGGCCGACTCATTCCGGCCGGCACGGGCGGCATGCTGCGCCGAATCCGCAAGATCGCGGCCAAGCGGGACGAGCTCATCGCGATGGAGCAGGCCAAGGCCAACGCGCTGGCAGGGCCTGATGCGCCCGGTGGCGGCCCCAATAGCCGCCGTCGCCGCCGGCCGGCGGCCGACGAGGCGGCCTGAGGAGGAGTGAATCGCCTGCGAAATTGAAAACGGCCGCGAGCAGATCGCGGCCGTTTTTTGTCAGATTTCCGGATGGGTTTTCGGGGCAAGACACCACGCCGCAGCCACTTTTTTCGCCTATCGGCTTAGCGGACGCAAAATAATTTGAAATCGCGAGCTTCCAGCTGTTGACCAATATGAAACCCGTGTATATAGCTCCCCCACTCTCGCGGTAGGCGGTAGGCCCTCTTCGGCGCCCTTTTGGGATGCGACGCAGGCCTAAACGCTACCGTCCATTAAAGCAGAGCACATCGACGGACCATGATCTGTCGCTCATCGGGCGGCAGGATCCTCTGGTTTTTTCATGCTAGGGGCGCATTTCGCGTCGCCTGGCAGGGTTGCTTGGCGCATTTCCATACCGGTGCGCGCCGGGTTTGTGACACGAAGGCAGGATTTGGCGAATGCCGACGATACAACAGTTGATCCGGAAGCCCCGGGAGCAGAAGACCTACCGCGAGAAATCGCGCCACATGGATGCTTGCCCGCAGAAGCGTGGCGTGTGTACGCGCGTCTACACGACGACGCCGAAGAAGCCCAACTCGGCTCTGCGTAAGGTCGCGAAGATCCGCCTGACCAACGGCTACGAGGTCATCGGCTACATCCCGGGCGAGGGCCACAACCTTCAGGAACACTCCGTGGTGCTGATCCGCGGCGGCCGCGTGAAGGACTTGCCGGGCGTTCGCTACCACATCATCCGTGGCGTTCTGGATACGCAGGGTGTTTCGGCACGCCGTCAGCGCCGATCCAAGTACGGCGCCAAGCGGCCCAAGTAAGACTTTAACCGAACCGGCCGGTCCGGTTCTGAACCGAAGCAGAATTCGAAGCGAAGGACATACGTATGTCTCGTCGTCACGCGGCGCAAAAGCGGGAAGTGATCCCCGATCCGAAGTTCAACGACCTCGTCGTCACCAAGTTCATGAACGCGGTGATGGAAGACGGCAAGAAGTCGGTCGCCGAGCGCATGGTCTATGGTGCGTTCGACAAGATGGAGGCGAAGGCGAAGGCCAACGCGCTGGATCTGTTCAAGCAGGCGCTCGAGAACGTCATGCCGGCTGTCGAGGTTCGATCCCGCCGCGTGGGCGGCGCCACGTATCAGGTGCCGGTCGAGGTTCGCAACGAGCGCCGTCAGGCGCTGGCTATCCGCTGGATCATTTCGGCGGCGCGCGCCCGCAACGAAAACACGATGGTCGATAAGCTCTCCGGCGAGTTGCTGGACGCCGCCAACAACCGCGGCACGGCCGTCAAGAAGCGCGAAGACACGCACAAGATGGCGGAAGCCAACCGTGCGTTCTCGCATTACCGCTGGTAAGTGCGACGGTTGCCTGCCGGCAACCTGGGCGCACAATAGAACGGAATTTTGAGGCAACTTATGGCCCGCCAATACCCGATTGAGGACTACCGCAACTTCGGCATCATGGCTCACATCGATGCCGGCAAGACGACGACGACCGAGCGCATCCTCTATTACACGGGCAAGTCCTACAAGATGGGCGAGACCCACGACGGCGCGGCGACCATGGACTTCATGGACCAGGAGGCCGAGCGCGGCATCACGATTACGTCCGCCGCGACGACTTGCTTCTGGGTCGGCCGGGACGGCAAGAAGCGCCGGCTGAACATCATCGACACCCCAGGCCACGTCGACTTCACGATCGAAGTGGAGCGTTCGCTGCGCGTGCTCGACGGCGCTGTTTGCGTTCTCGACAGCAACCAGGGAGTCGAGCCGCAGACCGAGACCGTTTGGCGTCAGGGCGACAAGTACAGCGTTCCGCGCATCATCTTCGCCAACAAGATGGACAAGACGGGCGCCGACTTCTTCATGTGCGTCGACGACATCAAGGAGAAGCTCGGTGCGCGTCCCGTCCCGCTGCAGATCCCGATCGGCGCTGAAGCGAACTTCCAGGGCGTGATCGACCTTATCAAGATGAAGGCGATCACCTGGGATGGCGACGGCAAGGACGCGAAGCTGGTCGAGTCGGAAATTCCGGCCGATCTCGCGGACAAGGCTGCCGAATTCCGCGGGGCCATGATCGAAGCCGCCGTCGAGATGGACGATGCGGCGATGGAGGCCTACCTCGAAGGCAACGAGCCTGATGCGGACACGCTGCGCAAGCTGATCCGCAAGGCGACGATTTCCGGTACGTTCTATCCCATGCTGTGCGGCTCGGCGTTCAAAAACAAGGGTGTGCAGCCTTTGCTCGACGCTGTGGTCGACTTCCTGCCTTCGCCGGCCGATCGTGAAGCCTACAAGGGTATTGATCCCAAGACCGGCGGGGAGGCTCCGCGCCGCCCCAGCGACAGCGACCCGCTCGCCATGATCGCCTTCAAGATCATGAACTTCGAGCACGTCGGTTCGATCACCTTCTGCCGCATCTACTCGGGCAAGCTCGAACAGGGCATGGCGCTCGCCAACACCACGCGCGACAAGAAGGAGCGCGCCGGCCGCATGTATCTCATGCACGCCGCCGACCGCGAGGAGATCAAGGAAGCTTTCGCGGGCGACATCGTCGCCCTGCAGGGGCTCAAGGATACCCGCACGGGTGAAACGCTTTGCGATCCCGGCAAACCGGTCATCCTCGAGAAGATGGAGTTCCCCGAGCCCGTCATCGAGATGAAGATTGAGCCGAAGACGAAGGCCGACCAGGAGAAGATGTCGATCGCGCTCAACACGCTCTCGCTTGAGGATCCCTCGTTCCGCGTCTCGGTTCATCCGGAGTCGGGCGAAACCATCCTCAAGGGCATGGGTGAGCTGCATCTCGACATCAAGGTCGACATCCTCAAGCGCACCTACGGCGTCGATGCCGCCGTCGGCCAGCCGCAGGTCGCCTATCGCGAGACGCTGGCGCGGCCCGCCGAGATCGACTACACGCACAAGAAGCAGACGGGCGGTACCGGCCAGTTCGCGCGCGTCAAGCTGAAGCTCGAGCCCAACGAGACCGGCAAGGGCAACGTGTTCGAGACCTCGATCGTCGGCGGTACGGTGCCCAAGGAGTACATCCCGGGCGTCGAAAAAGGCGTCAAGTCGGTGTGGGACAACGGTATCCTCATCGGCTTCCCGATGGTGGATATGAAGGTCAACCTCTACGACGGCGCCTTCCACGAAGTGGACTCCTCCGCGATCGCGTTCGAAATCGCCACGCGCTCGGCCATGAAGGAAGGTTGCGAGAAGGCGGGCGTGAAGATCCTCGAGCCGGTCATGGACGTGGAAGTCGTTACGCCGGGCGAGTTCGTCGGCGGCATCATCGGCGACCTGAACTCCCGCCGCGGCCAGGTTCGCGATCAGCAGATGCGCGGCAACGCCACTGTGATCCGCGCCTATGTGCCGCTGGCCAACATGTTCGGCTACATCAATACGCTGCGCTCGATGTCGACGGGCCGCGCGCAGTACACGATGCAGTTTGCCCACTACTCCGACGTGCCCAAGAACGTCGCGGACGAAGTTAAGGCGAAATACGCCTGACGGAACGAGGGGCTCCGGCTGCCGGGCGCAAACGGCCTGGCGGACGGAACTCCGAGAATGAATTGAGCAGAAATCCCCGGACCCTGTCCGGGGCCGAGTTAGGAAGACGAAGGAGAGCCACCGATGGCCAAAGCAAAATTCGAGCGCACGAAGCCTCACTGCAACGTCGGCACGATCGGCCACGTTGACCATGGCAAGACGACGCTGACTGCAGCCCTGACGAAAGTGTCCGCCGACCGCGGCTGGACCCAGACTGCCATTGCCTATGACGAAGTCGCCAAGGCGTCCGAAAGCCAGGGCCGCCGCGACCCGACCAAGATTCTGACGATCGCCACGTCGCACGTCGAGTACGCGACGCCGAACCGCCATTACGCCCACGTCGACTGCCCCGGCCACGCCGACTACGTGAAGAACATGATCACGGGCGCAGCCCAGATGGACGGCGCGATCCTGGTCGTCTCCGCCGTCGACGGCCCGATGCCGCAGACGCGTGAGCACATCCTGCTTGCCCGTCAGGTCGGCGTGCCGCGCATCGTCGTGTTCCTGAACAAGTGCGACATCGTCGAGGACGAAGAGCTTCTCGACCTCGTCGAGATGGAAGTCCGCGAGCTTCTGTCCAAATACAACTTCCCCGGCGACGACACGCCCGTCATCCGCGGCGCCGCGATCAAGGCGCTGAACGGCGAGAAGGGCCCGCTGGCCGACGAAGCCATCGTGAAGCTGTATGAGGCTCTCGACACCTACATCCCGATCCCCGAGCGTCCGAAGGACCAGCCCTTCCTGATGCCGATCGAAGACGTGTTCTCGATCTCGGGCCGCGGCACGGTTGTCACCGGCCGTATCGAGCGCGGCATGATCAAGGTCGGCGAAGAAGTCGAGATCGTCGGCCTGCGCGATACGCAGAAGTCGGTCGTCACGGGCGTCGAAATGTTCCGTAAACTGCTCGACTCCGGCGAGGCCGGCGACAACGTGGGCTGCCTGCTGCGCGGCATCGACAAGGACTCGGTCGAGCGCGGCCAGGTGCTCTGCAAGCCCGGCTCCGTGAAGCCGCACAAGAAGTTCCAGGCCGAGGCGTACATTCTCAACAAAGAAGAGGGTGGCCGTCACACGCCGTTCTTCAACAACTATCGCCCGCAGTTCTACTTCCGCACGACGGATGTCACGGGCACGGTGAAGCTTGCTGAAGGGACCGAAATGGTGATGCCGGGCGACAACGTCTCGATTACGGTCGAACTCGTCTCGCCCATCGCCATGGAGGAGAAGGTTCGCTTCGCCATCCGTGAAGGCGGCCGCACCGTCGGCGCCGGCGTCGTCACCAAGATCATCGAGTAGCTCATAGCACGAGGATGTGTCCCGTCCGTTCGGGGCTCATCCTCCAGTCTTTTTTCGAGAGTGAAGGCGACGACACCATGCACGGCCAGAACATCCGCATCCGTCTCAAGGCGTTCGATCATCGCATACTCGATGCATCGACCCGCGAGATCGTGAACACGGCGAAACGCACGGGCGCGGAGGTGCGCGGGCCCATCCCGCTCCCAACCCGCATCGAGCGCTTTACCGTGAACCGCTCGCCGCACATCGACAAGAAGAGCCGCGAGCAGTTCGAGATGCGCACGCACAAGCGCTTGCTCGACATCGTCGATCCGACACCGCAAACGGTCGATGCTCTCATGAAGCTCGATCTTGCCGCCGGCGTCGATGTCGAGATCAAACTGTAAAACGAAAACGAAACAAGATTTCGGGCCCTCTACTCTTAAACAGTGAGCACGGCCCCAACGATAGGAAGGAATGCTGATGCGTTCCGGTGTACTAGCACAGAAGGTGGGCATGACCCGCATCTTCACGGAAACCGGCGAGCATGTCCCGGTGACCGTGTTGAAGCTCGACAATCTGCAGGTGCTGTCGCATCGCACGGTCGAGAAGAACGGCTATACCGCGCTCCAGCTCGGGGCCGGCAGCCGCAAGCCGTCGCGGCTCACCAAAGCCGACCGTGGCAACTTCGCGAAGGCCGAGGTCGAACCCAAGCGCAAGATTGCGGAGTTCCGCGTCAGCCCTGAGAACCTGATCGAGGTTGGCGCGGAAATCACCGCCGATCACTTCGTCCCCGGCCAGTTCGTCGACGTGACGGGCACCAACCAGGGCAAGGGCTTCCAGGGCGCGATGAAGCGCTGGAACTTCGGCGGCCTGCGCGCCACGCACGGCGTCTCGATCACCCATCGTGCTCACGGCTCGACCGGCCAGCGCCAGGACCCCGGAAAGGTGTTCAAGGGCAAGAAGATGGCTGGCCACATGGGTGACGAGCGCGTCACGACCCAGAACCTCGTGGTTGCCAAGATCGATGTCGCACGCGGCCTCGTGATGGTGCGCGGTGCGGTGCCGGGCTCCAAGGGCGGCTGGGTGCTGGTGCGCGATGCGGTCAAGAAGCCCGCTCCCAAGGATCTGCCTACGCCCGGCGCATTCAGGCCGCGCGCTGAAGTCAAGAAGGAAGGTGCGTGATGAAGGCATCTGTCACCACGCTCGATGCCGGCAGCGCCGGGGACATCGAACTCGTCGATGCGATCTTCGGCCTCGAGCCGCGGCCGGACCTGATTCACCGCATGGTGCGCTATCAGACGCTGAAGCGCATGGCGGGCACGCATCATGCCCAGGACCGCTCGGAAGTCGCGGTCACGGGCAAGAAGATGTACAAGCAGAAGGGCACCGGCGGCGCACGTCATGGCGATAAATCGGCGCCGCAGTTCCGCGGCGGCGGCAAGGCGTTTGGGCCGAAGCCGCGCAGCCATGCCATCGACATGCCCAAGAAGGTCCGCGCTCTCGCGCTGCGCCACGCGCTGTCGGCGAAGGCGAAAGCCGGCGAGATCGTCGTGCTCGACAAGGCGTCCTCCACGGACGGCAAGACGGGCGCGCTGAAGTCTCAGTTCGCCAAGCTCAAGCTGTCGAATGCGCTCATCATCGATGGCGCCGAACTCGAGCCGGCGTTCGCACGTGCGGCCCGCAACATTCCAAACATCGACGTGCTTCCCGTTCAGGGCATCAACGTTTACGACATTCTGCGTCGTAAGAAGCTGGTGCTGACGAAGGCGGCCGTCGCGGCGCTGGAGGCGCGCTTCAAATGACGAAACGCACCGCCTACGACGTCATCGTCTCGCCCGTCATCACGGAGAAGGCGACGCTCGCTTCGGAAGCCAACCAGGTCATCTTCAAGGTGAACCCGAAGGCGACCAAGCCAGAGATCAAGGCCGCGGTCGAAAGCCTGTTCAAGGTGAAGGTCAAGGCCGTCAACACGATCGTCCGCAAGGGCAAGCTCAAGGCCTTCCGTGGCCGTCCGGCGCTGCTCGGCGACACCAAGAGAGCCGTCGTTACGCTCGAAGAGGGTCACGCCATCGATGTGACGACCGGTCTCTAAGGAGTTCATGAATTATGGCGCTTAAAACATACAGCCCGACGTCTCCCGGCCGACGCCATCTGGTGCTGGTCGACAAGAGCCACCTGTGGAAGGGTGGCCCGGTCAAGAAGCTCGTCGAGGGCCTCAACAAGTCGGGCGGCCGCAACGTGCACGGGCGCATTACGTCGCGCTTCATCGGTGGCGGCCACAAGAGGAGCTACCGGAAGATCGACTTCCGCCGCAATACGAAGGCGGATATGCCGGCGGTCGTTGAGCGCCTGGAGTATGATCCAAACCGCACGGCATTCATCGCGCTGATAAAGTTCGAGGACGGCGCGCTGGCCTACATCCTGGCGCCCCAGCGGCTGGCCGTGGGCGACACGGTCGTTTCGGGCGCCAAGGTCGACGTCAAGCCTGGCAATGCGATGCCGCTTGCGGCCATGCCTGTCGGCACCATCGTGCACAACGTTGAGATGAAGCCCGGCAAGGGCGGGCAGCTCGCACGCTCCGCGGGCGCGTTCGTCCAGCTCGTCGGCCGCGATGCCGGCTGGGCCATCCTGAAGCTCAACTCGGGCGAGACCCGCAAGGTGCCGGCCGATTGCATGGCGACGGTTGGCGCGGTGTCCAATCCCGACCATATGAACGCCGTCATCGGCAAGGCCGGCCGCGTCCGTTGGAAAGGCCGCCGCCCGCACAACCGTTCGATCACGATGAACCCGGTTGACCATCCCAACGGCGGCCGCACGAAGGGCGGCAAGCACTGGGCGACACCGTGGGGCAAGCCGACCAAGGGCTTCAAGACCCGCAAGAACAAGCAGACTACGAAGTACATCATTCGCGCCCGTCAAAAGACGAAGTAAGCGCGGCGATTAAGGAGAAGCACTTTGGCACGCTCAGTCTGGAAAGGTCCGTTTGTCGACGGTTACCTCCTGAAGAAGGCGGAAAAGACGCGGTCGTCGGGTCGCAACGAGGTCATCAAGACCTGGAGCCGGCGCTCGACCATACTTCCCCAGTTTGTCGGTTTGACCTTCGGCGTTCACAACGGGCACAAGCACATTCCCGTTGCCGTTACGGAGGACATGATCGGCCACAAGTTCGGCGAGTTCGCTCCCACCCGTACGTTCCAGGGCCACGGCGGCGACAAGAAAGCGGTGAAGAAATAATGGGCAAGCCTTCTCACGAGCGCCGCTTGGCGAACAACGAGGCGCAGGCCGTCGCCAAGTCCCTGCGCATCTCGCCCCAGAAGCTCAACCTGGTCGCCGGCCTCATCCGGGGCAAGAAGGTCGAGCAGGCCATGGCCGAACTGGAGTTCAGCCAGAAGCGCATTGCGGGCGACGTCCGCAAGTGCGTGATGAGCGCCGTCGCCAATGCCGAGAACAACCACGGCCTGGACGTCAACGAGCTGGTGGTTGCCGAAGCCTACGTCGGCAAGAACCTGACACTGAAGCGCTTCCATGCGCGCGGGCGCGGGCGCGGCGCTGCCATTCTCAAGCCGTTCTCCCAGCTCACCGTCGTCGTCCGTCAGGTCGAGGAAGACGAGATGCCCAAGAAGGCGAAGGCCAAGCCGGCCGCCAGGAAATCCGCCAAGGAGGCCAAGTAACATGGGTCAGAAAGTCAATCCCGTTGGCCTGCGCGTCGGCATCAACCGCAATTGGGACAGCCGCTGGTTCGCCCGCACGGGTGAGTATGGCAAGCTCCTGCACGAGGATCGCGCGATCCGCGAGCACATCATGAAGGATCAGCGCGAGGCCGGTATCGCCCGCGTGATCATCGAGCGTCCGCACAAGAAGTGCCGCGTGACGGTTCACACCGCACGTCCCGGCATCCTGATCGGCAAGAAGGGTGACAAGATCGAGCGCCTGCGCTCCGAGCTTGCCCGCCTGACGAACTCGGAAGTGCATCTCAATATCGTCGAGATCCGCAAGCCCGAGATCGACGCCACGCTGATTGCGGAATCGATCGCCCAGCAGCTGGAGCGGCGCGTTGCATTCCGCCGCGCCATGAAGCGTGCGGTGCAGTCGGCTCTGCGTCTGGGCGCCATCGGCATCCGTATCAATGTCGCGGGCCGCCTGGGCGGCGCCGAAATCGCGCGTACCGAGTGGTACCGCGAAGGCCGCGTGCCGCTGCACACGCTGCGCGCCGACATCGACTTCGGCTACGGCCGCGCCGAGACCGCTTACGGCATCATCGGCATCAAGGTCTGGGTCTTTAAAGGCGAGATCATGGAGCACGACCCCATGGCCTCCGAGAAGAAGGCGGCCGAGATGCAGGAGGGCGGCAGCCCCCGTCCGCGCCGGGAAGACGGCGAGCGCCGCGAGCGTCGCGGCAGCCGTGGCGGCCGCACGCGCGGCGGTCCTGGCGGGTCGTCGGGCGGCGGCGGCGATGTCGGCAGCGAAGCCGGCGCATAAAGAGATTTGAGGCGAGACAACAATGCTGCAACCGAAACGGACGAAGTTCCGCAAGGCCTTCAAGGGCCGCATCCACGGGGCCGCCAAAGGCGCCACCACGCTGGCATTCGGCGAAGTCGGCCTGAAGGCCATGGAGCCTGAGCGTCTGACGGCTCGCCAGATCGAGGCCGCGCGCCGCGCGATCGCCCGCCATACCAAGCGCGCTGGCCGCATGTGGACCCGCGTGTTCCCGGATGTGCCGGTGTCGAAGAAGCCCGCCGAAGTGCGTATGGGCTCGGGCAAGGGCTCGCCGGAACTTTGGGTGGCGCGCGTCAAGCCGGGCCGCATCATATTCGAACTCGGCGGCCTCAATCCGCAGATCGCCAGGGAAGCGCTCATCCTGGGCGCCGCCAAGCTGCCGATCAAGACACGTGTCGTGATGCGCGTTGGCTAACACGCAGCGTCGCAAGAACAGTAGAGGACAAGAACAATGGCAGCCGAGTTCAGCGACCTGTCGCTCGATCAGCTCGACGACCAGCTGGTCAAGCTCAAGAAGGAGCAGTTCAACCTGCGCTTCCAGCGGGCTTCCGGCCAGCTCGAGAATACCGCGCGTATCCGGATCATCCGCCGTGATATCGCGCGCATCAAGACAGCAGCCCGCATGAAGCGGGCCGGCAGCGCCAAGAAGGGCGCGTAAAGGAGCAAGAAGACTATGCCGAAGCGCGTGCTGCAGGGCGTTGTGGTTTCCGACAAGAATGACAAAACCATTGTCGTTCAGGTCGAGCGCCGCTACACCCATCCCCTGTTCAAGAAGACCGTGCGCCGTACCAAGAAGTACCACGCGCATGACGAGGCGAACAAATTCAAGGTGGGCGACAAGGTTTCCATTCAGGAGTCGGCGCCGATCTCGAAGAATAAGCGGTGGACCGTCGTTGAGGCTTGACCCTGGCCCGAAAGGCCCGGTTTCTCCTCACTGATTTCGACACCATCGTCGATAAGACCTTTGAGCTCCGGAGCGTTGGGAGCCTCGTATTTTCCGAGGTGCGTCCCAAGACCCCGGGAGCGAAAAAGGACCCAAGGAAGCGAATGAGCCGTCAGCCCTGCCTGCCGGCGCAAAAGAAGGAATGATGCGATGATCCAGATGGAGAGCAATCTCGACGTCGCCGACAACTCGGGTGCGCGCCGCGTCCAGTGCATCAAGGTGCTGGGCGGTTCCAAGCGCAAATATGCAACTGTGGGCGACACGATCGTCGTGTCGGTCAAGGAGGCTATTCCGAAGGGTCGCGTCAAGAAGGGGCAGGTCATGAAGGCCGTGATCGTGCGCGTGGCCAAGGGCGTGCGCCGTCCTGACGGCTCGCTGATCCGTTTCGACCGCAATGCAGCCGTGCTGATCAACGCCAACGGCGAACCGGTTGGCACCCGCATCTTCGGACCCGTCACCCGCGAGTTGCGCGCCAAGAACCACATGAAGATCGTCTCGCTCGCGCCGGAGGTGCTCTAATGGCCTCGTTCAAGATCAAGAAAGGCGACAACGTCGTCGTCCTCGCCGGCCGCGACAAAGGCAAGCGCGGTGAGGTCATCCAGGTGATGCCCAAGGAAAACCGCGCGCTCGTTCGCGGCATCAACATGGTGCGCCGCCATCAGCGCCAGACGGCGCAGCAGGAAGGCGGCATTATCTCCAAGGAAGGCTCCATCCAGATTTCCAACCTCGCCATCGAGGATCCCAAGGACGGCAAGCCGACGCGCGTCGGGTTCAAGGTGCTGGCCGACGGTAAGAAGGTCCGCGTCGCGAAGCGCTCGGGCGAGCAGATCCCGGAGAAGAACTAAGCCATGGCTGAGAAAGACAAAGCTCAAAAGGGCGGCAAGCCCCAAGGCGGCGCGCAGGACGCCAAGGCCAAGGGCGGCGCGAAAGGCACCGGCAAGAAAGCCGCAGCTCCCAAGGAAGCGCGCGTGGCAACCCCGCGCCCGAAGGACTATAAGCCGCGCCTCAAGACGCATTACGAGAAGGTCGTGCGTGATGCCCTTATGAAGAAGTTCGGCTATAAGAACGTCATGCAGATCCCCAAGCTTGAGAAGATCGTTCTCAACATGGGCGTGGGTGAGGCGGTCAACGATCGCAAGAAAGTCGACAATGCGGTTGCCGATCTCGCCTTGATCGCAGGCCAGAAGCCGGTCGTCACACGTGCCCGCAAGGCCATCGCCACCTACAAATTGCGCGAAGGCATGCCGATCGGCACGAAGGTGACGCTGCGCGGCGACCGCATGTACGAGTTCCTGGACCGCTTCGTCACGATCGCGTTGCCGCGCGTGAAGGATTTCCGCGGCCTGAACCCCAAGAGTTTCGACGGACGTGGCAACTACGCGACCGGTCTCAAGGAACACATCGTGTTCCCAGAGATCGACTACGACAAGGTCGACAACGTCCTGGGCCTCGACGTGATCGTTTGCACGTCGGCCAGCACTGATGAGGAAGCCCGCGAACTGCTCAAGGGCTTCAACTTCCCGTTCCGCAGCTAGAGGACCTCGGGCCAGCTAAACGCGGCCGTCCCGAAAGGCCTTTGGAGGAGATTATATGGCTAAGACCAGTTCGATTGAGAAGAACAAGCGCCGTCGCAAGATGGCCGAGCAGCAGGCGCCCAAGCGCAAGCGGCTCAAGGAACTCGCCAAGGACATGACGAAGACCGCGGAAGAGCGTTTCGCGGCCCGTCTGAAGCTTGCCGAGCTTCCGCGTAACGGCGCCGCGGTCCGCATTCGCAACCGCTGCGAGATCACCGGCCGCGCGCGCGGCAATTACCGCAAGCTCAAGATGTGCCGCAACCAGCTGCGCGAACTCGCCAGCCAGGGGCGCATCCCGGGCATGGTCAAGTCGAGCTGGTAAGGAGAGCGCGCAATGGCAATGAACGATCCGTTGGGCGATATGCTCACTCGCATCCGCAACGCGCAGATGCGCCGCCGTCCCAAGGTGACGACGCCGGCATCCAGCCTGCGCGGCCGTGTTCTCGACGTGCTTCAGGATGAAGGCTACATCCGTGGCTACACCCGCGTCGAGGTGAAGGGCGAGGCTGCGCAGTTCGAGATCGAGCTGAAATACTACAATGGCCAGCCGGCGATCCGCGAAATCGAGCGCATCTCCAAGCCGGGCCGCCGGGTGTACTCGCCGGTGAAGAACATTCCGACCGTCGCCAACGGTCTTGGCGTCTCTATCCTGTCCACGCCCAAGGGCGTGATGTCGGATGCGAAGGCGCGCGAGGCCAACGTGGGCGGCGAGATCATCTGCAACATCTTCTAATCGCGAAAGGGCCGGAGGGGCTTTCGAAGTATCCGCCGGGCTGAAGAAAAAAGGTTCATTGACCCATGTCGCGCATCGGTAAGAAACCCGTTCCCGTACCGTCCAACGTGACGGCGACGGTGGCCGGTCAGAACGTCAAGATGAAGGGCCCCAAGGGGGAGCTCTCCTTCAATGTTCCTGAGGAGCTCAAGGTCGAGAAGACGGACGAGGGCGTCCTCGTCTCGTTGATCGAGGACACCAAGCCTGCCCGCTCGATGTGGGGCACATCGCGTACGCAGATCGCCAACCTGATCAAAGGCGTGACGGATGGCTACAGCCACGACCTCGAAATCCACGGCGTCGGCTTCAAGGCTTCGATGAAGGGCAAGAACGAGATCGTTCTCTCGGTCGGATACAGCCACGACGTCGTGCTGACGATTCCGGCGGGAGTCGACGTCAAAGTCGGTGGCGCCAAGCAGGACCTGGTGACGGTGTCGGGCATCGATAAGCAGGTGGTCGGCCAGATGGCCGCCGAAATCCGCGCGTCGCGCAAGCCGGAGCCCTATCAGGGCAAGGGCGTGCGCTACAAGGGCGAGTACATCTTCCGCAAGGAAGGCAAGAAGAAATAAGGACGGCGACAATGGCCAATGCCAAGGAAAAGTTTTTGAAGCGCCGGGCCCGCGTGCGCCGCAGCGTCAAGAAGAATTCGAGCGGGCGTCCGCGCCTCTCTGTCCATCGCTCGTCTGCGCACATTTACGCGCAGGTCATCGACGACGCCAAGGGCGCGACGCTCGCGGCCGCCTCAACGATGGACAAGGAACTCAAGGGCTCGCTCAAGTCCGGAGCGAACAAGGATGCGGCCGCCGCCGTCGGCAAGCTGGTCGCCGAGCGGGCCGTGAAGGCCGGCGTCAGCGAAGTCGTGTTCGACCGCGGCGGTTTTCTGTTTCATGGCCGCGTAAAGGCGCTGGCCGATGCCGCCCGCGAGGGTGGTCTGAAGTTCTAATGGAGAGGATTTGAACGTGGCACGTGGACCTCAAAGAGAGCGCGGCCGTGACCGCGAGGAGCGCGATAGCGAGTTCACCGACAAGCTGGTGCACATCAATCGCGTCGCCAAGGTCGTGAAGGGCGGCAAGCGCTTCGGTTTTGCCGCACTGGTCGTGGTCGGCGACCTGAAGGGCCGCGTCGGATTCGGCCATGGCAAGGCGCGCGAAGTGCCGGAAGCCATCCGCAAGGCGACGGAAGGCGCAAAGCGCAACCTGCTGCGCGTGCCGCTGCGCGATGCCCGCACGCTGCACCATGACAGCGTAGGCCGGCACGGCTCGGGCAAGGTCGTCGTGCGCTCGGCGCCCGCTGGTACCGGTATCATCGCGGGCGGCGCGATGCGCGCCGTGTTCGAGATGCTCGGCGTCCATGACGTCGTCGCCAAGTCGCTGGGCTCGACCAATCCCTACAACGTCGTGCGCGCGACTTTCGATGCGCTCAAGGCGCAAGAGAATCCGCGTGCGGTCGCAGCCCGCCGCAACAAGAAGGTTTCTGACATCGTCTCGCGCCGCCGTGATGGCTCGGCTGCAGACGCGAGCGCCGAAGCCTGACGGGACTTGAAGCCCCCTGGCGGGGCTTCACAATTGCTTTCGAGGTAACCACATGGCCAGCAAGAAGACGATCACCATCGAGCAGATCCGCAGCCCCAACCGGCGCCCCGAGCGCCAGGCTGACACGCTCGTCGGCCTGGGACTGAACAAGCTCGGCCGGCGTTCGACGCTTGAAGATACGCCTGCCACCCGCGGGATGATCAACAAGGTTGCACACCTCGTCCGCGTCGTCGAAGAGAAGTAATCACGCGCACGGTGCGCCCGCACGAGGGTTGCGCCGTGAATGCCCGAAGGACAACAGACTGTTTTGCGCCCGGCTCGGGAGAGCGAGCCGCCCGGCGCCACCAATGAAGGAGCGTAGGCCCATGCGGCTCAACGGTATTAAAGACAACGCGGGCGCTCGCAAGTTCCGCACGCGCATCGGCCGCGGCATCGGTTCGGGCCTCGGCAAGATGGGTGGCCGCGGCGGCAAGGGCCAGACGGCCCGCGCCGGCGTCGCGATCGGCGGGTTCGAAGGCGGCCAGATGCCGCTTCACCGGCGCCTCCCCAAGCGCGGCTTCAACAAGTGGCGCCAGGCCGACTACAACGAGATCAACGTCGGCGCTCTGCAGCAGGCGATCGAGGACAAGCGCATCGATGCGGGCAAGCCCGTCGATGTCGCCTCGCTCGTCGAAGCTGGAGTGCTGCGCCGTGCCAAGGACGGTCTGCGTCTGTTGGGCGATGGCGAGATCAAGACCAAGGTTTCGATCACCGTCAACCATGCGAGCGCCAAGGCCAAGGCCGCAATCGAAAAGGCTGGCGGCACCGTCAGCGTCATTGCGGTGAAGGTGCTCGAAGCCGACGAGAAGAAGCGCGCCAAATCGGCTGCGAAGAAAGCGGCGTCGGGCAAGAAGCCGGCCAGCGCCAAGGACGAGTGAGGTATGAGAGGCGGCCGACCGGATCGGGCGCCGACATGCCATCCTTGAAACGAGATCTGGACCCGCGCACCCGCTGCGCACGGTCAGGAGAATGACACGATGGTTTCCGCCGCCGAGCAACTTGCCGTAAATCTCAACCTCAGCGCCTTTTCCAAGGCCGAGGACCTGAAGAAGCGCATCTGGTTCACGCTCGCCGCGCTCGTCGTCTATCGGCTGGGCACCTACATCCCGTTGCCCGGCATCAACATCGCGGCTTACGCGGCTTCGTTTGCGCAGCAGTCGCAGGGCATCCTGGGCATGTTCAACGCGCTGGGCGGCGGTGCGCTTGAGCGCATGGCTATCTTCGCGCTGAACATCATGCCCTACATCTCCGCCTCGATCATCATGCAGCTGATGGGCTCGATCAATCCCAAGCTCGAAGCGCTGAAGAAGGAGGGTGAAGCCGGCCGCAAGCAGATGAACCAGTACACGCGCTACCTTACGGTGGTGCTGGCCGCGTTTCAGGCCTACGGCATCGCCATTGGCCTGGAAGGATCACACAACACAGCCGGTAGCGTGGTCATCGATCCCGGCTGGTTCTTCCGCGCCACGACCGTCATTACGCTGGTTGGCGGCACCATGTTCCTGATGTGGCTGGGTGAGCAGATCACGCAGCGCGGTGTCGGCAACGGCACCTCGCTCATCATTTTCGCCGGCATCATTGCGGGCCTGCCCGGCGCGCTGGTGCAGCTCTTCGAACTCTCCAAGACGGGATCGATCAGCCCGGGGCTTCTCATCGGCTTCCTGGCGCTGGCGCTGGCCGTTGTCGCGGCCATCGTGTTCTTCGAACGCGCGCAGCGCCGGCTGCTGGTGCAATATCCGAAACGCCAAGTCGGCAACAAGATGTTCCAGGGCGAAGCCTCGCATCTGCCCTTGAAGCTGAACTCTTCGGGCGTCATCCCGCCGATCTTCGCCTCGTCGCTTCTGCTCCTGCCGATCACGGCGGCACAGTTCTCCGCCGGCCAGGGTCCTGAGTGGTTGAACAACATCGTCGCGGCGCTGGGCTCGGGCCAGCCGCTGCACTTGGCGGTCTATGCCGCGCTCATCGTGTTCTTCACGTTCTTCTATACGGCCGTCGTCATCAACCCGAAGGACACCGCCGACAACCTGCGCAAGTACGGCGGGTTCATTCCCGGCATCCGCCCCGGCGAGAAGACGGCCGAGTTCATCGATTACATCTTGACCCGCATCACGGCTGTCGGCGCGATCTATCTTGCCGCCGTCTGCGTGCTGCCCGAATTCCTGACCGCCTATGCCGGCATCCCCCTTTATTTCGGTGGCACCTCGCTGCTGATCGCGGTCAGCGTCACGATGGATACCGTGGCCCAGATCCAGAGCCACCTCATTGCCCAGCAATACGAGGGCCTCATCAAGAAGGCCAAGCTCAAGGGCGCCTCTTCAGCGAAGGGACGGCGATGAACCTTATTCTTCTCGGCCCGCCAGGGGCTGGCAAAGGGACGCAGTCGGAGATCCTCTGCAAGAAGTTTGCAATTCCCCAGCTCTCCACTGGCGACATGCTGCGCGCGGCCGTGAAGGCAGGCACGCCCATCGGCATGAAGGCCAAGGAGATCATGGCTGCCGGCGGACTCGTTCCCGACGATGTCGTGGTGGGGATCATCGCCGATCGAATTTCCCAGGCCGACTGCGCCAAGGGCTTCATCCTAGACGGCTTTCCCCGCACCCTTCCGCAGGCTGCCGCGCTCGATAAGCTATTGGAATCACATAACAAGAGCCTTAATTGCGTGGTTGAGCTCAAGGTTGACGACAAGATCCTGGCCGAGCGTATCGAAATCCGCGCCCGCGACACGGTGGCCGCAGGCGGTACGGTTCGAGCCGATGACAACGCCGAGGCGCTGAAAACGCGCCTCATGGCCTACTACCGTGAAACGGCGCCCTTGACAGGGTACTATTTCGCCCAAGGACTGTTGAGGACCGTGGACGGAATGGCGCCGATCGCGGATGTAACCCGCCAGATCGACGAGATTTTGGGGGCCGTCGAGGCAAGTTGAAAGATGCCCGGCGGATTGACGGATCAGGGTTTGCGCGATAGAAACCACCGGAATTTCTAGCGCAGGCCAAATGAGATCCGGTCCGGGGCGAAAGCTCGGGCCCGGAACATTGCGCATTTGGACGGCCGCTTAAGCCGGTCGGCACCCAAGCGGTGCGGTTAGGCGACGGACAACCAACCACGGTGCTGGAAGGCATCGGTTAACCATAAGGTGGGCGCTCTGGCGCCCTACCGCAAGAATACGGCAGGAGACCAACGTGGCCCGCATCGCAGGCGTCAACATCCCGACCAATAAGCGCGTCGTCATCGCGCTGCGCTACATTCATGGCATCGGCCCCAAGTTCGCCAGCGAGATCTGCGCGAAGGTCGGCATCCCTGCTGAGCGTCGCGTCAATCAGCTCACCGACGCGGAAGTGCTGCAGATCCGCGAGGCCATTGACCGCGACTACACGGTCGAGGGCGACCTGCGCCGCGAAGTTCAAATGAACATCAAGCGGCTTATGGATCTGGGCTGCTATCGTGGCCTGCGTCACCGCAAGGGCCTGCCGGTTCGCGGCCAGCGCACGCACACCAACGCCCGCACACGCAAGGGCAAGGCAGTCGCGATTGCCGGTAAGAAGAAGGCAACGAAGTAATTTCTAGTGCCGCCCGCGTCAGGTGATGCGAGCGTCACGAACATCTTTCAACAAGCCCTGTCGGCAAACGCTTCGGGGCGGAAAATTCGAGTTGAGCCCCGCCGCGGCAGGCACAAGCGCAAGGGGCAAGGAGCACAGTCGAGATGGCTAAAGAAGCTGCCGCACGCGGCAAAGTCAGGAAGCGCGAGAAGAAGAACATCACGTCGGGCGTCGCTCACGTGAATGCGTCTTTCAACAATACGATGATCACGATCACCGATGCCCAGGGCAACACGATCGCGTGGTCGTCGTCGGGCACTAAGGGCTTCAAGGGTTCGCGCAAGTCGACCCCCTACGCCGCTCAGGTCGCCGCCGAAGATGCCGGCCGCAAGGCGCAGGACCACGGCATGAAGGTTCTCGAGGTTGAGGTCTGCGGTCCGGGTTCGGGCCGTGAGTCGGCGCTGCGCGCCCTTCAGTCGATCGGTTTCCAGATTACCTCCATCCGCGACGTGACCCCGATCCCGCACAACGGCTGCCGTCCGCGCAAGCGCCGCCGCGTCTGATGCGCTCAGGGCGGCACGCCCACCGGCCTAGCTGCTAGCGGCTTGGTTTAATTGATATTTTGTCCCTTGGTAGGCGCGGGCTTTATCAACCCGCGCCGCATCGCAAGCGAGGCTCCCCGTGGTGAATGTTCTGCAGAAGAACTGGCAAGACCTTATCAAACCCTCCAAGATCGACATCCAGCCGGGTCGCGACCGCGCCCGCGTCGCCACTGTCGTGGCCGAACCGCTGGAGCGCGGCTTCGGCATGACGCTCGGCAACGCGCTGCGGCGCGTGCTGCTGTCCTCCCTGCAGGGCGCAGCCATCAAGACGGTTCAGATCGACGGCGTGCTGCATGAGTTCTCCTCCGTGCCCGGCGTTCGCGAGGACGTGACCAACATCATCCTCAACATCAAGGAAATTGCGCTGCGCATCCACTCCGATGGCGTCAAGCGCATGGTGCTGAAGAAGGAAGGTGCAGGCCCCGTCCGCGCCGGCGACATGGAAGCTTCCTCCGAAGTCGAGATCCTCAATCCGGATCACGTCATCTGCCACTTGGACCACGGCGCCTCCATCCGCATGGAGTTCACCGCCGACATGGGCAAGGGCTACGTGCCGGCCGACCGCAACCGTCCCGAAGATGCTCCGATCGGTCTCATTCCGGTCGATAGCCTCTACTCGCCTGTCAAGAAGGTCTCCTACAAGGTCGAGAACACCCGTGAGGGTCAGATCCTCGACTACGACAAGCTGACGATGACGGTGGAGACCGACGGTTCGGTGCGAGCGGAAGACGCCGTCGCGCTGGCCGCCCGCATCCTGCAGGATCAGCTCGCCGTCTTCATCAACTTCGAAGAGCCCAAGAAGGCCGTCGAGGAGCGTGCGCATCCCGAACTCGCGTTCAATGCGGCGCTGCTCAAGAAGGTCGATGAACTGGAGCTTTCCGTGCGCTCGGCCAACTGCTTGAAGAACGACAACATCGTCTACATCGGCGACCTTATCCAGAAGACGGAAGCCGAGATGCTGCGCACGCCGAACTTCGGCCGCAAGTCGCTCAACGAGATCAAGGAAGTGCTGGCCTCCATGGGCCTGCACCTGGGCATGGAAGTGCCGAACTGGCCGCCGGACAATATCGACGAACTGGCCAAGCGCTTCGAGGATCAGTACTGATTTTAGTTTTGTGTGGCGCGGCCTGTCCCCGCAGGGCGGGCCACGACACGCAGACGACCAAGGCGAGGCCATAGAACCTCCCATAACCAATCCACAACGAAACCAAAGGATCGAAGACCAATGCGTCATAAGAAGCTCGGCCGCCGTTTTGGCCGCCATGTCGGACATCGTCAGGCGATGCTGTCCAATCTCGCAGCCTCGTTGATCAAGCACGAGCAGATCATCACCACGCTGCCCAAGGCCAAGGACCTCAAGCGCGTCGTCGACAAGTACATCACGCTCGCCAAGCGCGGCGATCTCAATTCGCGCCGGCTGGCCGCTTCGCGTCTGCGCGACGAGGACATGGCCAAGAAGCTGTTCGACGTGCTCGGCCCGCGCTACAAGGACCGCAACGGCGGTTATACCCGCGTGCTCAAGGCCGGCTTCCGTTACGGCGATGCCGCTCCCCGCGCCGTCATCGAGCTTGTCGATCGCGACACCTCCGTCAAGGGCGCCGGCGACAAGGCGCGCCACGAGGAGATGCTCAAGGCGCAGGAGCAGAGCGCCTGAACAGCCTGTAAGCCGTTCAACCTGTCAATTCCAACATGCCCCGGGCAACAGCGCGGGGCATGTTTCGTTTGTGGAAATCGCGACGTGGTGAGGCCTCCTATACCCGCCGCCGGCACGCGGCGGCGGCGCACCCATTCGCGCGGTTTGCACGCAATGCGAAAATGGCCCCGGTCATTGGCCTTGCCGCGCTTCTTGCCGGAAAACCGGTTTCCACTTTTTCGCAACCGCTCTAGGGTTGGCCGGGCCAGGGGTTCTGCGCGAACCTGGAGGACGACATGGCCGATTACATCGCCGAGACCGTGTTCGTGACAGGCGCGACCGGCTTCATCGCCAAACACATCATCGCGGAGCTGCTGCGGCGCGGATATACGGTGCGCGGCACGGTGCGCGATCCATCAAGGGCCGCCGCCGTCGAGGCGGCGCTCGAGAAGGCGGGCGCCGATACCGGCCGATTGTCTTTCGCCGTCGGCGACCTGCTGTCGGACGAAGGCTGGGACGAAGCCATGCAAGGTGCAACCCACGTGATGCACACGGCTTCTCCCTTTCCAATGGAGCAACCGGCCAATCCCGACGACGTCATCATGCCGGCCCGCGAAGGAACGTTGCGGGTGCTGCGGTCGGCGCATCGCAACGCGGTCAGGCGCGTCGTGCTCACATCTTCGACCGTGGCGGTGATGTACCCCTGCGAGTACGAGGCCGATCACGTTTTCAGCGAGGATGATTTCACCGACGAAAGTTTACCCGGGCTGACGCCCTATATCCGCTCCAAGACGAGCGCCGAGAAGGCTGCTTGGAACTTCGTTCAAACAACGCCGGGTGCGCCGGAGCTGACCGTTATCAATCCCGGTTTCGTGCAGGGTCCCGCGCTCGACGGCGATCTGTCCACCTCGCTCGAACTCTATCGGCTGATGGCGCGAGGCGCCTATCCTGCTGCGCCGCGCATCCGCTTTCCCGTTTGCGATGTGCGCGACGTCGCGGCCGCTCACGCGGAGTCGCTCGTGCGCCCCCAGGCCGCCGGCGAGCGCTTTATCGTCGCGCGTGACGAGACGGGGCTGTTCGCGCTCGGCCGGGCCCTGGCGGCCGAATGCCCGGATCTGAAATCCAAGATCCCGAAGTTCCAGCTTCCCGACATGGCGGTGCGCGCCATGGCAGTGTTCGACAAACGGCTGCGCACGATTCTGCCCGAACTCGGCCGCCAGAAAACTTACACAAGCCGGAAGGTCACGAATTACCTCGGCCTTTCCTTGCGTCCCGGCGAGGAAGCCGTTCGCGATGCCATCCGGTCGCTGCGCGCGCTCGATCTCATATGACCTTGCACAGAACTCCCGGCGTACCCGAAGAGATCCACCGCACCGGCGCAAAACCCGCTTGAGCGCCGTGCGGCCCGATCATAGATAAGTCCGTAAATCCGCTTGCGGCTCGCAGGCACCGCAGCTCAAACCTTACGAGGTTTTCATGTCGCGCATTGTTCGATTGCCGGGGCTGCTGGCGGGTATCGTAGCCGTCGCTATTCTTGCATCCGCAGGCGCACGCACAAACATCGTCGCGCTCACTGGCATCGCCGATGCGCAACAGCGTGCCGCGCCGCCCTCGCGAGAAGCTGTGCAGTATTCGTTCGCGCCGATCGTGCGAAAGGCAGCGCCCGCGGTCGTCAACGTCTATGTGCGAACCCGCGTGCAGACGTTCAATTCGCCCTTCGCCCAGGACCCCTGGTTTCGCCGCTTCTTCGGAGATCAATTCGGCGAGCCATCCGAACGCGTGATGAGTTCGCTGGGCTCGGGCGTCATCGTGTCGGCCGACGGTATCGTGGTGACCAATACGCACGTGGTCAAGGGGCGCGGCGAGACCGAGATTCGCGTGGCGCTTGCCGATAAGCGCGAATTCGACGCCAAGGTCGTCGCTCAAGACGACAAGACCGACATCGCCGTTCTCAGAATCGAGAATGGCGATGGGCATTTCCCGTTTCTGGAGTTCGAAGACAGCGACAGCCTGGAGGTCGGCGATCTCGTCTTGGCCATCGGCAATCCCTTCGGCGTTGGCCAGACGGTGACAAGCGGCATCGTCTCCGGTCTTGCGCGCTCCGATATCGGCGCATCCGACGCGCAGATCTTCATTCAAACCGATGCGGCCATCAATCCGGGCAACTCGGGCGGCGCACTCGTTGATATGAACGCCCGCCTCGTCGGCATCAACACGATGATATATTCCCAGAGCGGCGGGTCAGTCGGCATCGGCTTTGCCATTCCCTCCAACCTCGTGAAGGTCTACGCGGAGAGCGCGGTTGCGGGCCGCAAGGTTGAACGGCCCTGGCTTGGCGCCAAGCTCGAAAGCGTAACGCGCGATATCGCGGATGGGTTGGGGCTCAGCCGCATCGCGGGCGCCGTCGTGACGCGCATCTCAGCCGGCGGCCCGTCCGCGAAGGCTGGCCTCGAGCCCGGCGACGTGATCATGAGCGTCGACGGTGTGGAGGTCGCCGATCCGCGCGCCGTCTATTACCGGCTCACCACCAAGGGCGTCGGGCAGACCGCAAAGCTTTCGGTGCTGCGCAAGGGCAAGGGGCTCGAGATGGAGATCGCGCTCGTCGCGCCGCCGAAGGCGGGCAAGGACGATGTGCGCAACCTTTCCGGCCCGCATCCGCTGGACGGCGCACGCGTCTCCAACATCCTGCCTGGTCTGGCCGACGAGATGGGGCTCGATGAAACGGAAGGCGTCGTCATCCTCTCGGTGCGCGGTGGTTCCGTCGCCAGGTCGCTCGGGTTCAAGGCCGGGGATATCATCGTTGAAGTCAGCGGCAAGACGATCGCCAATGTGGCCGATCTCGAGGAGGCCCTCGCCAAGCGGCAACGCACGTGGAGCGTATCGGTCAAGCGCGGCGAGAGGATTCTGCAGCTCAACATTCCCGGCTAGAGCCGTGTTCCGCGTTCCGCCAGATGGCGGAACCGCTCCGGTTTGTCTTTGTCCGGAAAGAAATGAGCGCATGGGCCGTTAACCAACGGCTGGGTCGACAAGCTGACACAATCCTGCCCCAGGCTCGGCTCTGTTGCAGCAGGCATTGGGGGAGAGCAGGCGTGTCGGACAATAAGGGCGTTCTGGTGATCGGTACGGACACGATCCTGCAGGGCGAAGTTCGCAATTGCCAGGAGATCGAAGTCTTCGGGCATGTCGAGGGTAACCTCGATGCGGCCAAAGTGGTCGTCCATAAGCAAGGGCGGCTGTTCGGCATCGTCAAAGCGGAGAACGCCGATATTCAAGGCGAAGCGCAGGGCGATATTCGCGTGAGGCAGCTCATTTCGATCCGCAGCTCGGGCAGCGTCGCGGGCAACGTGAAGTACGGCCGCTTGGCCATGGAAGAGGGCGCCGAACTATCGGCCAGCGTGCGCAACGTGCCGCCGAGCGTGGCGGGCGACCTCGATCTGGCCGTTGCGAGAGGCCGCGCAGTCCGGATCACGACAGCCGACCTCACGGCGATTGATCCCGACGATCAGGCAAAGAACCTCACGTTCAGCGTATCGAACACCTCCAACGGCTTCATCAGCCTTGCCGGCGCGCCGTCTCAACCCGTCACCAGCTTCACGCAGTACGACCTGGAGGGCGGGCGAGTTTTGTTCTGCCACGACGGATCGAGCGGGGAAATTGCGAAGTTCGATGTCGTCGTGGCCGACAAGTCGGGCGCGACCTCGGGTGTTCCGCAGAGCGTGCGGGTGGCCGTGCGCGCCTAGGATCATGTCAAGCCAGCGAAGCGATCAATCGGCTCGCAGCGGCGAATTCTTCTTCGCGCCGCTTGCGCTTCTCCTTAGCCTCGAAATCCTCGCCCCACAGCGAGATCTGATAATCCTCATCGACATGGGCGGCAGCCCACGCCTCCTCTTTCGATAACGCCCCGCGTGCGTGGGCAAGCGCGAGCAAGGCGGAGCCCGTCAGCGTCGTCATGACGTGCAGGCCGGCGAGGCGGAAGGGCTCGTACGGTTCGAGCGCGCTCGCAACACGCTGCAAGGTCAGCCCCGGCTGATCGACGGGCATCACGCCCGTGACTACCGCAAACCGCGCGCCCATTGCCTGGCTGGCCCACTCCAGGACGGGGTCCCACGCCCGCGCCTGCCGGGCCGCCAGTTCGGCAGGCGCGCCGGCGCGATAACACAACAGATCGCGGCCCGCGTAGGCGACGATATCCGCGGCGACCTCGATGGCCGCATCGGCCACGGCATCGATTGCGGTATTTGAGAAGCGCGTCATGGGCATTGTGGAAGGATCGATCACGTCCTTCTGGGCCGACCATTCCCCGGCGACGGCCTCGGCAAGCTTGCGCGTGGGCAGTACAAGTGCGCGTTTCTTGGGCGTCTTGATGAGGCGGCCGTCGAGCAGCACCTGGAAGCAAACGTCTTCACCCAGCGAAACGTCCTTGTAGAACCGCCTGGCCAGAGGCTTCGACAAGCTGTCGGTCATCGGACTCGGGGGCCTGCCTGCAGGTCGCGCCCCGGGCCTATCGGAGCCATTGCCGTTTGTCGTGCTGTTCATGAACCCGAACTCAACTGCGCAAAGATCCGGTCGAGAGCGGCGGGCATCTCAGTGTAGTCGTCGATTATGAGATGGGCGCCTGCTTCGGTAAGCTCGTCGCGGGGATGATAGCCCCATGTTACGCCTAACGCCCCTACTTTGGCGGCAACCGCCATCTCTATGTCATAGGTCGTGTCGCCGATCATGATCGTTTCATGGGGCGCCGCGCCCGTTTCTGCCATGGCCGTCAGCACCATGGATGGATGGGGTTTGGAGGGATGGTCGTCCGCCGTCTGGATGGTGATGAAGTGGCCATGCCAGCCTTCCCGCTCGATCAGGCGATCGACGCCGCGTTTCGATTTTCCGGTTGCGATGCCGAGGAGAACGTTGTCGTCGGCCGCAAGCTGGGCAATCACATCGCGGCATCGCGGGAAGAGGACTTCGCACTCGGAGGGATCGCGGTCGAGCTCGCGAAAGGCGCTCTTATAGCGTTCAGCCAGCATGATGCGCACGTCAGGATCGACGCCGGGGGCCAGCACCGAAAAGGCTTCGGGAAGCGACAGGCCGACGACGGACAGCGTCGCCGCCCGCGTCGGCGGCGTCAGTTCCAGCGAGCGGAAGGCATGGTTCATCGACAGGACGATGGCGGCCTGACTGTCGACAATCGTGCCATCGCAATCGAAGACCAGCAGTTTCATGCGTGCACCCCGAAGTTTGGGACAAGCGTTAGGACGCTCATTCTTCCTTGCCTCCAAACTTCTTCTCGTCGAAGCCCAGCGTTTCCCATGTCGCCTTCATGTGGGGGGGCAGGGGAGCGGTGACGTCGATCTTCTCCTTGGTGACGGGGTGGGGAATGACGAGGCGGCGCGCGTGCAAGTGCAGCTTCTTCTCGATGTTTTCCGCGGGCATGTTGACGTCGCCGCCGTACTTGTTGTCGCCCACGATCGGGTGGCCGATCATGTGCATATGCGCCCGCAACTGATGCTGACGGCCGGTGACGGGTTTGAGGGAGACCCAGGCCGCCTTGTTCGCGACGCGATCGATGACGCTGTAGTGTGTGGTGGCGTGCATCGCTTTGTCCTGCTCGCCCGGCAGCGCTTTGCGCACGCGGTCGCCGTCCGGGCCGGTCGCCTTGACGAGCGCCGCTTCGATCTTGCCCTGCGGAGGCTTGGGTACGCCCTTCACGAGCGCCCAGTATGTCTTGGCCGCCGAGCGGGTCTGGAAGATGCGGCCCAGCTTGGCGGCCGCATCGCGGGTCTTTGCCACAAGGAGAATGCCGGTCGTGTCGCGGTCGATACGATGGACGAGGCGCGGACGCTCGCCACCGAAGCGATCGGCCATGCCCGCCAACATTCCGTCGATGTGCTTCCTGGTGCCGGTGCCGCCCTGCACGGCGAGCCCGAACGGCTTGTTGAGGACTAGGACGTGCTCGTCCTCGTAGACGATCATCTTCTCGATGGCGTCGCGGTCGCCTTTCGACAGGCCCGGTGGTGGCTTCAGTCCGGTGCCGGTCGTCTTGGGCTGGCGTACGATGGCCGGCACGCGGATCTCGAAGCCCGGCTCCAGCCGGTCGTTGGCCTGGGCACGTTTGGAATTCACGCGCACCTGGCCCGAGCGCAGCAGCTTTTGCAGGTAGCTGTATCCAACGGCGGGGAAGTGCACGCGAAACCAGCGGTCGAGACGCATGTCCGCCTCGTCCTGCTTCACGCGGATGCTCTCAACCTTGGGCGGGCTGGCGTTCATGAGATTACCGCGCGCGAGAACGCCATGCCGGCGTAGAGCGCCGCAAGCGAAAGCAAGAGCGAAAGCATGATGTAGGCGATGAGGCGGAGACTGCCGGCCCCGTCGGCGGCGATCATTTGAGACAGCTCATAGGTGAAGGCGGAGAAGGTCGTCAGGCCGCCGAGGACTCCCGTCGCCAGGAAGGTGCGCAATTCGGGCGAACCATCGAGACGTTCCATGACGAGGATCATCACCGCACCCATCAGGAACCCGCCAAGCACGTTGACCGTCAGCGTAGCCCAGGGAAAGGCGACCATCCCGCGCGCCGCGAATGCTTGATTCACGAGGAAGCGCACGCCAGCGCCGATAGCACCGCCCGCCGACGCGAAGAGGAGAAGCTTCATGGAAGACCCTTTGAATTCGACAGCGCGAAGCTATAGCCCCAGAGGCTGTGTTAAGGAAGCGCCACGCCGCCGCTCGAGGCATGTTTGCGGCGATTTTGCTGGCCCTGTCTGGCGGCCCTGTCTGGCGGCCTTGTCCGGCGGCCTTGTCCGGCGGGCCTGTCGGGGGGCCGTGTTTGCTGGCCTCGATTACGTCCCTTGCGGACGACGCCTCAAGGGATACCCGATCACCCAGCCCAGCCCGTAGCCGCAAACCAAGGCAAGCAGGTTGGTCGTCATATAGACCAGGGCATGAAAGCGAGCCGCTTCGCCCGGCATCGTGAAGCGCTGCCCGGCGACGATGTTGTCGGCCACGTTGTGGGAGATCGCGAGCGTGGCAGAGCCCGCCACCGCGAGCGCAAAAATCATGGCGACAACTACGCGCAACGCCGTTTTCCCTCCTCTAGACCTGCTCTTGTCAGGCCACGGGCCAGAACCACATTTCCCGCGCCAGTTCATAGGATGACGTATATCCCGCCCACGCCATCCAATCCATGAGCCAGCTATCGGTGGTGCGATAGCCGTTCCACAAGTCGATGAGATCTCCCGTGGGGCGTCCCTCCGGATCGCCCGGCCGCATCCAGTAGTCGCGCACGTAAAGGATTCCGGTGCGTCCGACGATGCGCGCCTGGAAGCGCGCCACGTCGTTGCCGGCGATCAGTTCGACGTCGCCGAGCCCCGGGATCTTCGCGCGCCGCAGCGCGGCGGCGAATTGGCTGGCGGAGAGAATGTGCATCAAGGAGCGGTCATGGATGCCGCAGGTCTGCAATCGCGAGCCCAGTTCCTCGATACGCACGCCTGCGCGCCGCATGGCGACGCCCAGGCGGATGGCGGACTGGTCGCGAGGCGCCACAGGCTCGACATGCGCCTCGGCAGGCTTGATGCCGGGAGAAGCCTCGACCGGGGCCTCGTCGGGCGCACGGCTGCCGCCATCGGTGAGGAGGCAAGGCGTATCAACGCTCTCATTGGTGGGATGCCCGCGCCAAAGATCGATGAACTGGACCATGCCGTTTACTGCCCGAGAGCCCCTGTTCTGCGTTGCCGGCTTATAATCCGTGCCGGTGGCAAGGCAAAGGCGCGCAATCAACAGCCCGCCATCTAAGACAAGATAAGACCGAGGCCGCCTGCGGCGAGCGCCGCCATGCCGATGGCCGCCATGCGCGCGCCGAACCCGGCGCCTCCGGTCAAGCCGCCGACAACCGCTTTAGAAAGCGTATTTGCCGCCACGACGGCCAGGACCGCACGGGTCGTAACGTCGAGGTCGAGTTGACCGCCCCCGAGGCGGGCCATGGATAGGGTGATCGCGTCTACGTCGCCCAAGCCCGACACAGCCGACAGCAGGTAAATGCCCGAATTGCCGGCGTACCTAGTGGCGACTTGCGACAGAACCATGATGCCCGTCAGCAGTGCGCCGAACCTGAGGACGATAATGAGGTCGAAGGGGTTCTTGAGATCGAGACCCTTGTCCCCTTGCTCGGGTCCGGATTGTCGCGCGAGCAGATACAAACCGGCCCCCGCCTGCGCCAGCGCTGCAAAGATCAAGGGCGGCGCCAGCCTGAGGAACATGGCGTGGTTGATGATGCCCGCCAGGGCCAGGACGCGCGCCATCATGACGGCGCCCGACAGTAGCGCTCCGGCCAGAAGCGGATCACGCTTATGGGGCTGGTCGGCGGCAAGCTTGGCCATGTTGACGGTGACGGCCATCGAGGAGGCCAACCCCCCGGCCAGCCCCGTCACGAGGATGCCGCTGCGGTCGCCCAGCAGCTTGATCGCAAGGTAGCCGACGAACGAGATCATGGCGATGAGGATGGCGAGCAGCCAGATCTCGTATGGATTGAGCGCGCCCCACGGATCGATCGCTTCGTTGGGCAGGATCGGCAACATGATGAAGGTCATCGAAGCCAGCACGAGAACCGAACGCAGCTCCGGCCATGTCATGCGCCGTATCCAGGAATGAAGCATCGTCTTCATCGCGAGCAGGCCCGCCGTGGCGATGCCCGCCGCCGCTGCGACCTGCATGTTGCCGATCACAGCCAGCGCGCCCAGGGAGAACGCGAGCATGGCTGCAACGAGCGTCGTTGCGCCGAAGGTGTGCTCGTGCTGGGTCTCGCGATAGCGGAACAGACCGATGAAAAGGGCAAAGACGGTGAAGGCGATTGCCAGCGCGATCAGACCTGCGCCACCCGATCCGTGAACGATGGCGGCCCACACGCCGCCCAGGACCCCGGCGAGCGCGTGCGTGCGGAATCCGGCCGCTCTCTCGCCCTCCGCCTCCATGCGCGATTGCCAGCCGCGCTCAAGCCCGATCAGCAATCCGATGGCTAAAGCGACCGATAAGCGCTGGAGGAGTTCAAGGCTTTCCATTTCGCACCTGCAGGGGCCGGCGCAGAATACCGTTCAACAGGTATAGGCGAAGCGCAAGGGCGAAGGGCTTTGGCCCGCAAGAGAGCTGCGCGGATTGCTTAATCCGTCAGCCGCCGCGTTCCTTGCGCAGCCGCGCCCAATATTCCAGCCGCTTCTTGATCTCGCGCTCGAAACCGCGCTCGACCGGGTCGTAGTACTGGGGCCGCTTCTTGAACTCGGGCGGAAAGTAATTCTGACCCGAGAAGGCGTCGGGCTGGTCGTGGTCATAAAGGTAATCCGAGCCGTAGCCTTCTTCTTCCATGAGCTTGGTCGGCGCGTTGAGGATCGTCTTGGGAGGGAGGAGGCTGCCATGCTCCTTGGCCGCCCGCATGGCCGCCTTGTAGGCCACGTAGTTGGCATTCGATTTGGGCGCGGTTGCCAGATAGACGACGGCTTGCGACAGCGCCAGTTCGCCCTCGGGGCTTCCCAGAAAATCGAATGCATCCTTGGCGGCATTGCACACCACGAGGGCCTGCGGATCGGCCAAGCCGATGTCCTCCACCGCCATCCGCACGAGGCGCCGGGCAAGGAACAGCCGGTCCTCGCCGCCGTCGAGCATACGGCAGAAGTAATAAAGCGCGGCGTCGGGGTCGGAGCCGCGCACGCACTTGTGGAGCGCGGAAACGAGATTGTAGTGCCCCTCGCGCGATTTGTCGTAGAGCGGCGCCCGGCGCTGGACGAGCTTGATGAGCGCCTCGCGGTTCAACGCCTTGGCCTTGTCGGGGAGGCCCGCGAAGACATCCTCGGCAAGGTTGATCATCGTGCGCCCGTCTCCATCGGCCATCCCTTTGAGGGCCTCGCGTGCGCCGGCGTCCAGCGGCAGGCTGCGGCCCATCTCGGCCTCGGCGCGCTTGAGGATGCTTTCGAGCGCGGCTTCGTCGTGCCGGTTGAGCACCAGCACATTGGAGCGCGACAGGAGCGCCGCGTTGAGTTCGAACGAGGGGTTTTCCGTCGTGGCGCCGATGAGCGTGATCGTGCCATCCTCCATGTAGGGAAGGAAGCTGTCTTGTTGCGAGCGGTTGAAGCGATGGATTTCGTCGATGAAGAGCAGCGTTCCCTTACCCTGTTCGCGCAGCATTCGCGCGCGATCGAAGGCTTTGCGCAAATCGGCAACTCCCGAGAAGATGGCGGAGAGTTGCTCGAAGGCGAGATTGGTCTCGCCCGCTAGCAGCCGCGCGATCGTCGTCTTGCCGGAGCCCGGAGGCCCCCACAGGACGAGGCTTGGCAGGCGGCCCGATTTCAACATGCGCGTCAGCGTGCCGTCGGGGCCGACGAGATGGTCCTGGCCGACGATCTCGGAAAGCTTCCTGGGGCGCAGCCGGTCGGCGAGCGGCCGGGGCGCGCCCTTTTCCAGTCCGGCAGCTTCGAACAGGTTTGTCATGCGCCGGTTATAGGCGGGGGCGCGGTGGCAAACAATCACGCCAAGAAACGCTTGCCCGCCGCCTGTTGCGACACCCCTTCTACGAGCGCTCGCGCGCCGCGGCCGGAAGGCTCGTCTGCGAAGCCCTGGCACGCCACGCCACGCCATCGCCCTTGCCTTGCCCTTGCTCATGGCTTCGGTTCTGGCGAGAATCAGCCATGTGATTCGTCGTCTCCGAGCAAAAGCAAGCCGCAAACGGGCCCGCGAGTGAATTTTCCAAGTCCACGCATTCCAGAGCTTGGCCAGCGCGACCGCTTCGTCAAACGGGCGGTGACGGAAGGGCGCGTGTACACGCTGGCCGACGAGCAGAGCGCATGCGTGCCCTCGCAAAAGAGCGCGGCGCGGACCGTACAGCTCTTCTGGTCCTGCCCCAAGGAAGCCAAGCGCTGGGCTAAGGCGCTGACGGGTGAGGACGCTCTGCAGGAGATCAGCCTTCTCGACTTCGCAGGCGACATCCTTCCGGGATTGAAGAGCGCCAAGGGTCTGGCCGGCACGGACTGGGTATCAGATCCCATCGAGCCGGAGGTCGAGCCGGCCGATCTGCTGCTGCGGCTGAAGATGGAAGCGGTCTCGGTGTTCCTGGCTCTGGTCGTGGAGCGCGGCGAGGTCTTCACCGCCGAAGGCGACGAGGGGCCTCAGCTTCTTCCGTTGGTGCGCCGGGGCGTGGAGCGGCTCGGGCTTTACATCTTCCCCGTGCGCTCGGAAGCCGAAAGGCTCATGAAGCGCGTAACGCCGGGCAAGCGCATCATCGCCGATCCGATCGCTGATTTTCGCGCCTCCACGCTGCCTTGGCTCGCAGAGCGCGGACATCTGGTGGTGTTGGAGCCCATTCCGGGCGCCGGGGTGGTCGAATTGGAGTCCGCCGACGTCTCCGCCCGGCTCGCAAGGCTCGCTCCTCTTGCCTAGCCGCCGACTGTATCACGGCGCACGAGAGTCCCATAAATCCATGGATGCTCCATATGGTTAAGCCGCGCTTTTGGCCGCGCTTGCGCTTGGGCTCAAGCGTGCTATCAGACCTTTGCCTTCCCGAACAATCGATCAAGTCCAAGAGCCACTCCCCATGAAAGACATCATTGAAGAGCTCGAGAAACGCCGCGACAACGCCCGCCTGGGCGGTGGCCAAGCCCGTATCGACAGCCAGCACGCCAAGGGCAAGCTGACTGCGCGCGAGCGGATCGAGCTTCTGATGGATGAAAATTCCTTTGAGGAGTTCGACACCTTCGTGGAGCACCGCTGCACCGAGTTCGGGATGGAGCGCAACAAGACGCCGGGCGACGGCGTCGTCACAGGGTGGGGCACCATCAACGGGCGCGTCGTTTACGTGTTTGCCAAGGACTTCACCGTGCTGGGCGGCTCGCTGTCGGAAACCCACGCCCGCAAGATCACCAAGATCCAGGACATGGCGCTGAAGAACCGGGCGCCGATCATCGGCCTGTTCGATGCCGGCGGCGCGCGCATCCAGGAGGGCGTCGACGCACTCGGCGGCTATGGCGAGGTATTTCAGCGCAACGTGCTCGCCTCGGGCGTCATTCCGCAGATTTCCGTCATCATGGGCCCCTGCGCGGGCGGCGACGTCTACTCCCCGGCCATGACCGACTTCATCTTCATGGTGAGGGACACCAGCTACATGTTCGTCACCGGCCCCGACGTCGTGAAGACGGTGACCAACGAGACGGTCACGGCCGAAGAACTGGGCGGCGCAAAGGTGCACACCTCCAAATCTTCCGTGGCGGACGGAGCGTACGAGAACGACGTGCAGGCGCTGCTGCAGATGCGCCGCCTCATGGACTTCCTGCCTTCCAACAACGAGATGGGCGTCCCGGAGTTGCCGACGCAGGATGCGGCCGATCGCCAGGACTTCTCTCTCGACACGCTCATCCCGGATAACCCGAACAAGCCTTACGACATGAAGGAACTCATCCTCAAAGTCGTGGATGAGGGCGATTTCTTCGAGATCCAGGAGGCTTACGCCAGGAACATCCTGACGGGTTTTGCGCGCATGGAGGGCCGCACTGTCGGTATCGTCGCCAATCAGCCCATGGTGCTGGCCGGTGTTCTCGATTCCGATGCCTCGCGCAAGGCAGCCCGCTTTGTCCGCTTCTGCGACTGTTTCGAAATCCCGATCATGACCTTCGTCGACGTGCCGGGCTTCCTGCCCGGAACCGCGCAGGAGTACGGCGGTCTCATCAAGCACGGCGCCAAGCTGCTGTTTGCCTACGCGGAAGCGACTGTGCCGAAAGTCACGGTCATCACGCGCAAGGCCTATGGCGGCGCCTACGACGTGATGAGTTCAAAGCACATCCGCGGCGATGTGAACTATGCGTGGCCGACAGCCGAAATCGCGGTCATGGGCGCCAAGGGCGCGGCTGAAATTCTCTACCGCTCGGAACTTTCCGATCCCGAGAAGATCCAGGCGCGCATCGACGAATACCAGAAGCGGTTTGCCAATCCCTTCGTCGCCGCCGAGCGCGGCTACATCGACGAGGTCATCCTCCCGCACGGCACGCGCCGGCGCATCTGCCGCGCGCTCAACATGCTGCGCAACAAGACGCTCGAGAATCCCTGGAAGAAACACGAGAACATACCGCTGTGAAAGCCGGCGCCTTCCGGCTGGCGCGGCCCGGGGTCCTCCGCGAGCGGCGCCGCATGGCCGGGGCGAAATGGCCGGGGGAACCCGTGCGGGCGCGGCGCTCATGCCAGCTTTCCTTTGCCGTTCGGCTCACGTTTCGCGCGCTCGCCCCGCGATCAGCGCGACCACGCCCGATAGAAACATCAATGCTGAGATCGCCGCGACTGCGCTCGGCGTGTCCAGCCCGGCGCCTTTAAGCCAGCCCACCGCGTAAGGGCCGGCGAATCCGCCGACGTTGCCGATGGAATTGATGAGCGCGATGCCGGCGGCGGCCGCCGCACCCGGCAGCAGCGCGGTGGGCAGGGTCCAGAATGCCGGCAGCGCGGCGAAGATGCCGAGCGCCGCGACGACCAGCGCCGCCATGGCCCAAACGGGCTGTGTCGCGAAGGTGCCGGCGATCAATCCCGCGGCACCTACGAACGACGGCAGGGCCACATGCCAGACGCGCTCGGCGCGGCGGTCAGAGCTTCTGCCCCACGGGTACATGACGAGTGCGCCCGCCAGAAACGGAATCGCGGCGACGGCTCCGGTTGCGCGGTTGGATAAACCGAACGCCTTCACGATCTGCGGCGTCCAGAAGGTCAGGCTGTAAAGGCCCGCGACGATGCCGAAGTAGACAACACTCAAGGCCAGAACGCGCGGGCGGGTCAACGCTTGCCGAAGCGAAATCGCTTCGGTCTGCCGGCGGGCGCCGTCTTCCGATGCGATGGCGGCGCAGAGCGCGTCGGCCTCCTCGCGGGTGAGCCAGCCCGCATCCCTGGGGTGGTCTTTCAGAACGGCGAGTGCGGCGAGCCCCAGCACCACGGCCGGCGCGGCCTCCAGGATGAACAGCCACTGCCAGCCCTTGAGACCGCCCGTGCCGGCGAAGGCCTCCAGGATGAAGCCCGAGACCGGCGCGCCGATCAAGGCGGAGACGGGAACCGCGGCCATGAAGGCGGAAACGGTCGCCGCCCGTTCGCCCGCCGGAACCCATCGGGTCAGATAATAGATGATGCCGGGAAAGAAACCGGCTTCCGCGACGCCCAGAAGAAAGCGCGCAAGCGCAAGGCTCGCCGGCCCGCTGACGAACGCCATCGCCATCGAGACGAGGCCCCAGGTGATCATGATCCGCGCAATCCAGATCCGTGCGCCAAAGCGGGCCAGCGCGATGTTGCTTGGAACTTCGAACAGGCAGTAGCCGAGAAAAAAGATGCCGGCGACAAAGCCGAAAGCTTCCGGGCCGACGCCAAGGTCGGCATTCATGGTCAGCGCGGCAAAGCCGATGTTCACGCGATCCAGATAGGAGACGAAATAGCAGACGATGAGAAACGGCAGCAACCTTCTGCGCACCTTGCGGGATGCCTGGCCAAGCAGATGCGGTGCGGTCATGGATGGCTTCTCGTTCGATCGGCGCGGGAGTGGTCCTGCGTTACGTCAAATTCCGGCGATGATCCACACAAACGATCGGGCCGGGCGCGGCTGGCCGGGAGAGGCCGGGCTTTGGATTGCCGAGGGCTGGCAGCGATTATGAAACTTGAATGTAACACTGAGCACGACAAGCGTTCAGCAGCGGTTGCAAATTTGGATATTATAATATTCGTCTGCTCCAGATGACAAAGGGAGTACTCGACGCATGGGCACAGGCGGGATCGCAAGTACGCGCAATGCCGTCGCCATCTGTTCGCGCTCGTTGAAGCTTTCGACGTTCGCTTTGGCTTCCCTCGTGGTGCTTGTGGCGGGACAATTGTCTGCGGCGCGCGCGCATGGCGTGTTCCACATCTTCTCTCCCATGGTGGAGGAGGGTGCATGGGACGCCGAGGCGTTGAGCGCCTTCCAGTTCGGTCTTGCGGCGAACGCCGCGCACAGTGGGCAAGATCCTCACGATCACCAGGACGGCACGGACGCACACGATCACGATGCCGCCCGTGCCGCCCATGAGTTCGCAATCCACGGCGGGGTCACTTCCTTTTGGATGACGAAGCTGGCCCTGTCGGCTGAAAAGGCTGCCGGGGAAAGCTACGAGCTATCGTCGGTTGCGCTGGAAAACGTCTTCAGGTTGCCGCGCTCGAATCCTGGGCCGGGCGATTGGGGTTGGTTCACAGCAGTGCGCGCCGGGGTCAATTCGTCGGAAACCAACACGGTCGAGTTCGGTCCCATCGTTTCGCTTTCGTCCGGCCCTGTGACGCTGACCCTCAATCCGTTTTTTGCCAAGACCTTTGGTCGTAACCGGGAGGACGGCGTCGCCTTCAGCTATGGCTGGAGGGCGACCTACGAAATCCACGAAAGGCTCTCGCTGGGTCTGGAAGGTTACGGCGAGATCGAGGACATCGCCAGCGCGCCTGAGGTCAGCGAGCAGGTCCATCGCGTCGGCCCCGTCCTCTATATCGGACATGTGCACGGCACTCCACATCACCACGACGAGAACGAGACAGGGCATCTAGGGCAGACTCATGGCGGCCACGAGGACGGCTTGCACGCCGAGATCGGGGTTCTCTTTGGGGTGACGCAAGCGACCCCGGATGCCGCTCTCAAAGTGAACCTTGGCATGGATTTCTAGAGCCGTTTTTGCGTTTCGCGAAAATCGCGCACGAGGGCCGAGATGAACGCAAGGTGATCTTGCCATTCAGGATCAATTCAAAGCCGGGCCTCTAACGTCAGCCTCATTGATGCCGGTTCTGCCGGGTCCGCGAGACCGGCCGCCGGCACATGGGCCGCCGGCGCACATCCAGACGGGCCGCCCGCCTTTGGGATTGTCTCGAACGAGGAATGACATGAAGTCTATCATCGCAGCCGTAGCCATTCTTGTTGCCGCATCGAGTGCGGCCTTTGCCTATTCTCCCGATGCGCGCCTGCGGGCGCAGAACAATCGTATCGAAGCCGGCCGCGAAAGCGGAGAGATCACCTGGCGCGAAGGAATGAGGCTGCGCCGCCAGCAGGCCGAGATCATGCGGGCGCAGGCCCGATTGAGGGCGGACGGCTACCTGAGCCGGAGCGATCGGCGCACCCTGCACCTGATGCAGGACGAGGCCGCCCGCGACATCGCCCGCAAGCAGAGCAATGGATGGCGCCGCGTGTGGTGGTTGCCGCGCTTCGGCCGCTGACCGGCGAGCCTTTCCGCCCCGTCCCGCGCACGCAAGGCGCCCTAGCGTGCGCTAACTTCGAGAGCCAGTCCAGCGCCGTTCCAAGTTTCGTGCAAATCGCGCAAACGGCTCTCGCATTCCTCTTGTTGCGCTTCTTGCCGGAAAGCCGGTTCCCGCTTTTTCCGGCGAGCGCTTGGGGCAGCCGCTCGAGGGTGGCTCCCCATGCTCGCGCGCTTCAGAAATGCGAACGTGGCCGCATGGCCACACCACAGCAGGCCGCAGACCGCCGGAGGGCTGTTTTGGGATGCTCGTTAAACCCTGATTAAGTGCCCCCGCATATCCTCGCGAGCATGATTTTTGCCCGGTTCCGTGAGGATTTCCTGATGAGTGGTCTGAGGTCACTGCAAGTCGAAGACATACTCGCCAGAGGCACGATCACGGCCACCGAGTTCGCAAAATTCCGCCGGATTTTCTACGAGGACGGCATCGTGTCGCCGCAGGAAGCCGACATCCTCTTCAAGTTGTCGAATTGCCGTTTCGAGGGCGGCGCCTGGGCCGACTTCATCGTCGAGGCGGTGACCGACTACATCATCTTCCAGGCTCATCCGCAAGGCTATGTCACGAGCGACAACGCCCATTGGCTTCTCGACCGCATCAGCCATGGCGGTTTAGTCAGCACCAAGCTCGAACTCGATCTCGCCGTCAACGTGATCGACAAGGCGCGCTGGGCGCCCGTCAGTCTCGCGAAGTTTGCACTCCATCAGATCAAGCACGCGGTTCTCACCGGAACCGGTCCGCTGCGCGCAAACCATCCCGCGCCGGCAGGCACGATCACCGCAGGTGAAGTCGACTTGCTGCGCCGTATCCTTTACGCTTTCGGCGGCGACGGCCACGTTGCGGTCACGCGCGACGAAGCCGACGTGCTGTTCGATATCGATGAGGTAGTCGCGCGGGCGCAGCCCAACCCGGCCTGGACCGATCTCTTCGTCAAGGCTGTCGCCAACGTGATCATGGCCACGTCCGGGTATGCGGTGCCCTCGCGCGAGGCTGCCCTGCGCCAGGAAGCCTCGCTGGACGCTCCCGAGCAGAAGACATCCGTGCTGGCTTTCCTGCTTTCCATGGTGCGCTCCAATCTCTCGTCGGTTCGGGACGCCTATCACGACCAGACGAGTGAGGAACGTGCCCTGGCACGCCTCGAGCATCAGCGCATCGAGATCATCACCAACGAGACGATCATGGAGGCGGAAGCCTCCTGGCTTGCTGGCCGGCTCGGCCGCGACGGGAGGCTGTCGCCATCGGAGACCGCGCTCGTCGCCTACCTGCGCGCCGAGAGCCCGAACATCCACCCTGCGCTGAGCGAAGCGGTGGAACGTCTGGGGGCCGCGGCCTAGAGCCGTTTTCGCCTTTCGCGCAAAACGCGGGCACCCGGGGCGCTCCCCCGGGCGTTCGCGTTGATGGATCGGCGATTGCCCCGGCGAAGTGCGGCTCAGAAGCGCGGGGAGCGCGGCGCCAAGCTCCGCTCTGGGCGGTTTACGAGCGCCACTCCAATGACTAGAAGGTCCCAAGGACAATCCGATCGACACAAACGCTGGGGCGTTAACCAACGTCCGCTGCCGGGATAAGGGCGCACGATGTTCAAGAAAATCCTGATCGCTAACCGCGGCGAGATCGCCTGCCGCGTTATCAAGACTGCGCGCAAGATGGGCATCAAGACGGTGGCGGTTTATTCGGATGCCGACCGGGATGCGCTGCACGTCGAGATGGCCGACGAGGCCGTGCACCTTGGACCTGCGCCTGCGGCCCAATCCTACCTGCTTATGGACAAGATCGTCGCGGCCTGCAAGCTCACCGGAGCCGAAGCCGTCCATCCCGGCTACGGCTTCCTGTCGGAGCGCGAAGCCTTCCCGATCGAACTGGAAAAGAACGGCATCGTCTTCATAGGCCCTAACGCCAAGGCGATCGCGGCCATGGGCGACAAGATCGAATCCAAGAAAGCCGCCGCCGCTGCAAAGGTTTCGACCGTTCCGGGTTACATGGGCGAGATCGAGGACGCAAAGCAGGCCGTCAAGATCGCCGGCGAGATCGGCTATCCCGTCATGATCAAGGCGTCCGCCGGCGGCGGCGGCAAGGGCATGCGGATCGCCCATAATGCCAAGGAAGCCGAAGAGGGCTTCCAGCTCGCCCGCTCGGAGGCGAAGTCTTCATTTGGCGATGACCGCTGCTTCGTGGAGAAGTTCATCGAGAACCCGCGCCACATCGAAATCCAGGTACTGGGCGACAAGCACGGCAATGTCGTCTACCTGGGCGAGCGCGAGTGCTCCATTCAGCGCCGTAACCAGAAGGTCCTGGAGGAAGCGCCATCGCCGCTTCTCGACGAAAAGACCCGCAAGGCGATGGGTGAGCAGGCCGTGGCCCTCGCCAAGGCGGTCGGGTACGATTCGGCAGGCACCGTCGAGTTCGTCGCCGGACAGGATCGCTCGTTCTACTTCCTGGAGATGAACACCCGCCTGCAGGTGGAGCATCCCGTCACCGAACTCGTCACCGGAATCGATCTGGTGGAGCAGATGATCCGCGTGGCGGGGGGAGAGAAGCTGCCCTTCAAGCAGGCGGACATCAAGCTGAAGGGCTGGGCGGTGGAGAGCCGGGTCTATGCTGAAGACCCCTATCGCAACTTCCTGCCTTCCATCGGACGTCTGGTGAAGTATCGGCCGCCTGCCGAGATGTCGGAAGGAGGCATCACCGTCCGCAACGACACAGGTGTGTTCGAGGGCGGAGAAATCTCAATGTACTACGATCCGATGATCGCCAAGCTGGTGACCCACGCGCCGACCCGCAAGGCCGCCATAGATGCTCAGGCCGACGCGCTCGACGCCTTCTATATCGACGGCATCCAGCACAACATTCCCTTCCTGTCGGCGGTCATGCAGCATCCCCGTTGGCGCTCGGGCAAGCTGTCGACCGGCTTCATCAAGGAGGAGTTCCCCGAGGGCTTCAAACCCATCGAGCCCCAAGGCGAGGATCTCAACGTTCTGTCGGCCGTCGCCACGGTCATCGATCATCTGGGCAACGAGCGCCGCCGTGCGATCACCCATCAGATGACAGGCAAGTCGGTGACGTTCGCCAAGCATCGCGTGGTGCGCGTGGGCGACACCACGGTGACACTCGATGTGTCCGGCGATGTTCCCGGCCCCTACTCGGTGACGTTCATGGATGCCGAAGGCAAGCCCGCCGCGACCATGGAAGTTGCCTCCGACTGGTGGCCGGGTCAGCCGGTGTGGAGCGGCACGGTCGGCGGCAAGCGCGCCTCGCTGCTGGTGCGCCCCATCGCCAATGGCGTCAGCCTCGCCTATCGCGGGATCCAGGCTCCGGTCTACGTCTATACAGAGCGCGAGGCGCAGCTTGCGGCCCTGATGCCGGTCAAGGTGGGCGCGGATATGTCCAAGTTCCTGCTGTGCCCGATGCCGGGTCTGGTCAAGTCGATCAACGTGGCCGAGGGAGACGATGTGAAGGCGGGCGATACGCTTGCGATTGTCGAAGCCATGAAAATGGAGAACGTGCTGCGCGCCGAGCGCGACGGCAAGGTCAAGACGGTCGCCGCAAAGCCCGGCGACAGCCTCGCCGTCGATGCCGTCATCATCGAGTTCGCATAAGCTCCACTCCAATTGGGGCGGTGGCCGGCGCCGTCCGGCGTCATTCCGGAGAAAAACAACGGACGCTTGCCTCAGGGCAGCGTCCGTTCTCATTGAACCCGCGGGGATCGGGAAGGCCGCCGGAATCGAGCCGCCTTAAGCGAATCTGGCCGCCTCGGCCCGGATGCCGTCGAGAATGGTCTCATATGCCTCTTCATTGCGGGTTTCAGGGTAGACCATGCAGACCGGATAGACGAATTTCCTGCCCCGCTTGGGCTGGCGCAGACGCCCGCGGGCTACCAGCGAACGCACCATCCGGGCCGGAAAATAGGCTAGGCATTCGTTGGCGAGAATGTAGTCGAGGCTCATGGGTCCCAGGTCGAGCGTGACGGCCGGATTGGCGTGCTCGGGGAAGGCGCCGGCGTGGTCCTGCATGAATTCCGCTCCCCAATCGATGAGAACGTAGTCGACGGGTGTTCGCCGTCCCCCTGGTTTGGCGCTGGATACCAGGACGAACTCCTCATCGAACAGATGCTCGATGGTCAGCCCCGGCGGCGCGGAGGGGCGATAGAGCACCGCGACGTCGAGCGTGCCTTCGATCAGCCGCTGCGTGAGCACGGACGACGCGCCTGCCGTCGCAGAAATCGCCACGTCGGGCATCGCGAGTCGCAGCCCGGAGGCCCATTTGAGCAGGAACGAACTCCAAAGACTCATGGGTGCGCCCATCGACAAGTGATCACGATGTGTGTCGGCAAGTGACACTTGAAGCTGGGCCTGCTGCCAGACGCGCACCATGGCGAGCGCGTGCTTCTGGAACAGCTCGCCAGCGCCCGTCAGTTCCGCGCCGGTCTTGGAGCGTTCGAACAAGGGACGTCCCAACATGTCTTCAAGCCCTTTAATTCGGGCGGAAACTGTAGATTGAGTGACGTTCATCTTGCGCGCGGCATCGATGAAGCTGCCGGTTTCGGCGACCATCAGGAACGTTCGTGCGAGGCTGACATCCATGACGCTGCTACTCTCGGGTTGAAGCCGTCTTCGACACCAAAATGTATCTATCGAAAAAATCGATATCACCAACCATCAAAATTCGTTTGTGAACAAGCTTGAAATTCACCACAGTGCGTGGGTCTCGATAAATGAGCATCGAGTCGCGGTGCAGGACATGCGCCGAAACTAGCCACAACAGAAGGACGACATCCGATGGCTAAAGCTGCTAAGAAAGCTGCCAAGAAGGCCCCGGCCAAGAAGGCGGCGGCGAAGAAGAAGAAGTAATCTGTTTCTGCCGCGATCCGGAAAGCTGTAATGAAGTTCACCTCTCTTGCAGCTGGCATGATCGCAGCTCTTCTTACGACCTCGGCCGCCCAAGCGGTCAGCATCACCAACCGCGATGACGGGCAGATCAAGATCACCATCATCGAGGGTGACGCCAGGCAGGACCAGGTCATCCAGCCCGGCAAGGTGATTGAGGGGGTCTGTCAGAAGGGCTGTATTATCCGCCTCAACGACAGCGATAACGATGAATACGAGCTGGAAGGCTCGGAAGCCGTGTCCGTCGAAGAGGGCTTCCTCTACTACGATTCGCCGCTGGAAGACGGCGCGCCGCAAGGCGGCAGCACCGAACCGGCGGACAAGCCGAAGTCGGAGTAGATCACGTACCGCGGCGGCATATGAAGCGCCTGTTCCCTCGACCTCGGAACAGGCGCTTTTTCTTGTCCATCTCATGGAGTTAGTTCGCAGAGTTAGTTCGCAAATCACCAAGCCCGCTCCGGGCTGCGGCACATGGTTGGCCGGGCTTGAAGCCTGCCAGCTTCCAGTAACCCGATCGCTGCCCGCCAAGTCTGCGCCGCTCTCTGGCGCAACCTGATCGGTGTCTGCCGCCATCGATCGATGTCCCGCGGGAGGCCGCCGGAGCGGTTTCAGGGCGGGGACCTATCCATCGGCGCCTTCGATCATTGGCGCGGTTTTGAGTTTTCCCCTGAAATGTTCAAGCAGGGGGCGGTGCGGACACGACCGGCCCGAAGACCTTCTCAAAGGCCGAGCGCAGCGCGATGTCGGCGTCGGCCATGCTCACCGGCAGGCCGAGATCGGCCAACGAAGTGACGCCATGCTCCTGTATTCCGCACGGCACGATCCCGCCATAGTGCGACAGGTCGGGTTCGACATTGAAGCTGATGCCGTGGGTCGTGACCCACCGTGAAATGCGCAACCCGATCGCTGCGATCTTGTCTTCGCGATGCTCGCCCTTCTCCGGGCGTGGCACCCAGATGCCGACGCGGCCTTCGCGGCGCTCACCTTTGATGTTGAAGGCCGCCAGCGCCTCGATCACCCAGCGTTCAAGATCGGCAACGAGTTTGCGCACATCGCCCCCGCGCTCTTTCAAGTCGAGCATGACGTAAGCCACGCGCTGGCCGGGTCCGTGGTAGGTGAACTGCCCGCCACGGCCTGTCTCGAAAACGGGAAAGCGGTCGGGTTCGAGCAGATCCTGGCGTTGCGCACTCGTGCCGGCGGTGTAGAGCGGGGGGTGCTCCAGCAGCCAGACGAGTTGGGACGCTTCCTTCCGGCGAATCGCGTCGGCCCGCGCGTTCATCGCTGCGAGTGCTTGCGGGTAAGGTACGGGATGCCCGGAGATCGCCCAGGCGATGAGGCTGGCCGGTGAAGCGGCGGGGGCCGGCTGGCTTTCCATGTAACGTCAAACTCCTGTTGGCTGGCAAAGCGGTCCCGACGTTACCGGCGCGAAACCAGCGAATCCAACGGCTCCCTGGGCAGAGCGTCGAGAGCCATGTGCGCGTGCGGTGGCGCGTTTCGTGCCAATCGCGCAGAAGGCTCTGTGCATTTGTCTCCGGCCCCTTGGAATCGCGCCATTTTGCCCTTTGTTGCGGCGGGACAAAACTGCTGCTTGCGTTGGGGCGGGCGCTCTGTTACCTGGGGCAACCTCTCCGGTTCGCGAGCCCCGTCTTGACAGGGATCCGGCTGGATCGTGGGCCCCGCGAACGGGCCTCGGATGCGGTTGTGGCGGAATTGGTAGACGCACTACCTTGAGGTGGTAGCGCTGGAAACGGCGTGGAGGTTCGAGTCCTCTCAACCGCACCATTTTAGTTTGCGCGATGCCGCCCGCCAACCCATCGCGGGGGGTTCCGGTTCGAGGATCATCCTCGAACCTACACCATTTATCTCATACTCCCGTCTGGTTTCTCGGCCGGAAAGGCTATCAGGTGGGGCGACCGCCCGCCGACGCGGCCCGTCGAAGGGTGACGTCAACGCTCGGCGGCCCGATTGGGCCTTTTTCTTGCTGCTTGCGGTAATGAAGTTTCGCCGATTATGGCCGCACCGGTTGCGGCTCTTTTGACCCGCTTGGCGGCCATGCGAAACTGGGCGGCCGCGCCCGCGACAAAGCAAATGAGTAGAGCCATTTCCGCATTTTGTGCCGATCGCGGAAATGGCTCCGAAGAAAGCTCTTCAATCAATTTGCGAACGTGCGCGTCTGCCAAGGCAATTCGTTATGTTGCGGACGCGCGTTGTTGCTGGGCCTGGGCGACGAGGTCGCGCGGTGTGCCTTGGCAGCGGGCTTTGTCCACGGCAGATGGTCGGCCTCATTGGAGGCGGTTGCGGGGTGCGCCGCGGCCGGTGATGTTTTTCCCGCGGCCTTGTCCTTCGACGGCATGGTCCAGGTCATCGCGCGATCTGCCAGCGGAGTCTTGTTGTTGCCTTTGGCGGCCAGGGCCTGGGCGGCAGGCACATCGAACTCGGCAAGCGTGGGTTCGCTGGCCTTGGGAACCACATGGACCACCTTGTAGCCCCGATCGTGCAGCGCATCCAGCAGCCGGTCGATCACCCCGGCGGTCGACGGCTGGATGTCATGCATCAGGATGATGCCCTTGTGCGTCACGTCGAGCTGGCTCATGATCCGCTTGAAGACGACATCCGGGTTGCGGGTCTGGTAGTCCTTGCTGTCCACGTCGATGAAGAACGAGGCCATGTTGCGCTTCTTCAGGTGATCGAGCATCTGCCGGCTCTCGCTCAGATAGGGAAAGCGGAACAGAGGGGCGACGGGCTGGCCCGCGGCCTTGGTGACCGCAGAGTAGCCAAGCTCGAAATCCGATCGCGCCTTGAGCAGACCGATCGTTTTCAGGTTGCGATGCGCGTAGGTATGCGTGCCGGCCGTGTGGCCGGCGGCAATCACTTCGCGCACCATGGCCGGATCGGCCACCGCCATGCGCCCCACCATGAAGAACGTCGCGCGCGTGCAGTGATCCTCCAGAGCCTTGAGGATACGGCGCGTATAGGCGCGCATGGGGCCGTCATCGAACGTCAGGACGACTTCATGGTCGCCCAGGAATGAATTGTACGCGTGCGACCCGCCGAAAATCGGCCCCCCCGCCGTGTCGATCTCCACGACGCGCGAGATGCCGAGCTTATCGGGGTCGTTGGCGCAGGCTGGGATCTGGAGGTGCTGGTCGCCCGACGTCGCTCGTTCCTGGCCCGGCCCGTCCTGGGCGGGTTTTTGAGCCGATGCGTCCGCGGTCTCCGCCTGTTCGTATCCCGCCCCGCCTGCAAGCCAGTCTTCGGCGGGAGCGTTCTCCGCGAAAGCGGCGCCTGCGGCGATCGCTCCGGCCCAGAATGCAGCGACAGCCCAAGCTTTGCCCAAAATTCCCGCTGACATGATGCGCGCCCATTATCTCATTGTGACAGTCGGGCCGCCTTGGCGTTTCCCGCGCCGGTACTTCCGGCTTTTCTGCTGCGGTCCCATTGATTTGCGACGCAGCGCATTCACGGGAAGGAGAACCCGAAGCCGTCCGTCACGTCAAGGCTGGCCAAGCCGCAGTCGGCCTACTATGCCCAGAATGACTGGCGAATTTGCGACCTTACGGATAAGTAGTCCAAATCAATCCTCTGGCTGTGCCCGATGAGTCACGGCGCTGGACTCTTTCGCGCCCTATACGGGTGGGCGATTGTTCCCGACGCTAGGGTGGGACGTACACCTCATTAGCCATGATCCCGTTGGCATGGGGCGCAGCTCGCCATCGGCGTGACAGAGCCAATTTGCAATTCAAGGGAGGAAGGCTCCGCACGTGGGTGAGGAACGCGAAAACGGCCACGAGCACATCGACGAGGCGGCGAGCGGCATGCTGGTGACCGCGGTCTCGGACGCGCTCGGCCGCGAAGACGCAGAGGAGGTCCGCAAGCTTGTCGGGGAGCTTCGCGCCCCCGATCTGGCCGAGGTCATTGAACTGCTTGCTCCCGACGAGCGCGTCGAGCTCATTCAGGCACTGGGCTCTTCGTTCGACTACGAAGTGTTCTCGGAGATCGACGAAAGCGTGCGTGACCAGCTTTCGGAAGCGCTGCCCAACGAACTGCTTGCCAAGGCCGTCACCGAGCTTCAGACCGACGACGCGGCCTACCTCATCGAGAACCTGGAAGAGAGCGACAAACAGGAAATTCTCGCTCAGCTTCCCTCCGAGGACCGGCAGGCCATTGAGCGCAACCTCGAGTATCCCGAAGAGACGGCCGGACGTCTCATGCAGTCGGATTTCGTGGCCGTGCCGCCGTTCTGGACCGTCGGCCACGTCATCGACTACATGCGCGAAACCGACGAGCTGCCGGATCATTTTTCGGCGATTTTCGTCGTCGATCCGAGCTTTCGTGTCCTGGGCTCGGTCGACCTGTCTCGCCTGCTGCGGACGAAGCGCGACGTCAAGGTCGCAGCCATCATGGACACCGAGCGCCATATGGTGCTCGCGACCGAGGACCAGGAGGAACTGGCCCGTCAGTTTAAACGCTACGACCTCATGTCTGCGCCGGTCGTGGACGCGCACAATCGCCTCGTCGGCGTCGTGACGGTCGATGACGTCGTGGAGATCATCCAGGACGAGGCCGAAGAAGACATGAAAGCCCTGGCCGGCGTCGGCGACGAAAGCCTGGGCGATAGCGTGCTCGTCACGGTGCGCTCACGCGTTCCCTGGCTGATCGTGAACCTCGGCACCGCATTCATGGCTTCCTTCGTCATCGAGACCTTCGATGCGGCGATCCAGCAAATGGTCACGCTTGCGGTATTGATGCCCATCGTAGCTTCGGTCGGCGGCAATGCGGGGACGCAGACCATGACGGTGACCGTGCGGGCGCTGGCAACCAACAAGCTTGGCCGCGTCAACTCTCCGCGCGTGATATCGAGGGAAGCCATAGTCGGCCTGCTCAACGGCTTGGTCCTGTCGGCGATCATTTCGCTCGTGGTGTTCTTCTGGTTCGGTTCCGGCAAGCTCGGCGCCGTGATCGCGGCCGCCATGATCTGCAATTCGCTCGCGGCGGGCCTGGGGGGCATCCTCGTGCCGCTGATGATGAACCGTTACGGGTTGGATCCTGCACCGGCATCGGGCGTTTTCGTAACCATGATTACCGATATCGTAGGGTTCCTCGCCTTCCTCGGCCTGGCTTCGATCTGGCTATTATAACCAGTTGGCGCATTTTCAGCTTGAAGGAGCATCGAGCCTGCGCGTGAGGTTCTCGAATTCGCGCCGCAATTCATCGTTCTTGAAGATGTGCTCGAAGCTGGGGGCTTCCAGTTTCTGGATCGCCTCGAAGGACGCGGAGCTATCACGCATCAGGTTGCGCAACTGCACGCTGGCTTCGACCGTTTCATAGGTATTGTCGGCGATGCGCAGATCGTGGATCGCCTTGATGCGCGCCTTGGCGATCTGCTCGCGCTGACTTTGGAGATAACGCCGGTAGGCTTGGGCCGCATCCTCGGCCACCTTCTGGCTCTCGCGGTTGGCTTCGAGGGCGCGCTTCTGGTCAGGCCGGTTCTCGGCCTTCAGCAGAGTGGCCGTCTTGGCCTTGGCAGCCTTGATATCGGCCAATATCGCGTCGAGCTTGGGCATGTATTGGGTGTCGATCTTGGCGATGGTCGCGTCCTGGGCGTGAACGAGCATGGCGAACAACGCCGCGTGCATGGCGAAGTACTTGCGCGCCGCGTTCATATTGTCGCCCGTCGTCGCGATCAGCTTGGCCAGCTGCCCGTCGATGAGCCGTGCCGCCTCGAAGGCCGCAACAAGGCGCACCAGATCGCCCGACAGCACGCTGTCGAGCAGCAGGTCGACCTGATCGCTCCCAAGCTCGATGCCCGATGTCTTCAGCGCTGTGGCGATCTCGCCCTTGGCGGCCTTGATGGCATCGCGGTTAGCCGCGGCGCGCTTGATATTCTCGTCGATCGCATTTTGCAAAGACTGCACCGTATCGGCGACGATGGCTTGCTTGGGGGCGGTAAGCTGCTTTTCCTTGAGCCGTGCGCTCTCGTCCTCCAGATTGCGGATGTTCTTGCGCAGGCCCTCGATTCTTTTCTGGATTTCGACCACGGGCACGTTCGTCACGATGGACAAGGCGGCATCGAGCAGGTTGCGGACCTTCTCCTCGCGATCCTCGCGGGTTTCCCGCCACAGGGGCGGAAGAATGAATTCTTCGCGGCTGGGAAGACGCTCTGCGTCCGAGCGATTGTCGGCGCTATCTTTCAGAATGGCGTCCACGGCTGCCATCAGGGCTGCGGCCTGTTCAAACTGGGGATCGCCCGCGCGTGGGTCCGCCGGTGGCGCATCGCCGGCAGGCGGAGTTGCGCGTGGAGTGCCTGCCTTTTCCTGCGCGCCCACGTTGCTTGCGCCCTCGGCGGCTGTCTTCTCGATGAGATCGGCGATGCGGTCGCGGCGCGCCGTCTGCGCGTGCGCGAAGGGGGCGGGCGCGCACGCCGCCAGCGCACACGCCAGCGCAAGTGTGCGCGCGCCCATCGCCAGCCGGTCGAGATCGGATCTCATGGCGTCCTTTCGCATCGCAGCCAACAGCCATGAAAATTCTGGCAAATCGATGGTTCGGCGGCAAAACGCTGATGCAACTCAGCTAAGGGCGCGCGTGTACGCCGCAGCCACGAGCTCACGGAAGCGATCATCGATCTGGCGCGCGTCGCTCAGAACCAGGACGTCAGGAAATACGGCTGCCACGCGGCTTGCCTCCGCCTTGCGGGTGCGGTCGCGGCTGCCTGGACCGAAGTCGGCGAATAGGCGCAATTCCTTGGGTGCAGGCAGTAGCGCGGCGAATGGCATGGGGCTCGCGATGGTGACGAAGGGCGGATCTGCGGCCCTGACCAGGGTCGGCACGAGGGCGGCCATTTCCCGAAGGATCAACTCGGCAAGCGGGCGCAGACCCTTGGCGGCCAGAAGCAGCGTGGTGACGTCTCGATCATCGGCCAGGGAGGCGGGCGGCGGCGCCTGCCGGGTGACGGGGGCCGGAATCGAATGCGCCGGCGCGGGCGCTGCCGCCGCCGATCCGGTCTTGTGCGCGGCGGACGCGGGCGTGACAGCGGCAGCATCATCGGGACCCGCAGGAGCGGCATACGCCGCCGCGAGGTCGGGAACCTCGCCGCGATGGTTTTGGCCGTAGATGAGCTGGCCGCCATTATGGTGAATACGCTCAAGCCAGGACGCGTTGGCGAACGTGAAGCCACGATGACGCAACCAGTCGATGATGTCATTGCGCCGCGTGTGCCCGCTAGCGGCGATCGCGGTCATCCAGCCCGCGAGATCGCGGCCGGTATCGTCGTTCAGCGAATGGACGAAAGCGCGTTCCTGCTCCGCGAGATCCCGGGCCATTGGTTCTTTCCCGCTCAGATCCAGCGCCGTGCGCGCTGCTTGTAGTCCCGGTAATCCTCGCCGAAACGGGCCTCCAGATGGCGCTCTTCAGGCATGATCTGCAGCACCGTCACGGCCAGCGCGAAGGCTGCCGCGGCCACGACGAACCAGATGTTCTTCGTCAGCTCGGCAAGACCGAACATGGCCATGACCTCGCCCAGGTAGATCGGATTGCGGAAAAACCGGTAGGGGCCGCTCGTGACCAGCGTCGTGGCCGCTTTGTCCGGCATCAGCGTGGTTTCATGGCTGCGCAACGTCACAACAGCGCCGGCGATCAACGCCAGCCCGATGATGCCGATCGTCATGCCGACGAAGCGCCCCGGTCCATCGTCGAGGCCCGGCCATGCCAGAGGCGCCCAATGGCCCAATGCAAGAGCCGCCGCGACCGCCATGCCGAGCAGCACGGGCGGCCAGGGAAATCGATTGGCGCGGTCTGCTGCTGCAGTATCGTTGGTCTCGTTCATTGCGCGCATCGCTGGCCTTTGAGGGATGAAGGCCCTAGTTATACCGCGAAACAGCCATGGCGCGAAACACGAGCGCGCGCGCCCGGCGAGGTTACATTCGCGCTCACCTTTGAGCCGGTCGCGTTGCCGCCGACGGCCGCCGGGCGATCATGCTCAATTGGACGGGCGCGCAGGGACCGTAGGGGAGGGCGGCATGTCGCTGCCGGTGATCGCCTTGGCGAGATCGTACGATCTGCAGTTTCTCGCCGAAAGCTCGTTGTTGTAGGCTTGCAGTTGCGCAATGTCGCGTGCGCGGTCACCCTTGGGGTCGAGACCGAAGCTCGGTCCGCCGAAGGCCGCGGTGCCGACGGCGTTGAACGAGCGCGACAGGGCCGAGGTTTGCGCATCGCTCAGGCGGCTGCGCAATTCCAGGATACGGATCTGCAGATGTCCGGCCAGGCGCTTGCAATCGTATTCGTGCTCTTCGGGCGTGAGGACGTAGCCGGCCGTGGCGGCTTGGCCCTGGCCTGCCGCCGCCGCGGGCGCAAAGCCGGTGATGGATGCCGTGGCGGGCTCGAGATTATTGGCCGCGCAGCCCGTGAGCGCGGTCAGCGCGCAAGCGGCGAGAGCGGCCAGGAATGGTTTTTCGACTGTCACGGGCGTCGGAAGGGCGGGTGCTTTGAAGACCGACTCGGTAATGGATCGCCAGGGATTTAGCAATTTGGCCACGGGTTGCCGAGAAGGAGCGCATGCAACACGAACGAATTTGATGTCCCCGTTGCCTTCCTGCGCCGTTCGGGCTTGTATCGCCGCAATCTTATTCCAATCCTGCCTTTTCCAATGGCTCCCTCGAGAAGGACGCCCCCCGATGGCTGTGCACCGCGCTCTATTCACGTTGTCCGGGGCGTCGATCCTCGCCTTTGCGACCGTCGCTCTTGCGATTGCGGCCCCGGCGCCGGCCGAGGTGGCCCATACCAAGCTTGCGTGCAGTTTCGAGACGGGTCACGTGTGGACCTACGAGGCGGGCAAATTCTCCTCGTCCGCCCCCTCGCCACTCAAGTTCGAGATCGACGACATCGATCTCGATGGCCAGTCGGCCAAGCTCGTGCTCGACGGCAAAGAGGCCGGCAAGTTGCGGATCGTTCGTGCTCTCAATGCCAACCACTTCCTCGAAGTCGCCAACGAGGGATTTCTCAATCTTACGACCATCTACGACGCCGAGCCTGGTAATGCCGGCGTTCAACCGGCGGTCCATTCGCGCCATTTCGGGCTGCTGGGACAGCCCATGTTTGCGCAGTATCCCGGGACCTGCAACAGCAAGTAGCTGGCTGAAATTGCAGTTTCAGGACTGTGGATACAGCGATTGCGCTGGCCGGCGGCCGGGTCCAAAATCCAGTCATGGCACTTCATCTCATCAAGCTTTGCGTTGGCGCTCATTCCATTGAGGATTTGGCGGACTGGCAGCGCGGCCAGATGGTGGCGCTCAAGAAGTCGGCCAAACGCCCGCTGCCCTATCACACGACGTTTCAAACCCCCAAGCGTCAGCAGGAGTTGCTCGAGGGCGGCTCGCTCTATTGGGTGATGAAGGGGATCATCACGGTTCGCCAGCGCCTCGTCGGCTTTGAGGAGGGAACCAGGGAGGACGGGACGCCGTGCTGCGTCATGGTGTTGGATCCCGAGCTGGTGCCGGTGCGGCCCGTGCCGCGGCGCGCGTTTCAGGGCTGGCGATACCTCAAGGCGGAAGACGCGCCGGAGGATCTGGGCAAAGGCGCCGGTGACGGCGTCTCGGCCATGCCGCCTGGGATGCGCAAGAGGCTTGCCGAGTTGGGCCTGATCTGACATCTGATCCCTATGCCACGTATTCCCTTCACACCCGTCATCGAAGCTCTGCCCAAGCTCGTGCCCTTCGTGGGGCCGGAAGCCATCGAGCGCGATACCGGCCGCAGGTTCCTGGCGCGCCTTGGCGCCAACGAAAGCGTCTTCGGGCCGAGCCCCAAGGCGATTGCGGTCATGCGCGAAGCGGTCGAGACGGTCTGGCGATATTCCGATCCCGAGAACCACGACCTGCGTGCCGCGCTCGCAGCGTTTCACGGTCTCGATGTCTCCAACGTGGTAATCGGCGAAGGCATCGACGGCCTTCTTGGTTTGACGTGTCTTATGTATCTGGTGCCGGGCGATACGGTCGTGACATCGGACGGCGCCTATCCCACCTTCAATTTCCACGTGCTGGCGCACGGCGGCCGCCTCATCAAGGTGCCCATGGCGCATGATCGCGAAGATCTCGATGCGTTGTTGGGCAGGGTGCGGGCGCTGAAGTCGCGCATTCTTTACGTGTCGAACCCCAACAATCCCATGGGCTCGTGGTGGCCGGCGGAAGACATCAGCCGCCTCATCGCGGAGTTGCCGCCCGAAACGCTGCTCGTTCTCGATGAAGCCTATTCGGATACCGCGCCCGATGGCGCCCTGCCGCCCATCGACGTGACGAACCCGCAGATCATCCGCTATCGCACCTTCTCCAAGGCTTACGGACTTGCAGGCGCGCGCATCGGATATGCGCTGGGCGATCCGGATATCGTCGCGGCCTTCGACAAGGTGCGCAATCACTACGGCATCAACCGCGTCGGCCAGCTCGGTGCGCTGGCAGCCCTCCAGGATCAGCCCTATCTCGCCGAGGCCGTTGGCAAGATCGCCCGCGCGCGCGACCGCATCGGTACGATCGCACGCACCTGCGGCCTGCTTGCGCTGCCCTCGGCGACCAATTTCGTGGCTATAGACTGTGGTGGCGATGGGGCGTTCGCCAAGCGTGTCCTCGACGGCGTGCTCGATCAGGGCGTCTTCATCCGCAAGCCGGCGGTGGCCCCGCTCGACCGCTGCATCCGGGTCAGTTGCGGCCGGGATGACGACCTCGATTTGTTTGCAAGGGCTCTGCCGCTGGCACTGGCCGAGGCTCGCCGTAACGTCGCAGCCGGTACATGACATCGACCGGGGTCACGCCGTCCGGCCGGCATGAGCGCCGCTCCTGCGCCGCTGAGATCAGCGAGCGCCGCCGCATGGCGAGCCTGGCTGCGGTCATAGCCGCAGCGTTCGGAGTCGGCCTGGCCTTCGGCATCGGCTTTCCGCTGACCGCGCTGACGCTCGAGACCTGGGCCACGCCCAAGTGGCTGATCGGCATCGCGGGCGCCGCGCCGGCCATGGGCGTGCTGGCCACGTTGCCGTTCCTGCCCAGGCTCGTGGCGCGCTGGGGCGCGGTGCGCGCCATCACCCTGGGATGTCTTGCCGGAGCCGCAGGCTTTCTGGCGCTCGGCGTCTTCCAAAGTGTGTATGCGTGGATCTTCATTCGGTTCGCCATGAGTGCGGGGCTGGCCATGCCGTGGCTGGTCGGTGAAACCTGGATCAACATGGTGACGCGCGAGGAGACGCGCGGCCGGGTCATTGCGATCTACGCGATCTCGTTCTTCACTGGCTACTCGGCGGGGCCGCTGCTGCTCGATGTGACAGGGTTTGACGGGCTGGCCTGCTACGTTGCGGGCGCAGTCTCGCTGATGCTGGCGGGCCTGCCGATCGTGCTCGCGGCGAGTCTTGCCCCCGACGTGTCGGAGAACGGCTCTGAGCATTCGCCATTTTCCGCCGTGCGGCTTTCGCCGGTCGGCATGATGGGAGGCTTTATCGGCGGCTTTGCCGAAATGAGTTATCTGGCGCTGATCGGGAACGTCGGGCTTGCAGGCGGCCTCGATCAGGCAACCGCCCTGGGGCTGATGAGCTTCATGACGGCCGGCGGCGTGGCGCTGCAGTTTTTCATAGGCTACCTCGCTGACAAGGTGGCGCGCACGCGCGTTACCGCGGCGTTGTCGGTTGCGTTCATTACCCTGTCGCTGCTGTTGCCCGCAGCACTCGCGACCCCTCCCTTGGCGTTCCCGTTGGTGTTCGTCTTGGGTGGCGTCGTGCTCGGTTTCTACACGGTTGGTCTGGCGGTGGTGGGCGAGGAGGTCGATGCGCAGGATCTGGCGGCCGCCAATGCAGCCTTTCTCGTGATGTACCAGTTTGGAGCCATTCTCGGGCCGGCAGCTGCTGGCTCCGCGATGTCGATTTCGCCCGTTTCGGGCTTCGTCTATGCCATGGCGGGGTCGATGTCTCTGGCACTAGGCGTGGTGCTCTGGCTGGCCGGGCGTTCAAGGCGCTAATTTATTCCCGGCCGCGCACGGTGGGGTCACATGGCGCGGTCACATGGTGCGGTCACATGGCGCCGTCATATGGCGCGGTCACACGCAGCCATCGTCGCGCCGCCTTGCCCGTGACGTGCGGTTGGGGCCAAATGCGGCTCGCTCTTCACCTGTGAGGCGCAGATTTTGGCAGGCTCCGCGACGAGATCGAAACAACGAGACTTCTTGGCCGGGCGCGGGATGCTTGCGATGTTGACCGGGCTCGCGGGGCTTGGCGTCCTGGCATGGGCTGTCGCGCTCGCGGCGTTCCAACTGCAAGCGGTCTGGCGATCGAGCAAAGCTGCCGGGCAGATCGTGAAGATGATCGATACGGGCAATGACGTGTCTACTCCCCTGGTCGGTTTCGTCGATGCAAGCGGCGCCCACCACACATTCATGCCCGGCCATGCGGCAAGCGCGGTGCGCTATCGGCCGGGCGACGGCGTCGTGGTGCTCTATGATGCCGCCGATCCGGCGCGCGCGCGCGTGGCCGATTACCAGAGGGCCTTTGCGGACGCATTGCTGGTGGGCAGCGCGGGTGCGTTGCTGCTGCTGATCGCGGGGGCCATCGCGCGGCGCGCGGCTGGATCAGCGCGCGAGGGGCAAGCCGGCGCAGCGGCCAGGCGCGATCCGTCGAGCGGCGCCGTCAGTTCTGCGCCCGCGACACGCGGACGAGGGCGCGGCGAGCCCGGGCTGCAGTTTCACCCCTTCAATGCGGTGGCCGTGAAGCATTACCTCGGCGGGCTTGCCAAGCCCGCGTCGGCGCGCAAGGTCAAAATCACCGAAAGCCGCCTGGCGCTGGCGCAGGGGCGCGTTCCGGTCGCTCTTGCCGAGTTTCTCGCCTACGCCAGCGCTCTGGCGTATCACGAGGACGGCGCACGCTTTCTTGCAACCTGCTGTCCATCTGCGGGCGAGCCGCATCTGGTTACGCACAACGGCTCACGGGCGCTGTGCTTCTTGTTCGAGGATGCGGCCGTCATCGCGGTTGCAGATCCTGACAGCGCCAGTGCGCGCGCGGCGCTTGGCGGCCTCTTCAACCCGAACGCCGGCGCACGCCAGTACGTGCCGGAAGATGCGGTATGGGATGCAGCGCCGCGCGCGCGTGGAGCGGCGCGCGCGTGGGTTGGACTGCGCATGGGCGTTGAGGCCTGGCTCAAGGGCGTTTCGCAGCAGGACGCAGGCGAAGACAAGCCGGCCATGATGCTCGCCGGGCACCATCGCGGTGGCGCGATCGCCGTGCTGGCGGCCTATGAATTTGCAAAACGTGGACGCAATCCAGCCTGCATCATGACTTTCGGTGCGCCTGCGGCGGGAGGACGTGCCTTCGCCGCAGACTATGCGGAACTAGGACTAGAGGAGCGCAGCCTGCATGTCGTTGCGCCGGACGCCGGGCTCCACGCTTGGCCGGTGCGTGCGCGCACGCCGGGCCTGATATTCGGGCTGGAGGCAGCGAAGGTGCCGGAAGAGTACGGCGCGGCGCCGGGATCGGCCGGGCGCATCTGGCTGCGGCTGGGCTCCACCGGCCGCGAATGCCGACGCGCACTTCTGCGTTACGACATCGAGCGCCGCTACGCGCTTGGCCTCACCGATTTGATCCATGGCCGGCTGCTGGAACTTTTTTTGGCAGACAGTGGCGCGGATCCTGTGCGCGAAGCCTACGCGGCCCTCAGCGATCACCTGCGCGATATCCGCGGTGTGCGTCCACAGGATGCCGGAAAGGGTTTCGCAACGCTGACGGGCCTGCCCGCCATGCAGGCGATGGCGCCAACGGCAGCCGTGCCAGGCAGTAAGGATCTCCCCGCCACATCGGGTTGAAGCGGACCAAAGCCACGATGGATCGAGTCATCGCATCGACAGTCGACTGGACCTGTGGCCTTGGCCGGAGTGGCGCCGACCATCGCGAAGATCCCGCCGGTCACCGGCTGCATCCGGACGGGCGGGATGGTTAACAAATTATTCGCTTACCCCTTGTAGTTTGAAGGCGGGTGGATTGCGGGAAAGCCGCGCCGCCGCGGTAGAGACTTTTTTCGTGAAAACGTTTCGCCATGATGCGCCCGGTACTGCAGTTCTTCTCCATGCTCGCGTTGGGCGTCATGACGCTCGGCGTGCTCACGCTCACTATTCCCTGGCTCAACACCCAGGGTGAGCAAGCAGCGTCGGCTGGCGCAGGGCTGCACATGGAATCCGCCGTTCTTGGTCTGGCGATCGGTCTCGCACTCGGGATTCTGTCACGCTACCATTGGACCGATATTCCCCGCCGCGTGGTGGCATGGTTCCTGGTTCGCGAGCGCCAGTTCTTCTACTACGCGGTAATCGCGGGCTGTGTTGGTGTGCTGGTTTTCTACTGAAGGGCGCAAATAAAAAAGGCGGACTGGAGTATCCGCCTTTTTTCCGTTTCGATGAGACGCGTCTTAGACCGAGTAGTACAGATCGTACTCGACTGGATGAGGCGTCATCTCGTAGCGCATGTTCTCTTCCATGCGCAGCGCGATGTAAGCATCGATCATGTCGTCGTTCATGACGCCGCCCTTCTTGAGGAACTCGCGATCCTTGTCGAGGCTGTCGAGCGCTTCACGCAAGGAGCCAGCGACGGTCGGGATCTGGGCGAGTTCTGCCGGGGGCAGGTCGTAGAGGTTCTTGTCCATGGCAGGACCCGGATCGGTCTTGTTCTGGATGCCGTCGAGGCCCGCCATGAGCATCGCCGTGAACGCAAGGTAGGGGTTGGCCGCCGGATCGGGGAAGCGGACCTCGAGGCGCTTGGCCTTGGGAGAGGAAACGTGCGGGATACGGCAAGATGCGGAGCGGTTGCGCGCCGAATAGGCGAGCAGAACGGGCGCTTCGTAACCGGGGACCAGACGCTTGTAGGAGTTGGTCGAGGGGTTGGCGAAGGCGTTGATGGCCTTCGCGTGCTTGAGAATGCCGCCGATATAATACAGACACATCTGAGACAGGTCGGCATACTTGTCGCCGGCGAACATCGGCTGGCCGGCCTTCCAGATCGACTGGTGGACATGCATGCCGGAACCGTTGTCACCAAAGAGCGGCTTGGGCATGAACGTCGCCGTCTTGCCGTATGCCTGCGCGACCTGATGGACCACATACTTGTAGATCTGCATGTGGTCGGCCATCGTGATCATCGGGCCGAACTTGATGCCGAGTTCGTGCTGGGCGGCGGCGACTTCGTGGTGATGCTTTTCGACGGTGACGCCCATCTCGGTCAGAACCGACAGCATCTCGGAGCGGATGTCCTGGCAGCTGTCGATGGGAGGGACGGGGAAATATCCGCCCTTGACGCGGGGGCGATGGCCGAGGTTCCCCATCTCGTAATCGGTGGACGAGTTCGTGGGCAACTCGGAGGAGTCGAGCTTGAAGCCGACATTATACATGTCGGTGGAGAATTTCACGTCGTCGAAGATGAAGAACTCGGCTTCCGGGCCGAAGTAGACCGTATCGCCGATGCCGAGGGACATCATGTAAGCTTCGGCCTTTTTGGCGATGCCGCGCGGATCGCGCTCGTAAGCCTGACCCGTGGAGGGCTCTATGACGTCACAAAAGATCGCAACCGTGGTTTGCGCGAAGAAGGGATCTATGTGCGCGGAGGTGGGATCGGGCATCAGCAGCATGTCGGATGCTTCGATGGACTTCCAGCCTGCGATCGATGAGCCGTCGAAGGCGTAGCCGTCGCTGAAAACATCGTCGTCGATGCAGGAGACGTCCGCAGTTACATGCTGCATCTTGCCCTTGGTATCCGAGAACCGCAGGTCCACGAATTTCGCATCCTTGTCCTTGATGAACTTCAGGACATCGCTCGCGCTCTTCATTAGAATTCCCCTGTCTTGCAAGTATGGGCGGCACCACGCGTATCCGCGCGCGTAGAACTTGCCAAGCCTAAAACTTAGGCGAGGCTGGCTGATGGTCGGTCTTTCAGATTGCGTCGCGGCCGGATTCGCCGGTGCGAATGCGGATGGCGTCCTCGATCGAGGATATGAAGATCTTTCCGTCGCCGATGCGGCCGGTCTTGGCTGCCTTCTGGATGGCTTGCACGGCCTTGTCGAGCAGCTCATCCGTCAGCACGACTTCGATTTTCACCTTCGGCAGGAAATCGACGACGTACTCGGCGCCACGGTATAATTCGGTGTGACCCTTCTGGCGGCCAAACCCCTTGGCTTCGATGACGGTGATGCCCTGCAGGCCGATTTCCTGTAGCGCTTCTTTGACCTCATCGAGCTTGAACGGCTTGATGATTGCTTCGATCTTCTTCATGGCGCCCCTGATGATTAGAGCTGGCTCACCGATTGGTCTTGGTTCCAATTGGTCTCGGTTCCCACAGATAGCAGGGTTCGTGCCAGACGGGAGGCTCGGTGGATTCCTTCGCCTTTACAGAGCATTAGGTTTTTCTGTGGCCAGCCGCATCGGTGTCGTGTGCCCAATCCATAGGCGTTGTGGTGGAAATTAGGGCGGCAGCTCTTGCCTGTTTTGATGGCAGATCGAGAAAGCTCACGCGGCGGCAAGTTGCGATGGCGCAAGGCTTCGCTTTGAGATTTCCGTGCGTGCGTCGAAAATCGACAGGCCGAAGCTATCGCGCGGGGTCAAGACGATGAACGAACTGCTGACGACCGATGAAATGGCTCAAGCCGACCGCCGCGCCGTGGCGCTGGGCGTGCCGTCGCTTACCCTGATGGAGAATGCCGGGCGCGCGGTCGCGGATGAGGCGGCGAAGATGGCGCCGCAGGCGTCGCGCGTTGCGGTGTTGTGCGGACCGGGCAACAACGGCGGAGATGGCTTCGGGGCTGCGCGCCACCTCAAGGAGCGCGGCTACGACGTGCAGGTAGCCTGTCTCGTGCCGCTGGAACAGTTGAAGGGGGACGCGGCCGCGATGGCAAGGCGCTGGGACGGGGCCGCCGACGATGACCCGCGCAAGCTCGAACATGCCTGGGTCATTATCGACGCCATTTTCGGGGCCGGGTTGGCGCGCGCCCCGGAGGGGAAGTTTGCGTCCGCAATCGAGGCCATTAACGCGGGGCGTGACAGGGGCGCTCGCGTTCTTGCAGTGGATGTGCCGAGCGGAATCGACGGCACGAGCGGCCAGCTGCCCGGCGTCGCCGCCATCGCGGATCGCACGGTCACGTTCTTTCGCAAAAAGCCGGGCCATCTGCTGATGCCGGGGGCCGCGTTGTGCGGCGAGATCGTCGCGGCCGATATCGGAATTCCCGAAGGTGTGCTCGCCGGTGGCGCCGGCGGGGGTGACGCCCAACCCCTGTTCCACGCTGTCGAAAACACGCCCGCGGTGTGGCATCGGGTGCTTCCCTCGCCGGCACGGTCCTCCCACAAATACACGCGCGGCCATGCCCTGGCCGTTTCAGGCCCAGCCTTCCATTCGGGAGCGGCGCGCATGTCGGCGCGCGGCGCGCTGCGGATCGGTGCGGGGCTGGTCACGGTGGCGAGCCCCTCTTCCGCGCTTCCCGAGAACGCCGCGCACCTGACGGCGATCATGCTGACAGCGTGCCCATCGGCCCGCGCACTCGGGGAAATACTCCAGGACAAGCGCAAGAACGCCTGCCTCATAGGTCCAGGTGCAGGTGTGGGCGAGGACACGCGTGAACTCGTGCTGGCGGCGCTGCAGTCGGGGGCAGCTGTCGTGCTCGATGCTGACGCGCTCACGTCGTTCGCGCAGAGCCAAGAAGAGGTCGAGGGCAGCATCGGCTTCGGATTCACCGCCGCTCTGCGAGCCTCGGCCAATCATCCCGAAACATTGTTTGCGGCTGTGGGTAAATCGGCCGGGCGCCCGGTCGTGATGACGCCGCACGAAGGCGAGTTCAAGCGGTTGTTTCCAAAAGCAGCGGAGCTTGCCTCAAAGCTCGATCGCGCCCGCGCGGCCGCCACGCAAAGCGGGGCGGTGGTCCTCCTGAAGGGGCCCGACACGGTCATCGCGCGGCCCGACGGCTTTGCCGCCATCAACGCGAACGCGCCGCCCGCGCTGGCGACCGCCGGATCAGGCGATGTGCTCGCGGGGTTCATCTGCGGTCTGCTTGCGCAGAAAATGCCGGCTTTCGAGGCCGCCTGTGCGGCCGTATGGCTGCACGCCGAATGCGCCAATGCTTTTGGCCCCGGGCTCATCGCTGAGGACTTGCCGGAGATACTTCCAAGCGTGCTCAAAAAATTGTGTGCCGTGACTTGAGTTCGCGGTTGCTTGCAGAGGAAGGAAAACCAGCCGGATTGGTGAGAGGCGGGCCGGACGGCTTGGAGCCCCGAGCCGCGCCAAGCCGCTGCGGGCGGGCTTTGCTTGTGGAACGGTCACGATGCGGTGCTCGTCTTGGACGGCGTGCCTTCGCCCGCGCGCCGGATCGCCGCCCTCATCGCATCGTCGGTTGCCAGATATGCCGCGACCTGTGGCGTCATCGGCGGACTCTCGCCTGACGAGCCCACTTCCTCCATCAGGCGCGCAATAGGCACGAATTTTCGGATCGCCCGGTCGTAGAATCCGCCGAGGAAGAGGGCGTGCGCGGCTACCTGACCATCATGAACGCCGCCTTCATGGATGAAGACCTGCTCGATGACACTTCGCGTGTCATCCCACCATAGTATGCGCGTTTCCAGGCGAAACTTCTGGAACAGCCGCATCTCGCGGCGAAACCGGATCATGACCGCCGAGGCGATCGGTGTCCATTTGTGGCGCCGTGCCGCGCGCAGCAGTCCCGAGCGCACGGCGAGATCGCTTCGCCCCAGATCCATGATCGTGAGATAGCGCCCGTTGTTCATATGCCCGAACGGGTCGAGGTCGTGCAGCCACACCCGGAACGTCACGCGTGAGCATTCCTGCGGCAGGCGCAGCCCATTGCCGAGCAGCCCGGCGATCACCACCCGGATAAGCCGCAGCCAAAGGTTCATGTTACGACCCCCAGGACGCCGTTGGACGGTTGGGCTCTAGAATGTGGGCGCAAGGTGGTCAAGCGAGGTTGGATTGGCGGTTCGTAAGCCCGCGACTTTGGCATTTCGTCCTCGACGGGCCATAATGGCCAAGTACAAGCAACCTGCGGCTTTCTTGATTTTGAGTCGGCCGCTCCGAAACGCCGCATAAGGACCCTTCCAAGAGGAACGATGCGCCTCGACGTACTTTCATCCGTGCTGCTGTGTGCGCTCGCGGTCTGGTTGACCGGGGCCGGGACATTCATGCCGGCCGCCCGCGCGGCCGAAGAGGGCGCGAGAGCAGCAGAGGACGGCGGCGTGGCGGCGGGCGGGCCTCAGCCGGCGGCGGGTGCTGCGGGCGCCGACGCCGCAAGCACGGGACCCGGACAAAAAGCTTCCGAAGCGGCGCAAGAACTTGCGCGGGGGAATACGGCCAAAGCAATTGCCGCCTATACGGAGGCGTTGAAGGATACGGGCCTTGCAAACGATCGCCGCGCGGCAATTCTCAACGACCGGGCCGTGGCGCTCGCCAAGGCTGGTGAGGCGAAGCTTGCGCTCGACGATTACAACGCGGCTCTGAAGCTGTTTGCCGAGTATGCTCCGGCATATAACAATCGCGGCAATCTTCTCGTCATGCTGGGCCAGTACGAGGAAGCGATCAAGGATTATGATCGCGCGATACTGCTTGCCCCCAAGTACGCGGCCGCCTTTTCTAACCGCGCCAACGCGCGTCTCAAGCTCGGCCGGCAAGCGCAGGCGATCGCCGATTTCACGCGCGCCATAGAGCTTTCACCCCAGAGTGCGCCGCCGCTGTCGGGCCGGGGCCTTGCGCATCTGGCAACGGGCAAGCCCCACGCCGCCATTCGCGACTTTTCGCGTGCGGTCAATGCCGACGCGCGCTTTGCCACCGCCTATCGCAATCGCGCCGAGGCGCGTCTCGTCATCGGGCAGGGAGAGGAGGCGATCGAGGACCTTTCGCGCGCGGCGGCATTTGACGGCAATAATGCCGAACTCTACATCGTTCGCGGCTACGCATATCTGGATGCCGCCAACGTGATGTCGGCGATCAAGGATTTCTCCCGCGCCATCGAGCTTGCGCCCTCCTCCGTGGCGGCCTACGAGGCGCGCGGGCTGGCCAACGGCATGGCGGAGGCTTATGACGCAGGATTTGCCGATCTCAACCGCGCCATCGAACTCGATCCGCGTTCGGCGATTGCGTTCGCCTACCGGGCTTATCTCTACAAGCAGACCCAGCAGCTCGACGTGGCGCAAAAAGACATGAGCGCCGCGTTGAAGCTCGATGCCGAGAACGCCCAGGTCCAGTGGGCGCTGGGTGAGATGGAGGAGGCGCGTGGCCGTCCGGATGCCGCGGTCGCCGCGCAACGCAAGGCGGCCGCCCTCAAGCCCGGCTGGAAAATGGCGCAAGACGCTTTGAAGCGGCTCGGAGCGGGCGACGATACGGCGGCCGACGAGGTCGTGGCGGGCGCGGGTACCGGGAACTGGCGCGTGGTCGCCCGCAAGGCAACGTTCTTCGCCGTATCCGACGACTTTCCCAGCCTGCGCATCCCGCTCGAGATGATGGGGGAGGGTACGCCAAAGCTGCTCGCGTGGGAGTTGAAGAAAGAGCCCTTTAAGGGTTACGGCGTGCTGCGCTTCGGTGCGGGACGCGTGATCGGCACGTCGGGTCCGGAGGAAACCGAGCAGTCCGCCATCGTCGACATCGACAACGCCAAGGTCATCGCCATCCAGCCGAGCCGCCAAGGCAACCGCGTCGCCACATGGACGTGGGAGGATGATCGGGTTCAGATTGCCAGCATTGACGGCGTGACGGATGAGTTTTCCTTGCGGATGACCGCGCCCGCCGTGGCGGAGCCGGCCATTCCGGGATCAACAGGGCCGTCGCGGCGCGCGGCCTCCAAGTCCTACAGCGGTTCGACATGGTCTCCCTGGGGGCAGCCTTTTGGAATGGGGGAGGGCGATCACAAGCCGCGCCGTTCGGCATCCTCGCAACAACGCCGGCATCAGCCCAAGCCCAAGAGCATCTTCGATCTTCTCTTCAATTAGCTTACGCTGTGCGTGATCCAATCGCACGGTGGTGCGTTTAACACTGCGTCTGCAGCGGTGAGCCGCCAGACGGAATGATCCGGTAGCCGCCCGGCGCGGGTGACCATTCCACTCGTGTGCCATCCTCGACCCACCACCTAGGCCAATGTCTCAACACCCCGCCGTCATGTGGTTTCGCAACGACTTGCGCCTGCGCGATCATCGCGCGCTTAGGGCTGCGGTTGCAACCGGCCGGCCTGTCGTCGCCGTCTACATCCTCGACGATGACACCGCCGGTGTGTGGCGCATGGGCGGGGCTTCGCGGTGGTGGCTTCATCTGAGCCTTGCTTCACTCGCGCGAGATTTGGAGGTGTGCGGAAATCGCCTCCTGCTGCTGCGGGGAAAGGGGGACCAGGAACTGCAGCGGCTCGTGGAGAAGACCGGAGCGTGTGCCGTCTATTGCTCGCGCGCATACGAGCCCTCTGCAGCGGCTGAGGAAGCGCGCATCAAATCGCGCTTCGAGGGATCAGGCGTCGCGTTCAAACGCTTCGGCGGGGCGCTGTTGCGGGAGCCTGAGGACATCCGCACCCAGAGCGGAGGCGCATACAAGGTCTACACGCCGTTCTGGCGTGCGCTGACACAAGGGCTGGCACAAGGGCTGGCCGTGCCCGCGCCGGCGCCTGCGCCCTCGCACATTCCCGCAACGGCACGCGCTTCCAGGGGGCTTGCGCTCGAGGCGCTGGATCTGCTTCCCGGCAAGCCCGATTGGGCGGGAGGGCTACGCGAGACCTGGACGCCCGGCGAAGCCGGCGCGCACGCGCGTCTTGAGCGTTTTCTCAAAGATGCGATGGCGGATTATGCGCGGTTGCGAAATCGGCCCGATCTTGAAGCGACGTCGCGCCTTTCTGCGCATCTGCATTTCGGCGAAATCACGCCCGGGATGTGCTGGTATCGTGCGGGGCAGGCAGCCGGCAGCATACCGGGTGGCGACGCGGGACACGAAACGTTTCTCAGGGAACTCGTGTGGCGCGAGTTTTCCTACACGCTGATCACTCAGTGGCCGGATTTGCCGCAAAAGCCGTTCCGGCCTGAGTTCGCGCGCTTCCCTTGGAAGAAAAGCGCCGCCCATCTGAGTGCTTGGCAGAAGGGGCAAACCGGGTTCCCCATCGTAGATGCGGGAATGCGCGAGCTTTGGCAGACCGGGTACATGCATAACCGTGTCCGCATGATTGCAGCCTCGTTCCTGGTCAAAGACCTGCTCATCTCCTGGCAGCAGGGCGAATCCTGGTTCTGGGATACCCTGGTCGACGCGGATCTGGCGAACAATGCCGCAAGCTGGCAATGGGTGGCTGGGTCGGGCGCGGACGCGACTCCCTATTTCCGTATTTTCAATCCTGTTGCTCAAGGTGCGAAATTCGATCCTGACGGCGCATATGTGCGCCGCTTCGTTCCGGAACTTGCCAATCTACCAAACGAGTATATTCACGCGCCTTGGACCGCGCCGACTCCGACGCTTCGTTCAGCCGGTGTGACGCTTGGCGAAACCTATCCAAATCCTCTCGTCGATCACGCGGCAGCGCGCACGCGTGCCTTGGCGGCGTACAGCGATATGAAGGCCGCGATGCCTGGCTGATCGCGCAAAACGCCGTTGTGGGGATGCACGCAACGCAATTTACATTACTGTTACGTGCCAGTACGGACTTGCGCTCGCGAGCCACATCATCGATGCTCTTCAACGAGATGGATTTGCTGGCTCGCAGTCGCTACCAAGATCTTTGAGGGACGCCGCCCCCTCTGCGGTCACGGGGCCTGCAATCCGAGTATTGTGGTCAAGTCGCGTTCGAGGGTTCTGCAATGTTGAGGGGTATGGCGGCAGCTGCCATGGCGCTGCTCGCGGCGGCTGTGCCGATTTCGGCCAAAGCCGATGTTTCCGTTCACATCAGCACGAGGTCGCAGACCATGGACGTCTATGTCGATGGGATGCACTATTATACGTGGGCGGTTTCAACGGGCCGCGGCGGCTATCGCACGCCTCGTGGCGTTTACCGCGCCCGGCGGCTGGAGCGTGTATGGTACTCGAGCAAATACGACGATGCTCCCATGCCGTATTCCATATTCTTCAGCGGCGGATACGCCATTCACGGGACGCCACACACGCGGTATTTGGGCCGCCCGGTCTCGCACGGCTGCGTGCGTCTGGCGCCGGGACATGCGCGTGAACTCTTTTCGCTCGTCTCAAGTCACGGCATGAGTCGCACGCGCATCGCGGTCTACTAATGCGTATTTGGGCATTTTATCGAACGCGTTTAATGGCCGGTCAGACAAGCAGGGAGAAATATCGGGGAGTGACAGTCATATAGCTGACATTCTCGATCGTGACCAAAATGCGATGCCGGACTGCAAATCGACCACGCCGTTAAGTTTTCAGCACCCATTCTCGTATAGTTGTCGTCGCGTATCGTTGTTGGTTCGCAGATTGGAGTTCAGGATGTTGCGTAAGAGCGTATTGGCGCTGGCCAGCATGACCATGCTTTCGGGTGGCGCCGTTCTGGCCGAGCCCGCCAACACGGATGCGACGGTTGTCGCCAAAGCCGACGATGGCGCGCATACCTCGACGCCGGCCTCGGCGGCGGAGGCCCCCGCAGCCAGGACGCCAAATGAGGTTTCGACCCCAGATGCGCCAGCAACTCAACAATCCTCAAATGCCGATACGAAGGCTGCCGCCAAACCTGAACCGCTCCCCGACCCAACCTTGAAGGTATCGATTGATCTTGGTGCGCAGACCTTGACTCTCAGCGAGGGCGGCCAGGTGAAGTACTCCTGGCCGATCTCGTCGGGCACGGCGAGCCATCCCACGCCGCGCGGGACCTTCCGTCCGCAGTGGACGGCGAAGATGTGGTACTCGCGCAAGTACGATAATGCGCCCATGCCGCACTCGGTTTTCATCAACGGCGGCATCGCCATTCACGCCACATATGCAACGGGCATGCTCGGACGCCCCGCCTCGCACGGCTGCATTCGGCTTTCCCCCGGCAACGCCAAGACCTTCTATAATCTCGTGCACAAGCACGGGCTGAAGATGACGCGCGTCTCGGTTCACGGCACGCCCAGGTACGGCGCGCCCGCAATCGCCCATCGCAAGAGCGCGCCTGCGCCTCAGTATGCGGCAAGCCAGAACAGCGGATGGGGCCTGTTCGACTTTGGCGCGACGACGTCAGCCTATAACCCCAATTTCATCAAGAAGCACAAGACTGCGGCGAATTCGAAGTATCCGCCCTCTGCGAATGCCAATACGTACAAGGGCCGGCCGATGACGCGCAACCAGGCGCGCCGGTACTATTACGGCGGCTACGCCAGCAGCTCATGGTGGTAAGTTGTCCCGAGATGCTTTGCGACAATCGGAAAGTCCGGCCTTCGCGCCGGACTTTCTTGTTCTCTCAGCTGCCGGGATCGGCGCGTCATGCGCCATTCCACGAAACTCACAATGGCCCTAGAACGGATTCCAGGTCGCGGTCGGCGTGAAGCGCACGTAGCCGACGCTGGCGCCCACCCGCAGGCCAAGCCCCGTGCGGATCGGCGCCATGATGACATCGCCGCCTTTCAAAACCGTCATGCCGACGCCGCCCACGAAGAACGCGGAGCCATCGACGCCCGTGAAGCTCCGAAACAAACCCTGCTCGCTGTCGAGCTTGTAGATCAGAAACATGGTCCTCGTGCCCGATGCGCCGAAGTCGCCGCCGATGGATGGACCGTGCCACCAGACTTTGCGCGTCTCGGGATGATTGCGCATGTAGAGCGTGCCCTCGCCAAAGCGCAAACCAGCCAGGAATGCGCCGCCGCCTTCGGTACCCAGAACGTAGGCCGTCGGGCGGCCCGAGGTCTTGAAGGCATGTTCGATGACGCTCGCCAGACTCGTTGAGATGGCGCCGAAAAAGCCCCGTGTGGCGTCACGGATTTCGTCGATGGAATAACCATCCTCATTAGCCTGAGTGGCTGCATCATCGCCGGGTCCGGGCGTGGAACCAGGGACAGCGTCGCTGCGAGAGGGATCAAACGCATCGTTGGATCTGGTCTTGGCCGGCCAGTCCTCACGTATCGCGACTTGGGGTTTGGCTGCTGCCCTGGTTTCCGACTTGGGCTCTTTGGGCGGCGGCTTGGCGCCGGCCGCCGGAGCCGGCTTTGGTGCGGCGGGCCGGGCTTCCGGTATTTCGGCCTTGGTTATCTCGGCTTTCTGCGTTTCGGCTTTCGGCGTTCCGCCCGCCTCGGCAATCTTGGCGTCGAGCCGCGCAATGATGTAGTCGGACTTGGTGCGAACGATGCCCAGCAACTCCTTGCCCATCGCGTCGATGTCGGAGACTTCTGCGCAGCTCGGCGGCTTGCCGGCGGGCAGCCGTCCCATGCTGTCGATCTTCAGGAGCAGTTCGCTGCTCTTTGCGTCGAGCTGTTCCAGACGGTCATCATGGATGGCCTGGAGGGCGGCCTCCTCATAATCGGCGTCAGGCAAGCCGGCGACTTGCTGATAACGGCGCATGCGCTGCTGGATCTTGGACTGGACGGCGCGGCTCGCTTTGCTCAGCTCCGCGCCCGAACGGTCCACGGCCGCGGCATAATCGGCAGCCGTGCACTCCTGAGCCTGCGCCGGGATAACCCAGGCGCCCAGGAGGGCGCTCAGAGAAAGGACGAGTCCCAGCTGCCTCAACATCGCTGTCTGCACTACTTTGCGCTCCTTTGCGGGCATGCTCACGTCCGGCTACTCATAGCACGGCGTGTGCAGATGCAACAAAGTCCGGAACCCGGGCCCATATGGGGCGGCTGCCCGTGCCCCCTCAAGCCCTCGATCCGGACTTTTGCGACAAGCGAGCCATGAAACGCGGCGTATCGACGACGACGCGGACATGGGTGCCTTTTCCGATCGTCTCCGCGCCATCATGGGCCTCGACGGCAAACGTAAGCTTGCGGCCGTCGATGGCTGTCAGCCTGGCATGGGCCGTGACGGTCAATCCTTCGGGCGTGGCCGCGATGTGGTGCACGTCGAGGTGCGTGCCTAGGCTTTGATGTCCTGCGGGAAGTAGGGCTTCCACGCAGTCGACGGCGGCACCTTCCATGAGCGCGACCATCGACGGGCTGGCGAACACCGGCGCGCCGCCTGAGCCCATGGCTGGCGCCATGCGATCGGGCGCCACGACGATGCGCGCCGAGCCTTCAAGGCCCACATGCAGTCTGGAAAGGTCTGCCACGCCAGTTGCTCCTCAAGCTTGCACCGGCCCGGTGGTACCCGGCCCGCAGGGATAATCGGTGCCTCGGCCAATAGATTGCGCACAACCTCCCTGCAAGCCTTATCGAGACATAGACGACCCGCCCCGCTGCCTGGCGATGGCCGGCGCCTTGCGATACCAGTGAAATTCCACTCGGAAAACCGGTTCCCACTTTTCCGGAAAGCGCGCTTTGTTCCGGGGCGCTTTCTGATCGGAAAACCGGTTCCCACTTTTCCGGAAAGCGCGCTAAAGCAAACGGGCCCTGGTCTGCCGGTTGGGCCATTGTGTCGGGGGAGGGAACAAATGCGTCAGGTTCGCCGCATCTTCATCGCCTTGGCGGTGTTGTGTCTTCTGCCGCTTGGCTGCGTGCTGGTGGCCGCCACCATCGCGGCGCTGGCCGGATGCGAACTCAACGAAGCCTCAACGCCGGTGTGCTCCATTGCGGGAGTAGATGTTGGCGGGGTGCTTTCGCCGATGTTCGTCATGGGATGGATGGCGCTCATCACCCTGCCGGGGCTGCTTGCCATTCTCGTCGTGTGGGCGCTCGTCGAGGCCTGGGCGAACTGGCGCGCGCGCCGCAAAGACCGTATGCCGGCGCGGGCGGATCTGGAGGAATGAGCTGCGATTGGCAACGCTGACGGCAAAGCACAGCGCGCGCGTCGCCGCCGGGATCGTGATCGCGACCGCGTTCGTGCTGCTGGCGATGGGGCGCGTGCCGGTGTGTATCTGCGGCACCGTCAAGCTGTGGCATGGCGTGGTGCAAAGTTCGGAGAACTCCCAGCATCTCACTGACTGGTACACGTTCTCCCATGTGCTCCATGGGCTGTTGTTTTACGCGCTGCTGTGGTGGGCAAAGCCCGAGTGGACATCAGCTCAGCGGTTCGCGGCCGCCGTCGCTCTCGAGGCGGGTTGGGAGATCCTTGAGAATACGCCGCTGATCATCGACCGTTATCGCGAAGCGACGATCGCACTCGACTATTACGGCGACAGCGTCGTCAACTCCCTGGCCGATATCTTTGCCATGATGCTCGGCTTCGCCCTGGCCGCGCGGTTGCCAATCTGGATGAGTGTGGCGACGATCTTCAGCCTTGAAGCGTTCATGGCTTACATGATCCGCGACAACCTCACGCTCAATGTGCTGATGCTGGTCTATCCGCTCGATGCCATTAAGACCTGGCAGGGCGGATAACGAGGGCAGCCTGATCTTGATGCGTGCGAGATTCGACGACACCCGGGAATGACGCTCCTGTGGGGCGCTATCCACTGCGCCGGTGCGATGAAGGTGTGCGTTGTTGGAAGTCCGCCCGCCTATCCCGTCAACCTATCCGGCCAGCCTATCGCTTACCGCTTCCGTCGCGTTGCCACTGAAGGAACGCAACCGTGCAGATGGCGGTCAACAGCATCGTACCGAGAATGTCGGGCCTGCGGATGAATGACATCCAGACGTCGAAGCCATTGAGCCAGCCGCCACGTCCGGTCAGCACGTTGTTCAGCAGCAGGATGAGCAGCGACACCATTCCGGTCACGCCCGTCGCGACAAAGACCTCGAGTGCCCGTTTGGTGACGCGGGGCACGTTCAACGTATTGCGGCCAATGGCGAGCTGGGTTCTGTCGGACATGATCGCAACTCCTCAAGGACATGGCTGGAGCTTCAACTATCTAGCAGATTCGGTTGATTCTTGGGCCGTCTGGCACGATTTGGCAGGCGGATTGTTGTGCTGCGCCCGAGGCTAAATGCGCATGCTCAGCGGCTCGCGCGGCGCTGCTTGCGATCAACCCGCCTTTGCGCGAGCGCAAGCCAGCGGCGGCATGATGGCAGGCTGAGTTCGCAGGGCGCTGCAATCGCAGGCTGTTTGCGTGCCGATCCTCCCGCCGCCGCCAGCGCAGGATCTGGCGTCACGCCGGCTAGCGTGCCGGGATCCGCCAGGATATCGCGGGCCGCGCGAGTGATAAGGCCTGCCGCCGTCAATCGCGCCATGAAGGGGTTGGCCGCTATGACGGAGCCGCCCAGAAGCGTATTCGCTGCGGTATCGGCGGGCGCCGCAAGGACGCGCACCGCCGCGCCAGGGCCGACCAGGAAGGCAAGGCGCAAGTTGGGATAGGTCGCCTTATGGCCCTGCGCCAGCAGATAGGCCGCGTTCTGATGTGTGTAGATCTGCGCAGCCCGGCGCGACAGGGCCATGTCCGTGCGCAGCGCCAGCACCTGGTCGGCGCGCAGCCCTTCGGCCTCTTTGGTGAAATGTTTGTTGGCGATCATCAGCCAGGTCGAAGCGATGAACTGGAATGGCCCCACAGCGGTCGAGCGCGGATTGCGGGCATTCGTGCGCCCGCCGCTCTCCGCGCGCATCAGCCGGTCCAGAAACACCTCCATGTTGAGTCCATCCGCGCTGGCGGCGTCTTGTTTGTCCTCTAGCTTGCCGGACGCCTGCGCGGACGTAGCGGCCGTGGTCTTGGCGGGCTCCTGCGCTGCAGCGTTTGTGGTCTCGCTGCTGTTGGCGGGCGTGGCGGGCGGCGGTGCCTGATCTTCAGCAGCCGCAATGGAGAGCGAACTTGCGGCGATCATAAGAAGAAGACCAGCGGCGCAACGGTGCAGCGCGCGCATCATGGATGTGTGCATGCTCATTGGTACGCTCTCACTGGTGTGCCTTCACCGATGTGGATGTGCTCGGCCCACGTCATACACGAAACCTCGACGTCAGAGCCGGGATCGTGCCCGGTTGTGCTGTCTACGTCAAATCCTCGCAAAGCAACCGAAATGCGCGATGAGGAATGCAGTTAACGCGCCCATGGGTCAATCCAACGCCAAGATTGGGCGGTAAAAGGCCGTTGGGTGGCCGCGAAGGTAATGGAGCAACAAAGATGCTGAAATGGATCACGATCTCGATCGTTGCGGCGGTAGCGCTTTTCGCCGGGTATGTCGCGATGCTGCTGTCCGAGTTCTCAGTCACGCGCACGGCGCATATCGATGCGCCGCGCGACGCGGTTTTCGCGCAGGTCAATGACTATCACAACTGGCAAAACTGGTCGCCATGGGCAAAGCTCGATCCAAATGCCAAGGCCACATTCGAAGGCGCAAACTCTGGAGAAGGCGCGGCATTTGCGTGGTCGGGCAACAGCGAGGTGGGAGAAGGCAAGATGACCATCACCCAGGCCAAGCCCAACGAGCGTATCGTCATGCGCCTAGAATTTTTGCAGCCGATGCAGGCGACCAACGAGACTGTGTTTGCGTTCGTGTCCGAGGGCAACGGCACGCGCATGACGTGGACCATGACCGGCCTAACGGCTTCATTGGCCGCGCCGTCTGCGTGTTCGTCAACATGGACAGGATGGTCGGCGGCATGTTCGAGAAGGGAATGGCGAACATCAACGAGATCGTAAAAGCAAAGAGCTGACGGAGCGCGCACGGCTCTCATGCGGGCATGAGCAAGCGATGCTTACAGTTTGCCTTCATCCGCAAGGTTGAGAAGATTGCCACAGGCTTTGCAGTGAACCGCGTCGTAGTCGTGACGCATCAGGCCGCACGACGGGCAGCGGTGACGAACTTTTGAAGGTTTGAGCAGGGTGCGCACCAGATTGAGGAACAGCGTCACACCCAGGATCATGATGGCGACGGCGATGAGCCGCCCGCCCGTTCCTTGCAGCGTGATGTCGCCAAAGCCGGTCGTCGTGAGCGTAGTGATCGTAAAGTATAGCGCGTCGACGTAGTTCTGGATCTGCGGGTTAGTCAGATGCTGGGTCTCGTAGACGACCGCCGTCATGATGAAGAGGAAGACGCCGAGGTTCACGCTGGCGAGGATCACATCTTCATGGCGGCGGAAATAGGGGACGTCGCGGCGCAACTGATGCAACAGGTGATATGTCCTCAGCAGCCGCACCGTGCGCAGAACGCGCAGGAACCCCGCCCCCTCTCCCAATATGGGAGCGAGAAAAGACACGATCGCCACGGCGTCGGTCCAGGTCGTCAGATACAGAAACTCACGAAATGGCCCGCGCGAACTGTAGATGCGCGCGCAGAACTCCACCAGAATGGCGATGCCGAACACCGCGTCCAGCCCCTCGATGAGGTCGTTGCGCGGCAGAAACGACGTCGCGATGATGAAGGCGATGGTGAATACGTCGAAAGCCAGGAGAGCGTAACGGAAGCGGCGCGCCTGCGGAGAATAGGACGTGTAGTAGTGGCGCAGGCGGCGCCTCAAGGTCACATACCGGCCCGTCTCATGCGTTGTCATGCCAGCCTGGGATTTGTCTGATGGGGCCATTGGAGCCCTTCGGTTTGATCGTGGGTTCGGCTGCGCCCCGGGCCGGACTGACGGGGCAATTGCGGTGGCGACCAAAGCACAATTTGCCGGCCAGGAAAACGCCAGGCGCAATGCGCGCGCGGCTGTTGCCCGCGACGAACTGCCAGGGCGAGGATCGTGCGACCGCAATCCTGCTTGACTGGAATATTAGCAATTGCTCAAGTAGCGCCATGAACCTCAGCGACTTGACCGAGCGCAGCCAGGATGTCGCCAGCTACCTCAAGGTGCTGGCCAACTCCAGCCGCCTGCTCATTTTGTGCGAACTCAACGCAGGCGAGCGATCGGTGGGCGCACTTGAAGAGGCGGTCGGCCTGACCCAATCGGCGCTGTCGCAGCATCTGGCGAAGCTGCGGGCGAGCGGCATCGTCGCCACCCGGCGCGACGCCCAGACGATCTATTACCGCTTGGCAGACCCCAAGGCCGTCCGCGTGATGGGAACGCTCTATGATGTATTCTGCGCACCGGGCCCGCCTCGCACGACGCGCGCCAAGCCGGCGCGTTGAAGCCGGCGTGCAAGGCGCCCTGAAGCGAACGCGCAAGGCGGTCCTAGAGCTTCAGGATTGCGGCAGCGTGGCCTTCTGCGCCGCCCCGGACGCTGCCACGCGCGCGGACTTGAGCCTGGCAAAGTCTTCACCCGCATGGTGGCTCGAGCGTGTCAGCGGGCTCGATGAGACGAGCAGGAAGCCCTTCGCGTAGGCCACAGTCTCGTAAGCCTTGAACTCCTCGGGCGTCACGAACGCTTTCACCTCGGCGTGCTTGCGGGTCGGCTGCAGATACTGGCCGACGGTGAGAAAATCGACGTCGGCCGAGCGCAGGTCGTCCATGAGCTGAAGGACCTCATCGCGCTCCTCGCCAAGCCCCACCATGATCCCCGACTTTGTGAACATGGCCGGATCGAGTTCTTTCACCCGTTGCAGCAGACGCAGGGAGTGGAAGTAGCGCGCCCCCGGCCGAATGCGCAGGTAGAGGCCGGGCACCGTCTCGAGGTTATGGTTGAAGACATCGGGCCGCGCCTCTACGACGCGCTCCAGAGCCCCTTGCTTGCGCAGGAAGTCGGGGGTCAGAATCTCGATCGTGGTTGAAGGCGCTGTGGCGCGAATGGCACGAATTGTGCGCGCGAAGTGCTCCGCCCCGCCATCGTCGAGATCGTCCCGGTCGACGGACGTGACGACGATATGAGACAGCCCGAGCTTGGCCACCGCATCGGCGACCCTTTGGGGTTCGCCCGCATCGAGCGGCAAGGGAAGCCCGGTGCGGACATTGCAGAACGAGCAGGCCCGCGTGCAGGTATCGCCCATGATCATCATGGTGGCGTGGCGCTGGCTCCAGCATTCGCCGATGTTGGGGCAGCCCGCCTCCTCGCACACGGTATGCAGGCCCTGGCTGCGGACGATGCCGGCCGTCTCGTTGTAGACGGGCGAGGACGGGGCCTTCACGCGAATCCAATGCGGCTTCTGAGCCACCGGCGTCTCGGCCCGGTGAGCCTTCTCGGGATGCCGGGCACGGTCGGGCGAGCGCGTTTGGTCGCCGTTGACGGGTGGGCCGGAGCGCGTATCGATCAGTGTAACCATGAGCCTGCCATCGTTAGAGCACGCCCCCAGATATGCCCCCAGGAATGCTGCGCTGCAAGTTCGCCAAATGGAGGGTGGAAGCGAAGCGGGCCCGGGAGTGCGCCGCGCCTAGCGCGCTTTTGGCGAAAGCGGAAGCCGGTTTTCCGCAAGAAGCGCGACCAAACCGATAACTAGAACCGTTCCGCCGCTTCACGAAAGCGCAGAACGGCATCGGAGGTTGTTCTGCAGCGTGCCCGCAAAGAAAAGGGCCGCTTTGCAGCGGCCCTTCCCAAATCCGTAGCTTTCGCGGATCTTAGTAGAAGATCACAGCGCCAGCGAGGAACATATCGACGTCGTCAGCCGAGAACTTTTCACCGTTCGCAAGCGTGCCGTCCAGCTCATGGTGGCGCCACTTGGCCCAGAGCGACATGGCGGCCGCGTCGATTTCCTGGACGACGCCGACGCCGTAGCGCGTGGCATCCGTGCTGCGCAGGGCAATTCCGGGATTGACCAGGGTGATCGGATCATCGTCGAGACGGAGGCCACGAACGAACGCATCCTTGTTCTCGCCGTACTCACCATAGAAGTGCGTGTTGCCGAGAGCCGAGAACTTCGTGGTCCAGCCGGCCTTCAGGTACCAGCCGGTGATGTCGTCGGGGCAGGGACCGCCGCATTCCGTGTTCAGATTGTAATTCGGACCGTTGTCGATCCAGTTGCGGCCCCACGTACCGTGGACCCACAGACCCGAGGGCATGTGCTTGATCATGCCGCCGACCTGGAAGTACTGGTTGTCGTTCGTGTCGTTGGTGACGCCTCCGCCGATACCGGCGTCGGTGCTCTCGGAGTAGGCGGTCGCAAACGCGAGTTTGAAGCCCGAGAACTCACCCGAATAACGCAGGGCGACGTCCCAGTAGTCATCCTCGCCCCAAGACGCGCCGATCGTGAAGCCCGCGAAGGTCGGGGTGTCGTAACGAACGCCGTTGAGGCGCAGACCGGCGCAGTCGTTGGCGATGCCCACGTCTGCGTGCTCGCACCAGAAGGCGCTGTTCATCCAGCGGGCGCGGCCGTCATTGGAGAGGTTGTCGAACAGATAGGCGCCATTGTAGGCGATGCCGAGGCCGCCGCCGTCGAAGGTCACGCCGTTCGCGGGGAACAGGGTACCCGAGAAGTCGGTGCCGAGGGCGGCGTTATCCGCAGCCAAGCTCTGCTTGCCGACTGAGAGCTTGCCGAGGCTGTCGGACTGGATGAACCAGTAGGAGTTCTCGACCTGCAAGCCCCAGTTACCGCGCGAGGCGTCCCAGTTCTCGTTGGCGCCGAGCGACGAGGGACCGTTGGTGTAGATCCACAGCGAGTAGCCGGCCTTCCAGCCAGGCGAGATCTGCGCCGTGCCCGTGAACTTCACGTTCGACGACAAGTCGTTGTTGTTGTCGACGACGTAGACGTTCGACTCGACGCCGTCATCGAACCAGTAAAGCTGGCTCGAGACCCAGCCCGTGATCGTCAGGCTGACCTTGCGGTTGCCTTTGCGTGCGGTGGTAGCTTCGAGTTCAGCGATGCGTTCTTCGAGATCGGCGCAGCAGTTACCACCGAGGTCGGCAGCGAAGGCGTTGCCTCCGCCCAATACGGTAGCAGCTCCCATAGCCGCCGCCAGCAGTCTTGCTTTCATGTGTAGTCCCCCATCACTCTAACTTGACCCGTCTAATCTCCTGGTACTCGCGCCACCTGGGGTAGGGCGAACCTATAGGGACTTCTTAATCAGGCGACCCGGCGAGTCCAGCACGAACAGCAAAATCGAATCACTTACCCACCGCCATGTGGCGGCGAATCACCACAATTGCGCAGAGCACACACTTGTGTCGCAGGCGCACACCTAGGCTCAGCGTAAGTCTATCTGGGCAAACGAAAAGGGCCGCTTTGCAGCGGCCCTTTCCAAATCCTGAGCTTTTGCGGGATCTTAGTAGAAGATCACAGCGCCAGCGAGGAACATGTCGACGTCGTCGGCTTCAAACGAAGCGCCGTTGACCAGAGTGCCGTCCAGTTCGTGGTGACGCCACTTGGCCCAGAGCGACATGGCGGCAGCGTCGATTTCCTGGACAACGCCCAGGCCAAAACGATCAGCATCGGAGCTCACAACGCGCTGGCCGAAGATCGTCTGGTTGAACTCGAAGGCGTCTTCGTTACGGCCATACTCACCATAGAAGTGGGTATTGCCAAGCGAAGAGAACTTCGTGGTCCAGCCCGCCTTCAGGTACCAGCCGGTGATGTCAGGCTGCGGACCATGGTTGCCGGGCGTGTTGTCGATGAAGTTCTTGCCGAACGTGCCGTGGACCCACAGACCCGAGGCGAGATGCTTCACCATACCGCCGATCTGGAAGTACTGGTTGTCGTTGGTGTTAGCGCCCGTGCCGAGGATGTCGGGATCGGTGCTCTCGGAGTAAGCCGTCGCGAAGGCCAGCTTGAAGCCCGAGAATTCACCCGAGTAGCGCAGAGCGATATCCCAGTAGTCGTCCTCGCCCCAAGATGCGCCGAGCGTGAAGCCGGCGAAGGTCGGGGTGTCGTAGCGCACGCCGTTCAGACGGCCGCCAGCGCAGTCGTTGCCGATACCGACGCCAGCGTGCTCGCACCAGAAGGCGACATTCATCCAACGAGCGCCCGTGAATGCGCCGTTGACGTTGATAGCGAGAGCGCCACCATCGAAGGTCACGCCGTTCGCGGGGAACAGGGTGCCCGAGAAGTCGGTGCCGAGAGCGGCGTTGTCGGCTGCGAGGCTCTGCTTGCCGACCGACAGCTTGCCGAGCGTATCGGACTGGATGAACCAGTAGGAGTTCTCGACGTTGAGGCCCCATCCACGCTGTCCGCCGGGAGCATCCCAATCTTCATTCGCAACGAGCGACGAAGGACCGTTGGTGTAGATCCACAGCGAGTAGCCAGCCTTCCAGCCAGGCGAAATCTGAGCCGAACCTGTGAACTTCACGTTCGACGACAAGTCGTTGTGGTTGTCGACAACGTAGACGTTCGACTCGACGCCGTCATCGAACCAGTACAGCTGGCTCGAGACCCAGCCCGTGATCGTCAGGCTGACCTTGCGGTTGCCCTTGCGAGCGGTCGTGGCTTCGAGTTCAGCAATACGCTCCTCGAGGTCGGCGCAGCAGTTGCCGCCGAGGTCGGCAGCGAAGGCGTTGCCTCCACCGAGCACGGTAGCAGCTCCCATAGCCGCCGCCAGCAGTCTTGCTTTCATGTTGTAGTCCCCCATCCAAAGTTACCCGTCTAAGTTCATGCTTCTTGGCCGCGACGTCGCTGCGCATGGGCGATGCGAGTGAAAACTCGATCACCTGGACGCAGTTACAAACAGCCTTTGCTTACTGAGATACTGGCCGTGACGCGCATACCAAGCAGCCTTGTTACGGTGGCCGCTTACGCAGTTACAACAGCCTTGGTCGGTACCGAACTGAAGTGCCTGTAGCTGGCAGCTACTTGACGCGACACTCGCTCAGTTCTGATCTTTGATCGCTGCAAATCCCGACGTGTTGCAGTAGATCGGTAGTGAAATGCACGGCCTCAAGAAAGGCGCTTCGCATCGATGGTGCTTTGCTAAACTCAATCTGCCAAACACGCAAGGCTGCGAAGCGCTTTTCTACAACTGTGTTGCCTAGATGGCACCCTTCTTCAGCTGATCCGACAAGTGCTCCGCCTGGCGGATGGCCAAAGCCACGATTGTCAGCGTCGGGTTACAAGACGCGGAGGTCGTGAACTGAGAACCATCAGAAACAAAGAGGTTCTTAATGTCGTGAGTCTGGCCCCATTTGTTAACGACGCCGTCTTTTGCGTTCTCCGACATGCGGTTTGTACCCATGTTGTGGCTCGCAGGATACGCCGGCAGGTTCCAGACCTCGAGAGCGCCGAGCGAGTCATAGATCTTGCCCATCTGAGCATAAGCGTGGTTGCGCATGTTGGTGTCGTTGGGGTGGTCGGTCTTTTTGACGATCGGGACCGGCAACCCGTACTGATCCTTCTCGGTCTTGTGGAGTTCGATTCCGTTGATCTCCTGGGGCAGGTCTTCGCCGCAGATCCACACGCCCGAGGTCTGATCGTATTTTTCGAGAGCCGCGGACAGCTTATGACCCCAGCCCGTCGGTCCTGGAACCATGAAGGCCGACAGAAAGCCAAGACCCAGGGTCAGCTTTTCGAGGGTATAGCCGGCGACGAATCCGCGCTTGTCGTCGTGGTGCGATTCGTCGCGAACGATGCCGGCCACCTGCGTACCGCGATTCTGATAGACCTTGCCCGGCATGACCGCGTAGACGCCGGCGGTCATGTGGCACATGTAGTTCTTGCCGACCTGACCGGACGAGTTTGCCAAGCCATCGGGGAACTTGCTGGATGCGGAGTTCAGCAGCAGGCGCGGGCTCTCGATAGAGTTGCCGGCGACGCATACAACCTTGGCCTTCTGGCGTTGATGGTTGCCGTCCTTGTCTGCGTAGACGACGCCGGTGACTTTTCCGGACTTGTCGTGTTCGATCTGCAGAACCATGCAGTTCGTGCGGATCTCGCAATTGCCCGTGGCGACCGCGCTCGGCAGCTCTGTATATAAAGTAGACCACTTCGCGCCGATCTTGCAGCCCTGCATGCAAAAGCCGATCTGCTGGCAGGCCGGGCGGCCGTCGCGCTCGACCGAGTTGATGGCCATGGGGCCGGGCGTCAGCTTGCTGTAGCCGATTCGGCGGGCGCCTTCCTTCAGCACCTTCCAGTCCGAGCTTTCCGGCAGATGCGGCATGCCGGTGACGTCGCCGGTGACGCCCATCTTGAGTTCGGCCTTGTCATAATAGGGCTTGAGCTCATCGTAGCTGATCGGCCAGTCGAGGATGTTGGCGCCGGGCACGCCCCCCGTGGTCGTCTTCATCTTGAACTCGTGCGGCTGGTAGCGCAGCGAAACGCCGGCCCAGTGTACGGTGGAGCCGCCCAGGCCCTTGACGATCCACGCCGGCAGGTTGGGGTGGTTGACGTGGCCATGCCAGGAGCCGCCGGAATAGCGCTTGTCGAGCCATGAGATCTTTAGGAACATGGCCCATTCGTCGTTTTCGATGTCTTCCAGGCTGAGCGTCTTGCCGGCCTCGAGAACTACGCACTTGTGGCCCTTCTGCGAAAGCTCGTTGGCCATCGTGCCGCCGCCGGCGCCGGACCCAACGATGACGACGACCGAGTCGTCGTTCAGATCGAATTTTGCGTCTGCCATTTTATGATTTTCCTTCCCTTGGATCCTTAGAGCCCGAGCCAGTCCACCTTGCCGAACGATGGATCCTTGATCCATCCGCCGTGCTCCCAGGAGGAGCCGTCGTAGCCGAACTTCGGATAGAGGGCTTTGTTGTTATAGAGACCGAACAGCAGTCCGCCGCGGATCTTCTGGAACCAGTCGGTCAGCTCGATCTGGCGAAGCAGGCCTTCGCGCTCGAGCGGGTTCTTCACATCGACGTACTTGGATTTGTAGATTGCGCCGGAGCGTTTATCGAGATCGGCAAGGCCGTCGGCCATCATCTTGGCAACCTTCTCGTCCTTGCCGGCTTCCGTAAGGATGCTGTCGATGACGGCCTGGTAGGGTGCGTTGTCGAGAAGCGTCTCGTGTGGGTAGATGTCGCGCGCCACGCGCAGGAGCATCATCTTCTGGGTGTCATCGAAAGTCGCAGCAGCGACCGCGTAGCGGCTCAGGGTCGTGGTGAGCAAACCAGCCGTCAGCGCGACGATTGCTGTCGTGCCCAGCAGCTGGCGCCGCGTCGGTGTCGCGAACGCGGATGGCCTTGCGGCGATCAAAGTCAGATCGTGAAGCATGGCGCCGTAATCCTCCTCGGTTTTCCTGGTTTTCAGTCGGGCATTGTTTTTGTTCTTGGACAAGGATGCGCCAACGGATGCGCAGCCTCCCCGCCTTAACCAGAGCAAGGCATGTGCCAACACTGCGCTGCTGCAGCGCAAACGATTTCGAATCCGATCGGAACTCAACGCCGGCTCTGATGAGCCCGCCCGGCGGCGGCAAGAGCAATCGGATTTCCGGCATGGCCCATCGGCAAATGAGGCCCGCGCATCCCGAGAAGCAAGGCTCGGCGACGTGCGCGGCAAGGCGCGCTTCGATCGCTGCCGGCGTTCTTCAATCGCGGGACTTCGCATATGCAGCAGGCTGCGCCCAGACGAAAGCGTTGCGCCATTGCGACAGTCTTAATGGGCCATGAGACAGTTGTTGCACGCAGCCGATCGGTCCATGAGCCGCGAATTTGTTGCTCAAATTATTCTCAAGCAATCATCGGCGGAGATCCAGCCCTGAGGCAAACAATATGCGACGTGTGTAGCACTCGCGAGACGCGCACCGGATGAACGCTATCGAAAAATCAAAAAATAACAGAGAGATGCGAAGCTGGCACAACACTTGCCAATCAATCCTCCAAGGTGGTTTGCGCAAATGCAAGCAAGCCGAACCACAAAAAACTTGGGAGGAGCACGACCGATGCACATGTACGCGACCGCATCTCGTTCGCCTTGGCTCCCGCACATCCTGATCTCACCACCGTCAGTACGGCGTGCTCGATGGGGGCGCCGAGTGAACTCTTCAGTCTTATGCCCATAACGCCCAACCGAATGGATTTACGACTATGACAGATGCTCGCCTATATTCATCGATCTCAACGCTGCGCAACGACCACCACAAGGAGCGCAACCACGTTGCCGACATCGCCACGCAGCCTGTCGCCGGGCCCGCTTATGCCGGGACGCCTCTGTGGAACCTGACGCCCCAGCAGTGGCGCGTGTTTCTTCTTGTCGGCAGGGCTTTGTCCAACAAGGCCATTGCGCATGAATTGCGCGTTGCTGAATCCACAGTGAAGGCGCACGTTTCAGCCATCTTCAAGATGGCCGGCTGCCGGAATCGCACCGAGGCGGCTCTCCTGTCTCAGCGCGTTCGCTATGGCTTGCTCGAAGAGGACGATGCCGCCTCGCTCGCGTTCGCCGGGATCGCCGGGACGGGCCGCAAGTAAGGCAGCCGATGCGCGCGGGCTTTGGCGCCGGCGATCCAAGGTCGATCGGACCGAAGCCCGGACTCGTCGGGCTCGTCTGCCGGCTTTGCCAGGGACGCTTTGCCAGCGACATGGCAGGTCTTTTCCCTATGACATTGCCATGCGCGCGCCCTTAGGGCGCGTTCGGCGGCTCGCTGCAGGCGGCCGCCGGCCGCTCACCACGAACTCACCAGACATAAAAAAGAATCGAATTTGGAAGGTTTGCTCCTCATGTCTCAATCAGCAGCGCCCGGACAGACAATCGTCGATCTCGCATTTGGCTTCATCTTGTCGGGGGCGCTGGCGACCGCCGCCAAGCTGCGCATCGCGGACAAGCTCGAATCCGGCCCGAAGTCCGTTGCGGACATGGCCAAGGAGGCCGGTGTCGACGTACAGTCACTCAACCGCGTGTTGCGCCTGCTCGCCATGTTCAATGTGTTCAAGGAAGAGAACGGCAAGTATCAGCTCACGCCGGCAGCGGACCTGCTGCGCACCAGCCTCCCGCACACGCTCCACCACGCCGCCCTGATGGTCACTCAGGATATTTTCTGGAAGCCTGTGGGCGAGTTGGACGAGGTGGTCCGCACGGGAGAGAACGGGATGGTCCCGCACTTCGGCGCGCCGTTCTTCGATTATCTTGAAAAGAACAAGCAAGCCGGCGCAATCTTCCATCGCGGCATGTCGAGCCTGTCGGATCTCGAGAACGCCCCCATCGCCCAGTCGTATGACTGGAACGGCGTCAATACGATCATCGACGTCGCCGGTGGCCATGGAGGTCTGCTCATCGAGGCGCTGAAGTGTGCGCCTCACGCCAAAGGCATCCTCTACGATAGGGCGCATGTGCTGAGGGACGCACGTGTCAACGAGGAGCCCGGCCGCTGGAGCTGCGTCGAAGGCGACTTCTTCAAGAACATTCCGGCCGGCGGCGACGTGTACATGCTGAAGCGCATCATCCACGACTGGAAGGACGATGATTGCGTCACGATCCTTTCCAACATCCGCAATGTCATGAGCCCGGACGCGCGGATCTTGGTGTGTGACTGCGTCATTCCTCCCGGCAACGGCGCCCATGGCGGAAAAGTCCTCGACGTCCTGATGATGTCGGCGCTGCCTGGATTTGAGCGCACAGAGGAGGAATTCGCCGCTCTGTTCAAGCGCGCCGGGCTCAAACTTTCGCGCGTCATCCACACGCCGGCGTTGCTTTCGATCACCGAGGCGGCTGCGGCGTGATGCCAATGTGTGCGCCGCGGGCGTGCCCCGGATTCTTCGCCGTGCGAGGGAATAATTCCTCTGACAGATGGACGCCATCGCGAGAGCGAGAATTGCTTGCGCTACAGGTGGAACATCGACGCGACACACGTAAAGGCGATCGCAGCCGTACGGACTAGCAATTTCCTGAAACAAAAGCCTTATTTGCGGGGCCGTCGACTGCGGCGCGTCTGGCACGCAGGATGCTTCTGTAAAGCAAAAAATGACGCGCAGACCGAGACGAAACAAGCGCCGTGACTGCGGGAAAGAACAGCTCAAAAGAAAATTGGAAGGGAGGACGATCGTGCAACCAACCAGAGACCAGAAGGTCTGGATGTATGAGACCATGGTGGTCAGCCGATTCCTCGAGGAAGCGATCGAGCGGATCTACCTTGAGGGCAAGAAGCCGATATTCAACATGGCGAACGGGCCCATTCCGGGCGAAATGCATTTGTCCAACGGCCAAGAGCCGTGCGCCGTCGGCGTATGCGCGCACTTGAAGCCGGAGGACGTCGTGACGGGCACCCATCGGCCCCACCATATCGCGGTCGCAAAGGGCGTCGACTTGCGCAAGATGGTGGCGGAGATCTTCGGCAAGAAGACGGGTTTGAGCGGCGGCCGCGGCGGCCACATGCATCTGTTCGATACCAACGTCAATTTCGCCTGCTCCGGCATAATCGGCCAGGGCATGGGGCCTGCGGTCGGTGCAGCTTTGTCGCGCAAGATGCAGAAGAAGCCCGGCGTCGCCGTCGCCTATATCGGCGAGGGCGCGGTGAACCAGGGCGCGTTCCACGAGGCGATGAACCTCGCCGCCGTTTGGAAGCTTCCGTTCATCTGCGTCATCGAAGATAACCAGTGGGGCATCTCCGTCGCCAAGTCCGCTTCAACGGCGGTCAAGGACAACTCGGTTCGTGCACAGGCCTACGGCGTGCCGGGGTATCTGGTGAAGGACAATGACCCCTACGAGATCTTCCGCGTCGCCGGCGAGTGCATCGCGCGAGCGCGCCGCGGCGAGGGCCCCTCCTTGATGGAGATCGAGACGTCGCGGCTTGCGGGCCACTTCATGGGCGACGCCGAAGGCTATCGCCCCAAAGGCGAGTTGGAAGCCCTGCGTGCGCGCGATCCGATTCCCGCCATGAAGGCGCGTTTGATGGCTGAAGACGGCATGACCCAGGAGGACAACGACGCCATCGTCGCGCGCGCCCGCGCCAAGGTCGATGACGCCATCGAGTTCGGCCGCCAAAGCCCCTACCCCGAGCCCGCCGAGGCGCTGGAGAAAGTCTACGCCTGAAGGTCAGAACGCTTAGGCAAGGCCCGCGCCCCCGGCGCCGTTTTCCCGCAACCGGTATCTGCCCTCATTGTGCGATGTGCGCCGCAAGCGCATGCCAGAGACAAAAACAACATCACTCCTTGGGAGGAGCCCGCAATGTCTACCTTGACCTCCAGCGCTGCAAAGCCACAGCAGAACGAGCGGCGCGTCACGATCGCGCGCGCCATGGCGGAAGCCATCGCGCAGGAAATGCGCATCGATCCGCGCGTTTTCGTCATGGGCGAGGATATCGGTCAACTCGGCGGCGTCTACGGCAACACCCGTGGGCTGATCGAAGAGTTCGGCGGCGAGCGCGTGCGTGACACCCCGATTTCCGAAACGGCCTTCATCGGCGCCGCCGTCGGTGCGGCCTCCGATGGCATGCGGCCCATCGTGGAATTGATGTTCGTCGATTTCTTCGGCGTCTGCTTTGACGCCATCTACAATCTGATGGCCAAGAACATTTACTTCTCTGGCGGGGAGGTGAAGGTTCCCGTCGTCCTGATGACGTCGACCGGTGGGGGCTATTCCGACGGCGGTCAGCACTCGCAGTGCCTCTACGGGACATTTGCGCATCTTCCCGGCATGAAGGTCGTCTGCCCGTCCAACGCTTACGATGCCAAGGGTTTGATGGTATCGGCGATCCGTGACGACAGCCCCGTCATTTACATGTACCACAAGAGCCTGCAAGGCATGGGCTGGCTCGGCACGGAGCCGGCGGCCACGGTGAACGTTCCCGAAGAAACGTACTCGATCCCCTTCGGCAAGGCCGCCGTTGTTCGCGAAGGCGCCGATGTCACCATCGTCGGCGTCGCCATGGGCGTGCATAACGGCCTGAAGGCGGCCGACAAGCTCGCCGCCGAAGGTGTCAGCGCCGAGGTAATAGACCTGCGCACGCTCGTGCCGCTCGATCGCGATGCGGTTTTCAACTCGGTCAAGAAGACCGGCCGCCTCATCGTTGTCGACGAGGACTATCAGAGCTACGGGCTGTCGGGCGAAATCATCGCAACTGTTGCCGAACGCGACATCTCGGTCTTGAAAGCCACGCCGCAGCGCGTCGCCTATCCCGATATTCCCATTCCCTTCTCGCGCCCGATGGAGCAGTTTGTACTTCCCAACCCCGATAAGATCGTAGAAGCCTTCCACGCAATGAAAAGGATCTGAGAGACATGGTTGCCGTCACGATTCCTACCGACCTCTGGGAAGAAGATACCGAGGCCGTCATTACCACCTGGCTCGTTGGCGACGGGAACACGGTGAGCGAAGGACAGCTCATCGCTGAGATCATGGTGGAGAAGGTTCAGCACGAAGTACGCGCGCCGGCATCGGGCACGATCAAGATCACGCAACCTGCCGAGGCTGTGGTCGCCAAGGGCGGCGAAATCGGCACGATCACCTGAGTACGAGAATCGCAAGAAAAAGGCAGTATCCTCACCGATGACGGACGCAACAGCACCTGCAGCAACCGCCGACAAGGTCGTGAAGCTCACCGCCATGCGCGGCATGATCGCGAGCAAGATGCTCGAGAGCCTGTCCACCAGCGCGCAGCTGACGCATTTTGCCGAATGCGACGCAACGGGCCTTGGCGCCATGAAGGCGCGTATTGCCAGCGAGGGGTTGAAAGCCTCCGTTGAGGATCTGATCATCGAGGCCGTGGTGCAGGCGCTGGGCCTGCACCCGGCTTTGAACGGCACGCTGACCGGCAACGAGATCACGCAACGCTCCGGCATGAATATCGGCGTCGCAGTCGCTCTGCCGGGAGATCTGCTCGTTGCCCCGGCGATCTTCAATGCGGGCGCCATGTCGCTCGCCGATCGCGTCAAGGCGCGCCGCGACCTAGTCGACCGCGCCAAGGTCAACAAGGTCACCGTCAAGGAGATGACGGGCGGCACCTTCACGATTTCCAACATCGGACTGACGCGGGTGCGCTTCTTCACACCCATTCTGCCGGTTCCCCAGGTCGCAATCCTGGGTGTGGGCGAAACGTCGTTGCGGCCCTGGGTGGTCGATGGACAGATCGTTCCGCGCCCGATCATGGGGCTGTCGCTCACCTTCGATCACCGCGCAGTCAACGGCGCGCCTGCCGGCGATTTCCTGACAGACCTGTGCAAGATCATCGAAGGCATGGCGTGAAACCGGGCGGGCCGGAGCAGGCGGTTTGCCGCGTTCTGGATGTGCCGATTGCATTTGGCGAGGCGCTCGAACTGGAGCGCGGCCTGCTCGAACAGGTTCGCGAGAGCGCGCCGGGTCAGGCGCACGCGCTCGTTTGGCGAACCCCGCGCGCGATCATCGTTCCGCGCGGCCTTCCCACGCGAGACTATTTCGACAAGGCCTGCGCGGCGGTGCGGGCGCGGGGCTACCGGGTCTACGAGCGCGACACGGGCGGCGATCTCACGCCGCAGGAGCCTGGCGTCGTGAACCTGTCCTTGTGCTTTGCGCTCACCGGCGAGCAGGCCTCCATCGCCAATGCCTATGGACGGCTTACCGCGCCGGTTCTGGCCTTTCTGCGTGACACCTACGGCATAAGCGGTCATGTCGCCTCCATCCCCGGTGCGTTCTGCGACGGCGCCTACAATGTTGCGGTCGGCAACCGGAAGCTCGGCGGTACCGCGCAGCGCTGGAGGTTGCTGGGAGGAGAGGGCCCCACGCGGCGCGTGGCCGTTCTTTCCCATGCCGCGCTGATGGCTTGCAACGAACTGGACGGGCCGATCGAAGCCCTGAATGCCTTTTATGCCGCGAGCGGCACAGATAAGCGCATCGACCGGTCCTGCCACATCACGCTGGCCGATCTCATAGGCCGGGATCGGTCAGACGCGGTCCAGGTGGCGCAGGCGCTGGCCGCTTATCTCGACGGCACGCTGGCCCATTGATCCAGCAGTGACGCCCTATTTGCGTTCCGCGAAAATCACACAAACGGTTCTGTCTTTTTGGTTTCGCAGCGCTTCTGGCCAGAAAAAAACGATTCCCACCTTATGCGAAAAGCGCTCTGGCCGCTCGCGGCGAGCCTGTGTCCCGTCAACCCTGGTTGTTGGGCGAGGTGATGCCGTAGCGGCGGATCTTGCGATGAAGCGTAGCGCGCGAAATGCCGAGTTGTCCCGCCGCCTCGGTGACGTTCCAGCGGTTGGCGCGCAAAACCTCCAAGATCCGGCAGCGCTCTGCGGCTTCGTTGGCTTCGTACAAGGTGGCTCCTGGCGGAGGGGGCGGAGGCGAGGCCGGCTCGCGGCGCTCGCCTGCATGTGCATGTATGTCGGCGCGGCCCGTGCGTGCCCCCTCCACGGCAAAGGCCGGCTGGGCGCCATGGGCAAAGTCGAGAAGCTGATCGGGAAGATCGTCGATCTCGATGGTCTTGCCCGCATGCAGCGAGGTGACGAAGCGCAGCACGTTGCGCAGTTCGCGAATGTTGCCCGGCCATGGATAGCGGCAAAACAAGTTCATCACCGAATCCGAAAACGAGATATTGCCAGCCTCCGATCCCATCTCGTCGCGGACGATGCCGGCGACGAGTTCGGGCAGGTCGCTGCGGTCCTTCAAGCTCGGCAGCACGATCTGCGCGCCGCGGATACGATAGTAGAGGTCCTTGCGGAACTGCCCTTTCCCGATGAGGTCGGGCAGGTTGCGATGCGTGGCGCACACGATCTTCATGTCGACGGGAATCGTCTCGGCGCTGCCCAGCGGCGTTACCGTGCGCTCTTCCAGGACGCGCAGCAGATGGGCCTGCAGATCGAGCGGCATGTCGCCGATTTCGTCGAGGAACAGCGTGCCGCCGTGGCTTGCCAGGATCTTGCCGGTACGGCCGCCCTTGGCGCCGCCCGTGAAAGTGCCCGGCGCATATCCGAAAAGCTCGCTCGCCAGCAATGTGGCGGGGATCGCTGCGCAATTGACAGCGACGTAAGGCTTGTCGGCGCGCTTGCTCTCGGCGTGCAAAGCGCGCGCTAGAGTATCCTTGCCGACCCCCGTCTCGCCGAGTATGAGCAGCGGAATGTCCTTGTCGATGATCTTGCGGCACAGATTGACGTTCTGCACCATCAGCGGGTCGGCGCCCGCCACCTTGTCGAGAGCGCGCGGCGCGGGCGGCGCTGTGCGAAGCCTCCTGTCCTCAATGAGCGTCGAGGTGCGGCTGAAAGTGGCGGCCGGCTTCCTTTTGGGCAGGAACGCGGTGACGAACGTATTGGCGCCGCCGGGACCCGAAAGACGCATGCTGTGCCTGCTCAGCGGGCGTAAATCACTGAACGAAACGTTCCAGATGTCGTGGATGTAGCGGCCGCCGATGTCGCCGAGATCGGGAACGCCGAGAAACGACAGGGCCTCCTGCGTCGCACCCAGGATGCATCCGGTTTCGTCGGTGGCGATGAGCGCCTTAGCCGACATGGGCATGGGGTCGGGTTCCGGTGTCAGCGCGACGATGCAGTCGTCACGGTGCCACCTGCGAAACAGCATCATGGAGATCTGGGAGGCCGCTTCGCGGGCGAAATACTGCGCGAAGGTGCCGTCGCCCGAACCCGGCGTGGCGCGGCCGGAAATGTCGAAGGCTGCGATCACCTGACCGTCGGGCCCGAAGATCGGGGCGGCCGAGCAGGTGAAGGTTGCAAAGCTTTCATTGAAGTGCGCGCCGCCAAAGACGGTGATGGGCTGGCGGGATACCAGGCAGGTCCCGATCCCGTTGGTTCCGACGCGTTGCTCCGACCAGATCGAGCCCGTGTTCAGGCCCTCGCTGGACACCTCCTGGCTGCCGGCGGAGTCGGCGAAGCTCGTAACGACGATGCCATCGGCATTGCTAAGCAGGATGACGTGATTGGTGTCTGCCGCAATGCGACGAACGCCGTCCACAACGGGCGAAGCTTGTACGAGAATGTCCTCCATGCGTTCCCGCAAGTCGCGCACGGTGGAATTCGTAACCCGTTCGACCGGCCTACGTTGCGCCCGGTCCAGGCCATATTCGGAGACACATCGGCGCCAGGAGGCGCGAACGATATCGCTACTAAGTGTGGTTGACATGCTCGGTGCCGCACTCAATTCGCTTGAACCGCACGCATTTTTGAAAGTTCTGGATCGAAACTCGGAAGCGGGACTGTGCCAGCATGCCGCATCGTTGACAAGCGGATGATAGGCCGCCCGTCGAAATTTTTGACCGATCGGCCAAGTCGCGGGCGTTGATCGCGCCAACTGTCGATACCGGCAAATGCGCGGCTTCTTTTTTCTGTGACCTCCCCGTGCTGGTGCAGCGCAATATCAATCTTGGCGCTCCACCGGTTCCGGCCGCATTCCGGCAGCGCTTGGCGAATCGCGGTTGGGGCCGATCACGCGCGTCCGCCGGGATAGAGTTGCAAGGCGCTATCGCCCGCATCGAGAACCGCGGCCAACCGCGAGGTAGCTTCCGGCATGATCTGGCCGGCAAAGAAGCGCGCCACAGCGATCTTCTCTTTGAGAAAATGCGCGTTGCCCTTTCCTTGTGCGATCTGGCGGGCGGCAGTCAGCGCGCTCTTGGCAAGCAGCGTTCCGGAAATCGCAATGGCGAAGACGTAAAGCAGGTTGACGGCTGCGGCGGCCGCCGCGACCGGGTTTTGCCGGCTGTGCTCCAGCAGCCAGCGAGCGGCACTCTCCATGGCTCCCGTTGCCTTCGACACGGATCGATGGATGCCTGCCAAGAGCGGATTAGCCTTTGCGGCCTGGGCGAGTTGAGCTTCGATCGCTTTCAGCTCGCCAAGCACGGCAAGTGCCGCCGCGCCGTTGTCGCGCTGCATCTTGCGGCCGATCAGGTCGTTGGCCTGAATGCCGGTGGTGCCTTCGTAAATCGTCGTGATCCGCGCATCCCGAAAATGCTGGGCTGCCCCGGTTTCCTCGATGTAACCCATGCCGCCGTGAACCTGCACGGCCAGCGAAGAGATCTCGCAAGCGCTCTCCGTGCACCAGGCTTTCACGATGGGGATAAGGAAATCGAGACGAGCTTGCTGGGCGGCGCGTTCCGCCTTGTCGGGCGCTGCGTTCGCATAGTCGAGCGCGCTTGCAGTCCAGTAGGCCAGGCAACGCATGGCCTCGGTGCGCGCGCGCATGCTCATCAACATGCGATGGACGTCGGGGTGCCAGGCGATAGGTTTGGCACCCGGCGTGCGGTCCCCCACGATGCGGCCTTGGATGCGCTCGTTTGCGTAGGCTCTCGCCTGTTGGTAGGCGCGTTCGGCGATACCAAGCCCTTGGATGCCGACGCTGAGGCGCGCCTGATTCATCATCACGAACATGTATTCGAGGCCGCGGTTCTCCTCGCCCACCAGAAAGCCAACCGCGCCCCCGTGATCGCCATAGGACATCACGGCCGTTGGGCTGGCGTGGATGCCAAGTTTATGCTCCAGCGAGACGCAGCGCAGATCGTTGGCCTTGCCAGGGGCGCCTTTTGCATCGGGAAGGAACTTCGGCACGACGAACAATGATATGCCTTTGACGCCTTCGGGCGCACCGGGCAGGCGTGCGAGCACGAGATGTACGATATTCTCCGTCAGGTCGTGATCGCCGTACGTGATGAAGATCTTCTGGCCGGTGATCAGATAATGCCCGTCAGCGCGTTCCGCCTTGGTGCGCACCGCCGCCAGATCCGAGCCCGCCTGCGGCTCGGTGAGGTTCATGGTGCCGGTCCACTCTCCGCTCACCATCTTCGGCAGATATGCCGCCTTCAGGTCGTCCGATCCGTTGAGCAGGATCGCTTCGATCGCGCCTTGTGTGAGCAGCGGGCACAGCGCGAACGCCATATTGGAGGAATTCAGCATCTCCTGGATCGCACCGCCCACCATCCACGGCAGGCCCATGCCACCCCAATCGCCTTCGAAAACAACGCCGTTCCACCCGCCGCTGGCGAATTGCTCATAGGCATCTTTCCAGCCGGGCGGGGTGGTCACGCCGGTATGGGTGCGTTGCGCTCCGACCTTGTCGCCGGTACGATTGAGCGGCGCGAGAACCTCGCTGGTGAACGCAGCCGCCTGTTCCAGAACGGCCGCGATCGTGTCCGGCGTCGCCTCCTCGAAGCCGGGCAAAGCGCTGACGCCATGTGCGTCGCAGATCTCATTGAGCACGAACAGCATGTCGTCGAGAGGAGGCTGGTAGGTCATATGCTTTTGTTTCCGGTATTCATGCGCGGCCTGGCAGGGATCCCTTAATGCGGCTCAAGCCCGATCGCAAGACGGCCCGCCTTTCGGGGGCGGGCCGTCTGCAAATGGCATGTCGGCGGGGGTAAGATCAGGTGCCACGCGTCGAACTCGGCTCAGCACCTTGGTTGGGAAGCTTGTCCTTCGCCGGGGCCTTTGCGGCGGGTGTCTTGGGGCCTTTGAAGTAGTCGGCCATGGCCTCGACGAACAGCGGCTCCAGTCCCTCGCCGCCCTGATCCAGGTAGGCCTTGAGCTGGTTGCGCATGCGCGGGTCCCAGGACAGGTGAATATGCTTGCCGATGCCATCCAGCGCCTCGCCTTTCGGATAGGCTGAAAAGTACGCGGTTATCTGATTGGCCATGCGTACGAGATCGCGGTTGTCCATGTTTTGGCAAGCTCCAGAGACTTTGAATTGTTTTTATGGGTTGAAGACGACCGCCTCGTCCCGGCCCAGGGCGGCCAGATAGAGCCCTGTGGCGCGCGCCAGGTCAAGTGCCAGCGCGGTGGGGGCGGAGACAGTGGCGAGCGCGCCGATACCGGTCAGCGCGCACTTTTGCACGAGTTCGAAACTGCATCGGCTCGTCATCAGCACGAAACCGTCGCATCGATCCGTTCCAGCGAGCGCCAGCGCGCCAATCAGCTTGTCGAGTGCGTTATGACGGCCGACATCCTCGCGCACGACGAGCACGTCGCCAGCGCGCGAGCACCAGGCAGCGGCGTGGACCGAACGATTGACGAGGTTCATGGGCTGAAGGCTAGGTAGAGCCCGCGCCGCTTTCAAAATAGCGGCGGGTGAGGGCGTAAAGCGGCTCCCCAGCCGCGGCAGCGGCTTCAGGGCTCCAGCGATATCCTCGACACCGCACAGCCCGCAGCCTGTCCGCCCTTCGATGGAGCGGCGGCCCATGCGCGTCGCATCGAATGCGCCTTCGGCGACGGCGATGTCGACGGTGATGCCGTTATCCACCGGCATGACGAGTACGCCGCGAAGGTCGCCCGTGTCGCGCACCAGACCTTCCGACAGCACGATGCCGACGGCGAAGTCGCGGATGTCGGCGGGCGTCGCCATCATCACCGTAAAGCTCTCGGTGTTGATCTGGATGGCGACGGGCACTTCGCCGGGCAGGGCCCAGGCGATCTCGCGCACCGCACCATTCGCCCCATGGGCGACGCCGTCGGCGATACGCGAGCACGTGTCAACTGTGCCCGTCTCGCTCGCGGCCGGTTTGCCCATGAGGTTCATCACTAACCGCTCTGTCTTGCGCGGGCTTACTCGGCCGGCTCCATGGCCTCGTCGGTCCCTATGCGCTGGTTCTGGACGTCGCGCGCCTCCCGCTCCTCCTGCCATTCCGAAGGACGGTTGGAGAGCGTCACCTGCACCGCCGTTACCTTGTACTCGGGACAGTTGGTGGCCCAGTCCGAGTTCTCGGTGGTGATGAGGTTGGCGCCCGTGGTCGGGTGGTGGAAGGTGGTGTAAACGACACCTTGAGGCATGCGATCGGAAATCTTGGCGCGCAGCGTGGTCGCGCCCACGCGGCTCGTCAGCGACACCATCTGGCCATCGTTGATGCCGCGCACCTCGGCGTCATGGGGATGGATTTCCAGCACGTCTTCGGGATGCCAGACGACGTTTGCCGTGCGCCGCGTCTGTGCGCCGACATTGTATTGCGCAAGGATGCGGCCCGTGGTGAGCACCAGCGGGAAGTTGCGGTTCGTGCGCTCTGTCGTCGGCACGAACGTCGTCAGCATGAAGCGGCCCTTGCCGCGGGTGAACTCCTCAGTATGCATCACCGGCGTGCCGTTGGGCGCAGCGTCGTCTACCGGCCACTGCATCGAGCCCATCTCGTCCAGGCGCGCGAAGGACACGCCCTGGAAGGTCGGGGTGACGCGGGCGATCTCGTCCATGATCTCAGCAGCGTTCTTGTATTGCATGGGATAACCCATCTGCGTTGAGATACGGCAGACCACTTCCCACTCCGACATACCCTGCTTCTCGCGCATGACGGGACGAACGCGATTGATGCGGCGCTCGGAGTTGGTGAACGTGCCGTCTTTCTCGAGGAAGGAGGTGCCCGGCAGGAACACGTGCGCGAAGGCCGCCGTCTCGTTGAGGAACAGATCCTGCACGATCACGATGTCCATGGAGGACAGCGCATGCTCGACGTGGTGCGTGTTGGGATCGGACTGGGCGATGTCTTCGCCTTGAATGAAGATACCCTTGAACGAGCCATCGATCGCGGCATCGAACATGTTGGAGATACGCAAACCGGGCTCGTGCTCGAGTTCGACGTTCCACTCTTTCTCGAACAGTTCGCGAGTCTCCTTATTGGAGACGTGGCGGTAACCTGTGAACTCGTGCGGGAACGAACCCATGTCGCAAGAACCCTGCACGTTGTTCTGCCCGCGCAACGGGTTCACGCCCACGCCTTCGCGGCCGATGTTGCCGGTTGCCATCGCGATGTTCGCCAGGGCCATGACCATCGTAGAGCCCTGCGAATGCTCGGTGACGCCCAGGCCGTAATAGATGACCGCGTTGCCGCCCGTCGCATAAAGGCGCGCCGCTTCGCGCACGTCCTGTGCGGGGACGCCGGTGATGGGCTCCAGCGTCTCGGGGGAATTCTCCGGACGCTTGATGAACTCTTCCCAGCGGAAGAAGTCGCTCTTCTCGCAGCGCCGCGCCACGAACTTGCGGTCGATCAGGTTCTCGGTCGCGATGACGTGACCGATGGCGTTCATGATGGCCACGTTGGTGGAAGGCCGCAGCTGCAAGTGATAATCCGCCTTGACGTGCGGGTTCTTCACCAGATCGATGCGGCGCGGATCGATGACGATAAGCTTGGCGCCCTCGCGGATGCGCTTCTTCATGCGCGAGCCGAAGACCGGGTGGGCGTCGGTGGGGTTGGCGCCGATGACCATGATGACGTCGGCCTTGTCGACGCTCTTGAAGTCCTGCGTGCCAGCCGATTCGCCGAACGTCTGCTTCAAGCCGTAGCCAGTGGGCGAATGGCAGACGCGGGCGCAGGTGTCGATGTTGTTGACGTTGAAGGCGGCGCGAACCATGCGCTGCACGACATAGACTTCTTCGTTCGTCGTGCGCGAGGAGGTGATGCCGCCGATCGAGTTCTTTCCGTACTTCTTCTGCGTCGCCTTCAGCCTGTCCGCGGCGAACTTGATGGCCTCATCCCACGACACGACCTGCCAGGGATCGGTAATCTTCTCACGCAACATTGGCGTCAGGATACGATCCTTGTGGGTCGCGTATCCGAAGGCGAAGCGGCCCTTGACGCAAGAGTGGCCTTCGTTCGCGCCGCCGTGCTTGTAGGGGACCATGCGCACGACCTGCTCGCCCTGCATCTCCGCTTTGAACGTACAGCCGACACCGCAGTAGGCGCACGTCGTCAGAACGGTGTGCTCGGGCTGGCCCATCTCGATGACCGAGTTCTCGATGAGCGACGACGTGGGGCAGGCCTGCACGCAAGCGCCGCAAGAGACGCATTCGGACGCAAGATATTGCTCGTTCATGCCGGGTGAGATGTGAGAGGCAAAGCCACGGCCATCGATCGTCAGTGCGAACGTGCCCTGGATATCATCGCAGGCGCGCACGCAGCGCGAGCACATGATGCACCTGGAGGCATCGAAGGTGAAATAAGGATTAGAGGTATCCGTGGCCTTATAGCGATGGTTGCTGGAGCCGTCAGGGTTACGGGCGAACACGTGGTTGGCGCCGTCGAAACCGTAGCGCACTTCCCGCAGGCCGACCGCGCCCGCCATGTCCTGGAGTTCGCAATCGCCGTTGGCCGCGCAGGTCAGGCAGTCGAGAGGATGGTCGGAGATGTAAAGCTCCATCACACCCCTGCGCAGCTTAGCCAGGCGGTCGTTATGGGTTGAAACCTTGATGCCCGGCGCAACTGGCGTCGTGCACGAAGCTGGCGTGCCTTTGCGGCCTTCGATCTCGACGAGGCACAGACGGCAGGATCCAAACGCCTCAAGGCTGTCGGTGGCGCATAGCTTGGGTACCTGGATACCGAGCTGCATGGCGGCGTTCATGATCGAGGTGCCCTCGGGCACGGTCACTTCACACCCGTCGATTTCGAGCGTCACCATGGTGTGTGATTCGACGTGCGGCGTGCCGTAGTCGGTCTCTTTGATGAGCGTCATCGGCTTCACGTGGGTGTTCATGGGTGTTTATCCTCGCAAGCTTGCGATTATTCGGCGGCTTCTGCGACGGGTTTTTTAGGGGCCCGGTCGAAATCCTCGGGGAAGCCTTTGAGAGCGCTCCTGACGGGCATTGGCGTCAAACCGCCTAGGGCGCAAAGCGATCCATCTGTCATGGTAACACACAGATCTTCGAGCAGTTCTAAATTCTTCGTGCGGTCGGCCCCCGCGATGATCTTGTCGATGACCTCGACGCCGCGTTGCGAGCCGATGCGGCACGGCGTGCACTTTCCGCAGCTCTCTATGGCGCAGAACTCCATTGCGAAACGCGCCATCTTCGCCATGTCGACCGTATCGTCGAACACCACGATGCCGCCATGGCCAACCATGGCGTCGATCTTCAGGAACTCCTCGTAATCCATCGGCACGTCGAGTTGTTCGACGGTGAGGTAGGCGCCGAGCGGGCCGCCCACCTGCACCGCGCGCACCGGGCGGCCGGAGGCGGTGCCGCCGCCCCACTTTTCGATCAGTTCACGCGTCGTGACGCCGAACGCCTTCTCGATAAGTCCGCCTTGCTTGATGTTGCCGGCGAGTTGGAAGGCGAGCGTGCCGCGCGAGCGTCCAATGCCGTAGTCCTTATAGAATTCTCCGCCCTTGGCGATGATAATGGGGACGGCGGCGAAGCTCATTACGTTGTTGATGATGGTGGGCTTGCCGAACAAACCTTCGATGGCGGGGATCGGCGGTTTGTAACGCACCATCCCGCGTTTTCCTTCGATGCTTTCGAGCATCGAGGTTTCCTCGCCGCAGATGTAGGCGCCAGCGCCCCGGCGGACGAAGAGATCGAAGCGGTAGCCCGATCCCTGGATGTTCTCGCCCAGGAAGTTCGCCTTCTTCGCGATCTCGATGGCGGCCTTGAGCGCGTTGATCGCGTGGGGGTATTCGGAGCGCACATAGATGTAGCCCTTCGTCGCCCCGCCCGCGATGGCCGCGATCGTCATGCCTTCGATGAGGCAGAAGGGGTCGCCCTCCATGAGCATGCGGTCTGCGAAGGTGCCGCTGTCGCCCTCATCGGCATTGCATGCGATGTATTTCTGGTCGGCCGCCAAGTCGTGAACCGTCTTCCACTTGATTCCGGTTGGGAAACCAGCGCCACCGCGTCCACGCAGGCCCGATGTCGTGACTTCCGTCACGATGTCGATGGGCCTCATGGCGATGGCCTTGGCCAGGCCTTCGAACCCGCCGTGCTTGCGGTAATCCTCGATCGACAGCGGATCGGTGATGCCGCAGCGCGCGAAGGTCAGGCGCTCCTGCATCTTGAAATAGGGGATTTCCGTCGTGAGGCCGCGATAGTGCTTGTGCGCGCCGCCTTCGAGGAAATTCGCTTTGAAAAGGCCTGCGACGTCGCCCGGGCTGACAGGACCGTAGGCGATGCGGCCATTGGGAGTTTCGACTTCGACCAGCGGCTCCAGAAAGAGCATGCCGCGCGAGCCGTTGCGGACGATTTTGACGTCCTTCTTCTGCTTGGCGGCTTCCGCAACGATGGCCGCGGCCACTTCATCTGCTCCGACCGAAAGGGCGGCAGCGTCGCGGGGAACGTAAACCGTGATCATCATGCGGTCTCCTTCTCAAGCGCGCCGACGATCTCGTCGAAGCGCTTGGCGTCAACTTTGCCATATAGGTTCTCTCCGACCATGACGGCCGGCGAGAGGGCGCAATTGCCCAGGCAATAGACGGCTTCGATGGTGAACTTGCCGTCGCTGGAGGTTTCGCCCATCTTGGTCGACAGCTTGCGCTCGGCGTGGGCGCACAACGCATCGGTACCCATGGATTGGCAGGCCTCGGCGCGGCAGATCTTGATGACGTGCTTTCCGACCGGATGGCGGTGGTAATCATGATAGAACGTGATGACGCCGTAGACTTCCGCACGCGACAGGTTCAACGCATTGGCAATTACAGGCAGCGTCGTCTCGGGGACGTGCCCCAACTCGTTCTGGATGGCATGCAGGATTTCGAGCAGTTCGTCCGCTCGGTTGCCGTGATGGGCGCAGATGGCCAGCGCGCGGGCCTCGCTCACCGGACGCGCGGCATGGGATTCCTCGGCTGGCGCCCTGATAGTCCCGTCTTTGGGTCGTGAGGTGTTCTTGGCCATGAACTGCCGTTAGCCTCGTGTCCGAGGCCCCTTCCATTGATCTTGATATGGGTGTTCGCCGAGTCCGCGGAAAGTCGCCGATACCACGCCATGACACAAATCGTTATTGTCGATTTCGTTATCGACGGCAACAATGCTGCGTCGCAATAACTGCGAAGATGATCGAAGCTCAGCGAAAGCCGGCCGGTTCGCTCCGCTCGGCGAGGGCCGTGCTTTGAACTCCTTCAATAAATCGGTAGCGGATGCTCGGCGGGGTCGGAGCCTGCCGGTTGCGGGTGGAAGTTGCGCCCAGCTTCCATGAGCACGCCGATGAGCGGCGAGAGGGGAGCCCGCTTGACGGCGACGAGACCCACGTCATGGACGACTTCGGGGTTCCTGAGAGGGATCGTTCTGATCCCCGAGTGGGGGCCCATGATACCCAGAATATAGTCCGGCATGACGCTGGCGAGGCCCATGAGGCGCACGTTGGCGCATAGGTTAATCACGGAGTTGGTTTCCAGCTCCGGAGTCGGCCGGCAGTCGGCCCCGCGAAAGGCCCGATCGATGATGCGCCGGTTCTGCATGTTGCTCGTCAGCAGGCAAAGGCGCTCGCGTGCCGCCTCTTCCCATGTGACGGACTCGCGCCCGGCAAGCGGATGGGTTTCCGGAACGAACAGGCAGTAGCGCTCCTTATATAGGGGCGACGCTAGCAGACCATCGATGGGTTCGTTGTCGAGGTAGGTGATCCCCACGTCGACGGCGAAATCGTCCAGGGCGCGCAGAATTTCTTCCGAACTCATGGACATGACGGTGAAGGCGATGCCGGGATGGGCCTCGCGGACACCCTTGGTGAGGGAAGGGATCATCGGCAGCGCGGAGGGGATCGCACCCAGGACGAGCCGGCCCGACAATCCGGCTTCACGGTCGGTCAGGTTCGACAGTTCCAGTTGCATGGACTGCCAGTTGTTCAAGATGAGTTGCGCCCACTTGAGAACCCGCTCGCCTTCCGGGGTGAGGCCCTGGTAGCGCTGGGATCGCTCCACGATGGGCACGCCAAGCTCGAGTTCCAGCTGGCGGATGCGGCCGGACAATGTCGGCTGGGTCACGTGGCAGGCGTTGGCCGCCCGCGTGAAATGCTTTTCGCGTGCCAGCGCCACCAAATACTGCAGTTGTCGGATATCCATGAAGCGCCGTCCGGGAACCTTGCGTGCGGCCGATCATCCCGCGTTGCGCGGCTAAAGGCAAACAGCGCGCTGGGCCGGGTCGTAACTGGGGCGCGCGGCGCCTCAACCTTGCGCCTGCATGGACCGCTCCGCATTGCCCGGCAGGCTTGCAGCCAGCGCCTCGAGCGCAGCCGCGACCGGTTCGAAGGCGGCGATGATCCGCGCTGCAAGCTCCAGCGCCTCGGCATCGCTTCCCGTTGAAACTTTGTGTTCCAGTTCCCGGCACAGGTTCGAAATCCCGAGCGCGCCGAGGTTGGCGCTCGACGATTTGAGCGAGTGCGCCAGCATCGCCAGCCTGCGCATGTCGCCCTCGGCCCGCGCCTGTTGGAGCCCATCAAGGGCAGCAGGCGCATGGGCGAGGAACGTCTTGATCAGACGGGCAAGCAGATCAGGGCGTGCCGCCTTCAAGGTCGCGAGCATGCCTTCGTCCACGACCGGCTCATCGCTGGCGGGCGGGCAGGACGGCTGCAGGGCTTGGCCCTCATGTTCGCCGGTGTTGTGAACGGCGCCGGCCGCGGGATCCGTGGCGGGCGCTGCAGGCAAGGGCGCCGCAGGCGAGCGCACCGGCAGCCAGCGCGACAGCGTCTTGATGAGGGTTTCCTCGCTATAGGGCTTGGAGATGTAGTCATCCATGCCGGCCGACAGGCACCGCGCGCGATCCTCGGCAAACGCGTTGGCCGTCACCGCAATGACCGGCGTACGAGCCATGCCTTGCTGATGCTCACGCTCGCGAATTTTGCGGACGGCGGCGATGCCGTCCATGATGGGCATCTGGCAGTCCATGAGGATGGCGTCGAAGCGCGCATCGTTGAATAGCGCCAGGGCTTCAAGTCCGTTGGCAGCGACCGAAACCCGGCAGCCGGCCGCTGCGAGCAGCTCGCGTGCGACCTCGACATTGACCGGATTGTCTTCGGCCAGCAGGACGCGCGCCTGGAAGCGGCGCGATACGGGAAGGCACATTGCATCCGTGTTCCTCACCTTGTCTTCCTCGCTCGCGCTCGCGCCGGCGTTCTCTCCAATCCTTCTCGCCCTCCAACCTTCGTGGCGCGTACCCGATATGGCGCGGGCGGTGGCGTCGAGCAGCTCGTGCCGGCGGATGGGCTTGGTCAGGATCAACTCCACGCCGGCCTGGCGCACGCTCGAAAGATCGCCCTGCCAATTGAGTGAGCTTGCCAGGATGATCTTAAGGCTGCCGAGCGCACTGTCGGCCTTCACGCGCGCAGCGAACTCCAGCCCGTTTTCTTTCGGCATCATCATGTCGACGACCGCGGCGTGGAACGGCTTGTTGGCTTGCAACGCTTCCAGCAGGAGCGGCCATGCCTCTTCCGTGCTCGCGGCCAGGGTGACGACGGCGCCGCATCCCGAAAGGTAGCTCGCCATGATCTCGCGGTTGGTCTCGCGGTCGTCGATAACCAGGATGCGCGCGCCATCGAGAACGCTCAGGTCGAGATCCTCCCCCGTAGCGTCCGATGACCCGGCCTCCAGGGTGAGTTCGAAGTGGACGCGCGTGCCTTTGCCCAACTCGCTGTCGAGATTGATCGTTCCTCCCATTAGCGCCGTGAGATGGCGCGAGATGGACAAGCCGAGGCCCGTGCCTCCGAATCGCCGGTTGATGGAGGTCTCGGCTTGTGTGAAAGGCTGAAACAGCTTTTGGCGCACAGCGGCGTCAATTCCAATGCCGGTGTCGCGGATCTCGAAGAGAACGCGCGCGCTCGTGCCATCCGAGGAGACCCGGGTCACCCGCACGCAGACCTCGCCGTCCTTGGTGAACTTGATCGCATTGCCGATGAGATTGAGCAGGATCTGTTTCAGCCGCCCGCTGTCGCCCATCACGGTGTGAGGCAGATCGCGCGCCACGTAGACAGTGAGATCCAACCCCTTTGCCTGCGCCGGACCGGCGAACAGATCCACGGACCGCTCCACGGCTTCGCGCAAGGCGAATTCATGACGGTCGAGTTCCAGCTTTCCCGATTCGATGCGGGACAGATCGAGGATGTCGTTGATGATGGTAAGAAGAGCACGCGCGGAGTCGTTGATGGTGCGCACCAGCTTTCGCTGACGGGCGTCGAGAGGCGTGCGCATCAAGATATCCGTCATGCCGAAGACGCCGTTCATGGGCGTGCGGATCTCGTGGCTCATGTTGGCCAGGAATTGCGATTTGGCCTCGGTCGATGCCTTGGCCTGCTCAACGGCCTGTTCGAGCGAGATCAGATTGCGCTTGTTCTCGCCGATCGCATCCTGATAGGCGGCGTTGGTCTCGCGCAGGCGAGCGATGGTGGTTTCCAGATTGCGGGCAAGCTCGGCGTTGGCAAACCGAAGCTGCATGGTGTCTCGCGCCGATCGGGCGTTGCCGCGCGAGGCCAAACCCATGCCGAGAATGAATACGCCCGACATGATGGTCATGGCGAACGCCATGGGCGTGCCTTCGAGCGCCAGGCGGACCGTGTAGGGCGCCACGGCCATCAACAGGTAAATGCGATAGATCTTGTCGTCGGTCGCCATGGTGCCGGCGGCGCCGGCGGCCATACCTGCGAGCACGAAACCCAGAAAGGCCTGATGGTGCATGCTGCCGGAAGCAAACAACGCGACACCCGCGATACCCCATAAGACGGCCGTTGTAGCGGCGGTGTTGAGGAAATAGGTGCGCCATTGGCCCGTGTCGATGTCGTTGCCGGATTCCGACCTGAAGCCGAGAACCAGCGCATAGCGAAGCGCACAGATGCTGAACATCAGCGTCAGCCATGCCGTCAGCGTGGCGGGGTCGATGACATCGGAGAGGATCCAGACGAGCAGGGAGCTGTTGATGATCGTGGCGAGAAGCCCGTGGGGGAGCTGCCGATAGAGGAGGGCGACGCTTGCGCGAGATACCTGGGTGTCGATGAAACTTGCATCGTCCGGGCCGATGCCCAGTCGCGCCTTGAGCATATCGATGATGGCTGAACGCTTGCTCACTGAGTCCCCGCGGGAACATTGTTGGGCGCTTGATGCGGCGCGGATGTGGACGCGCCAGCGCCGGGCGTGTCCGTGGAGGTATCGGTGGGCGTGGGCGTGGGCGCGGTGCGCGCGAAGCGCACGCGCGGATCCTGCGCCAAGGCCGCACTGATTTCGCAAAGCCGCCGCGCCTGTTCATGTTCCCGCACCGCGGCGGGCGGCGCTTTCTCCGGGCGCGATTTCAACCGCGATGCCGGCAGGGCGATGCGAACCACGTTGGCGCCCCTGCCGTCGGAGTGCACGTTGATGCTGCCCTGATGCGCCTCGGCAAGCACCTTGGCGATTTTCACGCCGACGTCGCGCGTCTGCATGTCGAAATGCGCTGCGCTGGCCCTGGAGCGGTCGGTATTTTTCATTTCCGCGATCAGGCTGGCCGAGATGGGCGGGCCATGATCGGCCGCCGCGATCCGCAACCCGCCATCGTCGCCGATCCATGCGCGAATGCCGACTTTCGAGTTGTGCGGAGCAAGACGGACCGCATTGGCGAAAATGGCACGAACGGCTTGGATGAAGAGAACGCGGTCGGCCTCGAGCGAAACATGTTTGGGAATGTCGATAACCGGTTCGACCCTGACGCTGCGCCGCTCGGCCTCGTCGCCGATCGACAGGAGTACGTCCTCGACCGTATCGCGCAGCGCGATGGCCTCGGTCTTCATCTTGAGCTGCTCGCTCAGGGCATTGCCAAGATCCATGAGCTTGAGGAATGAGCTGTTGAGCTTGTGGGCCGCGTTGCCCATGTCCATCGCCATCTCACGGTACGTCGCGGGCATGAGCGGACCGTAGACCTCACGGCGAATGAGTTCGGCAAAGCCATAGATGGTTTTGATCGGCATCTGGAATTCGCGCGCCAAGGCCCCGAGCATCTGGCTCTTGAGGTCGCTCAGGAAAGCTGCCGCCTGCGTTGCTTCGCGTAACTGGGCTTCGAGTTGTCCGGCGCGCAGAATGAACTGCATGTGGTGGGTGAATAAGAGCCAATTGAGCGGCTTGGTGAGGAATGACGTGGCGCCCGCATCGTAGGCGCGTTCCACGGCCGATGTGTCGTCATGGCCCGTGATGACGACGATGGGCGTATTGACATTGGGACCGCCGGCTCGAACCGCGGCGATGACCGCGATGCCGTCTGCTTCGGGCATCGTGAGGTCCAGGGCCGCAGCATGGAATTTCTGTGTGGCCAAGGCCTTGATCGCTTGCGCGCCGTCTGCCGCCAGCGTGACCTCGAACCCCGCCTGCTCCAGGGCCTCCTTGCCGACCTCGCGGTAGACTGGATCGTCATCGGCGATGAGGATCCTTGTTTTCAGAATTTTCACGCTTCTTTCCAAATCAATAACGGTAGATATCGAATGATGCCTTTCAGATATATGGTCAGTCTTTTTCTTTTGTATTAATCAGTATGCCAATTTGACGGCTCCTCGGGTAATCGGCGAATACTATTGGCAAAATAATAAGGGCGGCAGGAATGCCCGCCACCCTCAAGCCCGCCGGTTTTCGCCGATGGCCTGCGTTGATGCGTCTTTCGAAGCCCTATGCGCGGATCGCGGAGTCGCGCCAACGGCTCTGCGCATTTGCCTTGTCGCGGTTCTTCTCGAATAAAAACCGGTTATTCCACTTTTCGGAAGACGCGCACTAATGAGAACTTAAATCGGCATCGAAGATATGGCTGGAGAGCGTCCTGCCGCGCCGTGAGGCGAGGTAGAGCGCAAGGGCGGCAATGTCCGGCTCGCTTTTCAAGGACGCGCCCGATTGCGCGATGGGGTCGACCTTAGGAGCGATGCAGTTGATGCGCACCGACTGGTCGGCCCATTGCCCGGCTTCGCCCCGGGTCATCGCGGCGAGCGCCGTTCGCGCGATGCCCGCAATCGCGGCCTCGCGGGGGCCTTCGGGCGCAGGCATGGTCAAGACGTTGAGAATGAGCCCTTCGGCGAAGATCACGCGCATGCGGTTGGCGCAGACCCGGGTTATGTGGGTGAGCGGCGTGAGCTTGGCGGTGATGAGGCGTTCCACGTCGGCTTCGCCGGCGACATGGCGCATCTCTCCACGTGTGATCGTCTGGAGATTGACGACCGTGTCGAGGCCGCCGAACGCCTGCTGGCAGTTCTGGGCGAAGCGGGTCGCGGGCTCGGCTGCGCGAACAGGATCCGTATAGAGCTTGAGTTCTGCGGCGCTCTGGGACAGGACGGCCACGAGCGCCGTCATGTCGGGCGTAAGGTCGTTGGTCTGCACGGCCAGCCTGCACTTCACGTCGGCGAATGCGCGCGCAATGTCGACGCCGATGTCACGAGCCAAGCCGGTAACGAGGACGCGCGTACCAGCCAGTTCACGAAGAATTTCACTCTCAGGACTGTTTCCAATCACGCCCATATACATGCCGCCAATCCCTCCCGACGCGCTAGAAATGGCCCGACACGTCAAGAGACAATCGGGTGCCACGATAGCACGGTGATTCGCCTAACGGTCTCTAAACAGCACCCCGATTCGGGTGGGCCTCCGGCCCGCGTGAGGCGGCATTGCGGCAGCTGTGGATTGCTTGCCGGCGCGCAGGTTTCCGGCTCTTTTTCGCCGGGGACCGATGGCGCGACATTGTCCGGCCGAGGGGCCTGCAGGCCGTGACTGCCGCAATCCTGGCTGGCCCCCGTCCGGGGTTCACCGCGCCAACATGTCCAAGCTTGAGGACGCCGAGCCGGCCAAGGACACGGCTGGCCGGCAGAAGAAAAGGCCGTCTTTAACCGGAGTGTTGCCAAAAGGGCGCTTGGGCCGAGCCCAATAGCCGTTCGGGCCCCGTTGGGGGCAGTGAATTCTGGTGAAAGTCCGGCTTGTCGGATTGCGTCAGGCCTGCCCGGCCCCGATCCTCACGGTCAGAGAATCAATGATCGGACCAAGGGCGTTATGACCTCTCCTGTATCCACACAGCACTCGGGCAAGATCGGGCGCGCGCCGTCGGATGTGGGCGGTGTGGATACCATGCGCCCGGCTCTGCCGCCCGCGGACGCGGGACTTGGCAACACGCAAGCGCCTGAGCAGTCTCTGCAAAACAGTGAAACACGAGAGCGCATCGTGGTTGGGATGATGGCGCTTGTCGCGATGGCTGTGGGCGGCGTCGCGCATGTGCATTTCGGCTATTCCATCATCGGAGCCGCGATGACGGGCCTGCTGGCCTTCGCCATCTTCATGGCTCTCAACGGCCTTTTGGTGCGGTCGGCTGAAATTTCGCGCTTGCGGACCGAGGTGGCGCGCCTCGAGCATGAAATGGCGCGCTGCAAGGTGCAAGGTATCGGGGTCCAAGGTATCGGGTCCCAAGGTATCGGGTCCCAAGGCATCGGGTCCCAAGGCATCGGGCCGTCCGCATCGGCGATCAGGCCGGCTCCCGAGGGGCGTACGCCTTGGACGCCGCCCAACGCGCCGGAAGCAGGCGAAACCCGCACGAGTCCGCGCGTGGAGCCGCGCAAGATGGGACAGCGCCAGCCCGCCGCCCAAGCTTCAGTCCAGGCTTCGGCCTCCACGTCCGTTCACGCGAATAATCCCGCGGCGGCTCCTGTCGCGGCGCAAGGCGTAAATCCTGTCCAGCCTGGGCAGCGTGCATTCGCGCCGGCGCATCACAGTGCAGCCGCGGTCCGGCCAGAAACCCTGGGGGCTTCACATGCGCAGGCCGAGGCTCAGTCCTTTCCCCAGTCGCCCATGGCGCCTGATGCCCGCTGGGAGCCTTCCGCATTCGGCCGTCAGACCCGTATGATGCCGGCCCAGAGCGGACCTGCTTTCGGGCGCAACATCGCGGACACGAAGCCGGACACCAAGAATGACGAGACTGCGCGCCCCGCGCGGGGGGGCGCGCCGGCGGCGCGTGCGGGAGCGCAATCGGCGCCGGCGTGCGCAGGCGAGGCCGATGGATCGAGCGCGCCCGCGTTCCAGAACCATCCCGCGCCCGAGATTGTGGACGTCCCCGGTTGGAGTGGAACGTCAGAAGCGACAGACGACGCATTGCGCGACGCCTGGTCGTTCCGGCCCAGCGACACCGCCCGGCCGCCGGTCTTCGCCGCAGGCAGCGACGAGGCGGCCGCGGCCCATACATCCCAGGTTTCGCCCGCGCGGAGCGAGGAAGCCGATCTCGAGCTTGTCCAGCGCAAGATCAAAGCTCTGGCGGATGAAGTGAACGCCACCGAGGCGCTCCGCAATATCGCACAGATGGACCTCGCGCAGGCGCACACAGGGCCTAGATCCGGGCATAGACAAGCCTCGCCCTATCATGGCGCGGCGGGCATCGACGATTCTGTCGCCGCGCTGCGCACGACGGCCGAGCGCATGAAGCAGCCCAGGCCTTCCGGCGAGAAGAGTGCGGGGACTTATTGGGGCAGCCGCGGGTATAGCTCGGGTGTTGCGGAAGAGGGGCAGTCTTACGGCTCGGATCCACGCCGATCCGCAAATCGTCCCATCGAGCAGGCACCCCAGGCGCAATACCCGTCTGGGTCTTTGCCGTCCCTCGATGCTCTCATTCCGGCAAGCGCTCAGCCCATCGCCGTGTCGCGCGGCATCGAGCGTGACGATTCCGCCGCCGCCCACGATGAGAAGCCGGGCCGGCACGACCAGCCGGCTCTGCCCGATCGGGCGGCACCTCCCGCGCAGGCGCGGCGGGTGGAGCAGCAACACAACGAGTTCGAGCCCCTTCAGCCTGCGCAGCCGCCCAAGGCCCGCGACGCGCGCCCAAGTCAGGAGCCGCGCTACACCCCCATTCCAGACGGCAAGCTGTCGGAGATCGCCGCCGCGATAGAGACGAGCCGTATGGATGTGTTCTTGAAGCCGATCGTCGGGCTGGGCGACTACGGCGTCGCGCACTTTGAAGTCGATGTGCGGCTCAAGAATGGAGACGGCGTCTATATCGATGACGCCACGCAGACGCTGAGCGTGGGTGCCAGCGATCTGCTGGCGCTGTTCGACGTCGAGCGTCTCAACCGCACCGCGCGCGTCGCCGAGCAGCTCGAGGCGCGCGGCAAGTCCGGGTCTTTGTTGTCGCCCACAGCCGGACAGTCGATGACCGACGGCAAGTACCTGGAAGCCTTCGCGCGCACCTTCGAAGAGCGCACGGCGATTTCCGGTCAGCTCGTACTCACCTTCACGCAAGCCGATATCGCCGCTTTCGGGCCTGGCACGTGGCAGGCCCTGGCCGACATGAATTCGTTCGGGTTCCGCTTCGCGCTTGCCGAAGTGACACACCTGGCAACGGATTTCAGCGCGCTGGCCGAGCGCGGCTTCGCATTCGTGAAACTGCCGGCGGAAGCCTTCCTGGAAGGTATGCCGGCAGGTCACGGTATGGTGCCGCCCGCCGACATCTGCCGGTACATGGCGGGCGCGGGCGTCACGCTGGTGGTGGACTCCATCGACGATCAGGCGCAGCTCGCAAAGGTGTTCGGCTTTGGCGCGCTCTTCGGCCAGGGTCAACTATTCGGAGGGGCGCGCAAGATCACGCTTGAATCCCTGGCGGAGCGCCGCACCGCAGCGGCTTGAGAGCCCGTGGCACGCCCTATCGCGATCGCCCGCGGTGACAGGCCGGATGTAGAGGGCTATAGCCCCACGGGCAGGCGCGCGATGAAGGTGCGCTCGCCGGAATCCTCCGCGCCAAACCGGGAACACAAGACCGGGAACGCCAAACCGGGCCCACCAGACCGCAAACACCATGACCGCAATTCACGAACTCACTTCGATCACGCAGTTGTCCAAGGCCTACCGGACTTGGTTCCTCGACATCTGGGGCGTGCTGCACAATGGAGTGCGGCCTTATGCCGGCGCGGTCGATGCCTGCCACAGGTTTCGTGCGCGGGGCGGGCGCGTCATTCTCGTCTCCAACTCGCCGCGTCCACGGGAAGGGGTTTGCCGTCAACTCGACCAGATCGGCGTGCCGCGCGATGCATACGATCGCGTCCTCACGTCCGGCGACGTGTCGCGCGCGCTGATCGGGGCGCACAAGGGCGAAACCGTCTTTCATCTTGGACCGCAGAGAGATTTGCCGGTCTATCAGGGCTTGGACGTGAGGCTCGGCGAACCAGGCGACGCCCGCGCCGTCGTGTGCACCGGCTTGTTCGACGATGAAAGCGAAACGCCCGAGGATTATCGCGACTGCCTTGCGATGTGCCAGGCGCGCGATCTGGAGATGATCTGCGTGAATCCGGATATCAAAGTCGAGCGGGGCGGCCGCATGGTCTATTGTGCGGGCGCGCTGGCGCAGGCCTATGAGGAGATCGGCGGCAAGGTCCTCTACGCCGGCAAACCGCACGCACCGATCTACGATGCAGCCTTGCAGATGGCGCGCGACCTTTGCGGCGGCGCCATCGCAGCGCCGGACATCCTGGCTATCGGCGATGGCGCAAAGACGGACATCGCCGGAGCAATCGCTGCGGGCATCGATGCGGTCTACGTTGCGAGCAAAGTGAGCATGGAGCAGGGCGAGACGCTGGCTGAAGCCATGGAACGGCTGTTTGCCGGCGCAGGCACGCGCCCCGTCGGCGTGATGCGCGCGCTTGCCTGGTAGCACCGGCAAGATCCAAGGGGGCGCGCACTAACGGCGCGCGCGCCCCGCCCGGAATGCGTCAGTTCTTGTTCTTCGATAAGCTTGCGCCTGGCGCGGCGCTCGATGCGCCGTGCGTCATTGGCTCGCCTTGAGTTTTGGCGTCCTGCATCTGCTTGCCCGGCGTCATCGAGGATGCGCCATGCTCGCCTGGCACCGGGCCTCCGGCGTCGCGCATCTGGTGGCCGGGTGAGGCCGAGGATGCGCCATTGTTTGCGCCATTGTTGGCGGCGACGGCGCATGTCGTGGCGGCAGCCAGCGCCATGGCGGCATATGCAGCGGTCTTGATAACAGTCATGTTCTCGCTCCTTGTTGGCCAGCGGCCGCGTTCGCACACACGGCTCACCGAGCGGTTGTGAGGGCGCGGGTTGTCGACCGGTTTTGGGGCGCGATTATGTTGTCTAAAATGCTCAGAAAATTCATTCACCGGCGTGCGCCGCAGGGCGTTGGGCGGCCGGGGATGCAGTGTTCACCCGACGGTCAAGACAATCTTGCCGATGTGGGTTCCTTCCTCCATGCGGGCATGTGCATGCGCGGCGTCCGTCAATGAGAACGTGCTGTCGATGGGGATCTTGATCTGTCCGCTCGTCACGAGCGGCAAAGCCTTGGCCTCGATCTCGCGCGCGATTGCCGTTTTCACGGCATTTGGCCGGATGCGCAGTGTCGAGCCGGTGATTGTCAGCCGCTTCAGCATCACGCGCATGAAGTCGATCGTGGCGGTCGAGCCCTTTTGGTATGCAATGTTGACGAGCCGGCCATCATCGGCAAGCGAGCGGATATTCTTCTCGATATAGTCGCCGCCGACCATGTCGAGGATGACATCGACGCCGCGGCCTTGCGTTTCAGCCTTGACGACTTGAGTGAAATCTTGCGCGCTGTAGTCGATCGCATGATCAGCGCCGAGTTCGCGGCAGGCGTCGCACTTCCTCGCCGAGCCGGCAGTCGTAAACACGGTTGCGCCAAAGGCCTTGGCGAGTTGAATTGCCGTCACGCCGATGCCGCTGGTTCCGCCGTGTACGAGGAAGCTTTCGCCAGCCTTCAGTGCGCCGCGCTGGAAGACATTGTGCCAGACGGTGAAGAAGGTTTCGGGGATCGCTGCGGCTTGCGTGAGCGCCAAGCCATCCGGCAGGGCGATGCAACTGCCTTCCTCGGCAATGGAGTACTGCGCGTAGCCGCCGCCGTTGAGGAGCGCCATGACCTCGTCTCCCACCTTGAGACGCGAGATCTGAGAGCCGAGTGCAACCACCGATCCTGCGGCCTCAAGGCCGGGAAGCTCGCTATGGCCCTTGGGCGCAGGGTAAAGTCCCTTTCGCTGAAGCACATCCGGCCTGTTCACGCCGGCGGCAGCAACCTTGATCAGGACTTGGCCCGGGCCTGGCTGCGGAACAGGAACCAAGACCGCTTTCAAGGCGTCTGGTCCGCCTTTGCCTTCGATGGCGATGGCCGTCATGGTTTCGGGAAGGATCGTCATCGTCTCGCTTTTCCTTTATGGTTCGCAAACGACACATGCCTCACAGCGCCCGCTGGCACAAGCTCCAGCGAGGCTTAAGCGTTCCGCCGGAGCGATGGTCATGAAGACGCGATCGACATATAGGAGGGGTCATGGATTGGGATGAGACGCGTCCGGTGCAGAAGGCTCATCTGGGTGAGCCGCTCGCAACGCTGTCTGTCGGCGAACTCGAAGCGCGCATCGCAGCGCTCAAACTCGAGATCGAACGCGTGTCGGCCGAACTGGAAAAGAAGAAGGCGCATGAAGCAGCGGCTTCGGCATTGTTCAAGTTATAAAGAGGTCGAACCTGAGGCCGGGCTCGCAAGTGGTTACCATTCGAAGCGCGTTTTGCCGTTTCGCGACGGCACGGATTTAACCCCGGCTTAACCCTACTCAATCATTATCGTCCGTATCCAGCCATCTGGATCTGCCTCGCGGCTCCCCCGCCGCCAGGTTTGACGCATCCCTGTCGACTTTCGAGCCGCTCTTTGGGCGGCTCTTTTTTTTCGACACGCCCAACCCTGCGCGGCGCTGATTTTGCATGTGAGAGTGTGTGGACTGAAGTTGTCCACAGCGGGTGCGGCAAGTGCCCCGAAATGGACCATGTTGTTAACTATGGTGCGTTAGCTTGAAATCGTTATAGTTGGTTTGCAGTGGGTAAGCGTTTGTGTCGTACAGGGTCATGAACAACAGTTCTCGCGTCGATAGCGCCCTTTCGGGCAGCTCTACAACCGTGTCGTTCGGCGACAGGTTTCAATCCTCCAGTCAATTCGATCATATCTTCAGGGGAGGCATGGCGCTCGTCGAGCGAACCGCGGCTTATCTCGATGGGCCGGGCCGCGCAGAGGCCAAGACACTCGCCGGCCCAGTGAGCGTTCTCTACGCGACCGAAAGCATGCGGCTGACGACGCGGCTGCTCGATCTTGCCTCGTGGCTCTTGATCCGCCGCTCCCTCAAGGAAGGCGAGATCACCGAGGAAGAGGCCGCCAGGAAGCGGCGCCGTGTCAAGCTGCAGGCATTCGGACGCCCCGCTCACGTCAGGGGCTTTGGAGATCTTCCCCAGGGCCTGCGCGGATTGATCGAGGAGAGCTTCAGCCTGCACGATCGCATCGTGCAACTCGACCGCGCCATGAGCACAGCGCGCGATCCCGATGCGGTACTCGATCGTCCCGCCAATCCGGTTGCAGCCCAGATGAATCTCTTGGAGCGCGCCTTCCAGCGCAAGGCGAGTTGAGTAGCGCAAGTCTCGCGTCAGGTACCGGTTACGTTCAGGGCCCGCCGTCGAAGGCGGGCTCTGTCATTTTGAGCGCGTCGCCATGAGGGCGCCATGAAAGGAGCGCCCGGAAAAAAAATAAGGGCGCCTGATAATGTGCGCCCGTGAATGAGCGCAAATGAAAAACGCCCGGCGCGGAAACCGGGCGTTTTTGCGTTTCAATACCAGCACGAGATCGGACGCGCCCCACAAGCGGAACAGAGCGCACGGCCAAAGGCCCCGGCAAGGCGCCAAGTCTAATTCTGCTCTCAGAAGCCCAGGCCTTCGAACTTCTTCTTGAAGCGCGACAGACGGCCACCGCGGTCCATCAGCTTGGTATCGCCGCCCGTCCAGGCGGGATGCGTGGTGGGGTCGATGTCGAGGGTGAGCGTGTCGCCCTCTTTGCCGTAGGTCGAATACGTGATGAACTCGGTGCCGTTGGTCATCACGACCTTGATTTGGTGGTAGTCGGGATGGAGATCTGCGTCTTTCTTCATGGCGCTCTCACTTGCGGTTGGCGGAAATAGAGCGCGTTTGCGCTGGGCTGCGTGAACTGCGGCCCGGCCGGCGCGTCTCCACTTGTGGCGAATTTTTCTGGCGCCTGCATAGCCGCAAAGAAGTCCTGGGACAAGTGCGGCTTTGCGTGTCGCCTTCTTTGGATCGGCCCCCAGCGTCCCATTGCCCCTTGAGGCGCGCCGCCCGCTCGGGCATGGTCACGCCGTCGCCTGAGCGAGCAGGTCCGTACCGCGAGTTGCCCCGGTGCCAGGGGGTGCTGCAAGACATTGAAAAGGTTTGAATATTCTATGCCCAGACGAAGCCGGCGCCGCGAGGAAGAGCTTAACATGCAGGTGCAAGCCACACCCGGGTCGCGCCAATCCCTGCGGCCGCTGCTGCAACTCAAGCCAATCTTGATGTCGCACAAGGGCATGCTGCTGGGCGCGATCATAGCGCTTATCGCCTCCGCCTCTGCCATGCTCGCGGTGCCGCTGGCCGTGCGGCGCATGATCGATCACGGCTTTGGCGGGCACGACGGCCAGATGATGAATAGCTACTTTCTCACTCTTATCGGCATCGGCGCGGTGCTCGCGCTCGCGTCGGCCTCGCGCTTTTATTGCGTGAACTGGCTTGGCGAGCGCGTCGTAGCCGATCTGCGCACCAGGACTTTCGCCCATCTGGCGTCACTAGGTCCGGCTTATTTCGACAAGAGCCACTCCGGCGAGATGATGAGCAGGCTCACCGCGGACACCACGCAAATGAAGACCGCGGCTGGCACCGCGCTATCGCAGTTTGCGCGCAATGCGATCATGCTGGTCGGCGCTCTGGTCATGATGTTCGTGACCAGCCCCAAACTTTCCGGATTGGTGCTGATAGCGATCCCCTTGATCGTTCTGCCGCTCGTCGGCTTCGGACGCATGGTTCGTAAGCTTTCGCGTCAGGCGCAGGACAGTCTCGCCACGGCGTCGGCTTATGCGTCCGAGAATCTCGCCGCCCACCGCACCATGCAGTCGTTCTCCAACGAGGCTCAGGTATCCGGTCGCTACGCGCGCGCGGTCGAGCAATCCTTCAATGACGCACGCCAGCGCCATGTCGCGCGTGCGCTGCTGACGGCGCTTGCCATTTTCCTGACGGTGGCCAGCGTTACGGCCGTGCTGTGGTATGGCGCATCCGCAGTCATTGCCGGCGACATCACGGGCGGCAGGCTGGGACAGTTCGTGCTCTATGCGCTTTTTGCAGCTGGCGCGCTCGCCGAACTGTCGGAGGTCTGGGGCGAGATGAACCAGGCAGCCGGTTCCGCCGATCGCATCGCCGAGATACTTGCCGAGAAGCCGACGATCCGCTCACCCGACAACCCCGTTGCGCTTCCCGAGCCTGCGCTCGGAACCGTCAGCTTCGAAAATGTGAGCTTCCACTACCCCAGCCGGCCCGAGATCGCTGCGCTGCACGGCATCAATCTCAAGGTAGGGCGCGGCGAGACCGTGGCCGTGGTCGGCCCATCGGGTGCGGGGAAGACGACCCTCTTCGGTCTGCTGTTGCGATTTTATGATCCCGTGTCGGGCGTGGTGCGCATCGACGGCGTGGACGTATCCAAAGCCGATCTGGCCAAGGTGCGCGCGCGCGTTGCCGTCGTCCCCCAGGATGTGGCCCTGTTCGCCGACACGGTCGCTGAAAACATCCGGTACGGTTCGCCCGCAGCCACCTTGAGCGAAGTGCGCCGGGCCGCAGAAGCAGCGCAAGCCGACAGCTTCGTTCGCGCGCTGCCCGACGGCTACGACACGCAGCTTGGCGAACGCGGCATCACCCTTTCGGGCGGCCAGCGCCAGCGCATCGCCATTGCGCGGGCCATTCTGCGCAACGCGCCGATCCTTCTGCTCGATGAAGCGACCAGCGCACTCGATGCGGAAAGCGAAGGCGCGGTCCAGCGGGCGCTGGAAGGCGTCATGAAGGATCGCACGACGCTTGTCATCGCGCACCGCCTGGCGACGGTTCAGAAGGCCGACCGGATCATCGTGCTGGAAGAGGGGCGTATCGTTGAGGCGGGCACCCACGCGGAGTTGCTGCGCAAGGGCGGCACGTATGCCCGTTTGGCGCAACTGCAGTTTGGCCGAGAAGCGGCCGAATAGGCAAAACCGGCAGACGCCGAAGGCGCTTTGGGCGTTTGAGTGATCCATTACGGGATGGCGGAACACTGTCCTGTCGCGCCACGGCAACGTCGCGGCCGCCGCGCATGCCGGCACGCCAAACAGGCGGTATTGTGCGCCGGAACTTTTCAAGCAAGGCGCCTCAGCGGTTGGTCAGCTTCAGCTCTATGCGGCGGTTGGCTTGCAGGGCCTGCTCGGAGTTGCCTGCGTCGATGGGCTGGAATTCCGCAAAGCCGGCGGCGACGAGCCTGTCGGGCGGGACACCTCGGGAGATGAGGTATTTGACCACGGATGCCGCGCGTGCCGTCGATAACTCCCAGTTGGAGGGAAACTGCGCGCTTGAAATCGGGCGCGCATCGGTATGGCCGTTCACTTGAAGCGTCCAATCTAGCTCCTTGGGGATCTCGCTCTCCAGCTCCTTGATGGCGGCAGCGATCTGGTCCATCGCGGCCAAGCCTTCCGGCGTCAGCGTCGCGGAGCCCGAGGGAAACAGAACCTCGCTCTCGAACACGAAGCGGTCGCCGACGACGCGAATGTCCTTCCTGTCCTTCAGGAGATCGCGTAGCCGGCCGAAGAAGTCGGAGCGGTAGCGCTGCAACTCCTGCACCTGCCGGGCGAGCGCAGCATTGAGCCGTTGACCCAGGTCCTTAATGGTCTTGTCGCTTTCCGTACCCTTCTTTTCGGACGCTTCGAGCGCCTCGTTGAGCGCGGCGATCTGCTGGCGCAGGGCGATGAGCTGCTGGTTGAGAAGATCGACTTTGGCCAGCGCCTCGTTGGACACGTTCTTCTGCGCTTCGAGATCGGATGACAGCGCGGAAATGCGGCCCTCGGCATCCTTGGCGCGTTCGCTGGCGCCAAGGCCCGTGCCTGCGAGCTTGGCGTTTTCCTCACGCAGCGCCGACAACGTCGCCTGCAGGGACGCAAGCTCATCCTCGGAGCTTTTCGACTTTCCCTTTTCCAGGTTGAGAAGGCTGGTGAGCTCCGTGATCTGCCGCGTGAGGCGCCTGAGCGCGGTGTCCTTGCCGCTCGCCTCTTCTGCGGCGAAGTATTGCGCGATCATGAATAACGACATGAGGAGCGTGACGACCAGCAGCAGCGTCGAGAGCACGTCGACGTAGGCCGGCCAGAACTCGGCATACTCGCCACCCCTGCGATTGCGGCCGCGCGCCATCTCGCATCAGCCTCCACGCTTCATGTTTTCAGCAAGGTTCTTGAGCATCGAAGCCACTTCCGTTTGCTGAGCCGCCTGCTCGTCTACCCATTCGCGAACGACCTTCTGTTCCGCCCGCATCTGGCCCACGAGCTGGTTGACGCCGCGGGCCAGATCGCGCACCTCATCGGCTGCCGGTACGTTCGACGCAAGCACGTTGGGCGGTGCGATGGGCTGCTCGGCCAGGCGGCCGGTGAACTCTTCCAGGGCGCGCTGCATGTCCACGACCGCGCTCAGCAGCTGGCGATTGACGAACTCACCCGAGGTCGAGCCCAGAACCCCGGCCGAGGGATTGACCTCCGTGATGCCCGAAAGCCATTCTTCCAATTCATTGTAGAAACGGTTGTGGGCGTGGCTTGCCTGCAGCTCGAGAAAGCCCAGCACGAGCGAGCCGGAAAGACCGAGCAACGAAGCGGAAAAGGCGGTGCCCATGCCGCGCAGCGGCGCGGAAAGACCCGCCTTGAGGTCTCCGAACATCTGCACGTTGTCGGTCGCCTTCGTGTCGAGGGTGTCGATGGCGCGGCCGACCGACTGGATGGTGTCGAGCAACCCCCAGAACGTGCCGAGCAGACCCAGGAACACCAGCAGGCCCACGAGATACCGGCCGGTGTCGCGGGCTTCATCGAGGCGGGAGCTGATGGAGTCCATGAAGGCGCGCATCGCGGCGGGCGACAGGGAAAGCGCGCCTGTACGGTCGCGCAGCATGGTCGCCATCGGCGCCAGCAGGATAGGCTTGTGCGGATTGACCAGTCCGGGGTCCGCGAGGCGGAACGCATTGACCCAGCGGATCTCGGGATAAAGGCGGATAACCTGCCGGAAGGCGAACAGGACGCCGAACGCCAGCACGCCGATGATGAGGCCATTGAGGCCCGGGTTGGTCATCCAGGATCTCTTGAGCTGCTCGAATAAAATGGCGGCGAGGAAGCCGATGAGCGTCAGGAAGATCGTCATGCGCAACAGAAAAACCCCGGGCGGCGTCAACCGGCGGGATATGGGTGCTAGCGTCGCGTCCCCCTTGGCTTTCCTGGCCATATGCCTCGTCTCTCTCCCCGGTGTTGCTCCCTAGGCCCCCGCGCGAGCCTCAGTTTACCCGAACGCCATGGCAGCGAAAACGGGCAAGATCATGCCGGCGCAACACCAAATTGTGGCCTTGGTGTCACGAGTCGCGCCGAAGCGCCCAACGGCCGCTTACGCATGATCGCTAAAGTCGTAGCGATGGCCGCTTCGGCAGCTCGGCAGCTCGGTGTAGCTATCCGAGCCTGTGTCTCGGCGCCTTCTTTCTTTCACTTTCGACGCTCGCGCCACAAGTCACTTTTTAACTACGGCGCGGCCTTGTCGTTCAAGGCGACGCCGCGCCAATCCCGCGCCTTGCGCGGGCGGTGGGAAGCGGCTAGTCAGCACGCCATTGTCCCGCGCTCGCCTTGCACCGCTGGAAATCTGGCCGCTCCCGGCCGTGCTCGCTCTTTGGAAATCAGCAGAAAAGCCCATGGCCAACGTCTCGCCGCTCCTCAATGTCATGATCGCTGCCGCGCGCAAGGCCGGCCGAAGCCTTGTCCGCGACTTCGGCGAGGTGGAGCAGCTCCAGGTTTCGGTCAAGGGGCCGGCAAACTTCGTCTCTGCAGCCGACCACAAAGCCGAAGAAATCATTTTCAAGGAACTCTCGAAAGCGCGCCCCGGCTACGGCTTCCTGATGGAGGAGCGCGGACTCGTCGAAGGTGCGGACACGACGCACCGCTGGCTGGTCGACCCGCTCGACGGCACGACGAACTTCCTGCACTCGATGCCGCTTTTTTGCATCTCGATCGGGCTGGAGCGCGAAGGGCAGTTCGTGGCGGGCGTCATCTACAACCCGGTAAGCGACGAACTTTACACCGCCGAGAAAGGCAAAGGCGCCTATCTCAACGATCGGCGCCTGCGCGTCGCGGCGCGCAAGACGCTCGCCGATGCCCTGGTTTCGACCGGCATTCCCCATCGCGGTCGTCCAGGCCATCCCAGATTCCTCAAAGAGATCGATGCGGTCATGAAGGAGGTCGCCGGCATCCGCCGGACGGGTTCGGCAGCGCTCGATCTCGCATTCACGGCCGCCGGCCGCTTCGATGCGTACTGGGAGCGTAACCTCAAGCCGTGGGATATGGCTGCAGGCATCGTCATCGTGCGCGAGGCGGGCGGTTTCGTCAGCGATCTTGGCGGCACCGACAAGATGCTGGAAACCGGCGATCTGGTGGCTTCCAACGGCACTTTGAACAAGCTGCTCGTGCCGCTGGTCAACGGCTGATCGCGCGCAGCCGAACGGCTCCGCTCATATTTGAATTGTCGCGCTTGCGGTCGCATATCCGGCGAAGCGCCGATGCAACCGGATCGGACGCTATTCGATGGGCTGGACCTGAATGCGGTCGGACCACTCGGATGCGGCTTTCTGCGCGCTCGCGCGATCCGTCTTGGACAGCTTGGCGACTTCATCGTCGAGCTTTGCGTCCTCGAAGCCGTTGCGCCTGGCGATATAACGCCACGTGGCCGCCTCGACCGGGTTCTTGTCTGTGCCTACGCCTTCGAGATAGACCCAAGCCAGCCGATTTTGCGCGCCGGGCAGGCCCTTCTCGGCGGCCGCCTTGAGGTATCCGATGGCCTTGGGCTCATCGCGCGTCAGGCCGAACCCTTTGAGCAGCAGGACGGCGTAATCGTATTGCGCCACGTCCAATCCCTGGGCGGCCGCCCGCGACAGCCATTTGGCGGCCTCGAGCGCGTTGGGCTGCGTACCTTCGCCCTTCTGGTACATGGCAGACAGATCGTACTGCGCCTGCGCCACGCCCTTCTCGGCGGCAAAGCGGATGTGGTCCAGCGCGCGATAGGGGTTCTCAGGCTTGCCGTCGCCCTTCAAGAACAGCAAACCGAGGTTGTAGTTTGCGAGCGCGTGGCCGGTGAGCGCGGCCTTCTCGAACAGTTTGGCCGCGGCTTCACGGTTTTTCTCCACGCCCTTGCCTTGTGCGAGCAGCATGGCAAGCTCGAACGTCGCTGGGATATCGCCCATCTCGGCGGCGCGCGTGTACCAATTGGCGGCGGTTTTGGAATCCTGCGGGACGCCCAGGCCCTCCTGGTAGATGCGGCCGATCAGTGTGTTGGCTGTGGCATCGCCTCGGCTTGCCGCTTCCTGGGCCAGCTTCAACGCCGTCAGGTACTGCCCCTGATCAAAGGCCAGATAGGCCGCGTCCTCACCCGTCGCCGGCACGGTGCTTGGCACGGTCTTCGAGACCGTGGTGCCGGAAGGCTTTTGCTTTTGAGCCGGGGTGGCCGGCTGAGCCGCCGCCGGCTTTTTGGCGGCCGCGGACGATTTCCTCTGGCCGGTACTTTGGCCGGCGCCAGCCTTCTGTTCGCCGGGCGTCTCGACGCGTTGTGACCAGGAACTCGTTTCCGCACCCACCTCACGCGCCGCCGGACCACCCAGAGCGGCGGCAAACGCGCAGAGCGCGGGTATGGCGAGGTCGCGTCTCATGCCGAAAGCTCTCATGCGGGGATCTTGGCGCCTCCGATCGCGGTGGAGAAGCTCTTGACCTGCGCGGCGGCTTCATCGGGCGTGGTGGCGGCGCTCAATGACAGCGACACGAAGTCCGCGTTCGCGCCCGCGAGTTCACCTGCAGCCTGCGCATCGGGTACGTCCAGCGCAACGCACGGCGGCTCGAAGATCTCCGCCCACCATGAGATAAGATCGCACTGGCGCGCAAATGCAGACTGGCGATCCTCGACGTGCGCGGGGATGCCGAAAGCAACGTAGTCGGCGCCCATCTCGCCCAGCGTCATGGCATCATCACGCGAACGGCCGGCATCGCCGCCGAGCATGAAGCGTCCGCCCAGCGTCTCGCGGGCGGCGGCCATACGCGCTGGTTGATCCTTGCTCCAGCTCAGGTGGACGCCATCGGCGCGCACGACACGGGCAAGGTCTGCATCGTCGGCCACCAGCGCGGCGATCCCTCTGGATTGGACCGCCTCGACCAGAGGCTTCAGGACGCGCGCGTCCAGCACGCGGCCGGTTGCCGGACGGAAAAGGACGCTGGCCACGGGGGCGGCGTCAAGGGCCGCGCCAATTCGCGCGGCATGTTCCCCAGGGTCAGCGCCGGCAATCTCGACGATGAGGTAAAGCTCTGACGCAGCCAAGACAATCTCCCGGAATGGACTGTCGCCTATCGCGGCCGATTGAGGCAAAAAAGAGAACCGGGCGGCGTTCGGCGGCCCATACTTGAAGATTGCGGACGATCGGTCGCTGTCTTGGCAACCCTTAGCGCCATTGCGCGTTTCGTGGAACCGGGCCAACGAGTTCTACTCGTTCGCTTCCTCGCGCTTCTCTTTGATAAATCCGGTACCTGTTTTTTTCCAACGCGCTTTAGGTAGATCTCCCGAGTCTCCAGCGCCACACCAAACGGATTTTGGGCGTGGGCCCTGCGCGCATGGTTTACCCGGACGGCCGATGCAGCCATGGTGCTGTGAATTGTCTGCGAACGGGCTACAATAAGCCATCTTGCTGGGCCGCTATGGCCGCGAGGGGGCGCAAAATAGTATTCCAGCCCTCCACAAATACACAGACCTTGGAGCGAGCGGATATGGCTACGAAGGCGGTGATGCGCGCAACCTGGATGGCAGGTCTTTTGACCGCGGCCGCGTTTGCGGCGTCGCCAGCGACGGCCGATCCTGCACCCGCCGATGGGGCATCGGGAATCGCCGCGCAAGCGGGCGCCGCAGCGGGGCCGGCGGCTCACGATGCGGACAAGCCGGCGCCAACGGCTGCGGCCCCTGCGGAATCGCCGCAATCCACCGCCGCCCAGACAGGCACAGAGCAAACCGGCGCGGCCAAAGAAGCCGAAAGCGCAGCGGATGCCCGGCCAGATGCCGCCAAGGCCGAGGCCGCCTCCGCGCAGGACGCTGCAAAGCCAGCCGATGCCGTCGCCGCAGCCGCGTTAGAAAAACTTGCCGACAATACTTTCACCTCCGGCGCCGACAAGGATGATCTGGCCGCTCTGACCTCGTTCTACACCGGGCCTGCCGGGCCGCTGTGGATCAAGGATGGCGCTTTTTCGCCTCGTGCCGGCGAAGTCATGGCGGAGATCCGCAAGGCGGACGACTGGGGGCTCGATGCCTCGGCCTTCGCGCTGCCTGAGTTGGCTCCCGGCGCGCCGAGCGCCGACCAGGGCGCCGCCGAAGCAAAGCTGTCGTTGGCCGTGCTGAAATATGCGCGTTACGCCCGCGGCGGCCGGGTCGAGCCCCTGTCGGTCAGCAACATCTGGGACATGAAGCCCCCGATCAAGGATCCTGCCAGCGTGCTTGCCGAGATTTCCGCAAGTCCCATGCCTGGCAGCTATCTGACAGGTCTCAATCCCAAGCACCCGCAGTTCGAGAAATTGCGCCAGGCCATGCTCAATGCGCGTGGCCCCCAGGAGGATGAGCCCATCGACGAGGCGCTCAAAATCGAGCTGCCCCGCAAGGGCACCGTGAAGCCCGGCCAGGAGCACGACGACGTTGCGCTACTGCGCAAGCGTCTCAAGGTGCCGGCTGAAAACCGCGAGGACGAGAAGGTCTACGACGCCGTTCTCGCCGAGGCCGTGAAGGCGTTCCAGCAGGAGAACGGCATCAAGGCCAGCGGGTACCTCAACCCCGCCACGCGTGCGGCGCTGAACGCGGAAGGCAAGCCCAAAGAGCGCGATAGCAAAGCCCAGGTGGATCGCATCATCGCCAACATGGAGCGCTGGCGCTGGCTGCCCGAGGACCTTGGCGGCACCTATGTCGTCAACAATATCCCCGAGTACGTGGGCCGCGTCTACAAAGGCGAGGAGAAGCTCTTTGAGGAACGCATCATCGTGGGCCAGACCACTTGGCCGACTCCGATGCTGACCTCGTCGATGCATTTCGTCATCTTCCGGCCAACCTGGGGCGTTCCCGACGGCATCAAGATGAAGGAACTCCTGCCGCGCCTGAAGCAGGCGTCGGGCGGCGGCGGGTTCTTCGAGCAGTTGTTTGGCGGCGGCTCCAGTGGCGGTGCCCGCGTGTTGCAGGCCTATGGCCTGAAACCCACGCTGAATGGCCGTCCGGTCGATGCCAACAGCGTCGACTGGAACAAGGTCGACATTCGCCGCTTCTCGTTCACGCAGCCGGCCGGCGGCCAGAACCCGCTGGGGGATGTGAAATTCCGCTTCCCCAACCGGCACGATGTCTACATGCACGACACTACGCAGAAGGGGCTGTTCCGCCAATCCTTCCGCGCGTTGAGCCACGGCTGCATCCGCGTGCAGAACCCCGAGCGGCTGGCGGAGGTTCTTCTCGAGGCTGACAGAGGTTGGGATACCCAAAAAGTGCGTGCGATGTTTAATTCCGGCGGGGAAGTGACGCTCGAGAAGCCTATTCCCGTTTATCTCACCTACTTCACAGCACGGGTCGACGAGGAAGGTAAGCTCAAGACATATCCGGACGTCTACAGCAACGATGGCCGGCTGCTTTCGGCCATTGCAGGCAAGACGGTGCGCTACCGTGCGCCTTCCGCCAACGGCGCCGGCGCCGTCGCAGCACTCGAGGATGATGGCGATGTCTCGACCGGCAGCACGGAGAACTACGCGCCGGGCGCGGCCGCGACGAAGCAGGCCGGCAAGAAGTCCAAACAGAAGACGGCGCGCAGCACCCGCACCACCAACGATATCATGACCAACGCGCTCTCCGGGCTCGTGGCCAATTGATAGGTTGGCCCAACTGATCGGTTAGCTGGGACACCAGACGTAAGAAAGGCGGGCCCCATGGCCCGCTTTTCTCGTCATCGGTTCTCGCCGCCGGCGCGCCGGAAGAGAGTTCCCGTTCTTGCGAAATCGCTCAGGCCGCCTTCTCGAGCTTGGCGTCCCATTTGCCGAGCGCCGCCAGCGAGTTCATCTTGGCGCGGTGCGAGAACGCGCGCTGACCGGCGGCGACGTTCTCCGGCTTGCCGCCCCAGGCATGGAGTGCGGCGGCCTGCAGCGCACGGCCATACGAGAAGGTGAGCGCCCAGGGCGCATTGCCCATGGCGTTCATCAACGACAGGTGCTCGGTGGCGGCTTCGTCGGACTGGCCGCCCGACAGGAACGCGATGCCCGGAACGCTGGAAGGAACGGTGGCCTTCAAGACCTTGATGGTGCGCTCGGCAACCTCCTGCGGGGCCGCCTGCTTGGCGCACTTCTGGCCGGCAATGACCATGTTAGGCTTCAGCACCATGCCCTCGAGATTGACGCGGGCGTCGTAGAGTTCGCGGAACACTGCGCGCAGCGTCCACTCGGTCACGCGGGCGCACTCGTCGATGTCGTGGCGCGAATGCTCGCCATCCATCAGAACTTCAGGCTCCACGATCGGCACGATGCCCGCTTCCTGGCAGAGCGCCGCATAGCGGGCGAGGGCGTGCGCGTTGGCCTTCACGCAGTTCCACGTCGGGCAGCCATCGGCGATGGCGATGACCGCGCGCCACTTCGCAAAGCGCGCGCCCAGCTTGTAGTACTCGGCCAAGCGCTCGCGCAGGCCATCCAAGCCTTCCGTGACGGTCTCGATCTTCGAGGTGGGTCCCGCAAGCGGCTTGGCGCCCGTATCGACCTTGATGCCGGGGATGGCGCCCGCACCCTTCATAATGTCGACGAGTGCAGTTTGGTCCTTTGCTTTCTGACGGATGGTCTCGTCGTACAAGATGACGCCGGAAACATAATTCTTCATTGCGTCGCCCGAGCGGAACAGCATCTCGCGGTAGTCGCGGCGCGCATCCTCCGTCGACGTTAGATTGATCTTGTCGAAGCGCTTTTTGATGGTGCCGGAACTTTCGTCAGCGGCAAGAATTCCCTTGCCGGGCGCAACCATTGCGCGCGCGATATCTTCAAGGCGTTCGGACATATCGGCTCCCCTGATCCGGTTGGTATTCGAATTCGGCCGCAACGCATTAGCGCGGATGGATCCGGCCTGCCAAGGCTGCATCTGGAGGCGCGCTGGTCTTGGACGGGACAGCGGTTGCGGCATACGCGCGCCATGCCAATGGGGTAAGAAGAAATTCCGGTAAATCAAGGGGTAACGCAGGTTTCGGCGGCGTTTGAGCGGGTTTTTCGGCAAGAAACGCTGTTTCGGGCGGGCCTATGCCCGGCGCTGGCGCCGAAATGCATCAGGCAAGACGCCCGAGTTGGGGAAAGAGCAATGGCCGCGCAAGGTTGTCCCGCGCGGCCATTCGATTGCTGTCGCCGATGATCGGGCGCCGGCTCAGATCAGCTTCGCCATGGCGACGGCGGTGTCGCTCATGCGGTTGGAGAAGCCCCACTCGTTGTCGTACCAGGTCAGGATCGAGACCAGCGTGCCGTCCATGACTTTGGTCTGGTCCATGTGGAAGATGGAAGACAGCGGGTCGTGATTGAAGTCGATCGAGACGTTCTTGTCGGTCGTGTAGCCGAGGACGCCCTTCAGCGGTTGGTCGGCCGCGGCCTTGATGGCGGCGTTGATCTCTTCCTTGCTGGTGGGGCGCTTTGCGATGAACTTCAGGTCGACGACCGAAACGTTGGGCGTGGGCACGCGCATGGCGAAGCCGTCGAGCTTGCCGTTGAGTTCGGGCAGCACGAGGCCGACCGCCTTGGCCGCGCCCGTGGAGGTCGGAATCATGGAGAGGGCCGCGGCGCGGGCGCGATAGAGGTCCTTGTGCATGGTGTCGAGCGTCGGCTGGTCGCCCGTGTACGAGTGGATCGTCGTCATCATGCCCTTCTCGATGCCGACAGCCTCGTTCAGCACCTTGGCGACGGGCGCGAGGCAGTTCGTCGTGCACGAGGCGTTGGAGACGACGATGTGATCCTTCGTCAGCTTGTCGTGGTTGACGCCATAGACGACGGTCAAGTCGGTGCCATCGCCGGGGGCGGAGACAAGAACGCGCTTGGCGCCGGCGGTGAGATGCGCGGAGGCTTTCTCTTTGCTCGTGAAGAGGCCCGTGCACTCCATCGCGATGTCGACGCCCAGATCCTTGTGAGGCAGCTCAGCGGGGTTCTTGACGGCCGTGACCTTGATGGGTCCGGTGCCGGCGTCGATCGTGTCGCCTGCGACTATGACGGGATGCGGGAAGCGGCCATGGACGCTGTCGTAGCGCAGCAGGTGAGCATTCGTCTCGACGGAGCCCAGATCGTTGATCGCGACAACCTGGATGTCCTTGCGGCCGCTCTCGACGATCGCGCGCAGTACATTGCGTCCGATGCGGCCAAACCCGTTGATCGCGACTTTCACCGCCATTTTATTTTCCTCCTGCGAGCTTGAATCGTTTGAGGCGCGCCATCGCGCGCGGCCGGCGTTCAAAGAGGGTGGATGAGACTTATTCCGGCACGAGCCATTAAGTTGAGCGTGCTGACGGCTGTCAATGCGTCAATCAAGCTAAGTGGGCAACAAGGTTTAAGGCCCCTTGGAAGTACTTCGCAGCATTATGGTTCTGATCGGTTGACGGGCTTCGGGGATGCCACGTAACGTGCAGGTCCGTGGGACGCGAATCGCGAGCCAGCCTGCGGCGCGCCGGGTTGGGGCTGTTGGGGCTTACGAGCAATGGCGGAACGCAACACAGCAAAATCGAAGCGCAGCGAGGGAGCCAAATCGGCTCCCAAGGCCGCCCAGGCGCAACTCGAGGCCGAGAACGCGCGTCTGCTTTCGGAACTGGCGGCCGCGAGATCCCGTATCTTCGAACTCGAGCAGCAGCACGCCGAAATCATCAATCGCATTGATTGGGCTATCGATTCGCTTCATAACCTGAGCGATTAGGCGATGGGCGCCTTTCTCGGGGAGCGGCCCGGTCGAAACGGGGCCGGAGAGCTTGTGGCTCAGGTTGCAATCTCGTTCAACAAACGCACCTACCGCTTCGAATGTGCCGACGCCGATGCCGAGCGGCTGGGTAAGATCGCGGGCTATCTCAAGGACAAGCTCGAATCGTTGATCCGCGAGCATGGCCCGGTGGGCGACGAACGGCTCGTGCTCATGGCCGCACTGATGGTCACCGACGAGTTGTTCGAAGCGCGGGCCGACATTGACGAATTGCTGGAGGAGCAGACCGGCACGCTCAAGTCGCTGTCACAGGCCGTCGAGGAGCAGCGCACGGGAAGCGCCAGCGACCTTGGCCGGAAATCCGGCACTTGAGCATTGCCCTCTGGGTCTGACCCGGATAGGCCGAGAGATCCTACATGCTTGAAAAACTGCGCGCCTTTGCCAAGTCGCTGAAATCGGAAATTGCCGTGCTTGCATCCGCGCTGGCCGATCCGCGCACCCCGTTTGCGGCGCGTGCCCTGGGTGTGGCGGTCGTCGCCTACGCCGTAAGCCCCATCGATCTGATACCGGACTTCATTCCCGTCGTAGGCTTCCTCGACGAACTCGTTTTGCTGCCCTTGGCGCTCTGGGCGATCCGGCGGATGATACCCGGCCAGGTTCTGGCGGAACACCGCGCCAAGATTGGTCCGGGTACGCGGCTTGCGCCTTCGCGCACCGCGGCAGGGGTCATCGTCGCGATCTGGGCCATTGCCCTGGTCGCGGCTGGCCGCTGGGCCTGGAACCGGTGGGGTTGAGCGCCGGCAGCTCGTGGCGAGATGAGCAGAGCGCGAATTCCGTTCCGGCGTTGATTTTCCGGGCCTGGATTTTCCGGCGCCGTTGGCCTACATCCATGAGGCTGCGGGGCTCGTCAGGGGCGAATGACCCGGGGGCCTATAAGATCCGCACGGGCGCTGTCCCTGCCCGGAGCCGTGGCTCCGGGCACATGGCGCCCACCTACGTTCGTAGGGACCACGCGGGATCATGATCCCGACGGCCACCGCGGCACTAATTTCTGCAGAACGGCAGGCTCAATGGTCGATCAGAAGGCAGAGCTGCGCGCCAAGGCATTGAGCGCGCGTAAGGCCGCGTTCGAGGCCCACGGCACGGGCGCCGGCCGCAGGCTTGCCGCGCATGGGCTCGACTTCCTCGGGCTGCGGGCCGGGGCGACGGTCTCGGGCTTTGCCGCCATCCGCGACGAGATCGATCCTGCGGCCCTGCTGGATTGGCTGCACCGGGAAGGCTTCAAGCTGGCGCTGCCGGCCATGGAGGGGCGGGGAAAGCCGCTCGTGATGCGCGCATGGACACCGGGCGACGAGATGGCCGCCGCGCAATGGGGGATCCGCGAGCCGCTGGCCGAGAAGGAAGAATTGATGCCCGACGTTCTGCTCGTGCCGCTCTTAGCGTTCGACCGCAGCGGCTGGCGGCTGGGTTACGGAGGGGGTTTTTATGACCGTACGCTGGCCAAGCTCAAGGCGCGCAAGCCGGTGACCGCGGTGGGAATCGCATACGATGAACTAGAGGTCGACGCCGTTCCCCATGAGAGTTATGACCAGCGCTTGGACTGGGTGCTGACGCCGTCTGGCCCGATCCGCTGCAACAGGAACTGAAAATGAGGCCCTCTCTCCAGCCGGGACGTGGGGCGAGGGACATGGATGCGACTGCTCTTTCTAGGTGACATCGTTGGCCGCACCGGCCGCAATGTTGTGCTGGAAGCTCTGCCCGGAATCAGGGAGCGCTACAGCCTCGACTTCGTAATCATCAACGGCGAGAACGCGGCCGGCGGCTTCGGCATCACCGAATCCATTCTGAACGAACTCATCGACGCGGGCGCCGATTGCGTGACGCTGGGCAACCACGCTTTCGACCAGAAGGAGACGCTGGTCTACATCGAGCGCCACGACCGGCTCATCCGTCCGCTCAACTACCCGAAGGGAACTCCCGGGCGTGGCGCCGTAATGCTCAAGGCCAGGAACGGCGCCGACGTTCTGGTCATCAACGCCATGGGCCGCGTGTTTATGACAGAGCTGGATTGCCCCTTCCGCGCCGTCGACAACGAGATCACCGCCTGCAAGCTCAAGCAGGGTGCGGATGTCATCTTCATAGATTTCCATGCCGAGGCAACGAGCGAAAAACAGTCGTTCGGCTACTTCGTCGACGGCCGCGTGACGGGCGTGGTCGGCACGCACACCCACACCCCGACGTCCGATCATCGTATCTTACCCAATGGGACCGCCTTCATATCGGATGCGGGAATGTGCGGCGACTATAACTCCGTCCTAGGGATGGATGCAGACGAACCTTTGAGCCGGTTCCTCACCAAAATTCCACGCACCCGCTATGAGCCTGCCATGGGCGAAGCCACGTTGTGCGGTCTCGCCGTCGATATCGACGACGCCACGGGGCTCGCACGGCGCGTTTCAGCCTTCCGGCGCGGCCCCCATCTCGATCCCATCGAGCCTGATTTCTGGTAGGGGGAGGCGCCATGAGGGCCGTCTTTGCCATTGCTGCGATCTTTGCGGGCCTTGCGATAGCCACTCAGCCGCAAGCCATTGCCGCCGGTTGCGAGATGGCGGCCACCGCCCAGGAGGCTCTGGCATTCGCCAGGCCCACCGGCGGCAGCGCCATCAAAGAATTCGGCGATCAGTACGACGAGATCTCCAAGACCCGGCAGTTTCACGCCGGCGTCGATCTCGACGGCCCGCAGGGAGAGCCGGTTTACGCGGCCCGCAGCGGCAAGGTGGTCGAGGCCGCAAACAAGGGCGATCTCGGCCTCTATGTCCGTATTGCCCACGGTGGGGGCGTCGAGACCGGATACGGGCATTTGAGCGCGTTGTCGGTCGTTGCCGGGGAGTGCGTCACAGGCGGGCGCCAGATCGGCAAGATCGGCGCAACCGGGAGAACCCAGGGGCCTCGGCTGCATTTCGAAGTGCTGCGCGATGGCAATCCGATCAATCCGCTCGACTTTCTGCAATAGCTGGATGTTGGGGCAGCTTTGCCGCGCCATCGCGCCCGGCGCGGGCTTGACCAGCCCCCGGCGGTTGCGCCAAACACGGGGCCGATTACACCACCGCAACGAAACCTTGGGGCGCGCAGCCATGGCCGGGCATTCAGCATTCAAGAACATCATGCACAAAAAGGGACGTGCCGACGCAGCGCGTTCCAAGATGTTCGCCAAGCTCTCCCGCGAAATCACCGTTGCCGCCAAGCTCGGCAGCGCCGACCCCGCGATGAACCCGCGCCTGCGCCTTGCCATCCAGGAAGCGCGCGCGGAAAATATGCCGAAAGACAACATCGAGCGGGCCATAAAGAAGGCGGCGGGAGGGGACACGGAAAACTACGACGAGGTGCGCTATGAGGGCTATGCGCCCGGTGGCGTCGCGGTCATCGTGGAGGCGCTGACGGACAACCGCAACCGCACCGGCGGAGCGGTCCGCGCGGTCTTCACCAAGCACGATGGCAACCTGGGCTCGACGGGTTCGGTGAGCCACATGTTCAATCACGTCGGCGAAATTTCCTATAGGCCGGAAGCAGGCTCGCCGGACGCCATTCTCGAAGCCGCAATCGAGGCCGGCGCCGACGATGCCGTCTCCGATACCGGCGGGCATCTGATCACCTGTTCCTTCGACAGCCTTGGAACGGTCGCGGCAGCGCTCGAAAAAACCCTCGGCGAGGCCTCCAGCGTCAAGGCCGTCTGGAAGCCGGCCTTGACCACGCCGGTCGATGAAGACAACGCGCAAAAAGTCCTCAAGATGATCGCGACGCTGGAGGACGACGACGACGTGCAGAACGTTTTTGCGAACTTCGAGGTTTCCGACGACGTGCTGAAGAAGCTCACGGCCGCCTGACCCCGACCGGCGGCGCAAAGCGCCGCCGGAAGCGTGTTCCCAACGCCTTCAATCTCATCGAGGCCAACTCATCGAGGCCAACTGCCCGCGTTAACCGGCGTTAACGTGCGTACACGCATCATTGGTGAATATTTCTTTAAGTCGCTACAATTGTCTTACGTTCGTCAACCTGTTGGTGACGATTGGGCGGTTAAATTCCATTCATAATTTATCGGTCCTTCACGATTGCGGCGCCGTTGCGGGTGGCCCCGTCCAACTTCTGAACATAGGAGCAAGACATGGCCAGGCATGGGTCCCCGTTGTTCGAGGCCTACACGCGAACGCTGAGGCGCATCTATTGGGCCGAGTTCGTCGATAGGCAGTTGGACGCAGCGCGGCCGCAGCACTTCAAAGCCTCCATCGTGGAGAGCCCCATGCCCGAGCCCGACCACCTCGCCAAAGCCTTCGAGTATCACCGTTACCGTTCGACGCCCCCCGCGTCTGACTAAGTCTGCCACCCCGCAAGGCAGACCCCGGATCGCCGCGCGCCGGCGCACGCTTGCGGCCGCGATCCGGGTCCTCTTTTTTGCGGCGCGATGTGGAGCGCGGGCACCGCGCACGCCGCCGCGCCCATGCTATCAGGGGGCATGAAGACGTCAGCGATTCGCATCCTCGGTCTTGATCCCGGACTTCGCCGCACCGGCTGGGGCGTTGTCGACAGCGATGGGGTGCGCCTGAGCTATGTCGCATCCGGCGTCATCACTTCACCCGCCGGAGACGATCTGGCCTACCGTCTGCGCGCGCTCTTCGAAGGCATCAGCGGCGTCATCGCCAGCTTCTCCCCGCGCGAAGCCGCGGTGGAAGAGACGTTCGTCAACGAAAATCCACGCTCCACGCTGAAGCTCGGTCAGGCGAGGGGCGCAGCGCTGCTCGCACCCGCCATGCGCGGCTTGCAGGTTGCGGAATATACGCCAAACCAGATCAAGAAGACGGTCGTCGGCGCGGGCCATGCCGAGAAGCAGCAGATCCAGGCGATGGTCGGTTTTCTCCTGCCGAAGGCGAAGTTCGACAGCGCCGACGAAGCGGACGCGCTGGCGATCGCCATCTGTCACGCCAATCATCGCTTCACGCCACAGGCCGCAGCGCTCTGCCTGATGAAGGAAGCCCGCACATGATCGGCAAACTGCGGGGCAAAGTCGATACCATCGGGGAGAGCTTTCTCATCATCGACGTCGGCGGTGTGGGCTATGAGGTGCAGGCGTCGGCGCGCGCACTGCGCAATTTGAAGGTGGGCGAGGACGTCTCGCTCACGATCGACACGCACGTGCGCGAGGACGCCATCCGTCTTTTCGGGTTCCAGAGCGAACTCGAGCGCAACTGGTTTCGCACCTTGCAGACCATACAGGGTGTGGGCGCCAAGGTTGCGCTGGGCGTCCTCGGCATCATGAGCCCTCAGGATCTTGCCAACGCCATTGCGCTCGGCAACTGGGCGGCGGTGGAGGAGGCTCCCGGCGTGGGCAAGAAACTCGCCCAACGCATCGTTGCCGAGCTGAAAGACAAGGCGCCCGCCCTTTCGGTTGCGGGTCTGCATGTGCCTTCCAAACCCGACGGCGGCGCGCAACCCCGCGCCGCAGCGCACGGGCACGCGGCGGGCGAAGCCATCTCGGCCCTTACCAATCTCGGCTACAATCCCCAGCAGGCGGCTGCCGCCATCGCGGCCGCCATGGGCGAGTTGGGGGAGGCGGCCGATACGGCGGCGCTCATCAAGCGCGGATTGAAGGCATTGGCGCGTTGATCGAGCGCCATTTGCGCGTTTCGCGCGCGTCGCGGAGCGCGTAAGAAGCTCACGTCTCGGCCTTGTTCTAGAGACCGATGAGCGGCGCGCGTCCGCGCCGATGTGATGGCAAGCCGGAGGAAGGCGGGACATGACCATATTCGTCGTGGCGCATGGCGCATGGTCCGCGGGGTTCGTATGGAAGCGGATGCACCCGCTCATGCGCGCGGCCGGACACGAGCTTTTTACGCCGACGCACACTGGGCTTGGCGAGCGGGTGCACCTGGCGCATCCCGGCATCGATCTGGAGCATCACATACAGGACATCTGCGCGGTGATCTTTCACGAGGATCTTCGTGACGTCGTCCTCGTGGGCCACAGCTATGGCGGCTTCGTCGCCACCGGCGTCGCCGGCAGGATGCCGGAACGCTTGTCGCAAATCGTCTACCTCGATGCCTTTGTGCCAAAGCCCGGCGATACGATGCTTGATCTTGCGACGCGGGAGCAGCGCGAGCGCTGGACTGAGGGCGCGCGGACGAGTGGAGATGGATGGCGCGTGCCCCCCAACCCTCTGCCGCCCGATACATCGCCGGCCGACGTTGCATGGATCACGCTGCGCCGTCATCCCCAGCCGCTCAAGACGATGACGCAACCGCTCGTGCTTTCCGGCGGGGAGACCGCCTTGCCGCGCAGCTTCGTCTACTGCACACGCATTGCTCCCGGCGATATGTTCGGCCCGTTCGCACGTGCGGCCGAGTCGAACCCTGACTGGCGCTATTTCGGGATGGACGCGAGCCATAATCCGCACGTCACGGCGCCGGACGCGTTGGCGGCCATCCTGTGCGCCGTCGCGGCGGGACAAGCGTGAGCCGGGACCTGCTTATGATGCGCATCTTCGTCGACGCCGATGCCTGCCCCGTCAAGGAAGAGGTGGCGAAGGTCGCCGCCCGTCACGGGCTGCCGGTAATCTACGTGTCGAATGCGTGGATGCGTCTGCCACATGGCGAAAAGATCGAGCGCGTCGTCGTCGCGGAAGGTCCCGATGTGGCGGACGAATGGATCGCCGGGCGCGCCACCAAAGGCGACATCGTGGTGACGCAGGACATACCGCTCGCAGCGCGTGCGCTCAAGGCGGGCGCACGCGCCATCTCCAACGCGGGTAAGCCGTTCACGGACGCGTCTATAGGCATGGCGCTTGCGATGCGGGAACTCTCGCAACATCTGCGCGAAACGGGCAATGGCGGGAATTACAACGCATCGTTCAGCAAGGCCAATAGATCGGCATTCCTGCAAGCCCTCGAGCAGGCGGTTCATGACATCAAGCGCGGGCGATAGGCCGGCTGGAACTGACCGGCGTTCACCAAAGGGTAGGGATGATGAAACCATTGTCACCTATGATCCGCCGACAAACTTTATTTAACGAGGCTGGAAGAGTGGGCAACAATCCCTCCGGCAAGGCGAAGAAAGAGCAGCGCTTCGCGCCACGCCGCGCTCGCCGCCTGACGGCTCTGCTGGAGATCGAGGGTGCGGGCGGGCCGCTGGCCTGTCTGATCGTAGACATGTCCGCCACAGGTGCGAAGGTTGAGCTTGCGCCCGGATGGCAGGATGCCGCGGGTTGCTCCTGCAGGGCTCAGACGCGGGCAACGCTTTACGAGCGCGTCGCGAAGGTCCGCTACAGGTGCGTGATTGTGCGCGCCGGTGAGGCCCAGATGGCGCTCAAGTTCAGCGCGCCGCCCCAGCTTCCCGCAGCGGCCCTGCGAGCGCCAAAGCCCGCGGCAAAGCGCAAAGCAGCGCCCGCATTAATCGTTCGTTAACCGCTTCGTGCATTGATTCTCAGTCATCTGCCGGCATCAAGCGGGACGTCAAATGCGATCGATCGACCGGATTTTATCGAAGCGGAGCACTGCGGCTTCCGAGGCGCTCGAAGGCAAGGCAAGCGAGAAGCGCTTTGCGCCGCGCCGGACGGCCATGACACCGGCGGTCGTGTATCTGGAGGATGGTCCTGGCTCGTTTCCCTGCCTTATCCGCGATATGTCGACCACCGGCGCGCGCCTGGAGTTGCGCGAGGGATGGGACAACCCGTTCTCCTCCGGCGTCAGCATCGACGACCGTATCCGGCTTGTCGTGCGGATGGATCGCGTCATGTATGAGTGCAGGATCGTCCGCCGCGGCGCCAGCGAGCTTGGCGTGAAGTTCACAGCGGCCCCCAAGGCGCTCGCCAGAGCCGCGCGCGCACCCGAGCCGGTCTCCGAGAAGGTCCGCCCCGACGGGCAGAAATAAGGACCACGCAGCTAAGAGGCACACAAACAAAGGCCCCGCAAATACCCTGTGAGGACATAAGGGTCAGGTTTCGGGCCGGCCGTTCTCGCGCCACTGTCATGGGATTGCCTGCCTTCGACGCTTGACGTCGGCGGCAAACACCGCCACGAACAAACCATGACCGACCGCCTGATCAGTTCGGCAAAACGCGAGACGGACGCCTTCGAGGCGACAATCCGGCCCCAGTCGCTTGCCGAGTTCATCGGCCAGGAGCAGGCGCGCGCCAACCTGAGCGTGTTCATCCAGGCGGCCAAGGGGCGTGGCGATGCGCTCGACCATGTACTGTTTGCCGGACCTCCAGGCCTCGGCAAGACGACGCTCGCGCACATCATGGCCAAGGAACTGGGCGTGGGCTTTCGCGCAACGTCCGGACCTGTGATCTCCAAGGCGGGGGACCTTGCCGCGCTGCTGACCAACCTGGAAGAACGTGACGTTCTTTTCATCGACGAGATCCATCGCCTCAATCCGGCGGTCGAGGAAATTCTCTATCCCGCCATGGAGGACTTTCAGCTTGATCTCATGATCGGCGAAGGACCCGCCGCGCGTTCGGTGCGCATCGACCTGCCGAAGTTCACGCTCGTTGGAGCCACGACCCGCGCCGGGCTGTTGACCAATCCGTTGCGCGACCGCTTCGGCATCCCGATGCGATTGAACTTTTACACGATCGACGAACTTGAACGCGTCGTGACTCGCGGCGCGCGCGTGCTGGGGGCTCCCATGGCCTCCGATGGCGCGCGCGAGGTGGCCAAGCGCTCGCGCGGCACGCCGCGTATCGCAGGCCGCCTGTTGCGCCGCGTGCGCGACTTCGCGGCGGTCGAAGGCGCAGCCGTCATCAACGCTGCCGTGGCCGACCGTGCACTGCGCCTTCTGGAAGTCGATGAAGAAGGTCTCGATGCGCTCGACCATCGCTATCTGGGCTGCATGGCGCGCAATTACGACGGCGGGCCGGTGGGCATCGAGACGCTCGCCGCCGCTTTGTCGGAACCTCGCGACGCCCTGGAAGAGATTGTCGAGCCCTACCTGCTTCAGCAGGGTTTCATCGGCCGCACCCCGCGCGGGCGCGTGCTGACTTTGAAGGCGTACCGGCACCTGGGTCTTTCCGGACCTGCCCGCTCGGCCGGTCCGGAGTTGCCGATCTTCGACGAGGGGGACGAGGCGCAAGAAGGCGGCCGGAGGCGCTAGCTCGATTCACCGGGCGAATCTCAACGCCATTTTGTGCCTGGGCCCTTATGTGCCAATACCCTGATATAGATCTCATGGACGGGTTCGACGAATGCTGACGCGCCGCCAACTCCTGCAAGCGCTGGCCACACTGGGCTTCACGGGGACGGCGTTCGCAAGCTACGCGCTGGCCGAACCGTTTCTCACCGGCGTGACCTCCTACGCGATCGCGCCGCCGGGATGGCCTGCAGGCTTGCATTTGCGGTTTGCGATCCTTGCCGACATCCACGCGATCGATCCCTGGGTCAGCGTTGAACGCATCGAGCGTCTGGTGGCTCAAACCAACGCACTCGGACCCGACGCGATCCTGCTGTTGGGAGACTTTGTGGTGGGCCGGCGGCTGGGGCGCTTTGGCCGTGCCGTGCCCCATGACAAGTGGGCGCGCGCCTTGTCCGGGCTCAGGGCGCCTTTTGGCGTACACGCGGTGTTGGGGAATCACGATTGGTGGGAAGACCCTGAAATCCAGCGGACTGGGCAAGGTCCCGTCCCCGCCGCCGTGGCGCTCCAGAGGGCCGGCATCCCGGTCTACGAGAACCAGGCCGTGCGCTTGGAAAAAGACGGACATCCCTTCTGGATCGCCGGACTTGGCGATCAATGGGCGTTCTGGCCCAAGCCCGAGCGATACGCAGAATTCGTCCGGAACGGCCGGGTCGATTATCGCGGCGTCGATGATCTGCCGCGCACGCTGGCGCAAGTGAACGACGGCGCCCCGATCGTGCTCATGGCGCACGAGCCCGATATTTTCCCCGAAGTGCCAGAGCGTGTCGCGCTCACGCTGTCCGGCCATACCCACGGCGGGCAGGTGCGGCTATTGGGCTATGCCCCTGTCGTTCCATCGAAGTTCAAGGACCGCTGTGTCTACGGGCACATCGTGGAGGAGGGCCGCCATCTCGTGGTGTCGGGCGGCATAGGCTGCTCCGGCCTGCCGGTGCGCTTTGGCTCCCCGCCAGAGATCGTCGTCGTCGAACTGGGCACGAGTGCTGCAGCTTGAGCGCAATGAGCACAATCACCATGAGCGCCGAAAACTGGCCCGACATCGCGGGCCGCATCGTGTCCGATGAAACCGGGCAACGCCACGTCCTGCCCGTGCGCGTCTACTTTGAGGATACGGACGCAGGCGGCATCGTCTATCATGCGAGCTACGTGCGCTTCTGCGAGCGTGGACGCACAGACTTCCTGCGTCTGCTGGGGGCGCAGGCGCGCACCATGTTCGATGGCAGCCCGGGCACAGAGCCTGCTATTTTCGTCGTGCGCAGGATGGTCATGGATTTCATCCGCCCGGGGCTGATGGACGATCTGCTCGTTGTCGAGACGCGGGTGAAGGAGATCGGCGGCGCTAGCATCACGCTCGTGCAGACGATCATGCGTGACGCCAAACGCATCTTCGAAGCCGATGTCACCCTGGTGCTGATCTCGAAATCCGGCAAGCCCTTGCGTCTGGGCGAAGGGGTGCGTGGCGCTTTCGAGGCGCACCGGATTTCCTCGTCGGGCTGATGCGCCCGCGCCGCCGTCGGCTTGGCCGGCAATCTGGGTCCCGGTGAGAAGGTCGTGCGACCGATCGACGCAAAAAATCGGGCCGGCAGTTGAGCCAGCAGTTATTGCCAACCGCGCCTTGGTGAAGCCCGATTGTGAATTGTGCTTTTCAGGTGCTCAAAAGCGAGCGCAGCGCTTGCGTTGCCTCGCCCAAGACTTCCCTGAAGTCACAAAGCGGTGGAAAAACGGCTTCGCGAGCCAGAGCCGGACCTGCATCCAAGCCCTTGTTTCGTCATATTGCACGGCAACAACGGCACGATACGGGTAGTGCGCGGCGGGGTGCGCTTCGGGTGGTATGGCGGGCAGGCTGTCAGGCGGCCTTCCATCTCTTCGCCGCTTCCGCCGGCGGGTTCGAGGAAAAGCAACCATTGCTCTGCCGCGTTCGTGTGGTTTCTCGCAGCCGCGTTTGCGGCGTGCCATATGGGCATGCCCGAAACGCGGCCGCTTTGTTGGCTGCAGTCCTGAGCGCGCCTGCTCAAGCCTGCTCGTGGTCCGTGACAGACGATTATAAGGGTTGAGATGAATGAACCCCGCTGACGTTGCCCAAGGCGCCATCGCTCCAGTGAGCGCAGGCGGGTTTTCATTTTTCGAGCTCTTCCTTCAAGCCCACCTCGTCGTCAAGATCGTGATGATCGGCCTTCTGCTGGCCTCGGTGTGGTCATGGGCCATCATCTTCGAAAAGCTCTTCGCGTTCCGCCGCGCCCGCGTCGAGAGCGACAAGTTCGAGTCGCTGTTCTGGTCGGGCCAGTCGCTCGATGAGCTTTACGCGGGACTGGCGCGCGGGCGCACGATTACGATGGCCGCGCTGTTTGTTGCGGCGATGCGCGAGTGGAAGCGATCCGTCGAAGGCAACATCCGCGCGCTGGGCGGCATTCAGTTGCGCGTCGAGAAGGTCATGGACGTCACCATAAGCCGCGAGATGGAACGGCTCGACCGGCGCTTGCTGTTTCTCGCCACGGTAGGATCGACGGCGCCCTTCGTCGGCCTGTTCGGGACCGTGTGGGGCATCATGACGTCGTTCCAATCGATCGCGGTATCCAAGAACACCAATCTGGCCGTTGTCGCGCCCGGCATCGCCGAGGCGTTGTTTGCAACCGCGCTCGGCCTGGTTGCCGCCATCCCCGCGGTCATCTTCTACAACAAGTTCTCAGCCGACTCGGCAGCGATCTCGCAGCGCCTTTACGCATTCGCCGACGAATTCGCAGCCATCGTTTCGCGTCAGATAGACGTGCGCAACTAGCAAGCGTCAGAAGAGGGAACGACGATGGGTGCGAGCGTCAAGACACAGGCGGCCACGAGCGGACGAGGACGGCGCCGGCGCGGCCGTCATATGCCGATGGCTGAGATCAACGTCACGCCGATGGTCGACGTCATGCTCGTGCTGCTGATCATTTTCATGGTGGCGGCGCCGCTGTTGCAGGTCGGCATCCCGGTCGATCTGCCCGAGGCCAAAGGACAGCAGATCCCCGCGCCCAAGCAGGAGCCGCTGGCGGTGACCGTCAAGTCGGGCGGCGAGATCTACATCGGCGAGACGCCGGTTGAACTCGATCAGGTGGCCGAAAAGCTCAAGGCGATTGCCAAGAACGGATACGACGAGCCGATCTATATCCGCGGCGACAGGGGCGTCGCGTACGGTGTCGTCATGCGCGTCATGGGACGCATCAAATCGGGAGGCTTCAACAAACTCTCCTTCGTCACGGACGAAGAAAAGGGAGGTTGAACGACGTGCCATTCGGGCTCGTCATATCGGTGCTGTGTCACGCCGCACTCATCGGCTGGGCGTATTTTTCCATGCGCGCGGTCCCAAAGCTTGCGGCCGAAGACACGCCCGCCATCTCCGCCGAGGTCATCACGCCGAGCGAGTTCTTGCGCCTGAAGCAGGGCAGCGAGGATGCCAAGCAGCTGGAAACCAAGGCGAAGGAAGAACCAAAGCCCGACGACTCGAAGAACGACACCAGGAAGCCCGATAACGCGCCTCCCCCGCCTCCGCCGCCGGCTCAGGAAGTCGCGAAGGCCCAAGAGGCCACGCCGCCTGAGCCGCCCAAGCCAGCAGAGCCCGATCCAATTGCCAAGAAGATCGAAGAGCCTCCGCCTCCGCCCGAACCCGCTCCCGGACCCACGCCCGAAGAGCAGAAGCTCCTGGAAACGAAGCTCGAGGAAGAACGCCTGAAGGCGGAAGCCGAGGCCAAAAAGAAGGCCGAGGACGAAGCCCGCAAAAAAGCCGAGGACGAAGCCCGCAAAAAAGCCGAGGACGAAGCCAGGAAGAAGGCCGAGGAAGCCAAGAAGAAAAAGGCCGAGGAACTCAAGAAGAAGAAGCTTGCGGTGGCCAAGAAGAAGGCCGAGGAGGCAAAGAAGTTCGACCCCAGCAAGATTGCCAACCTGCTCAACCAGGCGCCCGACGACGCGCAAAAGGCGCTCGTCGACAAGGACCCGAGGAAGAAGGGCCAGCAGGCCGCCGGCACCAGCAGGACCGCGACGGCAACCGGCAAGGAGGCGGGCACGGCGACGGGCGCCGATACGGTGCTGTCTGCGCGTGAGCAGGATCTGCTCAAGGGCATGATCAGGGCGCGCCTTGCGGAATGCTGGCGTTTGCCCGGTGGCGGTGGGGGTACCGAGATCCCGGTGGTGGAGTTGCGCTGGCGGTTGAGACCCGACGGCATGCTGGACGGCGATCCCTCCGTGCAATCGGCGCCGTCCGACGTGACCGGTCAGGTTGCGGCGGAGACGGCGTTGCGCGCGGTGAAAGCCTGTCAGCCCTATCTGCTGCCGCCCGACAAGTACGACGCCTGGAAGGACATCATCTGGGTGTTCGATCCCCGGCAAATGTTGTGAGCATGCCCAACACTTGCTTCATTCTCTGGCGAAAGCGGACCAAATAGTCGGCTCAACAGCGGCGAATTGCGCCCACAGCACAAAGAACGAGCGAGATCCCATCGATGTCGAATACGAAGATGAAAGCCCTTGGTGTTTGCGGTGCGGTGTGCCTCTCGTTTCTCGCAGCGGGGCTGGGTTCAGTTGCGGCCCGGGCGCAGCTGCAAGGCACGCAAACCCAGGGCACCATCGCACCGATCCCGATCGCAATCCCCGTGTTCCTAGGCGATGATCCTCAGCTCGCGAACGATGTGGCCAACGTCGTGCAGGCCGACCTGGAGCGCTCCGGCCTGTTCCAGCCGCTCGATCGCGCCTCGTTTCTGGAGCAGATCCGCGACATGAATGCCGCGCCGCGCTTTCCCGATTGGCGCGCCATCCGCGCGGACGCTCTGGTGGTGGGACGCACGGTCAAGACCGGCGATGGCAAGGTGGGTGCGGAATTCCGCGTGTGGGACGTGGCCTCGGGCCGCCAGTTGGCAGGCCAGCGGTTTTCGACGGCGGCCCAGAATTGGCGGCGCATCGGGCACCTGATCGCCGACCAGGTCTATCAGCGCCTCACCGGCGAGAAGGGTTACTTCGACACGCGCATCGTCTACATCGATGAAACCGGACCCAAGGACAAGCGCATCAAGCGGCTTGCCATCATGGATCAGGATGGCGCCAACGTGCGCCTGCTGAGCCAGGGGCAGGAATTGGTATTGACTCCCCGGTTTTCGCCGACCAACCAGGAAATCACCTACATGTCCTACACGCGCGGCCAGCCGCGCGTGTTTATCATGAACCTGGAGTCGGGCCGCCGCGAGTTGGTGGGGGATTTCCCCAACATGACGTTTGCGCCGCGGTTCTCGCCCGACGGCCAGCGCGTCATCATGAGCCTGGGAGCCCCAGATGGTTCGAGCAGCATCTTCGAGATGGATCTGCATTCGCGCCAGTCCCGCCGCCTGACGCCCCAGACGGGGGCGATTGACACCGGCCCGTGCTACTCGCCCGATGGACGCCAGATCGTGTTCGAAAGTGACCGCGAAGGCTCCCAGGAACTCTACGTGATGAATGCGGACGGCTCAGGGGTGCGCCGCGTCTCGGGTGCCGACGGCGGGCGCTATTCGACCCCGGTCTGGTCGCCTCGTGGAGACTACATCGCGTTTACCAAGCAGCTCTCGGGTCGGTTCCTGATCGGCGTGATGCGCCCCGACGGGACGGGAGAGCGAATCCTTACCGAGGGCTACCACAACGAGGGTCCAACCTGGGCGCCCAACGGCCGTGTGCTCATGTTCTTCCGAGAATCGCAGGGCGCCAACGGAGGCCCGCGAATCTATTCGGTGGACATCACCGGGTATAACGAGCGCCAAGTGCCCACCCCATCCTTCGGTTCCGACCCGGCGTGGTCGCCGTTGCTGAACTAGGGTTCAAAGCCGCCAAAGCAGTCAGGCGCCGATTGTGCAATGCAATCGAGCCTGACATTTTTCGCAATTTTAACAGTACATTAACACCTGACGGTTTCGAGCCTTCCAAACCTGTGGCGGACGCTCCGGCTGAGTGGCATTTTCGCACCTGTTGGCTTGGAAAACTTGTTGGAAGTCCCCTCTCTCCTTGATCGAAAGCCCGCCCGCAGAGTACCCAAATTCTACGGCTTCTGCCGGAAACGTATCAGGAGACATGACCATGCATGGTGTGAAGGGGCTGATCGTTCTTTCAGCGGTAATCGCGGCAGTAGCGCTTGGCGCATGCCGTCGCGAAGTTGAGCATACGCCGATGAAGCTCGGCGCTGACGTCCCGGCAGCCGGGCATGTTGCGCGCTAACTGAGGCAGAAGTCTGGGACACTAATCAAGGAGACTATGATATGAAGGGCGCTATCCTTATCGCTACGCTCGTTGCGGCTATTGCTCTCGGCGCTTGCCGCCGTGAAGTTGAGCATGTTCCGATGAAGCTCGGCGCTGACGTCGGCCAGACCGAGATCGCTCGCTAAGCGACTTGCGTCAAGGACGTTAGCTAACGACCTTTCAAGGCCGGGTTGTTTGCGGAGAGATTCGCATCCACCTCGGTCTTGATTTTGTTTTGGGGGCTTCGCTCGACCTGCGTGTTGGATCGTCTGAGCGCCATTTCATAGTGCCCTCAGCGATGGCGCCTCAGCGGTTTGATCCTTCCACGGGGCCGCGCAGGCATTGGTCACTCGATGGATCGCCATGCCGGGGCGTTGCGCATAAACCGCTACGTCTCAAAGGCCGTCGTCCTGGGGCGAATTGGCAGGGGATGAGCGCAAAACCTGCATGGTAAAATTACATTAATAGACGCTAGATTGCTCTGCAAATAAGGCTTTCACCGCTTGATGCAGGCCGTTGGCGCGGCCACATTTTCGGCGGAAGCTCGCGTTAAATATCTTCACACGTCAAAAGTTTGCCCAGGCCGTTGCAGAGGAAATATCTCCGGCCCATTGGAGCGAGAGGGATCAGGATGGCAGTCCGAAGGAGTATGTTGGCCGCGCTGCGTTTGGCAGTGGTGTCCGCGCTGGCGCTGTCGGCGGCGGCCTGCGCAAACAAGGAGAACTCGCCCGAGGCTGCACTGAACGGCGCCGGCAAGTACGGCTCAGCGACGCCCGGATCTCAACGTGATTTTACGCAGAATGTCGGCGACATCGTGTACTTCTCGACCGATAGCGTGGACCTGACGCCAGAGGCGACGCAGACGCTCGCCAAACAGGCGCAATGGCTGCAGCAGTATCCCCAGTATACGATCACCATCGAGGGACACGCCGACGAGCGCGGTACGCGCGAGTACAACATCGCGCTGGGTGCAAAGCGTGCCACGGCGGTTCGCAACTACCTGTCCCAGAACGGCGTCAACGGTCAGCGCATCCGCACGATCTCCTACGGCAAGGAGCGCCCCGTGGCCGTATGTAACGACATCTCGTGCTGGTCGCAAAACCGGCGTGCCCAGACGGTGCTGAATTCCGGCGGCCAGATCAGCCAGCGTTAACGAAGCCAATTTCGCGGCCGAATTTGAAAAGCGGCGGAGACGGACAGTCTCCGCCGCTTCTCGCTTTTTCATGGCAGGCTTTCACGGCCGGCAATGGCGCGCTGAGCGCCGGCGCAGGCCTAAGTCCATCGCGGGCAGGCTGTGCGCAGGCGTCCTTTCGAACCAAACTGCAACAGCTGCCGCAATAGCGCGGCTTTGACCGACAAACGGCTTAGTTTGGCCCCAATGGGGCGTAACAACTTCGCCAGCGGGCAAAGCGGGTTGCCCGGTCTTGGTGCCATGATCACAGGTCGTTCAAAGTTAGGGATGGTCGCACTGGCTGTCGGGCTGGCTTTTGCCATCGGCGGGATGTGCGGTTCATTCGCTGCGGCGGGCCCCGCGAAGACTGCTTCGGGGTCAGCTTCGGGGCCGGCCGATCTGCTGTCGGATGGATTTGACGCGCTCGATGCGGGCCGCACCGACTTGGCCCGCAAGATCTTCGAAACGATTCTCGCCTCCTATCCCCAATCGACACAGGCCGCCGCCGCTTCGGAAGCCCTGACCGGTCTCGATGAGGACGACGCGGCGAGCAGTGAGGGTGCAACCGATGACGGCGCCGCCGATGCCAGCGATACGCCGGCTGTCCCGCCCGTAGGGCGTGGAGCGCCTCAGGCTGTCGCAGGCGGCGGCGCGGACATTGCCAACCGCAGCCGCGTGCCGCACGCGCAAGGCGGCCAAGGCGGCCAAGGCGGCCAAGGAGGATTGCTGGTCAGTGCCGAGCAGGTCGAGCGCACCCGGAATCGTTTTCTGATCGACGTGGGCGATCGCGTCTTCTTCGCCCAAAACAGCGCCAGTCTCGGCGGGCGGGCGCGCGCCATCGTCGAAGCGCAGGCGCGCTGGCTGAAAAGAGCGCCGAGCCTGCAGGTGACGGTCATAGGCCGCGCGGCCGATGGCGGCAGCGGCAAGGATGATGCCGATCTTTCCCTCGCGCGGGCGCGTGCGGTGGAAGCGAAGTTGATCGAGGGCGGTGTTGCGCGCGAGCGGATTCGCATCGAGGCGCGGGGCGGCTCCGATCCGGTTGCGACATGTGCAAGCGCGTTGTGCCAGGCGCAGAACCGGCATGTACAATCGATGATCGGCTATGCCGGGATGGGAACCTCGCAGCTCAGCGGGCCATCCGCGGATACCATGGCCATCGAACTTCCCGCGAGCGCACCTTTGCGCCCCACGGCGCGGTGAGTCACGGGGCGTTGCCCGCCAGCCCGGGACGTGGCCGCGGAAACGGTTAGGCCGATGCATTGAGCGGGCGAGCGCGACCCGGTACATTGCGTGAGGCAAGACATTCGAAACGGGCGTCGCAAGGCGTAAGACTCACCCGGCGACACGGACACTCAACGGCAGGGACTGGGGACGATGACAAGTATCACGATCCGCGCATTCAAGTTTCATGGCTTGAGCCGGCTTGCGCTGGGCGTGCTCGCGTTGCCTTTGCTGTGCGGCGGGATCGCGTGTGCACAGGATGCCAAGGCTGCAAAAACCAAGGCCGCCGCCCAAGCGGGCGATGCCGGCCTCAAGGCTCGCGTGGAAAGTCTCGAGGAGCAACTCGTGGACATGCAGGTGCTCGTGGGCACGCTTCAAAGCATGGCGCGAAATCCCTCTGCCGCTGGCGCCGTCGCGGGCGGTTCGGGCGGAAGCGCCGATCCCGTCCGCGTCGATGCGCTTGAAAATCAGGTCCGCGCTTTGAGCAACCAAGTGCAAGCACTGTCGGATCAGGTGCGCAGCATGGGTGGCACGCCGCGGCGCGGAGAGTACGTTGCCCCGGCCGCGCCGGCGCAAGCGCCGTTCGGCACGACGTCGGTGCAGGGTGATGCCATCGGCGGGCTTATCGAGGGAGGCAACGCCAGCGGTCCGCCCGTGATCACCGGCGACAATCCCGCCTACGCTGCACCTCAAGCCGGAACGGCGCCTGCGCCCGCGGGCGTGCAGACCGCGGCCCTTCCGGCAGCGGGCGAAGGCGCAGATCCACGCCAAGTGTACGAGACGGCCTACGGCTATCTCCTGCAACGCGACTACGGTGCAGCCGAAGCCGCCTTCGATAACTTCCTGAAGAAGTTCCCCAACGATTCGCTGGCGGGAAACGCGCAATACTGGCTGGGCGAATCCTACTTCGTGCGCGGCCAATACAAGTCTGCCGCCAGCGCCTTCCTGCAAGGCTATCAGACCTACGCTAAGAGCGCCAAAGCGCCAGACAGCCTGCTCAAGCTTGCCATGTCGCTCGATCGGTTGGGCCAGAAGGACGCCGCATGCGCGTCCTACGCTGAACTCAATACCAAGTTTCCCGACGCACCGCAGAGCGTGAAGACGCGTGCGCAGGCCGAACGCCAGCGCATTGGTTGCCAGTGAGCTCAAGGCGCACGCCTGCTCCGGCGCGTCGTGCCGCAAGCACGCACTGGAGCATGACACGTGGGTGAGAAAGCTCCGCCGATTGCCGTTGAGGAGGCGGACAAGCTGTTGACGCCGCTTGCCGCCTACGGCGCCATCGTTCTCGCCGTGTCGGGTGGCCCCGACAGTCTGGCGCTCATGCATCTGGCGGCCGAATGGAACCTGCGGCATCCGCAAGCCTCGCGCCGGGTTCTGGTTGCGACCGTCGATCACGGGCTGCGCGCCCAGTCCGCGCGCGAAGCCCGCTTCGTCGCCGGCTGCGCCGCGCGGCTTGGTCTTGCGCATTGCACGTTGAACTGGGAAGGGGAGAAACCCGCCCGGGGCCTGCCGGCTGCGGCGCGCGCCGTACGATACGGCTTGCTGGCGGCCCAAGCCGCGGCACTGGGCGCGACGAGCGTATGCCTCGTAACTGGCCACACCCAGGACGATCAGGCCGAGACTTTTCTGATGCGGTTGAAGCGCGGTTCGGGCATCGACGGTCTGAGCGCGATGGCGCCCTGCACCTTGTTGCCCGAAGGACGCTCCGTGGCGTTGCTGCGCCCGTTTCTTTGCGTACCCAAAGCGCGCCTCGTTTCCACCCTGCAAGCGCGCGGTGCGACGTGGATCGAGGACCCGACCAATACGTGTCTCGATTACGAGCGGCCGGCCTTGCGCGCGGCACTCGCGCGTCTGGAGGACGAAGGTATAAACGCGGTGGCGATCGCCACCAGTGCGCGCCGGCTACGGGCTGCGCGCGAAGCCGTGGACTATGCGGTTGGCCGCTTCAGCGAAACGCTCGGATTGTCGTTCAACGACGAAATCTTCGCCAGCCTGTCGCGGGTTGCCTTCGATGCCGGCCCTGGGCATCTGCGAGAGCGTGTGCTGGCGGCGTTGATCGCGCGCTTTGGCGGTGCAAGCCGGCCGCCGCAACTCTCGGAGATTGAGGACCTGACGGCGCGATTGGCGCTCGGCCAACGGACCACGGCGACGCTGGGGGGGGCAGTCGTTGCGGCGACGGCGCGGTCGTTGAAAGTCTGGCGCGAGATGGGCCGCATCGACGATGCGCCGCTCCTGCTCGAGCCAGCCGGGGCCTGGCACGTCTGGGATCGCAGATTCAAGGTCAGGGCCAAGACGTTGCAGGCGGGTCTGCATGTGCGCGCGCTGGGCGAGGCTGCGCGGCGGGACCGCATAGCTCCGTTCCTGCGGCCTGATCGTTCGCTGCCGGCTGCGGCTGTCGCGGCGCTTCCCGCGTTCTGGGCGCACGACAGGCTTGTCGCCGTTCCCACACTCAAGGGGTATCTGCAATCCTCTGACCCGCCCGTCCTGCTGGCCGAGGGGTTGGAGGCATGTCCGCTTTCCACCGGTTAAGCGGGCGGGAGGGTGCTCGGAATTAGCGATATATCAGGGTCTGCCGGGCCAAACTGCGGCCTCCTGGAGGTCACGCGTCCTGTCAAAACGGACGTCCCTTCATCGGCAACACCGTTTTTTGCCTGCGTCGATCTTGTGACGGGCTTTGCTTGTGCGAGCGACAGGGCGCTCCTATGTTAACGGCACGAATGCGGGTCTTATGGCCGCCGGTGCGTGTCGCATTCGACCGCCGGCTTCTTTGGGAACTGAAATGAATCAAAATTATCAGAGACTTGCTATCTGGGCTGCGATGCTCGTGCTGGTCTTGGCGTTGTGGAACCTGGTTTCAAACACGACCCAGGTCCGCCGGAGCGACGATATTGCATATTCGGAGTTCTTGGAGGCGGTCGACAAAGGGTCGGTGTCCGAGGTGCTACTTCAGGGCAATCGCATCACGGGCAAATACCGCGAGGCGGGGCCCAAGGGTGCTACGTTCCGTACGTATGCGCCTGAGGATTCCTCGCTCGTCGCCAAGCTGCGTGACAAGGGCGTGACCTTCCGAGCCCAGCCTGCCGAAGACGAGATGCAGTCGCTGACGGGCATCCTGCTGTCTTGGTTCCCCATGCTGCTGCTGATCGGCGTGTGGGTGTTCTTCATGCGCCAGATGCAGTCGGGATCGGGCCGCGCCATGGGCTTTGGCAAGAGCCGCGCCAAACTGCTGACCGAGCGGCAGGGCCGCGTGACGTTCGAGGACGTTGCGGGCGTGGATGAGGCGAAGGCCGATCTGGAAGAGATCGTCGAGTTCCTGCGCGATCCGCAGAAGTTTCAACGGCTGGGCGGGCGCATCCCGCGCGGTGCGCTGCTGGTTGGTCCTCCCGGTACCGGTAAGACACTGATCGCACGCGCCGTCGCGGGCGAGGCAAACGTGCCGTTCTTCACCATCTCCGGGTCGGACTTCGTGGAAATGTTCGTGGGCGTGGGCGCCTCGCGCGTGCGCGACATGTTCGAGCAGGCCAAGAAGAACGCGCCCTGCATTATCTTCATCGACGAAATCGACGCCGTGGGGCGTCACCGCGGCGCCGGCCTTGGCGGCGGCAACGACGAGCGCGAGCAGACGCTCAACCAGTTGCTCGTCGAAATGGACGGCTTTGAAGCCAACGAGGGCATCATCATCATCGCGGCGACTAACCGCCCCGACGTGCTCGATCCCGCGCTTTTGCGTCCCGGCCGCTTCGATCGCCAGATCATGGTGCCCAATCCGGATGTCGCGGGCCGCGAGAAGATCTTGCGCGTGCACATGAAGAAAGTGCCGTTGGCGCCGGACGTCGATCCCAAGGTGATCGCACGCGGCACTCCCGGCTTCTCGGGCGCAGACCTCGCCAACCTCGTCAATGAGGCGGCGTTGCTGGCGGCGCGGCGCAACAAGCGTCTCGTCACCCAGTCCGAGTTCGAAGACAGCAAAGACAAGGTCATGATGGGCGCCGAGCGCAAGACCATGGCCATGACAGAGGAAGAAAAGCTTGCCACGGCCTATCACGAGGCGGGACATGCCATCGTCAACATGATGGTCGAGGGCAACGATCCGCTGCACAAGGTCACGATCATCCCGCGCGGGCGCGCGCTGGGTGTCACCATGAGCCTGCCGGAGCGTGACAAGCTCAGCTATTCCAAGCAGTGGTGCGAGGCCAAGATTGCCATGGCCTTCGGTGGCCGCGTGGCCGAGCAGATCATCTACGGCCGCGAGCACTTGAACACGGGTGCTTCAAGCGACATCAGCCAGGCAACGAATATCGCCAAGCGCATGGTGACCGAGTGGGGCATGTCCGACAAACTCGGCCCGCTGCTGTACAGCGAAAACCAGCAGGAGGTCTTTCTCGGACATTCCATCACGCAGCGCCAGAACATGAGCGAGGAGACGGCCAACCTCATTGACGAGGAAGTCCGCCGCATCGTGACCTCGGGTGAAGCTAGGGCCTGGGACGTGCTGACCAAGCACAAAGGTGAACTGGAAGCCATGGCGCAGGCGCTCATGGAGTACGAGACGATCACGGGCGAGGAATGCGCAGCCCTCATGCGCGGCGAGAAGGTCATTCGCCGCAACGATGACGACAGCCCGCGCGGCATGACCGGTTCGGCGGTGCCCACCGCAGGCCGCCCCGCGCGCCCGCGCGGCGAGCCCTCCGGCGGCATGGAGCCTCAACCGCAGAGCTGATGCATCGCCGCGCTTGATTGCGCCGTATAAAGCAGAAACACTGTCGGCCCCGGGTCAAGCGATCCGGGGCCGCATTTCTGACTGAAGGAACGACTCTGTCTGAAGGAACGACCGTGCCCCGCCGCTTCTATCTGCGCCCCATCATCGCGCTCGCCACGCAATGCGACAGGCTCGATCCCAAGTACGCAAGGCTTCATCGTCTGTGCGGGCGCGGCGACATCGGGTTCACCCACGTCGAACTGATCGATCGCGCAAACAAGGGCGCCGGGCGCTGCCGGCTCGTGGGAAGCCTCGATGCCGGGGCCTGGCAAGACCGGGACTGGCAAGAACGGAAATGGGGGCAGCCGCCGTTCGAGGGCGAGCAGATCGGCTCCACGTACGCGGCGCTGGTGCGTGCGCGCGCGCCGATTTCGGGCTTGTCCATGGAACGCCCGCGCATCATGGGAATCCTCAACGTGACCCCCGACAGCTTCTCGGACGGGGGCCGGCATGCAAACACCAAGGCGGCCGTTGCGCACGGGTTGAGGCTGCTGGAGGAGGGGGCCGACATCCTCGATATTGGCGGGGAGAGCACCCGGCCGGGCTCCGACGCCGTCGCGCTCAAGGAAGAACTGGCGCGCGTCATTCCCGTGATCGAGGGCCTGCGTGCGAAAACAAGGGCGGTGATTTCGATCGATACGCGCAAGGCGGAGGTGATGCGGCAGGCGGCGGCCGCAGGCGCCGGCATCATCAATGACGTGTCCGCTTTGACGCACGATCCCATGGCGCTCGACACGGCCGTTGCGAGCGGGCTGCCCGTCATGCTCATGCATGCGCAGGGCGACCCCAAGAGCATGAACGACAACCCGCAATACGACGACGTCGTGCTCGACGTGTACGACTATCTCGCCCGGCGCATAGGCGAATGCGTAGAAGCCGGAATCCCCAGCGACAAAATCATCGTGGATCCGGGCATCGGGTTCGGCAAGCACCTGCACCACAACGTCGCCGTCATGCAGAAGCTTTCGCTCTATCACGGGCTGGGGGTTGCGCTGTTGCTCGGGGCGTCGCGCAAGAAAATGATCGGACAATTGTGCGACGTGCCCCATGCCAGCGATCGCGTGCCCGGATCGCTCGCAGCCGCCCTTTGCGGCGTTGCGCAAGGCGTGCAGATCGTGCGTGTGCATGATGTGGCCGAGACGCGGCAGGCGGTCGAAATCTGGCGGGCAAGCCTCGCGGGAACGGAAGCAGGGTTGGACGTATAATTGCAGGCCGCGCGGGCCAGCGGCAGAAGATAAAGGCTTCTTCTGGCATCGAGGGTTGCCGATTGCCGGCACAGACGGTCAGGCGATGCGCCCCGTGCGGCCGCCGCTGCCGCGGCGCATGATCAAGGCAAGCACGATGCCCGCAAAGAACCCGCCGACGTGCGCCATGTAGGCGACGCCGCCGGCGTCGCGCATTGTCTCGTCTGTCGCGGCAATAGAGCCGACACCGCTGAAAAGCTGCAGGACGATCCAGAAGCCGAGGACCATGATTGCGGGCATGGGCACCACGTTATAGCCGATCACGACGTTCACGCGGGCGCGAGGAAAGAGAATGAGATAGGCGCCCAGCACTCCGGCGATGGCCCCCGATGCGCCGACATTGGGGATATTGGAATGAGGGACGAAGTAGTACTGCGCGAACGCCGCCGCCAATCCCGACACCAGATAGAACGCAAGAAAGCGCGTCGAGCCGAAGCGATCTTCCACGTTGTTTCCGAAGATCCACAGGTAAAGCATGTTTCCAAACAGGTGCATCCAGCCGCCATGCATGAACATGGCGCTGAGCACAGTAACGGCGTCACCGCCAGGGTTGAGCGTGAAGCGCGCCGGGACGAAGGCCCATTCGCGAATGAAGGCGTCGCCTAGCGACAATTCGAGCAGGAAGACGAGCACATTGATCGCTACCAGCATATAGGTGACGAAGGTCGTCGAACGTATTGCGCTATCGTCGTCGCCGACAGGAAACATGCGTGCCCCCGAGTTTCTGGCAGGCAACGGCTGATGTGGCCGGCCCGCCCAAATGGGATGTTAGAGCGCTTTTCGCAAAAGTGGGAACCGCTTTTGCGCCAAGCGGTGGGTTGCGGCAAGCAGTGAGTAAAGAGGATTGCCGCGGCGTGAGCGCGTTCATCCCCCTCAATCCTCGAAGGTGCTCAACGCGGCGTCCCATTGCGCGTCCACGCCAAAGCCTGATCGAGGCGGTCGTCGCCCCAGAACAATTCGCCGTCCGGCGTGACGAACGAGGGCGCGCCGAATATCCCAAGATCGGCGGCGCGTGCCGATTGGGCGCGCAGGCGCTCCTTGTTCGCGGGGGCGTTGGCAGCCGCGAACACCGCCTGCGGATCAAGGTCCATGTCTTCGAGGATGGCGCTCAGGACGGCGGGGTCGGCGATATCTGCGGCGCGCTCGAACTGAGCTTCATAGACGCGGCGCGAGAAGTCGCCGATCCAGCCCCCGGCCTTGCCGGACAGGGCTATGCGTGCCGCGGTCAGTCCGTTGGCTGGAAAGACGGCGGGCATGAGGAACGTGCGGCCGCGAGCCTTGGCGATGCGTTCGACGTCACGCACCATGTAGCGGCCTTTGGCAGGATAGATGTTGAAGGGCGATGTGGTCCAGCCCTGCGCCGTGAAGATCGGCCCCAGCAGGAACGGACGCCACGCAATGCCGATGCCCGCGCCCGCGGCCAGTTCCTCGATCCGGATGGCGCAGAGGTAAGAATAGGTCGAGGCGAACTCATAGAAGAATTCAAGCGTGGGCTTAGCGGGCATGCCGTTCACGCGCGTCCCCTAACGGTCAGCTCGCCGCGGCACGCCGGTCGGCGAGGCGCTGCTCTGCAGCAGCCAGCAGTGCCTTGCGCACATCGTCGATCCTGGTCAGCGCGCGGTCGAAGCCAAGGTGTTGCGCATCGGCGAGCTTCTTGAGGTGCTCGATGCTCTTGATTTCCGAAAGGCGCTTTGCCAGGCCGTCGCGGCCGTGCTTGGCCAGGACAACCATCGCCGAGAACGCGTAGGGGTCGAACGGAGCTTCGACGTGCGCAGGAGGGGGGGCGGGCTTGCCGGCCTCCTTCGCGGTTTTGGGATGATCTGCGGACTTGACCGCCTTGGCGCCGGCCTTCGCGGCTTTCGCGCCGCCGGCAGCTTTCCGCGGCTCGGCGGCCGGTTCCGGCGGTATCTCCCAGACCAGCATCCGGTTGGTTGCCTTGGTCAGCGCCTCCACCAGGCGCTCGACCGCTTGTGCGTCAAGCGACGTCTCGGCCGCGATGTGGCGGCGGTAAAACGTCCGCATCCCGTCGCCAGGCCAAAGCTGAACGCCTTTGCTCATAGCTCGATTGTCCGTTCAAGAAACCGTGCAACTCAAGAAAAGCACCGCACGCAACCACGGATGGCGTGCGATTGCCACGGGAAAAACAGGGTCAGTGCGCCGCGACCTTCTCTTTCTGCGCTGATTTGGCGGCCTCCTCCAGCAGCTTTTCGGTCTCGATGTGAAGTTCCTTCACATCGCCGACGGCGTCTCCATACTTGGTTTCGATGGAGCGGCGTTCGTTGACGAAGTCGAATGCGTTCGCGATGCCCTCGCGCTGGGGCAGGAAGGTTTCCATCAGCGGATGCACCAAGCCGATCTCCTCGATCAGCATGTAGTGCTTGTTGTCGTCGCGCACGTAGTTGGCAAGGCACGTATAGCGGCGATCCTCCAGCGGGATTTCGGCGAGGTCGTCGATGGTGCGCTTGTCCTCGATGAGAAGCGCAATCCGGTCGACCGCGAGCTGCGAGACATAATCGGGGCGGAAGGGGACGATCACCTTGTCGGCCGTCTTGAGCGCAGCCAGCGCCGCAAAGGACAACCCCGGCGGGCAGTCGAGAATGACGACGTCGAAATCGCCCTCGAAGCGGCGGATGAGCAACTCGATGCGCCCGCGCACGCGGTTGGCCACAACGTCGGGGATGTGGCTCTGGCTGGCCTGCTTGAGATAGAGTTCGCCCTGGATGTCCTCCAGCAGCAGCGAGCCCGGGACGAGGGCGATCGGCGCCGGTTTGCCGTTGGCGGCGGAAACGTCGCCCACGTTGCGGGCTACATAGTCGCGCGCATTCGCCGGGATGCCGTCGAACAGGTCGTAGAAGTAGTCCGAAATGGTCTTGCCGGCCTTGCGCGCCTCGTTCCACCCCTGGCCGCCCATGAGGATGAGGGAGGCATTGCACTGGGAATCGAGGTCGAGGACGAGCACCCGCTTGCCTCCGTAGACGCTCAGCGCATGTCCCAGCATGACCGCAATCGTGGACTTGCCCACGCCGCCCTTGCGATTAGCCACTGCAAGAAAGACTGCCATTACAACCTTTACCCCCTCGTAAGGAACGCCCCGCGAACGCGGCGCCTCTTGTGCTGAGCGGCGAAATCGCCTCCGGCCGCTTCCAATAGGCGACCTATGGGCCGATTCCGTGACCCCATGCCATGCCAAAAGCCAGCTTTACCCGGGCATTGGCATGTTGATGCAACTGCCGCGTGAAAGTGGTGCGAAATTTGCCTAAGCTCAACGCCCGGCGCGTAATGTGGTGCAAGTTGTTTTGATGTGTGGCGCTCTTGCCCCGTCCGGAACGGCATTTATCATGCCGGGCTGCTGGGGTAGGGCTTGGCGCCCGCAGGCGGCAGCGGGGGGCGAGAGGATAACCCGCGCCCCGGTCCGCCACGGCAATCGCTCAACGGCTGAGAACGAGGGACGCTATATGTCACGGCGCTATTTTGGGACCGACGGTATCCGTGGGCTCGCGAACTCCCATCCCATGACCTCGGAGATCGCGTTGAAGGTCGGAATGGCAGCCGGCAAGGTGTTCCAATCGGGCACGCACCGCCACCGCGTTGTTATCGGCAAGGATACCCGCCTGTCCGGCTACATGCTGGAGGCCGCCCTCATGTCGGGCTTCACCTCGGTCGGCATGGATGTGTTCCTGCTGGGCCCGATGCCCACGCCCGCCGTCGCGATGCTGACGCGCTCGCTGCGCGCCGACCTCGGCGTGATGCTGTCGGCCTCTCACAACCCTTCCCACGACAACGGCATCAAGCTGTTTGATCCCGACGGCTACAAGCTGTCGGACGACATGGAGCGCCAGATCGAGGATCTGATCGACGGGGACACCAAGTCGCTTCTGGCGCCTGCCGAGCGCATCGGGCGGGCCACGCGCGTCGAAAGCGCCCAGGAGCGTTACATCGAATTCGCCAAGCGTACGCTGCCGAAGAATCTGCGTCTCGACGGTCTGCGCATCGTCATCGATTGCGCCAATGGCGCTGCTTACAAGGTCGCGCCCGAAGCGCTTTGGGAGCTGGGCGCCGAGGTGGTCAAGATCGGCGTCGAGCCGAACGGACTGAACATAAACCTGAAGTGCGGCTCGACATCGCCCGACGCGTTGATCTCGAAGGTCAAGGAGGTGCGCGCCGACATCGGCATCGCGCTCGACGGCGACGCCGACCGCGTCGTCATCGTCAACGAGAAAGGCCAGATGGTCGACGGCGACCAGCTCATGGCTGTCATCGCGGAAAGCTGGCACCGCCGCGGAAAGCTCGCAGCCGGCGGCATCGTCGCCACCGTGATGAGCAACCTGGGTCTGGAGCGCTATCTCAAAGGGCTGGGGCTGTCGCTGGCGCGCACGCCGGTTGGCGACCGCTATGTGACCGAGCATATGCGCAAGCATGGTTTCAACGTGGGCGGCGAGCAATCGGGACACATCGTGCTGTCCGACTTCACAACGACCGGCGACGGTCTCGTCTCCGCGCTCCAGGTGCTGGCGTGCGTCGTCTCCACCGGCAAACCCGTTTCGCAAGTCTGCGATCGCTTCGATCCGCTGCCGCAGGTGCTCAAGAACGTGCGTTATGCGAACGGCAAGCCGCTCGAGGACAGCCGCGTGGTCAAGGCGATAGAAAGCGCGAAAGTGAAGCTCGGCGACAGCGGCCGCCTCGTCATTCGGCCCTCGGGAACCGAGCCCGTTATCCGCGTCATGGCGGAAGGCGACGACGAGCGGGTCGTTTCGAGCGTCGTCGGCGACATCGTCGATGCCGTTCGCTCGGCGGCGGCAGCCGCCTGAGGGAGATGCACATCTACGCAGGGCGCTCGATAGCGGCCGTGACCGTGCCGTTAGCCGACCGCGTCATTAACGGGCGCTTAAGAAACGGCCGGTCCCGCGTGCAGCAAAACGGCACGCCGATTAAACCTAACTTAAAGATTCTCCGCGATAGTCGACGCTGATGATGCGTACCCAACACCTCGCCTGGCGTGTTCGTCCCGGGCGCGGAGACTATCGAAAGGAAAGTCTTACATGGCCCTCACGCGTGCAATCGGCTTGAGTGCCGCCCTTCTTGTCGGCGGCAGCTTGGCAGCAACGGCCGCCGACCTCTACGGCGGCGGAATGAAGGACGAGGCGGTCGCCATGCCGATGGCAGCACCGAGCCCGTCCGTTTATTTCCGCGTCGATGGCGCGTGGGCATCCTACGGCATTGGCGATATTTGGATCGTCGATCAGGGGCTGGTCAATCCACCCACGGCGTTCTCCAACAACACGTCCGACGTCGACGACGGCTGGAGCGTCGGAGGCGGTATCGGCACGTATTTCGGCCGCGGCTTTCGTGGTGACCTGACGCTCGAATATCGCACCTCGACCGATATTTCCGGCTCAATGGATGCGGTCTGCTGCACCGTGGGATCCACCACGGATGTCGACGGCGTCGTTGGCCTGGCGAACCTCTATTACGATTTCAATCGTGGCGGCCGTATCGTGCCTTACATCGGTGCGGGTATCGGCTTTGCACATCTGGAGACGAGTGGCGGCACGCTGGGATGCGTCGTCGGCTGCGGCGCGAATTTCGGAGATGCAACCTACAAAGGCGGCAGCACCACTAATTTCGCCGTTGCCGGCATGGCGGGCATTTCGGTGAAGCTGCGCGGCGGCGAGCCGGTTTACGCGGGCGGCATCAAGGACGGTCCCGTGATGGTCGACAGCGGCCGCGGCCTCTACCTCGATCTGGGTTATCGCTTCCTGCACCTTGGCGATGTCGAGGTCGCCAATGCCGTACAGACCAACGGCAACGAACTGCGCGTCGGGTTCGACGATCTCAACGCACACGAATTCCGCTTTGGCCTGCGTTACGATTTCCGCTGAAGCACGCACCAACGGCTTTGGGGGGCGGAGCGATCCGCCTCCAGTGAGACAAAAAGAAAATGCAGCCGCGGAAAAGCATCGAGCCGATCCGCCTGCCTGCACCAGGGGTGGAAGGGACATCGTCCTGAAAGCCTTTCGCGTTCGATCCCTCATTTGTTCCTGTACGCGTAGCGCGCCCACGTATCGGGCGTCTCGGGGAGCGTCGTTCAGGAAGGCCCTGCCTGCCGCTTGCTGCGAAGTTGAGCATGGGGAGCGTCGAGAAGCGCCGCAATCGCTTCTTGGAGCCTAAGACGAGGGATTGTACGAAGATGACTGTTCGCAAAGCGCGCTTGACGAGGAGCTTGGCCGCCGGGCTGGCGCTGATGGGAACCGCCCTGCCTGCCGTGGCGGCAGACTGGTACAGCGGCGGTATCAAGGACTATGGCGGCGCCGGCGGCGTGCCCGTTCCCGCGCCTGCTCCAATCCCGGTCAGCGCTGCCGAATGGTACATCGGCATTGCGGCGGGCGGGGTGCTGGTGGACGACTCCGTCGTCGACGAAATCGGCACCGCCATGCCCGTGCGCGATGATCTCAATAAGACGATGTACGGCGGCATCAGCGCCGGCACGTATCTGACGCCCAACGTGCGCGCCGAAGTCTCGTTCGATTTCTACGACGACTTCAAGGTCGCCGGGCCCTCGGAGGAAAGCTACACGGACCAGCAGACGGTCGATGGTACGACAATCGTCGGCCACTACGACGTGACGCGCTTCGACAAGGTCAAGGTCGGCCGCACGACGGCGATGCTCAATCTCTTCTACGACATTCCGACCGGCATGCGTCTTCGTCCCTACATCGGCGGCGGCTTGGGTGTGACGTGGCGGTCGATGACGCGCACCTCCAGGGAACAGGCGCGTTGTACGCTTTCCACGGATGCTTCGGATCCGGCGTTCAGCAGCACCGCCTGCGCCGGTGTGCCAAACGACATGCAATCCTTCAATCTGCCCGAGACCAAATACGAAACCGACCGCTTCGATCTCGCCCTCGCCGCGATGGCGGGCTTCTCCTACGAAATCACGCCCGACATCATCTGGGATAACGGCTATCAGCTTTTGTGGGAAAGCAACGGGATCGAAATCACCACGCCCACGCACGCCGGGACGACGAGCACGGTGTCCTACGCCGACACGCTGCAGCATCATTTCCGCACCGGATTGCGCTTCAACATAGACTGACGCGCCGCGGACTGAAAAGTGGAAGAAGCGCGTAAAGCATGGGCGGGCCGAAAGGCTCGCCCTTCGTGCGTTCAGGTGCTTGGCTTGACGCGCCCCAGGCGGCGTCCTAGACCCCAATGGTCAATCTTTTTTTGCATTCGACGCCGGTTGCCGGCGCCGCCCAAGGATTCCATGACGCGCATCGCCAAGCCTTCCGCCAAGCCCGCCAATCCTCGTTTTTCCTCAGGCCCGTGCGCCAAGCGGCCAGGCTGGACGCCGGCCGCGCTGTCGGGAGCGCTGACCGGGCGATCGCATCGCTCGCGTGAGGGCAAGACGCGTCTGGCCGACGTGATTGCACGCACGCGCGACATTCTGCAGTTGCCGGACGGATATCAGGCCGCGATCGTGCCCGCTTCAGACACCGGCGCTTTCGAGATGGCGATGTGGAACCTGCTCGGCGCGCGCGGAACGGACGTGTTCGCGTGGGAGGTGTTCGGCCGCGTCTGGCTCAAGGATGCACTCGACATCCTCAAGCTCGGCGATCTGCGCGTGTTCGATGCCGATTGGGGACAAATTCCGGATCTGTCGCTAGCCGATCAGGCGCGCGACGTCATCTTCACCTGGAACGGCACCACGACGGGCGTGCGCGTCAAGGATGCATCATGGATCAGCGACACGCGCCAGGGCCTGACGTTGTGCGACGCGACCTCGGCGATTTTCGCGCAGCGCATCGACTTTTCCAAGATCGATGCGTTGACGTACTCCTGGCAGAAGGTTCTGGGCGGTGAAGCAGCACACGGCATGCTGATCCTCTCCCCGCGCGCCTTCGAGCGCCTGGAGAGCTATGAGCCCTCATGGCCGATCCCCAAAACGATGCGCCTCAAGGACAAGGGCAAGATCCTTCGGGACATGTTCGATGGCGTCACGATCAACACGCCCTCCATGCTGTGCGTGGAAGACTACGCCGATGCGCTGACGTGGGCGGAAGGCTTGGGAGGACTGGACGCCCTCATCGCGCGTGCGGACCGCAATGCGGCCGTGATCTACGACTGGGCAGCCACGACGAATTGGCTCGTCCCGCTCCCCGCGGACCCTCAGACGCGCTCCAACACTTCGGTCTGCCTCAAGTTCGCCGATCCTGACATCGCGGCCAAAGGAGAGGACGCCTGCGGCCGGTTCGTTGCCGATTTGACGGCGATGCTCGAAGCGGAGAATGCCGCCTTCGACATCGCCACCTATCGTGGCGTTCCGCACGGCTTGAGGGTGTGGACGGGCGCCACCGTGGAGCGTTCGGATCTGGAATGCCTCACCGGCTGGCTGGATTGGGCTCATGGGGAGGTCAAGGCCCGCCTCGCCGGATGAATTTTGCAACCCATGGTTAATGGGCAAGGGCCGCGGCGCATACGGCTTTTTTCCGTCACGGAGCCGCGCCATATTACGCAGGCTTTCGAACGGGGTCGGCGGTCTCACGCAGGCAACACATAATCTCGCATACGTTCGCGTTGGGGTGACATCGCTCATGCAAAATATTGTGCGTCTTTCGCTGCTCGTGGCTTTCTCGGCGCAGGCCGGCGCTGCGGATATTTCGGCAACGTCCAAGGTTGACGCCGTCACCGTGTTCCTATCGGGCGCGGAGGTCATGCGGCTGGCCAAGGTGAAGCTCGACAAGGGCGATCACACCATCGCGATCGTGGATATTCCGGCATCCGCCGTACCCGGCTCCATCCGCGTGGAAGGCAACGCGACCGGCAAGCTCGATATCTCCTCCGTCGATACCCGCCGCACGTTTCTAGCCCGCCAGGACGCCCAGGCAGCCGACCAGGAGCGGCGCTCGCTCGAAGACCAGATCGAGGCGCTGCGCGATCAGAAGGCTTCAGCCGATGCGCAGGTTGCTGCCGCCGAGACGCAGAGAATGCTCATCAGCAATCTGGCGCAGCTTCCCACGCGTCCCGCGCCGGCAGCCGCGGGCGCAGCCGGGGAGGATTGGCAGCGTGTGCTCTCCCTCATCGCACAAGGATCGAGCGAAGCCTCGCGCGCGATGATCGAAGCACAGGCAAAGGCGCGAGCCCTGGAGCGGCAGATCGAAGATCTGGAGAACAAGCTGTCGCTCCTGGCGCCCGCCAAGACCGAGCAGACGGAGGTCAAGGTCCACGTCGGCGCCGCTTCCCCGCTCGAGGCCGATCTCATCGTGCGCTATCAGGTCGCCAACGCATCCTGGACGCCGCTTTACGATGCGCGGCTCAACACCGGCTCGAAGACGGCGCCAGCGGCTCTGGTGCTGGCACGGCGCGCCTCCATCACACAGAGCACGGGCGAAGATTGGCCTCAATCGCAAATCGAGCTATCAACGGCGCGGCCGTCGGCGGGCGCGTCTGCACCGGGACTGCAAAGCCAGACGGTCGATTTCGAGCCCGAGGTGCGCCCCGTTCCCATGGCCAAGGCCAGCCGCACGATGGCGCGCGAGGATAGCGAGGACGAGCGCATGTCGGGGCAGATGCCTTCCGAGATCGTGGCCGCCGCGCCTCCAGCCGCCCCCGAGGCCGAGCCGGTTCATGAACAGCACGCAGCCCTCACCGTGGCTCCCTTCGAGGCGACATTTGCCGTGCCGGGCCGGGTGAGCATCGCAGGAACGGGTGAAGCCAAGCGGGTCGTGTTGATGACGGAGTCGATCGAACCCAAGCTCTTTTGCCGCACGGTGCCAAAAGCCGATGCCAAAGCGTACCTCTACGCACGGTTGTCTTTTGCGAAGGGCACGCCGTTGCTGCCCGGCCAGGTCTTCCTGTTCCGCGACGGCACGTTCGTCGGAACGGGCAGCGTTCCACTGCTGAGTCCGGGAGAGAGCCACGATCTGGGCTTCGGTATCGACGATCAGGTCAAGGTGCGTCACGCGGTCCTGGAAGAAAAGCGCGGCGAGACGGGCCTCATTTCGTCGTCGCGGACCGATGTGCGTAACTACCGTGTGACCGTCAAGAATATGCACGAGCGTCCCATTCAGCTCGAGGTGATAGATCAGGTTCCCGTCGCGCTCAACCAGGATATCAAGGTCGATTACACCGGCAGGATCCAGCCGGCCAAGACCAACCTGGAGGACAAGCGCGGGGTCATGTCGTTCGAGGCGAAGCTGGAGCCTGACGAGGAGAAGGTGTTCGAATACGGCTATAAGATCGCCTGGCCAGCTGCGAAGGGCATCGTCTACGGCCAGTGAGCCTGGCCCATCCGGGCGATAGGGACTTGGCGAGGGCGCACCGGATTAACGCAATCCTGGCGTCAAAGCAGCGCATCGGCCATCCGCCTTTGCTCGAACGGTCCGCTTTGGGCTTGCTGCCCGGCGGAGTTCGATATAACCGGGCCTCAGGAATCGAGGCGACCGGCGGGCCGGCTGCCTTTGTGCTGCAACGATAAAGAAAGGGGCCCTGGACGTGTGCCGGGGCCTTGCGCGCGTCGAGTGCGCTTCAACGTGACAAGGATTGAGCATGGCCAACGTCGTGGTCGTCGGCGCCCAGTGGGGCGATGAAGGCAAGGGCAAGATTGTCGACTGGCTATCGGAGCGCGCCGACGTCGTCGTGCGTTTTCAGGGAGGCCACAACGCAGGACACACGCTCGTCATCGGTGAGAACGTCTATAAGCTGTCGCTTCTTCCCTCGGGTGTGGTGCGTCCTGGCAAACTTGCCGTCATAGGCAACGGCGTCGTCGTCGACCCTTGGGCGCTCGTCGCCGAAATCGACAAGCTGCGCGCACAAGGCGTCGCCATCACGCGGGACAATCTGCGTCTGGCGGAGAACGCGACGCTGATCCTCCCCCTGCATCGCGAGCTCGATCAGATCCGTGAGGATGCGGCCGGTGCGGGCAAGATCGGCACCACGGGCCGCGGCATCGGGCCGGCCTATGAGGACAAGGTCGGCCGCCGGGCCATCCGCGTGCAGGACTTGCGCAACATCGAGACGCTCGCGCCCAAGGTGGAGCGTATCTTAGTGCATCACAACGCGTTGCGGCGCGGGCTGGCCCAGCCCGAGATCGCCCAGGACAAACTGCTGGCCGAGTTGACCGAAGTGGCGCCAAAAATCCTGCCCTACATGGACGTCACCTGGGAGCTGCTCGATGAAGTTCATCGCCAGGGCAAGCGGATACTGTTTGAAGGCGCGCAAGGCGCGTTGCTCGACATCGACCACGGCACCTATCCCTTCGTGACCTCGTCGAACACGGTGGCTGCCCAGGCCGCGACGGGATCGGGCGTTGGCCCGCGCGCGGTCGGCTACGTGCTGGGGATCGCGAAGGCCTACACCACGCGCGTCGGCGCAGGTCCATTCCCGACGGAACTCGACGATGAGATCGGCGAGAAGATCGGGCAGAGGGGACGCGAATTTGGCACCGTGACGGGGCGCAAGCGCCGCTGCGGCTGGTTCGACGCGGTTCTGGTGCGCCAAGTCGCAAAAGTGTCGGGCATCGACGGCATCGCGCTCACCAAGCTCGACGTGCTCGACGGCTTCGAGACGATCCGCATTTGCGTCGGCTACAGACTCGACGGGGAGCGCTTGACCCGCCTGCCCGCCGGCTTCAACGCCCAGCAGCGCATCGAGCCCATCTGGGAAGACTTCGAGGGCTGGTCGCAATCGACCCAGGGTGCGCGCAGTTGGGCCGATCTTCCGGCTCAGGCGGTGAAGTATGTGCGCCGTGTGGAAGAGCTGATCGAATGTCCCGTTACGCTGCTTTCCACGAGCCCGGAGCGCGACGATACGATCCTGATGAAAGACCCGTTTCTGGGCTGATCGGCCGCGTCGCAGCCGCGCGTTACCCCGAGCCGCACGTTATCCGTGAGTCGATACCGGCGAGCCACTGCCGGATTTCGCCCTCGAAGCGGCCGAGACGCGGCCGCAGTAGGACGCAAGCGCGCCCTCCTGTAATTCGAGCGCGAGCACACGGGCGGGATCGACCGGACCGGGCAGCAGGATCTGGCCGGGGCGAACGGGGCGAAAACCGAAGCGGCCATAGTAGAGTTCATCGCCCACGAGCACGACCAGCCGGACGCCGTGCGCCTTCATGTGTTGCAAGGACTCACCGATGAGCCGGCGCCCGTAGCCCTGGCCGGTGAATTCCGGATCGACCGCGATGGGCCCCAGCAGCACAGCGCCGTCTCGACCGCCGATATCCACTTGCGTCAGCCGCAGAGCCGCGATCACCCGGCTGCCGATTTCGGCCAGCCTGCAATATTGCGAGTACGCGGACGTGCCCTCGCGCACGCGGTAGGCCGAGCGCGCATAACGGCCCGGTCCGAACACATGCGCATGAAGCGCTAAGATCGCGGCAATATCGTCGGGCCGCACGAGACGCGTGGTGGCAGTTTGCAGCATTTTTGTTTTTTTGCGTGTGGCCGAGGGCGGTGCGGGTGGATGGGAGGCGAATTGAGGATCGTGCTCCCGCCTGCTTCTACCACACATCGCTCAAAGCACGAGCCTGAGAGATCTCTGCCAGACGCGCGCGTACGGCCGGTTCCGTATCATGCGGCAATCGGCCCACCTCGAAAAAGGTGATTTCGGGGTTCGCTTGCGCGTTCACCATTCGAGTGTCGAGGCGCCGCCAGGACGGCACCAGAAACACCGCGCGCTGATTGAACCGGGCGTCCGGCGTGCCGGCGTAGACCGCAAAGAGCATTGCTTCACCTACGATCTGAAGCCCTGCGCACTGAGACAGCAGCCGCGATAGAGCCTCGACGGCCGTCTCTCCATGTTCGACGCTTCCTCCGGGCAATTGCCAGGCGGGGCCGTCGATGGAGCGCACAAGCGCAACCCTGCCCTGGGCGTCGCGCACGCATGCGCGCACATCCAGCCGCAAGCTGCGCGACAGCCGCCAGTAGCTTTGGAAAAGCTTGGCGAGCGGGTTCCTCCTGGGCAAGCCAATCCTCCATGCGCCATGGCCGAACCGGCCAAGGATGAAATCTTGTGGTCTGTTTCGCCCGCGCTTGGCAAGCAGACCGTGCTACATAGCCCAGGCCGCCGTTCCCAAACCCAGCCTCACTCGACATGCAAACGCCTTTCACGCTCGCACATTTTTCCGACGTACACCTTTCGCCCGTCGTTGGGTTCGGACCGCGTCACTGGAACGCCAAGCGCACGCTGGGCTTCCTCAACTGGCAGCGCGCGCGCAAGCGCGTGCACCACAAAAGCGTCGCCGATCGCCTGCTGGCGGACGCCATGGCTTTGCGCGCGGACCACGTCGCGATCACGGGCGATCTGATAAACCTCGGGCTGCCGTCGGAGTACGAGGCCGCTCTTGCCTGGCTTCAATCTGTTGGTCCGCCCGATAGCGTAACGGTGGTCCCGGGAAATCACGACGTCTACACGCATCTTGCGGGACACGCGGGCATCGCGCGCTGGGCCGCCTACATGGGCTCGGAGGAACAATCGCTCGCCTTTCCCTTCGTGCGCCGCGTGGGGCCCTTGGCGCTCATCGGCCTGAACTCGGCAATCGAGACGCCGCCGTTCGTTGCCGCCGGGCGGCTTGGCGCACATCAGATCGAGGTTGCCGGCGAGATGCTCGAGCGGCTGGCGGAAGAGGATGTCATCCGCGTCGTGCTCATCCATCATCCCCCATTGCCGGGGCTGGCGAGCAGGCGGCGCGCGCTTGCCGATGCCGCGCAGTTCACCCGCGTTCTGGAGCGGGCAGGCGCGGAACTCGTGCTTTACGGGCACAATCATCGCGAGCGATTGAACTGGCATGTCGAGGCGGAGCGGCGCACGGGCGCGCCGCCCATTCCCGTGATCGGCGTGCCCTCGGCTTCGGCCGCTTCGTATCACAGGGACGAGCCGCTGGGCCGCTACAACATCTTCACGTTCTTCGAAGGCGACGAGGGGCTGCGGATCCGCTACAGCGTGCGGGGCCTGGAGACGCCGGGTGGCGATATCGTCAAACTATCGGAAACCATTCTGGAAATGCCGGCATGAGCGTCCACCAGACCAAGACAACCTCCAGCAATTGGTGGATCGCCGTTTTGGCTGCGGCCTCCATTGCCGCAATCGCCATGGGGCTGCGCCAGGTCATGGGGCTCTACATGAAGCCCATCTCCATGGATCTCGGCCTCGGCCGGCAGGTGTTTTCGCTCTCGATCGCCGTCGCCAATCTGGTTTGGGGCATTGCCGCGCCGTTCGTAGGCGCGGTGTCGGATCGTTACGGCGCTGGGCGCGCCGCCGTCATGGGGGGACTTGCGACGGCCATCGGCCTGTACATCACATATGCAGCGCACACGGAGTCCATGCTGCTGCTGGCCGGTGTTTTTCTGGGGCTCGGCGTTGCAGGAGCGGGCATCAACGCCATGGTGGGAGCGGCAGCGCGGGCAGTACCTTTGGAAAGGCGCGTGCAGGCTATCGCGATGCTCGGCATGGGTAGCGGCATCGGCATCTTGCTTGCGCTACCTTACACACATTACCTGATGGACAGCCTTGGCTGGAAGTCGAGCCTGCTCGTCCTGCTCATCACGGCCCTCGCCATTCTCCCGCTGGCGTACCTGATCTCAAGCCGGCCTGCGAAAGGCGCCGCAGCCATGCCGGCGCAGCCGCTGGCCCATGCGTTGAAGGAGGCCTTCGGTCTGCCGAGCTACTGGCTGCTCAATGCGGGGTTCTTCGTCTGCGGCTTCCATGTTGCCTTCTACAGTACGCACCTGCCTGCCTACGTGGCCGACCAGGGGCTTGTGCCGGGTGTCGCGGTGATCGCGTTGACGGCCGTCGGACTTGGCAATCTGGCGGGTACCTGGCTTGCCGGACAATCCGCCCGCTTCATCCCCAAGCGCCTTGGTCTCAGCATCATCTACTTTGGCCGCGCCTTCGTGTTTCTCGGATTTCTCGTCCTGCCAATCACGTCGCCGAGCATTATTGTTTTGAGCTTCATACTCGGCCTGCTGTGGCTTTCGACCATTCCGCTGACCAGCGGATTAATCGGGACTTTCTTTGGCGCACAATGGATGACGATGCTTTACGGCATCGTCTTCTTCTCCCACCAGATGGGCTCGTTCCTCGGGGCTTGGTCCGCGGGGCTCGTGTTCGACGCGACGAAGTCCTATGATCCGATGTGGTGGGTATCGCTGGCGCTTGCGGTGTTTGCAGGGCTCGTTCACTTGCCGATCCGCGAAGAGGGTGTCGCGCGTCTCGCCGCCCAGGGCGCACGGTGAGACTGTGCAGATCTCGAGGAACCATGGAGCCCGAAAGCCGATCCATTCTTCCACGATCCGTCCGCCCGTGGGTGATGACGGGGGCGGGGCTGCTCATCGCCCTGGCAATTGCTGGAATTGTCTGGCGCGGAGAGGCGATCCTGATCGATCTTGCGGCGCTGTCAAATGCGATCTGGTGCTTCTAGAGCCATCTGCGGGTTTAGTGGAACGGCGCAACGGCCGTGCGCATTTGTTTAGCCGCACTTCTCGCCGGAGGGCACCGGCGTTTTTCGAAAAAGCGCTCCGGATTGTCCGCCGCGACCGTCGCGGAAATTGCAAATGGGCCACAGTTCATCATTTGCCGCGCTTGACGCGTTCAGCTCGATCTGTTCCTTATAGCTTTGTAACGGTTCCGTCCGGAGTGACATCTGGCCGGTGAAAATGGGAACTCGGTGCGATCCTTCAAAGGGTCAAGACCGGGGCTGCCCCCGCAACTGTAAGCGGTAAGCTCTCAGCCACGATCGCCACTGACAGGGCCACGCATGGTCCGGTTCGGGAAGGCAGGCAGAAAGCGTCCGAGCCGCGAGCCAGGAGACCTGCCGTCACATGTCGCCCATCGTCCGTGCGGGGCGCGCGGAAGAGCGGAAACCCGTAGTGGCGACTGATGCATGACCAGTTGGAAGACGCATCAGACGTAGCGGGGCGCGTTGTATATTTCGAAACGACATCGCCGGCAGGAAGCGTTCGCAAGACGCGCCGATGGCAGTTTCGAAGCAAGAGCGATCAAGCTCCCTGGTGTGTGAAGCGCCTTCCACCGGTCGCCATGACGACGGGGGACACATGACGACGAAGAATAAAACGGCATTAGCGCTGGCAATCACGGGCGGAATGCTGGCGCATCTGTCCGCTGCGACGGCGGCTTTCGCACAACAGGCACAACTCGCCGAGGCAGAGTTGCCGCCCGTGGTCGTGGAAGGTGCGACGCTGGAAGCCAAGCCGGTCACGGCCGCCAAACCGAAGGTCAAGCCCAAACCGGCAAAGTCGCCGGCGGCGGATGAGTCGCAGCAGACGACGCCCAAAAAGAATGTGGCCACGGGCGCGCCCGAGGAATCGTATTTCGCGCCGCCGTCCCAGGCGCCTGCCGCCACAGGGTTCGACATCCTGGGCGCCAGCGGTAGCGGGAGCGGCGCCGCCACGGCCGGCGGCGACGTTTCGGGTGTAGCCGCCGACAAGCTCGGCAGCGCGGTTTCGGTCGTGACCGGCGCGGAACTCAAGGCGCGCCAAGTGCGCACCGCCGCCGACGCATTGCGCAGCCTGCCAGGCGTTTCCGTCAGCCAGCAAGGTGGCCCGCAAAACCTCACCGTCGTGCGTATCCGCGGGGGCGAGAGCAACCATACTCTCGTGCTGATCGATGGCGTGGAGGTCAATTCGGGCAGCGAAGGTTTCTTCGATTTCTCCAACCTCATGGTCGATGATATTGCCCAGATCGAGGTGGTGCGCGGTCCCCAGAGCGGGCTTTACAGCTCGGGCGCGCTGGGTGGGGTCATCAACATCGTTACACGTTCCGGCAAGGGGCCGCTGACCCTGCGGGCAAGCGCGGAGGGTGGAACCTTCGGCACGCGCGATGCCATGGCCGGCATTTCGGGGGGTACCGACAAAGCGCACGGCAGCCTCACCGTATCGGGCCGCAGGACCGATGGATTCGACATTTCCGATGCCGGGACCGAGGACGATGGCGGCGAGTTCCGTACCTTGAGTTTCACGGGCGGCGTGCTCGTGCTGCCCAACCTCAAGATCGACGGCAGCCTGCGCGCGTCGCGCCGCAAGGGCGACCGCGACGGCACTAACGATATACGCGACGGCCTGTTCGTCGCCTCCGAAGAACGCTCCACATTTGCCTCCGATCTCTGGCTCGGACGGGTCGAAGCCACTCTCGATACGTTTGAGCGCACATGGACGCACAAGGTTTTCCTCAGCGGAACAGAAACCGATAACAGCGACCTCGACCTGGGCATCTATTCACCTCCGGGCGGTCTTGCCTCGCGCAATATTTCCACCACCAGCAAGTACGGCTACCTGTCGACCTACCGGCTTGGCGCGGAGACACCCGTGCAGCATTACTTCACTGGGCTAATCGAGCATACGCGGGAAGCCTTCGAGCAGCCGCTCGTTGCCCCTGGCGCCTTCGAGCGCGATCGCGACAGCGTGGCCGGTGAAATCCGCGGCGAGTACTTCGATACCCTGACGCTGTCGGGCAATGTTCGCCACGACAACAACGAGGGGTTCGAGGACGCTACCACCTGGCGGGTCGCGGGATCGCTCAGGATCGCCACACCCTTCCGCCTGCATTCGAGCGTTGGAACGGGCATCAAGTACCCGAGCTTCTCCGAACAGTTCGGCGTTTTCTACGGTTTCGTCGCAAACCCGAACCTGAAGCCGGAACGCAGCCTGGGTTGGGACGTGGGCCTGGAGACGGCCTTCCTGGGCGGCAAGGGCATCATCGACGTCACGTACTTCAACGCAAACCTTCAAGACGAGATCGATTTCGACTTCGTGCCGCCTGCGCCCGCATGTGGCAGTACGCCGTTCTGCTTTATTCCATTCAACCGGACGGGTGAGAGCAAGCGCGACGGCGTTGAGGTTGCCGCCCGGCTCATCGTCATGGACGGCCTGAGCGTGGGCGCGGCCTATACGTATCTGAACGCGCGTGAGAGCGACGGCCGCGAGGAGGTGCGCCGTCCACCCCATTCGGGGCGTGCGGACCTCAACTATGTGTTCGATGGCGGTAAGGGTAATTTCAATCTTGCCGCCATCTACAATGGCCGCATGCAGGATCTGGGCTTCAGCGCCATTACATTCATGTCCGAACGGGTTACGCTGGACAGCTATTGGCTCGTGACGGCTGCGGCTTCCTATCAGGTGGCTCCCGGCGTGGAGCTTTTCGGCCGTATCGAAAATCTGCTCGATCAGGATTACGAGGAGATCTACGGCTTCAACACGGCAGGCTTGGCGGCCTACGCGGGCATGCGCTTCAAGCTCGAGGAGCCCTCGACATTGCAATGGGCCCAATACAGGTAATGAATGGGGAGCAGGCGTTGCGCGCTGGCTTAGCATCAATGGCCTTTGCAGTCCTGGCCGCACTCGTTGCGGCCAGCAGCCCAGCCATGGCCGAGCCTGCGCGCCGCATCGTCTCGCTCAACATGTGTACCGATCAGCTGCTGGTCGATCTGGTCGATCGGGACCGCATAGCCGCGGTCAGCTTTCTTGCGACGGACCGTACGCTGTCGGCAAACGCGGCAAAGCTGCAGGGCATAATGCAGGTGCGGGGCACGGCCGAGGAGGTGCTGGCCCTCAAACCCGATCTCGTCATTGCAGGTGAATACACGACCGGCCCGACGGTCGATCTGCTGAGGCGCCTTGGCGTCAACGTACTGGTCGTGCCGCTTGCATCCGATTTCGAAGGCATGAAGGAAACGCTGCGCATGATCGCCAAGGCGGCCGGCGTGTCCGAGCGCGGCGAGCAACTTATCGCGCAATTCGACGAGCGGCTGTCTGAGGCGCGTTCGCTCGTTTCCGCTCGGCCGACGGCCATCGCCTATCAGGTCAATTCGCTGGCATCTGGCGCTGGCACGCTGCTGGATGCGGCGCTCGAGGCGGCGGGTTTCCGCAACATCGCTCGCGACATGAAGCTCGGCCCCGCCGGCCGCCTGCCCCTGGAGGAGCTTGTCGCCGCGCCGCCCGATCTCATCGTGCTTGCGAACGCGCCCAACGATTTCAGGACCGTGCTGGCGGACAACCTGCGCCATCCGGCGTTCGCCCGGCTCATCGAGAAGCGCGCCCACGTTCACCTGCCGATGCCGTTGTGGATGTGCGCAACGCCCCGTATCGCAGACGCGGTGGAGCTTCTGGCCGCCATGAAGCGCACGGGTGTTGCAATGCATGACGCGCCGGCGCACGCCAATCGGGCTGCGCCATGACATCGCGTGCGAGCTTGTTCGTATGCGCGCTGTCCCTGCTGGGCTTTGGCGCGTCGCTGTCGGTAGGTCCGGAAGGCTTCGGGCTGCCTGGCGCGGCCGAGGCCGCCCGGCTCGTGCTGATCGAGATCCGGCTGCCGCGTGCGCTGCTTGGCGCGCTGGTGGGCGCTGCGCTCGGGCTGGCGGGCGCGGCGCTGCAAGGTTACCTGCGCAATCCGTTGGCCGAGCCCGGCCTGCTAGGCATCTCGGGCGGCGCCGCGCTCGGCGCCGTCACCGCGATCCACTCCGGGCTTGCCGGAGCCTTCGCATTGGCGTTGCCGCTAGGCGGCCTTGCCGGTGCGTCCATCGCAGCCATGGCCATCGTCGCGCTCGCTGGCATGAGCGGATCGACGATCTCGCTCATTCTCGCAGGCGTCGCGGTGTCCGCCGTCACGGCCGCACTCACGACGCTCGCTCTCAATCTGTCCGCCAATCCTTTTGCGTCGATCGAGATCATGGTGTGGCTGATGGGGTCGCTGACCGATCGCTCTTTGATCCACGTATGGCTTGCCGCTCCGCTCATCCTGGTTGGGCTTGCGATGCTGCTGACGACGGGACGGGATCTGGAAGCCTTGAGCCTGGGCGAAGAGGCCGCGCAGAACCTCGGCGTCGATCCGCAAGGCCTGCGTTTCAAGATCATCGCGGGCGCGGCTCTCGCCGTGGGCGCGGCGACGGCAGTGGCGGGTTCCATCGGTTTCGTCGGCCTCGTGGTGCCGCATCTGCTGCGGCCGTTCGTCGGCGAGAGCCCCGGCGGTCTGCTGTGGCCCAGCCTGTTTGGCGGAGCTGCCCTCGTGCTCTTTGCGGATGTCGCGCTCCGGCTGTTTGCTCCCTATGGCGACCTGCGGCTTGGCGTGTTGACGGCCCTCATCGGCGCGCCGTTCTTCCTGTGGCTCGTCATCCAGCAGCGTTCGGAGCTCGCGCCATGAGCCTGGTGTGCGAACGAGCGGACGTGCGATTGGCGGATCGCGACGTGCTGACCGCATTCGACTTCACCGTCAAGCCCGGCGAAGTGGTTGCGGTCGTCGGTGCGAACGGCGCGGGCAAGTCCACCGCGTTGAGGCTGATGGCCGGATTGCTGCAGGCCGAGCGGGGCAGCGTGCTGCTCGATGGCGTCGCGCTCTCAGGCTACGGCCGTCATGCTTTGGGGCAGAAGCTTGCCTATCTTCCCCAGGATCGCACGGTGCATTGGGGGCTGGCCGTCGAGCGTGTCGTCGCGCTGGGCCGGTTGCCCCATAAGAGCGTCGCGAGCGGAATTGGCGAAACCGGCAAACGCGCGGTGTCCGACGCGATGGCGCGGATGGATGTGGCCCATCTTGCGCAACGCTCGGTCGCGCGGCTGTCGGGGGGAGAACGGGCGCGCGTGCTGTTTGCCCGTGCTCTGGCTCAAGAGGCGACCTACCTTCTCGCCGATGAGCCGACCGCGGGCTTGGACCCCGCGCATGCGCTGCTGCTTTTTGAGGAATTGCAACGGCTTTCACAGGAAGGCAAAGCCGTCGTCACAGCATTGCACGATTTATCGCTTGCCGCGCGCTATGCAACGCGCGTTGTGATGTTCAAGGCGGGCCATTGCATTGCCGACGGGCCTCCGGCTCAGGTCTTGAGCAGCGCGCATCTTGCAGACGCATTCGGCATCGATGCGATTGTGTCGCACATCGACGGTTATCCGGTCTTTTTGCCGCGTTCGGCGTTGCGCAAACCGATTGCGCTGACATAACTGTGCCCGGCGGGCTATCCATGATGCCGGGTCATGGCGACACGTTGTGTTTTGCGGACAATGCAGTGGGGCCACTTGCGCAAAAAACTGGAACTCAATCTCGCCCTGCAGGGTGGAGGCGCGCACGGCGCCTTTACGTGGGGTGTGCTGGACCGTCTGCTCGAGGATGAGGGCCTCGAGTTCGGCTGGATCAGCGCGACGAGCGCAGGCGCGGTGAATGCGGTCGCGATGGCGAGCGGTCTTGCAACCGGCTCGCGCCAGAGCGCGCGGGAAAACCTCTTCAAAGTCTGGCAGGCCGTTCACAAGGCCGGCGTTCCCGATCTGATGCGCTTCAATCCGTTGCTCTACGGCTTGTCGCGCACAAACTCGCTGGCCCAGGTCGCGACCTTGTGGTCGCCTTACGAATTCAACCCTCTGGGTTTCGATCCGTTGCGGCGCATTCTGGCCGACCATGTCGATTTTGACGCGCTGCGCGCCAAATCGGGTTGCGAGCTGTTGATCGCGGCAACCCATGTGCCGACAGGACGGGCTCGCTTGTTCCGCCGCGCGGAACTCACCATCGAGGCCGTGTTGGCATCGGCCTGCCTGCCGACCGTACACCATGCGGTCGAGATCGAGGGCGCGGCCTATTGGGACGGCGGGTTTTCAGCCAATCCCGATCTGGTGACCGTTGCGGTCGAAAGCCCGGTCGCAGATACGCTGCTCGTCACGCTGTCGCCGCTCGTCATCGACGAGCATCCCATGAGCGTGCGCGATATTTCCAATCATGCCACGCGACTGACGTTCAATGCGCCGCTGTTGCGGGACGTCGAGATCATCAATGCCGTGCGCGAGACCGTGGGGGCGATTCTGCTCAAGGGGCACCTGGCGCCGATCGCGCGCCATCGCTTTCACCTGATCGATGCGAGCCCCGTCACCGCGAACATGAGTCCGGAAACCACGATCAAGCCCGAATGGGGAACGATCACCTTCCTGCACGGCGCGGGGCGTTCGGCGGCCGACGTATGGCTCGCCGAGAACCGCGCGGCGATCGGCAAGTTTGAGAGCGTGGATCTGCCCCGGCATTTCTTCGGGCGCAGTTCGCCCACCGCCACGCCGGTGCCGGTGCCCAGCCGCCGCATCGCAGAACACGAAGGCCGCGCCAGGGTGCCGCTGAAGCGTTCGAGCTGAGCCCGGCATCGGAAGCCGGCGGATGCGCCCGTTGCGGTCAGGGCGAGACCAGCCGCGCGTAGCCTTGGCTCAGGCTGTCCTTCAAGAGCCGCTGGTAGGCTTCATAGACAGGGTTGCGCTGCGTGATTTCGCCGAGGCAGTCCGATGAGAAGCTTTCTCTGCCGGCGTAAACGATGGGTGTGGCCACGGGCACGAACATCGCCCCCTGCTTGTTCAACGTCGTGATCAAGCCGCGCATCTCGCCAGCGCGATCGAGCTGGGAAACCGTGATCATGCGCATTGCGCCCTTGGTGAGCGAAACGAGATGGATGAACATCGAGGACGCGGGGATGTAGAGGCGGCCGCGGTGCGAGTAGGGCGCATCCGGCCGGTCGCGCTCCTGGAAAAGCAGGCTCGGCCAGTCCGCGTCCCAACCGATGTCGGTGCGGTATGCTACGATCGTCCCGGGCGTGGAGAAGGCCGGCCGCAGCGTCAGATAGCTGCCGATGTAGTGATCGACGGCCGCGCGGGTGTAGGCGCCCATGTACGTCGGCGCGACAACCCCGCCGTTGCCGCTCAACTCGTGTGAGGTCTGGGCGGCATGGGTACCGGAATCGGTGCTGGCGTGCCAGGCATCGCGCACACGGGGATAATCGAGACCCAGCACCATGCATACGTCGAACAACGTCTGATCGCGCACGGAGCGCCCGCCAAGCAGGTTCTGGATGGTCTTTTCGTGACAGTCGGCGGCATCGGCGAGTTCTGCCTGGGTGAGCTTCTTCTCCACCATGGCGGTCTTGATGCGATCGAGCGCATCCTCCCGCGCCGAGAGCGCGCTGGCAGAACTTTGAGAAGCTCTTTTCATGTCCCCGCGCTTGGGCTCGTCTGGCTTGGGCTCGTCTGGCATGTGCGAAAACTACCGGCCAAGCGGCTGCGCCGGCAATGGCAATCGTCTTGCGCCCAGGATCTTGGTTAGCCGGTTCAACCTTCGCCCGGGGCCGCCGGGCCCGCGCTGCCCTGACCCAGGCTACCCTGACCCAGGCTACCCTGACCCAGGCTACCCTGGCCGATGCTGCGCGGCGGGCGCGTAAAGACGGTCGCGGCCTGCACCGGCTCGGCGGCGGCGACTCGTGTACGCTTTTCGCCGATGCCGGTTTCGATGACGACGTCGACCGGCCCGCCGGTCATGATGAGGTGTTCGACATCGTCGCGCCGGATCAGCAACAGCCGGCGGCGTCCGTCGACATTGGCGTATTCGGCAACGCCGATGCGGGGTTGCGCGCGCGGCTTGAACAGCAGTTCGGCCGGCGTGGTGCCGTTGAGATAGGCTTTGAGCCCAATCACGACGGCGAGCCCCACCGCTGCGACGATGCTCATGACGACGATCCAATAGATCAACTCGGCCATGCGATTCGACCCTCTACGTTGCCCGATCGGTCCCGCTGGAGCGCGGCTCGCGATGGGTAATTTATCCGGCAGCCGCAAGACCTTGCAGCCACCGGCTCACCCGATGAGGCGCCGGGCCGCACGCGCTTGCGACTGGCGCGCCAACCTGCGGGCAACACTTGTTAAAACGAAAAAAGACTTGCAATCTCAACGCGCCGCAAAAGGCTCCAAAGCTGTACGCTCCATAGCTCTCAGTTCATGGCATTTTAACTCTAATGATTGAAGTGTTGCGTGCATACCAATCGCCGCTCCGAAGCGGGACGCCCTCTGTATGTTGCGTACGAGTGACTCAAAAATGCCATCTGTAGCCAAAGCCGTCAGCGTCGAGAATCAGCTAGCCTCCCCGAACATGAGCAACCGCGAGGCGCTGAAAACGGAGGCGGCAGCCTTGGATCCGCTCACCGTGGCGGACGGACTTGGCGGCTATCACTCCACGATCTTCGTCTGCGCCGCGGCGGCAGCCGTGGTGTTCGGCCTGTTTGCCTCCGGCTCGGGCGAGCCGCTGCTTCTCACCATCCTCGCCGTCCTGGCCATGCTCGGCCTGTTCATGCTGTTCGCGCTGGCGGCGGGCCACATCCGCATCGGCGCGCGGCTGCCAGCGGGGGACGTATTGAAGGCGGCCCTGGACGCCAGCGACGAGCCTGCGCTGGTGGCGAGCCCCTCGGGCAACGTGCTCTACTGGAACCCGGCTCACGAGGCGATGTTCGGCGAGTCCGAAAGCGGCGCGCTCGCGGCACTCGAGGCGGCCTTCGGCGGCGACCCGGAGTCCTCCCAGGCCTTCTTCCGCCTCAACCGCGCTGCTGAGCGCGGCGAGATCCGGCGCGAGGAGATCCGGCTGAAGCCGACGCCGTTGGCGCCGCGCCGCCCCACATGGCTGCGGCTGTCGGTGCGCCCGTTTCCATCCCCCGAACGCGACGCCATCGATGGATCCAAGCGCAGCGCGCTGGTGCTGTGGCAGGTTGCCGACATTACGGATGAGCGCACGCGCGAGGCCCAGAAGATCGGTGCCCTGGAATCGGCGCTGGCCGGTTTCGACAGCATGCCGATGGGCTTCTTGTCGGTGGCGAACGACGGTACCGTCACACACGTCAACGCGACGTTCGAGGGTTGGCTCGGCTTCACGCGCGGCGAGGTGCGCGCGCGTTGCGCGACGCTTGCGGATCTGGCCGGCGAAGACGGCGCGCGCCTGCTAGCGGATCTGGCGCGGGAGACGGAAGCGGGCCGCCGCGCGATCGACCTCGACTTGGCGCGCGAGGATGGCCGCGTCGTTCCGCTGACGCTCTACGCCGAGCCCGCGGGCGCCGGCTTCACGCTGACCGCACTGAATCGCGCCATGAGTGGTTTGGGCGAACGCACGAGCGGCTCTTGCGCAATCCGCTTTTCGCACTTCTTCCAGTCGGCGCCCTTCGGCATCGCGACGCTCGACCGCGCGGGCCGCATCGCGTCCGCCAACACCGCATTCCTGCGCATGCTGCCGGAAGGACGCCCGGCCAGCGGGGCGCTGGCCGCCGACGTGCTGGGGCTCAACGCCGACCAGGACGAGCGCGCCAAGATCGTGGATGGCTTGGCGGCCGTGCTCTCGGGCCGTGGCAACGTTGCCCCCATCGATTTCAAGGGCGGCGAGAAGCCGGGTCAGGTCGCAGGACCCATCAAGGAGACGATGCATCGCCGGGCCTACATGAGCCCGCTCGCCACGGGCAGCAGCGAGGAAGCAGGAGCCCTCTACCTCATCGACACCACCGAGCAGAAGGTGCTCGAGCAGCGCGTGGTGCAGGCGCAGAAGATGGAGGCTGTCGGCAAGCTCGCAGGTGGCATCGCGCACGATTTCAACAACGTGCTGACCGCAATCATCGGCAACGCGGATCTGCTGCTGAAGCGCAACAAGGCCGGCGACCCGGCCTACAAGGATCTGATGAACATTCGTTCGGCGGCCCTGCGCGCCGCCGAACTGGTCGCCAATCTGCTCGGCTTCTCGCGCAAGCAGACCCAGCAGGTGAGCCTTCTCAATCTGGGCGAGGTCGTCACCGACCTGACGCCGATACTTAAAACCTCCGTTGGCGAGAAGATCGAACTCAAGATGCGCTCGGAGCGAGATCTTTGGTATGTCAAAGCCGACAAGACGCAGATCGACAACGTCATCATCAACCTGTGCGTCAACGCGCGCGATGCCATGCCGGGCGGCGGCCGGGTGATCATCCGGACACGCAATATCTCCGAGCGCGAGGCGCAGAAGATGGCGCAGGCGGGCTTCACGCCGGGCGAATACGTGCTGATCGAGGTCGAAGACTCCGGCACCGGCATGAGCCCGGAGGTCATGGCCAAGATCTTCGAGCCGTTCTTCACGACCAAGGGCGTGGGCAAAGGCACGGGGCTGGGCCTCGCGTCGGTCTACGGAATCGTCAAGCAGTCGGGCGGTTTCATCATGCCCGAAAGCGAGGTCGGCAAGGGCACCACGTTCCGCATTTATCTGCCGCGTTACGAACCGGGCGACAAGGAGATCGAGGCGGCTGCGCCCGTCAAGCAGGCGTCGCGGCTCGACGGCAAGTCGCAGGATCTCACCGGGACGGGCTGCGTGCTGCTCGTCGAAGACGAAGTTGACGTTCGCCAGTTCGCGGTGCGCGCGCTGCGCCTGCAGGGCTACAAGGTGCTGGAAGCCTCCGACGGCTTGGAGGCGCTCGACGTCATGAAGGCCAACGAAGGTAAGGTCGATATCGTCGTGTCCGACGTCGTAATGCCGGAGATGGATGGACCCACGCTGTTCAAGGAATTGCGCAAGACCAATCCGTCGACGAAGGTCATCTTTGTATCGGGTTATCCCAACGAAGCCTTCCGCGAGCAACTCGGTTCCGACGACTTCGCGTTCCTGCCCAAGCCGTTCTCCCTGCCCCAGCTCGCGCTCAAGGTGAAGGAAGAACTCACCAGATAACGCGGCGCCCGGCGGTCTCGCCAGATGAGTGCTTCGCCAGACTTGGAGCCCTCGCACATTTCGTGCAAATCGCGCCAACGGCCCGCCTCATTAGTTCTGTCGCGCTTGCCGCCGAAAAGACCGGCCCCTGCTTTTTCGAAAAGCGCTCTCAGCGCGACCGGCGAGGGCGCCGGTGTTGCAGGCGGTGTCCCTGCCGAAGGCGAGTTGAAGTCTTTTCTCCAAGCCGGGCGCCGCATCCCGTCACCGCGGGGCGGGGCATTTTGCGATTCTCCGCGTGAACCCGCAGGTGGCGGGCGTCAAAGCCTCGCAGTGCCGGGTGCGCAGAACGTTCGCAATCAAAAAAGAGAACAAACGGGGCTTGCGAGTTGGGAACAAATAAGGTACGTGAAAGGTAAATTGCTGAAACGAGGCGCTTGGCCTAGGGATTGGGTGGGAACCATGGACCGGAACGATCTGGTAGTGTTCGAAGGGGGCAGGATGGACAAGAAACAGGCGCTTGAGCAGGCTCTCGCGCAGATCGACAAGGCCTTTGGCAAGGGGTCGATCATGCGGCTTGGCGCCAACGACAAGGTCGATATCGAGGCGATTGCGACGGGGTCGCTCGGGCTCGACATCGCGCTGGGTATCGGCGGCCTGCCCAAGGGCCGCATCGTTGAAATTTACGGACCGGAGTCCTCCGGCAAGACCACGCTGGCGCTGCAGGTCGTCGCCGAAGCCCAGAAGAAGGGCGGCACCTGCGCCTTCGTCGATGCCGAGCACGCGCTGGATCCCGGCTATGCCAAGAAACTCGGCGTCAAGGTGGACGAGCTTTTGATTTCCCAACCCGACACCGGCGAGCAGGCGCTCGAGATCGCCGACACGCTGGTGCGTTCGGGCGCCATCGACGTGCTCGTTGTGGACAGCGTGGCCGCGCTGACGCCCAAGGCGGAATTGGAAGGCGAGATGGGCGACAGCCTGCCCGGCATGCAGGCGCGTCTCATGAGCCAAGCGCTGCGCAAGCTGACCGCCTCCATCTCCAAGTCCAAGTGCATGGTCATCTTCATCAACCAGATCCGCATGAAGATTGGCATCATGTTCGGCAATCCCGAGACGACGACGGGCGGCAACGCGCTTAAGTTCTATTCCTCAGTGCGCCTCGACATCCGCCGCATCGGCCAGATCAAGGACCGCGACGAGGTCGTCGGCAGCCAGACTCGCGTCAAGGTCGTCAAGAACAAGGTCGCGCCGCCCTTCAAGCAGGTCGAGTTCGACATCATGTATGGCGAGGGCATTTCCAAGGTTGGCGAACTGGTCGATCTGGGCGTGAAGGCGGGCATTGTCGAGAAATCGGGCGCATGGTTTTCCTACAATGGGGACCGCATCGGGCAGGGCCGCGAGAACACCAAGGCATTCCTTAAGGCCAATCCCAGCATCGCGGATGCTCTTGAGAACGCGATCAGGGCGAACGCGGGATTGATCGTCGACAAGATGCTGGCGCAGCCGGGCGAGGGCGAGGACGACGGCGAGGAGCCCGATGAGGATGGCGTGCTGCCTGATGACGAGGATGCGCCCAAGCGCAAGGCCAAGCGGTAGGCCGCCCGAGCGTCAAGGCGCACAAACGAGGAGAGCCGTTTGCGGGATTTCCGCCAAACCCGGAATGGCTCTAGCGGGCAGATCTGGCCCGGCCGGCCGGTGGCGGGATTTCGTGATGCGAAGGATCGCGGGAGGCAAAGCAGGGGGTGGTCCGTTAGGATCGCCCTCTTTGGCTTTTGGGAGGGCGTGCGGGCCGGGCTGCGGCTTCGGACCGGGACTTTGGGTCCGGGACCTTTCTGGACAGGCAAAAGAGGCGCCGCTACAACGGCGCACCATCAGATTCCAACTCGTAATCGAAGAAGCGAAAGCAGCTACATATGGCGAGCGTCAGCGAAATCAGGTCGTCCTTTCTCGACTATTTTAAGGCCAACGATCACGAGGTCGTTGCGTCCTCGCCGCTCGTCCCGCGCAACGACCCGACCTTGATGTTCACCAACGCCGGCATGGTGCAGTTCAAGAATGTGTTCACCGGCCAGGAAACACGCGCCATTGCGCGCGCCGCCACCTCGCAGAAGTGCGTGCGCGCCGGCGGCAAGCACAACGACCTCGACAACGTGGGCTATACCGCGCGCCACCACACCTTCTTCGAGATGCTGGGTAATTTCTCCTTCGGCGACTACTTCAAGGAGCGCGCCATCGAACTCGCCTGGAACCTCGTGACCCGGGAGTTCGGGCTCGACAGGAACCGCCTGCTCGTCACCGTCTATCACGACGACGAGGAGGCCTTCGGCTTTTGGAAGAAGATCGCAGGTCTTCCCGAGAGCAAGATCATTCGCATCGCCACGTCCGATAACTTCTGGGCCATGGGCGACACGGGCCCGTGCGGGCCGTGCTCGGAGATCTTCTGCGACCATGGCGAGGAGATCCCCGGCGGACCTCCGGGGTCACCCGGCGCGGACGGCGACCGCTTCATCGAGATCTGGAACCTGGTGTTCATGCAGTACGAGCAGCGCGGCCCTGGCGACCGGGTGGCATTGCCCAAACCGTCGATCGACACCGGCATGGGGCTTGAGCGCATCGCAGCCGTGCTCCAGGGCAAGCACAACAACTACGAAATCGATCTGTTCGAGAATCTCATCGCGTCGATCCGCGAGGAGGCCAGGAAGCTCGGCGCGGGCGATGCGGGCCAGAGTGTCGATGTCACGGCCGCGCGCCGCGTCATCGCCGATCACCTGCGCGCCACGAGCTTCCTCATTGCCGATGGCGTGCTGCCGTCCAACGAGGGGCGCGGCTACGTGCTCCGGCGCATCATGCGGCGTGCGATGCGCTATGCGCATCAGTTGGGGTGCAAAGAGCCATTGATGCATCGCTTGGTGCCTGCGCTCGTCAAGGAAATGGGCGATGCGTTTCCCGAATTGCCGCGCGGCCAGGCGCTCATCACGGAGACGCTCAAATCCGAAGAGACGCGATTCAAGAAGACGTTGGAGCATGGCCTGAAGCTGCTCGGCGATGAATCGGCCAGCCTGAGCAAGGGCGCGGTGTTCCCGGGCGATGTCGCCTTCAAGCTCTACGACACGTATGGCTTCCCGCTCGACCTGACGGAAGACGCGTTGAAACCGCGCGGCATCAGCGTCGACACCAAGGCGTTCGATGCCGCCATGAAAAAGCAGAAAGACGCCGCCAAGGCGGCCTGGAAGGGCTCGGGGGAAGCCGCAACCGAAACCGTCTGGTTCGAGATCAAGGAGCGCACGGGCGCGACCGAGTTCCTCGGCTATGAGACCACGGCGGCCGAAGGCCAGATCCTCGCGATCGTGAAAGATGGCAAGGAAGTCACAAGCGCGATGGCGGGGGAAGCCTGTGCGCTCGTGCTCAATCAGACGCCGTTCTATGGCGAGTCCGGCGGTCAGGTGGGAGACACCGGCCGCATCGTGCTGGAAGGCAAGCAGGGCTCTGGCGCTGCGGCCTTCGCCGTGGGCGATACGCAAAAGAAGCTCGGCGATCTGTTCGTTCACTTCGGGACGCTCGAGGCCGGCACGCTGCGCGTTGGCGAGCATGTGCATCTTGAGGTCGATGCGGCGCGCCGCGACCGCGTGCGCGCCAACCACTCCGCGACCCATCTTCTGCACGAGGCCTTGCGCCAGGTTCTTGGCGCCCACGTTGCGCAGAAAGGCTCGCTCGTCTCGCCCGGCCGCTTGCGCTTCGATTTCTCGCACACCAAGCCGATGAGCGCCGAGGAGGTCAAGCAGGTCGAGGACATGGCGAACGCCGTGCTCCTGGAGAACACGCCCGTCGAAACCCGCCTGATGGCGCTGGAGGATGCGCGCGCCTCGGGCGCCATGGCGCTTTTTGGCGAGAAATACGGCGAGGAAGTCCGCGTCGTGTCCATGGGGCCCGCGCGTCCCGGCGCCAACAAGGCGTGGTCGGTCGAGTTGTGCGGCGGCACGCACGTCGAGCGCACGGGAGACATCGGGCTCATCAAGGTGGTGGCGGAAGGTGCGTCGGCGGCAGGCGTGCGCCGCATCGAGGCGCTGACTGCGGATGGCGCGCGCGCCTATCTGGCCGAGCAGGACGCGCGCGTTCGCGAGGCAGCCGGTGTACTGCGCACCAGGCCGGAGGATCTCGTCGAGCGCGTGCGCGCCCTGATGGATGAAAAAAAGGCGCTCGAACGCCAGCTCGCCGATGCCAAGCGGCAGATCGCGCTCGGCGGCGGCGCGGCCTCGGGCGGCGCGAACGGCGAGGCAGCAGGCGGGGCGCTCAAGACCGTCGGCGCGGTGAAGTTTCTCGCCCGCTCGGTGCAAGGGCTCAACCCGAAAGACCTTCGCGGCCTCATCGACGAAGGCAAGAAGCAGATCGGCTCGGGCATCGTTGCGGTGGTCGGCGTAACGGAGGACGGCAAGGCCGGTCTTGCTGTCGGCGTCACCGACGACCTCACGAGGTCATGGAGCGCGGTCGATCTGGTCAAGGTCGGCTCGGAAGCTCTTGGCGGTAAAGGCGGCGGGGGCCGTGCCGACATGGCGCAGGCGGGCGGCCCCGACGGCGCGAAGGCGGCCGAGGCCCTGAAGGCTATCGAAGCCCATCTTGCGGGTTGAACGGCGCTTGTGAAATGACGGGCACGCGCAGATCCTCGCGTGCATGCCCTGAACCTTTCCAAATTTTCAGGATTTCTTCCCGCAAGAAGCGGCTATAGAACCCCTGTTTTCACCATTCGCCGTAGAAGGTTGCCAGATGATGACGTTCGCTCGCTTCTGTTTTGCCGCCATGGTCGTTGTGCTCGGCGCGATGTCGCCCGCCAAGGCGGAAGAGACCCTCGTCGCACCCGCGCCGACGCCCGCGCCATCCGCTGGGCCGACGATTAACGCCGCGCACGGTTTTTGTGGCGAGCCGGCGGCTTCCGCGAAGGACCTGATCGCGCGTTATTCCACGGCCTCCAACCTCAAGGAGGTCTACAAGAGCAAGCAGTATGTCGCCTACAGCGACAACGACAAAGATCCGAGCTTGATGTACACCTTCACGCTCGAGGGCCAGCCGGCCCATCCCGCCGCCGTGTGCCGCCGTGTCGTCAAGGATGGCGAGCAGGTCACGATCAAGATGGACGTGGTGTGCGATGGTGAGGCGGAAAGCTGCACCAAGCTCGAGAACGACTTCAATGTGATGACCGCACGAATGCAGGCTGAGGTCGATGCCAAGATCAAGTCAGGCGTCAGGTAACGTGCGCTGCCGCATCCGATCCGATAAGCCGAAGGACCCGGCATGCCGGGCCCTTCGGCTCTTTGACCAGTCTCCTCCGAGGTCTCCCCCGAGGTCTCCCCAGGGCCGTTTGCGCGATTGCGACGAGACGAGCAACACCGCACGCGCAAGAAGAATGGCTCTGGGTGGGTGTCCTCAATCGGCAAGCGCGCCGAACTTGCCGGCACGGAATTCCTCGATTGCCTGCTGGATCTCCTCCGCCGTGTTCATGACGAAAGGACCATAGGCGGCAACCGGCTCGTCGATCGGCTCACCCGTGAGCAGCAGCAACTTCGCATCGTTGTTGGCTTCGACGTGGAGGCTGCCGGCTTCGCGCGCGAACGCCACGATCTGGCCGCCGCGGACGATGACTTCGCCGTTGACCATGACGGCGCCGCTCAAAACGGCGAGCATCGCCGTATGCTCTCCGGGCGGGGCGAACTGGGCGCTTCCACCGCCCGCAAGGCGAACGTCGAAGATGCCGATGGGCGTGAAGGTGCGCGCCGGCCCGGTACGGCCTGCGTACTCGCCTGCAATGACGCGTACGCTGCCGGCTTCCTCGGGCAACGCGACCATCGGGATATGCGCGCTCTCCAGCGGCTGGTAGCCGGGCGCCGCGGACTTGTCCTTGGCAGGCAGATTGACCCACAGTTGCACGACCTCGAAGACGCCGCCGCTCGCGGTGAACGCGCCGGAATGAAACTCCTCGTGCACCAGGCCCGAGGAAGCCGTCATCCACTGTACGTCGCCTGGCCCGATGATCCCGCCGCCGCCAGAGGAATCGCGATGTTCCACCTCGCCCGAATAGACGAGGGTGACCGTCTCGAATCCGCGGTGGGGATGCTCGCCCACCCCGCGCCGATGCCGGGCTGGCTCGAAAGCGTAAGGACCGGCATGGTCGAGAAGCAGGAACGGGCTGATGGCAGCGCCGTGCTCATGATGGGAAAGAAGCGAACGCACAGGGAAGCCGTCGCCAACCCAGTGGGGACGGGGTGCATTGAAGACAGCCGTGATGGAACGCATCGTCGGCCTCCTTTCTGATGGGCTTTGATGTGTCCTTATGTGTTGCTTGCGCTTGCCTGCCACAACGGGCCGCGACATTGCTCACAGTCGCGCGAAGGTAACCGCCGAGAATCGGGGGGAGTGATCGTATGGATGTGATCATCGCGACAACGGACGAAAAAAGGGCGGCCATGGCAGCCGCCCTCGATCCGCATTCCTCGATCTGCATTCCTCGATCCGCATTGACGCCTTGATCGGCGCTGGCGCCGGGCCGGCGGCTTACGCCGCCACCATCGCCTTTTTCAGGTGCTCGTCGACCTTGTCGAGGAAGCCGGTGGTCGAGAGCCATTTCTGATCCGGCCCGACCAGAAGGGCGAGATCTTTCGTCATGAAGCCCGCCTCCACCGTATCGACGCAGACCTTCTCCAGCGTGTTGGCGAACTTGGCGAGCGCCTCGTTGCCGTCGAGCTTGGCGCGGTGGGTAAGGCCGCGCGTCCACGCGAAGATCGAGGCGATGGAGTTGGTGGACGTCTCCTTGCCTTTCTGATGCTCACGGTAGTGGCGGGTAACCGTGCCGTGCGCGGCTTCGGCCTCGACCGTCCTGCCGTCGGGCGTCATGAGAACGCTCGTCATCAGCCCCAGCGAGCCAAAGCCCTGCGCGACGGTGTCGGACTGCACGTCGCCGTCGTAGTTCTTGCAGGCCCAGACGTAGCCGCCCGGCCACTTCAGCGCCGAGGCCACCATGTCGTCGATGAGCCGATGCTCGTAGGTAAGCTTGCGCTTTTCGAACTCGGACTTGAATTCGCCATCGTAGATCTCTTGGAAGATGTCCTTGAAGCGGCCGTCATAGGCCTTGAGAATAGTATTCTTCGTGGAGAGATAGACGGGGTAGTTGCGGTTGAGGCCGTAGTTGAGCGAGGCGCGCGCAAATTCGCGGATGGATTCATCGAGATTGTACATCGCCATCGCGACGCCCGCGCCCGGAGCGTTGAACACTTCCTTTTCGATCATCTGGCCGTCCTCGCCGGCAAATTTGATGGTGAGCTTGCCTTTACCGGGGAATTTGAAGTCGGTCGCGCGGTACTGGTCGCCGAAAGCATGACGGCCGACGATGATCGGCTGCGTCCAGCCTGGCACCAGGCGCGGCACATTGCGGGCGATGATCGGTTCACGGAAAATCACGCCGCCCAGGATATTGCGGATCGTGCCGTTGGGGCTCTTCCACATCTCCTTGAGGCCGAATTCCTTGACGCGCGCCTCATCGGGGGTGATGGTCGCACACTTGACGCCGACGCCGTGCTTCTTGATGGCGTGAGCCGCATCAACTGTGATTTGATCGTTGGTCGTGTCACGCATTTCGATGCCCAGGTCGTAATATTCCAGGTTCACATCGAGATAGGGATGGATCAGCTTGTCCTTGATGAGTTGCCAGATGATGCGCGTCATCTCATCGCCGTCGAGCTCGACAACGGTTCCGGTCACCTTGATCTTGTTCATGTCTGGCGGGCCTTTTCTCTAGGGCTGCTTTGTGGCGCTGGGGGCCGTTGGCGTGAATGATGCGCCGCACCATAATGGGCGTGCGCCAGCCCGCCAAGTCCCGACCAATGGCCAAAGTGCGGCTGCTCGTCCGCCGCGCCGGGCCATCCGTGGCGCATCCCGTCGGCGCGTTCATTGGCGCTGGCCGCCGCAATTGGCTATAGCCCGGTCCTGACAGCCTGGCCGGAAAGAAAAAAGACGGATGCAGATTACCATCGAGCAGCACGAACCCCGCGTGGCCGGCACGCCCATTGGCGCCATCGTCCACGCCTGCCATGTCGCCACCGTCGACCAGGGGTTGGCGCAATTGGCCATTCCCGGGCTTTCGCGCGATAATTTGGAGCCGGTGCTTCAGTACTGTGCCGAGGTGAGGTGCGCGGCCGACAATGTGTCCTGCCCCGGCTGCAAGCGCCGCACCGAGATGCTCGGGCTCGAAACGCTCGACCAATACATTCTGTCCAAGAAGGAAATCGTTGTCGGCGACGGCCGTGTGCGGCTCAAGGGTGAGGGCACCGAGATCGTCACCACGCCCTGCCTGGAGAGCCTGACGCGCCAATGGTCGGGTGAGAACTACTGGTTCTGGGCGCGCCGCGTGATCCGCAAGCTGCGCCATGGCCTGCGGCGCATGAACATCCAGGGCGAGCCGGTCGCGGGTGAAGGCGAGACGCCCTCGATCATCCTCATGGAGCCCCAACTTGCCGACAACATCGGCATGGTTGCCCGGGCATGCGCCAATTTCGGCCTCGACGATCTGCGCCTCGTTAATCCGCGCGACGGCTGGCCCAACGAGAAGGCGCGCATCGCGGCGTCCGGCGCCAATTACATCATCGACGACGCCAGGGCCTACGGGACGCTCGACGAAACCATGGCCGATCTCAACTGGGTCGCCGCCACTACCGCGCGCCAGCGCGATCTGAGAAAGCCGGTCCTGACGCCCGAGCAGGCCATCGGAGAGATGCGGGCAAGGATTGCCCGTGGAGAACGTTGCGGCATACTGTTCGGACGGGAGCGCAACGGCCTGGAAACCACGGAGGTGGCGAACGCCGACGCGCTAATTATGATTCCGGTTAATTCGCGTTTCGCCTCACTCAACCTCGCCCAGGCCGTGTTGCTCGTCGGCTATGAGTGGCTGCGCGGCTCCCCACAGGCTAGCCTGGGACGAGTGACGACGTACGAAAAGCCGCTGGCCGAAGGGCTCTACATGGGGGCCGACAGGCCCGCCACCAAAGCCGAATTGAGTGGACTTTTCGAGCACTTGGAGGGGGAACTCGATCGCTTGGGCTTCTTTAATCCGCAACATAAGCGACCCACGGTAGTGCAGAATCTGCGAACGTTCTTTCTGCGCGCCAATGCGACCGATCAGGAGGTCAGAACCCTTCGTGGTATTGTTGCCACTCTCGCACAGGGCAAAGGGCGGGCCAGAAAGCCTCCGGGTGAGACGCCTTGATCTCGACAAGTTTTGGGCTGAGCGATGCCAATTGAAACGGCAACACTGAGCCTGATCGGCGGGCGCCTACGCGCGCCGCGGCCTATTTCGCCTTTTAGGGCGTATAAGCAAGGTAAGAGGCACCTTTGGAGATAGTGATGAAAACGAGGGCGGGGAGAGTTTTGGCGGGCGCGATAGCGCTCTCTTTTCTGGTGCCGGTGGCGGGTGCCACGGCCCAGGAACTGAGCGAGATGGCCGTCAAATCGTTCATGGATTTTGCTTGGTCGCTGACGCCCCAGCAGTTTTCCAAACCCGATGGCACCGTAATCCAGATCGACAAGAAGAAGCGTGAAGAGGTGATGGTCCCGATCGACGTTGCGCGTGACGTGATCAAGGCCGGCCGGCTGTCCGCCCACGCCCAGGTCTGTGATCTTGCGGACGAGCAGATTGCAAATCACCGCTCGATGATGCGGCGCGAGGAAGCCAAAGGCAAATGGACGCCCCAGCAGATGGTTTACATCAGCCAGCTGCACCTCACGACCGTCATGCTCTTGACCGGGAAGATCAAGCTGGTCGAAAAGCAGGGCGACAAGGAAGTCGTCGTCGAGGAAGAAAAGAAGGCTCCGGTACAGACCTGCTCGGAGGAACAGCGCAAGAAGGTCAAAGAGTTGATCATGGCCTATGTGCAATCCGGCCCGCAGCCGGCCCATAAGGCCGCCGACGCCGACCCGGCCACCACAACGGGCTCCACCGGGAAGAAGCAGCCGACCGCCGCGGCGGCGGCTCCTGCGCCGGCGCCGAAGAAATAACCGGATCGGCCTGCGCCAGGAGGTTGACGCGGCGCGCGGACCCCGGTATCAGACCTCAGCTTCGCGGGCCATTTGGGCCCGCGTTGCTTTTGCGCACCCGTGGCGAGGAAGCAAGGCCCACGCAGTTTGCGTGTTCCTGAGGTTCTCGGCCTGTCGGTCTGGCAGTCTTCGGCGGCTGACCAGGACAGAGGAGGGGGCGCTCCGAACGTTGCCCGGCATTGAGCCGGGCGATGCAACTTTCATGGAGTGCTAGACTATGACCAAGCGCATCCGCGCCAAACACAAGATTGATCGCCGCCTCGGCGAGAACATCTGGGGCCGTCCCAAGAGCCCCCTCAACCGCCGCGAGAGCCGCCCCGGCCAGCATGGCGAACGCCGCGCCGGTAAGCTGTCGGACTTCGGCCAGCAGCTCAAGGCCAAGCAGAAGCTCAAGGGCTACTACGCCTCGATCTCCGAGCGCCAGTTCCGCAAGATCTACGACGAAGCCTCGCGCGCCAAGGGCTCGACCTCCGAACTCATCATCGGCCTGCTCGAGCGTCGGCTCGACGCGCTCGTCTATCGCGCCAAGTTCGTGCCGACCGTCTTTGCCGCGCGCCAGTTCGTCAGCCATGGCCACGTCACCGTCAACGGCCGCCGCGTGACCGTTCCGTCCTATCGCCTGCGCATCGGCGACGTCGTCGAGGTGCGTGAGAAGGCCCGCCAGATGGCGCTGGTGCTGGAAGCCGTCAAGAGCGGCGAGCGCGATGTACCGGACTACGTCGATGCCGACCACAACAAGATGACGGCGAAGCTCGTGCGCATTCCCGCCCTCTCGGACGTGCCCTATCCGGTCACGATGGAACCCAACCTCGTGGTCGAGTTCTACTCGCGCTAATGCGGGACACATCGGCGCGCATACAATTTCGAGAAGGCCGCTCCGATGGGCGGCCTTTTCGTTTTCCAGCAACGGCGCGTCAGTCCGGCATCCTTCCAGACGATGCCCGCCGTGCGGTCGCGGCTACGGCCATGTTGACGATGAGCGTTCCAAGGATGGCTGGCAGCACCAGTTTGGAAGCGGCATCCGCCCCGGTGAATGCCTATGTCCATGTGATCTTGGCCACCATGATCAGATTGATCACCACAAGGGCGAGCTTCCAGGAGCGCAACCAGAAGGCTGCACACATCGCGAGGAGCGATCCTGCGCCAAACAGCGCGATCGCGAACTTCCACCAGGGCCACGGGCCCAGGAGATAGTCCTTCTCCGCGGCAAGTAACGCGACAATGCGTGGATCGGACGCCGCGGGAGGCGGGAACCACGCCATGCTGGAAAGCAATGCGAGGAACGCGAAGGCGATGCCCGGCAGGCTGCGCCGCCAGGCGAAGTATCCCATCGGGACCAGCACCACGGGGCGGATATACCAACTCAGGATGTTGTGATGGCGCGCCCACGCCCATTGCGCGATGTCGGGCAGGCTGACGAACACGCTATCCGCCCGGTTGCTCCCTACGCCGACGCGCCGGCCTTGCGCCGGGGCACGTCCGGAACGACAGGCTTCGATCTGGATTTCGATCCGGGCTTCGCGCTGGCCGCGCGCACCCTGGGTGCTGCATTGGCCCAGCCATAGGCGAGCATGGTCATCAAGGCGCTTGCGGCAAAGAAATAGACCCCCGGCAGAACGCGCGCTTCCGTGTAACCGGAGGAGTTCACATAGAAGATCAAGAGCGCGAGAACCATCACGTCGGTCATCGAGTAGCGGCCCAGCCACTCCATCGTGGCAATTGATTTGCGCCGGAACTCGGGCTCGATGTCGTGCGAGGTCAGCAGCGTCAGCAGATAAAACAGCTTCATGAACGGAAAGAAGACCGAGACCGCAAACAGCACGGCGCACAAAAAGTACTCCTCAGTCTCAAACAGCGCGTACATGATGGTCAGGATCGAGTGCTCGTTGGTCCACACGTACACGGTCGTGAAGCGGATCGTCGGCATGATGATGCCGAGCGCGAAGAAAACGGTTGCCAGGATAATGAGAAAGCTCAGCGTGAAATTGCGCCAGTTCGAGGCCTTGATGGGCACGTCGGGTTGAGGCGCGGGTGGGAACATGCCGTCTTGCGCCGCGCGGTCGAGGCCATCGGTGCGGATCCACGCGTAGGCGAGGATCATCAACACGACGGCCGCGGTGAAGAAGTAGACGCCATTGAGGCTCGTTGCATCGTACACGCCCTGGCTCTTGATGAAGAAGATCGTCAGCGCCAATACCAGGACGTCGTGCATCGACCATTTGCCGAGCCATTCGAGCGCGCGCAGGCGGCGGCTCTGGCGCGCGATTTCGGCGGGCGGCAGTGTTGAGACGAGAAGCAGGTAGAGCAGCTTTGTCACCGGCAGGATGATCGAAAAGACCAATACAACGATGCCGAGGAATTTCTGGCCTTCGTCGATCAGCACATCCACCGTCGAGACGAGCGAGTGCTGGGTGGTCCAGATGCCGAACTTGGTGAGCTTGATGATGGGCAGCGAGATGCCGAGCGCCAGGCACACGCTGGCCGTGAGGATCGTCAGGCTGAGAAGGAAACGCCGGCCGCTCTGAAGCATGGAGGTGATCCCGCCAACCTGATCGCTTGCGCGCCATGAGCTTGTCCGGCACGAGACTGCGCATGGCTTTGTCCGCTAAAACACGGCTGGCGCGGCGAAATCAGGGCGCAGGCCTACAAAAAATGCGGACGCCCTGCGGCATCCGCATTTTCCATCGTCGAAGTTATGGCGAAGCCGATCAGCCGTGGTGATGGTGCTGATGGGGAATTCCCTTCTTGCAGATCAGATCGTGCAACTCGCCGGCCTGATACATCTCGCGCATGATATCGCAGCCGCCGATGAACTCGCCCTTGATATAGAGCTGAGGGATCGTCGGCCAATTGGAAAACGCCTTGATGCCTTCGCGCACGGACTGATCCTCCAGAACGTTCACGTCCTTGTAGGGGACGCCGAGCAGATCGAGGATCTTGGCGGCCGTCGCAGAAAAGCCGCACTGGGGAAACTGCTTGGTGCCCTTCATGAAGAGCACCACGTCGTTGTCGGCGATGGTCTTGGTGATGGTTGCGTTTGCGTCCTGGGACATTGGCACTCCTTGAATTGAATCTGTCAGGGCTGGGCGGCAATAGCGCGGCGCGAATTGGCGTCGCTCCAGATGTGGGAGAAAGCGCGCCAGAGTCAATCGCCCGGTGCTGCGGTCGTGAGTTGCAGGGCGTGCAGCACGTCGCCCATGCGCCCCCCGAGCGCGCCATAGACCATCTGATGTTGCTGGACGCGGCTCTTGCCCTTGAAGGCTGCCGAGATGATGTGGGCTGCGTAATGGTCCCCGTCACCGGCCAAATCCCTTATCTCGACAGTCGCGTCGGGAAGCGCCGCTTTTATCATGCGCTCGATTTCTGCCGCAGGCATTGGCATCGGTGTCATTCTCCTGGATCTGGGGAAACGAGACGTAAGTCTAACCCCGCTGAGCCTGCGGCGATATAGCGGCGGGCGCGGCAGAGCGCCATCAGCGCGACATTCGGATGCGATAAGGTGATCTGATTGCAGCATCACGTGAATGCGATTTGTGGTTATCGTTACGCCGCATTACGTTTCAAGCTGTAAGGACGCAAGCCCTTATATCTAAATGGAGGAAATAATATGAAGACCTGGATGAAGCCCACGGTTCGTGAGCAGGAAGTTGGCCTCGAAGTCACCTCCTACCTCCCGGCTGAGATCGACGTCATCTAACGTCGCCACCTCGGTTTTTTCAGTTACGGCACGGCAGGGGCGGCAAAGCTGCATCCTGCCGTTTCGCTTTTGCGCCTCCGGCGCCACCCGAGACCTTGCGCCTCCGGCGGCGCCACCCCAGACCTTCCTTCGGCGCCACTTGGCTTTTGCGCCTGCGGCGCGTCTCCAGCACATTCTTTTCGGCATTTGATTTCTCCACGCAAGTGCGGCTTGCGGCTGGCTCTCCTGGCGCGTGGCCAGCCGCTCCAAACCCTCGCTTGAGCCAAGCCTGGGAGGTTTCGTCAGAGATCCTTGCAGCCGAAGCGAACCTTGACCCAGGGCAGGTCGAGTCTGCACGTGCCACCGTTCCGCGAAATCACCTTGCCGAGGTTCATGCCGCCGAGGTTGAGACCGGACAGGCCCGATCCGCCGTCGTCGCTGGCGCTGTCGGCATCGGCGCCATTGGAGGATTGGCCGCCGGCCGCCGGTGTGTCCGCCGGCGCCGCGCCGCTCTTTTCAGCGGTTGAAATCCCGCTTCTCGCCGCGGGCTGCGAAGGAACCGACGCGGCTGGGCTATCTGCCGGGTGGTCGGATGCGGAATTGTCCAGGGTCGATGCCGCCGCGGCTTGGGCGGAGGGTTTGGCCACAGGCGTTGACCCGTCTGCCTTTGCCGCGGGTCCGGGCTCCATTCCCGTCAACTCGGGCCCTGGCGCTGCCGGCGTTGCGAGCGTGTGCGCAGACGTTGGCGCAGCTTGTGCGGTCTGTCCGGACTGGCAGCGCACCAGATCGCCGTTCGCCCGCGTCCAATACATGGTGCGCGAGAACAGCCGGATACCGGCAAAGCCCGTCACGCGCAGCTTGCCGGATGCGGCCGGAGCAAACTCCACGTCAAAGCGCTTCTTCTTCTCGGGTGAATAGATCCAGCCCTGATACATACCCTTGCCGCCGGTGGGATGGGCCGCGCCGATGATCTGGCGGCCGCAACCGTTGGCGTCCTTGGCATCGCGAACCCAGACCACATGACCGCAGAGGTTGTCGCCGCCGCAGGATTTGATTTCGACGGCTCCGCGGCCGGTGTCGTCGACCCATACGCCCAACGGGGATGCATCGCCTGTGTTCGCAAAGGCCGGAGGAAGCGTGAAAAATGCCGCCGCAGCGAGCGTGCCGAGGCTGGCGGCGCGAAGGAATGCCATGTGAAGTCCTTTCATGGGAAAGAAAGCCGATCGGGCCACGTCTCCCATGACCTTGACGCGCGCGCTGTTCCGGCGGGAACACGCTCGCTTCACCGACTGATCGGGCCACAGATCGAGGATGCAAGAACGCGGGCGTTCGTGCCAACGCTTGGCGCCGGCGATGTGCGGCCAAATCCGATTACGGGGCTGCCCATTACTCATTCTTAAGGGAACGGCGCTAATTTCAGGCCGGCAGACATCGACGCTTATTTGAGAACGTGGTGGTAAAGGTGTCGTCGGAGCTTGATCACACCGGGCAAGTCGCTTGGGTCTGGCGCAGGATCGTGGCCGGCGATCGCATCCGTATGTTCTGCGACTACTACGGTGGCCACTGGATCGAGCTGATGCCGCGCTGGCAGTTCTGGCGCAAGCGCCGGGTGCGCCTTACGCCAACCGAGATGTTCGAGATCCGCACGGCGCTCTCCGAGGGCCGTCGCATCGGCTCGCGCCGCGACAATGCAATCGCGTGAGCGCGCTCAGGGACAATGACCCGCCCGGTCCTCGAGGGCCGGGCGGACTTAAGCTTTCCGAACCTGTCTTAACCCCGTGCCTACTGGGCGGGTGCGGGTGCCTCCGTCGTGGCCGGCATCGGAACCGTCTTGACGTCAAGCTGCACTATGCCGAAGTGGATCAGGCCCCCGAACAGAACGGCAAAGACGACCGCGGTCACCAAGGCGTTCATGAACCGGTTCGAAAACGACAGCATGTTTCCGATGAGGTCCAGAACAAACACGACCACGGCAGCGATCAGGACAGGCTGCAGCCAAGCGAATTGTTCTAACATGTGCTTCCCCAAGTTGTTGGTTATGCTTTGCGGGACGTATCACCGTCCGCGCCCTTCGACCACCGAACTATATCGAAATATAGCACCCTGGGCTGCGTGAACGACCCCAGCGATAAGGTTTGGGCCAAAGTGGTGCATTTCGGCCGATCGCAATGGAAAAATCACGGGCCAAGGCCCAAAGATCGCCGGTCCGGAGGGCCGCGCCCCGCCTCTGGGCTCACCGCGCACCGCATGGTCGCGGATCGTCGTAAGCCATTGTTGTAATGGTATAACAAAGCCGCAAGGCGATCACAAAAAGTTTGCCCCGTGCAACCGAAAAAGGATTGGCCATTTTCAGCAGGCCTCGCTAACTCTCTTGCCGCAGGTTGAGCCTGTCAGAGATTGCTTGGAGGAATAGACCATGAAGACCTGGATGAAGCCGGAAGTCCGCGAGCAGGAAGTTGGCCTCGAAGTCACGAGCTACCTCCCGGCCGAGATCGACGTCATCTAACGATTTCGAACCGGCTGGTTCTCTAGGCGGCGGCTTTCAGGCCGCCGTTTTTGTTTGCTGCGCGCCGCGCGGCGCATCCTGGCCAGGCGGGGATTGCCTCTGGCCTCGCTTGAGCCCGGTTGCCGGTCTATAAGACCACCATGAACAAACCCGAATCCTCTTCGCCCAAAGCGGCCCACGCGCCGAACGCGCATGTGCGCGCCGGCAAGGTCGTCTTCGGCAACGACCTTCCCATCGCACTGCTGGCAGGACCCTGCCAGATGGAAAGTCGCGCTCACGCGCTCGAGATTGCGGGCGCGCTCAAAGAGATCTCGGCCAGCCTCGGCTGTGGCTTGGTCTTCAAGGCCTCGTTCGATAAGGCCAACCGCACCTCGCTCGCCGGCAAGCGCGGCATCGGCCTCAAAGGCGCCCTTCCCGTATTTGCTGAAATCCGTGAGAGCCTGGGTCTGCCTGTCGTCACTGACGTGCACGAGATCGCGCAGTGCGGCCCGGTCGCTGAGGTGGCCGACGTTCTGCAGATTCCCGCCTTTCTATGCCGCCAGACCGACCTCTTGATCGCCGCGGCGCGGACGGGGCGCGTCGTCAAGATCAAGAAGGGGCAGTTCCTGGCGCCTTGGGACATGAAGAACGCCGTCGCCAAGGTGACGGGCAGCGGCAACCCGAACGTGCTCATCACCGAGCGCGGCACGAGCTTTGGATACAACACGCTCGTGGTCGACATGCGCGGACTGCCGCAGATGGCGGAAACCGGGGCCCCGGTCATTTTTGATGCAACCCACGCCGTGCAGCAACCCGGCGGGCAGGGGACATCATCGGGTGGAGACCGGCGTTTCGTGCCGGTGCTTGCGCGTGCAGCGGTGGCAGTGGGGGTAGCGGGACTTTTCATCGAGACGCATCAGGACCCCGATCGCGCGCCTTCCGACGGCCCCAACATGGTGCCGCTCAAGGACTTCGCCGGGCTTGTGCGCGAACTGCAGGCCATCGATCGCGTCGTAAAAGACAGAAGCCGGGCGGCCTGAAAATGCAAAGAGCGCGGGGGCGCCATTCCCGCGCTCTTACAGGATGCTCCTGCTTCGGCGGCTGCTTCGCCCGGTGAGTGCGGCCGGGCGAGTTCCTCGAAACATCAGAAGCGATTTCGTCGATCGGCTTTCGGGCGATGTGCGCACATCGCTTCGAGCGCCGGTCATGCCGTCTTAGATCTTCTTGTGCCAGAGTGTCGTTGCGACTGCTTGGATGTGAGCGCCGCTTGTTGCGGCGTGAGCTGCGCTCATGGGACCGGGATGGAGGTCATCGGCCTGCACTGCAAGCGCAGTACAGACGCCAGAGCCGCACGGCCCGGGCGGACCCAGTTTACCCACGTTGATCGCAGCGATGGCCATCGACGTGGCGAACAGGGTCATGCTGGAGAGGCAGGAGGCGTAGGCAAGTGCACGGGAGAGTGCTTCGTAAGTCATCGGACCACCTCGATACGCTAGACAGAAATCGGTGACGATACTTCGCTCTTGCATTCCACCGGACCGCTAGAGGGGGGAGTGTGTGGCAATGGTCCCTCCAGGACCGGCATGTGTTGAGGATGCCGCAACCTTGGTTAAGGACGCGTTAAGGTTAGCGGGACATGAAGGATTATTTCTGAATTCTTGCCGCCGGCGCCGCGCTCAAGGCTGCGGAGGAACGGGAGGCTCGCCGGTGCCGCCGCGATTGATGCCGATGTTGACCAGGCGGAAGAACGCCCAGTTCGGCAGAATGCGCAGCGTCTTCATCAGCAGCGCCATGCGCCAGGGAAATACGATCTCGTACTTGCCCCGGGCAAGACCGCCAAGGATCGTCTCCGCCGCCTGCTCCACCGGAATGATGAAGGGCTTGGGGAACGCCTCCGTCTCGGTCATCGGTGTCGCGATGTAGCCGGGATTGATGACCGTTAGCTTTACGCCCTTGCGCGCCAGATGCGGATAGAGGGACTCGCTCAACGAGATCAGCGCCGCCTTGGTCGGCGCATAGGCCGCTCCTTTCATCATACCCCTAAATCCGGCGACGGACGATACGATCGCAAGGTGTCCGCGCCCGCGTGCGGCGAATGCGTCCATGGCGGGCTCGAGGGCATGCAGTACGCCGAAGTAGTTGACCGCCATGGTGTGCTTGCCGCGCTCGGCGGAGAAATCCGACACCAGCATGCCTTGCCAGATGCCGGCGTTGAGAATGGCAAGATCCACGGCGCCCAGATCGCGCTCGATGGATGCAAATGCAGCCCTCATGGCGTCCGCGTCCATGACATCGGCAGGGTAGGGTTTAATGAAGGGGCTGGAGGCTGCGAGCGCCTGCAGCTTGCCGGCGGAGCGCGCGGTTGCAGCAACCGTGATGCCCTCGCAGGCAAGACGCAACGCAAGCTCACGGCCGATGCCGGAGCTTGCGCCCGTTATCCAAACGATTTTCCAGGGACGCGATGCGCCCATGCGTCAATCCTAAAGTCGCGTGAACGGCTGAAGAAGTCTGGCCAGTGGCGACTTGAAGCGGATTTTTTCGTCCGTTGCAACGAGACAAACGCATCCTTCTTCGGGGTCGGCCAGGGGTTGGTGCTCGATCGTGTCGTCGAGATCGGCGACGTCGCCAACGCCATAATGCCCGGTGGCATCGCTGTAGGAGCCCTCGAGCACGAGCGTCAACTCCGAGCCGCCATGCCCGTGCTCGGGAATGACCGTGCCCGGGGCAACTTTGAGAAGATGCAGGCTCCCTTTGGCGCCCGGCGACAGCGGGATGGTAAAGTGCTGCACGCCCGGAGCCAGCCGCCGCCAAGCCACTTTATGGATATCCTCGCCCGCATAAAGCGCGATCGGTCGTGGCATGCCCCCGCGTGTGATGCCCAGAGCTGCCGTAGCGTGTGCCGCCCAGGCGCCTTCGGCGTCGGCTTGCGCGCGGCGCATCGCCATGACCGGCGCCTGATGCGTGAGCGCGCTGGGTTGGAGCGAGCGGAAAAGTTCCACGCCGATGTCTTCCATCAGCCCCAGTTCCTTACGGCAAACGTCGCACAGGGAAATGTGCGAGGCCATGACGGCGGCGAACGCTTCCGGCATGCTGCCCGCCGCGCAGCTCATGAGGCTTTCCAGGCCCGGGTGATGTGCGATCGTCATCTATTTCAGGTCCTCGACGGCCTGGCGGATCTTGAGATACGCAAGGCGCATGCGCGATTTCACAGTCCCGAGTGGGAGGTTCAGCCGCTCGGCAATCTCGCTGTGGGACAGCCCTTCGATGTAGGACAACGCCACCACTTCATGTTGGTCTGCCGGCAGTTCCCCAAGAGCCGCCTGGAGGCGCCTTTTGCGTTCCTCCGCCTCTAAGGTTTCATCGGGAAGAGGATCGTCGCTTGCTTCCTCAGCGCGCCCTTCCGGCAACTCGACCCACGTCATCTCTTTACGCAGTTTGTCGATGCGCAGATTGCGCGCGATGGTAAAAATCCAGGTTGTCGCGCTGCCGCGGTCTCCCGAGTAGAGGCCCGCCTTGCGCCAGACGGTGAGCAGGGTTTCCTGCGCAAGCTCCTCCGCCGTCGTGGCGTCGGCCCCCTGGCGCATCATGTAGGCCTTGACGCGCGGGGCATAAATCTCAAACAGCTCGCGAAAGGCGGACGCGTCGCGCTTCGTTGCGATCCTGTCGAGAAATTCGGCCATCGATGCGCTACCCGGCAAATGATGCGCCCGCACGTCGTGATGCCGGGTGCGAGCGGGAGCTGCATTCATAGCTGAACCCTGAGTGGAGCGCCAACGATACGCGGCCGAGGCGGCTTTGGATTGTCGGACTTGGAGGCGATCTCTAGGATCGGGAGGCATGGGGCCGAGGAGTTGGCCCTCCAAGGGGCGAAGATGGACTTGACACAGATTGCGATCATGCTGGCGGCCCTCGTGGTGGCGGCGACGTTGGCGCGCGCGCTCGGGATGGCGGCCGTCCTTGGTTATCTGGCGGCTGGGATGCTGCTGGGGCCCTTCGGTCTGGGGCAGGTCTTCAACGCCCACGATGCCAAGGAATTGCGCGAGGTCGCGGACTTCGGCGTTGTTCTTCTTCTGTTTCTTATCGGGCTCGAACTGAGGCCCAAGCGCCTTTGGGCGATGCGTCAGGCCATCTTCGGACTGGGCGCGGCGCAGGTGATCGTGACCGCGCTGGCCTTGGCGGGGCTCGGCCTGGCGCTGGGCGCGAACTGGAAGCCTGCGCTGTTTGCAGGGTCCGCCTTGGCGCTGTCCTCGACGGCGTTCGCGCTACAGGTGATGGAGGAAAACGGCGAACTGGCAACGCGCCACGGGCGGCTGGGCTTTGCGGTTCTTCTGTTCCAGGATCTCGCGGCCATCCCGCTTATCGCGCTGGCCCCTTTCTTCGCCGTGACCGAGGTGGCGGGCGTCGCCGGTGAGGCCGAGATCAACCTGATCGCATTCGGCAAGGCGCTGGCCACCATCGTCGTGGTCGTCATCGTGGGCCGCTACATCATCAACGCGCTGCTGCGCATCGTGGCGCTGTCGAAGGTTCGTGAAGCGATGACGGCGGCGGCCCTGCTCGTCGTCGTCGGCGTCGCCCTCGTCATGCAACAGGCGGGATTGTCCGCCTCGCTGGGATCGTTCCTTGCGGGCGCGCTGCTCGCCGAGAGCGTCTATCGCCACCAGTTGGAAGCAGACATCGCGCCATTCGAGGGCCTGCTGCTGGGCATGTTTTTTACCGCCGTCGGCATGTCGCTCAATCTGGGACTGCTGTTGTCACGGCCGATGGCCATCATGACGCTGACATTGCTGCTGATGGCGGTAAAAGCGGCCATTTTGTTCGCTCTTGGTCGCTGGCATGGTCTTGAGGCGGGTCCGGCGCGCCGCCTCGCGCTGGTTCTTGCGCAAGGCGGCGAATTTGCCTTCGTGCTTCTTGCCGCGGGGCAGGCCAGGGGCGTGCTGCACACCGCGACGGCTGAAATCCTCGTTGTGACGATCACGATTTCAATGGCAATGACGCCATTGCTGCTGGCGCTTGAGAGGCTCGTCTTCGGCAAAGCCGTATCGGCGCAGACACGCGCCTACGACACCATGCCCGATCATGAAGCGCATGTGGTCATCGCGGGCTTTGGCCGTTTCGGGCAGATCATTGCGCGTATCCTGCGCGCCAAGGGCATCGCCTTCACGGCGCTCGAGAAGTCGCTCGAGCAGGTTGAACTGGTGCGCCGGTTCGGATCCCAGGCTTTCTACGGGGATGCCAGCCGCCCGGAAATTCTTGCGGCCGCCCAGATCGGCAAGGCGCGCGCTTTCGTACTGGCCATCGACGACGTGGAAGCCTCCTTGCGCATTGCCGAGTTCGTGCAGCGCAACTATCCCCATGTGCCGATCTATGCGCGCGCCAGAGACCGCTCTCATGCCCACCGCTTTCTCGATCTGGGCATCACGAACATGCGCCGCGAGACGTTCTTATCGGCGCTCGACATCACTCAGCAGCTTCTCAGGGGGCTGGGGTATTCCGACCGCGTTGCCGAGCGCACCGTCAAGACGTTTCGCGCCCACGACGAGCGGCGCCTCGTCGATGACTACGCCCTTGCCTCAGATATCGAGAGGCTTCAGCAAAAGGCCCGCAGCGACGCGGCGACGTTGGAGCAGCTTTTGCGGGAGGACTCCGAGGAGGAGGCAAAGGTCGCCAAGGCCGGCGTGGAGATCAAAACCAAGCGGGCCGCCGCATCGTGACGTCGCGCGGGGCGGGAGCGCGGCGCCCGCCGGCCACCGAAAGCGCCTTTTCCACCAAGCCGGAACGGCGCCCAAGGTGCGCCAATCTGTTGCTATGGCGTGCGGGACCATAGACGGACCCTTCCCGGCCCGGTAAATGTCCCCTCGGCTTTCGGGCGCTCTGGCGGCCAGATTGCGCAAAGCATCGATTATTTTTGGGGTCTTATGAGCAAATACGGCACGAGCGAGGCTGCCACGCAGATCGGTCTGAAGGATATGGCCAACGCCATCCGCGCCCTTTCCATGGACGGCGTGCAGCAGGCAAATTCGGGACATCCGGGTATGCCGATGGGCATGGCCGACGTCGCGGCGGTTCTGTTCACACAGTTCCTCAAGTTCGACGCAGCCGATCCCAGCTGGCCCAATCGGGATCGCTTCGTGCTGTCGGCCGGGCACGGCTCGATGCTGCTTTACTCGCTGCTCTATCTCACCGGCTATCCCGGCATGACGATCGAGGAGTTGAAGAATTTCCGCCAGTTCGGCTCCAAGACGCCGGGCCATCCCGAGTATGGCCATGCCCCGGGCGTGGAGACGACCACAGGCCCCCTGGGCCAGGGCATCGCCAATGCCGTGGGGATGGCGCTGTCGGAGCGCCTGCTTGCCGCGCGCTGTGGCGCCGGCCTCGTCGACTATCACACCTATGCGCTTGCGGGCGACGGCTGCCTCATGGAGGGCATCAGCCAGGAGGCGATTTCGCTTGCAGGCCATCTGGAACTGGGCAAGCTCATCGTGCTATGGGACGACAACTCGATCACCATCGACGGCGCGACCTCGTTGTCGGAATCCGACAACCAGCTTGCGCGCTTTGCCGCCTCGGGATGGAACACCGTGCGCGTGGATGGCCATGACGCGGCGGCGGTCGCGGCGGCAATCGAAAAGGCCAAGGGCGATCCTTCCAAGCCCTGGCTCATTGCGTGCAAGACGATCATTGGCTACGGCGCGCCGACCAAAGCGGGCAAGTCGTCCACCCATGGCGAGCCGCTTGGTGCAGACGAAATCAAAGGCGCGCGCGAGAAGCTGGGCTGGCCCTATCCGCCATTCGAGATTCCCGGCGACATTCTCGGCGCTTGGCGCGCAGTCGGAGCCAAGGGCTCTGCCGCCCATGCCGATTGGAAGTCGCGCTTCAACAAGGCAGATGCGGCCGCCAGATGCCTGATCGAGGGGCGCGATGCCGCCAAGGCCGCACAAGGAGCCATTGCCGAGGCCAAGGCTGCCTTCGCCGCCGACACGGCCAAACGCGCAACCCGCGTATGGTCGCAGATGACGCTGGAGAGGCTCGTACCGGCCCTGCCTGAATTGCTGGGCGGTTCGGCGGACCTGACGCCCTCGAACGGCACGCGCACCAAGAGCCACACCTCGATTGCGCCCGGCAACTTCGCCGGCAACTACATGCACTACGGGGTGCGCGAGCACGCCATGGCGGCAGCCATGAACGGCATCGCGCTGTCAGGCTCGTTCATCCCTTATGGCGCGACGTTCCTCGTTTTCACCGATTACTGCCGTCCTTCGATCCGCCTCGCCGCGCTCATGAAGCAGCGCGTCATTTACGTGATGACGCATGACTCCGTCGGCCTGGGAGAAGACGGCCCGACCCATCAGCCGATCGAGCAACTGGCGTCCTTGCGCGCGATGCCCAACCTCAACGTGCTGCGTCCTGCCGACGCCCAGGAGACGGCGGAATGCTGGGAGTTGGCGCTGGCAACGACCGATCGGCCGTCCCTGCTGGCTCTGTCGCGCCAAGCGGTGCCAAACCTGCGCACGCACGCCGTGGCGGAGAACCGCTCGGCGAAAGGCGCCTATGTCCTGCGCGAAGCCCCCGGAAAGCGCGACGTGACGCTGCTGGCCACGGGATCTGAAGTCGGCCTTGCGATCGAGGCAGCGGACAAGCTTGCGGCGGAGGGCGTCAACGCGGCTGTCGTCTCGATGCCTTCATTCGAGCTGTTCGCGGCGCAAGGCGAGGCGTACGAGATGTCGGTGCTGGGAGATGCGCCGCGCGTGGCCGTCGAGGCGGGCGTCTCACAATGCTGGCATCAATGGCTGCGCAAGAAGGACGCCTTTGTCGGCCTTTCGGACTTCGGTGCATCCGCGCCTGCCGCCAAGCTGTTTGCACACTTCGGGCTGACGGCCGGCAACGTGGCGGCGGCCGCGCGCAAAGTCATCGCCGCTGCCAAGGCGTGAGGAGTGCCGCAGCACATCGCGCAACGGCATAACCGCGTTCGTGCAACGACAATACCAATGGCCCGAGGGCCAAAATCCAAAGAGCCATCGCGATGAATCTGGACAAGCTCAAGACGACCCAAGGCATCGATGTGAAGGGCAAGCGGGTGTTGGTGCGCGCTGACCTGAACGTGCCCGTCAAGGACGCCAAGGTTACGGACGGCACGCGTCTGGAGCGTCTCGTGCCCGGCCTCAAGGATCTCTCCAGCCGCGGCGCGAAAGTCGTCGTCATTTCCCACTTCGGCCGCCCCAAAAATGGACCGGAGGCTCAGTTTTCCCTGAAGCCCGTGGCCGACGCACTGTCCGCGCTGATGGGCGCACCCGTGACGTTCGCCGGCGACTGCGTGGGCGACAAGGCTGCGGCAGCGATCGCGGGCATGGAAAATGGCGCTGTCGCCGTGCTGGAGAATCTGCGCTTCCACAAGGGCGAGGAAAAAAACGATGCCGCTTTTGCTGCGGATCTCGCCAAGCTCGGGGATATATTCGTGGGCGATGCATTTTCATGCGCCCACCGCGCGCACGCTTCCACCGAGGGGCTGACCCGTCATCTGCCGTCCTATGCCGGGCCTCTCCTCATGGAAGAGATAAACGCCTTGCGCACGGCACTCGAGCAGCCTCGGCGGCCCGTTGCGGCCGTCGTCGGCGGCATGAAGGTGTCGACCAAGATCGAAGTCCTGACCAACCTCGTTGCGAAGGTGGACAAGCTCATTATCGGCGGCGGCATGGCGAACACGTTCCTCCAGTCGCTCGGCCGCATGACGGGTCAATCCATCACTGAGCCCGAGTTCCACGCCACGGCGCGTGAGATCATGGCGCAAGCCAAAGAGAAAAACTGCGAGTTGATCCTGCCCCTCGATGCGGTGGTGGCGGACCGCTTTGCCGAGGACGTGGAGACGCAGATCGTTGCGATCAATAATGTGCCGTTCGACAAGATGATCCTCGATGTCGGGCCCGAAAGCATCGCCCGCGTCAACAAGGTGCTGGAGGGTTGCCACACCGTCTTGTGGAACGGTCCCATGGGCGCTTTCGAGATCCGCAAGTTCGCAACCGGGACTTTCGAAGTCGCCAAAAAGGTTGCCGAGTTGACCAAAGCGGGGAAAATGGTTTCGGTGGCCGGCGGCGGCGATACGGTCGCGGCTTTGAACGCGGCTGGCGTAACGCAGGACTTCACCTATGTTTCCACGGCAGGCGGCGCGTTCCTCGAATGGCTGGAGGGTCGCGAGCTTCCCGGTGTCGCCGCACTGACGCGTTAGCGTCTGCAGCCATTTTCAGGAGCGCGCATGTTTGCCGATGCACATATTTATCTCGGCGTGGCCGTTGCGGGGCTGGTGAGCTTCCTGTCGCCCTGCGTGTTGCCGCTGGTGCCGCCCTACCTCAGCTATATCGGGGGCACGACCTTCGACGAACTGGCGGGCAGCGAGGGCGTCGATGACAAGGTCTGGCGCAAGGTCGTGACGGCGGCGATTTTCTTCGTCGCCGGGTTTACAACCGTTTTTGTCGCGCTTGGCGCGGGCGCCTCGGTCGTCGGCCAGGTCATTCAGGCTTACCGCGCCCCACTCAGCATGATCGCCGGCGCCGTGATCGTGCTTTTCGGTCTCCACTTCCTCGGGGTGCTGCGCATTCCTCTGTTCTACAAGCAGGCGCGGATCGAGACGCAAAGCGAGGGAGCATCGCTCATCGGCGCCTACGTAATGGGGCTTGCGTTTGCGTTCGGATGGACGCCGTGCATCGGGCCGATCCTGGCAACGGTGCTGACGCTGGCGGCGAACGAAGGCAGCATGACCGAAGGTGTCCGCCTGCTGTTCGTCTATTCGCTGGGACTGGGTATCCCCTTCATCCTGGCGGCCGTGGCGATCGGGCCGTTCCTCGGGTTCATGAAGCGCTTCAAGCGGCACTTCGCAACCCTGGAAAAGGTCATGGGCGCGTTGCTCCTGCTGACCGGCCTGCTCTTCCTTCTGGGTGGGCAGAATTGGCTCGGCCAATGGATGCTCGACACGTTCCCGGGCCTTGCGAATGTCGAGCGCTGGGCCACGCCCGAGAACTTGCCTGGCGAGATCCTGCGCCATGGTCAGGGCGGCCAGTGACGCAGGCCATGGCTGCAACCCGTCCCATCGCCATGACGATCGCGGGCTCCGACCCTTCCGGCGGCGCAGGCATCCAGGCGGACTTGAAGACGTTCACGGTCCTTGGCGTCTACGGCACCAGCGTCATCACCGCGCTCACCGCGCAGAACACGCTGGGCGTCACCGGCGTGTTCAAGGTCCCCGCCGGTTTCATCCGGGCGCAATACACCGCGGTCGTCAGCGATCTTGCGGTAGGCGCTGCCAAGACGGGCATGCTGGGCGATGAAGAAACGGTACTGACGGTTGCCGATCTGGTGCGCGGATCGGGCCTGACGCCACTGGTGGTAGATCCGGTCATGGTAGCGACCAGCGGCGACGTGCTGCTGGAATCTGCAGCCATCGCAGCCGTACGCGAGGCGCTCGTTCCCCTCGCCACGATCATGACCCCCAATCTGCACGAGGCTGCGCGCCTGCTCGATTGCGCCGTCGCCGGAACCGAGGTGGAGGCGCAACGCCAGGCGGAGGCTTTGCTCAGGCTCGGTTGTGAGGCGGTGCTCCTCAAGGGCGGCCACGGGCGCGGCGCGCAGGCGGTCGATTATCTCGCAACAGCGAACGGCATCACGGCACTCGCACGGCCCCGGATCGATACGCGCAACACGCACGGCACGGGTTGCACGCTGGCGGCTGCGCTTGCAGCCCGGCTTGCGGCCGGAGTGGCGCTCGTCGAAGCCGCCCGGCAGGCCAAGCAATATCTTTGGGATGCGCTCGTTTCAGGGGCGAACATGCGCTACGGCGCCGGGCACGGGCCTGTGGATCATTTGCATCCGTTGCGCTCACGCGCGGAATAGGCCGGCAGCCATCTGATTTCATTGTGCAAATGCGAGGTCGGTGTTGCGAGGCTGCATCTGATGCCGCCGATTGCCGTTGTGTATGAGCCAAGGCCACTTGTCAGGCCGCCGCCGATGGGCAATGGTCCGTGCCGACGTGATCGAGGCGATCACACCGAACTCCGGGGGGAGTGCTAAGCTCGTTTCGAGGGAAACTGGAGCTGAGCTTGGCAAAAACCGGTCCGTCCTGCGACGGACCGGTTTTTTTAGTTCTCAAACATCGCCGCAAGCACCAAACACGTTGCTACCAGGGCACAGGCGCACCGCGAATTGCACAAAGAGCGGGCGTTCTCGTGCAATGAGCGTTGAGCGGGGCGGCGCATGACAGCTACTATGATCCTACGTCAGAACATTTATCGCGCCGAGAACGGCGAAGGCGCGGCGGCTGGGGGAGCACTCATGCGCACGGGAACGATCAAGCAGACAGCATTGGCTGGGACAGCCTCGCTGCTTGCGCTGGGCGCCTGGACCCCGGCAGCACATGCAGGCGCTTTCGGGCTGCATGAGCAATCGACCTACTTCCTCGGAACCTCATTTGCCGGTACGGCGGCGGGCGGCGCGCTTAGTTCGATGTTCTGGAATCCGGCGGCCGCCGGCCAGTTCGACGGCATCAACAGCGATTCCAGCTATACCGTCATCTTCCCCGACACCGAGATCACGGCGACGGGAGGGGCACTGTTCGGCAGCGGCTCCAGCAGGTCGAGCGGGAATATCGGCGATACGGGCATATTGCCGGCCAGCTATTACAGTTACCAGCTCAACAGCCAGTTCGTGCTGGGCTTGGGCGTCAATACACCCTTTGGCTTGGTGACCGATGGCAGGTTCAGTTGGGATGGTGCGCAACTCGCCCGTGAATCGCGCATTACCACGTACAACTTCACGCCGACGCTGGCCTATCGCGTGGCGCCGGGGGTGATCATCGGCGCCGGGCTTCAGATTGAATACATGGATGCGCAACTGCGCTCCACGTTCGGCTCGCCGTTCGGCCCCACGGCCGCAATCAAGGGCGACGATGTCGGCGTTGGCTTTACCGCGGGCATTCTGGTCAATCCGGCTGCCGGTACGACGATCGGCCTGGGTTTCCGATCGAAGGTCGAGCATGATTTGGAAGGCACGTTCCACATCAACGGCGTGCCGGTCGTCAACGACATCTCGGCCAATGTCGATCTTCCCGAGATCGTGACGCTCAGCTTGCGGCAGGATCTGGCGCCCAACTGGACGCTGCTGGGTTCAGTCGAGTGGACGAACTGGAGTCGCCTGCCTCAACTCCAAGTGGTCTGCGATAGCGCTGGCCCGCCGGCTTGCCCTGCCGCTGGCTGGGATTTGCACACGCTGCCTCTCAATTGGGAGGATGGCTGGATGTTCTCGGCGGGTCTTGAACACAAGTACAACGATCAGCTGACCCTGCGGGGCGGTTTGGCCTGGGAGAAGTCGCCCATCCAAACGGCAGAGGGCCGCACGGTTCGCCTGCCTGATTCCGATCGCTTCTGGTTGTCGGCGGGCGCTTCGTATCAATACAGTCAGTGGACCACGTTTGATTTTGCCTATTCGCATATTTGGTTCGAGGACTCGACCACCGTGCAGGGCGCTGGTCTTGGGCCTGGCGGCATGCCGTTGCTGGTCGGCGACGTGGAGTCGAGCGCCGACATCATCTCCGTTGGTGTGCGCTCGCGGCTTGATTGGCTGCTGGGCTCTGCTCAGTAAACTCATTATCGGCTGTCACAGTTCGACTGCCGAGGGACCACTGCCGGGAAATGAGAGGGGCTAGGCGTTTCGTCCGGCCCCTTTTTTCCGTTCCCTCGCGGCATGTTTCATTGCCTCGCGGAATGGTGCTTCGCTTCGTGGCGGGGCTGCTAACCGCCCTCGCCATGCGTACGCGCGGCGCGCGGCTTGTCTTGATGATGCGTCTTGCGGGGAGCGTGGCGCCTGTCAGGCTCGGTTTGCCCAGTTCGGTTTGCCCAGTTCGGTTTGCCCAGTTCGGTTTGCCCAGTTCGATTTGCCGGGTTCGGGCTGTCAGACCCGCGTGGAAGCCGGATCTATCGTGCGCTCATGCTCAACGGTCTCGAGCACGGCATCGACGCGGCTCAAGACCGCATCGAGGGCCTGCGAGATGGAAAGCGTGCGTTCCGAGTGTGCCGCCTGATCCTGGCTCAGCGTGTATAGATGCACCGCGTTCCGCGCGATCTGCTCGCATCCTTTGGGATCGAACGGATTGGCCTGCAACGACCACGCCACCTCGTGCAGATCTTCCGCCGACTTGAGGATCAGCTGCGTTGCGCTGCCGCTCTCGGCCATGGCGGACGGCAGCGGCCTCTGCTGGCGCGCCAGCAGCTCTTGGCGAAGCTGTGATACCTGAGACTTGAGATCCTGCAATTCGCTCTGCAACTGATCGAGAAGTGCCGGCGGCTGGCGCAAAGACGTTTGCAGCCGGCCGATTGCATCCTCTAGCAATGCGCTGTCGAGGCGGCGGGCGCGCCGGCCATGCTCAGCCAGAAACCATCGCCCGCGCGCACTTTCGAGCAGTGCAGCCTCGATGGCGCGGTACTCGTCGTCGGTCTCGTGAGCCCGGGTGGCGGAGGGATGGTTCATCAGGACCAATTTTATCCACAGATTTCGAAACACATACGTGATTCGCAGACGTTCCGGCCACGGATTCTGGCTCAAATGCGCCATCGGGCCGATGGCTGAGTCTTGGCGGCACCACTCGCTGCGGCGCTCCAGCGCGGTGAAAAAATGGCAACGGATTTTCCGCCGGGCAGCGCGACAAGACAACAAATGCGCAAGCCGTTTGCGCGACTTACATGAAACGCGCAAATGGCGCTGGGGACGATATGCTCCGGCGGCATGGGACGCGCGGCGCAAGAAACGCGGCGCAGGAATATGGTGCAGGAACATGGTGCAGGGACATCGCCCAAGGAGCATGGCAAAGAACCGAACGCGATGAGACAGGAACGCGACAGGCGCGCCGCGCCTTGCGGCCTTTCGGTGCGCATATCTGTATTCTATGGCGCGCTGTTCGTGATCCTCGGCACGCATGTGCCTTTCACGCCGGTATGGCTCGCCTCGCGCGGCCTGAGCGCGGGTGAGATTTCCGCCGTTCTCGCGGCGCCGTTTTTCCTGCGCGTACTGGTAACTCCAACCCTGGCGCTGTCGGCCGATCGCACAGACCGCCATCGCGTCTACATGATCGCTCTGGCCTGGATCGCGCTGTCGAGCGCCCTGGCGCTGTCGCAAACTGCGGGGTTCTGGCTCGCGATGCTGCTCGTGGCGCCGCTCGTCATCGCCAATTCGAGCATGATGCCCTTGGCTGAGACGATGGCCGTGCGCGCGGTGCGCGAGGCGGGCCTCGATTATGGGCGAACGAGGCTGTGGGGCTCGCTCACGTTCATTGCCGCGAGCTTCCTGGGCGGCTTGCTGATGGACAGGCTCGGGGCCGGTGTCGGCGTCTGGCTGGTCGCGTTCGGTTGCGTATTGACGGTTGCGGCCGCGCATTTCCTGCCGCAGTTGCCACGCCCCAAACTGGCGCATGCCGGCACCATGGCACGGGCGCCGATATGGCATGTGCGCGAGCCCCGTCAGCTTCTCGGCTCGAAAATCTTCGCCGCGTTCCTCGTGGCAGCCGGTGGAACGCAGGCCGCCCATGCAACCATGCTGACCTACGGCACGCTGATCTGGCAGGAACACGGACTGTCTGCGGGGATCGGCGGGGCGCTGTGGGCGGTCGCCGTATTGGCCGAGGTCGCTCTATTTGCCGTCTCCGCGCCGCTCCTGGCGCGATACGGTCCGGCCAAATTCCTTATTGCCGGCGCCGGGGTTTCCATCGCGCGCTGGCTCACCATGGCTCTCGATCCGCCGCTTGCGCTCCTGGTGCCGTTGCAGGTTACGCACGCACTGACCTATGCGGGCACGCACATCGGCGCCATTTATTTTATCGCACAGGCGGTGCCGCCCGCCATGCAGGGCAGCGCGCAGGCGCTTTATGCCACAATTGCGTCGGGCGTCGCCATGGGGCTTGCCACGCTCGCCTCGGGCGCATTGTTGACGGGTTCGGGCAGCGCTCTCGCCTATGCCGCAATGGCGGGAATCTCGGCGATTGCCCTGGCTGCGGCGCTACTTCTCGAGCGTCACTGGCAAGGCGACTTGGTCTTGTGCGACACCCAAACGCCATCCGCGGGGAGCGATGCGACCCCACGACAGCCCGCTGCCGCTTGACCGCGGCCCTAGCCGCCTGAAAGATCGGCGCGCCATGAGCCTTACCGTCACCGCATTCTACAAGTTTGTAACCATCGAGGATCCGGCCGCATTGCGCCCGCAGGTTCTCGAGGTTTGCCGCGCCAACGGGATCGCCGGCACGGTGCTGCTCGCGCGCGAAGGCATCAACGCAACGGTTGCCGGACCTGACGGCGGCATCCGCGCGTTTCTTGCGTGGCTGCGCGCGGATGCGCGATTTGCCGATCTCGTGAGCAAGCAGTCCCACGCTGTCACGCAACCGTTTGGGCGCCTCAAGGTCCGCCTCAAGCGCGAGATCGTGACGCTCGGCCGGCCCGAAGCCGATCCGAGCCGGCGGGTCGGGACCTACGTCAAGCCGCAGGATTGGAACGGCCTGATCAGCCAACAAGACGTGATCATCGTCGATACACGCAACGCCTATGAGGTCAAGATCGGGACGTTCGAAGGCGCGCGCGATCCCGGCACGCGCACGTTTCGCCAGTTTCCTGACTACGTGAAGGCGAACCTTGACCCTGCGCGCCACAAGCGGGTGGCGATGTTCTGCACCGGCGGCATTCGCTGCGAGAAAGCGTCCGCCTACATGCTCGCCCATGGTTTCGAGCAGGTCTATCACCTGGAAGGTGGCATTCTGAAGTATCTGGAGAGCGTGCCTGCGGAGGACAGCCTTTGGCGGGGCGAGTGTTTCGTCTTTGACGGGCGTGTGGCGCTCGCTCATGGAGTAGAGCTGGGTACGCACGTCATGTGCCCCGCTTGCGGGGGGCCGGCCTTGAAGGACCCTGGTGCGCCGAAAGACGCGCAAGGCGCACAGCTTTGTGAGGATTGCGCCGCGCGCGGCCGAGCGAACGCTCAGCGGTAGCCGCACATACTGCCCCGAGATCCTACCCCCACAGTGCGGGTTCGGGGGCGAACACGATGCCATCCTCGATGCGAAGGGCAGGCACGCGGTCGCGCGCCAGCAGCAACGGGCCATCGAGATCGACCCAGTGCGCGCCCTGCGCCACCAGCACGGCCGGAGCGACGGCAAGGGACGTCGCGACCATCGAGCCGACCATGATCTTGAAACCGGCCGCCTCCGCTTCGCGCTTCAAGGCAAGCGCTTCGGTCAGTCCGCCGGCCTTGTCGAGCTTTATATTGACGGCGTCGTAGAGGCCGGCGAGACGGGGCAGATCCTTGCGCGTATGCAAGCTTTCATCGGCACACACGGGAACCGGGCGCTGCATCGTGCGCAGCGCGGCATCGGCATCGGCAGGAAAAGGTTGCTCGATCAGTTCTACGCCGGCCCGCGCCGCAGCCTCGAACAAGGATGCAGCCAGTTCGATGGGCCAAGCCTCGTTGGCGTCCGCAATCAGGCGCGCGCGGGGCCTTGCCTGGCGCACGGCCAGAATGCGGTCCGCGTCGCCCGCCCCGCCGAGCTTCAATTTCAGCAGCGGCAATTCGGGAACGTGCGCGGCCTTGGCAGCCATGGCTGCCGGCGTGTCCAGGCTCAGCGTGTAAGCCGTCAATATGGGTTCGACGGCGCGAAGGCCCGCCAAGGCTGCCGCGCTTGTCCCCTTGCGCTTGGCCTCCAGGCCCCACAGCGCGCAATCGAGTGCATTTCGCGCCGCGCCCGCAGGCAGGCGCGCCATCAATTCGGCGTTCGTCGTGATGGTGCCCAAGGTGCGCAACGCTGCCAGCGCGTCCTCCACGGTTTCGCCGTAGCGCGCGTACGGCACGGCCTCGCCGCGCCCGGTGTGCGCCCCGTCGCTGGCGCTGACGCAGACGACTTCCGCCGAAGTCTTCGAACCGCGCGAGATGGTGAAAGCCTCCTTGAGCGGCCAGCTTTCATGTGTGGCGGTGATGGAGATCTCTCGCATGTGCGCGCTATCGGTGTGGGCGCCGGTGGCGTGTCGGAGCGCGCGTGCTGCGGCAGACGCGGCTCAAATGGCGCGCCCCGCGGCATGGGCCAGGAACAGGTAGACGCGACCCGTGTCGGAGATGAGATGCGTGTGCGCCAGCCGGCCCGATGGATCGCGCGCGTCCGCCTCCTTGATGATGCGCTCGAAGTCGGATAGGTAGCGTTGCACCGTCTGCGCCAGATCGGCGTCCGCCTTGATCCGCCGCGAAACCTCGTCGAACACGATGCGGGTTTCGGGCGTGTAGATCGAGCGAACCATGATGTTGCGCTGGCCTGCCCGGAAACGGTTCCAGATGGCCGAGGCCGTCGCCGCGTCGATGGCGCGGGAGATGAGACCGACGTCGAGTTGGAACGGTTGCGCGCTGGAGGCGTGGGCCTCCTCGTCGTGGGAGGCGCGTGCCAGCAGGTCGCCGAGCGACCAGCCTTCGCGATCGGCGCGCGGCTGCGCTGGGCGTCCGCGCGAGGACTCCGTTGCGGCCGGCGGCGTAGCAGCATTCGTCAACTGGCGGTTCGCGGGCAGCGAAGGCGCGGGCATCGGCGCGGGCGGCGGCGTAGCCTGTGGCGGCATCACATCGCGCAGAGCGCCGGTGCGGCTCGATAACTGGTTGAGCTGATCGAGCGCCTTGAGCTGATCCTGCAAGGCTCGCCGCATCGATTCGGCCGTTTCGCGGGTGGCGTTAGGCAGGCGCGCGGCTTCCTCGCGAATACGCGCCTGCTCGCTGGCGAGCTGCGCGGCTGCCTCGGCCGCCTTGGCGCGGGCTTCCTCGGAGGCGGATGCCAGACGCACCGAGAGGCTGGCGAATTCGCGCGTCATCTCGCCCGAAGCGTCGCTGAAGCGGTTCTTGAGATCGCTCAGCGTGCGGTCGCTCTCCGCGCTCGTGATGCTCTTGACGCGCTCAAGTTCGGCCAAGAGCTCGCGCGAGCGGCTCTCGGTGTCCTGCTTCAATTCCTGCGAAATGGCGCGTGCGCGCGATTCGATCGTCTCCAGAGAGCCTTCGATCGTGTCGGAATAGTCGTTAAAGACTTTGCCGATCTCCTCGGCCTTTCCGGAGAAGCGGTCGAGGGTGCGGGAGATATCCTTGTGACGCGCCTGAAGGGTGGCGTCGATCTTGAAGTTCGCGGCTTCCAGCGCATTTGCGGCCTTGAGGATGGTCTGGCCCTGATTTTCGAAACGGTTGGTGACGCCGTGGATCTGGTCCAGCAGGTTCTCCGAGACCGTCTTGAGCATATCGGACTGGCTCGCCAGGCCTTCGATGGCCTTGAGCGACTGACGCGTGATGTTCTCGCTCGTGCGGCGTACCGCGTTGATGCCGTTCATCACCGACTCGTCGAGGTCGATGGCCTGGCGCGAGATCGTCTCACGGAAGGAGCCGGCGTGGCTTTCGAGCGCGCTGGTCAACAGCGCGGCCTTCTCATTGACGGCGTGGTCGATGGCGCTCGTCGACTTCAGAATCTGCTGGTCGAACAGCTCAAGCCGCTTCTGGAATGCCTCGTCGAGGGACTTGGTGCGCTCCACGAGCTGGATGTCGAGGGCCTGCGCGCGGTTCGACAACGTGGTGTCGAGGGCCTTGGCGTATTCCTCGAACACCGTCTGAAGATTTTCCGTGCGGTTGCCGAGCGTGGTATCGAGCGTCTGCATATAACCGTCGAATGCGATGCGCATCTGCTCCGTGCGGCTGCCAAGCGCGGTGGAGAAGGCTGTCGTGTAGTCTTCCAGAACCGTCTGGAGCTGCTGGGTGCGCGTGCCCAGCACGTTCTCGAAACGGCCCGTCGAGGACGCAAGCGACGTCTCGAGCGCCGAAAGGTTCTCGCCCGCGCCCTTGATGATGCCCGCCAGCGTCACCTGCTGGGTGGATAATTTTTCGATGAGCGTCGGGATTTCGGTGCCGAGTGTGCGCAATGTGTCGGTCACGCTGGTGGACGTGTTGAGCAGCGCGTGGCGCTCGCCCGTCAGTTCCTGGATGAGGCCCCGGATGCGCCGCTCGTTCTGCTCGTAGGAGCGCTCCAGATCGGCGACCTGATTGTGCACGAGGGCTTCGAGTTCGCCCGCGCGGCCAAGGGCGCGGCTCACCGCATCGTTCATGAACGACACTTGGCGGCGCACGGCCTGGCCAAGGCTTGCGATCGACTGCTCGGCGTTGCGGTCGGGCTCCGCCAACCGGATGGCGACCTCGGTCATGGTTGACGAGCGCAACGCCAGCGAGGCGACGTGCCAGTTGAGCAGCGCCAGCAGCCAGACGATGGCGATCGGCGCCAGGATGGCCGATGCGATGGCGAAGGTGGTGGGATTCAGCAGGATGGATGTGACGCTCGCGCCCTCCATCCACATCGGCGCGACGGAGTAGACGCCAAAGGCGCCGCCCAGCAGGGCCCAAAGGGCGCTAGCGATGGCGGCGGTGCGGAAAACCTTGGTCGATGGTTTCTGTTCCAGCGCATAGATCAGGCCGCCGATGCTGGGAACATCGTCGTTGGCGGCGATCTTGCTTCGGACGGGGCCCGCTGGACGCCGGCGGGCGACACGGCGGGCGGGCGGCTCGGCGTGGGATGAGGTCTCGGACGTCGCGTCGGCCGGGGTGGCAAGAGGCGGTGGCGTGGCCGGACCGGTCGCGGCCGTTTCGGCAATGGGGCCGCCGGTTGGCGCGGACGTGCCGGCCTCGCTCCGGCCGGTCAGGGCCATGAGCTTGGTCGTTTGATCTTGCGGCAATGCCATTGCGCACGTCCCCCGAAACGCATTCACATCCCCGGGCCCCCAATTCGGCCGCGAGGTCTCACCTTGTCCCGTTCCCGAGCCCAAGATTAGGCTATTTTTCCTCCCTCCACCAAGCAGAATCGGCCACGTGTCCCCTGGACGATCGCGTGGCTCAGACGGCCCATAAGACTAGGTCATGCAACCAGAATCTCGCTCGGCCAGCCCGCCATTCATGTCGCTTGGCAATCGGGCAAAAACAAGGGCGGGGGTGCGCCCGCTCACATCCTCCGCAGACATCCGATCACAGATTAACAAGACGTTACTGCGAGCGAGACAATCCAACATCTTGGTTTTACTGCCATTTAGTCCGGACATGAGATTATCTCTCCTCTCGCGTGTCGATGCCGCCGCCGACGAGGCGCCTGCGTCGCGGCTATGGGAGGCAAATTGATGGATCAGGCGGCGGTGTTGAGCGAGGCGCGCAAACCTTCCGGGTCTGGGGATGGGTTGCTATTGGCCCCTGTCGATTTGAAGCACCTGCGCCGCTACACGCTCGGCGATCCGAGCCTGGAGCGGGAGGTCCTCGACTTGTTCCTGGCGCAACTGCCCACCACCATCGCCGCGCTTGGCGCTGCGCGCACGCAAAAGGACTGGAAGGTGGCCGCCCATACCTTGAAAGGGTCCGGCCGCGCGGTCGGGGCCTGGCGCATTGCGCGTATCGCCGAGCAGGCTGAGCATTCTCAGGGCATTGCCAGCCCGACGCACGTCAGGGAAACGGTCGGGCTGCTGGAAGCCGCCGCCAAGGAGGCGAAGGATTTCATCGCAGCCACTTACGGCTGACGCGCGCGCTATTTGGTTGCCTGCAAATCTGTTGTATCGCTGACCCGTGCGACAACCGGGTGCGAGGGCCCCGCGCGACAGCCCCATGCAGGACCCCATGCGAGGCCCCATGCGGCGACTCCGTGCGACGGATCGCTCGCAGATCTAAAGCGTGGCTTGAAATCGCTGTCTGCGGCGACTAATCCTGCCGCGGAGCCCTTCCCAGGATGACAACTTCCACAGCGGCCTAGGGTGCGACAATCATCGGGTTTGCGACTTCGCACGGCGGCGAGGCCGCGCCCACAAACTGAAAACCGGAGCGGCGAGCGCCTTATGGTCAAGATCACATTCATCCAGCCCGACGGGCAGGCGCAGACAGTCGAGGCGGAACCGGGGCTGACGGTCATGGAAGCCGCCAAGATGAACAACATCCCCGGAATCGAGGCCGAGTGCGGGGGCGCTTGTGCCTGCGCGACGTGTCACGTCTACGTGGACGAAAACTGGCGCGCCAAGACGGGCAAGCCATCCGATATGGAAGAGGACATGCTGGACTTCGCCTTCGACGTGCGCGAGGAGAGCCGACTGTGCTGCCAGATCAAGATCACGCCCGATCTCGATGGCCTCGTCGTGCGCGTGCCCGCCAAGCAGTTCTAGGCGCATTTGGATGCTTTGTCCGGCATTTTGACGGAGACGAGAGGCGATGAGCCCGCAAGATCAAGCCGCCAGCGCGGACGTCGAAACCATTGAAACCGACTGCGTCATCATCGGCGCGGGACCTTGCGGATTGTTCGCCGTCTTCGAGTTGGGGCTGCTGGACATAAAGTCTCACGTGGTCGACATCCTGGACCGCCCCGGCGGCCAGTGCGCGGAACTCTATCCCGAGAAGCCCATCTATGACGTTCCCGCCCTGCCCATCGTCACCGGCCAGGAACTCACCGACCGCCTGATGGAGCAGATCAAGCCGTTCGGGCCGCAGTTCCACTATTCCGAGCGCATCGATTCCCTCGTTCGCCTCGAAGACGGCCGGTTCCGCCTCGTTACCGACGCCGGCACGGAATTCATCACCAAGGTCGTCGTCATCGCCGCCGGCGGCGGATCGTTCACGCCCAAGCGCCCGCCGCTCGATGGTATCGAAACCTACGAGGGCAAGAGCGTATTCTATGCCGTGCGCAAGATGGAGACCATGCGCGGGCGCGACATCGTCGTCGTGGGTGGCGGCGACAGCGCGCTCGACTGGACGCTTAGCCTTCAGCCCCTTGCCAGGAGCCTGACGTTGATCCATCGGCGCGACGAATTCCGCGCCGCGCCGCACTCAGTCGATCAGATGCGCGCGCTGGTGGCCGAAGGCAAAGTGCGCCTGATGATCGGCCAGGTCACAAAGCTAAACGGCGATGGCGCGCACCTTGAAAGCGTCGTAGTCAAAACGGCTGCCGGCGAGGAAACGATCGCTTGCAACGCCATGCTGCCGTTCTTCGGTTTGACCATGAAGCTCGGGCCGGTTGCCGAGTGGGGTCTCAACCTGCATGAGAACCTCATTCCGGTCGATACCGAGAAGTTCGAGACCAGCGAGCCCGGCGTCTTCGCCATAGGCGACATCAACTGGTATCCGGGTAAGCTCAAGCTGATCCTGTCGGGTTTCCACGAAGGCGCGCTGATGGCTCAGGCCGCGCAGCGCATCGTCTACCCAGGCAAGAAGGTGCTGTTCCAGTACACGACTTCATCCACCAGCCTGCAGAAAAAGCTGGGCGTCAAATAGTCTACCTGCCGATGTTCGCATCGAAGGGGCATTCCGGCTGCGCGCGCAATGGCTGGAGAGCGTGTTGCGTGCCAACCTGCCGGCCGCCGCCTCATTCTTGGCGCTGCGCGGCTTGGGCGCCTGTGGCGCGCCACGCCGTCAGCTTGCGGCGCATGGACTTTGGAGCCGCGGCCATGGCCGTCTTGATGCGCGCGCGCAAGGCGTTGAGGTAGATCTCCACGTAGGCCCGCCCCTTGATCGACAAGGGAAGCGACCAGTCGCTGACGCCGACCGAGCCGTCTGACCAATCGAGCTTGTAGGCGTCGCCGGGCGCCATGAGATCGTAGACGGCGATGCCTTCGTCGTAGGCGTCGCGGATGCAGCGCTCCATGAGCAGGGCGCCGACGCCGGCTTTTTCGAACGCCAGATCGAAAGCGATGATATGCACGGCAACGCGGCCCTTGCAGGCAAACGAGACGTCGAGCGCCGCCGTCTCGCCGTGCGCGACGAGCCGGGAGACGACGCAGCCGGCCGGATGAGAAGCAGCTTGCGCCACGTCTGCAAAGAAGTGGCGCATGCGTGCATCCGAAAGCGCACGCGAGACGAGGCCCCGGCTTGCAAGCCATTTGCCCTTGAGATCGATTGCGCGCTCCGCGCACGCTCTCGCGACCTGACCGCCGTGGTGACGCTCGAAGCGCACGTCGCCTTGTTCTTCGAGGCGGCGCATATAACGGCGGCGGTTACGCCGGGCCTTGGCCGTGAAGCGCTGCTCGCAGGCTTCGAACGTCTTTGCGGACGCGAGGTCGAGACAGGGCGCGATCTGCGGATTGGTGGGCAGCGCGCCCATTTCACGCAACAGCGGCGCAACGCGCGCGTCCTCGCGTACGCGGCGCAGGCGTAGAACGTCGGCCCGTGCATGGGTGCGAAGATAGGTCCAGGCATCCCGCATGATCTGCGTGGCGCCGGGCACATTTTCGACGACAACGTCGCCGTACTGGCTGACGGGTTCGCCCATCCAAAAGATCTGGGTGATGCCACGCACGCGCTCGCTGACCAGGGGCCAGACCATTACGAGTCTGCCCTCGCGCCAGCCTGCAAGCGTGCAAAGCTCGAGCCCCGCGATGCCGCCGGGTGAGGCGCCAAGATAGTGGTTGGCCCAGTGCCAGTTCCAGTTGAAGGTCTGGAAAAGTTGCGCAGACGCGCCTGCGCGCGCGAACAGTTCCGTCCATTCCTGTTCGAGGGCGTCGAAGGCTTGGCGGGTGGTAATGAACTCGAAGCGGATGGAGGGCGCGGAGGTATGCGCCGCCGTCACGTGCGCCGGCGCCTCGGCGCGCTCCAAGGGCGGCGCGGCCGTGCGAGCCGTCGCGGTATTGGGCGTGGCAATGGCAAGAGACATGGGGCGACGCGACCGGATGTTGCGGATGGCGCAACATTAGTCGTGCCCCCCTAGCGAGATGTTACCCGTGGGGACCCTTGCGTGCGTCGTGGTTAGCAAAGCGTGACGGCACGCGTCAGATGTGGGCGATTTCGAGAAAGGCGAGGGCGAGAGCGGCGACGCCCAGGACGGCGATGACGAAACGGCCGCGCCGATAAGGAGCGGCTGTTCCCCAAACGAGCGGCGCGAGAAATCCGGCGGCAAGCAGCAGGTTGACGGCGATGAGGCCGGCCGGGCCGACGCCGCCGCGCGCCTGCGGGAAAAGCACGCCCGCCAGCGTTCCCGCTGCGAGCCCCGCAAGAAGGCACCCTGCGATGCGCGGCCAGAAGCGTTGGGCATCCCTGTGCAGACCCAAGACACGCAAGGTTGTGTTCGGGATGATGATGAGCACCAGTCCGAGTGCGCCCTTGAAGGCAACTTCGAACCAGATCAGTTGCTCCATTGCCCGGCCTAGTGCTCCAGCGTGGGGTTGGCTTGCATCTTCTTGGCGTACTCGCTATCGCCGCTGTTGGTGGAACCAAGGGATCCGAACAGCCCCTCGTCTGCTGCGGGCGCGCGCGGCGGCGGCGTGTAGTCGCCGGCAAGGTGGCGCGTGAGTGCGGCCTTGATCTGAGCGACCTTGTCTTGGCTGCAGTATGCCTCGCCTTGGCTCGCGACAGCTTTGCTGACGCCATTGAAAGCCGTGTCGTAGACCTTGGCGACCTGATCGACTCCGGCGGGATTGGCTGCGCCTTCGGCCGCGAGGAACTGAGTGCGCAGTTTGACTGGATCGAAGTTATAGCCGCACTTGATTGCGCGCGCCGACGTGCTGCCGACCTGGAGCGCACGCGCGGTCGGGTCGTCCTGGGGCGGCGCAGGCGACAGGGCGCTCGTCGACATGCCCGGAATGCTTGCTCCGCATCCGCCGAGCGCGGCGAGGGCGATCGCGAGGCCGCCAGCTGCAAGAATGGTCTTGATCATGGTCGTCTGGTCCCCCCGAGCCTTGCATCCCGCCTCGTGCCCCACCCTGCACGCGCCGCAATCATGGGCCCTTGAAATGGGAGATTTGACCCGGGCGCTCCGCCCGGTCAACGGCTTTTGCGCCCATTTCCGCGCCGTGGGACGCTTTCCTGGGTAAGAATCAGCGCATCAACTCGCGCGTGGCGGCCTCGAGCCCTTCCAGGGTCAGCGGGTACATGCGATCGCAGAACAACCTGCGTATGAGCCCGATGGACGGGGTCCAGCCCCAGTAGGATTCGGGGACGGGGTTGAGCCAGACGGCATGCTTGTAGATGTCGGTGAGGCGGCGCAGCCAAAGCGCGCCGGGTTCCTCGTTCATGTGTTCGACCGAGCCGCCGGGCACCGTGATCTCGTAGGGGCTCATCGATGCATCACCTACGAAGATCACCTTGTAGTCGGCGGGATAGGTGTTGAACACCTGACACGTCGGGGTCTTGTCGGTCCAGCGGCGGGTATTGTCCTTCCACACGCCCTCATAGAGGCAATTGTGGAAGTAGTAGTACTCCAGATGCTTGAACTCGCTGCGGGCCGCCGAGAACAATTCCTCCACTTCCTTGATGTGATCGTCCATGGAACCGCCCACGTCGAAGAACATCAGCAGCTTTACCGCGTTGTGGCGCTCGGGACGCAGGTGGAGGTCGAGATAACCCTTCTCGGCAGTGCCCCTTATGGTGGAGGTGAGATCGAGTTCGCTTGGCGCGCCGGTTCGTGCGAAATGCCGCAAGCGGCGTAGCGCGACCTTGATGTTGCGCGTGCCGATTTCAGCGGTTGCCGAAAGATCCTTGAACTCGCGCTTGTCCCACACCTTAATGGCGCGGCGGTGCCGGCTTTCCTTTTGCCCGATGCGCACGCCGGCGGGATTGTAGCCGTAGGCGCCGAAAGGAGACGTGCCGCCCGTGCCGATCCACTTATTGCCGCCGGCATGGCGCTCCTTCTGTTCGGCAAGGCGCTTGTGCAACTCCTCCATTATCTTTTCCCAGCCGCCCAGTTCCTGGATCTTTTTCTTGTCCTCTTCCGACAGATGCAGCGTGGAGACCAGACGTAGCCATTCTTCGGGGATCTCGGCGGTGACTGCATCGGCCATCAGGTCGAGCCCTTTGAAGACGTGCCCGAACACCTGATCGAAGCGGTCGAGGTTGCGCTCGTCTTTCACGAGCGTGGCGCGCGCCAGATAATAGAAGTCCTCCACGCGCTGTCCGGCCACGCCGGCTTCGACAGCCTCCAGCAGCGTGAGATACTCCTTCAGCGTCACCGGGAGCCTGGCGGCTTTGAGATCATGAAAGAACGTTGCGAACATGGTGGCTCAATTAAAGCGCTTTCCGGAAAAGTGGGAACCGGCTTTTTCGACAAGAAGCGCGACAAAAGAAATGCCTGGAGCCGTTTGCGCAGGGCTGGGGAAGGGCGGAGCCCTCTCAAGGCGGCTGATCTGCCGGCGGGGAAAAGAGGCCGCCCGGGGGAGGGGCGACCTTGAGGGACGGGTCTTGAGAAGCACTTTGGCTAGAAATTGATGAGAGCGCCGATCCCCACCCACTGGAAGTCGTCGGCGGCGATCGCCGTGGCGCCGTCGACCAGGTTGTCGACGCTCGCGTGACGATACTTGACCCACACCGACATGGCCGCGGCGTCGATCTCCTGAACCGCGCCCAGGCCCCACACGTTCAGGTCCGAGCCGGAGTTGGCGCCATCGTTGTTCATCAGGTACTCGCCGTAGAGCACCGTGTGGCCAAGGGAGGAGAACCGCTGGCGCAAGCCGCCCTTGAAATACCAGGTGGTGGAATCGTCGAAGCCGGCTTCGCCGGAGTCGAAGTTGCCCCAGTTGGCCAAGCCGAACAGGCCGGTGTCGATGTGCTGGATGTACAAGCCAGCCTGGATGTATTTGGTTGTGTCGATCCCGTTGGAACCCTGCACGCCCAGGTCGTCGCTTTCGGAGTAGGCGCCCGTCGCGGCGACGCGGAAGCCCGCAAACTCGCCCGCATAACGCGCCGCCACGTCCCAGAAGTCGTCTTCGCCCCAGGATGCAGAGGCTGAGAAGCCGCCAAAGGACGGCGTATCGTAGCGCACGGCGTTGAGCGGCACGCCGTTGCAGTCGCCCCACGTGCAACCGCCGGCCTGCCCCCAGGTGACGTTGGTGAGCAACCCAGTCGCCGCGTTGCGCACGAAGAAGCCGTTGGCGTCGAAGGCCACCCAGTTGGCCGGCACGAGCGAGCCCGAGCCATCCACCAGGATGGCAGCGTTGTCGGACGCCTGGGAGAGCTTGCCGACCGACAGCTTGCCCAGGGTTTCGCTCTTGATGAACCAGTAGGATTGAAGCACGCCGGCCCTGCCGGGGGCCGCGGCGCCGTTGTCGCTGTATTGGTTAAGCGTCAGGCCGTCGGCGCTCATGGCTTCGATCTGCAGCACATAACCGGCGGACCAGCCCGGCGAGAAGCTGGCCTGACCCGAGAAGCGCACGTGGCTGCCCAGCGTGTTGCCGATGTCGTGGACGTAGAGGTTCTGCTCGGCGCCATCGTCCCACCACGTCACCTGCTGGTTTACCCAGCCCGAGATGGTGAGGGAGACTTTCCTGTTGCCCTTGCGGGCGGCGGTTGCCTCCAGTTCTGCAATGCGCTCTTCCAGATCCGCGCAGCAGTCCCCGCCGAAGTCCGCGGCCCTGGCGCCCGAAGCCAGCCCCCCCGCCAGCAGCCCCGCGACCGCCAGCGTACTCAAATGCCACTTCCGCATGAACTCCAAACTCCGTGCGACTGCTACGCCTTGACGTGCGGCTGCGACTTGATCCATCGCGGAGGCAAACCACGCGCCCGTCAAGCCCCGCTTCAGGTAACGCCCTCTTCAATTCCCGTCTGCGCGAAGTGCTTTGGTCCTTTTCGAATCACGCAGCGAGGCAACACTCTATCCAAACGAAGGGGCCGGCGGAACCGCGGGAGGGTTTTCGTCCCCAGCTTTGCAACCGCTTCGTGATCCAAAAGCTACGCCTCGATGTGGATAACTTAGTCCTTGAAAAACAATCGGATAAAGGCTGATGTTGCATTGACGGGCGCTCTTTATCCACATTCGCGTTTTCAAGCCGGCCGGTCATGGCCGCGGCTGCTGCGGGGCTTGGCTTTGAATGAACCGCCGGGAGGCAAAAGCGAGCAGCACGATGACCAGCGCGGTGGAGTGCGTCATGAGCACCATGGAGGGCCGGGATTGAAACGTCGCAAGAACGAAGTGCTCGTAGAAGCTGTAATGGAACCGATTGGCTTGGCCGTACGTTAGCCGGTACTGCTCGTGCATGGCGTCGAGCAGCGTATAGGCGCCGACGAGCGCATTTCCGTTAATCCATTCGAAGGCTGCCACGCCGGCCGCCGCGAGAGCCTTGGCTATCGCACTGAGGCTTTCTACGGCTTGATCGTACAAAAGCAGCAACGCGAAGATGGCGATGTGGACAGATACGAAGAATTGCCAGAGAAAGTCGATCTGACTACGCACGTCCATGATGGCTTGGATGAGCGCTTCTTCCGATGGACCTGCCACGGGATACTCCTGAGGTTAAGCGAACCCTCGCGGCCCCACCTATAGCGCACCCCGACGCCGGCGCCATCATTCCCCAGCAGCTTTTCGCGGAAAAGGAAGAAGCGGGAACCTGGGAGGCAACACCTTCGAGCGATGAGAAAAAACGCCACATTCGATTGTTACGCGCTTGATCTGGGGATGATGTATTGGTTGGCCTGCACCAAACATATTGGGTTTCCGGCGACCGCCAATGTCGGTGAAGGTGGCAGCAAACGGCATGCATGACGAGGAGATGGACCGCCGCGCGGTCCTGGAGTCGGCGCTAGGTTGGGCGGCGATGATGGGCATTGTGCGCAGCATTTCGCAGATGGGTACGGGCGTGGCTTGGGCGGACGAAGCAGCTTCCGATGGCCCGCCGCAAGCGCACGCTGCGAAGAAGCCGTTTTCCTCAGACGACATCAAAGACATGGCGCGCCGGCTTGCGGCCGCGGACTTCAGCCCGCAGACCGTCGAACTGCCTGAGCCCTTCAACAAGCTTTCGTATGACCAATATCGCGACATCCGCTTCAAGCCGGATCAGGCCATCTGGCGGGGCGAGAAGCTGGATACGGAGATCCAACTGTTCCCGCTTGGCTGGCTGTACGACAGGCCGGTCGAGATCTGGCTGGTTGAAAACGGCGAAGCGCGCAAGCTGAACGCGGATAGTCGTTTGTTTACGCTGGGTCCGCTGGTCGGCAAGGGACCTGACGAAGCGCCGTTCGGCTTTTCCGGCTTTCGCATCCATGGGCCGATCAATCGCGCCGACTACCTCGACGAATACGCCGTCTTCCAGGGCGCAAGCTACCTGCGGGCGGTTGGCCGGGGTGAAAACTATGGCGCCTCGGCGCGCGGACTAGCCATCAACACGGCGCGTGCCGGAGGTGAGGAATTCCCCTATTTTCGAGGGTTTTGGATTGAGAAGCCGACGCCTGGCCAGCCGGGCATCGTCGTTCACGCGCTGCTCGACAGCGTCTCGGTTGCAGGCGCGTACCGATTCCTAATCCAGCTCGGCGAGTCGACGGTGATGGACGTCGACGTCACGCTCTTCACGCGCAAGAACATTCCCCATATCGGCTATGCGCCGCTGACGAGCATGTATTTGACCAGCCCGGCGAACTTGCGTCGTCTGAACGATTTCCGCCCTGGAGTCCACGACAGCGACGGACTGGCGGTGCTCAATGGTCGTGGCGAGCGGCTGTGGCGTCCGCTCATCAATCACAAGACGCTTCAGATCAGCGCTTTCGTCGACAAGGATCCCAAGGGCTTTGGCTTGGCGCAGCGCGAGCGCGACTTCCACGCTTACGAGGATCTCGAAGCCCATTATGAACGCCGTCCGACGGTTTGGGTCGAGCCCAAGGGTGCATGGGGTGAGGGCGTCATCGAGTTGATAGAGATCCCTATCGACGTGGAGATCCACGACAACATCGTTGTCTTCTGGAAGCCTGCCAAGGCGCTCGACGCGGGCGCGCAGTATGATTTTTCCTATCGCCTCAACTGGGGTGAGACGGTACCGGCAGCCTGGAGCGGCGCGTGGGTCTCGTCAACCCGCGTCGGGCAAGCCAAGACGGCCGGCAGCACATTGTTTGTAATAGACTTTGCCGGACCGGCGGTAAAAGAGCTGCGTGACATGCCCGTGTGCGATCTAACGCACAACGTAGGCCAGACTTCGAACGTCGTGGTGCAGAGGAATCCCGAGATTTCGGGAATTCGTGCAAGTTTCGAATTGAACCCGGACGGGGCTGAACTCGTTGAGTTGAGGTGCGCATTGAAGGCGGGGGATCAGTGGATCTCGGAAAGCTGGATGTACCGATGGACCAAGCCGTAAACGAAAATTTCAAAGGCTCCCTTCCCGTTCGCGAGGCTCACGATGTGGGTTTCGCACACCTTCCAGAGCCCTCGCCCCTCCTGATGCCCGAGCAGGACTTCTCGCAAGTTATTGCAAAGGCGGCTGAGCCGCGCCGGCGCGCATATTGGGTGCCGCGCACGGCCGTGTTCGCCGGTGCGGGCGTACTGATCGCCGCATTTGCCTTCGAGTTGTTCTCCATTCTCGCCTTCGGCCAGATGACGCCGCTCCAGTTCGTATTCCTGGTGCTTTCCACGATTGCCTTCGGCTGGATTGCGTTAGGCTCTCTCAGCGCCGCGCTAGGTTTTCTGCCGCTGTTTGCCGCGGAAGATGCTTCGACCATCGGCCCTCGAAAGACGTCGCGACCGCTTGCGACGCGTACCGCGCTGCTGTTTCCCGTCTACCATGAAGACCCCACACGCATTTCGGGCACGATCGAGGCCATGGCGCGCTCGCTCGGGCGGCTTGCGCCCCACGGCGCATTCGATGTCTTCGTTCTTTCCGATACGCGCGCAGCCCAGGATGGCGCACGCGAGGACGTCGCCTACAGCACGCTGCAGAAAGAACTCTGCGCAACGATCGATGTCTACTACCGCCGCCGGCGCAACAACACGCATCGCAAGGCGGGCAACATTGCCGATTGGGTGGAACGCTTCGGCGCGGCCTACGATCACTTCGTCATTCTCGATGCCGACAGCGTGATGTCGGCCGAGACGCTCATCGCCTTGGCTGGCGCGATGGAGGACGATCAGACGGCTGGACTTATTCAAACTGTGCCGCGGCTAGTCGGCGGCCGCACGCTGCTCCAGCACCTTACCCAATTCGCATCGGCGGTGTACGGTCCCTCGGTCGCCTCGGGCATCGCGTTCTGGCATCGCGATCAAGGCAACTACTGGGGTCATAACGCCATCATCCGCACCAGCGCCTTCGCTTCGTCGGCGGGTTTGCCGGAGCTTTCGGGCCGCAAGCCGTTCGGCGGGCACATCCTGTCTCACGACTTCGTCGAGGCCGTGCTGTTGCAGCGTGCCGGCTGGGGCGTGCACATGATGCCGACCATCGAAGGCTCCTATGAAGGGCAGCCGCCCAACATCATCGATGTGGTGGTGCGCGACCGGCGCTGGGCTCAGGGCAACCTGCAGCATCTGGCCATCGTCGGCCAGGCGGGCTTGACTCCCATGGGGCGCGTGCATCTGGGGATGGGCGCCGCGTCTTATCTCATCTCCGGCATCTGGGCGCTCTCACTGGTCGTCGGCATGGTTCTCGCCCTGCAGGGCGGACAGTTCATTCCGAGCTATTTCGAGGACTCCAAGACGCTGTTTCCCATCTGGCCGATCATCGACCCGGGCGCAGCCTTGCGCCTGTTCATGGCGACACTTGCCGTCGTGTTCCTGCCCAAGCTGCTTGGACTTTTGCTGGAGCTGAAGCGTGCGCGCGCTGAGCGCAGCGCCAAGCACGCGCTGCGCAGCACCATCGGTGTGGCTTATGAGACGGTCTTTTCGATGCTGATCGCGCCGATCCTGATGATCACGCAGACGGTCGGGGCGATCCAGATCTTCGCAGGGCTCGACTCGGGGTGGAAAGCGCAAAAGCGCGACGACGGGGCATTGAGCTTTTACGATGCGATGAAATTCGCCCGCCTTCACACGCTGATCGGCGCGCTGGTTGCGGCGATTGCATGGAAGGTGTCGCCGGGTCTGCTCGTGTGGATGGCGCCCGTCGTGGCGGGCCTCTTGCTCGCTGGGCCTGTGAGCTGGCTGACGGCGCGGCCAGCCGGTGCGTTCTCGCGCTGGTCGCTTGCCACGCGCGAGGAGATCACCCCGCCCGAAATCATCCTGGAGGTTGACCGGGCGGCCCATATTTGGCGTAACCGTCTGGCCAGCTCCGGTGACGGCGCTGCGTTGGCGATCGCCGCGTAAGGTTGCGGCCACTCAGCGCGGAGGCGGTTCGCCGGCAGCCCCGCCGGCCCGGCCCGAGCGCAACGAGCGCATCAGCTCGGAGAAAATCTCGCGCACGCGGACAGGTTCGGTGTCGAGGAACGGCCCGGGCCGCGTCACCTCGATGGCGGCAACGCCAAGGCGCGCGGTCAATGCGCCGTTGAACGCGCCTTCGCCGAGCCGCCTGGACAGCCGCCGCAGCGCATCCTGGCCGAGAAATTGGCCAAGCAGATCGTCGGTCATCGCCAAGCCGCCGGTCGCGATGATGTGGGTGACGACGAGGCGTCCGAGCCGCAACGCGCCCATGACCCCCGGCCTGCCGCCATAGAGCCCGGCCAGCGCGCGAAACATGCGCAGGTTCTCCACCATCACATAGGCCATGGCGATCCACGCCATCGGCGAAAGTGCGGTTACAGTCGCCACGCGCTTGGACGATCTCAGCACGGCGCGGCGGGCTTCCTCGTCGATCGGCCCGAGAAGCTCGCGGTCGGCAAGGCGCAACAGGTCGCCGGGCGCATGCACGTCGCCGGCGTGCTCCTTGAGGCGCGCAAGGCCCCATTTGAGATCGCTGCGAGCTGCATAGTGATGAGCAAGGTCTCTCACCACGTCGCGTTCGCGCATCATATCGCGGGAGGCTTGGACGTCCCGGATCGATTTGCGCAGCCGCGACAGCCGCGCTAGGCGGTGCAAGCCCCATAGTTCCTTGAGCGCGATGACGACGGCCGACAGGGCGATCAGGCTCATCAGGGCGAACGCGAGCCAGCCGATCCAGTCCTGGCGCTCCAGGGCAACCGTCACGAAGCGCGTGAACCACACTCCGGCGGCAAGCGTGGCCAGCGCAGCCATGGCCGACAGCATGATGCTGCCCCAACGGATGCCGCGCGTCAGATCGGTGCGCGACAGTCCGCGTGCAACGATCTGGCGCGACGGGGCGTGCGGCCGCTGTACATCGGGCTCGCCGGGCAGTTCAAGTTCGTGCGCGTGCATGAGGGCAGGATCGTCCACGCGAAACGCGCGGGGTGCGCGGGGCTTATCGTCGTAACCGTCGGCGTTGGTCATGCGAGGTCCTCGGCAAGCAGGAAGTCGAGCGCGCGGTCGAGGCGGATATGGGGCAAAGCCGGAGTTGCCACGTCGCTGCCTTTGGGCTTGAGGCGCGGGGGCTCGAAGCGGATCAGCTGAAAGGACGCGGACGTGGCGATGCGCGCTGCATCCAGCGCCGCACTCGGGTCGGCGGGCAGATCGCCAGGGAAGATCGCAGCCTCCTCCACACCGTCATAGATGTGGTCGCCGATGCGCTCACCCGCAAGCGGAACGCCTTTGAGGCAGGGCAGCGACTGGCTGTCCGCCTTCACCATGGCCTCGCGCGTGGCTCTCAGCGCCGCTATCGCCAGCGCCGCCGTGCCCGCGCCCTCGGTATGCGCGCGCTTGGCGGCCTGCTCAACGATAACCTGCAGGATGGCGGCGAGGCGGTCATGGCTCGATGCGGGCAGATGATCCGCCTTCGTGGCGGCAAACAGTACCTTTTCGATGCGCCGTCCCATGAGCATCGACAGCCAGCTGTTCGCGCCGGGCCGAAAGGCTTTCAGCACGCCTTCCATGGCGCGGTCGAGATCGCGCACGGCATTCGCCCCGCGCCCGAGCGCGCCAAGCACATCCACGAGAACGATCTGGCGGTCGATGCGCGAGAAGTGATCCTTGAAGAACGGACGGACGACCTCGGTCTTGTAGCTCTCATAGCGCCGCATCATCATGGCGGCGAGCGAGCCGCGCGGCGGGGCCGATTGTGCCGTGAGCGGCATGGGAAAGAACGTCAGCAGCGGCGAGCCGTCGAGATCGCCCGGCATCAGGAAGCGGCCGGGGGCCAGCGTGGATTGCGTCTCGCTCTCCCGGCAAGCGCGCAGGTAGGTTGTGAAGAGTTGCGCGCCATGCAGCGCGACCGTCTCGTCGGCCACGCCTGCCGGAGCCGTCCCTGCGAGAAAGTCGAGCAGCGGCTTGGCGCGCGCCGTGCGGCGGGGGTCGCGCGCAAGCGTGAGCGCGTCGTTTGAAAACTCCGCATAACTCTGTCCCAATAGCGGCAGGTCGATGAGCCACTCGCCCGGATAATCCACGATGTCGAGATGCAGTCTGGACAGGCCGAGGAGACGCTTCAGCGTCGAGCCGGATTGATATTCGATGGTGACGCGCAACTCCGAAACGCGCCGCGTGCTTTCCGGCCAACGCGGCGGCTCGCTCTCCAGGTGCGCCATGTGCGCTTCATAGTCGAAGCGCGGCACCGCATCATCGGGCTGCGGCTCCAGGTAGGCGCGCGCGATGCGCCCTTCGGCGTCCGGAACGAAGAACGGCAGCCGCCCGCCGCCCGTCAGGTTGCGCACCAGCGCCGTGATGAACACGGTCTTTCCGGAACGCGACAGGCCCGTGACGCCCAGGCGCACCGAAGGCGTGAAGTAATCGGAGATGAACGATCGGGCTTCCTGCAGCAGATCGGGCAGTTGGGTGTCGGAGACCGGGGTATTCAAGGATCAGCGCCAGAATCATGAAAGGGGAACCGGACGGCTCCCCTTAAGTGGCGCATGTCCCGAGTGAGGGCAAGGCTGCCGCCGGGGCGCCGCTCAGGAGGCAAAGGCGCCGGCGGCTTGCCGGTAGGCTTGCCTCATCCGCCGTCAGGCGACGAAAACGACCAGGATTCCGGCGGCGATGACCGTAATGCCCATCAGCATGATAACGCCGCTTCTCACATATTCCGGCATGACCCACTCCTGAAGGTCAACTCGTGGCAGCCCAGGGGCCGCTAGAGATGTTCCAATTGCAGCTACTCTACATCCAACCCATTGAATGAAGGCTGAAGCCGCAATTCATCTATTGTTCATGTGGTCAGCGGCACCGCGGCGCGAACAGGGCGGGCGGGGCGCCATCCCTGAGCAAATTGTCGCAAAATCACGTTCCGGGGTGCTTCGCAAGCCGTTATGTGCCGGGCCGGGTTCGTAAAGGCACAGCCGGCGCGGCCTGGAGCGCGTCAGGCTGGAGCGCGTCAGGAAAGTGTAAGCCGGTTTTCTGGCAGGAAACGCGGCGAAACAGAGACTGAAGCCGTTTGCGCGAGCGCCCCTAAATCTTCTGGTAGAGTTGATAAGCCGCGATCATGAGGACGACGGCAAGCACGACCCGCAACATCCAGTCGGGAAGCTTGCCGGTCAGGCGGGCGCCAAGTGCAATGCCTGGGATGGAGCCTGCGAGGAGCATGGCCAGCAGCAGCAGATTTGCGTTGCCCATGCTGGCGTGTCCTGCGCCCGAGATCAACGTGAGCGGAATGGCATGGACGATGTCGGTTCCCACCAGCCGCCGCGTGATCAGCCGGGAATAAAGCGCCGACAGCACCACCACGCCAATCGCACCCGCGCCCACCGAGGTGAGCGTTACCATGGTGCCGATGGTGAAACCCAGAAGAAGGGTTGGAAGGGCGCGCACGGGCGGGTCAGCGTCGCTGGCGGCCAACTGCAACCTTCCACGCGCCAGCAACGGATAGAGCACGATGGCGAAGGAACTGAAAACCAGTGTAACCGCAAGACTGCCTTTGATGACGCGCGAGATCGCTTCGACGTCGGGCTTGAGGTAGCCCAGCAGCAAAAGCATGAACAGGGCGCCGGGAACGCTGCCGAGCGCCAGCCAGCGCACGATGGGCCAACTGACGTTGCCGAAGGAATGATGCCGTGCGGCCGCAGACGCCTTGGTGAGGCCGGCGAATAGAAGGTCCGTGCCGACTGCGAGAGACGGCGCGACGCCAACCTGCGAGATCAGGAACGGCGTCATGAGCGAACCCGCGCCCACGCCCGTCATGCCGACGAGGAAGCCGACGACAAACCCGCCAGCGACGACGAGCGGCCAAAGCTCCAGAAGTGATGTATCTAGCATGTGGCTCGGGCGGCTCGTTTCAAGATGGGAACTTGGTTAGGAAACTTTTTCCGTGGGCGCAATCGCTTTACTCAATGCAACGCAACGAGAAGTGTCCGAAGGCTGAGCAGAACGATGACGCAGCCCACGATGATCATCAGTGGTTTGTCGGGCAGGTGCCGGGTGGCCAGAGCGGCGAAAGGTGCAGCGATGATGCCGCCGACGACGAGGCCCGTGATGATGGGCCACAACTCCAGGCCGATGGTGAAGAGGAACGTCAGCGTGACCGTCGAGGTGACGAAGAATTCCGCCAGGTTGACGGTGCCTATCGCATAGCGAGGCGTCGTGCCTTGACCGATCAGGGTGCTCGTCACGATGGGGCCCCAGCCGCCGCCGCCGACGGAGTCGACCAACCCGCCCGCAAAGCCCAGCGGCGCAACGTGGCGCGGCGGCTCGTGAAGGGGCGGTGCGGGCCGCATGGCCTTCCAGACGATGTAAAAACCCATCAGGAGCAGATAGACGGCAATGATGGGTTTGATCGTGTCTCCATTGATGTTGGACAGAACGTAGGCGCCGAGCACGCCGCCGGCCATGCCCGGGATGGCCAGGCGCACGATGAGCTTCTTGTCGACGTTGCCCAGTCTCCAGTGGGCAGCACCCGATGCGGCCGTCGTAAAGGTTTCCGCGGCATGCACACAGGCGCTGGCGGTCGCCGGGGGCATGCCGAACGACAACAGCACGGAGTTCGATGTCACCCCGTAAGCCATGCCGATGGCGCCATCGACCATCTGCGCGACGAGGCCCACGGTGACATAGAGCAGGAAGTCTTCCCACATGACTGTTGTCCATCGCTCTGCTGCATCAGTGGCCGGGCTTCATAAGCCCGGATCCATCCCGTCATCGGCCGGCGGGGGCGGCTCGATGGCGACAGCCACGCCCGCAGCGCGCAGCAGGATCGCAGCTTCGTTGGCGCGGCGCGCGAACTCCTCGCGGTCGGCCGGATTCAAGGACAGATCGCGGCACAGGCCATTGGCGAGCATTTCGCGCGTGAGGATGAAGTGCCCGTCGTGGAGGGCTTCGCTCCTGGCCGTGACGCTGGATGCAATGCCTCCGGCGATCGACGCGCCCGTGACGGCGTCCACGATCATCAGCGTGCCGGTTTCGGGCGTATCGGTGAAGACGTCGATGGCGGCCGCACGGCCGAGCGAGATTTTAGCGATCGCGATGTCGTTGGCGGAGCATTTGGAGGCCGGATGCGACGACATGGTCTCCAGATCGAGCAGCGCCTTGATCTCGATGTTGGAAATGGGAACGAGGTCCGTCACCGTGCGCAGCAGATAGCCAGCGCGCGGATCGAAAGGCGTTTCCGAAAGCCACACGAAGCGGCCTTCGATGGTGTTGGCGGCGATCGGCTTGGAGTCGGTGCGCGCCATGATCGCGCCGCGCGAGATGTCGATGTCGTGGTCGAGTTGCAGCGCGACGGCCTGCCCGGCCTGCGCACTCTGCAGATCACCGTTCATGGTGGCGATGCGGACGACTTTTGCGGTTTCGCCCGACAGGACGTCCGTCAGTTCGTCGCCGACCTCGACCTGCCCCGACGACACGGTGCCCGCAAGGCCGCGGAAGTCGCGGCCGTCGCGCAGCACGGTCTGCACGGGGAAGCGGAAGACGCCGTCGAATGCGGTGCCGCGGCTTGGCACTTTCTCGAGATGTTCCAGAAGCGTGTCGCCCTTGTACCAGGGCATCGCCGATGTGCGCGCTGCAACGTTGTCGCCGTACACGGCCGACAGCGGAATTGCTATCGCCTCCCAGAAGCCGAACTTCCAGCACAGCGTGCGGAAATCGGCTTCGATCCTCTTGAAGACTTCCTGGGAGTAGTTGACGAGGTCCATCTTGTTGACGGCCAGCACGACGCGCTTCACGCCAACCAGATCGAGGATCGCCGCATGGCGCCGTGTCTGCTTCTTGACGCCCGCGCGGGCATCCACGAGCAGGATGGCGACGTCCGCATGTGAGGCGCCGGAGGCCATGTTGCGCGTGTATTGCTCATGGCCGGGGCTGTCGATGATGACGAAGCGGCGTGTTTCGGTATCGAAATACTTCCAGGCGATGTCGATCGTGATGCCTTGCTCGCGCTCGGCGACAAGCCCGTCGAGCAGCATGGAGAAATCGGGGAGATCGCTACCGGCGGCCTTGCGGCCCGAGCGGCGCACGTTCTCGCGCTGGTCTTCGTAGAGATCGGAGGCATCCCACAGCAGACGGCCGATCAGCGTCGACTTGCCGTCGTCGACCGAACCGCAGGTCAGCAGATGGACGATGCCGTTGAGGTCGCGGTGGAAGGCGTGCAAGGGCTCGGCGGGAGCTTCGGATTTTGGAACAAGCGCGAGGGCCGACATATCAGAAATAGCCTTCCTGTTTCTTCTTCTCCATGGCGCCGGCCTGGTCGTGGTCGATCAGGCGGCCGACGCGCTCGGAAGTCTGTGCATTGATGGTTTCGGCAACCACGCCTTCCAGCGTGTCGGCATCGCTCTCGATGGCAGCGGTGAGCGGATAGCAGCCAAGGGTGCGAAAGCGGATCTTGCGCATCACCACCTTCTCTCCGGACCGGGGTTGCAGGCGCTCGTCATCCTGCATGAGAAGCTGGCCGTTGCGTTCGATGGTGGGGCGTTCCTTGGCGAGATAGAGCGGCACGACGTCGAGCTTTTCGCGAAGGATGTAACGCCACACGTCTTTTTCGGTCCAGTTCGACATCGGGAATACGCGCACGGTTTCGCCCGTTCCCAGCCGCCCGTTGAGCAGGCGCCACATCTCGGGACGCTGCTTGCGCGGATCCCAGCGGTGACCGGAGGCGCGGAAAGAGAACACCCGCTCTTTGGCGCGGCTTGCCTCCTCGTCGCGGCGCGCGCCGCCAAAGGCTGCATCGAAGCCGTACTTGTCGAGCGCCTGCTTCAAGGCCTGGGTCTTCAGAACATCGGTATGAATGGACGGCGCATGATCGATGGGATTGATGCCACGCCTGATGCCGTCCTCGTTGGTGTGGACGATCAGATCGAGGCCGAAATCAGCCGCCGTCTTGTCGCGAAATGCGATCATGTCGCGGAACTTCCACGTCGTATCGACGTGCAGCAGCGGGAAGGGCGGCTTCTGCGGCCAGAACGCCTTGCGCGCTAGATGCAGCAATACGGTGGAGTCCTTGCCGATGGAGTACATCAGTACCGGCTTGCGGAACTGGGCGGCTGCCTCGCGAAAGATGTGGATGCTTTCTGCTTCCAGCAGATCGAGATGTGAGGGTGACGCGGTCATGCGCGCGATCCTTTGTCATTGCGGGCATGCAACCCGCATTCCTTGGCGTTCTCGTTCTCCCACCACCAGCGGCCGGCGCGGATGTCCTCGCCGGGCTTGATGGCGCGCGTGCACGGTTGGCAGCCGATGGATGGAAAGCCTTTTGCGTGCAGCGGGTTTACCGGCACTTTGTGGGCGGCAACGTAGTCTTCCAACGTCTTCAAGGACCAATCCGCGATGGGGTTCAGCTTGAGCCGTTTCTGGTGAGCGTCGAAGCTGGCGAAAGGCACCTTGGAGCGGCCCTGGGACTGTTCGCGGCGAAGCCCGGTGATCCAGGCGGAAGCCCCTGCGAGCGCGCGGTTCAACGGCCGCACCTTGCGGACTTCGCAGCACGCCTTGCGGGCATCGGCCGAATAGCGAAAGCCCATGATGCCGTCCTCGGCAACCAGGTTCTCCACCTCCTTGGCGTCGGGGAAAACGACGCGGATACTGATCCCGTAACGGGCTTCCGTTTCAAACAGCGTCTCGAGCGTTTCGGGAAAGTGACGGCCGGTGTCCAGCGTGAAGACGTCGACGCGCGCCTGTTGCGTTGCGATGGCATGCGTGATCGCCTGATCCTCGACGCCTAGGCTGGAAGAAAACGCGATGCGGCCAGTAATGGATTGCGTGATGGCGCGGATGCGCGCTTCGAGCGTCGGCAGATCGTGCAGGTGCGCGTCGAGCCGCTCGGCGAGGGCGACGCCATCTGTTTCAACGGGGCTTTCCGCAACGGGATTATCCACGCGCGCGCCACTCGCCGCGGGGGGATCGGTCAAAGTCATGAGTCTCCTCCGGTCGCGACGGAACCTAGTGGGAAATCATTCCGCTGGAAAGGGCCCGTCTTAAATAAGAACGGAATTTTATTCTACATGATAGCGTATATGGAAATTTTTTCGCATTTTTCGCCTGAGTAAAATTCTCTTGCGGGCTGCCTGCGTCATCGGGGCTTTTTTCACGCCGGTCCGCGGCGTTCGAGCCAGCGGTCGATGCCCTCGGCCGCTATCCGGCCGCTGGCGAACGCCGCTTGGAGAAGATACCCCCCGGTGGGGGCATCGAAATCCAGCATCTCGCCCGCCACGAACACCCCGGGCAGCGCTTTCAGCATGAGATGGGAGTCGCAGGAAGCCAGGCTGACGCCGCCTGCGGTCGAAATGGCGCGCTCCAGGCCGGTGAGACTTGTGACAGTCAGTTCGACCGCCTTGATGCGGGCGGCGCGGTCGGCGGCCGCGTGCGGCATGGGACCGGGTTCGCGCACCAGGGCCATCGCGGCCGCGGCGAGGCCCGCCTGCTTGCGGAGCACGTTTGAAGCGCTGTCCTTGCGTTTCGCTCCCGCGAGACGTTTCTCGAGTTCGCCGGTCGGCATGTCGGGCTTCAGATCCAGCGACAGGCGTGCGGGGCCGTTCTGGAGTGCGCGGCGAATGGTGTGCGACAGGGCGTAGATCACCCCGCCTTCCAGCCCCGAGCGGGTAATGATTGCTTCGCCCCGGCGCCGTTCGCCGTTGCACGCCGCCGCGATCCGCTTCAGCGGCGCACCGGCAAGTCTGTCCATTTGCGCCGCCATATGCGCCGACCAGGGGATATGCACCCCGCAGTTGGAGGGTTGAAGCGCGGCGATGCCGGCGCCCGCCGCACCCAGCACGCTCGTCCATGCGCCATCGCAGCCCAAGCGCGGCCAGCTTGCCCCGCCGAGCGCAAGAAGCACCGCGTCGGCCTTGACGGCGTGCGGCCCCTTGCGTGTGTCGAAAATCAAGGTCGTTGGCGCTGTGCCGAAGCCGCGCCAAGTCCAGCCCGTGCGCAACGCGACGCCCAATCCGGCAAGTCGCCTCAGCCAGGCGCGCACGAGCGGAGACGCCTTCATCGCCTTGGGAAACACGCGCCCGCTCGAGCCCACGAACGTCTCCACGCCCAGTCCATTCGCCCAGGCGACGAGGTCGCAGGGCGCAAAACGCGAGACCGCGCGGCGGATGACGCCGTCAGGGTCATGGTAACGGGTGAGAAACTCTTGGACATCCTCGCTGTGCGTCAGGTTGAGACCGCCGCGCCCGGCCATCAGCAACTTGCGCGCGGGGGACGGCATGCGCTCGAACACGGTGACCCTGTGTCCGCGGTGCGCCAGATGCTCGGCGGCGAACAATCCCGCCGGCCCCGCGCCGACAACGGCGATGTTCAACGCTTCCGCGTTCGAGGGCGCCGGGCTCACCACGAACCCGTATTGGCCATCGACGCCCAGGGCTCTTGGGGGGGAAGGGCAGCGCCTTTTTGCAGCAACTCGATGGAGATCAAGTCGGGCGAGCGCACGAAGGCCATGTATCCGTCGCGCGGCGGGCGGTTGATGGTGACGCCGGCCGCCTGCAGCTTGGCGCAGGCGGCATAGATGTCGTCGACGAGGAAGGCGAGGTGTCCGAAGTTGCGGGCCGAGCCGTAGTCCTGCGGATCCCAGTTGTAAGTGAGTTCCAGCATCGGCGCCTTGTCCGCCAGGGCGCGCGCCTCGTCCTCGGGCGCGGCCAGGAATACGAGCGTGAAGCGTCCGCCGGGGTTATCCATGCGGCGCATCTCCTTGAGGCCAAGCTTGTTGCAGTAGAAATCCAGGCTCTGGTCCAGATCGCGCACGCGGACCATGGTGTGCAGATAGCGCATTGCTAAGGGTCTCCGGCGGGCGCCTGCAGGATGGCAGGCGATGGGCTGCGAGCTAACCGTGTCCGCGCACGGCCCGCAAGATGGCAATCAAGCCCGCGCGGCGCAAATCGCTGCGCTCTTGGTTGGCGAGCGGGCACAGCAAACGAAGGCGGGGTGCGGGGCGCCGGCGCCACAGTCAAGGATCGGCTGCGATGCGGCTTTCTGCATCTGCCGCACCTCGTCGGCCCCGCGTCTGTGGACAGCCGGCAGCAGCGTGGAAAACCCAAACCGTCGTGACCGGGCCCAGGGAAAGAATTGGCCCGCAACGGCGCATCAAAACGAATCGCACGCGTGGGCGATTCGCGCGCCCAGCGGCGCGCAAGGCTGTGAATTACTCGGCCTTCGTGCGCCGTCGCCGATATTATGCTCCAACTTTCCGTTTGCCGTCGTTTGATCCCTGTTTTCATGGGCTTAAGCGATGACGTGGATGTGGATCATCATCCTCGTGCGAAGGTTGGCGAGTGGAGTTGCCAAAATCAGACTTCCTTACGCGTTAACGGATGGTATTGTTCCCTCGCTTCGCACATGTCGCGTTTGGCGGGCGTCCGATCTGAAGAGGGCTCTTCCAGGTTGACGCCGGCAATCGTGAGCGGGTGCGCGGCGGTTGTTTGAGGTTCAAGACCCAGTAGCGGGGTGTAAATGATGGGGGACTCCAAGCGCCCGGATATTCCGGGTTTCGATCAGCCGTTGGTCGGCGGATCGGAGCGATTGGATGATGCTGGCCTCGAGGTTTTCGAGGTTGCTGGAATGATAAAGTGGTTCGATGCTTCCAAGGGGTATGGATTCATCGTTCCCGACAACGGACTGCCCGATATACTTCTTCACGTTACGTGCCTGAGGGCGGGCGGTTTCCAGACCGCCTACGAAGGCGCCCGCGTGGTGTGCGAAGTTCTCAAACGTCCCAAGGGAATGCAGGCTTTCCGCATTCTCAGCATGGACGAAAGCACGGCCATTCATCCTTCCCAACTTCCGCAGCGTACCCATGTGGTGGTCACGCCCGAGAGCGATTGGGAGCGGGCCTACGTCAAGTGGTTCAACCGCGTTCGCGGCTTCGGCTTCTTGACACGCGGTGAAGGAACGGCGGATATCTTCTGTCATATGGAGACCCTGCGCCGCTTTGGCTTCACCGAGTTGCGTCCGGGACAGATTGTTCAGGTGCGTTGGGGTTATGGCTCGAAGGGCTGCATGGCTGCCGAGCTTCGGCCCGACGGTGTGCCGGTAGGATTGCCGTCGCGCAACTAAAGGCGCGATCGGGCTGTCGTGAAAGGCAGACGTATCGTGTCACAAGCTTCATCAGGAAGGGTCGCCCTATCCGCGGCCCTTTTTGTTGTTCTGGGAGCCGTCATGGCGTCCTATTTCGGGTCCGTGCCGAATGCCCTGGCTCTCGGCAAAACCGAGCCGCTCACGATCGAGAAAGCGTCGGGCGGCACGGTCACGTTCGCGGTTGAGATCGCGCGCAGCGAGCAGGAAAAGGCCAAGGGCCTGATGTTCCGGACCAAGCTGGGTGACGGCGAGGGGATGCTGTTTCCCTACGGCCGGTCCATGGAGGTCACCATGTGGATGCGCAACACGTACATCCCGCTCGACATGGTCTTCATCAAGCCGGACGGAACGATCCATCGGATTGCGGAGCGAACGCAGCCGCTGTCGGACGAACTTATCGGATCTGATGGACCCGTCTCGGCGGTTTTGGAAATCGCCGGCGGCGCCGCCGGCCGGCTTGGCATCAAGCCCGGCGACAAGGTGCATCACGCCGAGTTCGGTTCTCTCAAGTAGCGAGCCTGTTGGGCCCGCCGCAGTCCGGTTGCGCAATTTCGTGAAAAGCACAATCGGCTCTAGACCGGCTCAAGGGTTGCCAAAACCGCGACGAGCGCGATGACCAAGCCGCCCAGTGCGCTTTCCAGCGCGATGCTCGCCACTAGTGCGCGCGAGCCGGAAACCTGTTCAAGACGGGGCAGCAAATAGAACCTGTTCAAGAGCGCGAATGCCAGCATCGCCATCGCGGCGGCGATTTTTGCCAGCAGCAGGACCTGATAGCTCGACGCCAGATCGCTCGGCATGTCGCCGACGATCAGCCAGGTATTGATCGCTCCCGTGAGCCCGACAAGCGTAACGGCCGCGACGCCGGCGGGCGAAAATCGCCATAGCATCATTCGCGCTCCCTCGGCCTCCTGGGATTGAGGGCGGCGGAGCATGATGATGGCGCCGGTGAGCAAGGCGATGAGCGCACCCAGCCAGAAGCCTGCGCTCAACACGTGCGCCAAATGGTTGGCTTGATGCACGATGCGCGTCGGGCCTTCGTGCATGACCGCATGACCTGAGAATGCAAAGCTTGCGAGAAACAGCGCCGCGGTAATGCTTCCCGCGCGAAGGCGGGCGACACGATCGCCGGGCCCGGAAAGGATGCAGATGGCGCAGGCAATCGCCAGCAGGGCGCGCACCAGATAAGCGCGCCCGGCCTGGGTCCCTGTCGAGAATAAGAAAATTGCCGACGGAGACGCCGCTTGCGACCAGTCCTCGCTGATATGTGCCGTTTGAACGGGAAGCGTGAGCAGCCCGGCCAGGGCGAGCACGACAGCCCCCAGGCGCAGCGATGGTTGCAGCCCCGTGCGAAGCGCCCGCGCGGCCTCTGCTGGAGGCAGCAGCAATGCGGCGCTTCCCGCGCCGAAACATACCGCTCCGGCGCCGAGCATTGCAGCGCGTAGCAGGATGACGCTTGTGGCGGGCTCGATCACGGCTTGATGGAAAACTCGTAGCTGCCCTTCATCTTGTGGCCATCGGTCGAGAGAACGCGCCAATCGACCCTATAGGCGCCGGGGGTTGTGCTCATGGTCACTGGCGCTTCGAGCACGTGCGTGTTCGCCTCTTGGCCGTGCGAGGCCTCGCCTGCCTTGACGGTCGTCTTGCCGGGCCCGGTTATCGTAATGGAGCTGAAGTTCAATTCGACCGGCCCGGAGAACGTCAACACGATATGTTCGGGCGCCGCTTGCAGCGTGGCGCCCTGGTCGGGAACGGATGCCTTGAGATGGGCATGAGCCATGGCCGGTCCGCATGCGCCGATCAAGGCCAGAAGCGGCAGCAGCGCGTTCAATGAGATCCTGCGGAGCACGGCGAGCCTCCATGGCCATGTAAGAGGTGTGAAGCAGTGTGCCGCCCGCCCCATCCGCCGGCCGGCGCACGGGGTCGAGCGGCGCTGGGCCCTCAGATGACCTTCTTGCACTGAGCGATGCAATCGCTGCAGCTCTGTGCGCAGGCTTTGCAAGAGGCATGCTTGTCCGCGTGCTTCTTGCATTCCTTCTCGCAGTCTTCGCAAACGTCGATGCAGACTTTGGCGATGTCCTTCAGGCGGGATGCGTCGAGTGCGCCCGCCCGCGCCAGCGCGGCACACATCGGCAGCATGAGGGATACCGAGCGCAGGCAGTCCTTCAAAGCCGTGTCGCCGGAAGAAAGCTCCATGATACAGTGATTGACGCAAACCTCGCCACGGTTGATGCACGCGGTTGCCGCATCGACGAGGGATTGATGTTTCGCCGGCGTGTCGTGGTGGTGCTCGTGCGCGCCCTGGTCGCCGTGGTCCATGTGCTCCATGTCGTCATGCTTGTGCTCGTCTTCGGCCGAGGCAGGGCCGGCCACGGCAACCGCGAGCGCGAGCCCCGATGCCGCCCCGCGGGAGAGGATCTCGCGGCGTGATATGCCTTCGTTGGCCAGGCTTTCTCGGGACAGGGTCGGGCTCATGGACGTCATGGGTGATCCTCCTAGCTCGGAGCCATTTTTTTGCGTTTCGGGTCAATCGCGCAAACGGCTCCATTTCACTTGTTTTGGTTCTTTTGTCTTGCCGCGCTTGTTTGTCGGAAAACCCGGTTTTTCCGCCTTTCGAAAAAGCGCTTGAGGACGCCAGCGCGAGGCGTAGCGCCCGCACACCTTAGCGTAGAGGCAACCGGGAAAACAATGCCGGCCCAACGGTCGCTGCCGGGGCGTTCATCCGTCCGGAGAGCCGGGGCATTTGCGTCGAGGCATTTTGGTGGTTTGAAAAAATCCGGCCAGATGCTAGAAGCCCGTTCCTATCGGAAAAACGTTGCCGTGTCGGGGCGTAGCTCAGCCTGGTAGAGCATCTGCTTTGGGAGCAGAGGGTCGCGTGTTCGAATCATGTCGCCCCGACCATTTTTCGCAAACCGTTTTTCGCAAAATTTCGTTTTTCGTAAAATCCCCGCCCGCGCGCAAAAAAGCCGCCACGCAAGGCGCGGGCGGCTCGAACGGGCGCGCGAACCTGAATGCAGCTCACCTGCCTTGGGCCTGATGTCTGCCGGGCCAGCGGGCGCGCAGCGCCGGTGCTATGGCCCAGGCGATAAACGGCGACACCACGACACTGACCGCAACGACGGCGGGAAGCAGATAGGCCGCCAAGTCGCTGAAGGCGGGGACCGAAAGAACCGTAACCGCTCCAACTCCGAACACCACGGCATTGACCATCAAAGCCACGACAAAGGCAATGTAGGCTCTCGTCGTCATCCTTTTGTCCTCCTGAACCTCAAACGCTCCCGGCCGCCAAAGCGTTCCGGAAATCACCTGGGCAATAGTGCGGGGATGGCGCCGATTGCGCCGTCCGCACAAAAAAGGGCGGAGCGTTCCGAAAAGGGCGGGGGCCGCATCCCGCCCGGCTTTCGTTCGCTCCGCCCACGCTTCGAAACCTGCGGGCGCTAAGGAGGAGCCGCCCATTCGGCTTCGAATCCGGAAGTTCAGAAATTCGCAGTTCAATGAGGTGGCGGCGGCGATTAAATCGGCGCCTTTAAGAGGTTGCCCGCTCCCCGAGCGGGGTGCCGGGGAGCGGGCCTTGCGCGTCACTCGGCTTTCTTGAAGAAAGCGTCGGCGCGCATTCCGGGAATAAGGGGCACATCGCCGTCCAGATCGATGGTGACCTCGCGGACTTCCACGTCTGTCGGGCGGCGCGCACCGCGCAGGGAGACCTTGGGGGCCGCCAGCGTGGGGGACATCTGAGCCACCGTGCCGTTGAACTCCCGGCCTGGGTAGGCGTTGCTCTTCACGATGGCCTTGGAGCCGACCTTCACTTTGGAGACGTCGTACTCATCGAGTTCGGCCTTCACGCGGACGACCGACATGTCTCCGATAACCGCCAGAACCTGATCGGGCGAGGGCGCAACCATCTCGCCGGCCTTGGCCGGCAGTTGAAGAATGGCGCCCGAAACGGGGGCGCGGATGCGCGTCTTCTCCAGCAGTGCCTCGGCGACCGCGACTTCCGAGCGGGCGGCCTGCAGCGCGCTTTCCAGACGGCTCGGAGCTGGCACATCGGGCTTGGCCTGCGCCGTGGCGTAACTGGAGCGCTCCTTCTGCAGCCTGGCGCGTGCGTCCTTGAGTTGGGCGCGCGCCTGCGACACGCGGTCGGATGAACCCGAGCCTGAGCGTTTGGCCTGCAATTCGTATTCGAGTTCGAACTGCGCATTGGTGACTTGACGCTCTGCGGCGAACACGGCGTCTTCTGCCTTGCGCAATTCATCGCGCGCCTTGTCGAGCGGCTGGGCATCGCGCTCGCGCTTGCGGGATGCGGCTTCGGTTTCTGCGGCTTGCAGGCGGGCGCGGGCTTCCTCGTCGTCGAGGCGGATCAAAAGCTCGCCTTCCTCGACTTCGTCGTTGAGGCCGACGGTGACCTCCGCGATGCGGCCCAGAAGGCCCGCGCCCACGCGGACCTGACCCGACTTAGGCTCCACACGTCCCGGCGCTGCGGCGATCCAGGCAAGCTCGGAGGTTGCGGCTTTCGCCGGTTCGGCTTTGGCCGAGCCGGTGAACGAGACATCCGGCACTCCCAGCGTGATGGCGCCAACGGCGCCGGCGCCTGCGGTCAGCGTGAGTACGAACGCGCTGGCGAGCAGATGCGCCTTGCTGCGGGGGCGGGGCTGGTTTGATGAGGTGGTCATTTCGGCATCCTCCTTAGGGTGTGGCTGACGAAGTCTGCGGCCTTCTTCAGTTCGGCGCCCGGCGTCCTCGCCCGGCTTGATCTGGCGAACCTAGATGCGTCCTGCGGCTGACGCTGTTTCGTGCGGAACAGCCCATGCACCAGCGTAAGACTGTTGCGGTGAGCGATCCCCAGTGCGCCGGCTGGCACGGCCTCAGATGCGCCTTCCCGTTCCATGGCGTGACGAACATGAGGGATCAGGCCCCGGTTTTGATCCGGGGCCTGATCAGCCGCCGGGGCCGGCGGGCAGGGGCACGGGGGTGATTTCGGCTACTGGCAGATTTCCTGAAGGGTCCAGCTGACGATTTTGCAGTTCAGGCCGTTGGCGTCGCAGCGGCGGTTCGGCAGGCGCTGATAGTCGCAATAGTAGTTGCCCGCGTGGCCCGAGTAGCCGTGCATCGGCTTCTTGAACTGGTATGTCTCGATGTAGAGCTGCCTGCCGCCGCGGCCGGCCTGCGCAGCGGTGGGGGCGAGCGACAAGCCGGCGATGGTGGCTGCGGCGGCTGCGATGGCGAATGTATTGATGGTCCTCATGGCTTGATCCTCCTGAAGATGGGCTCTGGGCTGTCGCCCCGTCCGTGTCTGATGTGAGGACTTTAGGAGCCGTCCGCCGCGGGTGCTGTTTCCTAGGTAACAGGTCCAGGCGGCTTGGTCGCGACAGCGGATTTCCAGCCGAGCCGATCGGCAACGAAGGGCCGTTCGTTACACCCGGCCGGTCACTGTCACGTCTTTGTGCATCGCGAACACGAACGCGCCAGGTGTGAAACGCCTTTTCGGCCGCTTCGTATCTCAAGGCATGGATCACAACGATCCGTACGGCAAATGCAACCGGTCATATAACTCATCGGAGACACATCATGAAGACGCTCATCCTTGCCGCGCTTCTTTCGGTCTCGGCTTTCTCAGGCGCCGCCAACGCCGGGCTGATGATTGATGCCACCAAGGGTCCGATCCACGTCACCGTGACGGGACACTGACACTCGCGGCAAATTCCAGTGCCGGATTGTCTTGGCGCGGGCGTGCATGCCGCTCCGCCAGGCAGCCCTTGCCGATGGGACCGGCGTCCACGCGATCGGTGATCGCCATGCAGCCCGCCAGCGTATGTGATGGGGTGAGGCTCCCGATCACGAGGATAATCTGCCATGAAGAAAGCTCTTTCCAGCGCGATCGCCGTCGCTGCGATGTTGCTCGCTCCATCGAGCCGCGCCCCGGCGGAGAATGCGGCTGGTTCGGCTTACGGCTTTTCGTTTCAAAGCATCGACGGCACGCCGATGAAGCTGTCCGACTGGCGCGGCCGAGTCCTGCTCATCGTCAACACGGCCTCGTTCTGCGGCTTTACCAAGCAGTATGCCGGGCTTCAGGAACTCTGGAGCAGGTACGAAGGCGAGGGGCTCATCGTGGTTGGCGTGCCTTCCAACGATTTTGGCGGGCAAGAGCCAAACAGCGAAAACGAGATCAAGAAGTTCTGTCAGGGCGCCTTCGGCGTGACCTTTCCGCTGACGCAAAAGCAGGTCGTGAAGGGGGAGGGCGCGCATCCGTTCTATGTCTGGGCCGCCCAGGCCGGCGGGGGTCCGCCCGCATGGAATTTTCATAAGTATCTCATTGGCAAGGACGGCCGCCTGTTGCGCGCCTTCTCGTCGCGGGTTGCACCGATGTCGGGTGAGTTGACGGCGGCGATCGAACGGGCATTGGCGGAAAAAGTTTCGCTCAAGCAATAACTGCGTTCGGTCCGATAGCCTCAATCCTGCCCGGGTCCGGTTCCAAAGGGTGGCGGCACGCCGGCGGCGGCGCGCATCCCCTGGCGCGGGCTGGGCATTTGAGATAGCACAAGCCGTTCTGCGCAGGCGCCTGCGCACCGCTACCGGTCTGCGGTTGCGGCCTGGTCCTGCCCAAGTCAAAATCTGTCCGTACTCAAAATTTGTCCATGACCGATAAGAAGATCACGCGCCGTAAGGCCTTGGGGATTTCGGCCGCCGGCCTCGCGGCCGCGTTCAACGCCGATGCACGCCTGGCGATCGCGCTCTCGGGCGTCGATGATGCGGAGCTTGGCGATGCGGCGCCCTTCTCGTTCGACGGCTTGCAGAAGATTGCGGCCGAGCGCGCCATGCTGCCGTATATGCCGGTTGCGGTGCCGTCACCCGACATCCTGCATCAGATCGACTACGACCAGTATCAGCGTATCCGTTACCGTCCCGAAAAGAGCATCCAGTTGGAGCCTGACGGCAGCATTCCCTGCCAGTTGTTTCACCTGGGCAAGTACGCCACCGAGCCTGTCCGCATGCACGTGGTCGAACGCGGCGTGTCCCGCGAAGTTCTCTATAGCGCCAGCCTGTTTGAGATCCCCGCGGAACATCCCGCCAGACAATTGAAAAGCGGGGCGGGCTTCGCGGGGTTCCGGATCATGGCGAAGGACCTCAAGACCGACTGGTTCGCCGCCATGGGCGCTTCCTACTTCCGCACGTCGGGGCCGTTCGATCAGTACGGACTGTCGGCGCGCGGCATCGCGATCGATACCGCGATGCCTCAGCCGGAGGAGTTTCCGCGCTTCTCGCAATACTGGCTCGAAGGCGGCGCGCAAGGCCAACCGCCGCTGATCATTCATGCGCTGCTGGAAGGTCCCAGCATCACAGGCGCCTACCGCATGACGGCCGATAGGCTGACGGATGCCCGCGGCGTTCACCGCATCAACTTGGAGATCGACGCGGTTCTGTTTGCGCGCAAGGACATTGCGCGGCTGGGCGTTGCGCCGTTTTCGAGCATGTTCTGGTATGGAGAGACGAGCCGCAAGCAATCGGCCGACTGGCGGCCGGAGATCCACGACAGCGACGGGCTCGCGGTGCTGACGGGGACGGGCGAGCGCATCTGGCGTCCCATAGCCAATCCGCCGCGAGTAGTCACTAGCGCCTTCGCGGATCGTGATGTACAGGGCTTCGGCCTGCTGCAGCGTGATCGTGACTTCGTGCATTATCTGGACGATGGCGTGTTCTACGAGCGCCGTCCGTCCGTCTGGGTCGAGCCGATGGATAAGTGGGGCGAGGGAGCGGTGCACCTCGTCGAGATCCCGACCGACGATGAAACCTTCGATAACATTGTCGCCTACTGGGCGCCCTCCGAACCCTTCCGGCAGGGCGACAAGCGGCGCTATCGCTATCGGCTGAGCTGGCTCGACGACATCCCGTTTCCCCAACGCCTCGGGCGGGCCATCGGCACTTGGACGGGCATGGGCGGGCGGCCCGGACACAAGCGGCCGGAGGGCGTGCGCAAGTTCGTCATCGACTTTGAGGGCGGCGCGTTCGGGGGCTTGGGACGAGACGACGGGGTTGAACTGATCGTCAGCGCGTCGCGCGGCGAGGTATCGAACGTCTACAATCATCCCGTCGTTGGCCAGCACCAGCGCTGGCGCGCTTTCTTCGACATCAAGGCTGAGGGCGCCGATCCGGTGGATCTGCGCGCATTCCTGCGACGCGACGGGGATGCGCTGACCGAGACGTGGATCTACCAGTACTTTCCCTGAAGCACGGCAGCCGCCGGCCGAAGCTCAGGCCGGTGGACCCAACACGCGATCTTCGATGGCCTTCTTGAGATCGGCCAGGTCGCTGCGCATCTGGCGCTGCAATCCGGCGCGAAAAACCAACGCCAGCGGGGAGAGCAGACGGGCACTCATGGTCATTGGCCTGGCGACGAACATGAGTGTCAGCCGGGTGCCTTGCGGATCTTCATTGAAGATGTGGTCGATCCGAAAACGCGCACCGTGGTGCTGGGAACCGAGCGAGAACAGTAGAGGCGGCTCGTACTCCAGAACCGTCATTTCGCTCGTGGCCGATGAGCCGTTGAGGTGACGAGTCTGGAGAAAGCGCCCTCCCGCGGCTATCGGCTCCCGGGTCAGCAATTCCGTGCTCTTGATCGAGGATACCAGGGTCGGCCAGGCGCGAAAATCGGTTGCGATCTGGAACGTCAGGGCGCGGGGTGCACGGATGACTTCTTCGACGAGGATCTGCATCCCACCATCCAGTCATGCTCTGTTACGCCGCCCGCGAAACCCTCTTACTACGTTTCGAGCTGCCATCGCATGCGACATAGGCCGTAGGAGGGCGCATTATCTCGCAAAGATGCAAGGCGCAGGCCGCGCGCCAGGGCGAGCCCTGCGCGCGGTACGCCCGCAACTGTGAAGAGGGGTGCGATGCCAGAACCGGTTCGCGCCCCGGAGCCATTTTCGCGCTTCGTGCAAAGCCTGACGGCTCTACGCGTTGGCTTGCACCGCTTGCCGGACTACTGGTTTTCCGCCTTTTTCCGAAGAAGGGCTTCAGGCGGCCGGGCCGGTTTCGATGGGGAGTTCGTGATCGGCGCCCCATTCCGCCCAGCTTCCATCGTAGACGGCTGCATTCGTCTGGCCGAGCACCGCGAGCGCGAGCGCCAGCATCGATGCTGTAACCCCCGATCCACAGGTCGTCACGACGGGCTTGGCGACGTCGATGTTGACCGACTTGAACAGTGCGCCGAGTTCCTCGGCGGACTTGAGGGTGCCGTCGGGATTCAACAGGGTTGAAGAAGGAATGTTCTTGGAGCCGGGAATATGACCCTTGCGCAGGCCCGCGCGCGGCTCGTCATCGCGGCCTTCGAAACGTCCGGCAGGACGGGCGTCGACGATCTGGGCGCCGGACCTGCTGAGGAGCGCCTTCATCTCATCGAGGTCGCGGATCAGTTCCGTGTTCTGGAGCGGCGTGTAGTGGCGCTCGGAACGCTTCGGCGGCGGGCCGTCCTCGGTCGGCCGGCCTTCCGCCTTCCATTTGCGCAGACCGCCGTTGAGGACAGCCACGTCCTGATGCCCCATGGCCCGGAACGTCCACCAGACGCGGGCGGCCGAGAAAATGCCGCTCGTGTCGTAAACGACGATGCGCGCGCCGTCGCCGATGCCCATCTTCTTCATGCGCGAAGAGAACTTCACCGTTGAAGGGAGCATGTGGGGGAGGTTGGATTTTTCGTCGGACAGGTCGTCGATATCGAAGAACAATGCGCCAGGAATGTGCTCGGCCAGGTATTCCGCTTTCGCATCGCGGTTGGCGGCCGGCAGATGCCAGCTACCGTCAAGGATGACGAGGTCAGGTGAAGACAAGTGGCTCTCGAGCCATTCGGTCTCCACGATCCAGTTCTTCGCGGACTTGGGCAAGTGATCCCCCGTAAAATTCATGTCTTGAGTATGCCCCGTGCAGGCGGCGGGCTCTGGAGGACATAGGCAAAAGTTAAACATGCCGCAAGGCGATACCTTCGTCCCATTGGTTTGGCCGCGAAGAGTCCCGGCGTTGCGGGATCTTCATCCGCGGACGGCTTGAACAAGGCTGCCGCGGGTGGGGTCCGTCCCAACCCAGCCGGAGCCGGGGCGGCGGCCGTTGCGTCCTGCTCGGTGCGCCAGCGCGCCCTCGTCCCGACACAGGATTAGGCGGGCAAGCCGGTCCGGCCGAATGCCCGAAAACGGGACAGTCCCGCAAAAAGCCAAATAGGGCAATGAAATCATTGATGAATAGGGGATCACACCCCGCAGTCAGGGCCCAACCGGACCGTGGCAGGCCCCTTGCATCGCTTCCTGGAGCCGGGCCGGCACGCGGACCGAGCCTCTCAAAGACGAGCCAGAATCATGATTTTCAAGATCGTCTCTCTCATCATGTTTGCGATCGTCGGGATGTTCTTCTTCAGCGTCGATTGGGACAATGCATTTGCCGCCGCGCTTCTGCCGGGTACGGCGGCGCTGGGGATCTTGCTCATCGGGTCGAGCTGACGGACGCCTTTTGAAGGCGCTGTTAGACGTTGCTTTTCGAGCCGACACATCTATATGAAGGGCGCTTGCGACCCGCATCCGCCCTGGGGCGGCCCAACCTCCTACCTCGCAGGAGAATGGGCCGTCGACGTGCCTTGCGGGCAGGAACGCGAACTCCGGGCAGTCGCAGGCGCCGCGCTCCGTGCACAGGCTATGATGGACCGGCGCCGCAATGCGGGCGTGGCGGAACTGGTAGACGCACTGGATTTAGGTTCCAGCGGCGCAAGTCGTGGGGGTTCAAATCCCTCCGCCCGCACCAGGCGCCGCAGATCATGGCGCCAAGTCGTGATCCGACGTCATGGCGCGACGTCATGGCGCGAAGTCGGGGCGCGAAGTCATGGCGCGAAGTCGGGGCGCGAAGTCGGCACCCGAACCGAGGGCCCGAAAGGGATAGGAAAAAAGGGGGCCCGGACGATAGCCGGCGCATCCTGAAGGTCAGATTATTCGAGTTGCTAGGAACGAGAACGATGCAGGTTACGGAAACGGGTCGGGACGGCTTGAAGCGCACGCTCAAGGTCGTGGTCGCAAAGACTGAGCTTGACGAGCGCTTCAAGGGGCGCCTGGACGAGATCAAGGATCGCGTTCAACTCAAGGGTTTCCGCAAGGGCAAGGTGCCGATGCCGCACTTGAAGAAGGTGTACGGCAAGTCGCTGATGGCCGAGGTTCTCGAACAGGCGGTGCAGGACACCTCCATCAAAGCCATGAAGGAGCGCAACGAGCGCCCCGCAAGCCAGCCCAAGATCGAAATCGAGGATGCCGACAACGGCTCGGTCGAGCGCGTCATCAACGGCGAATCCGATCTTGCCTATTCCATGTCGTTCGAGGTTCTGCCTCCCATCGCCCTCGCCGACTTCTCGACGTTCAAGCTGGTGCGCCTGTCGGCCGATGTCGAAGACGCCGACCTGGAGCGCGCGCTGGGCGAGATCGCCGAGCGCAACACCACATTCGAGCCCGAAGAGGGGCGCGTTGCCTCCGAGGGCGACATGCTGACGCTCGATTTCGCCGGCAAGATCGACGGGGAGCCTTTCGAAGGCGGTTCGGCCGAAGGCGCCAACCTGGTGCTGGGCAAGGGCCAGTTCATTCCGGGCTTCGAAGAGGGCCTGATCGGCGCGAAGGCCGGCGACGAACGCGCTGTCAAGGCGACATTCCCGGCCGAATATCCGATGCCTCATCTGGCGGGCAAGGAAGCCGAGTTCGACGTCAAGGTGAAGACGGTTTCGCAGCCGCTGAAGCCCGAACTCGACGATGCGTTTGCCGTGGGTCTTGGCGCGGAAAGCCTCGAGAAGATGAAAGAAATCGTGCGCGGCCAGCTGCAGCGCGAACTCGATGGCGCAGCCCGCGTCAAGCTGAAGCGGGAGCTTCTGGACGAGCTCGACCGTTCGCACGTGTTCGATCTGCCCCCTTCGCTCGTCGATTTCGAGTTCGGTAATATTTGGCGCCAGGTCGAAAGCAACATGAAGGCGGCCAACAAGACCTTCCCCGACGAGGGCAAGGCGGAGGACGAGGCCAAGGCGGAGTATCGCAAGATCGCCGAGCGCCGCGTGCGTCTGGGGCTCGTCGTGGGCGAGATCGGCGAGAAGAACAAGATCACCGTCTCCCAGGACGAGCTACGCCGCGCCCTCGTCGAGCAGGCGCGCCGCTATCCCGGCCAGGAGAAGATGGTCTACGAATACTACGAGAAGACGCCGGGCGCGCTCGCCGAGCTGCGCGCGCCGATCTTCGAGGACAAAGTGATCGATTTCATCGTCGACGCCGCAAAGCCCGTCGAGAAGAAAGTCGGGAAAGAGGAATTGCTGAAGCAAGTCGAGGAGGCGACGCAGAAGGATTCCGATTGATCCTGGCTTGTTCCTGGACGGTTGCCTTGGCGCGGCCGAAAAGTCAGATAAGGTACGACCAAGCAAGGCCCGCATCCCGGCGCGGCGGGCCTTGATCTCAAGACCCCGATGCCTCCAAGTAAATGCAAGGACTCTACGATGCGCGATCCCGTCGCTACACTGACGAACACCTTCTGGCCGATGGTTGTCGAGCAGACGACGCGCGGCGAGAGGGGTTATGATCTCCCCTCGCGGCTGCTGAAGGAACGCATTATCTTCGTGACTGGTCCCGTCGAGGACCACATGGCGGCGTCGATCTGCATGCAGCTTCTCTTCCTTGAGGCCGAGAACCCCAAGAAGGAGATTTCCATGTACATCAACTCGCCCGGCGGTGTCGTCACGAGCGGCATGGCGATCTACGACACCATGCAGTTCATCAAGCCTGAAGTGGCGACGCTGTGCATCGGCCAGGCGGCCTCCATGGGTTCGCTGCTGCTGTGCGCGGGCGCCAAGGATATGCGCTTTGCTCTGCCCAACGCGCGTATCATGGTGCATCAGCCGTCCGGCGGATTTTCCGGTCAGGCTTCCGACATCGAGCGGCACGCAGAAGACATCATCAAGATGAAGCGCCGCCTCAATGAAACTTACGTGAAGCATACCGGGCAGCCCTACGAGACCGTTGAGCGGACGCTGGATCGTGATTATTTCATGTCGGCGGACCAGGCCAAGGACTTCGGCCTCATCGACAAGGTTCTTCAAACCCGCGATGAAGTCGAAGGCGGCCTGTTCGAGGGCAAGGCTTCTTGAAGTCTGGCTTAACAGATGGTTGCGGCGTTGGCGCAGGCGGGCCGGCGGCTTGACGGGATGCCCGCGCAAGGGTGTTGCCGGCTATGGAACAAAACCCGCACAAAACATACGTAGTATGCCGTAGCCGACGCCCGCGGTTGCCTGAAAACCGTAATTCCCGCAGCAAAAAACACTGTGGCAAACCCGCCGCGCGCCCACTGGGGCCCGGCTGCGGCGTTAATCCATTCTTGATCTCGTGAACACTAGCGTGCTGAGATCGGACTAGAAAAGATTCAAGCGTCAGGCGGCTGGCCGAGCCGCTCGCGCGAATGGCGGGCCAAATGGAGAACGTCCGGCCCAGACGGTTCTCCGATAGGAAACAGGAATGGCTCAGGAAAAGAACACTCTCTACTGCTCCTTCTGCGGCAAGAGCCAGCATGAGGTCCGAAAGTTGATTGCAGGCCCGACCGTGTTCATCTGCGATGAGTGCGTCGAGCTATGCATGGATATCATTCGCGAAGAGAACAAGAACACACTTGTCAAATCGCGTGACGGCGTGCCGAGCCCGCAGGAGATCTGCACCGTGCTCGACAGCTACGTCATCGGTCAGGCGCACGCCAAGCGCGTGCTTTCCGTCGCAGTGCATAATCACTACAAGCGCCTGAACCACGCGACGAAGAACAACGACGTGGAACTCGCGAAGTCGAACATCCTGCTGGTCGGTCCGACGGGCTCGGGCAAGACGCTGCTGGCGCAGACGCTGGCGCGCATACTCGACGTGCCTTTCACGATGGCGGATGCAACCACGCTCACGGAAGCCGGCTACGTCGGTGAGGATGTCGAGAACATCATACTCAAGCTGCTGCAGAACGCGGATTACAACGTGGAGCGCGCGCAGCGCGGCATCGTTTATATCGACGAGGTCGACAAAATCTCGCGCAAGTCGGACAATCCCTCGATCACGCGCGATGTGTCGGGCGAGGGCGTGCAGCAGGCACTGCTGAAGATCATGGAAGGCACGGTTGCGTCCGTGCCTCCCCAGGGCGGGCGCAAGCATCCCCAGCAGGAATTCCTGCAGGTTGATACGACGAACATCCTGTTCATCTGCGGCGGTGCGTTCGCGGGGCTGGAGAAGATCATTTCCCGGCGCGGCAGGGGCTCGTCCATCGGCTTCTCGGCCAAAGTCTCAGGGCCCGATGAGCGCCGCACGGGAGACATTCTGCGCGAAGTCGAGCCCGACGATCTTCTGAAGTTCGGCTTGATCCCCGAGTTCATCGGCCGCTTGCCGGTGATCGCGACGCTGGAGGATCTCGACGTGGCGGCGCTCGTGCAGATCCTGACCGAGCCCAAGAATGCGCTCGTGAAGCAGTATCAGCGCCTGTTCGAGATGGAAGACGTAAAGCTGACCATCACGCTCGATGCGTTGAAGGCGATCGCGCGCAAGGCCATAGAACGCAAGACCGGCGCCCGCGGCCTGCGCTCGATTCTGGAAGGCATTCTGCTCGACACGATGTATGATCTTCCCCAGCTCAAAGGCGTGGAGGAAGTCGTCGTCGGGCCGGAAGTCGTCGAAGGTGGCGCTCGTCCCCTGCGCATCTATTCGGAACGCGCGGAAGAGAAGGGCTCCACGGCCTGACGCTTGGGTTGCGAGCGGCCCGCGGCACGGGCAAAAGGCGTGGCCGGCGGCCACTTGATATTGGACCGCCGGTCCCCATTTGTTCGGGGGAGATTAACCAGACCTGTTGACCTGGATCATCTGTCTCTCCCGCGCTTTATGTCGTGAACGTTTGGCGGCAGCCACAATGGGGCCGTCTTGCGTGTCAAGGTGGAATGAAGCGTGAAATGATGCCGCCGTTCCGCCCGGGGCGCGGCATCCGGCCAGAATGGATAGTGAAATGAGCGAAGAGAAAAAGACCAAGGACAAGGCGAGCAAGGAGCTGTACCCGGTCCTGCCGCTGCGCGACATCGTGGTCTTTCCCTACATGATCGTTCCTCTGTTCGTCGGCCGCGAAAAGTCGATCGCGGCGCTCGAAGAGGTCATGCGCGCCGACAAGCAGATCCTGCTCGCAGCCCAGAAGAACGCTGGCGACGACGATCCTGCGACCGACGCGATCTATGAGATCGGCACGCTCGCGTCCGTATTGCAGCTTTTGAAATTGCCCGACGGAACCGTGAAGGTGCTCGTCGAGGGCAGCGCACGTGCGCGCGTGGTCCGCTACACCGACAATGCCAATTACTTCGAAGCTGACGTCGAGCGGGTTCCCGAGCAGCCGGGCGCAAAGGACGAACTGGAAGCGCTGGCGCGCTCCGTCGTCTCGCAGTTCGAAAGCTACGTGAAGCTCAACAAGAAGGTCTCGCCCGAGGTGCTCGGCACCGTCAGTCAGATCGAGGACTACTCGAAGCTGGCCGACACCATCGCCTCACACCTGGCCGTCAAGATCTCCGACAAGCAGGACGTGCTCGAGACGGCCACCGTTTCCGAGCGGCTGGAGCGTGTCTACACGCTGATGGAGAGCGAAATCTCTGTTCTGCAGGTGGAGAAGAAGATCCGCTCGCGCGTCAAGCGCCAGATGGAGAAGACGCAGCGCGAGTACTATCTGAACGAGCAGATGAAGGCCATTCAGAAGGAGCTCGGCGACACCGACGAACGCGACGACATCGCGGAGTTCGAGGAGAAGATCGAGAACACCAAGCTGTCGAAGGAAGCCAAGGACAAGGCGCTGGCCGAGCTCAAGAAGCTCAAGCAGATGAGCCCGATGTCGGCTGAAGCGACGGTGGTGCGCAACTATCTCGATTGGCTGCTGTCGATCCCGTGGGGAATCAAAGGCAAGGTCAAGAAGGACATCGTGGAGGCGCAGGGCATCCTCGATCAGGAGCACTACGGCCTGGAGAAGGTCAAGGAGCGCATCCTCGAGTACCTCGCCGTGCAGGCGCGCACCAACAAGCTCAAGGGGCCGATCCTCTGCCTCGTCGGGCCTCCCGGCGTGGGCAAGACCTCGCTTGGCAAGTCGATCGCGAATGCCACGGGCCGCGAGTTCGTTCGCATGTCGCTGGGCGGCGTGCGCGACGAGGCGGAGATCCGCGGCCATCGCCGCACCTACATCGGCTCGATGCCCGGCAAGGTCATTCAGTCCATGAAGAAGGCCAAGCGCACCAACCCGCTCTTCTTGCTCGATGAGATCGACAAGATGGGCCAGGATTTCCGTGGCGATCCGGCCGCGGCGCTTCTGGAGGTGCTGGACCCCGAGCAGAACAGCACGTTCAACGACCATTACCTGGAGGTCGACTACGATCTTTCCAACGTGATGTTCGTGACGACGGCCAACACGCTCAACATCCCGCCGGCCCTCATGGATCGCATGGAGATCATCCGTCTCGCCGGTTACACGGAGAACGAGAAGCTGGAGATCGCCAAACGGCACCTGATGCCCGAGCAGCTTGCCGCTCATGGGCTCGATGCGTCCGAGTGGGTTGTCGAGGACGATGCCATTCTTCAGATCATCCGCCGTTACACGCGGGAAGCGGGCGTGCGCTCGCTTGAGCGCGAGATCGCCAAGCTCGCACGCAAGGCCGTGAAGGAGATCCTGACCTCGTCGAAAACGTCGATCGTGGTGACGGGCGGCAACGTCGGAGACTATCTGGGCGTGCCCAAGTTCCGCTACGGCGAGGCCGAGCTCGAAGATCAGGTCGGCATCGTCACGGGACTGGCGTGGACCGAGGTCGGCGGCGAACTGCTGACGATCGAAGGCGTCATGATGCCCGGCAAGGGCAAGATGACGGTCACGGGCAACCTGCGCGATGTGATGAAGGAATCGATCCAGGCCGCGAACGCCTACGTGCGCGCGCACTCGCCTGAGTTCGGCATTCACCCGTCATTGTTTGAGAAGCGCGACATCCACGTGCATGTGCCGGAAGGCGCCACGCCCAAGGATGGACCGTCCGCTGGCATCGCCATGACCACGGCGATCATCTCGGTGCTGACCGGCATCGCGGTTCGCAAGGATGTCGCCATGACGGGCGAGATCACGTTGCGCGGCCGGGTTCTGCCGATCGGCGGATTGAAGGAGAAGCTGCTTGCCGCTTTGCGCGGCGGCATCAAGACCGTCATCATCCCCGAGGAGAACGTCAAGGATCTGGCCGAGATCCCCAGCGAGGTGAAGGCCAAGATCGAGATCGTGCCGGTATCGCGTCTGGAAGAAGTGCTGAAGGTCGCGCTGGTGCGCACGCCAGAAGCCATAGTGTGGGACGAAGCGGCCGAAGCCGCCCTCGAGGCGCAGGAGAAGGACAAGGGCGGATCGCGCATTACCGCGCACTGACTTTGAACGGGTCTGAACCTCGCCGCATACGAAACGTTACCCCGCGCCGCAGTGGCGCGGGGTTTTTCGTCTTGATGAGGACAAGGGCACGAAATGACGCGGTTTTGAGCCGATTTTCGCGGCTTTCCTACTTGACGGGGTGGCCAATTGGGGGCTTCTAAGCGGCTTCAATTGGCGTATGGCTCCCCCCAGAAGTGTCCGTGAGCCGCATACGTCAGGTAACTGAGCGCCAAGGGCGCTGAGCTGTCCAATAGATCTTCGCTTTCCCCATTTCCCATAGGACGGACCACATGAGCAAGAAAGACCTGATCGACGCCGTTGCGAAAGAATGTGAGCTGACGAAGGAGAAAGCCGGCAGCGTCGTCGATGCCGTGCTCGCCCACATCCGCAACGCCATGAAGGAAGGCCACGAGGTGCGCATTCCCGACTTCGGCACCTTCAAGGTGGCCAAGCGCAAAGCGCGCGAAGGCCGCAATCCCGCAACCGGTGAGACCATCAAGATCGCCGCTGCCGTCGTGCCGAAGTTCACGCCCGCCAAGGGCCTGAAGGAAGCGCTCAACTGAGCGCTGAGCCAAGTATGTCGTTCGCGGGGGCGTGCCATTTGGTGCGCCTTTCGCTTTATGAGAGCGCGGTTGGGAAATCCGCCCGCAAGCTCGCCTGCAGCCTGCTGGCGATGCTTTGCGTGCAGGCGCCTTGGGGCGCGATTGCTTTTGACTAACCGGGAAATCGGCATTAGGCAGTCGCTACCGATTTTGGTTGCCGCAATGGCTGCCGGCCGGGGGAGGTTAGCTCAGCGGTAGAGCGTCTCGTTTACACCGAGAATGTCGGGGGTTCGATCCCCTCACCTCCCACCAGTCGTTTTCCCGCCTCAGTGCGCTGTGCACGAAGCGCCCCAACAGGCGGGTCATTTTGTCTTCCTTGGTAGCCGTCGCCGCCGCCTTGGCGCGGCTGGGCGAACTGGGCGAGGTGCGGCTTTACAACCGGGGCGGCGGAAAGCGATCGTGAAGCGGCTTGACGAGCCGGTGCGGTTCACGTATCTCCACACTTGTGACCGCGGGCGCTATCGAAGAGGCGCCCGTCGCTTTTTTGGTTTGCGGGAGTAGCTCAGTTGGTTAGAGCGCCGCCCTGTCACGGCGGAGGCCGCGGGTTCAAGTCCCGTCTCTCGCGCCATTTTATCTTCCCTCGCATCTTACAGCGCGTAGCGCACGCCGGCATCGCCTGATGCGGGCAAGGCACCGCAGGCAGGCGCCTAAGTGTGACCCTCGGCCCGGTTGCGCCGCACCACGTGCTGGTCTAACACCATGGCTAACGCGAATCCGGCAATCAGCGGACCAACCGGCAGAGCCGCCTGGGATTTGCGCGTTTTGGCCCTTCTGGCCGGCAACCTTCTGGCCGGTAAAGAGATGCGCATGACCGACCTGTTCAATCACTACCTGCCGCTGGTGATCTTCCTGGGCGTGGCGCTGTTCATCGGCGCGGCCCTCATGGTGGCGCCTTTCCTCGTTGCCGTTCGCAATCCCGATCCTGAGAAGGTTTCGGCGTACGAGTGCGGATTCAACGCCTTCGACGACGCGCGCATGAAGTTCGACGTGCGGTTCTACTTGGTGTCGATCCTGTTCATCATCTTCGATTTGGAAGTTGCGTTCCTCTTTCCCTGGGCGGTGGCGTTCAAGGATATCGGAAGCTTCGGTTTCTGGTCGATGATGGCGTTCCTGGGCGTGCTGACCATTGGATTTATCTACGAGTGGAAGAAAGGTGCGCTCGAATGGGAGTGACCCGCGACGACGCAGTTCTCTTCGACCGCGTGTTCGACCGTGTGCGCGAGGGTGCAACGGGAGGCGCTCCGTCGGGCATCATCAAGCCGGATGATCCGTTCTTCACGAGCGTGAACGACGAACTTGCCGACAAGGGCTTCCTCGTCACGACGACGGACGACCTGATCAACTGGGCGCGCACCGGCTCGCTGATGTGGATGACCTTCGGGCTCGCCTGCTGCGCGGTCGAGATGATGCAGGCGTCGATGCCGCGATACGACCTGGAGCGTTTCGGCTTTGCGCCGCGCGCCTCCCCGCGCCAATCGGACGTCATGATCGTCGCCGGCACGCTGACCAACAAGATGGCGCCTGCGCTGCGCAAGGTCTACGACCAGATGCCCGAGCCGCGCTATGTGATCTCCATGGGTTCGTGCGCCAACGGCGGGGGTTACTATCATTATTCGTACGCGGTGGTGCGCGGCTGCGATCGCATCGTGCCGGTCGACATCTACGTGCCCGGATGCCCGCCCACGGCGGAAGCGCTGCTTTACGGCGTGCTCTTGCTGCAACGGAAGATCCGCCGCACGGGAACGATCGAGCGGTAATCCGGCCGGCGGGGTTGACTGCCGATCGCCCATCGTCATTTGCCTGCTCCCTTTACGGACGTATCATGACAAACCTCACCGAACTCGCCAACCACATCAAGGCCGGTATGCCCGGCGAGAGCGTCGGTACGGCCGTCAGCTTCGGCGAGTTGACGCTGACGTGCGCAGCCGATGATCTGACCACGCTGTTGATGCGGCTGCGCGACGACGAGCGCTGCAAGTTCGAGGTGCTGATCGATCTGTGCGGCGTCGACTATCCCGAGCGCGCAAAACGCTTCGATGTCGTCTATCATTTGCTCTCCCCCCGCCTCAATCAGCGCATCCGCGTGAAGGTGCAGGCCGACGACGTGACACCGATCCCGTCGGTCAACGACATCTTCCCTGCGGCCAACTGGTACGAGAGGGAAGCCTACGACATGTATGGCATCCGCTTTTCCGGTCACCCCGATCTGCGCCGTCTGCTCACAGATTACGGCTTCCAGGGCTATCCGTTGCGAAAAGACTTCCCGCTCACCGGCTATGTCGAGGTGCGCTACGACGACGGGCAGAAGCGCGTCGTCTACGAGCCTGTGAAGCTGACGCAGGACTTCCGCAGCTTCGACTTCGAGAGCCCCTGGGAGGCGCCGAACTACGTGCTGCCGGGTGACGAGAAGGCGAGCGGAGCGTAAGGGGCATGAAACCCACCCTCAAGCCCGGCGCCAAGACCGAGTTCTCGTTTCGCGTGCCCGCGAGCAAGACGGTGCCGCACCTCTATCCCGAGGCGCACGAGTTCCAGCAGATGCCCAAGGTTTTCGCGACGGGCTTCATGGTCGGATTGATGGAGTGGACGTGTCTCAAGGTTCTCGAGAACCATCTCGACGAGGGCGAAGGCTCCCTCGGCGTTCACATCAACGTTTCGCATCTGGCCGCAACCGTGCCCCGTCAGGTGGTAACGGTGGAAGCCGAGGTGACAAAAGTCGATGGCCGGCGCGTGTCGTTCCATGTCAAGGCGCGCGACGAACTCGATGTCATCAGCGAAGGCGAGCATGAGCGCATGGTGGTGGTTTGGGATAAATTCATTGCGCGCGTCAACGACAAGGCGAAGCGTGCGCGGGTGGCGGGACTTTAGCGGCACGCTTCCCCGAACTGCGGGGCGGGCGCGCCAATACGAAAGACTGGGCACATGGCCGAAGCAGAGATCAGGAACTTCAATATCAACTTCGGGCCGCAGCATCCGGCCGCGCACGGCGTGCTGCGTCTTGTACTGGAACTCGACGGCGAGGTCGTGGAGCGGGTCGATCCGCACGTCGGCCTGCTCCATCGCGGCACCGAAAAGCTGATCGAGCATAAGACGTATCTGCAGGCGATCGGCTATTTCGACCGCCTCGACTACGTCGCTCCAATGAACCAGGAGCACGCTTTCTGCCTTGCCGCGGAGCGCCTGCTCGGCCTGGAGGTGCCGCGCCGCGGCCAGCTCATCCGCGTGCTCTATTCGGAGATCGGCCGCCTTCTGTCGCACCTGCTCAACGTCACGACGCAGGCGTTGGACGTGGGCGCGCTGACCCCGCCGCTGTGGGGCTTCGAAGAGCGTGAGAAACTCATGGTGTTCTACGAGCGCGCATCGGGCGCGCGCATGCATGCCAAGTATTTCCGCATTGGCGGCGTGCATCAGGACCTGCCGGACCAACTCGTGGATGATATCTACACATGGTGCGATCCATTCCTCAAAGTCTGCGACGATATCGAAGGATTGCTGACCGATAACCGGATCTTCAAGCAGCGCAACGTCGATATTGGCGTGGTGTCTCTGGAAGACTCGTTCCGCTACGGTTTTTCGGGCGTGATGGTGCGCGGTTCGGGTGCGGCGTGGGATCTGCGCAAGGCGCAGCCTTATGAATGCTATGCCGAAATGGATTTCGACATTCCGGTCGGCAAGCACGGCGACTGCTACGATCGCTATCTGGTGCGCATGCAGGAAATGCGCGAGAGCGCCAAGATCATGAAGCAGTGCTGCCAGAAGCTGAAGAGCCCCGAGGGGCGCGGGCCGGTTTCGGCCGGCAACAAGAAGGTCGTACCGCCCAAGCGCGGGGACATGAAGCGTTCCATGGAGGCGCTCATCCATCACTTCAAGCTCTATACGGAGGGCTTCCGCGTCCCTGCGGGTGAAGTCTACGCCGCCGTCGAAGCGCCAAAGGGCGAGTTCGGCGTCTATCTGGTGGCGGATGGCTCGAACAGGCCCTACCGCTGCAAAATTCGCGCGCCGGGCTTTGCGCATCTGGCGGCCATGGACTTCCTGAACCGCGGGCACATGCTGGCCGACGTCTCCGCAATCATCGGCTCGCTCGACATCGTGTTCGGCGAAATCGATCGCTAGCGCCTTGGGGTGCTCGGGTGGTCACCTGGGGGCGTGCGACGCGCAAGGGCCGCCCCGGGGGACGGATGCATCACACCTCCCGCGTCGGGGACCGGCTTTCAAACATGCCTGCTCTTGCCAAAATCGTCCGAGTTGTCGCCGTCCTGGCCGGCGTGCTGCTGGCCGTTATCGGTGCGCGTTTCCTCGTCGATCCGCTGCAGGCGCAACGGACCTTCGGGCTGGGCAAGGGTGATGCGGGCTTCGCGCTCCATTGGGCGATAGGGCTGCGCGATCTGTGGCTAGCGCTTATCGTGGCCGCATTTGCCTGGCTGAAGAATTGGCAGGGACTCGCGCTGTGGTTCGCCTTCGGGGCCGCTGTGTGTGCGGGGGATGGCCTGATCGTGGCCGTCGCGGGCGCGCGCTGGCCCTACATCGGCTTCCACATGGGCAGCGGGATGGTCTGCGCAGGCCTGGCCATCGCAGCTTGGCGCGCAGCGCGCACGAGGCCCCGGCCTTAACCTCGCTGGCGCGGCTAGACTAGCGTCCGCCATAAAGCGTTGATAAGCAGCCTGTGTGGGAACGCATGGCAGCCAGAGGCCGGCGCGGCGTTCCTCTTGCGTGTGACCGGGAGCAGCTTCACCCATGATGGACAATCTATTCCTCCTCGCCGTGGCCTCCTTCGGCTTTGGACTGAGCCTCGCCACCTACAGGTTGTTTGCAAAGTCGAACGGGTGGCCGATGGGGGCCCTCCAGGCAGACCTGCCCTTCATTCCGGTTCTGATCGGGCTTGGCGGCCTGCTCGCCGGATTGGCGTTTGCAACGGCTCGCGGCGTCGATGACGGCGGCTGGTTCATCATCGGTTTTGGCCTCGTTCTGGCGCTGATCTGGACGGGGTTCGTGCGGGTCGGCTCGCAGATCGGCCTGTTTATCGTGCCGGTCGTCACCTTCCTGTTGCTGCTGGGCTGGCTGTCGGTGCCGCTTGGCTACTCGGAACGAAGATGGGCCAGCGAACAGCCCACCGAGACCTTGAGGCGCAAGGGCATCCTGGAGGAAAAGCCAGGGACTGTTTCGCCACCGCCGGGCGCAACCTCGCAGCCTTGATTTCGATCAATTAGCTCGCTGAACGGCCAAGCTTTTCGTCGCACCCCGGGATGCAGGTTTTCCGGGGTTGCGCTGCTTTTGTCCTAGCCTCGACGGCTTGCTTTGGCGGCCCGATCCACGTAGTGCATCACTACAGTAAATCGGCCGAACGCGGGGGCGTCCCGCCATTGCTGCAATGCGTTATACTCGCGCCGCAGCCGACTCGCGCTTGGTCCAACGAGGAGCCGCCGATGGCCGTTCGCCGTCTACATCCCGACCAGCCCGCCCACTTCGCCTTCGACGCTGAAAATCTTGCATGGGCGAAGACCCAGATCGCCAAGTATCCTGAAGGCAAGCAAGCGGCAGCGATCATCCCGCTGTTGTGGCGCGCGCAAGAGCAGGCCGGCGGCTGGCTGCCCGAGCCGGCCATCCGATACGTCACGGACATGCTGGGAACGGCGCACATCCGGGGGCTCGAAGTTGCGACCTTCTACACGATGTTCCAGCTCTCGCCCGTCGGCACGCGCGCCCATGTTCAGGTTTGCGGCACGACGCCGTGCATGCTGCGCGGAGCGGGCGCGCTGATCGAGGCCTGCAGGAAACGCATTCATCCCGAGCCCCATCACGTTTCGGCGGACGGCAAGTTGTCGTGGGAAGAGGTCGAGTGCCTGGGGTCGTGCGCCAACGCGCCGATGGTCCAGATCTGGGAGGATACCTACGAGGATCTGACGCCCGCCGCGTTCGAAGCCATCCTGGATATATTCGAGGCGGGCGAGAAGCCGGTTCCGGGGCCTCAGAACGGCCGCAAGGCGTCCTGCCCGGAAGGCGGGCCGACGACGCTGACGGATGCCTCGCTCTATGACGGCTCGACGATCGGTGCTTGGAGGCATCGCTTCGAGCCAGCCACCGATACGCCCACGTCAGGCACGTCCGGGATCGCAGGCGCACCGGGCGCGCCTTCTCCTGATGCCGCCAATGCCGGCGATCGGCCGAAGGGGTAATCGAGATGCTGCATGATCGCGACCGTATCTTCCGCAACATTTATGGCTTCCACGACGTGGGGCTTAAGGGGGCCGTCGCGCGCGGCGCCTGGGACGGCGCCAAATTCTTCATCGACAAGGGCCATGACTGGATCATCAACGAGGTGAAGGCTTCCGGCCTGCGCGGCCGGGGCGGTGCTGGGTTTCCAACCGGCCTCAAGTGGTCGTTCATGCCCAAGGCCGATCCGCGGCCGAGCTATCTCGTCATCAACGCTGACGAATCCGAGCCCGGCTCGTGCAAGGATCGCGAGATCCTGCGGCATGATCCCCATCTGCTGGTCGAAGGGGCGTTGCTCGCGTCGTTCGCGATGCGCGCGCATACCTGCTACATCTATGTGCGCGGCGAGTTCATACGCGAGCGCGAGGCACTCCAGCATGCCATCGGCGAAGCCTACGAGGCCAAGCTCATCGGCAAGAATAACGTGCATGGCTGGGATCTCGACATCTACGTGCACCACGGCGCGGGCGCCTATATCTGCGGTGAGGAAACCGCGCTGCTCGAAAGTCTCGAAGGCAAGAAGGGCCAGCCGCGGCTGAAGCCGCCATTCCCCGCCAACACAGGTCTTTGGGGCTCGCCGACGACGATCAATAACGTGGAGTCGATTGCCGTCACGGGCGAGATATTGCGGCGCGGCGCGGCGTGGTTTGCAGCGCTGGGCCTGCCCAATAACGCCGGCACCAAGCTGTTTCAGATTTCCGGCCACGTCGAAAAGCCGTGCGTCGTCGAAGAAGAGATGGGCATCCCGCTCAAGGTGCTCATCGAGAGGCACTGCGGCGGCGTGCGCGGTGGCTGGGACAATCTGCTTGCGGTGATCCCGGGAGGCTCGTCGGTGCGCTGCATCACGGCCGAGCAGGCGAGCGAGGTTACGATGGACTTCGACGCCTTGTCGAAGCTGGGCTCGGGTCTTGGCACGGCGGCGGTCATCGTCATGGACAAGTCCACCGACATCATCGCGGCCATCCGGCGCATTTCCTACTTCTACAAGCACGAGAGCTGCGGACAGTGCACGCCCTGCCGGGAGGGCACCGGCTGGATGTGGCGTGTGCTGGAGCGCATGGAGCGCGGTCAGGCCGAGAAACGCGAGATCGACCTTCTGTTTGAGGTCTCCAAGCAGATCGAAGGCCACACGATCTGCGCGCTGGGCGATGCGGCTGCATGGCCGGTTCAGGGCCTCATCAATAACTTCCGCCCCGTCATCGAGGCGCGCATCGACCAGTATCAGGCAAAGCATACGAAAATGGCGGCGGAATAGAGCATGACCAAGAAGCTCATCATCGACGGCCAAGAGATCGAGGTCGAGGATCACCTGACCTTGATGCAGGCGTGCGAGCAGGCGGGCGCCGAGATTCCGCGCTTTTGCTATCATGAGCGGTTGTCGATCGCCGGCAACTGCCGCATGTGCCTGGTGGAGGTGCAGGGCGTGCTGAAGCCCGTCGCCTCGTGCGCGATGGGCGTCTCCGACCTGCCGCCGAACAAGGACGGCAGCCCCAAGGAGATTTCCACCAGGAGCCCGCTCGTGAAAAAGGCGCGCGAAGGCGTCATGGAGTTCCTGCTCATCAACCATCCGCTCGATTGCCCGATCTGCGACCAGGGCGGCGAATGCGACCTGCAGGACCAGGCCATGATGTTCGGGATGGGCGGCTCGCGCTATCACGAGAACAAGCGCGCGGTGGAAGAGAAGAACATCAGCCCGCTCATCAAGACGATAATGACGCGCTGCATCCACTGTACGCGGTGCGTGCGCTACATGACCGAAGTCGCCGGGGTGGAAGAACTGGGCCTGATCTCGCGCGGCGAGGATGCCGAGATTACGACCTATCTCGAGCAGGGCATTCTTTCCGAGATGAGCGCCAACGTCGTGGACCTGTGTCCGGTTGGCGCGCTCACCCATCGTCCTTGGGCGTTCAACGCCCGGCCATGGGAAATGAGAAAGACCGAAACCATCGACGCCATGGACGCGCTCGGCAGCGCCATTCGCGTCGACACGCGCGGCGGCGCGGTGATGCGCATCCTGCCGCGTAACAACGACGCGGTGAACGAGGAATGGATCTCCGACAAGACGCGCCACGTGGCTGACGGGCTGAAGACCCAGCGGCTCGACACGCCCTATATCCGCAAGAACGGCCGCCTGGAGCCTGCAAGCTGGGACGAGGCGCTGACGCTTGTCGCACAGAAGCTGAAAAGCGCCGATCCTGCAAAGATCGGCGCCATCGCGGGCGATCTGTGCGGCGCGGAAGAGATGTTCGCATTGAAGGACCTGTTCACGCGGCTGGGCTCGAAAAACCTCGATTGCCGCCAGGCAGGCGACAAGCTCGATCCCAAGCTCGGACGTGCGTCCTACGTGTTCAACTCCACCATCAGCGGCATCGAGCAGGCGGATGCGATCCTCATCGTCGGATCGAATCCGCGCATCGAGGCGCCCGTTTTGAATTCGCGCATAAGGAAGCGCTGGCGCACGGGGCTGTTGAAGGACGTCGGCCTCATAGGATCCAACGCGCCGTTGACCTATCCGGTGACGCATCTTGGAGCCGGCGCCGCTACGCTTGCGGATGTGGCGAGCGGCAAGCATCCCTTTGCGCAGAAACTGAAGGAAGCCCAAAAGCCCATGATCATCGTGGGCCAGGGCGCGTTCGCGCGCGTTGATGGCTTGGCGGTGCTCGCGCTTGCCGCGCAAATCGCGCTGGCGGCGTGCGAAGGCAAGGATGCCGCCTGGAACGGCTTCAATGTATTGCATACGGCGGCGGCGCGCGCGGCGGGGCTCGATGTGGGCTTCGTGCCCGCCGAAGGCGGCCGCGATCTTGCAGGCATCCTCCAGCCCGATATGCAGGTCGTCTATCTGCTGGGCGCCGACGAGTGCGATCTGGGCGCATCGGGCGGCGCCTTCACGGTCTACCAGGGCAGCCATGGCGACCGCGGCGCAGCGCGCGCCGACGTCATCCTGCCGGGCGCGGCCTACACTGAAAAAGCCGTCACCTACGTCAATACCGAAGGGCGCGCGCAGCAGACCTTGAAGGCCGCGTTTGCACCGGGGCAGGCCAAAGAAGACTGGACGATCGTCCGGGCGCTTTCGGCGCATGCCGGCAAGACGCTTGCCTATGACGACCTGGGCGCCCTGCGTGCAGCCATGTACAAGACGGCGCCGCAGCTGGCTGCGCTCGACACCCTGGAGACGCGCGCCATGAGCGGCCTTGGAATGCTGGCGAAGCTGTCCGGCCCGTTGTCGCCGGAACCCTTTGCTCCGGCCATCGAGGATTTCTATCTCACCAATCCGGTGGCGCGCGCATCCGCCGTCATGGCGGGCATGAGCGCGCTTGTGGCGAGTGCGCGCAAAGGTGCATTGAAGGCGGCGGAGTAGGGATCAGATCATGCTCGAAGCGATCACCACCTTCATGAACGATTACGGATGGCACTTGCTGGCGATCGTGGGCTTTTCCCTGCTGATGCTGGTGGGGCTGTTGCTCATCATCGCCTATCTGCTGTTGATGGACCGAAAGGTGTGGGCCGCCGTGCAGCTGCGCCGCGGTCCCAACGTCGTGGGTCCGTTCGGGCTCTTCCAATCGTTTGCGGATTTGCTCAAGTTCGTCTTCAAGGAGCCCGTGATCCCGGCGGGCGCCGACAAGGCGGTGTTTCTGCTCGCCCCGCTCGCAACCGCGACTTTCGCGCTGGCCGCGTGGGCCGTCATTCCCGTCAGCGAGGGCAGCTTCTTCGGGCTCATTGAGGGCAAGTGGGTGATCTCCGACATGAACGTCGGCATCCTCTACCTGCTCGCGATCTCCTCGCTGGGTGTTTACGGCATCATCATGGGCGGCTGGGCCTCGAACTCGAAGTATCCCTTCATGGGCTCGCTGCGCTCGGCGGCGCAGATGGTGAGCTATGAGGTTTCCATCGGGTTCGTGATCATCTGCGTGCTGCTGCTGGTCGGCTCGCTCAACCTCACCGACATCGTCAATGCACAGAAGACGGGCCCCGGCACCGCGATGGGCTTCCCCAACTCGCTGCTCGACTGGCATTGGCTGACGCTGTTTCCGATGTTCGTGATCTTCTACGTCTCGGCGCTGGCGGAAACCAACCGCCCGCCGTTCGATCTGGTCGAGGCGGAATCGGAACTCGTTGCCGGCTTCATGGTCGAGTACGGCTCGACGCCGTATCTGCTCTACATGCTGGGCGAATACGTGGCCATCACCACCATGTGCGCCATGACTACGATCCTGTTCCTGGGCGGCTGGCTGCCGGCGCTGGACGTGTGGTGGCTGAACTGGGTGCCCGGCATCATCTGGTTTCTGGTCAAGGTCGTGCTGGTGTTCTTCCTGTTCGCGATGGCGAAGGCCATCGTGCCCCGCTACCGCTACGACCAGTTGATGCGGCTGGGCTGGAAAGTGTTTCTGCCGCTCTCGCTGGTTGCCGTCATCGCAACGGCGAGCTGGCTGCACTTCACGGGCACCGCGCCATGATGGGCGCCGCCATCGGTCTGGCCATCGGCCTCATCGCTGGCGCATCGAGCTACATGATGCTCGCAAAGCTCGCCGGGCGGGTGGAGAAGGACGAGACGAAAGAGGTACTGAAGATCGTAGGCGTGATGGATCTGGTGTTGTTTCCCCTCATAGGGTTCCTGATCGGCGCTTACGTCTTTGGATAGAGGCTGAAAGCTCATGAATATCGCCCAAGGCGTCAAATCGCTGTTTTTGACCGAGTTCGTCACGGCGTTCGTCCTGACGATGCGCTACTTCTTCGCGCCCAAGAAGACGGTGAACTACCCTTACGAAAAGGGACCGCTTTCCCCGCGCTTTCGCGGCGAACACGCGTTGCGGCGCTATCCCAACGGCGAGGAGCGCTGCATCGCCTGCAAGCTGTGCGAGGCGATCTGCCCGGCCCTGGCCATCACGATCGAAGCCGGCCCCCGGCGCAACGACGGTACGCGGCGCACAACCAGATACGACATCGACATGACCAAGTGCATCTACTGCGGTCTGTGCCAGGAGGCATGCCCGGTGGATGCCATCGTGGAGGGGCCGAACTTCGAGTTCGCCACCGAGACGCGCGAGGAGCTGTTCTACGACAAGCAGCGGCTGCTGGATAACGGCGACCGCTGGGAACGCGAGATCGCCAAGAACATCGCGCTCGACGCGAAGTACCGGTGAGGGCGCGTGCGATGAAAAGGAAGACGGCCACCGTTGAACGGATCCTGAGGGCGCCCTTCAGGACGACACTCGTGGGGCGGATAAGCGCATGACCACAGCTTTCTTTTTCTACCTGTTTGCAGTTCTCGCGGTCGCCTCCGGCGCGATGGTCGTGTTCGCCAAGAACCCGGTCCACGCGGTTCTGTACCTGATCCTCACCTTCTTCAACGCGGCCGGCCTGTTCGTGCTGCTGGGGGCTGAGTTCCTCGCCATGCTGCTCGTCGTCGTCTATGTCGGCGCGGTGGCCGTGCTGTTCTTGTTCGTCGTCATGATGCTCGACGTCGACTTCGCCGAGCTGAGGGCGGGGCTCATCAAGAATGCTCCCGTCGGCGCACTCGTGGGCGGTGTGGTTCTGGCCGAGCTGGTCGCGCTCGTCGCCTTCCATGGGCTGACCGTCTCGCCCGGGCGCGCGGCGGGCGTCGCGATCCCGGCGGGCGTGAGCAACACGCAAGCCATCGGCGAACTGCTCTATACGAAGTATGTCTACTTCTTCCAGGGAGCGGGCATGGTGCTGCTGGTCGCCATGATAGGCGCCATCGTGCTGACGCTGCGCCATCGCGAGAACGTCAAGCGTCAGTCGGTTGCGGCCCAGGTGGCGCGCAGCCCGGCAACCGGGGTGGAGGTCGTGAAGCTTCCTTCGGGCGGCTTCAACATTCCGCCTGCGAGCAAGCCGGAGGCCGCGGAATGAGCTTCAAGAACGGCCGCGATCACGGAGGGGAAAACGTCACGTCGCTGGAAGAGGCGCGCCGGCGCGCCGCCAGCAAGGCGAAGGCCGAGGCGCGGGCGGCTCGTGGCGCCAGCACGCCCTCTTTACGCGACTGGATCATATGCGGAGTCATCGTGGCGATGGCGATCGGGTACATCGCGTCCTTGTTCGTCGGGACGCCGCAGGTAACGCGCGAGGGAGTGCAATGACGATCGGACTTGGTCACTACCTGACGGTTGCCGCGTGCCTGTTCACGCTCGGCATGTTCGGCATCTTTCTCAACCGCAAGAACGTCATCGTCATCCTGATGTCGATCGAGCTGATGCTGCTGGCCGCCAACATCAACCTGGTGGCGTTCTCGCACTTCAACGCCGATCTCGTCGGGCAGATCTTCACGCTGTTCATCCTGACCGTGGCGGCGGCGGAAGCCGCCATCGGCCTGGCGATCATCGTCGTCTATTACCGCAACCGCGGCTCCATCGCGGTCGAAGACATCAACCAGATGAAGGGCTAGAGGCAGCATGATCTACACAGCCATCGTACTGCTGCCGCTGCTCGGCGCACTGATTGCCGGGCTCTTCGGACGCATCATCGGTGACCGGCCGAGCGAGATCATCACCACGCTGTTCCTCGGCGTGGCCGCGTTGCTATCGTGGATCGCGTTCGTGGACGTCGGCTTTGCCCATACCACGCAGAAGGTGCCGTTGCTGCGCTGGGTTACCTCGGGCGAACTTGATGCCGCCTGGTCGATCCGCGTGGACACGCTGACCGCAGTGATGCTCGTCGTGGTGACCACGGTGTCCTCGCTCGTGCATCTCTACTCAATCGGCTACATGCACGAGGACGACTCGCGGCCGCGGTTCTTCGCCTATCTGTCCCTGTTCACGTTCGCGATGCTGACGCTGGTGACGTCGGACAACCTGCTGCAGATGTTCTTCGGCTGGGAGGGCGTGGGCCTCGCCTCTTATCTTCTCATCGGCTTCTGGTACAAGAAGCCCGAGGCCAATGCCGCAGCCATCAAGGCGTTCGTGGTGAACCGCGTGGGCGATTTCGGCTTCCTGCTCGGCATCTTCGGCCTGTTCTACATCTTCAGGACCATCAACCTCGACCCGATCTTCGCGGCAACGCCGGCGACGGCCGGAAAGACCTTCATGTTCGCCGGCTACGAGGCCGACATCCTGACCACGCTCGCCTTGTTGCTGTTCATGGGCGCTATGGGCAAGTCCGCGCAGTTCCTGCTGCACACCTGGCTTCCCGATGCCATGGAGGGCCCCACGCCCGTTTCCGCGCTCATTCATGCCGCGACCATGGTGACCGCGGGCGTGTTCATGGTGGCGCGCCTCTCGCCCATCTTCGAATATGCACCCGAGGCATCGAAGTTCGTCACCTTGATCGGGGCCATCACCGCGTTCTTTGCCGCGACCGTCGGGCTGGTGCAGAACGACATCAAGCGCGTCATCGCCTATTCGACCTGTTCGCAGCTCGGCTACATGTTCGTGGCGTGCGGCGTCGGCGCGTACGGCGCGGGCATCTTCCATCTTTTCACGCACGCCTTCTTCAAGGCGCTCTTGTTCCTGGGCGCAGGCTCGGTCATTCACGCCATGCACCACGAGCAGGACATGCGCGCCATGGGCGGCCTGAAGGCCAAGATCCCCCTTACCTGGGCTGCGATGCTGATCGGCACCCTCGCGCTGACGGGCGTCGGCATTCCGCACTTGTTCGGCTTTGCCGGCTTCCACTCCAAGGATGCCATCATCGAGGCGGCTTACGCCGCCCACACGCCGAACGATTATGCCTTCTGGCTGCTGGTCATCGCCGCGTTCATGACCGCGTTCTATTCCTGGCGGCTCATGTTCATGACCTTCCACGGCGCCACGCGCGCCGATCATCACACCTACGATCATGCGCATGAGAGCCCCAATGTGATGCTCATCCCGCTCGCCGTGCTTTCGATCGGCGCGGTGCTGGCGGGTGCGATCTTCGCGCCTTACTTCATCGGACAGGAGGAGAGCGCGTTCTGGGGCTCGGCCATACACAAGGCCGAGCACAACCACATCCTGCACGCCATGCACGATATCCCATCGTGGGTCGGCTTTGCGCCGTCCCTCGCCATGGCGTTGGGTTTCGCGGTGGCCTACCTCTATTACATCGCGGCCCCCGGCCTTCCCGCGGCAACCGCCAAGGCCTTCCGGCCGCTCTATCTCTTCCTGCTCAACAAGTGGTATTTCGACGAGCTTTACGACTTCATCTTCGTCAAGCCGGCGTTCGCCATCGGCCGCCTGTTCTGGAAGGGCGGCGACGGCGCGATCATCGACGGCGCCATCGACGGCACGGCGGCCACGGTCGGGCGCGTAACCGGGCGCATGGTCAAGCTGCAGACCGGCTACGTCTACCACTACGCCTTCGCGATGCTGATCGGCCTTGCGCTGCTGCTCAGCTACTTCACCTACGTCAACGGCGGGTTCGTGCGATGAACAACATCCTCTCCATCGTTACTTTCCTGCCCCTGGCGGGCGCGATCGTCATCGCCTTCCTCAATCGCGAGGCCAAGGGCAACGCCCGCTGGGTGGCGCTGTGGACGACGCTCATAACCTTCGCCGTCTCGCTGCTCATCTGGATCAACTTCGACAAGACGAACCCCGGCTTTCAGTTCTTGGAGGACTACGCCTGGCTCGGCGGGTTGAAATACAAGATGGGCGTCGACGGCATCTCGATGCTGTTCGTCATCCTGACGACGTTCCTCATGCCGTTGTGCATCCTCGCCTCCTGGGAGAGCGTTCAGGAGCGCGTCAAGGAATACATGATCGCCTTTCTTGTCCTTGAGACGCTGATGCTCGGTGTCTTCTGCGCGCTCGACCTCGTGCTGTTCTACCTGTTCTTCGAGGGCGGCCTCATCCCGATGTTCCTGATCATCGGCGTGTGGGGCGGCAAACGGCGCGTCTATGCCTCGTTCAAGTTCTTCCTCTACACGCTGCTCGGCTCGGTGCTGATGCTGCTTGCCATGATGGCGATGTACTGGCACGCCGGCACGACCGACATCCCGACGCTGCTGACAAGCAGATTCCCCGCCGATATGCAGTGGTGGCTGTGGCTGGCGTTCTTCGCCTCCTTTGCGGTCAAGATGCCGATGTGGCCGGTGCACACCTGGCTGCCGGATGCGCACGTCGAAGCGCCTACCGCGGGCTCGGTAATCCTCGCCGCCATCCTGCTGAAAATGGGCGGCTACGGCTTCTTGCGCTTCTCGCTGCCGATGTTCCCCCATGCATCCGAGCAACTCGCGCCGCTGGTCTATTCGTTGTCGATCATCGCGATCGTCTACACGTCGCTGGTCGCGCTCGTTCAGGAGGACATGAAGAAGCTCATCGCCTATTCGTCGGTCGCGCACATGGGGTATGTGACGATGGGCATTTTCACCGCCTCCCAGCAGGGCATCGACGGCGCCATCTTCCAGATGCTGTCGCACGGCATCGTCTCGGCAGCCTTGTTCCTGTGCGTCGGCGTCGTCTACGACCGCATGCACACGCGAGAGATCGCGGCATACGGAGGGCTCGCCGAGCGGATGCCGAAATATGCGGCGGCTTTCATGGTCTTCACCATGGCCAACGTGGGACTGCCGGGCACGAGCGGCTTCGTCGGGGAGTTCCTGACGCTGCTTGCCGCCTTCAAGGCCAATACCTGGGTCGCGATCCTGGCGACGACGGGCATCATCCTGTCGGCGGCGTACGCGCTCTACCTGTATCGCCGCATGATCTTCGGCGCCCTGGAGAAGGTGAAGCTCAAGGCCATGCTCGATCTCTCCCCGCGCGAGGTCGCAATCCTCGCTCCGCTCGTTGTGCTCACGATCTACTACGGCTTCTATCCGGCTCCGGTGCTCGACGTGACCGGGGCCTCCGTCAAGAATCTCGTCGCCAACTACGAGGCCGCGCTCAAGCCCGCGGCCGCCATGCTCGGCCAATAAGGGACGATCCGAATGGACCTCACTTCTCTCGCCCCCGTTTATCCCGAGCTGATGGTCGCCATCGGCGCCATCGTACTGCTCATGCTGGGCGCCTTCATGCGCGACGGCGAGGCTGCCGGACGCATCGTGGGCTGGCTGGCGCTGGCGGTTATCGCGGCCGCCTTCGCGCTCGTGCTCGATCAGACCGGCAGCAGGGAAGTGATGTTCGACGGCGCGTTCGTCAACGACGCGGCGACGCGGTTCCTCAAGCTGATCGTGCTAGCGGGCTCGGGGTTCGCGTTGCTGCTTTCGTTCAATGATTTCGCGCGCGCGAAGATCCTGTTGTTCGAGTACCCGGTGCTGGTGCTCATCGCAACACTTGGCATGCTGATGATGGTGTCGGCCAACGACCTCATTGCGCTTTATCTTGGGCTGGAGCTTCAGAGCCTGGCGCTCTATGTGGTCGCCGCCTTCAAGCGGGACGACGTGCGCTCCAGCGAGGCGGGCCTCAAGTATTTCGTTCTTGGCGCTCTGTCCTCCGGCATGCTGCTCTATGGCGCCTCGCTGCTCTATGGCATCACGGGCTCCACGGGGTACGCGCAGATCGCCGCCGCGGCTGAGGCGGAAGGGATGCTGCAGGATCTGGGCCTGATCGCGGGTCTCGTGTTCGTCCTCGTGGGCATCGCCTTCAAGATATCCGCCGTTCCCTTCCACATGTGGACGCCCGACGTCTACGAGGGTTCGCCAACCCCGGTGACGACGTTCTTCTCCGCCGCGCCCAAGGTTGCCGCCATGGCGCTCTTGATCCGCTTTACGCAATCCGCACTGCCCTCGGCCGCAGTGCAGTGGCAGCAGATCGTGATCTTCCTGTCCATCGCCTCGATGGTGCTCGGCGCCTTCGCTGCGATCGGGCAGACCAACATCAAGCGGCTGCTGGCGTACTCGTCCATCGGCCATGTCGGCTATGCACTCATCGGCCTTGCGGCCAACATCACGGAAGGCACCGCGGGCCTGCTGATCTATCTCGCCATCTACGTGCCCATGATCGTGGGTTCGTTCGCGTGCGTGCTGGCGATGCGCCGCAACGGCGAGAATGTGGAGGGAATATCGGACCTCGCAGGCCTGGCCAGGACCGATTTGCGGCTGGCGACGGTGTTTGCCATTCTCATGTTCTCGCTGGCGGGTATTCCGCCGCTCGCAGGGTTCTGGGCCAAGTGGTATGCCTTCCTTCCGGCAATCAAGGCAGGGCTTTACCCGCTCGCCGTCATCGGCGTCGTCACGAGCGTGATCGGCGCGTTCTACTATCTGCGTGTCGTGAAGGTTATGTTCTTCGACGAACCAGCCGCGCCCTTCGAGCCGGTGGAGGGCAATGCGCTCCTCGTCATGAGCCTTGCGGCGCTCTTCATCGTCGGATTCGTATTGCCGATCATCGGGGGCACGGTGTTCGACGGGGCGACCGCCGCGGCCTCGGCGCTGGTCGGGGTCCATCCTTAATAGAGGCGCCCGGGACGGATGACGGCGGCCCACCCCAGGATTATCCGCCTGTCCGAGACGGGCTCGACCAATAGGGATGCAATGCGGCTCGCCTTGAACGGCGAGCCGTTGCCGCTTTGGGTCGTTGCGGAACGCCAGACCGAAGGGCGAGGCCGGGTAGGCCGTAGCTGGGTCTCGCCTACGGGAAATCTTCACGCGAGCCTTGCATTCCGCACGGACGCCCCACCCGCATCGGCCGGGCAGATCGCGCTTGTGGCGGGCGTGGCGTTGCACGAGGCGATCGCTGCGTTAACCGATCTTGCCGGCAAAGGACGCATACGCCTCAAATGGCCCAACGACCTCATGATCGGCGACGCCAAGGCGGGTGGGATTCTGGTGGAAAGCACGTTGGTTGCAGGGGTTCCCGGCGGCGGCCTCACGGTGGTCGCCGGGTTTGGTCTGAACGTTTCGAGCGCGCCCGAATTGGACCGTCCGGTCACCTCGCTTGCGCTTGAGACGCAGTGCCCAAATGCGGAAATGGTCCTTGCGGCGTTGATGGATAGCTGTCACAGGTGGTTTCAACTGTGGGATGAGGGACGCGCGTTTTCTGCTATCCGGAAGGCTTGGCAGGAGCGCGCCGGGCCAATCGGACAGGCCATTACAGTCACCGCCGGCAATGAGACGCTGTCAGGCAGCTATCAGGGATTGAACGACGACGGAGCACTGCTTGCGAACGTCGCGGGCCGGCTCGAAACGTTCAATTTTGGAGATGTCGCGCTGGCCGCGTCGGCGCCGGGTGGACCGAAGGAACGATGACCTCAAAGAAGAAGAACAAAGGTTCGAACGCGAGGCGGCGACCGGGACAGAGCGGCGGCGACGAGCTGGTGTTCATGGCGCTCGGCGGGCTCGGCGAAATCGGGATGAACGTCTACCTTTACGGCTTTGGTCCGCCGCAAGCGCGCCAATGGCTGATGGTGGATCTTGGCATTACGTTCCCGGGCGAGGCCGAGCCCGGCGCGGATGTGGTGCTGCCCGATCTGCGGTTCATCGTATCGGAACGCCAAGCGCTCGCCGGCCTGGTGCTGACGCACGCGCACGAGGATCATATCGGTGCGGTGCTGGAGCTGTGGCCTCAACTTAACTGCCCGATCTATGCCACGGCATTCACCGCCGGGATGGTGCGCTCCAAGCTTACCGAACTGGGCCGCAAGGCCGCCGTGCCGGTAAAGACGGTACCGCTCGGCGCGCGTTTGAATATCGGCGCCTTCGACGTCGAATTCGTCAGCCTCGCCCATTCCATTCCCGAGCCCAGCGGCCTTGCCATTCGCACCCCGGCCGGGCTCGTCTTCCATACCGGCGACTGGAAACTCGACACGACGCCGCTTGTGGGCGCGCCACCCGACGAAGCCAAGCTGAAGGCCCTGGGCCAGGAGGGCGTGCTGGCGCTCGTGTGCGACAGCACGAACGCCTTGCGGGAAGGGCGCTCGCCTTCCGAAACGGATGTCGCCAAATCGCTCGCGACCATCATTCGCAACGCGCCGCGGCGTGTAGCGATCACGACGTTCGCCTCCAACGTCGCGCGCATCAAGGCGATAGCCGATGCCACGCACGCGGCAGGCCGCCGCCTGGTGGTGGCTGGGCGCGCGCTGCACCGGGTCATATCGGTCGCCATCGACACAGGCTACCTGCACGAAGGCTTCTCCTACCTCGACCAGCAGTACTTCCGGGATCTGAGCGCCGATGACGCCGTGATCCTGTGCACCGGCAGCCAGGGCGAGCCGCGAGCTGCCATGGCGCGCGTGGCCGAGGGCGAGCATCCCGATATCTCGCTCGACAAGGGCGACCTTGCGATCTTTTCTTCACGCACCATTCCAGGCAACGAGAAATCGGTCGGCAAGGTGCAGAACAATCTGGCCCGCCGCGGCGTCGACATCATAACGGACGGGGAAGCGCTGGTGCACGTGACCGGCCATCCCCGCCGCGATGAACTGCGCGACATGTACAGCTGGTTGAAGCCGCAGATCTGCGTGCCCATGCACGGCGAGGCGCGCCACCTCAAGGCCCACGCCGAGCTTGCGCGCGCCATGGGCGTCAAGAGCGCCTACACCCTGGTCAGCGGCGAGATGCTGAAAATCTGGCCCGAGCCCGTCGGCCTCATCGATGAGGCGCCCGTTGGCCGCCTCTATCGCGACGGCCATCTCATCGTACCGGATGCCGAGGGCCCGGTGCGCGCCCGCCGCAAGCTGTCGTTTGCCGGCATCGCCGTCGTGTCAATGACGATGTCGCGGCGCGGTGACATTCTGTGCGAGCCGCAAGTGGTGCTGGATGGAATTCCGCTTGCCGCAGTGGATGGCGAGGCGATGAGCGAAGTCGTTCTCGACGCCGTCGACGGCACGCTGCGATCCATTCCGCCCAAGCGGCGCGCCGACATAGAAATGGTACGCGAGGCGGTATTCCGCTCCGTGCGCGCCGCTATCAACGAGGCGTGGGGCAAGAAGCCCGTCGTCAAGGTGCTCGTCTCGACAGTGGACGCGGCCCGCTGACCGCATCTATATAGCTGCGAGGAACGGCGAATACTTCAAGGCACGGCAAAGAGATATTGCAGATGATCGGACGGCTCAACCATGTGGCGATCGCGGTCAAGGACTTGGCCAAAGCGACGGCCGTCTATCGTAACGCGCTCGGCGCGAAAGTGACCGAGCCGGCCGCGCAGCCCGAACACGGGGTCACGGTGGTGTTCGTGGAACTGCCCAATACCAAGATCGAATTCCTCGAGCCGCTCGGTGAGAATTCGCCCATCGCCAAGTTCGTCGAGAAGAACCCCGACGGGGGCATCCACCACGTCTGCTATGAAGTGGACGACATCATCGCCGCACGCGATCGGCTCAAGGCACAGGGCGCGCGCGTGCTGGGCGATGGCAATCCCAAGATCGGCGCGCACGGCAAACCCGTGCTGTTCCTGCATCCCAAGGACTTCCTGGGGACTTTGACCGAACTGGAACAGGTCTGAGGCAGGGCCGTGACGTAAGTGTTTTCAATTGTGCCGCGAGTGATGCTGCGATCTATACCGCGAAGGGCACACGCCGTGCAGACGGCATCAGATACCACAGCACAACCGCGACCAGCAGCAGGGCAGGGACGTCGCCGGCGAAGTGACCTATTTCGCGGCCATCGTAAATCGCCTGAGCTGCCATGATGGCGGCATGCACGACGCTCGACCAGATCGTGAAAGAGATCAGGCTTTTGATGCCTCTGTGGATCGCGCGCCGCCGCAATCAGAAAGATACCGAGCGTGGCATAGATCCCGCAAATCATTTGCAGGTAGTACTGGCCGTGTCCTTCGTGCCAGACCCAACCCGAAGGCCAGATCAGGCCGATTGGATAGACTAGGCAGAAAACCACGCCGAAAAGGACCAGGGCAAGCTTGAGCAGCCGGTCGTTTGGTTCGAGTGCCATGACAAGACCTCCTCGCCATATCGTCGAGGCCACTAGTATGACATGCGGTGTGCCGCCGCGCCGGCTTAATTGACTTGCTCACGCGCCGGGGACGGTCAAAGTGCGTTTGAGCTGTTTCTCTGATACAGGATGCACCTCAAATGCGCCCGTCGATCGCCATCGCCACGTTCTTCTGCGTCTGGTTCATCACGCTGTTTACGGTGCTGCCGTTCTTCATCCGGACACAGGATGAGGAGGGCAGCGTGGTGCCGGGCACGCCGGAAAGCGCGCCACACAAAATCAGCATGTGGAAAGTCTTCGCCGTCAATACGCTCGTGGCCGCCGTCGCCTTCTCCGGGGTCTACGCAGTCGTCTCGCATCTCAATGCCGAGTGAACTCCGCTCCGGCTCGAGGGTTCTGACTTAAAAGCATTGAAGAACAGCCATTTATGCCGGGTTTTCGAATTTATTCTTGAGCGTGCTCCATCTACCGATCGGCGTTTCCTGAGAAAACAGCGACCCTGATGCCTGGGTCGGGCAGCTCCCGGCCGTGAGCGCCCCCGCGCGCCCAGCATTCGCACTCATCCCCCGTGCGTTGAGCCTCGCGCCATTGCAACGCCCCGTTCAACCCGGTATTGGGGCCAGCATGGACCGCGCCAGCCGCGGCTCCAATGGATCAAGATAAGGTCGAAAACCCGCATGCGCCTGCCGCGCTCATTGCTGTCCGTGCCCGGGGAGATGCCGAAGGATGCACCCATGGTTTCCGGCAACCACATGTCGGAGAAAAACCCATGAGCAAGCGCGCCCTCTCTATCACCCGCGAGCAGAGCTTTCCCGAATGGTATCAGGCCGCCGTACGTGACGGCGACATGGCCGAGACGAGCCCCGTGCGCGGCTGCATGGTCATCAAGCCGTGGGGTTGGGGCGTGTGGGAGCGCATCCAGGCCGAACTCGACGCGCGCATCAAGGATACCGGGCACGAGAACTGCTATTTCCCGCTGTTCATTCCCATGAGCTTCATCGCCAAGGAGGCCGAGCACGTCGAAGGGTTCGCCAAGGAGATGGCGGTTGTCACCCATCACCGCCTGAAGAATGAAAGCGGCAAGCTGGTGCTCGACCCGGAAGCCAGGCTCGAGGAACCGCTCATCGTGCGGCCGACGTCGGAGACGATCATCGGCGATGCCTTCCAGCGCTGGATCAAGAGCTATCGCGACCTGCCGCTGCTCATCAACCAATGGGCCAACGTGGTGCGTTGGGAGATGCGCACGCGGCTCTTCCTGCGCACGGCCGAATTCCTCTGGCAGGAGGGACATACGGCGCACGCCGACCGTGAGGACGCCATGACCGAGACGCTGAAGATGCTCGAGGTCTATCGCGAGTTTGCGGAAAATGTGCTCGCCATGCCGGTGATCGCGGGCGAAAAGCCGGCCAACGAGCGCTTCCCGGGCGCCGACAACACCTATTCGATCGAGGCCATGATGCAGGATGGCAAGGCCCTCCAGGCCGGCACGTCGCATTACCTGGGCACGCACTTTGCGCAAGCGCAAAACATCCAGTTCCAGAACGATCAGGGCCAGCTCGCCTATTGCCATACGACGAGCTGGGGCGTGTCCACGCGCCTCATCGGCGGCGTGATCATGACCCATGGCGACGACGACGGCTTGCGGATTCCGCCGAAAATCGCCCCGCGCCAGATCGTGATCGTGCCGATGCTGCGCGACAAGCCCGAAGACAGGGAACTGGTCGATTACTGCGCCGGCCTGGAGAAAGACCTGAAGGCCCAGGGCATCCGGGTGCTCGTCGATCTCAAGCCCATCAAGTCCGCCGAGAAGCGCTGGAACTGGGTGCGTCGCGGAGCACCGGTCATCGTGGAGATCGGCGGGCGCGACGCGTCCGGCGGCAACGTCACCTTCATGCGCCGCGACAAGCTGCGCGACGGGGACAAGGTCGCCGCGCATACAAGGACGCGCGCCGGCTTCGTGGCGGGCGCGCAGGCACTTCTCGACGACGTTCAGAAAAGTCTCTACGACGAAGCCAAAGCGCGCCTGGATGCCAACATTCTTACCGAAATCAAGACGTTTGCCGAGTTGGCTGAATATTTCGGCGCCGCCGAGAACGACGACGAGGGCGGCGCGTTCAAGGGTTGGGTGCGCGTGGCGTGGTCCAAACCCGAGGGCGAAGCGCTCGAGGGGATCGCCGACCGCCTCAAGGCGCTCAAACTCACGATCCGCAACGCGCCACTCGATCAGCCGGCGATTTCCGGGACTTGCCTGTTCACGGGGGGGCCGGCGCAGGAATATGTATTGATCGGCCGGGCGTACTGAGCGGGCTGAGCGCCACGGCGCTCTTGCCGGCGGCGTGGAGGTTGGATCAAGTTGCCACCTTCACGCAACGCAATCTGGCCTGATTGCGCGGGTAGCAGAGCTGCCACCGCAACGAGACGAGGGGAGTTTCGCGGGGATGAAAGCGGCCGTTGCCGACACCAAACCGTTTTCGCCGTTCGAATGGATGCTGGCGGGCCGCTATCTGCGCGCGCGCCGCAAGGAAGGCTTCATCTCGGTCATCGCCGGGTTCTCGTTCCTCGGCATCATGCTGGGGGTCGCCACGCTCATCATCGTCATGGCGGTGATGAACGGATTTCGCAAGGACCTCTTCAGCAAGATCATGGGCCTCAACGGCCACGTCATCGTCACGCGCGTCAACGGGCCCTTCGAAGATTACAAGGAGGCCGCAGCCAGGGTGATGAGCCTGCCGGGCGTCAAGTCCGCGCTGCCGCTGATCGAGGGGCAGGTGATGGTATCCTCGAGCGTTCAGGCGCTGGGCGGATTGGTGCGCGGCATCGACGAGCAGGGCCTCAAGAGCCTGAAGCTCGTTTCCGAAAACGTGAAGCTGGGCACGCTCGACGGCTTCGACCATCAGACCGGCATCGCCATGGGCGCGCGGCTGGCCAATCAGCTGCGCGTCTCGATCGGCGACACGGTCACGCTCGTTTCCCCGCGCGGCGCAGCCACGCCCTTCGGAACCGCGCCGCGCTCCAAGCCCTACGTGATCTCGTCGATCTTCGAGCTCGGCATGTCCGAGTACGACCGCATGATGATTTTCATGCCGCTGGCGGAAGCCCAGAAGTACTTCTCCAAGGGCAACGAGGTCGACGTGCTGGAGGTCGTGGTCGACAATCCCGAACGTGTGGCGGAATACGCGAGCGAGATCCGCAAGCTGCTGGGGCCGGAGATGGGACTATCCGACTGGCGCACGCGCAATGAAACATTCTTCACGGTGCTGGAGGTCGAGCGCAACGTGATGTTCATCATCCTGTCGCTCATCGTGCTTGTCGCCGCGCTCAACATCATTTCCGGTCTGATGATGCTCGTGAAGGACAAGGGGCGCGACATCGCGATTCTGCGCACCATGGGTGCTTCCAAGGGCGCGATCATGCGTGTGTTTCTCATCACCGGGGCATCCATCGGAGTGGTAGGCACGATCGCGGGCCTGGTCCTGGGGGTGATCTTTTGCCGGAACATCGACGGCATCAAGGATTTCGTATCCTGGGTCACCGGAACGACCGTGTTCGACCCTTCGATCTACTATCTGACCAAGCTGCCAGCCGACATCGACCCCAGGGAAACGGCCGGTATCGTCGCGATGGCGTTCGCGCTATCGGTGCTCGCCACGATCTATCCGTCGTGGAAAGCCTCCAAGCTCGATCCCGTCGAAGCGCTGCGGTACGAATAGCCATGCAGGATCGAACCCACGCCATGACCAACGGGCCCGTTCTGACGCTTGAAGCAGTGACGCGGTCGTTCCGCCAGGGGACACGCCAGATCGCGGTTCTTCAAGGCGCAAGCTGCGTACTGATGCCCGGGCAGGCGGTGGCTCTCGTCGGCCCCTCGGGTGCGGGCAAGTCCACGCTCCTGCACATCACCGGGCTGTTGGAGCCGCCAACGTCGGGCCGCGTCATCATCAACGGACAGGATTGCGCCGAGCTGTCGGAGGCCGAGCGCACGCGCATGCGCCGGCGCGAAATCGGCTTCATCTATCAGTTTCACCAATTGCTGCCTGAGTTCTCGGCTCTCGAGAACGTCGTCATTCCCCAGTTGATCCTAGGGCGCCGCCGCCGCGATGCCGAACAGCGCGCGCGCGCGCTGCTTGCTTCGCTGGGGCTTGCCGACCGCGTCGATCATCGGCCGGCCGAGCTGTCGGGTGGCGAGCAACAGCGAACCGCCATCTGCCGCGGCCTCGCCAACGCGCCCAAGCTGGTCCTGGCCGACGAGCCGACTGGCAACCTCGATCCGCACACCAGCGAGCACGTGTTCCAGGAACTGATAAGGCTGATCCGCGAACATCGCGTGGCGGCCCTGATCGCGACCCACAACATGGATCTGGCGCGGCGCATGGATCGCGTCTTGATGATGTACGAAGGCCGCCTTGTGGAGCGGGCCCCCGCGCAGATGTGACGTGCGCGCAGGACAGATCGGCGGTTATCCAACCCATTCTGAAGGGGGCAGCCAGCGGGGTGTTCCGGCGCCGCTGGCGGGTGCTAGATTGCGCGCATGGCTGAACCGACTCGAAACATTCCTGCACCCGTCCCTTTCATCCACCTCAAGGTGCATTCCGCCTATTCCTTGCTGGAAGGCGCGCTGCCGGTTTCCAAATTGGCTAAGCTCGCCGTGGGCTACGGGTATCCGGCGCTCGGGTTGACGGATACCAACAACCTGTTTGGCGCGCTCGAGTTTTCCGAAAAGCTAGCGGCTGAGGGCGTACAGCCTATCCTCGGCACGTCCGTCGATATCGACTTCGGCGACATGACCGGTACGTCAAACCCGCTGATGCGCACGGTCTCCAATTCCCCGCGCGCGGGCGTCGCAGGGCGGATCGCGCTGTTCGCCAAGGATGCGGAGGGCTATGCCAATCTGATGAAGTTGTCGCGGGTGCTGTACTTCGATCCGGCGCCCGATGAACCTGCGCATATCAAGATCGCGCGGCTGGAGGAGGCGTCCGGCGGTCTCATCGCGTTGACAGGAGGCCCCCTCGGCCCCATCGACAAGGCATTGAAGGACGAGCAGGCGGATCGCGCGATCGAGCGGCTTGCAGCGCTCGAGAAGATCTTCGGCGACCGGCTCTACGTCGAGCTCCAGCGTCACGGGCTGGCCGAGGAGGAGGTCGTCGAGCCGCAACTGTTGCGGCTGGCCTACGAGCGCGGATTACCGATCGTCGCCACCAATGAATGCTATTTCGCCACCCGATCCGACTATGAAGCGCACGATGCGCTTTTGTGCATAGCCGACGGGCGCTACGTGGTCGAGGACAACCGCCGCCGCGCGTCGCCTGAGCACTACTTCAAGAGCCCGGAAGAGATGACGAGGCTGTTTGCCGATTTGCCCGAGGCGCTCGACAACACGATCGAGGTCGCGATCCGCTGCGCTTTCCGGCCGAAGGGGCGCAAGCCCATCCTGCCGCGCTTCGTGAAAAGCGACGACAGCGTGCCGGAGATCGAGCAGTTCCGCCTGGAGGCCGCCGAACTCAAGCGCCAGGCCATCGCGGGCTTGAAGCAGCGCCTTGCCAAGCACGGGCCTGCGCCCGGGTTCGGCGTTGAGGAGTACGAAAAGCGCCTCGCCTACGAGGTGGACGTCATCACGCAGATGAAGTTCCCCGGCTACTTCCTCATCGTGGCCGACTTCATTAAGTGGTCGAAGGCCAATGGCGTGCCGGTCGGTCCGGGGCGCGGCTCGGGTGCCGGCTCGCTCGTCGCCTATGCGCTCACGATCACTGATCTTGATCCGTTACGCTTCGGGCTGCTCTTTGAGCGTTTCCTCAACCCTGAACGTATCTCAATGCCGGACTTCGACATCGACTTCTGCCAGGAGAAACGCGACCGCACCATCGCCTACGTGCAAAAGAAATACGGCGAGGATCGCGTTGCCCAGATCATCACGCACGGCAAGCTGCAGGCGCGCGCGGTGCTGCGCGACGTCGGCCGCGTGCTGCAGATGCCCTATGGGCAGGTAGACCGGCTGTGCAAGCTGGTGCCGAATAATCCGGCCAATCCCGTCACGCTCAAGGAAGCCATCGAAGGCGAGCCGAAACTGCAGGAGGCGCGTGACGCCGAACCCATCGTGGCCAAGCTTCTGGAGATCGCCAACAAGCTCGAAGGGCTCTACCGGCATGCTTCCACCCATGCCGCGGGAATGGTGATCGGCGACAGGCCGCTGGAAGAGCTGGTGCCGCTCTATCGTGATCCCAAGTCCCACTTTCCGATCACGCAGTTCAACTGGAAGATGGTCGAGGCGGCAGGTCTGGTGAAGTTCGACTTCCTTGGCCTCAAGACGCTCACGGTGCTGGAGAAGGCGGTCAATCTCGTCAAGAAGACGCGCGCAGAGACGGTGGACCTTGCCGCGCTGCCGCTCGACGACAGGAAATCCTACGAGTTGCTCGCGCGTGCCGATACGGCGGGTGTGTTCCAGCTTGAAAGCACAGGAATGCGCGAAAGCCTGAAGCGGCTGAAGCCGGACCGCTTCGAGGATATCATCGCCATGGTGGCGCTCTATCGCCCGGGCCCCATGGACAACATACCGACCTACATCAATCGCAAACACGGGGAGGAGCCGGTCGATTATCTCCATCCCATGCTCGAGCCGATCCTCAAGGAGACCTACGGCGTCATCATCTACCAGGAGCAGGTCATTCAGATTGCCCAGGCGATGGGCGGCTATACGCTGGGACAGGCAGACCTGCTCCGCCGCGCCATGGGCAAGAAGGACAAGGCGGAGATGGCCAAGCAGCAGGCGCGCTTCGTGGAGGGCGCCATATCCAAGGGCGTGAAGAAAGAAGACGCGGTCTATATCTTCGAGCTGGTCGACAAGTTCGCCGGCTACGGCTTCAACAAGTCCCACGCTGCGGCCTATGCGCTGGTGAGCTATCACACCGCCTATATGAAGGCGAACTATCGCGAGGAATTTCTCGCCGCCTCCATGACGCTCGATATGGGCCATACCGACAAGCTCGCCATGTTCGCGGGCGAGGCGCGCAGGTCGAACATTGCGTTATTGCCGCCATGCGTAAATGAATCGGGCGTGGACTTCGGCGCGCGCGCGCCCAAGGCGGGCGAGAAGGCGGGCGCGATCCGTTATTCGCTCGCCGCCTTGAAGAATATCGGCGCAGCCGCGGTCGAAACGATCGTCAAGGAGCGAGACGCCAAGGGTCCGTTCACGTCGCTTGCGGATTTTGCGGGCCGCCTCGATCCCAGGGCGCTGAACAAGCGCGGCATCGAAACGCTGGCCAAGGCCGGCGCGTTCGACACATTGGAGTCCAACCGCGCGCTTGTCGCTGCCAATGCCGATACGATCCTCACCGAGGCGAGCGCCAAGGCGCAGGATGCGGATGTGGGCCAGACGAGCTTCTTTGGGCAGATGACGTCGGCGGCGGGTGGGGCGCGAATAAACCTCAAGCTGAAGCCCGCGCCCTCGTGGACGCCTATGGAAAAACTCGCCGCGGAGTTCGAGGCCGTGGGCTTCTACCTCTCTGGGCATCCGCTCGACAGTTACGAGCTGGTTCTCAACAAACTGGGCGTGAAGAAGTTCACCGAATTCGAGGCCATGACCGCGCGCGGTGCGACGGCCGGACGGCTCGCAGGCATCGTGGTTTCAGCCCGGGAGCGCAAATCGCAAAAGGGCAACAAGTTCGCGTTCGCGATGTTCTCCGATATGACCGGCCAGTTCGAGGCGGTTGTGTTCTCCGATACGCTGGCGGCCGCGCGCGATCTGCTGGAGCCGGGAACCCCGGTGATCGTCACGGTAGAGGCCGAGCGCGACGGCGAGATGCTGAAGATGCGCGCCCAGTCGATCGAAGCGCTGGAAAAGGCGGCCGCCGCCGTACCGCGCAATGTGCGCCTCGTGGTCGACGGCAAGGCTGCTTGCGGGGGCGCTTTGATCCCGGCATTGCGCGGATTGATGAAGCCGGCGGGCAGGGGCGGCGAGATCCGGCTCGTCATGGCGCTGGAGGATCGCGGCCGCGAAGTCGAGATAGTGCTGCCGGGGCGCTATGAAATCTCGCCGCAGGTCTTGAGCCGGATCAGCGTGCTCGATGGCGTCACCGAGGTGACGGAGCAATAGAGCCCCCCGCTCGTCTTTTTTCCGATGTCTGCAGAAGCCAGTGTGTCCGATCGGTGACGGATTTGTGGCTGAGCTTAGGTTATCGGATCATCTTTACACTATAAGTATTCCCAAGTTGCCCTTGCATGGAGACCACATTTGGTATGTGTCGTTTTGTGCGACGGGAAAGCCTGGGCAGGCCGTTATATGCCACGGACGCCCGAGGGTGTCGTTCTAAAAGGAGAGTTAAATGAAGAAGAGCTTGATTGCCGCGGCTGCCTTTGCCGCCATCGCCGCCGGGTTCGCGGGTTCGGCCAATGCGGGCGTTATCGGCAGCGGACTGGGAGGCGTACGCGCCGCGACCAGCGAGGCGGTGACGCAGGTTCATTACCGCAAGCATCACCGCCATTATCATCGGCACTGGAAGCACCGTCACCACAAGCAGAAGGTGTGCAAGTGGCGCCACGGCCACAAGCACTGCTGGTGGCGCTAGGAATTGCGGCCGCAGGGTCCAATTCTTGAAGGCGGTGCCACGGCACCGCCTTTTTCGTAAGATGTGAAATCGTTTGTCAGGTTAGAAACAGCCAAAGGACTACTCAGGTGTCCAAACTCCCCATACTCCTCGCGAGCGCCTTCGTGGCTGTCTCGTCCTGCGCCAGCCATGCCGCCGAATTGACGCCCGAAACGATCACCAAGGCCATCGAGGACGTTTCCAGCGACGCGACCAAGCTCAAGGCCTATTGTGCCATGGCCGCCAAGATGGACGAGATCGGCGATGACGAGAAGGCCGCCGAGGCGGCGGGCGACGAAATCGACGGCTACTTCAAGACGCTGGGACCGGATTTTGAGGCAGCCTGGAGCGGTGCGCAGGAAGCGCCCGAGGATTCGCCCCAGGCCAAGGCCTTCGAGGATGCCATGACCAAGCTCGAAGAGAAGTGCCAGAAGTAAGCCATTCCGGCGGTTGGCAGCGGCGGCGCCGGGCGATGCCCTGGGCCGCTGCCAACCGCGGCCAAGCTTCTGGCCGCTGCTTTCAAACGGGCTACTTCCAAAACCGGTCATAGAGTCCCAGCACGATTTCTATGGCGATGAGCGCGATGATGTACCACTCGAGCCGGTGAGAGGTGCGCGTCGACAACAGCCCGCTCAAGGTGTCGGCGCTGTCGCGAATAACAGCAAGCTTTTGTGCAACGGCGTTCGCGCGGCTCTTCAAATCGAATTCGTCGGCCAGCTTCATCCAAAGGCGTTCCAATTCCGGGTGCTCCCAAAGCACGTCGGGCTTGTCGTCGAGACCGACGCGGCCCGCAAGGCGGCTCTGTATTGCAAGGGCCTCTCCGATGTCGGCCAGAATTTCACGCTGAGATCCGGTCGAAAGACGCCCGGCCTTCAATTCCTCCGCCACCCTTGCGACGCGAACGAACGCCGTGCCCACGCGCCGCTCGTCCAGCGACAGGCTGACGGCGCTCGCCAGAACCTCCGCAACGACCAGCAGCCGGGCCGGGTCTGGCGTTTTCAAGTGCACTGCGCCGTTGGCCGTCACGGCGTCCTCGGAATCGAAGCTCAACTCCAGGCTTTCGATCTCGCGCTCGCCGAGTGGATTTATGAGCCGGGCGCCGAGGCCGCGGACGATCTCCTCCTCCTCCACCGGGTTCAATCCGATGAAGACCGCTGCGCCTGAGCGAAACAGAACGGCGCTGCCTCCCGAAGGTGTGTGAAAGCCCAGCGGCACGACTGAAAAGACATCGGTGCGGTCGAGGCCCTTCAGGTCCAGACGCTCCGCCAGTTGCAGCCCGCGCGCCGTGGTGGATCCGGGGTTGGTCATGGTGATGGTCATGGTGTCGCTCATGGTGCCGCTCAGGGTGCCGCTCAGGGGCATTGCCCGCTGCCGGTTCAGGATGGGGCGAACTGACGGACAACCTGCACCAGCGGCGCCTCGCCCGCCAGAGGGGGAGCATGTCCACGCATCATGTATATCGCTGCAATGCGAAAGGACGTATGCCGATTGCCCGGCGATGGTCGCTCTGTCATGGTGCCCGCCGGTTTCGCAACGGCAATCGCGCATGACACCCTTGCCTTCCATCTTTGCCCCAGGACCGTTCGATCTGGGGCCCACGGGTACGACGCTGTTTGGCGCTCTGCTGGATGCAGGCCGCCGTCACGGTCGTGCAAAGCTCATCCTGGAGGATGTTGAGCGCAATCCGCTCAGCTATGCAAAGCTTGTTCTGGGCGCCTTCATCGTCGGCGCGGCGCTCAAGCGCGGTACGTCAGGGCGCGAGGCGGTCGGCGTGCTGCTGCCCAACGTCAACGGTCTCGTCGTCACGCTGATGGGGCTCAACGCCTTTGGCCGCGTGGCTGCGCTACTCAATTTCACGGCCGGAACCAAGAGCCTCAAGGGCGCCGTGTGCGCCGCACGGATTTCCACGATCGTCACGTCGCGCCGCTTCATTGAAAACGCCAAGCTCGAAGACGTGCTCGCAGTGCTGCTGGCAGAGGGTGCAGAGAGCGGCGGCGCGCTGCGCGTCGTCTATCTGGAGGATGTGCGCAAGGGTCTATCCTTGGCCGACAAAATCAAAGGCGCGGCCCGGGCAGCGGTTGCGCGCATCGTTCATGCGCGTCATGCGCTCGCGCCCGACGAACCGGCTGTCATCCTGTTCACGTCGGGCACGGAAGGGTTGCCCAAAGGCGTTGCGCTGTCGAGCCGGAATCTCATTTCCAATGCCTTCCAGATCGCCGCCCATGCCAAAGGCGCCCTGGGTGCGGGTGACGTAGTCGTGAACCCGCTCCCGATGTTTCACTCCTTCGGGCTGACGGCGGCCGCACTGATGCCGCTCTATTCGGGCATGAAGACGGTGCTCTATCCAAGCCCGCTGCATTACAAGCAGGTGCCGGCGCTGGTCGGCGCAACCGGCGCCAGCGTTCTGTTTTCGACCGATACGTTCCTGCAGGGGTATGCGCGCGCTGCAGCCAGCGAGGATCTTGCCAGCGTGCGCGTCGTGGTGTGCGGGGCCGAGCGCGTAAGGGATGCGACCAGGGCAATGTGGAGCCGATGGCCCGCCGAGATCCTCGAGGGCTACGGCGCCACGGAATGTTCCCCCGTCATCGCCTGTAATCTGCCACACAACAACACGCCGGGAACCGTCGGCGCGCTGTTGCCGGGCATCGAGGCGCGCCTTGAGCCCGTACCCGGCATCAGTGAAGGCGGCAGGCTCGTGGTGCGCGGCCCCAACGTCATGCTGGGATACATGCGGGCCGATAATCCTGGCGTCATCGAGCCGCCTCAGTGGGGTTGGCACGATACCGGCGACATTGTCACCATCGACGCGGAGGGTCTTCTTGCCATCAAGGGGCGGGCCAAACGCTTCGCCAAGATCGGCGGCGAGATGATCTCGCTTGCGGCCGTCGAAACGATGATTGCCGGATTGTGGCCCCAGGCCAACCACGTCGTCGTCGCGCTGCCCGATCCCCGAAAGGGCGAGCAACTCGTACTGGTGACCGACAAGCCGGATGCCGACAAGGGCGTTCTGCAGGAATGGGCGAAGAAGGAGGGGTTCACCGAGTTATGGGTGCCCAAAGCCATTCTGGTGGTGGCGCAGATCCCGGTCCTGGGTTCCGGCAAGGTCGATCTGCCGACCACGATGGAGTTGGCGCGGCGGTCACGGCCTCTTCTGTGAGGTTGGCCAATTGAAGTTGGCCAAGGGGTTCGACGGGAGGGGTCCAGCAGGCGGGCGGGGCAGGACATCCTCGATGTCGCGCGCCCCTTGCCTTTCTGGGCGGATTGCAGCATAACCCGCCCCATCACACACGCACCCTTTTCGCGGCGGGCGGATTGAAAGCCCCGCACGTCGCTCCGGTGGAAAATACAACAATCTCTTCATGTATATGGAAAGATTGGGTTTTCTTCATCACGGGGGTGCGGAGGATCAACCGGAAAAGGAATAGACGCGATGGCGCTTCCCGCCTTCAACATGCGTCAGCTCTTGGAAGCTGGCGTACATTTTGGCCACCAAGCTCACCGCTGGAATCCCAAGATGGCGCCGTTCATCTATGGGTCGCGCAACAAAATCCATATTCTCGACCTGACGCAGACCGTGCCGCTGCTGCATCAGGCCTTGCTCAAGGTATCCGACACGGTCGCCAATGGCGGCCGCGTGCTGTTCGTGGCCACCAAGCGTCAGGCATCCGAGGGGATCGCAGATGCCGCCAAGCGTTCGGCTCAGTATTACATGAACCACCGCTGGCTGGGCGGTACGCTCACCAACTGGAAGACGGTTTCGCAGTCGATCCGCCGCCTGCGCCAGCTCGATGACATCCTTGCCGATCCCCAGGGCCGCACCAAGAAGGAAGTGCTCAACATCCAGCGCGAGCGTGACAAGCTCAATCAGTCGCTCGGCGGCATCAAGGACATGGGCGGCACACCCGACCTGCTGTTCGTGATCGACACCAACAAGGAGCAGATCGCGATCCAGGAAGCGCGCAAGCTGGGAATTCCGATCGTTGCCATCGTCGACACGAACTGCGATCCCGACGGCATCGACTTCCCCGTTCCGGGCAATGACGACGCGGGCCGCGCCATCACGCTCTATTGCGACTTGATCGCGCGCGCCGCTCTCAATGGCCTGGAGCGCGCACAAGGAGCGGCCGGCATCGACATCGGCGCGGCCGAGGCTCCCCCCGCGGAGGATCTGCCCGCCGTTGCGTTCAAGGGCATTGAGGCTGCGCGCGGCGAGGCCGACGACCTCAAGCGCATCACCGGAATTACGCCGAAGCTGGAACAGCGCCTCAACGATGCCGGCGTGTTCCACTTCTGGCAGATCGCCGACCTCGACGAGGCTCATGCCAACGCCCTCGACCGCCAACTCAGGCTCAAGGGCCAGATCGCGCGCGAGGATTGGGTGGCTCAAGCCAGGAAGCTCGTAGAGGCGGCTGCCGCCTGACCGGCCGTCTCCAAGACCGCATGCACTTCAAGTCAACTGCGAGGCGTCCCGCTCTCGGGGCGCCTCAAACCCAATGGGTGAACCTATGACAACGATCACCGCCGCAGATGTCAAAAAGCTGCGCGACATGACCGGCGCGGGCATGATGGATTGCAAGAATGCCTTGACCGAGACCAACGGCGATATCGAAGCGGCTGTCGATTGGCTGCGCAAGAAGGGTCTGTCGAAGGCTGCGAAGAAGTCGGGCCGCATCGCCGCTGACGGTCTCATCGGCGTCGTCGCAAAGGGGTTGTCTGGCGCGGTCGTGGAGGTCAACTCCGAGACCGACTTTGTGGCGCGCAACGGCCAGTTCCAGGACATGGTGCGTGATATTACGTCGTTGGCCCCCGCCGCCAACGGCGATCTCGACAAACTTCTCGCCGCCGCCTACCCCGCCACCAAGGAGACGGTGGGCGATCACGTGAAGGAGATGGTTGCCACCATCGGCGAGAACATGAGCGTGCGCCGCACGGCTTGCGTCACCGTGAAGGATGGCGTCGTCGCTGACTACATCCACAACCGCGTCGCCGATGGCCTTGGCAAGATCGGCGTGCTGGTGGCGCTCGAGAGCGCGGGCGACAAGCCCACGCTCTTTGAAATCGGCCGCATGATCGCCATGCATATCGCCGCCTCCAACCCGGTTGCACTGGACCTCGAGAGCGTGCCCAAGGACACGCTGGAGCGCGAGAAGGCCATCCTGGCAGAGAAGAACGCGGGCAAGAAGCCCGAGATGCTGGAGAAGATCATCGCGGGCGGCATGAAAGCCTACGCCAAGGAAAACTGCCTGTTGGAACAGGCCTACATCCACGACTCCACCAAGTCCGTCGCCCAGGCGGTCAAGGAGGCTGAAAGCCAGGCCGGCGCGCCGGTCAAGATCTCGGGCTTCGTGCGCTATGCGCTGGGCGACGGCATCGAGAAGAAGGAAGAGGATTTTGCCGCCGAAGTCGCGAAGGCCGTGAGCGGCGGCTGAAGCCGTTTTCGCGTTTCGTGCAAATCGCGCGAACGGCTCCACACGTCTGCAGGTCGCTTCCTGCCGGAAAACCGGTTTTTGCACTTTTCGGGAGCGCTCTAGCCTGAATCGATTCGCTGGGCTACCTATTGCGCCGGCCGGGGCCTTGGGCCTGCGGCCGGTTTTCTAATTCTCCTTTCCCCATCCGGACTTTCCGCGCCACGACAACGCCGGCGGACGCAAGCGGCAACGGGAGACGAAGGCGGCAATGACCACGAACTTGAAGTACAAGCGCCTGCTGCTGAAGTTGTCGGGCGAGGCTCTCATGGGCCGCAATGCCTACGGGATCGACATGAGCGTGTGCGATCGCCTGGCCGCGGACGTCGCCGAGGCTAGGGCGGCGGGAGCCGAAATCGCCGTCGTCGTCGGCGGCGGCAATATCTTTCGCGGCCTGACGGGCGCCGCCAAGGGCATGGACCGGGCGACCGGCGACTACATGGGTATGCTGGCGACCGTGATGAACGCACTCGCCTTCCAGAATGCGCTGGAGAAGCGCAAGGCGCCCGCGCGCGTGCTGTCGGCCATTCCCATGCCGACGGTGTGTGAAGCCTACGTGCGGCCCAAGGCACTGAGTTACATTGATAAAGGTTACATCTGCATCTTTGCGGCGGGTACCGGCAATCCGTTCTTCACGACCGACACGGCGGCCACATTGCGGGCCATCGAGATGAACTGTGATTGCGTGGCCAAGGCGACCAGCGTGGATGGCGTCTATTCGGCCGACCCCAAGAAGAACCCCGATGCCAACCGCTACGACCACCTGACCTATTCGGAGGTTTTGGCCAAGGATCTCAGAGTCATGGATGGCGCGGCAATCGCCCTTGCCCGCGACAATCATCTTCCGGTATTGGTGTTTTCCATCGAGGAGGCGGGCAATCTGCTCAAGGCGCTCAAGGGCGAGGCGCGGGCAACTGCTATTCACGACTAGGCTCAAAGAAAGCCCTGAGGGACGCGCCTTCCTCAAATCTTGTAGGGGATCGCCTGGGGTCCGCCTGACGTGACCAAGGCTTCCCGTCCGTGGCGGGATCGACCGGGTGCGCACGAAGGAGAAACGATGTCGCTGATAACTTTTGATCTCAAGGAGATCGACAAACGAATGCACGCGTCCATCGACGCGTTCAAACGTGAACTCGTGGGCCTGCGGACGGGGCGCGCCCATGCCAACCTGCTCGATCCGGTGCACGTGACCGTCTACGGCTCGCGCATGCCACTCAATCAGGTCGCAACCGTTTCGGTGCCCGAGCCGCGCATGATTACCGTGCAGGTATGGGATCGTTCCAACGTCATGGCGGTCGACAAGGGTATCCGCGAAGCCAACCTGGGGCTCAATCCCATTACCGACGGACAGGTGCTGCGCCTGCCCATCCCCGCGCTGACCGCCGATCGCCGCCAGGAACTGGTCAAGCTCGCACACAAATATGCGGAGCAGACCAAGGTTGCCATCCGCAATGTCCGCCGCGACGCGATGGATCTTCTCAAGAAGCTCGAGAAGGACGGCAAGATGAGCCAGGACGAGCACCGCGGCCAATCCGACAAGGTGCAGGAGCTGACCGACAGGATCATCAAGGAAGTCGATCAGACGCTGGCCGCCAAGGAGGCGGAGATTCAGAAGGTGTAGGTTGTCCGCCTGCGGCAGGGCACGGGATGCGGGCCGTGCTCGCCCCCCCTTGGCCCGAACCATCCCGGCCCGAACCATCCTGGCATGATGAAGGTTTTTGACAACGTGACCAAGAACAGCGAGCCGGGCGAGGCAGCGGGGCGCACCGGTCCCCGTCACGTGGCCATCATCATGGACGGCAACGGCCGTTGGGCCAAGAGCCGCGGCCTGCCGCGCACCATCGGACATCGCCAGGGGGTGGAGGCCGTGCGCCGCACCGTGCGCGCCGCCATCGAGCTTTCGATTCCCTACCTGACGATCTACAGCTTCTCGTCGGAGAACTGGTCCCGGCCGGCAGATGAGATTTCCGATCTCATGGGCCTCATGAAGCGGTTCATCCGGCGCGATCTGGCGGAGCTTCACAAGGAAGGGGTGCGCATCCGCATCATCGGCGAGCGGGATTACGTCGATCCCGAGTTGCTCTCGCTCATCGACGAGGCGGTCGAGATTACACGTGCCAACAGCAGGCTCAATCTGACCATCGCCTTCAACTACGGGGCGCGTACAGAGATCGCCAAGGCGGCGCGCAAGCTGGCGCAGCAGGTGGCGGAGGGGGCTCTGAGGCCCTGCGACGTGACGGCTGAGACGCTGGGGTCAGCGCTCGACACCGGAGAGCTTCCCGATCCCGACCTGCTGATCCGCACATCGGGCGAAATGCGGCTGTCGAACTTCCTGCTGTGGCAGACGGCCTATACCGAGTTCGTTTTTCTCGATACCTTCTGGCCGGATTTCGACAAGAGCGCGCTCGAAGCGGCGATTGCCGAGTTTCTGGCGCGCGAGCGCCGTTTCGGCGGCCTCACCAAGCGCTCGTCGGCGTGAAGGATCTGAACCAGCATGAGCGATGAGGACAAGAACGCGCCAAGCGCACCGACGCCGCCCGCGACGCCTCCACTCATTTCGCGCGAGCTTCGGTTGCGCATCGTGTCGGGAGCAGCCGTCGCGGCCGTGGCGCTGCTTGCCCTATGGGCGGGCCCCGTCCCCTTCGCGCTGCTGGTCTTTGCGGTCGCCGCTGCCATGAGCTGGGAGTGGGGCCGCATCGTGCGCCAGGAAGGTTTCGACGTGCCGGGCGTCGTGCATATCGCCAGCGTGGGGGCGGCCGCTGTGCTCTCGGCGCTGGGTATGGCGGGGTTGGCGGTTGCTGCGGTGGCGATTGGCGCAATTGCGGTATCCGCTTTGCTGTTCGGCGGCGGACAAGCCAAGCTTTCCAGCCTCGGCGTGCTCTACACCGGCCTGCCCGTCGTGGCGCTGGTCTGGCTGCGCGGCGATGCCTCCCTCGGGTTGCTCGCGGTATTGTTCATTGTGCTTGCCGTCGCGGCGACGGACGTCGCGGCCTACTTCACGGGACGCACGGTCGGCGGACCCAAGCTCGCGGCCCGCATATCGCCTGGCAAGACCTGGTCGGGGCTGGCGGGCGGAGTTGTCGCGGCCGCCATCGCCGGCGGCCTGTTAGGCTTGCTGACGCAGCGCGGCAACCCGGCCTGGATGGCGCTGCTGGCATTCTTTCTTGCGTTCGTCGCACAAGGCGGCGACCTTGCGGAATCCGCATTGAAGCGCGCCTATGGCATCAAGGATGCGAGCGATCTCATCCCCGGTCATGGCGGCTTCATGGATCGCATGGACGGGATCGTGGCGGCTGCGACGGTCGCAGCGCTGATCGCGTTGATGATCGACGCTTACGCACCCGCGCGCGCATTGCTGCACGGTTCATGAGGGCGCCATGTCAATGAGTGCGCACAGGCTGCAACCGAGCGACGAGGCGAGTCGGCCCCCGGATGCGCGGCCGCGGCGCATCTCCGTGCTCGGCGCCACCGGATCCATCGGCACCAGCACGCTCGACCTGATCGGACGCGAGCGCGATGCCTTCCAGGTCATCGCGCTGACGGCGCAATCGCGCCCCGAAGAACTCGCCAGCCTTGCCATCAAGCACCGGGCGCGGGTCGCCGTCATCGGCGATGAAGCCCACTTCGAAACGCTCAGAAGCGCGCTTGCAGGCAGCGGAGTGGAAGCTGCCGCAGGTGCGCAAGCCCTGTGCGACGTGGCGCGCGAGGATACCGATTGCGTCATGGCCGCCATCGTTGGCGCCGCGGGTCTCAAGCCGACATTTGCAGCCATAGCCCAGGGCCGGCGCATTGCGCTTGCCAACAAAGAGTGCCTCGTGTCGGCGGGGGATGTTTTCACCGCGGAGATCGCACGCCAGGGCGCGGAACTCGTGCCCGTCGACAGCGAGCACTCCGCGGCGTTCCAGCTTTTGGCCGGCGCGGAGCCCGGCTCGATTGAGAAAATCGTCCTCACCGCGTCGGGCGGTCCCTTCCGTCAATGGGATCAGGCCGCCTTGGAGACGGCTCGTCCCGAGCAGGCGCTCAAGCACCCCAACTGGTCCATGGGCGACAAGATCACCATCGATTCCGCCACCCTCATGAACAAGGGCCTGGAACTCATCGAGGCGTTCCATCTTTTCCCCGTCGCCGCCGACCAGATCGACATCGTGGTGCATCCCCAGTCGATCGTGCATTGCCTGGTCATGTACAAGGACGGCTCGGTGCTGGCGCAGATGGCCCCGCCCGACATGCGCACGCCCATTGCGGTGGCGCTCGCCTGGCCGGCGCGCATGGCCGCCCCGACGGAGCGGCTCGATCTGGTGCGGCTCGGCACGCTGACCTTCGAGGCGCCCGACGAAACGCGCTTTCCGGCCTTGAGGCTGGCGCGTGAGGCTCTGCGCCGGGGCGGGACCGCGCCTGCCGTCCTCAATGGGGCCAACGAAGCAGCGGTGGCCGCCTATCTGAGCCGGCGGATCGGGTTCTGCGACATTGCGCGCACCGTCGAGCAGGCCCTGGAAGGGGCCCAGAAAGAGGGCGCGCTGCTGGCGCCGGCGTGTCTCGACGACGTCCTGGCCGCCGACGCCCTGGCAAGACGGCTGGCACAAGCCCACATCAACCGCTATCAGTAGGTTCTGCTTCGCCGCCCCTTTTCAGCCGGCTTCGTGCCGCGGCGGCCATTCCAGGTAAAGAGGACGAATGGAATTTTTGACCAATCTGGCGGACGGCATATGGTCCAACGTGATCATATTCCTGCTTGTCCTCACCCTTGTCGTTTTCATCCACGAGCTAGGCCATTTCCTGGTCGCCCGTTGGTGCGGCGTCGTGGTCAAGGCCTTCTCTATCGGCTTTGGGCCGGAGATTTTCGGCTTTTACGACAGGCACGGAACGCGCTGGCGCTTCGCATGGATACCGCTTGGCGGCTACGTCAAGTTCATGGACGACGACAACGCCGCGTCGATGCCCTCGCGTGAAGCCCTGGAGCGTATGACGGCGGATGAACGCAAGAGCACTTTCCACACCAAGCCCGTTTGGCAGCGCGCCGCCGTGGTGGTGGCTGGCCCGATGGCCAATTTCCTATTGGCGATCGCCATTTATGCAGGTCTGAACATGGCCGTCGGCATCCGCGTCATGCCCGCCTACGTTGAGAAGGTCGTTCCCGACAGCCCCGCGGCCAAAGCCGGCTTCGAGCCGGGAGACAAGATCGTGGCCATCGATGCCGCGCCGGTTGAAAGCTTCGAGGACCTCCAGCGGATCGTGGCCCCCAACGCGGGGCGCGAGCTGACGTTCAAGGTGGAGCGCAACGGGGAGACGATCGATGTCAAGGTCACGCCGGCCATGGACGAGCAGCGCGACCCGTTCGGCCGCAACTTCAAGCGGGGCCTGATCGGCATCCAGCGTTCCAATGCGCCCGAGAAGTGGCAGACCTACACGGTCGGACCCATCGATGCGGTTGCGCGCGGCGTTCAGGAAACGTGGTCTAACATCAGCCAGACCGTGGCGGGTCTCGGCGACATGATTTCCGGACGTCAGTCGGCCGAGCAGATGGGAGGGCCCATCCTGATGGCGGAGGTTACCGCTAAGGTTGCAGGATTGGGTATCGAACCACTTTTGCGCTGGATCGCGCTGATTTCCGCCAACATCGGCTTTCTGAACCTGCTGCCGATCCCGGTTCTGGACGGTGGCCATTTGCTGTTCTACGGCGTCGAGGCCATACGCCGAAAGCCGTTGAGCGACCGCTTCCAGCAGGTCGGATTCCAGATTGGTCTCGCGTTTATTATTGCCTTGATGATTTTCGTAAATTTCAATGACTTGACCATCTTTTTGCGGCGCATGCTGGGGGCGAGCTAGAAAGGTGTCCGGTGACGTATTCTTGCCACTTCCCGGCTGGTTGATGAATCGTTAAAAGACCGAGTACTGGCGTGCGTTGGTCATGCGCCGATTCGGGAAATCGGCGCCGGGGGCCTTTCAGGGCGCGAGCCATAAAGGAACGATGGAGCGCTGAGTAATTTGCGTTCCACGACAGGCAGATACGATGCGCCGCCGACGCCGACGGGGTTCATCGCATGGGGGTCGGCGGCAGACGAGGGCAATACCGCGGATGCGAATTGTTCAGTTGATCGTGGCAGGCGCACTGCGGCTTCTCGTGGTAGCCGCGCTCGCCGGGCCGATGGTTGCGCTGGGGGGCGTAACCGTCTGGCAGAGCACGGCGCACGCGCAGGGCGTAATCAAGCAAATCGAGGTCACCGGCAACCGCCGCGTCGAGCCCGAAACTGTTCGCTCCTACTTGCAGGTTTCCCCGGGTGACACCTACACCGCGGCGAAGGGTGACCAGTCCATCAAGGCGCTGTTTGCGACCGGCCTGTTCGCGGACGTCTCCATGGAGCAGCAGGGTTCGACCCTGATCGTGCACGTCGTCGAGAACCCGGTGATCAACCAGGTTGCCTTCGAGGGCAACAGCGAGGTCGATACCGCGACCCTGGCCGGCGAGGTGCAGCTCAAGGCGCGCTCCGTCTTCACGCGGGCCCGCGTGCAAGCCGATGTGCAGCGCATCCTCGACGTTTATCGCCGGCAGGGCCGCTTTGCCGCGACGGTGGAGCCACAGATCATCCAGCTCGAGCAGGACCGCGTGAACCTCGTGTTCGAGATCAACGAAGGCGGCGCCACGAAGGTCAAGGGCATCAACTTCGTCGGCAACCACGCATTCTCCGACAGCCAGCTGCGCGATATTGTTTCCACAACGCAGACGGGCTGGTTCGACTTCCTGAAGGGCACCTCGATCTACGATCCCGATCGCATGTCCCTCGATCGCGAACTGCTGCGCCAGTACTACCTCAAGAACGGCTTCGCCGACGCGACCGTGACCGCGGGCAGCGCCGAACTCGATCCGGACGGTTCGGGGTTCATTATCACCTTCGCCATCGAAGAGGGCGAGGCTTACAACTTCGGCGCGGTGAACATCGAAAGCTCGCTGCCGGAGATCCAGCCCGAAGCCTACCAGGGTGAACTGCTGACGGTCGGCGGCGACGTCTACAACGCTTCGCTGATCGACAAGACCACCGAGAAGCTGACGCTCAAGATTGCCGAGCAAGGCTATGCCTTCGCCCGCGTGCGACCGCGCGCCATTCCCGATACGGCCAGCCGCACGATTGCGATCACCTATCAGGTCGACGAAGGTCCGCGCATCTACATCGAGCGCATCAACATCATCGGCAACGAACGCACCAAGGACTTCGTGATCCGCCGCGAGTTCCGACTCGCGGAAGGTGACGCCTACAACCCACTGATGGTCGATCGCGCAAAAAAGCGTCTTGAGGCCCTCGGCCTGTTCAAGGCGGTCGACGTGAAGCGCAGCCCCGGTTCCGCGCAGGACCGCGTCGTCCTCGACGTCATGATCACCGAGCAGTCCACGGGCGAGCTTTCGTTCGGCGCGGGCTACTCGACCTCGGAAGGCGTCATCGGCGACGTATCGATCACGGAGCGCAACCTGTTCGGCAATGGCCAGTTCGTGCGCCTGCGCCTGGCGGGCTCTATCGAGCGCATGCAGATCGATTTGTCCTTCACCGAGCCACGCTTCCTGGACCGCAATTTATCGGCCGGTTTCGATCTCTATCACAAAGAGATCGACATGCGGGATCAGGCCGGCTTCCGTCAACGCAAGTCCGGTGGTCAGGTGCGTCTGGGCTTCCCGCTCGCCGAAAATCTTTGGATGCAGACGTCCTACGGGCTGTCGCGTGACCAGATCTTTGGCGTTGAGCCGAACGCCTCGGTTGCCATTAAGGATGCTTGCGGTGCGTTAAGTTTTACACCGGGCACAGAGCCCAACTGTCAGAACGACTCTTATTGGACCTCTGTTGCAGGCACGTCGATCACCTATGACGGGCGCAATCATCCGCGCAACCCAACCCGCGGCATCTTCCTGCAGCTCGACGACGAGTTCGCTGGACTTGGTGGTGACGTGCAGTATTGGCGCGTAAATGCCGAAGGCCGCGCCTACTATCCGCTGACCGAAAAGATCACCTTGATCGGACGCGTCGTCGGCGGTCACATCCAGGGCTGGGGCGGCGACGACGTGCGTATCCTCGACAGCTACTTTAAGGGAGGCGAGACGATCCGCGGCTTCGATCGGTCTGGTTATGGTCCTCGCGATATCACGCCGAATGGCCAGAATGACGCACTTGGCGGTACTACCTACTGGGCCGCAACCGCCGAAGTGCGCTTCCCGCTGCCGTTCATTCCGGAAGACATCGGTTTGTCGGGTGCTGTGTTCGCAGATGTTGGCTCGCTGTTTGATGTCAGCGACCGCGCAGCTAGCGTCGTGACGGACAACTGCCCCGCCGGCCAGATCTGTCTCGCCGACGACTCCACGATCCGCTCGTCGGTCGGCGCCAGCTTGATGTGGAACTCTCCGGTTGGTCCGCTGCGCATGGACTTCGCCAAAGTTCTGAGCAAGCAGTCCTACGACGAAGAGCAGATGTTCCGCTTCGGCGCATCGACCAAGTTCTAGTGCGCTTTGCGGAAACGCGGGAAACCGGTTTTTCGATGAGAAGCGCGACGATATAAAAACGAATGGAGCCGTCTGCGCGATGTAGGAAATGCGCAGACGGCTTTATCGATTTGCGGCCGCCGCGCGTCGAAGCGCTGTTTGCCGGGTAGAATTGCCGCAACGGCGCGCTGGCGGTCTTGCCAACGCGCCGTTTCTGTTCAAATGTCCCCGCCGGTCGAGCCGGATCGATGAAAAACGCAAGCCGGACCCAAACGCAAGCCGGAGACGACGAGGACAATGGATCATCCCGGTTTTTTCGATCGCGCCGGCCCCTTTACGCTGGCCGAGGTGGCGCAGGCCACAGGCGCGGAGCTTGCCTCTGACGCGGACCCAGCCAGGAAGATTTCCGACGTGTGTGCGCTGTCGGACGCGGGTCCCGGCGAGATGACATTTCTCGATAACCGCAAATATCTGCCCCAGTTGCAGACGACGCGGGCGGGAGCCTGTCTGATACTGCCAGGGCTGCAAGAGCGCCTGCCATCGGGCACCACGGCATTACTCACCAAGCAGCCCTATCACGGGTTCGCCAGGGCCTTGGCGCTGTTTTATCCGCAGGCCATGCATCCCCAGATCGCAACACCAGGCCAGCCTGCGATCGACCCCTCGGCCCGCATGGAAGAAGGCGCCGTGATCGAGCCTGGCGCCATCATCGGGCGGGAGGCCCAGATTGGCCGGGGCGCGCGGATCGCGGCGGGGGCCGTCATTGGCGCGCGCGTGACCATCGGCCGGGGCAGCTACATCGGGGCGCTGGCCACCCTATCGCATGCCCTGGTGGGCGACCGGGTCATCATCCATTCAGGCGCGCGCATCGGCCAGGACGGATTCGGCTTCGCCATGGGCCGGAGCGGGCACCTGAAAGTGCCGCAGATCGGGCGCGTCATCATCCAGGACGACGTGGAGATCGGCGCCAATACAACCATAGACCGGGGCGCCCTTAAGGATACGATCATCGGCGAGGGCACAAAAATTGATAATCTGGTCCAGATCGGGCACAACGTCGTCATCGGCCGGCACTGCGTGATCGTCGCTCATACAGGAATTTCAGGCTCCACAGAGCTTGGCGATTTCGTCGTCATGGGCGGTCAATCGGGAACGGTCGGGCACATCAAGATCGGGACCGGAGCCCAGATCGCGGGTGCTTCCCATGCCAAGGACGACATACCGCCGGGTGCGCGCTACGCGGGCACGCCGGCCAAACCGCTCAAGGCCTGGGCGCGCGAACTCGCCCTGGTCAAGCGGCTTGCGGATCGCGACAAGCAGGCGCACCAGGAGGGGCCGTCCGAGGACGATTGACGCATGCTGGACTGTGCCTTGACCCTCGAGGACAGCGGATCGACACCGGCCTTCGAGGCCGCGGGAGTATGAGAGAACAAGATGGACGACAAGACGACCAAGCCGGCACTTGGAACGGCCGACATCAATCGCGTGATGAAACTGCTGCCGCACCGTTATCCCTTCCTGATGGTCGACAGCATGTACGACATGAAGGGCGACGAGAGTTGCGTCGGCGTCAAGAACGTCACCATCAATGAGCCATTCTTTCAGGGTCACTTTCCGCAGCACCCGGTGATGCCGGGCGTGCTCATCATCGAGGGGCTTGCACAGACGGCGGGCGCGCTGTGTGTCTCCTCCATCGGCGAAGACTATCACGCGGAGCTCGTCTACTTCATGGGCATCGACAATGCCAAGTTCCGCAAGCCGGTGCTGCCCGGAGACCAATTGCACTATCATGTGACCAAGATCCGCAATCGCGGCCGCGTGTGGCGCTTCAAGGGCGAGGCGAAGGTGAACGGACAAGTGGTCGCGGAGGCCGAGATCAGCGCGATGCTGGCAGACACCGCGGACGCGCGCGCTTTCGCGAGCAAGCATGGCTGAGCCAGGCATCCACCCTACGGCGATCGTCGAGCCGGGCGCGAGGCTGGAAGCCGGCGTTAAGGTCGGTCCCTTCTGCATCGTCGGGTCCCAAGCGTCGCTGGGCGAGGGCGTGGAACTCGTCAGCCACGTCGCCGTGGCCGGCACCACGTCGATCGGCGCGCGCACGCGGATCTTTCCCTTCGCCTCCATCGGGCACCAGCCCCAGGACCTCAAGTATCGCGGCGAGCCGTGCACGCTGAGCGTGGGCGCGGACTGCATCATCCGCGAAGGCGTCACGATGAACCCCGGCACCGAGGGCGGCGGCTCGCAGACGGTGGTCGGTGACAGGTGCGCCTTTCTGGCCAACAGCCACGTCGGCCATGACTGCCATGTCGGCAACAACGTCATCTTTTCCAACAACGTCATGCTGGCGGGCCATTGTCAGGTTGGCGACTTCGCCATCATCGGAGGCGGCGCGGCGGTCATTCAATTCGCGCGCGTGGGCCCGCATGCCTTCGTGGGTGGCATGTCGGGCCTGGAAAACGATCTCATTCCTTATGGCATGGCGCTCGGAAACCGCGCGTATCTTTCGGGGCTCAACATCGTGGGGCTGCAGCGGCGAGGTTTCTCGCGCAGCGACATCCACGATCTGCGCCGTGCCTACCGCTTGCTGTTTGCTGCCGAAGGCACTTTGATGGAGCGCCTCGACGATGTCGCCCAGGAATTCTCGACTCACCCGATCGTGCAGGAAATCGTCGCTTTCATCCGGCAGGGCGGCAAGCGCTCGCTTTGCACGCCCAGAAACGGCGCCGAAGGCTGAGGCCGCGTCATGACCGCTTCGGGCCGACCCTCCGGAGCCGTAATGCGCCTTGGCATCGTGGCAGGAGGGGGCACGTTGCCCATCGAGATCGCGCGATCGGTGACGGCGCGCGGCGGCACTGTTCATGTCGTGATGATCGAGGGCGAGGCGGACGACGTCTTGCGCAACTTCCCTCACACGATCCTCAACTGGGCGGAACTCGGTCATGCCGTGCGCGCCATCAAGCGGGCGGGGATGCGCGACATGGTCATGGTGGGGCGTATGAGCCGTCCTTCGTTCCTCACAGCCAAGCCCGATTTCGGTTTCCTGTTTTCTCTGCCGCGCATCCTCAGGGCGTTGCGCGCTGGCGGCGATGATGCGGTCTTGCGCGGCGTGGTCGGGCTCTTTGAGGCTCGCAAGCTGAAGGTGCTGGGCGTCCACGGCGTCGCGCCGGAACTGTTGCTGTCGGACGGCGCGATCGGCTTTCATCACCCCGAACCCGTACACCAGAGCGATATCGCCCGCGGGTTCGGCGTCGTTGCCGCGCTCGGCCGTTTCGATATCGGCCAGGCGGTCGTGGTCGCGGGCGGCCGTATCGAGGCCATCGAAGCCGCCGAGGGGACCGACCTTATGCTGGCGCGCGTGCGCGAGCAGCGCATTGCCGCCGGGGCCGATCCCGCCCGGATGCGCTTTGGCGTTCTCATAAAGCGGCCCAAGCCTGGACAGGACCTGCGCCTCGACCTGCCGGCCATAGGGCCCGAAACGGCGCACGGCGCCGCGGCAGCCGGGCTTGCGGGTATTGCCGGCGCCAGCGGGGAAGTGCTGGTGGCGAGCCGTTTTGAGATGCTGGAGCGTGCCGACCGCGCGCAGATTTTCATCGCCGGTGTCGCCGCGCCGCCGGCATCGCGTCCCGCACGGCCGGAAGGCGGGGGGGTCGAACCGATCGTGTTCGGCGGCTATTCCATTCCTCCCGAGCGCGCGGGAGACGTCGATACCGGTGTGCGCATCATGAGCGCGCTCGAGGCGTTCGCGGCCGGTAGCGCGCTCGTCATTGCGCAAGGGCGCGTGCTTTCGATCGGCGCGCGTGAGCCCAGCGGGCACGTGCTGGAGCGCGCACGCCCTTATATCAAGCGAAAGAAGAACAACGCGGTACTCGTCATCGGCCCCAACGAGGCGCTCGACGAACCGCTCATTCGGCAAGCTGCGGCAAGCGGCATCGCCGGTATCGTCGTGATGTTCGGTCCTGGAGACGGCGCGGCCCATAGGGGTCCGGTGCTCGACGTGGCGGATCGCTTCCGCCTGTTCATCGCGGGTGCCGCAGCCGACCCGAAGGCGGCGGCATTTTGATGGGAACGGATGGACGAGCGCCGTTGCGGTTGTTCCTGGTTGCGGGAGAGCACTCGGGCGATGCGCTCGGCGGCAAGCTCATGGCGGCGCTGAAGGCCGGCCGCGGCTCGCATGGCGTCGTATTCGCCGGAGTGGGCGGCGAGGAGATGGCGCACCAGGGCCTGGCGTCCCTCTTCCCCATCGAGGATGTCGCGGTGATGGGCCCGACGCACATCGTCCCGGCGTTGCCGCGCATCGTGCGGCGCGTCTACCAGACGGTGGCGGCCGCGCTCGCCTTCAACCCGGATGGCGTCGTCATCATCGACAGTCCCGAGTTCACCCACCCCATCGCCAGGCGTATCCGCAAGCGCGCGCCGCATATTCCGATCATTGATTACGTGTCGCCGAGCGTATGGGCGTGGCGACCGGGCCGGGCGAGGAAAATGCGCGCCTATGTGGACGAGATTCTCGGCCTGCTGCCGTTCGAGCCGGCGGCGCACCAGCGCCTTGGCGGGCCGCACTGCACCTACGTCGGGCATCCGCTGATCGAGCAGCTTGGCGAAATTCAGGGAGCCGATGCCGCGGGGCTTGCGCAGCGCCTGGGCATCGCGCAAGGCCGCAAGGTGCTCACGGTTCTTCCCGGCAGCCGGCGCTCGGAGGTCGATCGTCTCGTGTCCGTGTTCGGCGAGACCATCGCGCGGCTCAAGAACTCGGGGCTCGGGTTCGATTGCATCGTTCCCGTCGTGCCGCACCTGAAAGAGAAGATCGCGCAGGCCGTCGCCTCCTGGCCCGGTAACGTCCATCTCGTCATGGGGGCAGCCGACAAATACGCAGCCATGCGCCTTGGAACCGCCGCGCTCGCCGCATCGGGCACGGTGACGCTGGAGCTTGCGCTTGCCGGCTTGCCGATGGTCGTCGCCTACAAGGTCGATGCCGTGACGGCCGCCGTCGTGCGCCGCCTCATCACGACGGATACCGCCATTCTCGCCAACCTCGTCCTGGGTTCGCAGCGTCCCTTCCCGCAATATATCCAGGAAGACTGTATCCCCGAGAAACTCGCCAAGGCGGTCGCGGAGCTGATGTCGGATACGTCCGCCCGGCGGGTGCAGCTCGAGGCGCTTGCGCGCGTCCCCGGAAAGCTGCTGCTGGCCTCAGGAACGCCGAGTGAAGCCGCAGCGCGCGCCGTGCTGGCCGTCGCCGGCCGGCCAAGGCGCGAGCAGACGTGAAACGAGTAGACGTGAAACGATCAGATATGAAAAAGGGCCCGGCGGATTGCCGGGCCCTTTTTCGCTTTCAAGTCATCGCAGCCTTCATTCGGCCGGGAAGTCGCGGCGCGGATGGCCGATGTAGAGCTGGCGCGGACGGCCGATGCGCTGCTCGGGATCCTCGATCATTTCCTTCCACTGGGCAATCCAGCCGACGGTGCGGGCGACGGCGAAAAGCGCGGTGAACATCGCAACCGGAAAACCGATCGCCCGCAGCGTGATGCCCGAGTAAAAGTCGATGTTGGGGTAGAGCTTCTTCTCGATGAAATAGTCGTCCTGCAGCGCGATCCGCTCGAGCTCCAGCGCGACTTTCAGCAAAGGATCGTGCTTGTGGCCGACCGCGTCCAGGACCTCGTGACAGGTCTTCTGCATCACCTTGGCGCGCGGGTCGTAATTCTTATAGACGCGATGGCCGAAGCCCATCAGGCGGAAGCCGGAGTTCTTGTCTTTCGCTTTCGCGATGTACTCAGGGATGCGATCGACGGTTCCGATCTCTTGAAGCATGTTGAGCGCGGCCTCGTTGGCGCCGCCGTGGGCCGGTCCCCACAGGCACGCGATTCCGGCGGCGATGCAGGCAAACGGGTTGGCGCCGGAGGAACCGGCAAGGCGCACCGTCGAGGTCGAGGCGTTCTGTTCGTGGTCGGCGTGCAGAATGAAGATACGATCGAGCGCGCGTGAGAGCACCGGGTTCACGACGTAGGGCTCGCAGGGAATCGCAAAGCACATCTGAAGGAAGTTCGACGTGTAGTCGAGATCGTTGCGAGGATAGATGAAGGGATGGCCCATCGAGTACTTATAGGCCATGGCCGCGATCGTCGGCATTTTCGCGATCATGCGATGAGAGGCGATCTCGCGCTGGCGGGGATCGTTGATATCGGTGGAGTCGTGATAGAACGCCGACAGCGCGCCGACCGTGCCGACCATCACCGCCATGGGGTGGGCGTCGCGGCGGTAGCCGGTAAAGAAACGCGTCATCTGTTCATGCACCATCGTGTGGTTGGTGATGGTGCGCCGGAAGTTGATGAACTCGGCGTTGGTCGGCAGGTTGCCGTACAGCAGCAGATGGCACACGGCCAGGAAGCTCGTGTTCTCCGCAAGCTGCTCGATGGGATATCCCCGATAGAGCAACTCGCCCTTTTCGCCGTCGATGAAGGTGATCTTGCTGGCGCAGTTGGCGGTGGACGTGAAGCCGGGGTCGTAGGTGAAGCAGCCCGTGTCCTTGTAGAGCCGCCCAACGTCGATCACGTCAGGTCCGATGCTGCCGGCGCGCACATCCAAGGCGACGTCTTTGCCGTTGACCGAAAGTCGCGCAGGAGGGAGTTCAGTTCCGGGCGCGTTGTTGTGTGCATCCATGCGTCTTCTCCCGAACTGGCCGCTCGAGGCGGCGATCTGCATTGGAAAGGCCAGGGCGCTTGTGTGTTGCGCCGCGGTGGCAGTCCGCAAAGATCCGCCAGAGGCCTTGCTTCGCGCGGCCGATGCGGCACGCGGATTTGCCGATGTTTATTCCACATTTTGCAGTGCGGCAATATCGTCCTTAGAAGGGGAATGGACAAGGCTAACGGTTGATATTTAGGACCTGCGGCCTTGTCATTTTGTGCAGTCTGCTATGCGTGCGGCGGCCTCCTGGCGGCCCAGGACGGCCATCACGTCGAACACCGGTGGCGAGACGCTGCGCCCGGTCAGTGCGGCCCGTAGGGGCTGGGCGACCTTGCCGAGCTTGGCGCCGCTCTCTTCGGCGTAAGCGCGCACGAGAGCCTCCAGGTCAGGCGCGGTCCACGAAGCAGCCCTTTCCAGGCGTGCGAGCAGCGCGGAAAGCGTTGCTTTGGCTTCCGGGTCGATCAACTTGGCGGCCTTGGCATCCAGTTGCAGCGGGCGGACCGCAACGAGATAAAGAGCGCCCTGGACGAGCTCGGCGAGCGTCCTGGCGCGTTCCTTGAGTGAGGGAAGGGCAGCCGCGAGCTTGTCCCACCCGGCGGCTTCGAACCGGGCGGCGAGTTGCTTGCCGGTATCGATGCCGGGAAGCTGCGCGGCCACCTCGGCGGCCAGCGCCATATCGGTGCGCAGGGGCGCCTTCGGGTCGATCTCGCTGGCGCGCAGCGCGGCGAAGTCGAGATGGGGCAGCATGTCCTTGATGCGCGCCAGCAGTTCTCCATCATCCGACTGGCGGATGTAGTGGCCGTTCAGGTCGTCGAGCTTTTTGAAGTCGAAGCGCGCGGCACTCTTGTTGATATCGTCGATGTCGAACCATGCGATGAGTTGTTCCGTCGACATGATCTCGTCGTCGCCATGGCTCCAGCCCAGGCGTACGAGGTAGTTGCGCAGCGCCACGGGCAGGTAGCCCATGGAGCGGTATTCCTCGACGCCTTGCGCGCCGTGGCGCTTGGAGAGCTTGGCGCCGTCCGCGCCGTGGATCAGGGGCACATGCGCGAACTGCGGCACGCTCCAGCCCATGGCGTTGTAGATCTGCGTCTGGCGCGCGGTATTCGTGAGATGATCGACTCCGCGGATCACGTGTGTAATGCCCATGTCGTGGTCATCGACGACGACGGCGAGGTTATAGGTCGGGTTGCCGTCCGAGCGCAGGATGATGAGATCGTCGAGATCCTTGTTGGGGAATGTCACGCGGCCCTGGACGTGATCCTCAACGACCGTCTCGCCGTCGCGCGGCGCCTTGAGGCGGACGGCCGGATTCACGTCCCCGGGCGCGTCCTTGGGATCGCGATCGCGCCAGGACGACAGGAAGATCTGCGGCCGGCCCTCGGCTTTGGCGGCCTCACGGGCTGCGTTGATCTCCTCAGGCGAGGCATAGCAGTGGTAAGCTGCGCCGCGCTTGAGCAATTCGTGCGCCACCCCCCGGTGACGGTCCGCGCGCGCAAATTGCGAGACCGCGTCCCCTTCCCAATCGAGGCCCAGCCATTTCAGGCCGTCGAGTATGGCCGCGACGGCGGCCGCGTTATTGCGCTCCCGGTCGGTATCCTCGATGCGTAGCAGGAATTTGCCGCCCCGGCCCTTGGCGTAGAGCCAGTTGAACAAGGCGGTCCGCGCCCCGCCGATATGGAGATAGCCGGTGGGAGAAGGGGCAAAACGCACCGTTGGCGCGGCAGTTCTGGAGGCCTCGGACATAAGGACCTTTGTGATTGGTTGGCGATGCGGGATAGCGAGAACCCGTGTAGCATGCCTTAAAGGGATCGCGCAAAGGGGCGCAGTGTGCAGCGGGCGCAGTGTGATTGGCCGGGGGAGATCGAGGCCGCGCAGGGGGCCGCGCCGCAAGGCTCGGCGCGGTTCGCCTTTCGCGCTTGCCTGGATGCCCAAAGGCCGCGGTTCTTCCTTTGGGCTCCGGTCTGGCTCGGCGCAGGCATCGCGGCCTATTTCGCCTTGCCCCTGGAACCTCAATTGATGACTGCGCTGGCTCCAGCGGCGCTCTTCGTCTGCCTGCTGATGGCGCTGTCGCGCGGCACGCTGGCCGCCTCGCTCGCTATCGGGCTGCTGATGTCGGGCTTCGGCTTTCTGTCCGCCAAAATGCGTGTGGAAGCCGTTCGCGCGCCGGTGCTGCACAAGCAGATCAACAATGCGCAGTTGACAGGCCGCATAGAGCGCGTGGAACCCAAGGCGCCGCGTGGTGAGCGCATCACGATCTGGGTCGAGGAACTGGCGGGCCTTACCGGCGAAGCCCTGCCCGTGCGCGTGCGGGTGCGCACGCTGAAGACGCGCTCCCGGGCGGATAGCCTGAACCTCAAACCGGGTATGCGCGTGCGCCTCAAGGCGACGCTGTCTCCTCCGGCAAGTCCCGCCATACCCGGAGGCTTCGATTTCGCGCGCGCAGCCTGGTTCGAGCGCCTGGGCGGCGTGGGCTACACCTATGCGCCCATCGAGGTTCTGGCCGATGGGCCGCCATCCGGTTGGGGCGCACGCTATGGCGAGATGGTCGAAGACATCCGCGCGGCGCTCAATGCGCGCATCAAGGCGGTGCTGGCGGGCGAGGCGGGCGCCATCGCGGCGGCGTTAATCACAGGAGAGCGCGGCGGCATTTCGCAGGCGACCAATGACGCCTATCGCAACGCGGGGCTTTTTCACATCCTGTCGATCTCGGGACTGCACATGGTCATCATGGCGGGCGCGGTGTTCTTCTGCGTGCGTCTGCTGCTTGCCGCGCTGCCCGCGATCGCGCTGCGCTTCGCCATCAAGAGGTGGGCGGCGCTGGCGGGCATCATGGGCGCGCTCGCCTATCTGGCGATTTCAGGCAGCGCGTTCGCGACGGTTCGCAGCGCCGTGCAGATCATCATCATGTTCCTGGCGATCCTGCTCGACCGTCCGGCGCTCGCGCTTCGCAACGTGGCGCTCGCCGCCTTCATCATTCTGCTGGTATTTCCCGAAAGCCTCTTTGATCCGGGCTTTCAGATGTCCTTTGCGGCCGTGACGGGATTGATCGGCGCTTATGAAGCCGTGCGCAGCCGCTTGGCAAATCCCGCTGAACCCCATCCCGTGTTGCGCGTGGCGATGTTCTTCGGCGGCATCGTTCTCTCGACCCTTGTCGCCAGCCTCGCGGTTGCGCCGTTCGCCGCGTATCACTTCCATCAAAGTCAGCAGTACGCGGTGCTCGCCAATCTGCTTGCCATCCCGATCTGCAACTTCGTAGTGATGCCCGCGGCCCTTGCCGCCTTGCTGCTGATGCCGGTGGGGCTCGAGGCGCTGGCACTGATCCCCATGGGTGCGGGCATCGATGCCATGACACGGTGCGCCGGACTGGTCGCGAGGCTTCCAGGGGCGGTCGCATACATCCCGGCCATCCCGACGCCGGCGTTCGTGCTGGTCGTGGCGGGGGGGATTTGGATCATCCTTTGGCATGGACGCGGGCGAGCCCTCGGCGCCGGGCTCGCCATTGCTGGTTTGTTGCTGGCGCCGGCCATGCCGCGGCCCGATATCCTGATCGCGCGCGGGGGAGAACTCGTCGCGGTGCGCGGAGCCGACGGCGGGCTCTCAGCGCTGCCCGCGCGCAAATCCAAATTCGAACTCGGCCGCTGGCTGGAGCACGACGGAGACGGGCGCGCACCGCACGAAGCCTCCGATGCGCAAGCCTTCAAGTGTGACAGCGTGGGCTGCGTGGCCCGGCTCAAAGGGATGCGTCTGGCGGTGGCACGCCATCCAGCCGCGATCGCGCAGGATTGCGCGCAAGCCGACATCGTCGTGCTGAACGTGCCGCGGCCCCAACGCGGATGCGACGCGCGCGCCACCGTGATCGACGTCTTCGACGTCTGGGGTCAGGGGGCGCACGCCCTCTATCTGGAGCCGGCTGCCGGAGGGGAGGGCCCGCTTGGAGCGGCGGGGAGCGGGCGTGAGGCGCAGCGCATAATCCGCATCGACACGGTAGCGCGCCATCGCGGCGATCGGCCCTGGTCGCAAACCCGCGCGCCAAAGCCGCCCATGCCGCGGCTGAAGCAGGACGGAGCGAGCCACTCATCGCCTGCGGAGGATCTGAGCGCTCAGAGATCTTTGGGGCGCCGGTCCCGTTCGGGCTCCCTGCCGAACTACGCGCCGCGGCCCGAATGGCTAAGCCCGCTGCCGCCGCGCCCTGAAATCGAGGACGACGACGGGGGCGAGGAGTAGGACGCCCGGGCGGCCGGCCCATTCGCCGATCAAGACGCCGGCCAGGGCCCAGGTCAAGGGCGCCGGCCCACTGCGCCGGTCACAAGATGGCCACGAGGCGAGCCAAGGCCCGCCGTCGCGCACGCACTGAGCCCGCGTTGCGCACACTGTGTGGCAACTGTGCGCTCAACCACGGTCGCACGCTCAGTCATGCTTGCCCATGGGCTGAAGTCGACGGCGCTGCGCTAGGCTGTCTGGATCAGTAGCGGCGCAGCAAACCGACGAGACGGCCCTGAATGTCGACCTGATCGGGCCCGAAAATCCGCGTCTTGAATTCCGGATTGGCCGCCTCGAGCGCGATTGTGGAGCCCTTCTTGCGCAGCCGCTTCAAGGTTGCTTCCTCCTTTTCCACCAGCGCAACGACGATATCGCCGTTCTCGGCGCTGTCGCACCGGCGGATGATGACCGTGTCGCCGTCGTGAATGCCGGCCTCGATCATCGAGTCGCCCTTCACTTCCAGCGCGAAGTGCTCCCCGTTGGTCAGCAGATCGGGCGGCACGGCGATATCGTGGGTGTGGTTCTGGATCGCTGAGATCGGCGTGCCGGCGGCGATGCGGCCCATGACCGGTACCGATACCGTGCGCGAATCGATGATGTGTGAGGGAGGCGGCGGAGCAATGTTGGACCTTGGCGGCGCAGACCCCTCGATGACGCTGGGCTGAAAGCCCCTCTTTTGCGCGGCCGCCGTCTCGTTTTCCGGCAGCTTGATCACCTCGATGGCGCGGGCCCGGTGCGGCAGGCGGCGGATGAAACCACGCTCGACCAGAGCCGTGATAAGACGGTGAATGCCCGATTTCGACTTGAGATCGAGCGCATCCTTCATCTCGTCGAAAGAGGGCGGCACGCCGCGCTCCTGCATGCGTTCGTGGATGAACAAGAGCAGCTCTTTTTGCTTTTCGGTCAGCATCGGGCTTTCCTGGTTGAGGCGATCACGCCTGATTTGCTCGATCGAGATACGAACCGGTACTGGGGCCAATTCGGGGACGGAACGCCTATGGGTACAAATCGCAAATGTACCCTACACGTTCGTTAATCGTTCCGCAAGCTCTCGTCCCCGAGCGATGATGCGGCACGCAGATGGGCGCGGGTCTTGTTCCTGTGGCTGAACACATCGCGAATAAGGTTAGAACTGAAGGCGGTACTTCCCACCCTTGTTGTCATCGCACTGGCCGAGACCATGCGGAGTGGCAATTCGTCGTCTGAGAGTTGCAGATCTGGGCAGCGCTCAAACCAAGGACTGCAAAGGATAACAAGACAAGAAGTGCTCGGAGAGCCGCTCGCGTTCGCCATGAAATAACATTAGAAATCGCGGCCCAACTGATCCCGGCCAGTGAAGTAGCGATGGTGAGATAGACGATGACGGCCACTATCCAGCCATACAGTTGCCACGCATAAGCCGCTGGCAAGATGGCCACCAAACCGTTGCTAATAGGCGATGCTACGCTGTTCGAACGAAAATCTTCGATCGTGCCAGCAATAAAGATCACAAATAGGATCAACAGAACGATATTTGCCATCACTCATTCAATCCTCCGCGAGAAACCCCGGCGTTCGGGCTGGGGGTTTCCGCCGCGCAAAATCCTGATCGATCATTTCGTCAGGTATCCATTATCACGCAGATAATCGGTAAGAACGATTTCAATAAGCGACGACACGGATCGCCGATCTGCTTTCGCGGCCTTCTCAAGCGCCCGTTTGGCTTCCGACGGGGGCCGAAACGACAGAGACAAGCTCTTCTCTGTGGCCTGTCTGCCAGCGAATTTCACGATTTCAAGTTTAGAAAGATCGATGTCGAGGTCATTTGCGGATTGCAGAACCGCCTCGACTGCTTCTTGAGCAGAGACGTTGAACCATTCGCCAGACATCCGGCGCTCGGCTAGGATTGAATGCACTTGGCGCTCAACGGACTCTACATCCGCCTCGGTCTCACCAGCGTATGCGAGATGAAGGGGAACGGCTGATGCCGTTCGCAAGTAGCTGAGGCGTCGAGAAACATTCCCTGTAATACCGATCTTCACCGGGCCTGGTTCGGATCTGATGACGTAGATCGCGCGGGTCATCTAGGAATGCGACCCTTATCGCTCGGACGCTTCTTGGAACCTAGTGCGAGATCGACAAGCCGCCTGATCGCCTCCGACCGGCTCGGTAGATCGTCCTGTGCTTTGCGCCAGGCATCGACCGCTGCCACCTGGGAGGGGGCGATGACCATTTGCAGGCGAACTGATTTGAGTTCATCGGGCATGTTCGCATGATAGCGCAGTTACACAACACAAGCAAGGCGCTTGACTTTGTGTGATGAAGTTGTGTAACTTAAGCGGGATCAGATGGTGTTCTAGCACCGCCTGATCCCTAACCCTCAACGATGGAAGGTGATTTCCATGTCTCAGGCTGCCCCGATCCTACCAAACAAGCTCGAAATTGAAACCACACTCATAGAAATCAACGCCAACATCGAGACGCTTTTGCTCGTTAGCCGAACCTTGGGCGACACCACGGCGGGATCGTCCCTGACTTATCTACTGGAAATGCTGCGCAAGCACGTCACCGAACTGGACGGCGAACTCGGCCTTGGCGAAGACTCGCACTAAACAAGAAGGCGCGTAACAGAGTGGCGCACTGTGGCGGTAAGGGAAAAACCTAGACGCCCGGCAGTGCGGGCGCACGCAGAGGGCGGGCGGGCTACTCGACGGGTTCGCCCACGACGCTGGCCGGGATCGAAAGGATCGATTTACTCAGTGAGTTTGCGGCATCGATGATGCCCGCCTTGCCGACCTCTTCGGAGGCCAATCCACGTCCGATGGCGGCGAGCACCGGACCGGATTCGGCGAACTTGTCGTGGTTCAGGCCGTCGCCCGATTGCACGTTGCTCAGGTCGACGATGCGCACATGATAATGCGCGGCGGCGGCAATGACCTTGGGGTCGCTTGCCGATACGATCCCCACGCGCTCGACGTCGCCTGCGAGCAGCGAAGACAGCGTGAGCGCCTTGTCGTCGCCCGACACCATGACCGTGATCGGCTGGCGCAGCCGGCCAATGACGTCGAGTTGGGTGCGGAAGACATTGATGTCGATGTCGGGGGAGGCGAGCACGACGTTATTGAGCTTGCCGCCGAAATCGCCATGCCCCTTCATCTTGGCTTGGCGCAGCGTCTCGACGGCCAGCCAATTGCCCATGGAGTGCGCCAGAATGTTGATCTCACGCACTTCGGGGATCGCTGCGATGTCCAGCAGCGCGCGTTCCAGGTAATCGCGAGAGTATTCGGTCGACTCGCGGTCCGCCAAGTAGAGTTGCGTCTTGCCCCGCGACGGCCAGGCAAACAGCACGCCAGTACCCTGGATTTGGCCGTCGTGCATGATCTGGGCGAAGCGGTAGACGCTTTCCTGGTAGAGATTGTTGTAGCCGTGCACGAAGACGAGCACGGAGCCGGACTCTGGTGCGCCGCTGCGCGCGCGCTGGCGGATGCGGGCGATGAATTGCCGCTCATCGAGCGCGTCGCGCGCGGTCGTCATGAAATTCATCGCCGGATCCGCAGGTCCGGTGTCGGGCCACTCGACATTGCCGGCCTTGTGAGCGCGCGGGATCGAGACCTCGAGCGCCTCGTAGTTGAGCCGGTCGGACCGTTGGGCGGTCATGGCGGTGGGGTCGTCCGGCTTGCCGCGCACGCGGGTCGTCGCCACCAGAATGTCGGCCTTGGCCGTATAGGAAGGGGTGTGCGCCGCCGGCAAGAGCACGCGATCGGGCGGGCGCGGTGCGCACCCTGAAAGGGCCAGTACGCCGGCCGCCGCGATCAATCCTCGTAGTCGATGTGCCATTGGGCCAGGAAAGTGTTTGTTTGTAGTGTTTTAGCGTCAACCTTACCGCAATCAAATAGACTTTGCTGCGCCTGCGCAGCGCAATCCGGCAGAGCGTACCAAAAATGTCTCGCCTTTGACTGCGGAGCACGCTGCGGCGAACGGCCGGGCCTTTAGCTCAGACTGAGAAGTTTGCCCTCGATCTGCACCTTGCAGGACTCCAGATTGAACAGGATTTCGTCGATGTCGTGGATTTGGCTTTCGAGTTCGGCCACCGAGCGTTTGGGCGTCCGCGCTTGCGCTTTGCCCAACATGCGCCGCAGCGTGGCGACAACCCCGGTCTTCTTGCGCCCGGCGCGGCCGCCTTGGGCGCGTTCGACAGCCGCTCTGGCCTTCTTCTGCTGGTAGATGAGCGCCCGGCGCTCGAGGCCATACTCGTTTTTCTTCTGGCGGATTTCCTTGAGCGCCGTTTTGCCCTCCGCAGCTGTGGAGACCGCCGCGTGAACCTCGGTGCCGAGGATCGAAATGTAGCGTGCGGGCGAGAGCTTCATGCCTGACGGGTTCCTGTCGCGAGGCCCCTCTATAGCGGAATCGCCCCGGCCGTAAAAGCGCGTCAGAAATCGAGCGCAAGCACGTCGATGGTGCTGCCGGCCGGCAGCGCGGGCGCGTTGGCAGGGATGATCGCCAGGCAGTTGGCTTCGACGAGGGCGCGCACAAAGGCGCTGTCTTGACCGCCGAGGGGAGCGACAAGCGGCTCATGTGCCGACGTGTCCAGCCTGGCGCGCATGTAGTGGGTGCGCGGCCCGTTGGCTGGAAGAGCCACCGTCAGTTTGGCAGGGACCGGCGCGAGCTTGTCCGTCCGCCCCAGCAGGCGGGCCAGCAAAGGCACGAGGAAGATGCGCGCGGCGATCATCATCGAAAGAGGATTGCCCGGCAGCCCCAGCAAACGCGTCGAGCCCCTGGTGCCGAAGAAGACCGGCTTTCCGGGACGCATGGCGATCTTATAGAAATTGAGTGAGGCGCCCCACGCCTCCAGGCTGGGGCGGACGAGATCGTGATCGCCCACTGACGCGCCGCCTGTGGTTACGAGGATGTCTGCGCCTGCCGCCTCTTGGAACTTGTGCGCCAGATCCTCGGCGTCGTCGCGTGCAATCCCGATCGAGCGCGGTTCACCGCCTGCGGCCTCGATCATGGCCGCAAGTCCATAGGCGTTGGACGCCACGATCTGGCCGGCCATCGGCCGGTCGGACGGCTCGACCAGTTCATCGCCCGTCGAAAGAATCGCCACGACGGGTTTGCGGACGACGGCGAGCATGGCGTGTCCGGCCGAAGCCGCCAGTAGGACGTGGCGGGGTATGAGCCGTGTGCCTGCGGTCAACACCGCTTCGCCTTCGTGAAAGTCCGAACCGCGCCAACGCACGTTGGCCCCCTTGCGGGGCGCTTCCAGGATGCGCACGCTCTCGGGGTCCGCGAGCGTATTCTCCTGGATCACGATGGTATCCGCGCCATCGGGCAGCGCTGCGCCGGTAAATATGCGCACCGCCTCGCCCGGGCGCACGCTGCCCGCATAGGGCCAGCCCGCAGCGCTTTCGCCCACGACCCTGAGCGTGGGCGTGTTGCCGGAAAGATCTTCGGCGCGGACGGCGTAGCCATCCATCGCGGAGGCGTCGAAGGGCGGATTGGTCAAGGCTGCCGCCAAGTCGTGCGCCAGGGTGCGTCCGGGGGCTTGCGCCAGCGCGACCTGCTCTGGTCCGAGCACCCGCACATCATCCAGCACGCGGGCGAGCGCGTCTTCGACGGAAAGGAGGGCTGATTTGCCGGCGGGCGGGGCGGAGGCGGTGGTCGAGGCTGTCATGGCGGGCAGAGGATAACCCACTTTGCAGCCGTTGCCGAGCGCAGCCTTGAGGCAGGGGTGAGGTTAGCGAATATGACGCCCCTCATTAGCCTTTGGTCAAGGCGTCGCGTTGTTTCAGCAGTTCAGCAAGCAGGCTCTCCTGGTCGGCGATGCGGTCGGCCACGCGGGATTCGTCAGCCGCTCCGGAATAGACTGTCGCCTGCTCCACGAGAGTGCGGATGTTGTCGCGTATGGTGGCGATGCGCCGGTCCAGTTCGATCAGGTCAGCTTCGTCGGCCATCTGTTTGCCGGCTCCTCTTGGTTCGTGCGATCGATCCTCAGCTTACCTTCAATGCGCACACCCCCGGCCCGGTTTCAGGCGCGCTGGGGCATGGGCGCGGTCAACGCGCGTTGGCCGCCGTCCAGTGACCGCTCTTGCCACCCTTCTTTTCGACGAGCGCGACTTCGCGGATAACCATGCCTTTGTCGGCGGCCTTCAGCATGTCGTAGATTGTGAGGCAGGCGACACTGACGGCCGTCAGCGCCTCCATCTCGACGCCGGTCTGGCCTGCGACCTTGACTTCGGCCACCACCTGGATGCCGCAGGGGTCGTGCGAGAGATTGAAGTCCACACTCGCCTTGGTGATGGCGAGAGGGTGGCAGAGCGGAACCAGGTCGGATGTCTTTTTCGCCGCCATGATGCCGGCGAGGCGCGCACTGGCCAGCACGTCGCCTTTCTTTGCTTCGCCCGTTTCCACCAGCGCGAGCGTCTCGGGTTTCATCCCGATGAAGCCCCGGGCCCGCGCCGTCCGCTGCGTAACGTCCTTGCCCGACACGTCCACCATGCGAGCGGCGCCCTTTTCATCGAGATGGGAGAGCTTTCTGGTCATGCGCTCTCCGGGCCCAGCAGGGCTTTGGTCGCCGCCGTAACGTCGGGCTGGCGCATGAGGCTTTCGCCGACGAGGAAGGTGTTGACGCCGGCTTTGGAGAGGCGCGCCAGATCGGCGGGCGTGAAGATGCCGCTTTCGCCGACGGCGATGCGGTCCTTGGGCACCTTGGGCGCGAGCTTCTCGGTCGTCTCGAGCGTCACGCCGAACGTCTTCAGGTTGCGATTGTTGATGCCGACGAGACGGCAGTCGAGCTTCAGCGCGCGTTCCATCTCCTTGGCGTCGTGAACTTCGGCGATGGCGTCCATGCCCCAATCCTTGGCGGCCGCTGCAAGATCGGCAGCAATCGCATCGTCCACTTCCGCCAGGATGATGAGGATGCAGTCGGCGCCCCAGGCGCGCGCTTCGGCGACCTGATAGGTATCGATCATGAAGTCCTTGCGCAGCACGGGCAGCCGGGTGGCGGCGCGCGCGCTGATCAGATAATCGGGCGCACCCTGGAAGGAGGGCGTGTCGGTGAGGACGGACAGGCAGGCAGCTCCTCCCGCCTCATAGGCGCGCGCGAGCGCGGGCGGATCGAAGTCCGCGCGGATGAGACCCTTCGACGGCGAGGCCTTCTTGATCTCGGCGATCAGCGCGGGCTTGTTGGCCTTCAGCTTCGCCTCGATGGCGCCTGTGAAGGGCCGCACGCGCGGCGCCGAGCGCGCGTATTCGGCGATGATGCGCAGCGGCTTGAGCTGCTTGGCGCGCGCCACTTCCTCGCGTTTATAGGCGGTTATTTTTTCCAGGATATCGGCCATGGGACCCGCTACCGATTGAGGTGCCTGGGTCGGTGGTAGTGTCCCGGGCGGAGCCGGTCAAGGGCGTGCCCGGCAGCCGCCAAGCGCGCATCGCGCGGGCAGGTTTGCGCGGGCGCCAAGCTAATTACGGCTCAAGGGGGTGTCCCGGCCGCCCGCCTGGTGCTATAGGGCGCCCCACGCCCGATACAACACGAGATTCGACGCCTTGACCGACAACGCCAAGACCGCCGCGCGCCCGGCGGCCGCACAACCCGCCGTTCCTGCCGCGACGCCTGCCCAAGCCGGAGCGCCCAGGTCCATCCTCGAGCGCGAGATCGCGCGCCGGCGCACGTTCGCGATCATCTCCCACCCCGACGCGGGCAAGACGACGCTCACCGAAAAACTGCTGTTGTTCGGTGGCGCGATCCAGCTTGCAGGCCAGGTGAAGGCCAAGGGCGACAAGAAGAACACGCGGTCCGACTGGATGGCGATCGAGCGCGCGCGCGGCATCTCGGTCGTAACTTCCGTGATGACGTTCGAGTACGGCGGGGCAGTGATGAACCTGCTCGACACGCCCGGCCACGAGGACTTTTCCGATCAGACCTATCGCACGCTGACCGCCGTCGACAGCGCCATCATGGTGATCGACGCCGCCAAGGGCATCGAGGCGCGCACGCGCAAGCTGTTCGAAATCTGCCGCATGCGCGACATTCCGATCGTCACCTTCATCAACAAGATGGACCGCGAGGCGCGCGAGCCGCTCGAACTGCTCGACGAGATTTCCAACGTGCTGGCGCTCGACACCGCGCCGATGGTGTGGCCGATGGGATCGGGCCGAGAGTTCAAGGGCACGTATGATCTCTACAGCCGGCGCGTGAACCATATGGACAGCGAGGCTCAGGACCTGGGCGAACTGTCGGGGCCTGATGATCCCGCGATCGCCGCGCTGATGGGCGTGGAGGCTGCCGCGCGCTGGCGCGAGGAAGTCGATCTGGTGCAAGGCGCATGCGGCCGGTTCGATCTGGAGGCGTTCCGCCATGGCACGCTGACGCCCGTCTATTTCGGTTCGGCGCTCAAGAATTTCGGCGTCCGCCAGATTCTCGATGCGTTTGTGAACTATGCCCCGCCCCCGCGCGCGCAGAAGGCGGCGCATCGCATCATCGAGGCCAACGAGCCGGCAATGACGGGCATCGTGTTCAAGATCCAGGCCAATATGGACCCCAATCACCGCGACCGCATCGCATTCATGCGGGTCACTTCCGGCAAGCTGACGCGCGGCATGAAGGCGACGGTCTCGCGCACCGGCAGGGCAATGGCGTTGCAGGCGCCGCAGTTCTTTTTTGCGCAAGACCGCTCCATCGCGGAAGAAGCCTACGCAGGGGACATCGTGGGCATTCCCAACCGCGGCCTGCTGCGCATCGGCGATGCGCTGACGGAGGGCGAGAAGGTTGCGTTCCTCGGTATCCCGAACTTCGCGCCGGAGATTCTGCGCCGCGTGCGCCTTGAAGACGCCATCCGCGCGCGAAAGCTGCGCGAGGCGCTGATGGAGATGGCCGAAGAGGGCGTGGTGCAGATTTTCTCGCCGCTGGACGGCACGCAGCCCATCGTGGGCGTCATCGGTGCGCTGCAGCTCGACGTCCTCGCCGAGCGGCTGAAGAACGAGTACGGGCTTCCGACTGCGTTCGAGCCGGCGCCATGCGAAGTGGCGCGCTGGATGTCGGCGGATGACGCCAAGGTGCTGCAAGCGTTCATCGACAAAAACAAGTCGAAGATCGCCGAGGATCAGGACGGAGACAAAGTCTACCTCGCCGAGAGCGCCTTCTCGCTGCGCTGGGCCGCAGACAAGAACCCGGACATTCAGTTCACCGATATGAAGACCATTCGAACAGGCTGAGGCGGACTAGGCTGATCGCGGGCATTTGCGGGTAAGGCATTTGCATTGCGCCCAGCCTGATGCCTCGGCTATCGTGGCGCGGGTATTGCCGGCGGCGCGAGCGGCAGACCGGCAGCACGATGCCGACAGGGAGGGGCGATCCGGGATGGATGCTGAGGAACTGCGCGCGCTACAGGCTCCGTTGAAGGCGCGATATAAGGCCGAGCCCGATACGGCCATGATCACCATGCGGGCGACCGGCACGCTGAACGGCGAGGCCCTTGCATGTCATCTGGATCTCGACCGCACGACGTCGGCGGCTGGCCTGCACCCGGCTGCGGGCGGCACGGACGCGGAACTGTGCTCGGGCGATATGCTGCTCCAGGCGCTGGTTGGCTGTGCGGGCGTTACGCTCAAGGCGGTCGCAACGGCGATGGGCGTCAAGATTGATGGCGCCACGATCACCGCGCAAGGGGACTGCGATTTTCGCGGCACGCTGGGCATCGACAGGACGGTGCCCGTAGGCTTTCGATCCATCCGGCTTACGTTCGACATTCGGTCCGGCGCGCCCAAGGAGCAGGTGGATCAGTTGATCAAGCTCGCCGAGCGCTACTGCGTCGTTTATCAGACGCTGACCTGCCCCCCGGCCATGACCGTTTCAGCCAATCTGACGGGCCTGTGACGTGCGGCCCCACGACGAAGCGCATCGGCGGTCAGCTGTCGTGGGTGATGGCGACGAGCTTGTCGAGCGCCTGGGCCGCGGCCCCACTGTCGATGGACGACGCGGCGCGGCGAACGCCGTCTTCGAGGCTTGATGCCTTGCCCGCGACGATCAGGGCGGCGGCCGTGTTGAGAAGCACGATGTCGCGATAGGGTCCGGTTTCTCCCAGCAGCAGCGCGCGCAGCTTGGCGGCGTTGACGGTCGCATCGCCGCCCTTGAGTTCGCCGAGCGCCGCGCGCGGCAGCCCGGCGTCCTCTGGCGTCACCTCGAAAACATGGATGTTGCCGTCGACGAGTTCGGCGACCATGGAGGCGCCGGTCGTCGTCAGTTCGTCCATACCGTCGCAGCCGTGGACGACCCATGCATGGACGGAGCCCAGGTTCTTCAGCGTCTGCGCCATCGGCTCCAGCCACTTTCGATGATAGACGCCGAGCACCTGGCGTTTGACGCTGGCCGGATTGCACAAAGGTCCAAGCAGATTGAAGAGCGAGCGAATGCCCAGATCGGCGCGGATCGGAGCCCACAGCTTCATCGCCGGATGGTGCATGGGGGCCCACAGAAAGCCGACGCCTGCGGTGTGAATGGCGCGCGCCACCGTGACCGGATCGATGTCGATTTTGACGCCGAGCGCCTGGAGCACGTCGGAGGCGCCCGAAAGCGAGGAGACCGAGCGATTGCCGTGCTTGGCGACGGGCACGCCCGCGCCGGCGGCCACGATCGCCGCCGCGGTCGACACGTTATAAGTGCCGTGGCTATCGCCGCCGGTTCCGACGATGTCTATGGTGCCGGGAGGAGCTTCCACGGGCATCATGCGCGCCCGCAGCAGGCGCGCTGCGCCCGTGATCTCGGCAACGGTCTCGCCGCGCACGCGCAGCGCCATCAGAAATCCGCCGAGCTGGACGGGCGTTGCAACGCCCGACATCAACAGATCGAGGGCCTCTTCCATCTCCGGGGCCGAGAGGGTCTCGCCGTCTGCGATCCTGTTCAGCAGGCGCTTGAGTTGGTTCGCGGGCATCGAGATCTCACTCAAGCGGCGCACTTTTTCGGCTGGAAGCCGGCGAGTTCGAGGAAATTGGCAAGTAGTGCGTGACCCTGCTGGGAGGCGATGCTCTCGGGATGGAACTGCACGCCGTGCACCGGATGGGTCTTGTGCTGGAGGCCCATGATGATGCCGTCTTCGGTCTCGGCCGTGATCTTGAGGCAATCGGGCAGGGTGGCGCGCTCGACGATGAGAGAATGGTAGCGCGTGATCTCGAAAGATCTCGGCAGCCCTTTGAAGATGCCCTCTCCGGTATTGAAGATCGTGGAGAGCTTGCCGTGCATGGGTTCGGGAGCCCGCACCACCTTGCCCCCGTAGCTCTGCCCGATGGATTGGTGGCCAAGGCATACCCCCAGCAGCGGGATGGCCGGACCTGCGGCCTTGATGAGATCGAGGCAGACGCCCGCCTCGTTGGGTGTGCACGGACCAGGCGACAAAACGATGGCCTTGGGCTTGTCGGCCATCACTTCCTCGACGGTGATCTTGTCATTGCGTACGACCACGCATTCCGCGCCAAGCTCGCCCAGGTAGTGGACGAGATTGTAGGTGAAGCTGTCGTAGTTATCGATCAGAAGGAGCATGGGGCAAGGGTGTAAGGGGGCGGGCCGGGTAGCGTCAATGGCCTATTGAAGCGCGCTGGCCGCCAAGCCCTTTTTGGGCGTCCAGAAAGCCTGGAGGCGGCCGTCTCCGCTGCGCACGTCCCGCCAACGGGTCCGTCTGATCTCCATGATGGCCAGGGCTGCGGTGGGAAAGGCGTCCTGCATGGCGGTCAGCGCAGCCGAATCCCCCGAACCCGCCAGCGCGATAGCGAACTCGTGAAGCCCCGGGTTGTGCCCGATCATCAGCACGCATCTATGAACATCGCGCGTATCCCGCAAGACCTCGATCAGCGTGATGAAGTTTGCCAAATACAACTTGTCGTCGGTCACGATCTCCGTGTGCGGCGGAAGCTTCATTTCAGGCAAGGCGAGATCCAGCGTCTCGCGCGTGCGCTTGGCCGAGGAGCACAAGATCAAGCTGGGTTTCAGGCCGAGATCGGCGATCATGCGCCCAGCCTGGGGGGCCGCCTTCAGACCGCGAGAGTTCAGCGGACGATCGAAATCGTCATCGGCTGGAGCATCCCAGTCCGATTTGGCATGGCGAAGGATCGCAAGCGTCAGCATATAAGAGCCGCTTTTGGCTGATTGCTGGCTGGCACAATAGACAAAGGGATTCAGGCCGCCAACCTTTATCGGACGCTTTGTCAGGCGGGACGCAGGAGGACCATGGAGATCATCTCCGTCATCGCCAGTGCTCTGTGGTCGGTGTTGAGCATCGTGCTCGCAGCCCTCTGGTGGATCGTGTCCTACGCCGTGTGGGGCGCGCTCTGGTTGGTGGCGCCGGTGCTGCTCGCCGCCTTGGTGGCGGTGCGCGTGGCGGATAGGGCTTTCGGCCGCGAGAGCGTGCGTGCTTGGGTCAAGGCGCGCACGATGCGCTTTGGCGCGGGCGCATGGCAGCGGGTGCGGCCGTGGCTGTTTGCGCTGGGTGCAGCGCCGTTCCGGGTCCTTGCGTGGTTCGTGATGTTTGCCGTCTGGCGCGCCGTGATCGGCGTGTTCTGGACGCCGCGCTGGAGCCCGTGGAACCGCGCCTGGGGCAAGAGGTGGAAGGGTGGTGCGGCCGCCCCGCGCCAGCCTACCGCCAAAGATCCTGCCGCCAAAGATGTTGCAAGGCGCGCGTGAGCAGTGCGAGTCCCGCGCTAACCGAACAGGCCGCCGTTAGCGGAGCCCTTCGTCGTCTTGGCGGCAAAACGCACGGCCTCTTCGGCGGCGCGAACGATCGCCTTGGCTTTGTTGATGCACTCCTGCTGCTCGTTGGCCGGAATGCTGTCGTGCACCACGCCCGCCCCTGACTGGACGTGCAGCACGCCATCCTTGACCACCGCCGTTCGCAACACGATGCAGGTGTCCATCTCGCCGCCGGCCGAGAAGTAACCCACGCAGCCGGCGTAGGGTCCGCGCTTGGCCTTTTCCAGTTCGGCGATGATCTCCATGGCGCGCACCTTGGGAGCGCCCGAGACGGTGCCCGCCGGAAAGCCCGCCATCAGCGCGTCGATGGCGTCGTGGTTCTTTTCGTCAAGCTGGCCGACCACGTTGGAGACGATATGCATCACGTGGCTGTAGCGCTCGATGATGAACTGGTCGGTCACGCACACACTGCCGACCTGCGCGACGCGGCCCACATCGTTGCGGCCCAGATCGAGCAGCATGAGATGTTCCGATCGCTCCTTGGGATCGGCAAGCAGCGCTTCTCCCAACGCGCGGTCCTCGCTCTCGTTGGCGCCGCGGCGGGCCGTGCCCGCGATGGGGCGAATGGTGACCTCGCCATCGCGCACGCGCACCAGGATTTCGGGCGAGGAGCCCACGAGCGAAAAGCCGCCGAAGTCGAGATGAAACAGGAACGGCGAGGGATTGAGCCGCCGCAGCGCGCGGTAAAGCGCAAACGAGGGCAGGGCAAAGGGCGCCGAGAAGCGCTGCGACAGCACCACCTGGAAGATGTCGCCCGCCTTGATGTACTCCTTGGCCCTGGCGACCATAGCGAGGTAATCGGCCTCGCTCGTGTTGGATACAGGGTCGGGTAGCGCGAGCGTATCGAGACGCGCAGCCGCCGCATGCGGCAAAGGCTCGTCGAGCCGCGCAACGATCTTGTGGAGCCGTTTCATGGCGCGATCGTAGGCTTCGCGCGCGCTGACTCCTGAAACCGGGCGCACCGGCGTCACGATCGTGATTTCGTCCTTCACGCTGTCGAAGATCGCCATGAGAGTCGGGCGGATCATGATCGCATCGGGAACCCCGAGCGCATCAGGCGTCATCTGGGGCAGTTGCTCGATCTGGCGCACGAGATCGTAGCCCATGTATCCGAAGACGCCCGCCGCCATGGGGGGAAGCCCCTCGGGCAGCGCGATGGCGCTTTCCTTCAGCAGCGCGCGCAGCGAGGTGAGCGTCGGCGCGCTTTCGGGCGTGAAGCCGCCGGGCTCGCGCTCCGCGTTGCGGTTGATCTCCGCCTTGGCGCCGTCCGCGCGCCAGATCACGTCCGGGGCCAGACCGATGACCGAGTAGCGCCCGCGCACGGCTCCGCCCTCCACCGACTCCAGGAGGAAGCTCATGGGGCGGCGGTCGGCGAGCTTGAGATAGGCCGAGACGGGGGTTTCCAGATCGGCGACGAGGCGTGTGTAGACGACCTGCGGACTGCCGCTATCGTAGGTGCGCTTAAAGTCCTCGAGCGATGGGCTTGCCGCGCTCTGGCCGGGTTCGCCAGCGCTCAAGGTTTGCGCAGCGGCCGCGGCGCTGGCGGGTTTCGACTTCGACATTGGCATTGCCACGGGCTTGGCCGTGTACCTCCCTGCTATTCCTCGCTCGTGCCCAGCACGCGCTTGAGTTCGGCCTCGTTGACGCTGGCGCCGAGCTGTTTTTTCAGGGCTTCGGTGTATTCGGTCAGAACCTGGTTGGACAGCTCGGGCGCAATCTCCTTGGCGAGCTTGTCGAGGTCTTCCTTGCCCGGCGCCGGCGCAGGAATGATGTCGGCGACGCGCAGCACGGCGCGCGACTGACGGTCTGCCGTCTCTGCCGATCCCGCCTTGCCCTTCTGCAGGGCGAAGGCCTGGGCCACGGCCGACTGCGACAGGCCCTGGGGCACGGTCGTGCGCGTCACGGGGTCGGTCTTCTGCAAGGTGCTGCCCGCAGCCGCTTCGATCGCGCTCATGGGCTCACCCGCGTTGACGCGCTCGACGAGTTTGGTTGCGAGTTCGCCGATCATGCGGTTGCGCTCGGACGTCATGTACTGGGACTTGACCTCGTCCTTGACCTCTTCGAAGGTCTTCTGCTTGGGCAACTCCGTCGACAGCGTGTTGACCCACGCATAGGCATTGTCCGGCAGTTCCACGGCCTGCTGGTCAAGGCCGGTGTCGGGCGAGAAAACCGCATCCATGATCTTAGCGGCGTCTTGCGTCGCCAGGGCGGCCTGGCCATCGGGCTTCAAGCCCTGGCGGTCGGCAGCCTCCACCTCTTTATAGGGGAGCTTCATCGTCTCGCTTATTTCTTTGAGGGTCTTGCCTGCGTTCCGCGCGTCGTCGATCTGGTCGTGGACATCCTGGACCATCAGGCTCGCCTTGGCCGTCGCAAGCTTGTCCCTCACGTCATCCTTGACGTCGGCGAACGTCTTGACGGCGCCGGGCTCTATCTGGGTCACGCGGACGATCGCGGTGGCAAAGGTGCCCTCGATGACGTCGGAGATCTTGTCCTTCTCCAGAGCGAAGGCCGCGTCGGCGATCTTCTTGTCGATGAGCTGGGCTTTGGTGACGAGGCCGAGGTCCACGTCGGTGTCCTTCGCGCCTGCGTCCTTGGCCGCCTCGCCGAAGGTCTTGGCGCCGTCGATCAGCGCTTTTCGGGCCTCTTCGGCCGCCGCTTTGTCCTTGAAGGCGATCTGCTGGATACGGCGCTTCTCCGGGATGTTGTAGCTTTCCTTCGTCTTCTCGTACTCAGCTTCAACGTCGCTGTCTGGAATCTGGACCGTGTTCTTCAGATCGGCAGGAGACAGGAACAGAACCTCGAACTTGCGATACTCGGGCGTCATGAAAGACGATTTGCCAGCCTCGTAGCGCTCCTTGAGCTTGGTTTCATCGGGTTCGGCGACATGCACCGCCTTTTCGGGATCAATGTTCACGTATTCGATGACGCGCTTCTCGTTGTCATAGGCGTAGATCGTTTCGAGCATCGGCTTGGGAACCGTCTGCGCGGCAACGAAGCTGCCGATCACGTCGGTGCGCAGTTCATCACGCTTGCGAAGCTCGACGAAGCCTTTTTCGCTCAAGCCCACCTGCCGCAGAAAAGCGTCGAACCCCTGGCGCGAGAATTTGCCGTCGGCGCCTTTGAAGCCGGGATCGTTCATGACCATGTCGACCACGCTCTGGTCGGAGAGCGCCAGGCCGAGGTTGTGAGCGTGCTGCTCGATGGCTGCGCCCCCCACGAGTTGGTTGAGAACGCGCCGATCCAGGCCCAGTGCGCGCCCCTCGGCAGGTGTCAGACGGTGGTTGGCCTGGCGGGAGAACTGATCGAGTTCGTTCTGGAAGCTGCGATTGAACTCGTCGGCCGTGATCGGTGTACCGCCGATGGTGGCGATGGCGCCGCGTCCCCACCCCGTGAAGACGTCGGCAACGCCCCAGATGGCAAACGAGAACACCAGAATTCCGAAAAGCAGCTTGGCGACCCAGGTCTGGGCGCCGCGGCGCATTGCCTCTAGCATGGAGGAGTGGTTCCCATGGTTCTTGGGCACAACACCATCCTGCCGCGCGTTTAAGGGCGGGAGGGGTGCGCCATGTGATCAATCTGTGTAACATCCCGTGCGTGACGGGACGGGTCGGCATGATATGAAGCGCAGCCCGTGTGCGAATGCAAGGGCAAGGCGGCGCCGGCCGGTGGGTGAGGGCCGTGTTTCGTGGTTTCAGGCCAACGAGGGGGCTTCGGGCGCAATGGCTGAGGGCGCAAAGGGGATTCGTCCGCTCGTCGCGGGTAATTGGAAGATGAACGGCCTTAAGGCGGCCCTCGCAGAGGCTGCGGCCGTTCGCGATGCCCTCGCGGGCCCGCTGGCGGATATCGCCGCCGATGTCATGATCGCGCCGCCCGCCACGTTGATCATGGCCATGGCAGGGGCAGGGCCGCTACAACTCGCTGGTCAGGACTGCCACGCCGACGCATCGGGCGCGCACACGGGCGACGTATCGGCCGAAATGCTCAAGGACGCGGGCGCCAGCGCCGTCATCGCCGGACATTCGGAGCGGCGGACAGATCATCACGAAATCGACGCGGATGTGCTGGCCAAGGCGCAAGCCGCCCACCGGGCCGGCCTGTGCGCCATTATCTGCATCGGCGAAACGCGCGCCGAGCGTGAGGCAGGTCAGACGCTTGGCGTCGTCGCGCGCCAGCTTGCAGGCTCTGTGCCGCATGGTGCGACCGCGGCCGACACTGTCGTCGCCTACGAGCCGGTCTGGGCCATCGGCGCCGGCCTCACGCCGACGCTGGACGATGTGGCGGAGGTTCACGCTCTGATCCGCCGCGACCTGGAAACGCGGTTTGGTGCGCAAGGGTCGGCGATGCGCATCCTTTACGGCGGGTCGGTAAAGCCCGACAATGCCAAGAGCTTAATGTCGGTCGCACACGTCAACGGCGCGCTGGTGGGTGGCGCGAGCCTCAAGGCGAATGATTTTATCGCCATAATCCGGGCTTACGAAGGATAGTCATGCTGGCGAAGTCGATATTTCCGCTTGTCGTGTGCATTGCGCTTTGGCTCGTGCCGGGCGCCGTATCCGCCGCGTCTCCCAAGATCGACAAGGACACCTGCGAACAGCTCAAGACGGAACAGGAAAAGTTTGTCCAGTCCGGCATCATGTCCGACATCGAGAAGGGTGCGCAATGGGGCAAGACGAACCTTTCGCCTGAGCGCCTGCGGGAAGTCCAGCATTTCATCATGCTCGACGAGCAGCTGAAGTTCGGGTGCCGCATCGTCACGCTGACCGACGACGCCAAGAAGGCCGTGGAGGCCGCAAAGCGCATCGAACTCAACCCGAATGCCGATCCGACCAAGCCGCCCGAGCCCGCGCAGGAGACTGCCGCCAAGCCGCCCCTCGCCCGGCCGTCTGCAGAACCGGCGCGTAAAGCGGGCGATGCCAAGCCGCCAGCACCCGCAAAACCTGTGAAAAAGAGCACAAAACCTTCACCCGCCACGCCAGGCCGGGAGGGTAGGGCCGTGCCAGCCAAGAATACGGCCTGGAGCGTAACCGAAGCGGTGGCGCATCCCGCGGCCTCGCCAGGGATATCGCCAGGCGCCGTTGCCGCGCCGCTCGAGGAGGCCCCCGGGTCCCAGGTGCCGGACGCCTATCAGCCGCCGCGGATGCCCGCCAGCAGCTTCAGGCCGCCCGCATTCGTCGAGTGAAGCGCCCTTCTTCCTGAATCTATGGGTTTTCGGCGGTTTTCCGAATGATCGCGCAACGGCTCTGTTCAGTTGCCGTGCGGCGCTTTCCCGCCCAAAACCGGTTTGCCACTTTTCCGGAAAGCGCGCTAGCCAGCGCCCTTGCAACCGTGTATGACCACGCCCAAATTCCAATCCAGTTGAATTGCTACAAGGATCACCCACGGTCATGGCAACCGTTTTGCTCGTCATACATCTCATGATTGCCGCGGCGCTCGTCGGCGTCGTGCTGCTGCAGAAATCCGAGGGTGGCGCATTGGGCATCGGCGGCGGCGGAGGCGGCGGCTTTCTGACCGGGCGCGGCACGGCGAACCTGCTGACGCGGACCACCGCGATGCTGGCAGCGGCGTTTTTCGTGACCAGCATTTCGCTCACGCTGTTGGCCCGCCACCAGCTCAGGCAGGGTTCCGCATTCGATGCCCCCGCGGCGGCCGGCGCGCCTGCGGCCGGCGGAGAAGCTCCGGCGGCGCCAAGCAGCGGTGGCGGCATCCTCGACAGGCTGCAGCCGCCCATTCAGTCCGCTCCGGCCCCCGGCCAGGTCCCGGGCGGGCAGTGATGGGGTTCGCCTGGGCGCCGTGCGTTCCGGCACGACGTTGTTGGTATTGGACGACTGCGGCGCGGGTTTCATCCGCGCCGCAGTCGCATTTGCCGGACCGCGATAGAGTGCGCGATGGACCCGTTCTGCCAGAGCGCTAGCCGGAAAAGTGGCAACCGGTTCTCGGTGAGAAGCGCAACAAAACGAAGCCCTAGAACCGTTGCGCGAATTCCACGAAACGCGCAACGGCTCTAGCGGCCTGTGGATGTGGCGATATTGCCGCTTGGAGAACCTCCGATCCCGTGCGAGACCAAAATCCCATGCAACGCTATATCTTCATCACCGGCGGCGTGGTCTCCTCCCTAGGCAAAGGTCTCGCATCGGCCGCTCTCGGCGCGCTTCTGCAGGCGCGCGGCTACTGCGTCCGCTTGAAGAAGCTGGACCCCTATCTGAACGTTGATCCGGGCACGATGAGTCCGTATCAGCACGGTGAGGTTTTCGTCACCGACGATGGCGCGGAGACCGATCTCGATCTTGGTCACTACGAGCGCTTCACGGGCGTGCCCGCAAAGAAGTCCGACAACATCACGACCGGGCGCATTTATCAGGATATTCTCGCCAAGGAGCGTCGCGGCGACTACCTCGGCGGGACCGTTCAGGTCATTCCCCACGTCACCGACGCCATCAAGCAGTTCGTGCTCACCGGCAACGAGGACGTCGACTTCGTGCTGGTCGAAATCGGCGGTACGGTCGGCGACATCGAAGGCCTGCCGTTCTTCGAGGCGATCCGCCAGCTCGGCAATGAATTGCCGCTCGGCGCGTCCGTCTACATTCACTTGACGTTGATGCCCTATATCCCGTCGGCCGGTGAGCTGAAGACGAAACCGACGCAACATTCGGTCAAGGAATTGCGCTCGATCGGCATCCAGCCCGACATTCTGCTGTGCCGCGCCGACCGCGAGATCCCGGTGGGAGAGCGCAAGAAGATCGCACTGTTCTGCAATGTGCATCCAGAGGCGGTGATCCAGGCGCTCGACGTGGCCTCGATCTATGACGTGCCGCTGGCTTATCACGCTCAAGGACTCGACGCGCAGGTGCTGGCAGCGTTCGGCATCACGGGTGCCCCCAAGCCTGACCTTGCGCGCTGGGAGAGCATCTCGCGCAACATCGCGGCTCCCGAAGGCGAGGTGACGATCGCGGTCGTGGGCAAGTACACGGGACTGAAGGATGCCTACAAGTCGTTGATCGAAGCGCTCGTACACGGGGGCATTGCCAACCGCGTCAAGGTCAAGCTCGACTGGATCGAGGCAGAGGTTTTCGAGCGCGAGGATGCGGCCCCCTATCTGGAAGGCGTGGACGGCATCCTGGTGCCGGGCGGCTTCGGCGAGCGCGGCGCTGAGGGCAAGATCGCGGCGGCGCGCTTCGCACGCGAGCGCGGCGTGCCTTACTTCGGCATCTGCTTTGGCATGCAGATGGCCTGCCTGGAGGCGGCGCGCAATCTCGCCGGCATCCTGGATGCCAGTTCGACCGAGTTCGGCGACACGAGCGAGCCCGTCGTCGGCATGATGACCGAGTGGATGCGCGGCAACGAACTCGAGCAGCGCCGCCAGGGCGGCGATCTTGGCGGCACGATGCGGCTTGGCGCATTTCCCGCCGTCTTGGCCGAAGGCAGCCGGATCGCGAAAGTCTATGGCGGCACCCAGATCTCGGAGCGCCATCGCCATCGCTACGAGGTCAACACGCGCTATCGCGAGCGGCTCGAGAAGTGCGGACTGCGCTTTGCGGGCATGTCGCCGGACGGGCTGCTTCCGGAAACGGTCGAGTATCCCAACCACCCCTGGTTCATCGGCGTGCAGTACCATCCGGAATTGAAGTCGCGTCCCTTCGATCCCCATCCGCTGTTTGCCAGCTTCATCGCCGCCGCCGTCGAGCAGAGCCGGTTGGTGTGACCGTGCGATCGGGAGCCCCGGCCACAGCCGCGGCGGGACGGCTGGATTGAGGATGTTGGCCAACCAGGCAGGGAAGCAGGGATGGATTTCACGGACCTCGGGTTGAGCGTGGTGGGCGCATTCTATGCGTTTGCCGGTGTCGTGGCTGCGCGCAGCGGGCTTATGTCCCGCATGCTCGACAAGACGATCGCAGCCATCGGCGGCGAGAGGGCGAGCGCAGCGGAGACGGCGCGCGCGCTTTGGATGGTGTGCGCCAGCATCGTCATTCTGGCGGGCGGTGTGGCGCTGATGTTGCGCACCGGACTGGCCGCATGGCTGTTCACGATCTCCGCCCTCGCGCAGGGACTCTATCTCGGGCTCATCGCGCCACGGTATCTCGACCCCGCCGATCCTCCCGATGCGGCCGGGCGCAAACAGACGACCAATGCCTTCGTGATCTATCTTGCCGCGACGGCCTTCGTGCTGTGGGCGCATGCGACCGGCCGCCTCGTCGATTGGCATATGCTGCCGTGGCCGCTGGTTCCCGTTGCAGTGTGTGCGATAGGGGTATTTGCCGGGTATGCGCTGCTCACCTTCTTCAACCCGACGGCGAAGTAGCCGCTATCGGCCCGCCGGGCGTATCTGCTCTTTTCTGGAAGTTGCCTCTCGGCTATCAGAGCGAAAATGAAATCCTCTCAAGTCGACATCCTCATTGTCCCGGGTTGGCAGGACAGCGGCGCCGACCACTGGCAATCGCGCTGGGAGCGCAACCTCAAGACTGCGCGTAGGGTGATCCAGGACGACTGGGACAATCCGGATGTCGAACTCTGGGGCGAGCGCATCGCAAAGTTCGCGGCCGGAGCGACGCAGCCCGTCGTCGTCGTCGCGCATTCGCTCGGCGTACCCGCCGTCGTGTTCGCAGCCGACAAGCTCGAGTCGAAGGGCGTCATCGGCGCCTTCCTGGTGGCCCCCGCGGACGTGGAGTTCTCACGCTTCTGGCCCGACACGGGCGGGGAGCGCTGGCCGCCCAGGAAGGGTCATGGCGGGTTCGCGCGGATGCCGTACAACAAGCTTCCTTTCCCCGCGCAGCTGATCGTGGCCAACAATGACCTCTATTGCGCCTTCTCGCGTGCGCAGGTGCTGGCCCAGACGTGGGGCGCCAGACTGACGGACGCCGGTGAGGCGGGCCATATCAACATAGCGTCCGGTCACGGACCCTGGCCTGACGGCCTGCTCCAGTTCGGGCAGTTCCTGAAAAGTCTGGGCTAAAGCGCACGAAGCGCGTCCCGGCAAAAACAAGGCAAATGAGTAGGGCCGTTTGCGCCACTTGAACGACACGCGGGAAGTGGCTTTCTAAGAACGTCGGTGGTCTTTGCGGCCCGAACCCCCGGGCTTCTTACCGCCGCCGTCCTGCTCGTTCACCGTGGCCCAGGCGCGCCGCTCGGCCTCTTTTTTCCCGACGCCCTTCTTCTCGTAGCCATGAGCGATATGGTCTGCCTTGCGCTCTTGTTTGCCGGTATATTTGGATTTGTCACCGCGTGGCATGGTGTCCACTCCTCAATGGTCGGCCTCAATGGTCGGCCTCATCGGTTAGAGGGAAAACCGTTCCGGGGAGGGCGAGTTCCCTGGCCCGTAAGGCGCGAGTCGAGCGGGGAACCGGTCCAGGCCATGCGCGTTTCCGGTTTTGATGCGCCATCGATCGCTGGAGGATCAATCGCACATGTCTCGCATGATATCTGAAATCGATGCGCTCAGGCCTCTCCACACCAGTCTGATCGATAGTCGAAACGGCTACGAGGAGGCGCTGAGACAGGCGGAGGAAGGAGATCACATAACGCTGCTTCGGGAACTTGCAGCCGCGCACCAGACGGCAACGGTGGAGATCGAGCAGCGCCTCGCCGCGCTTGGCCAGACGCCGGACACGTCAGGCTCCTTCATGTCGGTGGTCAATCGCACGATAATGGATTTTCGCGCCCTGTTCACCGGGCTGGGCGATGCCGTCCTGCCGGCGCTGATCAGTGCGGAGAAGCGCAATCTTCTCGCCTACGACGAAGCGCTCAAGGTATCGGGCGCCGACTTCGCACCGATCCTGGCCGGCAACCGGAGCGCGCTTGAAAGCTTGATCGGCAAGATGGAACGCCTGCAGGCCCGTGCAGCCGCCTGAGACTTGTCCGCTGAGACTTGTCCGCCGAGACTTGCCCCGGGGTTGCCTGAGATCTTCATGAGGCATTCAACTATCCGCCAAGACGAAAAGCCTCCGCGCCAGGGGGTGCGGAGGCTTTCATGAGCGGCGCGAGCCGGAGCCGTCTGCGCGTTTCATGTCCATCGCGCAAAACGGCTCTGCTCATTTGCTTGTCTTTGCCGTGTCGCGCCTCTGCCCGAACCGCGTTCCAACTTTTCCAGGCGCGCGGCTTTGGCGTCAGCCCTTGCCCGATTCGATGTCCGCCACAGCCTTGGCCAGCGCTTGGGCCATGACCGACCGGATTTCGGTGTCGGCGACCGCAACGCCCTTGGCGGCGAGATCGGCTTTCACCTTGTTGAATACATCGTCATCGCCCTTCTCGGCGAGGTCCGCCTTGCGGACGGCTTTGATGTAGTCCTCGAGCGCATCCCCCGACAGACCCATCTTTGCGCCGGCCCACTCGGCGAGCGCTTTGTTGCGCCGCGACTCGGCTTTGAATTTCAGGTCTGCGTCGTGCGCGAATTTCTGCTCGAAGCCCTTTTCACGATTGTCGAACGTGGTCATGATATTTGGAACCTCCCAGATGGATCTGCAACCAGAGGGTGTGCTTGCCTCGATCGGGGCTCCCCCCTGGGGAATTGTTAATCGCAGCGATAACCCGGCCTTCGAGGCAAATCAACGGCTTGGCGAAACGGTTCACCAGAAGGGGCCTGCGGCTCATGGTCTACATTGTTTCTGGAGGGCTGTTCCGCTAGTCTCACCGTCAAGTTTCCACCACGCCACGACGTCGCTCCGCGGTTCCAACCCGTTGAGAAAGACGTTGGAAATTCAAAGGCTCAGTGACGCGCGCGGCGTGGATCACACACAATGACGAGTGAGAGTGAGCGTTGATCCTCAGAGGACCAGGAATGAACAAGCGTCGTCGCATTTACGAGGGCAAGGCCAAGGTGCTTTACGAGGGCCCCGAGCCTGGCACGCTCATTCAGCATTTCAAGGATGACGCCACTGCCTTCAACGCAAAGAAGCACGCGTTGATCGAAGGCAAGGGCGTGCTGAACAATCGCATCAGCGAATTCATCTTCCAGAAGTTGAATGAGATCGGCGTGCCCACGCACTTCATCAAGCGGCTCAACATGCGCGAGCAGTTGATCCGCGAAGTCGAGATCGTGCCGCTCGAGGTCGTGGTTCGCAATGTGGCTGCCGGTTCCCTTTCGACCCGCCTCGGGTTGGAGGAGGGCACCACGCTGCCGCGCTCGATCATCGAGTTCTACTACAAGAACGATGCGCTCAACGATCCCATGGTGTCGGAGGAGCACATCACCGCGTTCGGTTGGGCGACGCCCCAGGAGATCGACGAGATCATGCAGCTCGCGCTGCGCATCAACGATTTCCTCGTCGGCCTGTTCCTCGGCATCGGCATCCGCCTCGTAGACTTCAAGGTGGAGTTTGGCCGCCTTTACGACAACGAGCAGGTGCGCATCGTGCTGGCCGACGAGATCAGCCCCGACTGCTGCCGGCTGTGGGACATCCAGACGGGCGACAAGCTCGACAAGGATCGCTTCCGCCGCGACCTGGGCGGCATGCTGGAAGCCTACCAGGAGGTCGCCAAGCGTCTGGGCGTTTTGACCGAGCACCGCCCTCCTAAGGGCGCCGGGCCCGTGCTCGTCGCATCCAATCCGCCAACCGTCAACGGCAAGCCGAACTGAGCTCAATCAGCAGGAATTTGGGAACTTGGGCTGTACATCGGCCCAATTTCCGTTTTTGGTGCCGACAACGCCTGCCCAATCGCCGAGGAAGACATGATAGCCCGCATCAAGATTACATTGAAGAACGGCGTCCTGGACCCCCAGGGCAAGGCGATCGAGGGCGCGGTGAAGGGGCTTGGCATCATGGGCGTCGGCGATGTGCGCCAGGGCAAGTATATCGAGGTCGAGCTGAAGGAGACCGACCCCGCAAAGGCCAAGGCGATCGTCGAGCAGATGTGCAAGGACCTGCTGGCCAATACTGTCATCGAGAACTACGCCTACGAAATCGGCTGAGCGGGCCAGCGCGTGGGCAAGCAAGCGCCCGCCTTATGAGCGTGCGCAAATCGATGCCGCTGATTGTGCGCCGTCCACGAACATCGACAAAAAAGAACCATGAGCGACCGATCCCCGCCAAACTCAAAACCGCCGCGCAGCGACAGCGCCCAGGCCGTCCGCTTCCTCGTCATCAAGGCTGCCATCTTCATCCTTGTCCCGCTGGCCGCTGCCGGATTGGCGGTGGCGTTCCTGATGCCCAAGTGACCGGCGGCAGAATCGCGGGGGGCCGCGGCCGGGCGCCGCCGGTGAGCGCCCAGGGCTGTTTGGCGGGTGCGCGGGCCATGGTTGATCTGGACGGGATCGTGCGCGCGACATCCCATCGGTAGACAGGGGCCCGCGAGTCCGCTTAGTTGCAGGGGCTCAATTCCAGGCTGTCGAGGTCGAGCCCATGCTCCGCGCGTCCGTCATCGTATTTCCCGGCTCCAACTGCGACCGCGACGTCAAAACCGCGATCGAGCGCATCACGGGCTTCGCACCCAAAATGGTCTGGCATGGCGATGCGTCCGTTCCCGCGTCGGACATGATCGTCCTGCCGGGAGGGTTTTCTTACGGTGACTATCTGCGCTGCGGTGCGATGGCAGCCCATTCGCCCATCATGAAGGATGTGGTCGCGAAGGCGAACGCCGGCACGCCCGTTCTGGGCATTTGCAACGGCTTCCAGGTGTTGTGCGAGGCCGGACTGCTTCCCGGCGCCTTGATGCGCAACGCGTCGCTTCACTTCATCTGCCGGGATGTGTTCTTGAAAGTGGAGAACGACCAGTCGTTCTTCACCAAATGCTATCGCAAGGGCGAGGTCATCAAGGTGCCGATCGCGCATGGCGAAGGCAACTACTTCGCCGATGCGGCGACGCTCGACAAGCTGGAGGGCGAGGGCCGTGTCGCGTTCCGTTACTGCGATGAGAACGGCGTGGTGTCGCCCCAGACGTGCCCCAACGGCTCACAGCGCAACATCGCCGGCATCGTGGACGAGACCGGGCGGATACTCGGCATGATGCCCCATCCCGAGCGGCTCTATGAAGCCGCGCTCGGGGGTACCGATGGCCGCCGCATCTTCGAAAGCGCGCTGCTGTCGGTTCTGGAAGCAGCCTGATCGCCGGACCGTTCAAGCGCCGCGAAGGCGCGGGCGGGCAAGCGCCGCGAAGGCGCGGGCGGGCGGGTTGCACGATGCCGGCGGCCGATGCCGGGCGGTGCTTCCCACCCGTGGCGATGTCCGGCTATAGTGCGGCCATGACAAACGCAAACTTCTGGTTCTTGCCTGCCGCGCTCGCGCTCGCGCTCGTGGTCACGCTGCCTGCCGAGGCGGGCAACCGCCGCGAATGCCAAGCACTCGAGCAGCGTTACGCGCAGATCAAGGCGCAGGCGAGTTCGATTGAACGCAATTCGCTTCTGATGTCGGCCGCCGCTCAGCAATGCGAGGCGCTTTGCGCGGCGCTCCTGGATGACGGCGCCTCGGTTGAAGCACGCGACCGTCTCGGCAACATGGCGCTGGCACAAGCCGCAAAGCGCGGCAGCGTGCCTATCGTGAAGATGCTGCTGGATCACAAGGCGGCTGTGAACGCCCGCAATCTCGAGGCATCGACGGCCCTTTATATTGCAGCCGAAGAAGAGCGCCGCGAGGTGGCGGCGGCACTGCTCGATGCGGGCGCCGATCCCAACATCCCCGGAAGAAGCGGCATCGCGCCGATATCGGCTGCGGCCTACACGGGCAACGGCGATCTGGTGGCGTTGCTCCTGGCCAAGGGAGCGGAGCCGCGCGCGATCGACGCCACAGGCAAGGCGGCCATCGTCTATGCGGCAGGGCGCGCGTTCGCGCCCGTCGTGCGCCTGCTGCTCGATCATGGCGTCGATGTCAATCAGCGCTACGGCAACGACCTCACGGCCCTGATGTGGGCCGCGGGACACTCCGATGAGGCGGGCGCCGCCGATATCAAGGAGACCATCGAACTGCTCGTTGCGCGCGGCGCGCACCTCGATGCCGCTGACGACAGGGGGCGTACGGCGCTGATGACTGCCGCCGAACTGGGACATGCGACCGCCGTCGAGGCGCTCCTGAAGGCGCACGCCGACGCAAGGCTGAAGGACAAGGCGGGTAAGACCGCGGCTGACCTCGCCAGCGATCAGGCAATCAAGACAGCGCTTGCAGGACAGTGAGCCGCCAGCGATAAGCCTCGCCTGCGCGCTGTCTTTCGGAAAAAATACCGGCTGCCACTTTTCCGGCGCGCGCTCTTTTTTCGGTCGCGCCCGCTGACGGAAAACCGGCTGCCACTTTTCCGGCGCGCGCTTTAGCGCGGGGGGTGTCCGCTGCCGCCAAGGATCTGCAAGCCAGCCAGATACTCCGATATCGCCTTCAAGTCGCCAGGTGGGGAGGCATTCATCAAATCCGACATGCCGGGATTGTTTGCGCGAGAGCGGTCGCGAAACTCCGCGATGGTCTTGTCCATATAGGCCCTTTGCTGGCCCGCAAGCCGCGGTACCGTGCTGTCGCCCTGGTATTCGCCCAGATGACATGCCGTGCAGCCGACGGACGTGTTGAGTGCGACGGCAGCGGCTGCGACATCGTTGGGCGCCGATGGCTGCTGGAGATCGGGCCACGGCTTGGCTGCAAAGTAGGCGGCCAAAGCCTTGAGGTCATCTTTCGTCAGGTCGGCGACGACGGGCTGCATCAGGTCGTTCTTGCGCGCCCCGCTCTTGAAGTCCCTGAGCTGGAGGTAGATGTAGCCCTCCATCTGCCCCCAAATGATGGGCGTGACTTTGTCGATCGGAACGCCCTGCTCGCCGTGGCAAGCGCTGCAGATGGCAGCCTTTTCTTCGATGCTGCCGGCGCGCGCGGTGTCGGTTTGGGGAAATGCTGCAAGCACAGCCGTGAGCAGGACGGAAGCGCGCAGGATATTCGAAGTTGGCATCGGTGGCATTGCCCGGTTCTGTTGCTGGAGATGGCGAGAGGATGGGAGCTTCGTCGAAGCCTCCATCCTCTCTTTATTCCTAATCAGTCGAATTGGCTTTCACAGCATCAGTCGGTCGTGAAGGCGATGATGTTGTTGCCCCGCTTGTAGTCGAGCTGCACATTGCCACCCGCCGCCACCACGACGTATTGTTTGCCGTCGATGGAATACGACGAGGGCGGTGCGTTTACGCCGGCGCCGGCCTGGAAGCTCCAGAGCACCTTGCCGTCCTTGGCGTTGTAGGCTCGGAACCAGCCATTGCCTTCGCCCGTGAACACCAGCCCGCCAGCGGTCGCCATAATGCCGCCGATCATGGGTTGAGGCGTATCAACCTGCCAGGCGATCTTGCCCGTGTTGTAATCGACCGCGGTGACGTTGCCAGCCTGCTTTTCGCCCGGAATGACCTTGAAGGCGCCGCCCAGCCAGAGCTTGCCGCCCGGATAGGGGGTGGACTCCACATGATAGGTCATGGGCTGATGCAGATTGATGGCGTAGGCGAGCCCGAGATCAGGATTGACCGTCATCGGCGACCACTCGACGCCGCCGTTGGCGCCCGGAAGCATGCGCGCGCCTTCCTTGGTCGGCAAAACCCACATGTTTTCTTGAGGCACCATCGCTTCGGAGAAGCGGATGAGGCTGCAGTCGTTACGGTTGTGGACATAGATGTGGCCGGTCTTGCCGCCGTGGATCACGCCCGGCACGACTTTGCCATCCTTGTCTTTCACGTCGACCAGGATCGGCGGGCTGACCGCGTCGAGGTCCCAGACGTCGTGAGCGATGTACTGGAAGTGGCAGACGTACTTGCCGGTCTCCAGATCCACCGAGACGAGGCTGTCGGTATAGAGATTGTCGCCTGGCCGTATCGAACCATCGAGGTCAGGCGACGGGTTGCCGACCACGAAGAAGATGCGGTTGGACTTGAGATCGACCGCCGGGTTCTGCCACACGCCGCCGCCAAGGGTCTTGTATGGATCGCCGAGCTTTTCGAGCGCGGCTTTCTCAGCCTTGATATCGCGTAGCATGTCGCGGCCCGTGGCATCGTGGGTGGCCCATACGCCGACCGAATTTTCCGGGACGGTGTCGAACTGCCAGATCAACTTGCCGGTCTTGGTGTCGTAGGCCTTCACGAAGCCGCGGATGCCGTACTCGCCGCCGTTTGTGCCGATGAGGACCTTGCCGTTGGCGACCGTGGGCGCCATCGTTTCGGAGTATCCAAGCTCAGGGTCGCCGACTTGGGCTTCCCACAGAAGGCTGCCGGTCTTGGCGTCGAGGGCCACAAGCTTGGCATCGAGCGTGGCAACGAACACCTTGTCGCCGGCAATTGCGACGCCGCGGTTATTGGGGCCGCAGCAGAACGTCGTGATCGGACCCATCTTGTGTTTGTAGTGCCAGTACATCTCGCCGGTCTTGGCGTTCAATGCATAGACGTGGCTGAACGATGTGGTCACGTACATGACGCCATCGACGACGATAGGCGTTGTTTCCAGCGATTCTTTCACATCGGTCTGGAAGATCCAGGCCACGTGCATCTTCGACACGTTGCCGGTATTGATCTGTTTGTTCGGATAGTACCGCGTCTGGGCGTAGTTGCCGTTCGTGTGCAGGAAGTTGCTGGAGTCGCCGGCGGCCGCACTCAGCATGTCTTGCGACACTGCGGGCGCTGGTGCCGCAGAACCCTGGGTCGCTGCACCTTGTTGAATTTCCTGGCCGGCAAACGCGCCGGTAGCAAGGAGTGCGCCGGTACATGTCGCCAGAAGTAGACCTAGTGTTTTCTTATAGGAATTTGCCATGTATTTCCTCCCAATACCCAGGTGCATACTTCCCGAGTCGGTGGGGAGCTTTTTCCTGGGTAGGAGGAAAGTGCGTTGGTGAAAGAGGATAAGTCAACGCAAGTTCGTCCCTGCGCTGCAAAAGAGCTGCAAAAGAATCGACCGCGCGAAGCTATCTGGTTCAGAATTTTTACCAGTTGTTTCGAAGGGATAAGTTGGTTGACCGCATTGCGGTGACGAACATAAGCGAAAAAAAAGAGCCGATGTGCGGCTCTTTTTTTCTATTGCAGTTGCGCGCGCTCGTTCAGCGGGCGCCGCCGCGCCGCCCACGGCCCTGACGTTTCTGGGCCTGAGGCGCCAGCGTCTGGAGCAGAGCGAACACGATCGCTTTCATGATACATCACCTTGGGTTGGTACTTCTGTGTTCGCGCAGGTGATGGCCCTGAACGTCCCCCTCCGTGGCAGCCGTGGAAGGGCACAGCCGGGGAAAGGCGACCGGGCGAGGGGACTGCGCGCACCCCTCGAAGAACTTAATTTCTACAGCGTAGATATAGGGCGGATGCCGCGAAATGGAAGGTGTGCATGTGCACAATAGCTATGCACTTTGTGCATCAAGGGGGATGAAAGCTCGCAACATAAAGAAAAATATGGAATTTCCAAGAAAAGAAGGGGAGAACCGAAGCCCTCCCCTGGGTCTGAACAGCTTGCAAGCGTGGTCTTGGAAGCGTTGCGACTTGGACTTTTTATAAACGATTTCGCAGATGCAACATATGCGGCGCGGTCGACTGGGCCCGACGAATAGTGTCGCACATGCACGGCCAAGCCGAATCTGCGCCCGAATCGGAAGCGAAGGGCTCCTGCCTCTGGCGGCTGAAATGAAAAACGGGCTGAAATGAAAAGGGGAGCGCCGCGCGGCGCGCTCCCCTTGGTCTTCGTTATCGCCCGGTGGCGCTCAGTTGGTCATGCGCGGCGGCACGTAAGCCACGCGATCGACGCTCTCGACAACGAGGTTCGAAGCGTTCGGCGCACACGCGAGCGACAGGGCCGCGCCATCGGCCGTATCAAGCTGCGCCGTCGTTCCAGCCGCGACATTGCTGGTGAATCGCACGCTTGCCAGATGATAGGGAAGCTGCTCGCTATAGGTTTCTGAGACCATGACGGTCACGCTGCAGGCGCCGGACTGCTTGGCGTAGAAGGCAACCGCCTTCTTCGTGCCGACGTCGAACGACGCACCCTTGTTCTCACCCAGGATCGTTACGCCGTTTGCCTCGTTGCCCGCGCGCACGCCGAGCGTCGCGGAGCCCGCCCCGAGCGCGGCCAGACCGAGGATGATGAAAGCTTTGCTGATCGTCTTCATGGATGGAGCCTCCATTCCACTTCGCAGCGTTCAAGCCCTCGCATAAGTGTCCGGGCATGACGGCTGCGTTCTGCGGGCCTAGATAACCACATGAGGAGGAAAGAAAAATAGATAGCTATGCATTTCCGGAATGCGTTTGCTGCAGCGCGAAACGGTCACAGCCCGGGAGGGTAGGACAAGCTGTTTCTCGCCATCGCCCGGCCACCTTGGCGCGTCCGAACCGCTTCGCGGCCGGCCGCTCGCACTGGGCCTTGCGGCTTTGCCGCGCCCGACGCGCCCGCCCGGAAAGGCGATCGCGGCTTGGGACAAACGGGCGCGGGCCGCGACAAGGGGGTCCGTCATGGCTATAAGCGGGCGTGAAAAAATTCACGCTGCCCGAACACAGCCAGAATTCCTGCGAGACCTGATGTCAGCCCGATCCGCCACTACGAAAATCACCCCGGAAATCGTTGCCGAGCACGGATTGAAGCCGGACGAGTACGGCCGCCTCATCGAGATCCTGGGGCGTCAGCCCAGCATCTGCGAACTCGGCATCTTTTCGGTGATGTGGTCCGAGCACTGCTCCTACAAGTCGAGTCGTGTGTGGCTCAAGACGCTGCCCACGTCGGGGCCCCAGGTGATACAGGGTCCGGGCGAGAACGCGGGGGTCGTCGATCTGGGTGACGGGGATGCGGTGGTCTTCAAAATGGAGAGCCACAATCATCCCTCCTACATCGAGCCCTTCCAGGGGGCGGCCACGGGTGTCGGCGGCATCATGCGCGACGTGTTCACCATGGGCGCGCGCCCCGTCGCCAACCTGAATGCGCTGCGCTTTGGCGCGCCCGACCATCCCAGGACGCGCCATCTCGTCAGCGGTGTGGTGGCGGGCATCGCGCACTATGGCAATTGCACGGGCGTTCCCACTATCGGCGGAGAGACGAACTTCGACGCGGGCTACAACAACAACATCCTGGTCAACGCGATGTGCGTCGGCCTCGCCAGGCAAGACAGGATCTTCTATTCGGCCGCCAAGGGCGTCGGCCTGCCCGTCGTCTACGTCGGCTCCAAGACAGGCCGCGACGGCATCCACGGCGCGACCATGGCGTCGGCCGAGTTCGACGACAAGAGCGAGGAGAAGCGTCCCACGGTACAGGTCGGCGATCCCTTCACCGAGAAGTTGCTGATCGAGGCCTGTCTGGAACTGATGGCTACCGACTGCATCATCGCGATCCAGGACATGGGCGCGGCGGGCCTGACGTCGTCCACGTCCGAGATGGCCGACAAGGGCGGCGTCGGCATCGAACTGAACCTCGACCTTGTGCCCCAGCGTGAGGAGGGGATGACGGCCTACGAGATGATGCTCTCGGAAAGTCAGGAGCGCATGCTCATGATGCTGAAGCCGGGCCGCGAAAGCGAGGCGGAGGCGATCATCACCAAATGGGGCCTCGACTTCGCCGTCATCGGGACGACCACGGACACGGGCCGCATGGTCATCATGCACAAAGGCAACGTGGAAGCCGATCTTCCCGTCCCCGTGCTCGCCAACTCCGCTCCCGTCTATGAGCGGCCCTGGGTGGAGCCAAAGAAGCCTGCCAAGATACTGCCCGAGTGGGTGCCGGCCCCCAACTCGATTCTGGGCGCGCTGCGCGAGATGATGGGCTCGCACGCGCTGGCGTCGCGGCGCTGGATCTGGGAACAGTACGATCACATGGTCATGGGCGACACGGTGGGCCGTCCGGGCGGCGACGCCGGCGTGGTTCGCGTGCACGCCACCAAGAAGGGTATCGCGGTGACCTGCGATGTGACACCCCGTTACGTGGCGGCCGATCCCGAAATGGGCACCAAGCAGGCAGTCGTCGAGACGTGGCGCAACCTGACCTGCGTTGGCGCCGATCCGCTCGCCATCACCGACAACATGAACTTCGCCAATCCCGAGCGCCCCGAGATCATGGGCCAGTTCGTGGCCTCCGTGCGCGGCATGGGCGAAGCCTGCAAAGCCCTCAACTATCCCGTCGTGTCCGGCAACGTCTCACTCTACAATGAAACCAACGGCATCGGCATTCCGCCAACGCCCGCGATCGGCGGCGTCGGCCTCATTCCCGATACCGCGAAGGTGGCCGACATCCGGCTCAAGGGCGAAGGCAGCGTGCTCATCGTCATCGGCCGCGAGGAAGGGCACCTGGGCCAGTCGCTCTACCAACAGTACGCGACGGGCACGTTCGAAGGCGCCCCGCCTGCGGTTGATCTGGAAGCTGAAATCAAGGCCGGCCGGCTGGTGCGCACGCTGATCCGCGAAGGCCGCGCGCTGGCCGTGCACGACTGCTCCGACGGCGGTCTTCTCGTCGCCATTGCCGAAATGGCGCTGGCGGGCGGCGCGCATGGTCTGACGCGCGAGGCAAAGGGCGTGGGCGTGGAACTCTTTCCCTACGAGGGCAAGCTGCCCGCGCATGCGATCTGGTTTGGCGAGGATCAAGGGCGTTACATTATCGAGGTCGCGCCCGCCAAGGCCGAGGAAGTCCTGGAGCGCGCGCGCCTCTTGGAGCTTCCGGCCCGCATCGTGGGACGTACGGCCGGCGCCGATGCCGAGGCTGCTGCAATCTCGCTCAAGGGCGAAACCGCTCTGACCTTGGAAGAACTTCGCGCTGTGCACGAAGGCTGGCTGCCCAATCTGATGAAGAGCGAACTGGGCGGGTAGACGCGCCATGCGTCAGCGGGATGCGTTACCCCTCTCGCCTCGCCCGCGCCCTCCGATCGTCATCCTACGCCTCGTCTGCAAAGTCACGTTGCTGGCGGGCCGCCCGGGCCGCCGGCGTCGCGTTTGCTCATCGCGCTCACGTCGGGAGCGCGGCTGACCAGAAAGGCATGACCGAGAATGCCGATACCCCAGCCGATGAGCGGCCACTGGAACCAGTAACCCGGCTCATGGCTCATCATGTTGATGAAGAATAATCCCAGGTTGACCGCCACGTAGATGATCAGATGAGTGCGGAAGCCAGGGTCGCGCAATATGCGATCCATTATCGTGCTCCATGATGTCTTTTTCTGCCGCACGCGCGCCGGACCGCTGCGGCGTCAGTATAATTCAATGTGGGCAGGCTTTCCCTTGATATGGGACATGAGGTTCCGGTTGAGCGCTCCTGGCCCTTGTTTGCCCGGTCCTTGTTACCCTGCGGCTAGATTTTCACTTCCGCATGCTTTCTCAGCCGTAGCGAGAACGCGATCAGCATTACGCCGTAGACGATGGCGAACCCGCCGATGGCAAAGGCGAGGCCAAGCGCCCCCGCACCCGGATAGGCGAGCACGAGCAAGCCGAACGCGACCGACAGGATACCGCTGGCGACGAGCAGCCACTCACCCTCGATCTCTTTACGCAGGCGAATGGCGCCGATGATCTGGAAGACGCCTGCCGCGATGGCCCAGCCCGCAATGAAATACAGCAGAACGAGGCCCGTGATGCCCGGCCACATCAGCGTCACCACGCCGGCCGCAATGCCGACCAAGCCGACGACGGCGAGCCACCATCTGGGCGCGGGCGCGCCCCCGGTGACAGAGGCAACGAGGGCGACGATGCCGTCGAGCAGAGCGAAGGCGCCGTAGAAGATGACCAGCGTGAAAAGCGTAAGGCCCGGCCAGATGAAGGTGAGCACGCCGAAGATCACGGCCAGGATGCCGCGCAGAAGGATGAGCCACCAGTTGCGCGCGAGCGCATCGAGCGTCGGGCGCATCAGAACGGTACCGGGAGGGTAGCTTTGAGCGGCCATGATCCGTCTCCTTGCTGACTATGCGATTTGGTCAATAGCGCAAACGAGCCGCCGGCAAATGGAGTTCCGCGGGCAATTCTACGTGATCGCCGTGCGGGCGGCCGCAACGAAATAATTTATAATTTTATCGAAAGCCCGGCGTGGCCGCAAGGCGCGTGGTGCATGGGCGATGCATGGGATTGCGTTTGAAATGTCGCTTGGTTCAGTCAACGGACCGCCGCCGCGGCCCGGGCCCGCCCCGGCCTGCGCGAGCGCGCCGCGCCTGTGTGCGGACCGTTGGACTGCGGATGAGCGGTTGCCGGGAACCAGCGGGCTGAGGTGTCCCCGGCTTTTGATGCGATGCCAATCTTGCTCCCGGGTAGGCGATTGGGCGCGGTCCGCCAGATTCCGCGCTCAATCGCTATGCGCCCATCGGACGCTGATCCGTTGAACTTAACAGTGCAGGTTTTGGGCTGCGCTGTTTATGCCCGCATCGGTTCTGGCAGCATCGGTTCTGGCCGTGCAGGCTCAGCCGGTCTTCTTCTCGGCGTTGCGCTCTTTCTTGGCGATCTTGGCCAAGCGCTTTTTCTCGTTTTCGACCTTGCGCTGGCGAGCCTGGATTTTGCGGCGGCGCAGGTTTGACATCGTCGGCATCGGCATATCCCTTAATTCTGATTTCACGCCGCGTTTTAGGAGGAAACGCCGGGCTGTCAATTGCCAAATCCCTCCCGGAGGCGGGCGCGTGACAGCCGGCTTGGACCGCGGAGCCAGATTCTTGCCATCATCACTGAGAACTGTGGGGTTGCGAAGCGTGCGGGCGCTCGAGGGCGAGGGGGCGAAATGTCCAGACAAGACCGCACGCGCAGTCCGCGTGACCAGCACAGCGCGCATTATCAGCCATTATGCTTTCCAAAGGGGTTATCCATCGAGGGCGCTGTTGCCTATCCTGGCAACATCGAGATTGCGTGCACGGTCGAGGGCGACGTTTCGTGCGCTGAGCTCGTCATCACGGAGCGCGGCATCGTCAACGGCAGCGTCAGGGCGGAGCGCGTGATCGTGCTCGGCGAGGTCAATGGCGAGATCTACGCCAACATGCTGACGATGAAGGCGGCAAGCTCGGTGATTGGCGACATCTTCCACAAGCAGCTCATTCTTGAGGATGGCTGCTATTTTGAAGGCCGGTCGCGCCGGCATAGTGCTCCGCTGCTGTTGGGTGCATGAGCGCAGGCGCGACTGGGTGTGACTGGGTGTGACTGGGCGTGACTGGGCGTTACTGGCGTGACTGGCACGGCGGGCGAGGGCCGGCGGCTTCCCTTGCCGGCGCAGCCGGGGTAAGACGGGTTCGCCGGGGGCGCGCAGGATCGCTTTTCTGGCTCGAAGATCTGCACCCTCCGTCACCCGCTCCGGAACAACGTTTGAGCGGCTCTTTATAAATGAGGCACGTTCGTCATGCCGGGGCGTCACACCATGCTCATTGCGCTCGCGGCGGGCATTTCGCTGGCGGCGTGCGATGCGCAAAAGCAGCCCCAGTCCAAGGGCCAGTCCGAGGCCCAGTCCGAAACCCGGTCCGGCGCTCGGCCGTCCACGCCGGCGGATTCCAGCCAAGCACAAACAATAGGAATGGATATGTCGAACGCCAAGACCACCGCTTCGGGCCTTCGGATCATCGACACGCAAGAGGGAACGGGCGCCTCGCCCAAGACCGGGCAGGCGTGCGTGATGCATTACACCGGCTGGCTCTACAAGGATGGAGCCAAGGGCGCGAAATTCGACTCTTCGGTTGATCGCGGCAAACCGTTCGCCTTCACCATCGGCGTGGGCCAGGTCATCAAGGGCTGGGACGAGGGTGTCGCGGACATGAAGGTCGGCGGCAAACGCACGCTCATCATTCCGCCGCAGCTCGGCTATGGCGCACGGGGCGCAGGTGGCGTCATTCCTCCCAACGCAACGTTGATCTTCGATGTCGAGCTGTTGGACTTGAAGGACGGCTGAGGCCGCTCAGGATTTGTGCGCGGGCCGGGCAGGAATGAAGGCGTGGGGCGGCTGCACGCCATCGCCCGTGCGCCAGAGCCGATGGCGCGTTTCGTGGCGATCGTGCAAACGGCTCGGCTGATCCGCCTTATGCGCTAGCCCCGAACACGCGCTTGAAAATCGTGTCGACATGCTTGGTGTGGTAGCCCAGGTCGAACATCTTTTCCAGTTCGGCCGCCGGCAGCCTCGCGGCGACGTCCTTGTCGGCCTTGAGTTCGGTCAGAAAGTCGGCCCCATGCTCCCACGTCTTCATCGCGTTGCGCTGGACCAGGGCGTAGGCCTCCTCGCGAGAAGCGCCGGCCTGCGTCAAGGCCAGCAGGACGCGCTGGGAGTTGTGCAGTCCGCCTAGCTTGTCGAGGTTCTTCTTCATGTTGGCCGGGTAGACGACAAGCTTCTCGATGACGCCCGCGAGGCGGTTCAAGGCAAAGTCGAGGGTGACGGTGGCGTCGGGTCCGATCATGCGTTCGACGGAAGAGTGCGAGATATCGCGCTCGTGCCAAAGCGCGACGTTCTCCATGGCCGGAAGCGCATAGGCGCGCACCATGCGGGCCAACCCCGTCAAGTTCTCGCTCAGCACGGGGTTGCGTTTGTGGGGCATCGCGGAGGAGCCTTTCTGCCCCGGCGAGAAGTATTCTTCCGCCTCCAGCACCTCAGTGCGTTGAAGGTGGCGGATTTCAACCGCAAGCCGCTCCATGCAGGATGCGACGACGCCCAGCGTGGCGAAGTACATGGCGTGGCGGTCACGGGGAATGACCTGTGTCGAGACCGGCTCGGGGACGAGCCCGAGCTTGGCTGCGACGTACTCTTCGACGCGCGGATCGATATTGGCGAACGTCCCCACGGCACCTGAGATGGCACAAGTTGCGACCTCCTTGCGCGCCGCCACCATGCGCTCGCGGCAGCGCAGGAACTCGGCATAGGTAAACGCAAGCTTGACGCCGAACGTGGTCGGCTCGGCATGGATGCCGTGGCTGCGGCCGATCGTGATCGTGTCCTTGTGCTCGAAGGCGCGTGCCTTCAAGGCGGTAAGCAGGCGGTCGATGCCGGCGATCAGCAGGTCGGCGGCGCGCACCAGTTGCACGTTGAGGCAGGTGTCGAGCACGTCCGAGGAGGTCATGCCCTGATGGACGAAACGCGCATCGGGCCCCACGTGCTCGGCCAGATGGGTGAGGAAGGCGATGACGTCGTGCTTCGCGACCGATTCGATTTCGTCGATGCGTTCGACCGAAAACTTCGCCTGCGACCCCTTGTCCCAGATTGCTGCCGCGCTTTCCCTGGGGATCATTCCAATCTCGGCCATGGCCGCCGCGGCGTGAGCCTCGATTTCAAACCAGATTCGAAAGCGCGTGGCAGGCTCCCAAATGCTGGCCATTTCAGCGCGCGAATACCTGGGGATCATCGTTGCGATTCCGATCTATTGATGCGTTGCGGCATTGCCTAGCAGACGCGGCAGGCTGCATCAATGAAAGGCTCCCAATTCGCCAGGATGTAATTTTACCGCTTTGCAACACGAGTTGATTGGAACTCGAACAATCGTGAGGCGCCGGCCCGGATCTGGCCATAGTGCGGTGGCCAATGGACGCCGCCCGGTAACGTGCGAGGCGGGTCCGCAGTCCCGTCCGCATTGACGGGAAAGTCACATTGTTAACCGCCATATGAGACACAAAGCCGGAGCGCTGCTGGCCTTGAAGAGATTTTGAGGTATGATGCGCCATGGTTAGAAAAACAGCCGGGCGCAATCATGCCTTGAGGATGCAGCAGCCCTTCTAACCACCAACTACTTGCGGGGAGACCTGTAGAGTCATGTCGCAACAGATGGGTCAGAACGAGTTTGCAGATCTCGTTCAGCAGATGGAGCAATCGGCAGACGATCCGCGCCGCTGCTACGCCCTTGTTCATCAACGCATTAGCGAGTGCCGCCAATCAGGCAACATCATTCCGGAAGACCTCAAGCGCCTCGAGCGCGCCCTTCTGGAAGAGTGCTTCGCGGAATCGCAGGGTCGTTGATTTATCGGCCGCACGCATTGCCGCATATTTTGGCCAACGATTGGAATTCGTATCCGAGCGGCGCGCGTACGTTTGATCCGGTTCCGGCTGGGCGTTCCGGAAAGAGGCTTCGAGAATTGAATTCTCGCAAGCAAGGAGATGATGGGTGCCTCGTCAAGGTGAAATCTCGGTCGGCACCCAATTTTCTTGATCCCATCGCATCAATCGGAACGATGTCACATCCGCGTCGCCCGACGCATTGAATGCTATCGGGCCCGAGGTGCTGGCGTGGGGGCCGTTCTTTCTCAAGATGGTGGCCGCCAGCGCGCGCCGCGAGGCTTTGTCGGAACGCCAGTGTTGCTGGAACGGACCGTAGGCGCGCGCAGAAGCGTGCATGAAAATTTCCACCGCCGCGCGCGCCAAGGCATCCTCGTTCCCTTCCGCGGGCATCAGGACCTCGATGCGGGATGCCAGTTCCGGAAACGTGGCGGTGAGTTCGCGCGAGGCGACCGCGTCGCTGGCGATGAACCGCGCCGGCGAACCCGCTTCTTCCAACTCCCCCGCAATGAACCCTGCCTCCAGAGGAAAGCCGGCGAAAAACACCGCGCCTGCGTCTTTGATTTTTTCCGTCAGGTGCGTGTATTGCTTGTGACCTGCAATGATCGTTGCGGAAATCACTTGCGGCTTGGCTCCCGGCGCGACGCCCGGCTTGGCTCCTGGCGCGACGCCCGGCTTGGCATCCGGCTTGGCATCCGGCTGGGCATCCCACTTGGCATCCGGCCGGGCCGCGCCATGCAATGCCCGCACCGCTCTTTCGGCAATGGTCTTGGCATAGAGCGTCCGGTCGTGAACGACCGCGATCGACTTGCCGCCCGATGTGAGCGACAGCAGGCGCGCGGCGTCTGCGCCTTGAGCATCGTCGCGGCCGCAAAGGCGAAATATCGACGGGCGCAGAGGCTTTGCGGTCAGCGCCGGATGGCGGGTGTGGGTGGCCATGAACACCACCCCGGCTTCGGCGTAGATGGCAGCCGCCGCCACCGCCGCCTTCGCGCAGGGATGTCCGAGAACGACATCGACGCCGGCGCTGACCAGTTCGTGCGCCTTTGCCTCGGCGATGGCACCATCGCACCCGTCATCCTCAAGAACCAGCTCCAGTTCGGGCTGTCCTGGCCCGGAGAGTTCGCCGATGGCCCGGCGGGCGCCCGCCTCGATCGCCCGCGTGACGAAGCGTTGCGGGCCTGTGGCAGGCCCGACGACTGCAATTCGTATCACCCCTCCCGTCTCGCCCGCCAGTACCGGCTGGGGGCAGCATAGCGTAATCGCCGTCCAGCAAAGCGCGGCCCACCGGCGCTTTGAAGGGTAAGGGGGCGAGGGTGCACTTGCGTCGAGGTTCGGGGCCGTCCTAGGGTGCGGGATCATGGCCCGTCTTTTATCGCGGGCCGGGGAACGGGGACATAGAAATTGACGCGTGCTTGGCGCTCGGGCCGTGCTGGAGCCGTTGCGTGCTGCGCCTCGTGGTTTGCCGTGAGGCGGTGCGCACTTTGGGCTAAGCTTCGCAGGTTCGGCATCGATTCCCCGATCATGCTTTGAGAGCGGCCACCGCCAACCGGCAGGAACTTGGAGATCAGCGATGGAAGGTCTTTTTCGCCGCAAGCCTCTTGCTGGAAACGGCGAGGGCAATCCTCACGAAACCGTCCACGGCTTGAAGAGGGTATTGTCGGCGCTGGACCTGACGTTGCTCGGCATCGGCGCGATCATCGGCACGGGCATCTTCGTGCTCACGGGGCACGCAGCCGCCGTGCAATCGGGTCCGGCGGTCATCGTTTCCTATCTGGTCGCGGGGTTTGCCTGCGCGTTCGCGGCGCTGGCCTATGCCGAACTCGCCGCCATGGTGGGAGGTTGCGGCAGCGCCTATGGATACTCCTACGCCGCGTTCGGCGAACTCATCGCCTGGATCATAGGCTGGGACCTTATTCTGGAATACGGCGTTTCGGTTGCCGCCGTCGCCAATGGCTGGTCGGGATACTTCAACGACGCTTTGACCGCGATAGGGATCGGCTTGCCCGAGGCATTCACCAAGGGGCCGTTTGCAGACGGCGGCGGCGGCATCGTCAATCTTCCCGCGGTGATCATCATCATGATCCTCATGGCGCTGCTGATCATCGGCGTCAAAGAAACCGCGCGCATCAACGCGGCGGCTGTTTCCATCAAGCTGCTCGCGGTTGCCGTTTTTATCGCCGTTGCGGCCTTCAACGTCGATCCCATGAACTGGTCGCCGTTCATGCCGCACGGCTGGTTCGGCTACAGTGATGGCAGGCCGGTCGGCATTCTGGCGGGCGCCTCGATCGTCTTCTTCGCCTACGTCGGCTTCGATGCGGTCTCCACGGCCGTGGAGGAAGCGCGTGACCCCCAGCGGGACGTGCCGCTCGGGATCATGGCCGCGCTCGCCTTCTGCACGACCGTCTACGTCATCGTGTCGGCCCTCATGACCGGCGTCGTTCCCTATACGACCTTGAATGTTTCCTCGCCGGCCTCCGAAGCTCTCCTTCAGATCGGCCACAGCACCGCCGCTGGTCTTGTTGCGAGCGGCGTCATCTTCGGCCTCACGACGGTGATGCTCGTTCTCTATTACGGCCTCACGCGCATCGTGGTCGCCATTTCACGCGATGGCCTCATTCCCAGCTACTTCGCGGCGGTCAACCCGCACACGCACACACCGGTCCGCACCACCGTGCTGACGGGCGCCGCCATGGCGATCATGGCGGGGTTTCTGCCGCTGGGCGTGCTTGCGGAACTCGTCAATATCGGTACGCTGGCGGCATTCGTGCTGGTGTGCGGCGGCGTCATAATCTTGCGCCGCTCTCACCCCGACCTGCACCGGCCCTTCAAAATGCCGTTCGGCGAGCTGTCGGCCGCAATCGGCGCGATCTCGTGCGCGGCGCTAATTGCGTTCCTGCCGTGGGAGACGCACGTGCGCTTCGTGGCGTGGCTGCTGGTCGGCATCCTGATCTACTTCGGCTACTCCAAGCGCCATAGCAAACTGGCGCAGCAGCCAGCCTGACAGGCGCTACGAGCACCCGCTCGCGGCCGCCCTCACAGTACGTTGTGCGTGCCGTCGCAGAAGGGCTCGTCGTCGGTCGCTTTGCAGCCGCACAGATTGTACGTGCCGGTGCGGTCAGCCGTGAACTTCACAGGTTGAAAGGACGTGCCTTTGTGTGAGCCGTCACAGAAGGGCTGCGACTTGGACCGCCCACACCGGCAATACCAGTAATCCTTCCCCTCCTGCAGTTCGACCTGATAGGGACCCTTTTGCACGCAAACGGCTTCGTCGGACATCGTCTTCCCTCCCGGCTTTTTGACATTCAGGGCGCGCCGGCATCGGCCCAGCACTCCAAGCGGTAGCGGGTTTGATCTGGCACGGCAAGTGCTGCACCCCGCGGCGGCGGCAACCGTTGGCGCCCGCCGCAGCACCTGTCGCAGGAGACGAACGAGGTTAATCGGCCCCGCGCAGGATTTCGCGCGCCGCATCGTCGGGCGACAGCGTGCCTGAAAGCACTCCGTCGGCGAGCGGATCGAGTCCGGCGGCGCCGCCTGCCCTGATTCGCGCGCCAACCAGATCCGCGGCTGCACGTGCGATGAGATAGCGCGCACGGCGGCGCCGGCGATCTCTGGGTCCCTGGGCGGCGACGGTCTTGCCGATGGCGTCGATCGCCTCGACGAGCTTGGGAACGCCGTCACCCGAGATCGCCGACGTCTTCAGCACGGGTACCTTGTCGGAGATGGTGGCGCGAATCGAGAGAGCCCCGCGCAACTGCTGCATGGTCTGCTCTGCGCCCGGGCGATCGCCCTTGTTGACGACCATGATGTCGGCGATCTCAAGCAGGCCGGACTTCATGGCCTGGATGTCGTCGCCTAGACCTGGCGCCGATATCACGATCCGGATGTCGGCGACCTCGGCCACGTCGATTTCGTTCTGTCCGGTGCCGACCGTCTCCAGAAGGATGATGTCGAAGCCCGCGCCATCCATCGCATCGATGATCCGGACGGCTGCCGGCGACAATCCGCCAAGATAACCGCGCGAGGCAAGCGAGCGTACGAACACGCCGTCGTCGTCCAGGGCTGCGGTCATGCGGATGCGATCGCCCAGAATCGCGCCGCCCGAAATGGGACTGGAAGGATCGACCGCGATGACGCCGACGGTGCGGCCCTGCTTGCGCAGGTAATCGATGACGGCGTTGACGAGCGTCGACTTGCCTGCGCCCGGCGGACCCGTGAACCCGGCGACGAGGGCATGGCCAAGGTGAGGCTGGAGCGCCTTGAGGATGTCGGGCGCGGCCGAGGACAGCCGCTCGAGTTCCGTGATCACTTGAGCGATGGCGCGGCGCTCGCCCGCGCGCAGGCGCTCGATCAGCGGGGCGATGTCGCCAGGGGCCAACCGGGATTTGGGAGCCGGGTTGGCTGATTTTGTGTCGTGCGTGGTCATGGCTAGGGCTGATAAGGGCAAGCGCAGCGCCGCGCAACGTCCATCGCAGCCCCATCCACGCCAGGCTTTGGGCTCTGGCGTTCGCGCATCATGGCTGGTCTGGCGCAGATGCCGCGCCGGCCGGGCCCGCCGCGCCCGAGGGGCCGGAGGAATCCCAGTGACGTTTGCTTGCCGCCGGGGACAGCGATCCCGTGCTGGTGGCATTGGCGGCCGGAGCCCCGTTCTCCACCTCGGAGGTTTCCGCCTTGGGGGAAGCCTCCGATGTGTGTGCTTCGGACTTCTGGCCGGTGGTGGCCTGGTTGGCGAGCGAGGCGGGACGCGGGCTTCCGGATCTGGGTGGATCGGATTGAGCAGCTTGCGAGGAACGCGCGCCCGCGCCGGCAGCCCCTTCAGCGCTGCTGCGCTTGGTGCGCGCCGCGCTGGCCTTCACGGCCTGCTCCACATGCTTGCGGGCCGGGCGGAAAATCTTGATCTCGCCCTTTGGGGCGGCGGCGCCCTTCGATGCGATGAGCTGCGGATCGCCGGCGGGCGTGACGATCGTGCGGGCCACCGCTTCGCCCGCGAGCTTCTCAACCTCGTCGGGCGGGATGCCGCGGTTGAGAATGTGGCCCGTTTCAGCGTCCCGCTCGTAGCCCAGGCGGGCCTGGGAGCGATCCACCAGATCCTGGTTCCAGCGCGCAGGGCGCAGGTAGCGGCTCATCTGTGCGCGTGCGAAGTAGCGCGGACGAATGAATACCCAGCTCTTTACGAAGCTCGCATTGTCTATGGCGTCGGCATCAAGCGCAAGACGAGCGCCCGTAAACTTCGCACTCGGCGGCAGCGCCGCCCAGCCGATGGCGTCGTCTGTCTGCCGCCATACCACCCAGGACGGCCCCCATTCCCCGCCGGGAATCCACATCCAGCCCTGGCCATCCTCCTGCGTCCAGCGGCCGTAGTGATAGGTTGCCCATCCGAAGGGCTCGTCTGAAACCCACGTCCAGCCGTAAGCGTCGGAATAGACCCAGTGTCCTAGGGTGTAGGGTCGCCAGTCCTCCGGCGCCTCCGGCACGAAAACGTCGCCGTAGCGGGCGTTCGTCCGCCACTCGCCGCCCGTGTCGAGCGCGTGCCGGAAATAGCCAAGGTCCGCGACGTCCTCGCCAAGTCCGCTGTCGCTTGCAGCAGAGGCTGCCGCGCCCGGAGCCGATGGCCTGGCCGCCATGGAGGGAGTGCCGCCTCCATCGCGCTTTTCGCGCTCGTTGCGCGCTGAGAGATCGGCCGCGTCCTTCGCGGCGCTGGCGGGGATCTGCGCGCCGCCCTGGAAGGGTTGTCGCGCAGCCTGCGCTGGCGGCGCCGATGCAGACCTTGCATTCGCTGGGTCGATAGGGTCGCCTTCTGGATCGAGCCCCGATCCGCTCACGGCGGCATCGCCGGACGAATCGCTATCATCGGCGGGAAGCAACTCGTAATGCTCTTCGTACTTGGGGGCGGGTTTGGATTTCTTGGAAACCTTTTTTTGCCCCGCTGCGGCTGCGGCGCCGTCCTGCGCGGACTTCGACGCCTGCGCGTCTTGCGCCTTTGACGCCTGCGCGTCTTGCGCCTTTGACGCCTGCGCGTCTTGCGCCTTTGACGCCTGCGCGTCTTGCACCCACGCGGCCTGTTGTGCTGGCAGAACGATCGCCGATGCGCCAAACCAGGAAATTGCCGAAAATAGCGCGCGCGCGCTCAGCCGGACCATGCCAGATGCCCTCCGCAAATGCGTCCGCAGCAGCTCTCGTTCTGCGATGCGACGCAAGCCCCGGGCGGACAACAACCCAACAAATGCGACGGCGAAAAGGCGGCGGATCGGCGCGTGTCCAATCCACCACATCAAAACTTGGCGACGACGGCCTGATCGCCATTCATGCTGCCGTATTGCGCGGCAGAAAGAATGGTCGGCAGTATTTTTTCGGCCGTATCCACAACCGCGAAATGCACGTCGAGTCCCGAGCGGATGAACGTCTCGCGCTTCATGTGCGCCAGCAGGTCCAAAAACGGGGACCAGAAGCCGTCGATGTCGGCAACGACGATCGGCTTGTTGTGCTGCCCGAGCTGGGACCATGTGAGCTGCTCGACGAGTTCCTCGAGGGTGCCGATGCCGCCGGGAAGCGCGACGAAGGCGTCCGAGCGTTCGAACATGAGCTTCTTGCGCGTGTGCATGTCATCCACGACGATGAGTTCATCGACGTCGCGCAGCATCTTCTCCCTGTTGCCCAGGAAGCTCGGTATGATGCCGGTTACCCCTCCGCCTGCTCCGAGCGCAGCCTTGGCGACCTCGCCCATGAGGCCAAGGCTGCCGCCGCCGTAGATCAGCCGGACGCCGCTATCGGCGAGGGCCTTGCCGAGTTTGCGGGCGGCCACGGCATAGGCAGGATTGAGGCCCTTGCCCGAGCCGCAGTAGACGCAAACAGCCGAAATGAGATTGTTGTTAGAGGGGTTTGCAATGTTGTCCACGTTTGTTCCAGTCACTATTGATGCTTGTTGTTGTTAGCATTTTTTCAAATTTAGGGTCTGCCCACGGGTTTGCAGGACTTGTGGCCGCCCGGCACTCGCCTCCCATTCAGATATAGCGCTAGACTATGACAATGATAGCAAGGCCGCGTGAACGGGCTGAATTCCCGTCCAGCGCGGCTTTGGGTTTCCTGTGGCGCGGATTGCGGGCCGCTAACGGGCGTAAGCGTCGGGTGTTGGTGTACGAGGCGGTTGATGGTGAGCGTGGGGGGCCAAGGTGCGCGGGGTGCCGGGGCAGGCAACGCCGGAACGGGTGCTATCGGTTCCGGCAGCGTTTCAGCTTCCGGCAGGCTATCGCCGTCCCGCATGTCGCTGGTTCGCCGGGCCAGCCATCTGACAAAGCGCGGTTCGGCGGTTGCCAGTGCCGTGATGTGTTTGTCTATCGTATGCCTGGGCGCAGGGCTGGCAAAGGCGGCGCGCGATCCGGCCAATGAGATCCTTGGGCCGCAGGCGGCCGGCGCATCGCCGGGGATTCCGATCCCGGTCATCACCGATGAAGGCCGCCCGCTCGACGTTGTGCAAGACCACGAGGTGGATGCGGCAGTGCCGCCCGTCAAGCGTCAGACGCCGATACCGCTGCCGGAGGCGCCCGCTGCAACCGGGCAAGCTTTGCCCGCAGGCGCGCCGCAATCGGGGTCTGCCGGCGATAGAACGGACAACATTGCGCCGCCCGCACCGCCGGCCGCGCAGCCCCCGACACCTGCGCATGACGCCGGGCCGCCTGCCGACAAGCGGGAGGCTTCAGATCGCTCGGGGCCGATATTTCCCGAGACGGGTGGCATCTTCGCGCCGATCGCAGACTGGTTGGCGCGCGCCAACCGCGACTACCAGGGCAGGATCATGAAAGAGCTGTCGCGCCCAGCCAACGAAGCCGGACAGGCCGAGGAACAAGCGGCAAGGGACGGGCGGAAGGCGATGGAGGCGCAAGCCGAAGCCGAGGCGAAGGCCGAAACCAAGGCGGCCGCCGAAGCGCAAGCCGCGCGTGCGGCCGCCGAGGCGCAAGCGAAGAAGCAGGCACAGGCCGCGAAGTCAGAGGCGGCCAAGTTGGAGGCCGCCAAATCAGAGGCCGCCAAGTCTGAAACGAAGCCTGGAATGACCGGGCCTGAAACGGCCAAGTCGCAGGCGCGCGAGCCAATGGCCGTGGACGCGGGACAGTCGGCCGCCAAGGCGCAACAAGCCGAGCAGCAGCGTCAAGCCGAGGCGGCCCGGCGCGATGAGCAGGCGCGCAGGGAAGAAGAGGCGCGTAAGGTGCGCGAGGAAGCCGAAGCGCGAAAGCTGCTTGAAGCCGCGCGTGCTGCCGAGGAGCGCCGCCAGAAGCAACTGGCCGAGGAAGAGGCGCGCAAGCAGGACGCCGATCGTAAGGCCCAAGCCGAGCGGGCGGCGCATGAAGCCCGCCTTGCCGCCGAAGAGCGCCGCGCGCAAGCCCAAGCCGAGCAGAGCGCCGCTCGCGCGGTTGCCGCCAACCAGACATCCCCCGATGCCACCGGCCACGAGCTGAGGCACCGGCGTTGGGCGATCACGATCACATCCGAACCGATTGCGAATCCGCCCGACGAGCCCGCGACAGGCGTACTGATCGCTTCCCAACGGCTGGCGCCGCGGATGGGGCTCGGCGCCCGATCGGTGCGGAGCGCGAGCGTGAAGGGCTGGTCCTGGCGCGCCGGGCGGTGCCGTTTTGCGGGACGGCGCCTCAAGCGTCTGCCGGGGAAATATACGGTCGCCAGAGGTGACAGCTTGTGGCGCATCTCCCAAAAGCACTATGCGAGCGGGCGGTATTATAAGCGCATCTATCGCGCCAACCGCCACAGGATCGCAGATCCGGATTTGATCTACCCCTGCCAGAAGTTCAGAGTTCCGCGCAGATAGCGCCTGTCCGAACAAGGCGTGCGCCCATCTTGGCGTGCGCGCCCATGGGCCTTAATGGACTTTCGGGTCGGCGGGTCCTACATAACCGCCATGCAGATCGTCACCTCCCGCCTCGACGGCTCGACCGCGCGCGCTCCGCTTGTGGAGCGTTTTTCGCTTTCTGAGGATCAAAAGAAAGTGTTGCGCGGATTGCTGCCCTATATGTGGCCGCACGACCGTCCGGATCTCAAGCGCACCGTCATGTGGTCGTTGGTGCTGATGGTCGCGGCCAAGCTCGTAACCGTAATGGTTCCCTTTACGCTCAAGTGGGCCACTGATGCGCTGGTCGCGGTGACGGGCGGCAAGGTGGTTGCGGGTGAGGACGTGTCGTGGCTCATCGGTGCGCCGGTGCTTGCAGCGATCCTCTATGGCCTTTCGCGCATCATCATGTCGCTTCTGGTGCAGACGCGCGAGGGGCTGTTCGCCAAGGTCGCGATGCATGCGGTGCGCAAGCTGGCGCTCAACACGTTCGAGCACATGCATCGCCTGTCGCTTCGGTTCCATCTGGAGCGCAAGACGGGCGGGCTGACGCGCGTTCTGGAGCGGGGCCGCACCGGCATCGAGAACATCACGCGCGTCGCACTGATGACGCTGCTGCCGACGATCGTGGAATTCCTGCTGATCCTGGTCGTGTGCGCCGTCGAGTTCGACTGGCGTTATATCGCGACCATCGTCGTGATGATCGCCGTCTATCTGTGGTTCACGATCAAAGCCACCAATTGGCGCGTCGCCATCCGCCGCACCATGAACGAAAGCGACACCGACGCCAACACCAAGGCGATCGACAGCCTGCTGAACTACGAGACGGTGAAATACTTCGGCGCGGAGGCCCGCGAGGCGTCGCGCTACGACAAATCCATGGAGCAGTATGAGAAGGCGTCGATCAAGACCTACACGTCGCTTGCCCTTCTCAACTCGGGACAGGCGGTCATCTTCACGATCGCCTTGACGGCCTGCCTCGTCATGGCCGCGCAAGACGTGGTGGCGGGCAATCACACGGTTGGCCATTTCGCGATGGTCAATTTGCTGATGCTGCAACTTTTCATCCCGCTCAACTTCATGGGCATGGTCTACCGGGAGATCAGGCAGGGGCTTACCGACATCGAAAACATGATGGACGTTCTGGAGCAAAATCCGGAGGTCGCCGACCGGCCAGGCGCGCGCGATCTGAAGGTTGCCGGCGGCACGATCCGTTTTGAGAGCGTGCGGTTCGCCTACGAGCCCGAGCGCGAGATCCTCCACGACCTGTCGTTTGAAGTACCTGCCGGCAAGTTGTTCGCCATCGTTGGTCCTTCGGGGGCGGGCAAGTCCACCATCAGCCGGATCCTGTTGCGCTTCTACGACGTCACGGGTGGCCGCGTCACGATCGATGGCCAGGATCTGCGCGATGTGACGCAGCGCTCGCTGCGCGCCGTCATCGGCGTCGTGCCGCAGGACACGGTGCTGTTCAACGACACGATCCTCTACAACATCAAGTACGGCCGCCCCGCTGCAACGCCGGAGGACGTGAAGCGGGCGGCAAGCCTTGCGCAGATAGATCCTTTCATCCGCGCGCTGCCCGAGGGCTACGACACGATGGTGGGCGAGCGCGGCTTGAAATTGTCGGGCGGCGAAAAGCAGCGAGTCGCCATTGCGCGCACGATCTTGAAAAGTCCGCCGATACTCATCCTGGACGAGGCCACGAGCGCGCTCGACAGCCACACCGAAAAAGAGATCCAGGATGCGCTCGATCGCGTCTCCAAGGATCGCACCACCCTGGTCATCGCCCATCGTCTGTCGACCATCGTCCATGCCGATCAGATCCTGGTGCTGGAGAAGGGTCGGCTCGTGGAGCAGGGCACACATGCCCAACTCATCGCGCGCGACGGGCTTTATGCGTCCCTGTGGGCGCGCCAGCGTCAGGCGGAAAGGGCCCGCGAGGAGTTGGCGCACGTGCTGGAAGAAGCCGAGCGGACGGGCGCTCTTCGGCCGGCCGATGCCCGGCTGCAGCCAGCCGGCGAATAGTGGCCCTCCGGCGCCGCCATCCACGCCGCTTCCACTTTTGCGGGCATTATGCTCGCATCCACCTCCGGCTGATACGCTTCGCCCCGGGCCGGCGTCATTTCCAGACGGTGCGCGGCGCGATGCAAGGCAACGACGGCGGATGAAGGTGCGGTGAGTTCGGACGACAAGAACAAGGGCTTGCCACGCCTGCTGTGGCGCGCGCTGGTGATAGGGCTGTGGTCGGCGCGCGAGATCGCACGCACGGCCTGGTCGGTGGGGCGTGCGCCCCTCGTGCACGCCGTCCAGGTTCTTGCCGCTCTCATCGTCCTGTTCGAGGAATGGGGCTGGAAGCCGCTTTCCGAACTGCTGGCGCACGTTGCGCGCCTCGCGCCGGTCGCCGTGCTGGAGCGCTGGATCGCCGGCTTGCCGCCCTACGGCGCGCTGACGGTCTTCGCCCTGCCTGCCACCCTGCTGCTGCCTCTGAAGTTCGTCGCCGTGTGGCTGCTCGCCAACGGCAAGTGGTGGACCGCGACGGCCTTGTTTGCGGGCGCCAAGGTGGCCTCGACGGCATTCATCGCCCGCATTTTCGTACTGACTAAGCCGGCGCTGATGCAGATCGGCTGGTTCGCGCGGTCCTATAGCTGGTTCATTCCCTGGAAGGATGCGTTGTTCATCCAGATCCGTGCGTCTTGGGCTTGGCGCTATGGACGCTTGATAAAGACCAGGGTGCGCCTGGAGGTCAAACAGGCCTGGCAGCGTTGGCGGCCCGTTATCGACCCTCTTCGCGCCCGCATCGCGGCTCATATGCACTCTTGGCGTCAGACCGCCCGAAGCGCGCTGCAGCGGGTATGGTATTTCGCCAAGGCGCGGTTGACTGGCTGAATGGCAAACCCGGAAAAAACCAGCCTAGCGGGGCGATTATTAGTTGACGATTTTCGTATAGTATAATAATGACGATGACGTAATGACGGAACTGGTCCGGCGGCCGGTGGCGGATGCCGGCGCGATGATCGCCACGACGATTCGTGCCGGGCGGTTGGGGGATGGATGGGGCAGCCAGCTCATTGGATCGCGGGTGCGGCCGCCGCGGCGATGGTGGGCGCCGCAGACGCGCCGCACGCCAGTGCCGAGGACGGGCAACCCCCGACAGGACTGCCGGAAAACTCGATCGCCGCCTACCTTCCCTATGATGTCGCCAGGGCGTCGCTGGCCGCGCGTGGTGTCACGTACGGCGTAAATTATACCGGCGAAGTCTATGACGTTGCTTCCGGGGGCCTGTCGCGCGGCGCGACGTACAACGGGCTGGCGGAGGGCTATGCCGACGTCGATCTGGAAAAGGTGCTGGGCTGGAAGGGCGCGGCGCTCCACGCCAACGTCTACTACGTCCACGGCGAGGGGCCTTCGAGCAAGCGCATCGGCAATATCTTTGCGGTTTCGAACCTGGAAGGACTTGAGGCATTCCGCCTCGACGAACTGTGGTTCGAACAGGTGCTCTTCGATGACAAGCTGAAAATCAAGGTTGGCGCCATCGCCGCCGATACGGAATTTTTCATCAGCGACACCGCCGGCGTTTTCCTCAACGGCACATTCGGGTGGGCGGGCATTGTCGCGTCCGACATGGTCCAGGGTGGTCCCGCCTATCCGCTGACCTCGATGGGTGCCCGCGTCCAGTTCGAGGCATCCCAGGACGTGAGCATCCTGGCCGCGCTGTTCAACGGAAGCCCGGCCAGCCCCGGAGCGGACGACCCCCAGGCGGACAACCGGCATGGAACGGATTTCCGGTTTGGCGATTCGGCTTTGCTGATCGTCGAGGGGCACTTGCGCTACGACGTGGGCCTGCCCGGCACGCTCAAGGTTGGCGGCTGGCGGCAATTCAATGACGACGTTTACGCCGACTTGCTTACCGGCCAGCCCGTTGCAGGAAGTCACGGGCTGTACGCCATCGTCGATCAGCAGGTCTGGAAGAACGGCGAAGATCAGGCCGTCAGCGTCTTCGGCCGCGTGTCGGCCAGCCCCGACCGGCAAAATCCGATGGATTTCTACTTCGATACCGGCATCGTTTTCACCGGCTTTGTTCCTGGCCGCCCCAAGGACGCTTTCGGGGCCGCGTTTGGATATGGCGGCATCTCAAGCCGTCTGGCCGCGGCCGAGGCGGCCTCCGGTCAGACGGTCACGAGCGATCATGAATCGGTGCTCGAACTGAACTACACTGCTGAGATCTGTCCTGGCGTCGCGATCATTCCGGACCTCCAGTACATCTGGAATCCCGGCGGCAGTGTCGAAAATCCCGGCCGGCCGGGGGAGGCGGTGGGCGACGCCGCCGTTATTGGGATGCGCACGAGGATCAACTACTAGCCGGCGGCATTGGCGCCGCTGGAGCCATCCGGGCGTTTCGCGCAAATCGCGCCAACGGCTCGCTCTGGCTAGAGGCGTTCAATCACGCCTTTCAGCCGATCACGAATGAGCGCGGCCTTTTTCACCAGTTCCGGATTGTCGATCGCGGCCATCGACGCGACCGGATCTATGGCGGCGATCTCGACCTGGCCGGGCGCGGTTTCCTGCACGATCACGTTGCAAGGCAGCATGGTGCCGACCTTGTCCTCCAGTTGGAGGGCTTCGTGGGCGAGCTTGGGATTGCATGCGCCAAGAATGCGGTATGGCCTGAAGTCCATGCCGATTTTGTTCTTGAAGGCCGATGCAATGTCGATCTGCGTGATGATGCCGAAGCCTTCCCCGGCAAGCTCCTTGGTTACGCGTTCGATCGCGTGGTCGAACGTGTCCGTGATGGTCTTGTTGAAATAGTAGCTCATTGTGGCGGGGCCCCAGCTGCTTGCGGTGACATCATACAACTCATTCCCAACAGGCTGTCGGCTTTCTTCTTCTGGTCGGGATCGAGCGTGCCATAGAGCTTTTCAGCCGCGGATTTCACGGCCGTCAGCGAGTTCAGCATCGCCTGCATGGCGTTGATGCGCGCATCTAGTCTCTGAATGAGCCCCGCTTCGCCGCTCATGGCTTTCATCATGGCCGCGCGGTTGGATTTCATGGTTTCGGCCTGAGCCTTGAGGGCGTCCGCATACTCGGTCCAGGCTGCTTCCCCGGTCTCGGTTATCGCAAGCTCCTTCTTGAGATCGCCGAGTTTTCCATCACCGGGCAAACAACCTCTCATGCCGCCCATTCGCATCCCCATGCCGTGGCCCATGCCTTGCTGCGTGCGCTGCATCGTGTCCTCTTGGGCGCTGCCCGGCGAAGTACCAGGATTTTTCGGTTGGTTTTGCCCGTCTTGCCCGAACGCACCGTTTGCGCCGGCCACTATGAGGGCTGCTGCAAGTGCCGATCTGAGGATTCTGGTCATCTCGGGTCTCCGTTCGTCGCGCTGGAATTGCGGCCACGTGGAAACATGGCGTGCGCCCGCGCCCGATGGCATACGCGGGGCCGGCCATGGCGGGTACGATGAATGATATGGGGCGGCAGCGCGTGCATTCCAGAGGCGGCGCCCTGCCCAGCGGGATATTGCCCTGCGTGGATATTGCCCCGCGAGGACATGCCCGGCGTTCCCGGATGCAGACATGGCGCCATGGTGCCCCATGGTGCGGTATTGAAAGCTGGATCGGCAGCGGTCTTGGCTGTAGGACACGCCTTTATGGCGGCTACCGACGCAACGATCCTCATTGCCGGCGCGACGGCGAGCGGAAAATCCGCGCTGGCGATCAGGCTCGCGCGTGCACTGGGCGGTGTGGTGATCAATGCCGACAGCATGCAGGTCTACCGCGAGCTTGCAATCTTGACGGCCCGGCCGTCGCTTGCCGAGGCAGCGTCATGCCCGCATGCGCTCTATGGCCATGTCGGCGCACACGAGAGCTACTCGGCAGGCCGCTACGCCGCAGAGGCTGCTAATGCCATCGCTGCGGCGCGGGCCGCGGGGCTGCGCCCGATCATCACCGGGGGCACGGGGCTGTTCTTCAAAGCGCTCATCGAAGGGCTTTCGCCTATCCCGCAGGTCGCACCCGGCGTGCGTGCGCATTGGCGGGCCGAGGCGGATCGGCTCGGGGCGCGGCGGCTGCACGAAGTCCTCGCGAGCCGCGACCCCGTCATGGCGGCGCGGCTTGATCCGGCCGATGCGCAGCGCGTCGTCCGCGCGCTCGAGGTGCTGGACAGTTCCGGGCGATCGTTGGCCGATTGGCAGGCGCAACCGGGCCGGCCCGTGGTCGATGATGCGAAGGCCGTGAAGCTGCTTGTAAGCCGTGACCGGGAGGATTTGCACGACCGCGCCGGCCTTCGGTTCGATACGATGATTGCGGCAGGCGCGCTGGAGGAGGTTCGAGCCTTGGGGCTGATGCAACTCGACCCCGCGTTGCCCGCCATGCGCGCGCTCGGAGTGTCGCCGCTCCTGGCTGCCGTACGGGGCGAAATCAGCCTCGCGGCGGCCGCCGACCGGGTCAAGACCGAGACGCGACAATATATCAAACGGCAGGAAACTTGGTTCCGCAAGCATATGATTGCGTGGGACAGAATATCCGCGCAAGAAATGGAATGCGATAGCACTGATTTGTTCGCGTTTATTGAACGAGGGCATTGACCGGACGCGCCGGCGTGCCTAGCTTCTCGCCAGCTTTGACAAGTTGAGGGGCTCGGGTCCATGCGGGCCGGGCCTATTCCAGTGCGCCGGGCTCTTAGCAGCCAGACCGGAATTCGGCTTGCCGGAAGCCGGTTTTAATCGCCCATCGCGGCACTTTGGAATTTCGTGGCCCCAGCTCTACACGCTGCATCAAGAGGAATTGTGTGATGGCACGGACAATGACCGGAGCGGAGATCGTTCTGCAGGCGCTTGCCGATCAGGGCGTCGAGGTCATTTTTGGATATCCCGGCGGCGCGGTGCTGCCGATCTACGATGAGCTTTTCCAGCAGGAGAAGGTCCGTCACATCCTCGTTCGCCAGGAAGGCGGCGCGGTGCATGCTGCCGAGGGCTATGCGCGTTCCACCGGAAAGGTCGGCGTGGTGCTCGTCACCTCCGGTCCCGGCGCCACGAACGCGGTGACGGGTTTGACGGATGCCTTGATGGATTCCATTCCCGTGGTGTGTATCACCGGCCAGGTACCGACGCATCTGATCGGCAACGATGCATTCCAGGAGTGCGATACGGTCGGCATCACCCGGCCGTGCACCAAGCACAACTGGCTGGTGAAGAACGTCAACGATCTCGCCCGTGTGATGCACGAGGCGTTCCATATCGCCAAGACGGGCCGTCCCGGTCCCGTCGTGGTCGATATTCCCAAGGACGTCCAGTTTGCGACCGGCAACTATGTCGGCCCCTCGAACATTCAACACAAGACCTACAGGCCCAAGTTCAAGCCGGACCAGCCCGCCGTGCGCGAGGCTGTCGATCTCATCGCCTCGGCCAAGAAACCGATCTTCTATACCGGCGGCGGCGTGATCAATTCGGGGCCGAAGGCCAGCCAGTTGCTGCGCGAGTTCGTGCGCCTGACCGGCTTTCCGATCACCTCGACGCTAATGGGCCTTGGCGCGTATCCCGCGTCCGACAAACAGTGGCTCGGCATGCTTGGCATGCACGGCACCTATGAGGCCAACATGGCGATGCACGATTGCGACGTCATGATCAACGTCGGCGCACGTTTCGATGATCGTATCACGGGACGCCTCGATGCGTTCTCGCCCGAGTCCAAGAAGATCCATGTCGACATCGACCCCTCGTCGATCAACAAGAACGTGCGCGTGGATATTCCGATCGTGGGCGATGTCGCCTATACGCTGGAGGACATGCTGCGCGTGTGGAAGGCGAAAGCGCCCGTGCTCGACAAGGCCACGCACAAGGCGTGGTGGAAGCAGATCGACGGCTGGCGCGCGCGAAAGTCGCTTTCCTACAAGCCAGGCAAGGACGTGATCATGCCGCAGTACGCGGTGCAGCGCCTTTATGAGCTGACCAAGGATCGCGACACCTACATCACCACCGAGGTGGGCCAGCACCAGATGTGGGCGGCGCAGTTCTTCCACTTCGAGGAGCCCAACCACTGGATGACGTCGGGCGGCCTGGGCACCATGGGCTATGGGTTGCCCGCCGCCATCGGAGCGCAACTAGCGCACCCCAAGTCGCTCGTCATCGATATTGCCGGCGACGCCTCGATCCTGATGAACATCCAGGAATGTTCGACCGCCGTTCAGTTCGACCTGCCTGTGAAGGTCTTCATCCTGAACAACGAGTACATGGGCATGGTGCGCCAGTGGCAGCAATTGCTGCACGGCAACCGCCTGTCGCACAGCTATACCGAGAGCCTGCCGGACTTCGTGAAGCTGGCGGAGGCCTACGGCTGGGCGGGCATGCGCTGCGATCACCCGGCCGACCTCGATGACGCCATCAAGGAAATGATCGAACACAAGGGGCCCGTCATCTTCGACTGCCGCGTCGCCAAGCTCGCAAACTGTTTCCCAATGATCCCGTCGGGCAAGGCGCACAACGAAATGCTTCTGGGCGACAACGTGTCGGACGAAGAGATCGACAAAGCCATTGGCACGGAAGGCAAGGTGCTGGTGTGACAACGATCCGCACGCGCTGGGCGGGTTGTCTGGCGGCGTTGGTGCTCCTGGGAACCGCCAACACCAGCCTGCCAGCGCACGCGGCGAAGGCCAAGCCCGAGTGGAACCAGATCGAGAATGTGAAGGGCGCCGCCAAACGCCTTGGCGAACTGCAACTGCGCCAAGGCTCCGAAGCGGCGCTCAAGTTTCTCGAGGCGTGCTACAAGACGCACATGCTGGCGGAGAAGTACACAGAGGGCCTGGAGGCCTGCATGGCGCAGGACTACATGCTCTCCCAGCTGCTCGCCGTCATCTATGCGAAGGTGCCAGCCGATAAGCTTGCCGAGATGAAGGCGCCCTCCGCAGACGTCATTGCGCGCGCCATGCGCGGGCGATTCCAGGCTATCTTCCAGCAGTACAAGATTACGCAGCAAGAAGCCGACAGCCTGAAGAAGGCCGTCGACGAACATGGCATGCCGGTCTTCATCAAGCTGGTGTTTCCCAATACCGGCAAGAAGAAGGAGGGTGAGAACGCGCCGGCCAAGGATGCTCCTGCAGGCGATGGCGAAGGCGGAGATCCCGGCGGCGTTTCGGGCGGGGGTGGGGGCGTGCACATTCCAAAGCCGGAAGGAGAACCGAAATAGCCATGCGTCTCATCATCGCCAACAAGCTCTATTCGTCGTGGTCGTTGCGGCCGTGGCTGGTCATGCGCGCGCTCGACATCCCGTTCGATGAGGAAGTGATCCCGCTGCACACGCCGCAGACCAAGGACAAGATCGCCGCCGTCTCTCCCTCCGGGAAGGTGCCGGTCTTGATCGACGGCGACATCCACGTTTGGGAAAGCCTCGCGATCATCGAGCATCTTGCGGGCAAATACCCGGGCAAGGCGATCTGGCCGGCGGACGCGGCCGCGCGCGCGCGCGCGCGCAGCATCGCCAACGAAATGCACGGCGGCTTCATGGCCGTGCGCCAGGCGCTGCCCATGAACCTCGGCAAGCGTTTCAAGACGCCCGAACTCAACGAGGATGCCAAGGCGGGCATCGCGCGCATCGAAGAGATTTGGCGCACGACGCGCGCGCGGTTTGGCCAGCCCGATGGCGCAGGTTTTCTGTTCGGCGCCTTCAATGCGGCCGATGCCATGTACGCACCCGTCGTGACGCGCTTGGACACCTACCAGATCCCGGTTGCCGCCGACACGCAATCCTACATGCAAAGCGTGCTCGCCTATCCGCCATTTCAGGCATGGAGAAGTGCGGCGCTCGCCGAGCCCTGGACGATTTCCGAATACGAAGCCGGTCATCAGGCCGTCGAGACCTATCGCTGACACTATCGCCGACAACGTCGAGAAAACGAGAGCACCACCATGGCCGATCTTCTGAAGCAGTCGCACTATCCCAGTCCTTTGAGGTCGCAGGAAGTGGTCTCGCGCACGCTGTCGATCATGGTCGATAACGAGCCGGGCGTCCTGGCCCGCGTGATCGGGTTGTTCACCGCACGCGGCTACAACATCGACTCCCTCACCGTGACCGAAACCGAGCACGAGAAACACGTCTCGCGCATCACCATCGTCACGCGCGGAACGCCCGCCGTCATCGAGCAGATCAAACATCAGCTCGAGAGGCTGGTGCCGATCCACCGCGTGCGCGACCTGACGCAGGAGGGATTGTCGCTCGAGCGTGAACTGGCGCTCGTCAAGGTGCAGGGCAAGGGCGAAAAGCGCATCGAGGCGCTGCGCCTGGCGGAGATCTTCCGCGCTCAGGTGGTGGATACCTCCACGGAGCACTTCGTCTTCGAGGTGACGGGCAAGGCATCGAAGATCGAGACGTTCATCAGCATCATGCGGGAGCTGGGTCTGACGGAGGTGTCGCGGACCGGCATCGCCGCCATCGGACGGGGCGCGGCGACCCTTTAAGGGGATCGGGCAGCGCGTGAGGCGGGCTGAAGCGCGAGCGGTCCGCGCAAGACGCGGCCGCGCCCGGCCTTGAGGTCAATGGCGCGCGGTCTTGCTGAGCTTGGAATTCTCGTAGGCAACCTGAAGCGACTGCTGCGACACGATCATGTTGTCGTCGAGCGCGGCGACCAGGTTCTTCTTGGCATCGCGAAAACCGACCTTGCCCTCGATGGAAGGATAAAGCGGCGTCGCGTTCGGCGGTTTGCCGCCGCCGAATTCGAACAGGAACGCCTGAAGGCGCATACGGTATGTGCCGTTCATGTCGCGCTCGCAGCGGTCGGGGCCCGAGGCCTCCTCGCACGAGCGCAGCCCCTTGAACGTCTCAGCCGCCTGTTCGTGGATCTTGACCGCGCGCTCGATCAGCGCGAAGCACACATCGGCGTTGAGCTTGCCGCCGTTGGCACAATCCGCCGACGACATGTAGATCGCCTTTTCTATCGGCGGCACCTGTGCCTCGGTTTGCTTGGGCTGGCTTTTTCCGCAACCCGCGAGCGCCAGCGCGACGAGAAGGGGGACGACAGGGTGCAACCGCGCCATGACGAAGTGCCTTGCAAGAGGGGAGTTGGGACGATTTCCGGGCTACTTTGCGCCCCAGGGGTTAGTGCGCGGTTAACGCTGATGTTCCCCGCCGGGGGGTGAGGCTGCAGGCAGGGCGCCAATTAGCCGCTTCGCAGCCGTTGAAAGCGCCGGGGGATATGGTTAGGTTCCGGCGCGAGATTTGGGGCGGCGACGCTGCGCGTTTCGCTCCGGTTCTATCTTCAACCATCCCCGATGAATCGATTTTCGACCGGGAAACCCGAAAGGCCGCCCATGCGCGTCTATTATGATCGTGATGCCGACATCAATCTGATCAAGTCCAAGAAGGTGGCCATCGTCGGCTATGGCAGCCAGGGGCATGCCCACGCGCTGAACCTGCGCGATAGCGGCGTCAAGGATGTGGCCATCGCGCTGCGCAAGGGTTCGGCCTCGGCCAAGAAAGCCGAGAAGGAAAACCTCAAGGTGATGGAAGTGGCCGAGGCTGCGAAATGGGCCGACGTCATCATGGTGCTGACGCCTGACGAACTGCAGGCCGATATCTATCGCGAGCACCTGCACGACAACATGAAGAAGGGCGCAGCCCTCATGTTCGCGCATGGCCTCAACGTGCACTTCAATCTGATCGAGCCGCGCGAGGACCTCGACGTCGGCATGGTCGCCCCCAAGGGCCCTGGCCATACGGTGCGCGGCGAATACCAGAAGGGCGGCGGCGTTCCCTGCCTCATCGCTGTTCACCAGGACAAGAGCGGCAACGCGCACGACCTGTTCCTCTCGTATGCCTGTGGCGTGGGCGGCGGGCGCTCCGGCGTGATCGAGACCACGTTCAAGGAGGAGTGCGAGACCGACCTGTTCGGCGAGCAGGCCGTGCTGTGCGGAGGTCTCGTCGAGTTGATCCGTGCGGGCTTCGAGACGCTCGTTGAAGCAGGCTATGCCCCCGAAATGGCCTACTTCGAGTGCCTGCACGAAGTGAAGCTGATCGTCGATCTCATCTATGAGGGCGGCATCGCCAACATGAACTATTCGATCTCGAACACGGCCGAGTACGGCGAGTACAAGACCGGCCCGCGCATTGTGACGGCTGAAACCAAGGCCGAGATGAAGCGCGTCCTGGACGACATCCAGAAGGGCCGCTTCGTGCGCGACTGGATGCTGGAATGCAAGGCGGGACAGCCGAACTTCAAGGCGACGCGCCGCTACAACGACGCTCACCAGATCGAGGAAGTGGGTTCAAAGCTGCGCGCCATGATGCCCTGGATCGCCAAGAACAAGCTGGTCGACAAGGGCCGCAACTGAGCGCTCAAGATCGAGCTTCAACATGAACGGCCGCCGGAGCAATCTGGCGGCCGTTTGCGTGGGCGCTCTGCGGCGCGCGCTCCAGGGAGCCGGATTGGCGTTTATCCTCCCCGCGCGTCATTGCATCCGCGCCGATCGCCGGCTTGGCGCTTGTTCAACAAATATCATCGCGCGATATGAAAGTTTTGTGTTGCTGCGGCGTGTGTGCTCTAGCGCGGCGGCCAAGCTTGTGGCGATATCCCCGGGCGAGAGCGGGAAAGCCGGCCTGCCGGCGCAGGGGCGCTGGCATCCGAATGCCTGGGCAATGTCCGTGCCGGGGAATGTCCGGAGAATGTCCGGCCAATGCAAAAGGGAGCCATACATGCTGAAACGCATTTTGATCGCCGCAGTCCTATCGAGCGCCTTTGCCGCGTCCGGTCCCGTGATGGCGGCGGAAGGCGAAGCGCGCTCCATGAAGGGTTGGCCTAAGCCCACCCGCTCGGTGCGTCCGGGCGAGAAGCTGTGCAAGATGAAATTCGGCGACGGCGAGCGCACGGTGTGGATCTGCCGCCAGGAAGAACCGTGCTGCGAATGGGAAGCGCTCAACCATTATGTGAAGTGCGGGTCGACCATCACGGGCTGTCTCTAGAGCCGTTCCCAGTCGCGTGGGATCGTGCAAATGCGCACGCAATGTTGGCTGCTGAGGGAAGCGCAAAGGCGCTCGCGCTGCCATCCTTGGGGAGGGTTGTGGCTTGAGCAGCGCGAGCGAACTTTGCTGGCTCGACGCATCATCCCGAGGCTCGGGAACAGGCGCGAAGCCAACACGGGCAGCGGAGGAGCGGGGACCTCCGCTGCCCGTCACCGGCGGTGTTGCGCAATGCGCTTCCGCCGGATGGCGAGCCGCCGGGCGTGCGTTGCCGGCTTCCAGTAGCCGAACCCAAACAAGCCCTTCGGCGTTGCGCCCCTTCGGCCATCGCGGCGAACGGGCATAGACGCAACATTATCTGTTAAAGAGATAGCAAGCGCCGCTTTCCATCGTCTTCAGTCCTTGACTGTCACCCCCGCGCGACGCGTCGTTGATGGGAATAGACGGTTGGATTCTGACGTCACGATGGCCAAACTTCGCAAACATCGCGGCTCGTAATTTTTTCCCCAGCCGGGCGGCTTAAAATCCTTCAGTATATAAGGGCGTTGAGCATTTGGGTTGACCCCCGGCGGACAAGCGCCGGGGGCGGCGCAATCAGGCGGCATGACGGCAGAATATTGATGGCAGGGACGCTCCCAGGCTGATGCCGTGTCGTCCAAGGGATGTGGTGGTGTCGACCATGAAAACGGTGAAGAGCGCCGGCGAGTGCGTGACGCGCATAGATGCGCTGGAGGCGCGCCTCGTTGCCGGCAGTTGGCGGTATGCCAACAATCATCAAGAGGTCATTACCGAGCATTGGCGCATGGCGCGCGCGGCCAACCCCAATTTCTTCAACGGCACGATGCACGTCCTCAACGCGTTGCGCATCGAGGACGGCAAGGCGCTGGCTGACTTCCTCGCCTGCGAGTTCCAAAGCTATCTCTACTGGCGCGACGAAGGTTATCCGGAGGAAGCAGGCGTACGCGACGGCTTCGGCTCGGCGCTGATACGCTCGCGCGAGGGGTACGTCATTCTCGGCCGCCAGACGCCCGGCAACATCAACGAGGGACTGGTCTATCTGCCGGGGGGCTTCATCGATCCGCGCGATGTGTCGCAGAGCCGGCAGATCGACATTGCGGCAAGCGTGGCGCGCGAACTGGCCGAGGAAACCGGACTTGGCGATGACGTTCTGACGAGGGGCAAAGGCTTTCTCGTCGCGCAGGTCGCGGCTCACGTATCGTTCGCGGTGCCCTATACGTCGCACCTTGGCGGCGACGAACTGGTGGCGCGGATTGGCGCGCACATCTCGTCTGAAGCCAACCCGGAACTCGCCGAGGCCGTCGTGCTCAAGAGCCCGCAGGAGATGGAGGGGCTAGCCATGGCGCACTATGCGCGCGTGCTGCTGAACTGTCCGCTCGCATGGAGGGCGGACTAGGGCGCTTCCTGGAAAGAGTGGGTACGGGTTTTCCGGCAAACACCCTGGACCAAAGGCTGGACTGCGCGCTTCAAAAAAGCGCTTGGCGGGGCGGACCCTTTGCCCCATGGTGCCGCCGCTTTGCCATGGGGCGGGCATCAGGAGCGGTGCATGGGGCTCGACTACTACATTCTCGACGTGTTCACGGAGCGTGCGTTTGGCGGCAATCCACTGGCGGTCGTGCAGGGCGCCGACCAGCTGACGGTCGCCGAGATGCAGGCTATCGCGCGCGAATTCAATCTTTCCGAAACGGTTTTCGTACGTAAGCCGACGGCGCCCGGGCATACTGCGAAAGTGCGGATCTTCACGCCCGCCCGCGAGGTGCCGTTTGCGGGACATCCCACGCTTGGCGCGGCGGCGCTCCTCGCCGAGCTGCGGATGCCCGTCATCAATGGCGAGCGCGATGCCATCATTGCGCTCGAGGAGGAGATCGGCAGCGTCCGCGTCGGCGTTCGGCTTCGTGCGGGCGCTGCCGCATTTGGCGAGTTCGACGCCCCCAAGCTGCCGGGTCAGGCCGAGGCCATGGGGCAGCGGGACGAACTGGCGGCGGCTCTCGGATTGATCGCCAGCGAAGTCGGTTTTGAGAATCACAAACCGATGCTGGTGCGCGACGCCAACGTCTTTGCCTATGTGCCGGTGGCGAACCTCGAAGCCATGGCGAAGGTGCGCGCTACGGCGGGCCATTGGGGCCGGGCGTTTTCCGACAAAGGCATCCTCGGGGTCTACATGTACACTCGCCAGTGTGTGCGCGCGCATTCCGCATTCCACGCCCGGCTGTTTGCTCCCGACGTGGGCATCACGGAAGATCCCGCGACCGGCTCGGCCTCCATCGGATTGGCCCGCGTGATCCATCACTTCGATGACCTCACGGATGGCACGCACAAGCTTCAGATCGAACAGGGCATCGAGATGGGCCGTCCCAGCACCATATCGCTGGCGATCACGGTGGAGCGGGGTAACCTCATCGGCGTGCGCATTGGCGGTCACGTCGTCCGCGTGGCGCAGGGAACCCTCAGTGTCTGAAGCAGGGCTTGCTTGCCAAACGCTCGTGGGTCGTGAACGAAGGATGGGTCGTGAACGAAAAAGGCCGCCCCGTGCGGGACGGCCCTAGACGCGAGGTTGCAGGCGATGCGAGGCGCGCAAGGCGCGTTGCTGTTAGCCCGCACGATAGAGCGCTGGAACCATGCGCTTTAGTGTGTCGTCCTTGACCAGATAGTGATGGAACAGCGCCGCGGCCGCGTGCAGCCCGATCACATAGTAAAAAATCTCACCCACGTCGTGATGGATGTCCTTGTACCACTTGGCGGCGTCTTTGTTCTCGAGGACGAGCGCGGGCAGATCGAACGGAATGGGCTTTCCGCCCGCGCTCAGCGTCAGCCATCCCAGGATGGGAAGCGCCAGCATGAACCCGTAGAGCGCGGCGTGCATCAGGTGCGAAAGACCGGTCTGCCAAGCCGGAGGCTCGGGCGTAATGGCGGGCGCCGATTGAGCGGACCGCACCAGAATGCGCACGATGACAAGGGCCAGCACGATCATGCCGATCATGAAGTGCACGCTCTTCAAGCCTTCGCGGACGGGGGTGCCTTTTTCGAAGAACTCCCGAACCTCGATTGTCGCGTATGCTGCGGCGATCAGAAGGGCGATGCCCCAATGAAGCCAGATCATGGCGCGCGAATATGTCCGGGGAGCTTCGATTGCGGTGACTGTCATCGCTCTATGTCCTTACGTCCTTGCATTTTTCGGCCGGTCATGAAGCGGTCCGTATGAAACGGTCATGAAGCGGTCCGTATCAAAAAAAAATATTGCTATATTTTATCCCGCCTCGCCATGATGCGGCTCAACAGTTCCATCCTCGCCGGCTACCTGGCAAACGGCGAACCAAAGATTCTCCGTCGCCGGGGGCGACCCCGTGCGGTGCCATCGCCCTGCCCGGTCCGGCCAGTTGGGCCGTTTTTTGCACGCGGCGCTGCAACACATGGCTTGCATTTTCAGCCCGTGTTAGGGATATATCCTTTAAGGTCTCCCGGCAGTTGGCTGCCGGGCGATAGTTCGTGGACCGGATTTGGCAAAACAGGCTGCAGAGCAGATGCGCCGTGTAATGTCCTTTGAGCGCTGTGAGGGTCGCCCCACGGGTGCCTCGGCCGGGGTTTACGCTGCGCGCGGCGCCGCTGATGCCTTGCGTGCGTCTCGGCGTTGCGCGCGCCCCACCCGACAGGCCCAGCTTCTAGCGCAGTCGCTTACGAGTCTTACGGGCCCCTGAGCCATTGGCACCGGATCATATCCGGCCGGCGCTCAGGGGGTTCTCGAAGGATCACGGAGCATAAGATCGCATGAGGGGCGCGCGCAGCGCGGCAGACCCGGTAAGGATAAAACATCCAATGACGACAGCGAATACCAAGCCGCAGGATCACGTCATAATTTTCGACACGACGTTGCGCGACGGCGAGCAGTGCCCTGGCGCAACCATGACGTTCGAGGAAAAGCTCCAGGTTGCCGAACTCCTCGACGAGATGGGCGTCGACGTCATCGAGGCTGGATTTCCGATTGCCTCGGACGGCGACTTCGAATCCGTGAGCGAGATCGCCAAGCTCGCAAAGCACTCGGTCATCTGCGGACTGGCCCGTGCCAATCCGGCCGACATCGACCGGGCAGGCGAGGCGATCAGGCCCGCCAAGCGCGGCCGCATCCACACCTTCATCGGCACCTCGCCGCTGCATCGCCAGTTCCAGCTCGGCCTCGATCAGGATCAGGTGCATGAGCGCGTGATCGCGTCCGTGACGCGGGCGCGCGGATTTACCGACGACGTCGAGTGGAGCGCGATGGATGCCACGCGCACCGAGCGCGACTATCTGTGCCGGGTGGTCGAAGCGGCCATCAAGGCCGGCGCGACGACCATCAACATTCCCGACACGGTCGGCTATGCCACGCCGGAAGAGTATCACGACCTCATCTTGATGCTGAAGACGCGCGTGCCGGGCATGGACAAGGTGGTGATCTCCACCCATTGCCACGACGATCTCGGCCTCGCCGTCGCCAACTCGCTGGCCGGACTGCGGGCCGGCGCCCGGCAGATCGAATGCACCATCAACGGCTTGGGGGAACGCGCGGGTAATGCGGCGCTGGAGGAGGTCGTCATGGCCATCCGCACGCGCCACGACCTGCTGCCCTATCGCACCGGGATCAAGACCGAGATGCTGGCGCGCGCCTCTAAGCTCGTTTCGGCGGTGACGAACTTCCCAGTTCAATACAACAAGGCCATCGTCGGGCGCAATGCGTTCGCGCACGAGAGCGGCATCCACCAGGATGGCGTGCTCAAAAACACCTCGACCTACGAGATCATGACGCCCGAGAGCGTCGGCGTCGGCAAATCGTCGCTGGTCATGGGCAAGCATTCCGGCCGGGCTGCGTTCCGCTCCAAGCTGAAGGAGCTGGGTTATGACCTGGGCGAGAACGCTTTCGAGGACGCCTTCAATCGCTTCAAAGCGCTGGCTGACCGCAAGAAGCACGTCTACGACGAGGACATCGAGGCGCTGGTCGATGAGGGCGTGGCTCATCGCAACGACGAGTTCAAGGTCGAGGCGCTGACGGTCATCGCCGGCACCATGGGTCCGCAGACGGCGACGCTGACGCTCAACATTTCCGGTCAGGCAAAGACGGTGCAGTCAACCGGCAATGGCCCGGTCGATGCAACCTTCAACGCCATTAAGCAACTGGTGCCCCACGAGGCCCGGCTCGATCTCTATCAGGTTCACGCCGTGACCGAAGGCACCGACGCCCAGGCCGAAGTCTCGGTGCGCCTGGAAGAGGACGGCCGCATGGTTACTGGCAGGTCGGCCGACCCCGACACGCTGGTTGCCTCCGCCCGGGCCTACGTCGCAGCCCTGAGCAAGCTGATGGTCAAGCGCCAGAAGCTCGCACAGGCGCAACAGGCGGTCTGACGATCCCGGTCTGAAGATGCCGGTCTGCCAGGGCGCATTTGCAACTTGGTGAAGCGGCATGCCGGAACTGACGAAACGCGCCGGGCCCCGCCATCCGGCGCGTTTCAATTTGCCTGTCATGTACTTAAGCGTATGATCGCCGTTGCAGAGCCTGTCGCGCTGGGACGAGAAGGCCGGCGTCGAGGGCGGGCAAGGGCTGACGGGGGCGTGCCCATTCGGGGGCATGTGAAGGGCCATGTGGAGGCCAAGCGCCTTGCTTTCGACAGTGTTGCTCTCGAAAAGAGCATCGCAGTCGCAAGGGGGAAAGCCGGCCGGCTAGGCTAACCCCAGCCGGCGTTGAATGAGTGTCGAGGGGCCTCGGTCGAGCATATGTTGCGTTTTGGTGTCGGCAGCGTGCTGTCGGAAGACATTGCCATTGACTTGGGGACGGCCAATACGCTCGTGCATGTGGCCGGGCGTGGCGTCATCATTGATGAGCCCTCCGTTGTCGCTATTCGCTCGCGCGGCGGCGTGCGCGATGTTCTCGCCGTCGGTCACAAGGCCAAGATGATGGTCGGGCGCACGCCCGAGAGCATCGAGACGATCCGCCCGATGCGCGACGGCGTCATCGCCGATTTCGTCGCCACCGAAGAGATGCTGCGCCAGTTCATCAAGCGCACCAAGAGCATGCTCGAGTTCGTGCGCCCGCGCATCCTGGTCTGCGTACCGGCCGGCGCCACGCCGGTCGAACGCCGCGCCGTCTACGAGACGGCCATGTCGGCGGGCGCGCGCAAGGTATTCCTCATTGAGGAGCCTGTGGCGGCGGCGCTTGGCGCGGGGCTTCCCGTGGACGAGCCGACCGGGTCCATGGTCGTCGACATCGGCGGCGGCACGACGGACATTGCGGTGCTGTCGCTCGGGGGCGTCGTGCAGGCACGCTCTCTCCGCTGCGCAGGCAATGCCATGGACGAGGCCATCGTGCGCTACGTGCGCCGCAAGCATCAGCTCCTGATCGGCGAGGCGAATGCCGAGCGGATCAAGATCGAGGCGGGTTCGGCCTCGCGCACCCTCAACGGCGAGGCGGCCGAGATCTACATCAGGGGCCGCGATCTGCGCCAAGCCATGGCCAAGACCGTCGTGCTTGGTCCGCACGATATCGCCGAAGCGCTCGAGGATACGATCGAGGAGATAGCCGAGTTCATGCAGCGCGCCATCGAGGATCTGCCGCCGGAGATCTCGACGGATGTCTGCGAACGCGGCATTTCGCTGTCGGGCGGGGGCGCGAATCTGGCCAGGCTCGACGAGGAACTCGAGCGGCGCATTGGCATCCGCTGCTTCATTCCCGAAAAGCCGCAGAATTGCGTCATCGAGGGATCGGCGGCCGTCCTGGCCAACCTCAAAGAGCGCGAGCATCTGTTGATCAAGCCTTAAGGCGTGTCGGCCGGCGCGCACCTCGAAAGTGCGCCGGCCTCCGGGACTAAAAGACAATGGGTCGCCTAAGACACAACAAGCTGAATCTGACGCGCCGCGGTTCCGGGCCGGCAAGCCCCGCGCGCATCCGCGCCGCGCTGCCGGCGCTCGTGCTGCTCTGCCTCGGCCTGCTCGTCCTCAGCCGGCTCAATCACTCGGCGCTGGCCGACGCCCGGTGGCGGATAGCAGAGTGGTTGAGCCCCGTCTTGCAGGCGGCCATGGTGCCCTTGGAGCCGGTGCGCCACGTCGGCCGTCAGATCGCCGCCCAGGTCGAAATGACGGAAGAGTTGCGCCGTCTCAAGACGGAAAATCAAAAGCTCGCCAACTGGGAATGGCGTGCGCGCGAACTGGAGCGAAAGCTCGCCAGTCTCGAAGCCCTGGTGAAAACTGTCGAGCAGCCGAAGATCGATTTTGTGACGAGTCGCGTCATCGCCGATTCGAGCGGCGCCTTCGTGCGCAGCGTCATGATCGACGCGGGCCGGATGCAGAAGGTTCGCGCCGGTTATCCTGTCATCAGTGCGGATGGACTAGTGGGCCGCGTCATAGAGACGGGACTGTCCTCCTCGCGCGTGCTCCTCGTCAACGATCTCAACAGCCGTATTCCCGTTGCCGTCGGCAAGGCTGGCGTGCGTGCGGTGATGGCGGGCGATAACGGCCCGCAACCCAAACTTCTGTTTCTGCCATCTGACGCCACCGTGATGCCCGGCGACGATGTCGCCACATCGGGCACGGGAGGCCTGTTTCCGCGGGGGTTGCGCATCGGCACGGTGACGGGCGACCCCGCCGCACCGCGTGTGAAGCTGCGTGCGGAACTCGACGTCCTGGAATACCTGAGTATTCTTTTCTACGACAACCCCGCGCTCGACGTTCTGTCCGACACTTCCCTGCAAGGGACCCAGCCGTTGAAGGCTCAAGACGCGGCCGAACGTTTCGCAGGCCCCGCCTCCATCCGGCCGGAGGCGTCAAGATGACCGCCTCCCGCAGCATGGGGAGTCCGCGCGCGCCGGCAGGCGGGAGCGCATGCCCATGAGAGCGCTCGGCTACGTAGTTCCGGTTCTCTCCATCGCCGTGCTGACGGTGATCGCGGCGTTACCGTGGGGCCTGCCCACGCAGGAGCGATTCTTTCTCCCCATGTTGCCGGTCGTTGCCATTCACTATTGGGCTTTGCGGCGTCCGCAGGCGGTGCCGGAGTGGATAATCTTCACGGCCGGGCTGCTGCTCGACATATTCACCCACGGCCCGCTCGGCTATTGGCCGCTGATCTACCTTGCCGCCTATACGCTGGGCGTTCTGGGACAGGATTCCGGCCGGCGGGGCAAGCTCGTGCGGCTCGCCAACTTTGCAGCGGCGCTCGCTGGCGTTGCCGCGCTGGGCTGGGCGGTGGCTTCGCTCTACTTCGTGGAATTTGCCGACTGGCGGCCCTACGTTCGCGGCGCCGGCTGGGCTGCGCTGGGAGCTATCGTCATCGTGCCGATCCTCCATGTTCTCGATGCGCCCTACGGCCCGCGCGAGGATCTGTCGCTTACGCGCGGAGGGTAGGCGATGCCGGCAATGTTCGACCACGACAACGAGGAGCGTCAGGCGCGACGCTCGTTCGCGCGCCGCGCGGTCCTCATGGGGGGCGCGCAACTGCTGGGATTTTCCGCGCTGGCCTGGCGGCTATTCCAGCTCCAGGTGCTCGACGAAGACCGTTACGATCCTCTGGCCGACGAGAACCGTACCAGCCTGCAGGTGCTGATCCCCAAGCGTGGCCGCATACTCGACCGCAACGGAGCCGTCCTCGCTGACAATGAAGAAACCTTCCGCGTCACGCTTACGCCGGCGCTGGCGGGCGACGTCCCGCTGGTGCTTGCGAAATTCCGCCGTTTCGTACCCCTGCGACAGGACGAGGTCGAGCAGATGGCCAGGCGGGCCAAGCGTCAAAGCCGCAATACGCCGATCACGATCGCATCCGACATATCGTTCGAAACGCTGGCGCGCATAAACCTGTTTGCGCCCCAGTTGCCCGGCATTCGCACCGAAATCGCCTGGCGCCGCCGTTGCCGCGCGGGCTTGGCCGCCGGTCACGTTGTGGGCTACGTCGGCAGCGTCGAGCGCCCGAGCATCGACGACGGCCCGCTGACGCGGATGCCTGAGATCCGCATCGGCAAGAGCGGCGTGGAAGCTGGCATGGAGCAGGAGTTGCGCGGCGACGGCGGCGTGCAGAAGATAGAGGTCGATGCCCGCGGACGCATGATACGCAATCTGGAAGTGCGCGACCCCGTCCCCGGGCGCGACGTGCGGCTGACGATCGACATCGGATTGCAGGAGCGCGTGTTCGGGCGGTTGCGCACGGAGCGCCGCGCGGCCTGCGTCGTGCTCGACGTGAAGGGCGGCGAGATCGTCGCAATGGCCTCCACGCCATCCTACGATGCGGCACTCGTCACGGATGCGGCCGATGACGCCGCGTGGCGTCGGCTGCTTGCCGACGAGGAAAAGCCGCTGCTCAATCGCGCCATCGCCGGGCAATATCCGCCGGGGTCCACGTTCAAGATGGCGACCGCGCTCGCTGGATTGCACATGGGCGCCGTCACCGCAGGCGAGAAAATGAACTGCCGCGGCTATTTCGATCTCGCCGACCATCGCTACCGCTGCTGGAAGCGAGGCGGACACGGGCCGATGAGCCTTCACGAGGCGCTTCGCGAAAGCTGCGATGTCTATTTCTTCGAGGTGGCGCGCCGCCTTGGCATCGACGCCATCGCCGACATGGCGCGCATGCTGGGGCTAGGCCAGATCTACAACTGCGGGCTGCCGGAGCAGAAAGCGGGTCTGGTTGGCGATCCTGACTGGAAGCGCGGCCGCTGGAACGCCGGGTGGCTGGCGGGCGAGACGGTTCTGGCAGGCATCGGCCAAGGGTACATGCTGGCCTCTCCGTTGCAGCTTGCCGTCATGACGGCGCGTGTCGCCACGGGGAGGCACGTCGAGCCGACCATCGTCAAGTACTCCGACAATCCCAGTGCCGGCGAGTTTCCCGACCTCGGCCTCGAAGAGGCCAAGCTGGAGGCCGTGCGCAGCGGACTGCGGGCGGTGGTGAATGAGGAGGGCGGCACCGGCCGCAACGCCGCGCTGGGCGAAGGTGAACCCGCCGTTGCCGGCAAGACCGGCACCTCTCAAGTTCACTCGCATTCGGCCAACGCGCCCCAGGATGATCTGCCCTGGGAGAAACGCGACCATGCGCTCTTCGTCGGGTACGTGCCAGCCGATGCCCCGCGCTACGCCGTATCGGCCGTGGTGGAGCATGGGGGCGCAGGCGGCAGCGTCGCCGCGCCGCTGGTGCGAGATGTGATGGAAAGCGTGCTGGAAATCGATCCCGCGCGTGCCGCATCGGGCAGCAGCGGCGCACAAGCGCCCAATATGCGCAACCAAGGTTCGGATCAAGGGTAGAACTGGCCATGTCTTATGCCTCGGGACAGTTCGCGCCTCAGAGTCTCACGGCCAAGCTTTGGCACGTGAACTGGCCGGTGCTCATCGTCGCGGGACTCATCGCCGCCATAGGATGCGCGGCGCTCTATTCGGTGGCGGGCGGATCGTTTCAGCCCTGGGCGGAGCGGCACGCGCTCCGTTTCCTCGTCGCAGTGGCGATCGTGCTCGTCATGGCCATGGTGCGCACCGAGGTCTGGCTGCACGCCGCCTATCCGGCCTATACGGTCGCGCTCGTCGCTCTGGCGTTGGTTCCGGTATTGGGCACCGAGGCGCTGGGCGCGCGCCGCTGGCTCAGCTTTTGGGGCGTGACGTTTCAGCCCGCGGAGTTGATGAAACTCGCCCTCGTGGCCGCGCTCGCGCGCTACTATCAGTGGCTGCCGGTGCAGCGCGTCTCCCATCCGCTCTGGGCCGCGATCCCGATCGCCATGATCGCGGTGCCGGTGGCGCTGACGTTGCGCCAGCCAGACCTTGGAACAGCCACGCTCTTCGGGGTCACCGGTCTATCGTTGATGTTCCTGTCGGGGGTCTCGCTCATGTACTTCCTGGCCGGGGCTGCCGGTGCGGTGGCCGCTGCGCCGGTGATCTGGAGCCACCTTCACGACTATCAGCGCCGCCGCATCGAGACGTTTCTCAATCCCGATCTTGATCCCTTGGGTGCGGGTTACCACATCGCGCAATCCAAGATCGCCATCGGCTCGGGCGGGCTTTCGGGCAAGGGCTTCCTGTTGGGAACCCAGAGCCAGCTCGACTTCGTGCCCGAGAAGCATACCGACTTCATCGTGACGATCCTGGGGGAGGAGTGGGGCTTCATCGGGCTTGCGGTGCTGCTGGCGCTGTTTGCGCTGCTGATCGCGCTCATCATCGTTATGGCGTGGCGGTGTCAGAACCGCTTCGGGCGGCTCGTCATCGCCGGCAGCGCCGTGACGCTGTTCGTCTACGTCTTCATCAATGTCGCCATGGTGACGGGGCTGGTGCCGGTCGTGGGGGTGCCCCTGCCGCTGGTCTCCCACGGGGGGACCTCGATGATGACGCTGATGATCGGGCTGGGGCTTGCCATGTCGGCCCACGTGCACGGGGGCGAGGGCATCCGCCGCAAGGACGTGGGCCGGTTTTGGTGAAGAGTCCCGATGGCTTGGGACATTTTCACATGCGGGCTGGACAAGGGCTGCGGGCGATGCTAGACGCTCGCGACCGGGGCCCTGTTTCGAGGGCCCCTTTGCCATCCTGAAGGGTATAGGCGCCCTCAGGCTTGGCCGGCGGGTGATTAGCTCAGTTGGTAGAGCAGCTGACTCTTAATCAGCGGGTCGAAGGTTCGAGTCCTTCATCACCCACCAAAGGCCTGCCGTTTCCACCTCCGCATCAGCTTGTCTGCAACCTTTTGTTTCTCGTTTGTTCCGCGGGCAACTTGGGTTACACTGCAGCAGTTGGGATTCGCGTCGGGGGTGGCGGTGGCACTCACATACTATGAGTTTTTCGCCGGAGGCGGGATGGCGCGGTGCGGCCTCGGTCCTGATTGGCGCTGTACGTTCGCGAATGACATTGACGAAGCGAAAGCTCACGCCTACCGCGCGAACCATGGCGAAACCGGATTGGTGGTGCAGGATGTCAGGAAGCTCACGGCAAGTGACCTTCCTGGTTGCGCGGATCTCGCCTGGGCGTCGTTTCCTTGTCAGGACCTCTCGCTGGCGGGCGGACAGGCCGGGCTCAGGGGCGAGCGTAGCGGGACATTCTGGGCGTTCTGGCACCTGATCCGCAACCTTGATCGAGAAGGTCGCGGCCCGCGCGTCATTGCCCTCGAAAACGTCTATGGGGTTTTGACTGCCGGCGGCGGCCGGGATTTTGCAACGATTGCGAGCGCGTTCTCCGGTCGCGGTTATCGTTTCGGCGCGATGGTGATCGATGCGATTGAGTATGTCCCGCAGTCGCGTCCGCGAGTGTTTATAGTCGGAGTGCGCAAGGACGTTCCCGTTCCCATGTCGATGCTCGATTTCGGCCCCAACCGTCTACACCCACAGGCCGTGCTCGGGACACACCGGCATATGTCCAAGAGCGCGTTGTCGAAGTGGCTTTGGTGGCAGCTTCCGTCTCCAGGGAAACGCAATATTGGACTCGCCAATTTGATTGAAGAAAATCCAACGGGCGTTCGCTGGCATTCGCAGGCTGAAACCAGTCACTTACTCAATTTGATGTCGCCAAGAAATCGGGCGAAGGTTGAGGCGATGCGTTCCCTGCGGCGTCGAGTGGTCGGCACGATTTACAGGCGCACGCGACCAGATGGTATGGGGGGCAAAGCCCAGCGGGCCGAAGTCCGATTCGATGATGTAGCTGGGTGTTTGCGCACACCGGCAGGTGGGTCCAGTCGTCAGACCATACTCGTTGTCGAGGGTAATGTTGTGCGGTCCAGGCTCATCTCACCGCGCGAGGCCGCAAGGCTGATGGGATTGCCAGACGAGTATGCTCTTCCCAAGCGATACAACGATGCGTATCACTTGCTTGGGGATGGCGTTGTGGCGCCCATAGTGGGCCATCTTGCAACGTCGATCATAGAGCCGCTGCTTGGAGCCAAGGAGCTTCGCGCATCGGCTTGAGAGGCGGGGATGCGCTATGGCGAAGGTCGGGCCGAAGATAGACGTTCGCACGCCACCTTTCGAGACCGAGCAACTCCTGGAACAGCTCAGCGCCTATCTTCATATGCAGGTGGATGATCCACACGCGGGCGGCACCCGAGCGCTTGGCGATTTCAAGTGGGGCGCGTATGCGTTCTACGGCTACGATGACGAGCCAATCTACATCGGTCAGACAAACGAGCAACTTCGCACACGCATTCGTCGCCACCTAACGAACCAGCGGACAGACGCAGTAGCAATGTCGGTGCTGGACCCCTTCGAAGTGTGCGACATCGAAGTTTGGCCTCTCCCCGAATTTCAAAATACGGGCTCCGCTGAGCGGGATGCGAAGGCCGCACTGAACGCACTTGAGTATCAGGTCTATAAGAGGGCCATTGAAAAGAGTAAGTTTGGCGCGGTATTGAACGAAAAGGATCCGGCTCCGCCCGAGAAAGAGATCAAACTCCCAAAATCGCATCGTGGGACGATAGTATCAAAAGAAGTAATGGAGCTTCGGGGGCATCCCGATTTGAGGATCGCCCGCCGCGCCTTGATCATCTCTCGTCTCGCTCAAGTGATTTCCGAGCGAAAGGTTCAGGGCGGGTTGCGTAGAGTGATGCTGGTGCAGGCGCAGCGGTTGGCTTGGTTGGCCGATCAGCGTTTCGGCTCACTTGGCGGTCAGCAATCTGTCGAGGTCGAGAATGCCGGCGATTCGGAAACCTAGCGCTGACCGTTCACGGATCATGCGGTCGGTTCGGAGCAAGAACACAACGCCCGAACTCATGGTGCGAAAGTTTTTGTTTCGCAATGGGCTCAGATTTCGGCTTCACCGCCAATCGCTGCCGGGAAAGCCGGACATTGTCCTTCCCAGCAGGAAGGTGGCGATTTTTGTTCAGGGCTGTTTCTGGCATGGGCATTCGTGCAAGAGGGGGGCGAGGGTTCCCGCAACCAATCGGGGTTACTGGCTCAGCAAGATCAGCTCAAACCAGCGCAGAGACTTGGACCATCGAAAGGCACTTCGCGCTCTGGGCTGGCGAGTCGCGCTTATCTGGGAGTGTGAGACGCGATCTGAAAGATGCCTGGAACGCTTATTGGCTCAGGTCTTGGCCGCGCATTAGTTTGGCAACAGGACGTTTGCTATGTGCTGCTACAACGGCCCTTCCATCAATGGGGTCCCCGGTTCGTGACGGAGTGCCTACAGACGCACGACGTGAGGATCACCGCGCCGGCTGTCGAGAAGGCGTGGTGTGGTCGCAAATCGATGGTCAAGAAGGCGGGCGCACCGCGCTTGAGACCGTTGAAGCTTCGACAGCCATCGGCCTTGGCGGACGCCGGTGTCGACGCCCAGGATTTTCGCAAAGCCCGGCCGCGATCTCGGCGTAGGCTTCAGCGCAGATTGAACCGGATCGGCACCACGAGCGATATGCGCGCTCCCGGCAGTTCGTCGGGCGGTGCGGGAAACGGCTGGGCGCGCTCCAGCAGCGCCAGGGCTTCCTCGTCGAGCGGGGCGTGCCCGCAACCGCGCGAGATACGGCTCGAGACGAGCCGGCCCTCCCGGTCGATGACGAAGGCGACATGCACGACGCCATGCTGGTTGCGGGCCTGTGCCGCTGCCGGATAACGCTTGGAACGCTCCAGCGCCGTCTCGATCTTCGATTTCCATGTCGGCAGTGAATAGCTGGCGGCCCGTTTGGGCAGCGCCTGCACGGCCGCAGACGCCGTCGCGGCTTTTTCATCGGAGATTGCCTGGGCCGCCGATGTGGCGGGCGCGGGAGCCTGCGCCTCCTGCGGCTGCTGGTCGGCAGCAACCGCCCGCTCGAGAATGGCTTGGCGGGGCAGGTTCAGCTGGGGATCGGACGCCGGCGGAACATCGGATTGTTCTACGTCCTCTGACGCCGGCCCGGGCGCCGTCTCGGGAGGCTCGGCGACCTGCGGCGCCTCGGCCTTGATCTGCGGTGCGGCGGCGGCTTCCACCTGGTCGGAACCAAGGGGTACGTTGTCCGGCACGTCGGCGCGGGCCACGGGAATGGCAGTGAGTTCGACGACGAATCCGCCCGCGGCCGCGCCCTCGTCCTCGACATCGGCCGGCGCCGCCAACCCCAGGGCAATCGCGGCATGCGCTAGCACGGCAACCGCGAAGGCGAGGGCCCAGCGGCTCAATTCACCAAGCAGACCGGTCGAGCCAGCGGTCACGGCTGTTGGATCTCCTCCACTGCCACGAGCGCCACTTTGAGGAACCCGGCCTTGCGCAGAAGCTCCAGCAGCTTCATCAGGTCGCCGTAGTCCACGGTTTTGTCGGCGCGCAGGAAGACGGGCTTGGACTTGTCGCCGCCGGTTGCCGAAAGCAGCGCCGCCTCCAGTTGCTCACGCGCAACCATCTCTTCGCCAAGCGCGAGCGTGAGATCCGCCTTCAAGGTAACGAACAACGGCTTTTCGGATCGCGGCTGTGGCGTTGCCTCGATGCCTGGAAGATTGACGGCGACGTCCACGGTCGAAAGGGGTGCTGCCACCATGAAGATGATGAGGAGCACGAGCATGACGTCGATGAACGGCGTGACGTTGATCTCATGGACTTCGGCCGTATCATTGTCGCCGTTATGCAAGCAGATGCCCATGACTCAGCCTCCCGTGACAACGTAGGGGCGATTTGAACCGGCGGCTCCAGCCACACCGGCGCCAGGAATTGCGCCCGCGCGGCGTTTCTCGAGTTCACGGATCGACAGGCGCAGCACCTCGGCGGCGCCATCGCCTACAAGCGCCCTGTAACCGGCAATCGAGCGGGCGAAAATATTGTAGATGACGACCGCGGGGATGGCTGCGGCAAGGCCGATCGCAGTTGCCAGAAGCGCCTCTGCGATGCCCGGCGCCACAACCGCCAGATTGGTGGTCTGCATCCGCGATATACTGACGAAACTGTTCATGATCCCCCACACGGTGCCGAACAATCCGACGAACGGCGCGGTCGCTCCAATGGTGGCCAGGATGCCGGTGCCGCGGCCGATCCGCCGCGTGTAGGCGGCTTCGATGCGTTGAAGCTTGAGGATGATGCGTTCTTTGAGGCTGACCGGATCGGGCACGTCCGGCGCGTGGTCGATTTCCCGTAACGCCGCGGTGACCATTTCGCCAACGGGTCCGCGTCTTGGGCCGCTAGCGTCGCTGACGGCCGCAAAGCGGGAAAGTGCTGTGAGTTGGCGGCGCAGCGAGCGCCTGGCGAAAGCCAGTTCGAAGCTCTTGGCAAGCCACACGGTCCAGGTCATGACCGAGGCCAGCACGAGACCTATGAGGATACCTTTGACGACCGGATCGGCGGCGAGAAACATACCCCAAGGGCTCAAGTCGTGCGGTAGCGATCCAGCGTTCATCACACCTCGCCTTCCCGGCGGCCTGTCAGGCGTACCGGACTTTGTGGATTACTTCGCATCGCCGGTCTCCGGCACGTAGATCATCGAACCGTCCTTCAGGCGGTAGGCCACGCCGGCTTTGACACCCTGGCCTTCCCCGATCTGCCCGGACGACCTGTAGCGCTTGAGTTCCTTGCCCTGCTTGACCAGCATCTCCATCGTCTCCTTGCCGGGATCCTTGATGACGATGGCGTCCTGCTTGGTGAAAGGGCTGACAGGGTTCTCGAGAACCGCGATCAGCAGCACGGCAATGATGACGAGAAACACATCGACGATGTTGACGACCGACAGGATCGGGTCGTCACCATCCTCATGCTCCAGGATGCTCAACTGCCGGCGCTCAGCCATGCGCCGCCCCCTTGAGTTGGATGGGATGGATGACGTCCGCCGGCTTGATGGTGGCGCGCGCCTTTTCGCTCATCAGCGCAGTCAATTCCTCCAAGAGCCAGCGCCGCTTGACCGACAGCACCGTGAATGTGATCGCCGCCGCCAGAAGCGCGACGATCACGGCGGAAAACGCCACAACGAGGTTCTCTGCGATGCCCTGCGTGTCGCCGGAGGAAACGGCCACCAGCGCAGGTCCCATCGGGATCATGGTTGCAACGAGGCCGAGCATCGGGGCGACGCGGCTGGTGATGCGCAGCGGCTCGATTTTCTTCAACAGGAAGAGTTCCAGCATTTCCTGGCCGGCATCCGGGTGAGCCAGGGCGAAGCGATGAAGCGCCTGCGCACCGCGGGCGCGCATCACACGCAAGAAGGCCTCCACGAGCAGCATCCCCAGATGGAACAGCGCGTGGGCAAACATCGCGAGCAGGATGACGAGAACGGGCGTCAGGAACAGCTTCGAGATCTCGAACAGAAGGGTTTCAATGTTGGTCATGTCGTCTCCGATTGAAGGGAGGGAATGTTGCGAAAGCGCCAAGCCTGCAGGGCCTGCCAGACCATGCCGGCGCCGATCATCGACGTCGCAATCGTCAGGTAGAGCCACATCTGGCCGGGCAGCGCAGGCGACGGCTTGACCTCAGCGAGCTGCTGCCCGCGAACGCTTTGCCTGGCCTGTTGGGGTGGCGTTTCATGGGCGGGGTCAGGTGCGGGGCTGGGCGGGGCAGGGGGGGCTCGGCCTTTGCGACCTTCGTCAGCGCAGGCGTCTGGAGCCCGAACCCCGCGGCCATCTCCCTGACATAAGACTTGAACGCCTCGTTCGCCGTATGCACTTCGTGACGGAGGGCGAGTTCCTGGTAGAGCGCCACGAGTTCGCGCGTGGTCGCCGCGTCGGCCTTCCAGTAGTCCTTGCGGATGGCCTCCAGCATGCGCTCGGCGATCTGGGCGAGCGCGGTCGGATTGGCCTTATCGAAGAACTCCCGCATGCCGAGCTGGTAGCGATCCTTGACCCAGGTTTCATGGAACTCCTGCCACTGGTCGTCACGCACCACGTTGCGGTCCATCGCCTGCCATCCCCAGAAGTTATTGAGGCTGTCGAGCATCTTGAGCGTGCCTGCATAGCCCTCCTTCTGCATCTCGGCCATCCAGCGCGGGTGCTGGTAGACGGAGCGCAGCTCCTTGGCCATGAACTTCTCCGCCGTCTCGAGCTTGGCGCGGAAGGGATCTCGCATGTTGGAGATGTAGAGCTGCGGGCTCTTGCCATCGAGGTGGCGCACGGCGAGCGACAGTCCGCCCAGGTACTCGAAAGGATGATCGGTATCGAGCAGGCCGCGCAGGTTGGATGAGCGGGAAAAGACTGCGGCATCGGTTCCTTTGAGTTGGGCGGCATAAACATTGACCTCGCGGCCGTCGCGGCCTTTCGCCTTCGTGCTCCATGACGCGATTTGCGGTCCATAACCCCAGGACATCCGGGAGAGGTAGCCTTCGGCGAGCTTGCCATCCGTCTCCTCCCACTTGTCGGAGGCGAGCGTGGCATCGGGCAGCCCCGTGCCGTAGTTGCCGCTCTCGTTGCCGAAGATGCGGGTCAGCGCCAGATTTCGGGCGCTGCTGGCATCGACCCCGCCGGCCAGCAGGGATGCTTCGATGCGCCGGCTGTTGGCGCGGACGGGATTTATGCCGTCGGGCTCGTCGAGCGCTGCGACCAGCAGAAGCGCCTCGTTCAATCGTTCCATGACGTTGGGAAATTGGTCGCGATAGAGACCCGTGATGGAAATCACCGGATCGATGCGCGGGCGGCCGAGTTCGGCTGCAGGTATGACCTCCATGCCCGTCACGCGGCCGCCCTCGTCCCAGGTGGGGCGCACGCCCATGGCCGCCATGATCTGGCCTTCCAGCATTCCCAGGTGGCGCATGGTCTCGGTGCTCCAGACGCTGAAGGCGAGCTTCTGCGGGGCCTGCCCGTGGCTCCGCTTGTGCTCGGCGATCAGACGCTCCATCTCGGCGCGTCCGGCGTCGTAGGCGGCTTTCGTCGGAATGCGCGAGGGGTCGAAACCGTAGACGTTGCGCCCGGTGGGCAGCGCGTCGGGGTTGCGGATCGGATCGCCGCCATAGGAAGGGTCGATCCAACGCGCGCCGAGGCCCGCAACGACCGCCAGTGTCTCCCCGCCGGCGTCCAGACTGGCGCGGTAGCGGCGGCCCTTCTCGACAAGCGAGGAGAGGCTGGGGTCGAGCGAGGCCGTTTCAGAGCCCTCCCCGAACACGGCGCTCTCCACGACCTTGAAGGGCGCGCTGTCCTTGAGCTTGCGGTAGTCTCCGCGGAAGGCTGCCTTGGCGTTCTTCGTGCCCGTCGCCTCGAGCAGCGGCTGCCCCAGCATCTGCATGACATTGGAGATCATGTGCTCGGATTGGGCGCTCTGGCCGAAAGTATGCAGCCCCAGCGGCTGCATGGCGGCGCCCAGATCCTCCAGGTAGTCCGCCAGCTCGCGCGCGAGGGCGTCGAAGTCGCGTTCGAGCTTCTCTACATCCCACTTGAGATCCTTATGGATGTTCATCTTGCGCGCCTGCGCGATGATGAGTTGGCGATTGGACTGCTTGACGAGACCTTCCTCGAGGCTCTCGTACTCACGCAGGAGGTCATTGATCTTGACGAAATCGTCGGAGAGGCCTGCCGGCGCGAACGGCGGCGTCTGGTGGCTGACGATGACGCCGCGGCCGCGCCGCTTGACGTGGATGGCCTCGGAGATGTTGTCGACGATGTAGGGATAGATGACGGGTGTGTTGCCAACCAGGATCTGCGGGTAGTCGTAGGCCCACATTCCCCTTTCCTTGCCAGGTGTCCACTCCTGCGTGCCATGCGTGCCGAAGTGAATGATGGCATCGGCCTTCATGGACTGACGGATCCACAGGTAGGCCGCCATGTAACTGTGGGAGAGCGGGATCTTGGTGTCGTGAAAGAGCTTCTTCTCCTCTTCTCCCGTCGCCATCTCGCCGCGCGAGGGCTGCGGCATTACGACGAGGTTGCCGAGCTTCATGCGCGGCACGACAAAGCCGCTCACGCCATCGTGCTCGTGCAGCCACGGGCTCTTCTCGGGCTTTCCCCAGTGCTTCTCCACGTCGCTGCGTACGCTTTGGGGCAAGGACGCATACCAGGTCGTGTATTCGGCGAGCGGCACAAACGCCCAATGCTCGGTTTTCATCAAGTCATCAACGCCGCCCTTGCGATAGACGGGCCGCAGCATCTGACCTACGGCATCGATGATCTGCTGCTCGCTTGCCGCACCGAATGCGTAGCCGTGCGAACGTAAAGCCGCGATGAGCTTCTCGATCGAACGTGGAACATTGAGATTTGAAGCGCCCTGGTTTTTCTCGCCGGGCGGATGATTCCAGAACAGGAGCGCGACAGTCTTGTCGGCGTTGGCCTTCGATTGCAGCCGCGCGAGGTTCATCGCCTTGCCGACCAGAAGGTCCATCTGCTCGGGGATCGGCGCCATCTCGCCGCCCTCGTTGGCGGCGAGCATGACTGGGTCCTGCATGCCGATGTATTCCGATTGGGTGAGTGTGAAGGGCAGCGAGAAGCTGTTGACACCGGCGGTGTCGCTTACATAGGCGGCGCGATCGCCGTGCCGATAGTTGAGGACGTAGACGACGGGAATGCCCATCGCCTGATGCCACGCCTTGCGGGTCTCGGGATCACCGCCGATGAAGGTGTTGACGAAAAGCACGTTGAGGACCGGCTTGCCGTCGATCATGACGAGCGGCTCGTCGATGTCGGCGGAGCGCCTTTCCTTCGGATTTGGAAAGTCGAGACCGGTCGCGGGCTCGGTTGGCGCAACCGCTTGCGCAGGCGGCGGTCCTTGCGCGCGCCCGCCCCGCCGCTCGGCTGCCCTCTCAACGACGCGCGCCCCACCTGAAGTGGCGGTCGCCTCCTTCGCACCATCGCGCTGCGGCCTGCCCTCGGGCGCCGGCGCACCCTCACGCACCGGCGATGCCGGGCGGTCTTGTGCGCCAGAACGCAGGCTGGAACGCAGTCGCTCGGCGTCCGCATTGGCGACATCGCGCGATGCCGACGTCTGACGCGCACTTCGCGAGGAGCGAAAGAAGACGAGCGGCACGGCGCCTGCCTTCTCGAGCGCTGCGATGGTGCCGTCGAGCAACCGAGTCTGTCCGTCGGAGATGTAGGAGGAGGAGATCTCCATTCCGATCACGGGGCGATTGCCGCGCGGCTCGCCTTTGCGGCGCTCCCACCAAGTAAGATAATCAGGCAGCGTGGCGAACAGGGACTGATCGTACCCGCCGTGATAGATGCCGCCATTCAGCATCTCGATGGGCGGTGGAACGGGGGCAAGGTCATCGCCCGCCATGAACGCCTTGAGGTAGGCGAAGAGGCGGTCGTGGTTGATGGCGGTGCCGGCGACGTAGTAGTCGAAGACCCGTTGGGCGATCGCGCTCTCGATGCCGAGCGGCTTCATCCGGGCGGCGCGGTTCATCACGCTGATCTGCACCGATGCTACGCCGAGACCGGCGAGAATGTGCCCGGCGGCGCCGTTGACCACGGCGCTGTCATCGCTGCGCGGCGCATCGACAATTACGAAGCGTGCGCCCTCGAGCGCTTTGCGTACAGCCGGTTCGCCGTTCTCCACATATGTCCACGCGAACGGCACGCCGGCGCGCCCCGCCGCCGCCTCGAGAAGCTTGAACTTCTTCTCAAGCACGAAGGAGGTCGACAGGACGGCAACCTTGTCCTCAGCCAGCGCCGCCGTTGGTCCCAGCAGCGCCACCAGCGCGAGCAGGCCGATGACGAGGCGCGCTATCAAACAGTCCATGATCTCACCACCTGATGTTGACGCCTGTGCGTATCGTCAGCGGGCCGTAGCCCTCGTTGTAGCTGCGGATCGGGTCGGCGACGTTCGTAGCGCTGACGCGATCTGCGTACTTGGTATCGAAAAGATTGAGCGCATGGCCCCACAACTCCACATTCTCGGCGGCCTGGTAGGCGACGCGCAGCGTGTAGATGATGGGCCGCGCGTAGCTGTCGCTATTCAGGGCATTGAGGAAGTAGCGGCTGTAATAGTCGCCTTCGAGCTGTACCTTGAGGCCCGGAAGCGGCAGCAGCGTCACGCGCGCATTGAGGTGGTGCTTGGGACTTGCCGGCAGAGTATTGCCCGAGTAGTCGCCGGCAATATCCTCGTAGTCGATGTAGGTATTGATGGCGTAGGTATGCGCGACATCGAACCTGACGAACGACCAGGGATTGACGCCGAGGCTCGTCTCGACGCCCTCGAAGCGCGCTGCACCCGCCAGCGGATAACTGGAGCGCGGGCTTGTCCAATCCGGGCAGATCGCGCTCGGCCGGCGGCCCGGACACGTGACGCTCTGATAGAAGTTGTCGATGTCGGTGTGGTAGTAGCCGATGTCGTAGTTGAAGGTCTTGCCGAACAGGCCGCGAATGCCGGCATTGTAGGTCAGCGACGTCTCCGGCTCGAGATCCTTGGCGTTGTCGCCGCTGATCGTTGCGCCGGTGTCGGGCACATAGAACCCTTCCGCGATGCCGCCCCACAGGAAGTGGTTCCTTGCGAACTCGTAGGTGACGCCCGCCTTGCGGACGAGATCCGAATAGTGCTTCTCGCCATCCTTGGTAGGTGTCGGCGAGCGGTCTTCCACCTTCAACGTGTAGTCCTCATAGCGCACACCGAGGTTGAAGCGCAGGCGTTCCAGCGGCGAGAACTCGTATTGCGCGAACGGCGCAAGCGTCGTCTCATCGACGCTGAAGGCCCTGTTGAGAGAAATGCGCTCGAATTCGTTCTGGCGGCGGCGCCAGTTGTCGTCGCTCTTCTCACTGAAGAACGCATCCATGCCGACGAAGATGCGCGACATCATGAAGTCGAAGTCCTGGCGATAGAGGGCGCGCAGGTTGTTCGTCAGGTAGTGGATGTCGACGAGCGTGGTGCTGGCGGCAGAGCTGCTGCATCCCGACGGGCAACCATCTTCGCCCCAGTTCTGGTGCACGGCATAGGCCAAGACCAGCTCTCCGGCCTCGCCGACCCGGTGCCTGAGATCGATCGAGCCGGTCAGGAACTGCTTGTCCTCGTAGAGATTCAAGTACTGGGCCTGCCGCCAGTCGGCTTCGAACTGCGCTTGGGTCAGCACGCCCGGATACTCGATGAAGTAGTTGGTGTATTCGCCTCTCAGCGTGAGCTTGGTATCCTCACCCGGGCGCAGGACGATCTTGGCGCTCGCCTGATCCTTCTCGCGGCCGCCGCGGTCGCGCCAGGCGTCGTCGTCCAGATGATTGGCGCTGATCGAGTAGCCGATACCGCCAGTGCCGCTCGAGCCCGCCGCCGCGGCTCCCAGCCGCTTGTAGCCGTACATGCCGAGATCGGCGAACACCCACTGCTCCTGCTCTTGCGGGGGGTCCCGGGTGATCACGTTGATGGTACCGCCGAACGCCTTGCTCGAATGCAGCACGGATCCGGGACCGCGCGTCAATTCGACGGCGGCAACATCGAACAGGTTGACCTCGTCGAGATAGCCGAACGTGCCAAGCGAGGCTGAGCGCGTCGAAAGGCCGTCGATAAGATTGTTGGTGTAGGCCTTGCCGCCGATCGGAATGCGGATGTTGCGGATCAGCGAGACGCCGGGCACCTGGCGCAGGAGTTCGCGCTGCGTATCGACGGCATGTGTCTCCTCGATCTGACTCTGCTCGATCACGGTTCCGTTGATGGGCGTGGCAAGCGTAAGGCGTCCTGGTTGAGTACGGTTCTGCACGCTGGCGGGTTCGCTCGCCTCGGCCGGGTTGGTGATCGCCGCGGGAGCCGTGAGCGGCGCGGAGGCGAGGGGCCGAGGTTGGTCGGGCGCTGGCGCTTTTGCGCGCGACTTGGCCGAAGCGCCCGTCTTGGCGACCTTTTTCTTGGGCTTGGCGGCAGTCACATCGACCGGATCGATTGCGATCTGATCGCCCGCTGCTTGGGGATCTTCAGGCGCATCGGCGGGTGCTTCGGCGGGCGCGGCCGCGGTATCCGCCGTGGCGAGCGTCGCAGGCGCAACCTGCCCGGTCTGGGCGGAATCGGGAGCCTGTCTGAGCGCAGGCTGCTGGGCGGCGGCCGGGTTGGAGAAGGAACTTATCGCTGCGGCAAGGGCTGCGACGCTGCAACCCAGAACGACAGGGCGCATGCATACGCGGATGGCGGCCGCGCGCGGCCGATGTGAGTACGCGGACATGGAAACTCTTCCATCTGAATAGATGTGGATCGCTCAGCATCAGCGCACAAACCTCTGCGGTATGCGCGGCGACGGCTGCGTTGATTTCAGGCTGTTATGGAATTAGGCCCGGATTACGGGAGGGCCGCGCGCAGACAGCTCATGCGGCTTGGGATCGGCCGCGTGGAGATCGCGCTCGACCTTATAGGCGACGGCCGAGTACCGCACCGCAACGGCCAATGAAGGCACTGCGTCGGGCTCGGTGACGGCGGCCGTGGCAGCGGAATACGGACACTGCGCTCCAGCGACTTCGCCGTGCTGGCTTGGCACCGGCAGGCCATCCCGATCCACGGTGATGGTCTCAAAGCCCGATCCCGTACACACGACAACCTGGACATGACCGGCCGTGTCCGTGGATTGCAGCATGAAGCCCGCAGGCACAATACTACGCGCCATGAACACCAGGACCAGGACTATGGTCAGAAATCTCTGCATCGGTTGATGTGCCCCACCACATTGAAGCCTATCGCGTGCTGGATCGATCTGTCAACGGCGGCACCGGCGGCCTACGGCTGCGGCTTGCCGCCTCATCGTTGCGTAGCACTGACGAGCTTGCCGGTCGGCGCGGACCAGGGGCGATCGTCGCCTCATACGGCCGGTTCTCAATTTAAGTGATGCGCGGCGCTCACGCAGGCCTTCGCCCAACAAGATGCAACCGGCCGGCCCACCCGGAGGCAGCCGCAGGATCGCGTCTGTCTCGCGCCAAGTTGGAATTTTAGGACTCGCGTAACCGCTATCGGCGAAAATCGGCGCTTTGGGGCGGAGGCGAAACGTTGCAGGCGCGTGCCGTACAGCCGGGCGTTGCGGCCGAGGTCGGCGCCGCATTGCCTACGATCATCATGTTGGGCGCGGCGGCGAATGCATTTGTCGTGCGCGTAGCCGAGGCCATGGCCGGCGGGGGCCTGCCGCTGGATCTCGGCATCGGCCCGTTCCAGTTGCTGACATTGTTCGTTGCCGCGCACCTCAGCCTCGGGGCCGGGGAACCAGGACGGCCGAAATTCGGCTTTCTCGTCACCGTCGCCACGCTTTTGCTGGTACTCGTTCCCAGCAGCGCGGTCTCCTGGTTCGCGCTGGCTCTGTACGCGGGGGTGCACGCCGCGGCCGCAACGGGCGAGCGGCGCCAAGGGGCGATGCTGTTTTTTGCGCTCGCCGCGGCCGCTTTGTGGTCGTCGGTCATTCTCAAACAGCTGGCCGGTCCTGTGACGGCGTCGGAAGCATTCCTGGTCGGAAAGCTGCTAGGGCTGGTGCGTGCGGACATCGTGCAGAGCGGCAACGTGGTTGGCAATCCGCAGGTCCACAGCCTCATCGTGATGACGCGCTGTACGACGATCGACGCACTGCCTGCAGCTTTGGTCTCTCTTGCCGGCGTCGCGCTGTTTCTGGGCAAGCCGGATCGCCGGCGGCTCTGGCAGGCGGGCGCGCTGGCGGGCGCGATTCTGCTTGTCGCCAACCTCGTGCGGCTGTGCGCGATGGCATGGTCGCCTGAAGCCTACGCCGCCGCACATGGCCCGCTTGGAGCCAACGCGTTCGACGGCTTGCAAGCCATCGCGATCCTTGCGCTTGGAAACTGGGCGAGCCGGCCATGAAACGCGAACTTGCCGCACTTGCCCTTGTGCTCATCATCCTGGGTCAAGCCATATCGCTCAAGTTCGCCCGCTACGGCGACGAGGGTGATGCATCTATGTCCGCGGCTGTCGGGTACGTGGTCCAACTCATGCAGATGCACGGCTGGAAGCCGCAAGGCGGCCTCTATATCGCCGGCGGCGTTTATGAGCAGCTTCGTTTTCGCCGCCCCGGCTGCGATAATTCCGTATTTGTGGCCTTCCTCAGGGGCAACGCGGAAGCCTCTGAGTTCTTTCGCCAGGATCACGGCGGCGACGTCATGTTCGTGCAGGGCGGCGACGTCGTCGAGCGGCCGGGAGGATTGGGCCGCATGGGAAAATACCTGTTGCAGCAGGTTGCCGAAACGCTCGGGTTCGAACGCACCCCGCCGATGCCCGTGCTCGCCATTGCGCCCTCGGCCGGTGCGTTCGCCTCCGATTGCCAGGGGCCGTCCATGGCCGCATGGCAGGACAAGGCGAGCGCGAAGACTTTTCGTTAACGTCTAAGCAATATGTTTTCTTGATCAGGGCGCGCTCCGCGGGGCGCCAATTCTTGTGGGTCCATGATGCGCGGGATTTTATTGTCGGCCGCTTTTCTCGCCGGCGCATCGATATTGGTCGTAGGCGCCATTTCCACGGCTGGTGGCGGTGGGAAGGGGATGGGAATTGGGCTGGCGGGCAGTGTCGGCCCGGGAGGCCGTGGCGGCGGCGGACCTTTGCCCGCGCTGGGGGCGACGCTCATCGGTCAGGCCGTCGGTGCTGGCGGGCTGTTCGTTTTGTGGCGCCGCAGGCGGCAGAAAGATCGCTGAGAGCGTGGGGCTTCGCTCGGATTGCGCGGGCGGTTCAGCAGGCGCGCGGCTGCTCTTAGTCGTATGCGCCAGTGGGCTCGAAGAATGCTAGCCGGCGAGGCCAAGGGCCAGGCGCGCGTCGTGCAATGTCTGCTGCGGAGTGTGCGCGGCATCCAGGCGTGGCCAATGCATCGGGCCGATCTGGTAGCCCAACTGGCGTTCGACGATCTCCGGAGTGGCATCCGATGCGTCACGCGTGCGCTGGGCGACACGTCTCTTGAGGATCTCCTCATCGCCCTCGAGCCACAGGCCCGCGAAAACCACGCCCACGCGTTGCGCCAGACGTTCGGCGTCGTCGCGCTCTTCCGGCCTTGCCATGACGGCATCGATGATCACCGCGTGACCGGCGCGCAGCGCAGCCTCGGCTCGCTGCAGGATACGGCCGTAGACGGCGTGGGCGGAGTTCCTGGTGTAGAATGATGGATCGAGCCGTTCGGTGGGCTCGACATTGGCCAGCGCCTTTCGCTCCATATCGCTGCGCAGATGCAGCGCACCGGGAGCGGGGCCGACGAACGGGGCGATCGACTTCGCAAGCGTGGTTTTTCCGGTTCCCGACAGACCGGACACCACGATGAGACGCGCTGCGGGCGGGTGAAGCAGATCGGCCGCAAAGTCCAGTGTTTCGCGCGCCGATGCGCGCAGACTGGCGGCACGGTCGTGCATTGCGGCCATCCGGTCCAGGGCGACGAGCGCGCGAACCGCCGCACGCAAGGCCATGAACAACGGTAGCAGCGCGAGTGCGCGCACGTCGCTCATGCCGCGCGTGCGCCAGAGGTATCGGTTGAGGATCGCGTTGGCATGCGCCCGAGCATTTTGCCGTTCCATGTCCATCAGCAGGAATGCAAGGTCATACATCGTGTCGATGGTCGCCAGCGCCTCGTCGAATTCGAGCGCATCAAACAAGACCGGTTGTCCCTGCCACATGACGATATTGGCAAGATGCAGATCGCCGTGACATCGGCGGACGTGCCCGCTTGCAGCGCGTTGCGCGCGCAGCGCCCTGGTCTTCGTGAGTGCGGCTGCAAGTCCGGCTTCAACGGCCGACAAGGGCTCGCGCAGTTCGGGAACGGCCGCGCGCGCAAGGCTGGAGAGCACGCCCCCGGCAACCTCGTCGATGCGTTCCGCGCCCGGGCCAGCGATTGCCGCGGCGGCGTGATAGCGGGCGATGGCATCCGCCAGATGGTCGCAAAGCTCCAGCGTCAAAGCGTTGCGCGCCGCGATGGATTTGAGCAGGTCGTCCTGTCCGAACCGGTTCATGCGCACCGCCCATTCGACGGGTGTGCCGCGGCCGTCGATGGCGAGCGATCCATCGGTCTGGCGCGTGATGGCGATGACGTCGCGATAAAGGCTGCCTGCGCCCGCCCGGTTGATCTGCAGTTCGTGCTCGCAATAGCGCTTGCGCAGATCGAGCGTCGAAAAATCGAGGTAGGGCAGCCGTACCGCGCGCTTGACCTTGAGCACGAGATCGCCGGCCAGAAACACGCGAGCCCCGTGGGTATCGATCACCTCCACGCGCTCGGGATCGCCCGGCCAGTTCCTTGGATCGCTGAGAAAGGCGAAGACTTCGCTCTGGCTGTCCGCCATCATCGGCTTCCGCTTGCTGCGGCGTTCGCCGCGGCCGGACTCAACGCTGGCAGGAAGCGTTCCAGATCCTTGTCGATCGCAACGCCCAGCGTGCTGTTGAAGGTGTTGACGGCGATCATCATGCCGGCGAATCCCACAATGTCGACGAGATCGCGATCGCAAAAGCGCGCCTTGAGATCATGCCAAAGCGCCTCGTTCGCGCCGTTCGCGCCGCCCGCCATGCTTTCAGCCAGCCGGGTCAACAGCGCCTCGTCGCCCGAGGGTGCAAACGACTCCGGTGTTATGCCAGCCTCATCGAGTTCCCTGCGGAAGTAGAGAGTACAGAGCACGCAGCCGTTTTGCGCCGAGATGGCGTGAGCAAACAGCGCTGCGGCCCGATGGCCGACGAGCTTCTCCAGCGCGTCCCATACCAGCGCGTCCCATAACGGATACCAAGCCATGTAGGCGGAATATGCGGGCTCTGAGAGCAGCAGTGTGCGTTTCATATTGGTCACGCGGCCGCGCGCGCGCATCTCCGCGTCCCAGGCAGCCCGCACGCCGGACGGTGCGTTGTCATAATCGGCATGGCCAACGTGGCTCATTTGGAACATCTCCAAATCGTGCGACTTCGTTACGGGCCTTCGTGCAGGGCCGATAATGCCGCGTCAAGGGGCGCCGCCCCTGGAACTCTGCGCTGTCGCAGCAATTTCGCGTTGGCGGCGTTCTCTGGCAAGTAATACCGTGCTTTTGCGTTTTGCTCCTCGATTTGCCCCGCATAGACGCCATTTGACAGGCCAGGATCGTCATGACCGTTCGCAACCTCGATGCTTTGTTTCAGCCCCGCTCCGTTGCCCTCATAGGAGCCAGCCCGGAGCCTGGGACTGTCGGCGAAAAGATCGTGCGCAATGTTCTGGGCGGCGGCTTTGGCGGGCAAGTCATGCTGGTCAATCCGCGCCACGGTGAGATCCTCGGTCGGCGTTGCTTCAAGTCCATTGATGAGCTTGCCATCGTGCCCGATCTCGCTGTCGTTGCGACACCGGCCAGGACCGTTCCCGACGTCATCGCGCAACTGGGGGCCAAGGGCGTGCGCGCGGCGGTGGTGGTGACGGCGGGACTGAGCTCCGCCAAGCAGCAGTTGCTGGACAATGCGCGCCCCACTTGCCTGCGTATTCTGGGGCCCAACGGCATCGGACTGATGCTGCCGCTCATCGGCCTCAATGCGAGCTTTGCCCATCGCGACGCGCCAAAAGGCACGATCGCATTCCTCTCGCAGTCGGGCGCATTGCTGACGACGGTCGTGGATTGGGCGGCAGGACGCGATATCGGCTTTTCGCATGTCGTGTCTCTTGGCGATATGGCGGATGTCGACTTCGGCGATCTGCTCGATTATTTCGCAAGCGACATGGAGAGCCGTGCGATCCTCATCTACATGGAGGCGTTGACGAACGCGGCCAAGTTCATCTCGGCGGCGCGCCGTGCGGCCCGGGTGAAGCCCGTCATCATCGTGAAGAGCGGACGTCACGAAGCCGGTGCGCGTGCCGCGGCCTCCCACACGGGCGCATTGGCCGGGTCGGATGCGGCCTATGAGGCCGCATTCCGCCGGACTGGTTTGCTGCGCGTGAAGACCCTGCCGGATATGTTTGCCGCCGCCGAGGTTCTGGCGCGCCGCCCCAGGCTCGATGGCGAGCGTTTGATGATCCTCACCAACGGCGGCGGCGCCGGCGTGCTCGCCGCCGATGAACTCCAGGATGCGGGTGGGATCGTCGCGAAGCTCGATCCCGCGCTCAAAGCCAGGCTCGATGGCGTGCTGCCGCGCGGATGGTCAGCCGGCAATCCTGTCGACATCGTTGGCGATGCTGGCCCTGAGCGCTACCGCGCAGCGCTCAATATTCTGCTGGCAGACAAGTCGGCCGACGCCATTCTGGTCATGCAGTGTCCCACAGCTCTGGCCGATCCGCTGGCCAACGCCCAAGCCGTCATGGACGAATTCGAGGCCCAGAAGCGGGAGGGACAGCCTGTAAAGCCCATGCTGACCAGTTGGCTCGGAGAAGGTTCAGCGCATGCTTCGCGCGCGCTTTTTGCGCAAAACAAGGTGCCGACCTTCGAAACGCCGAGCGATGCCGTCACGGGGTTTATGCAACTCGTGAGGTATGCGCGCGCCCAGCAGGAACTCATCCAGACACCGGACGCAGGCCCCGAACACGACGAACAAGAGCCGAGCGAAGCCGCGCGCATCATATCGGGGGTGCTTGGCAGCGGCCGAACGATGCTCAACGCGATCGAGGCCAAGGCGGTGCTTGCGGCCGAGGGCATTCCGGTTGCCGAAACGATCGTCGCCCGCAATGCGGACCAGGTGCAGCAGGCAGCCGCCAAGGTGCTGGAACACAACGCGGCGTGCGTCATCAAGATCCTGTCGCCCGACATCACCCACAAGTCGGACGTGGGCGGCGTGCGCCTGGGCCTGGAAAGCGCTCAGGCCGCTGCCATTGCGGCGCGTGAAATGCTCGATCGCGTTGCCTCCGTCAAGCCCCAGGCGCGTATTGAGGGCTTCATGGTGGAAGCGATGATCCGCCGGCCTGCGGCGCAGGAGACCATCGTCGGCATGAGTGTGGATGATACCTTCGGCCCGATGATGCTGTTTGGTGCGGGCGGAACGGCGGTCGAGGTGATTGCCGATCGCGCCCTGGCGTTGCCGCCGCTCGACGATGTGCTGGCGCGCCAGATGATCAGGGAAACCCGCATTTCGAAGCTGCTTGCCGGATATCGCGACAGGCCGCCGGTGGACATGACGGCGCTGACGGAGACCCTGGTGAAGGTGAGCCGTCTCATCGTGCGCCATCCGGAGATCCGCGAGCTCGACATCAATCCGTTGATCGCCGACGAGAATGGCGTTCTGGCGCTTGATGCGCGGATCAGCGTCGCTGACGAAAAGGCGTCACCGCGCAAGGCGCTCGCAATCAGGCCCTATCCGCGGCAATGGGAGACGCACTTCGACATCGCGCAGGTGGGTAAAATCACCGTGAGGCCGGTGCGTCCCGACGACGTGCGGCTCTACGCGAAGTTCTTTGCCGATATGTCGCCTGAGGATGTGCGCATGCGGTTCTTTACCCCGCGCGTTGCGCTTACGCCGCAATTCCTCGCACGCCTCACGCAGATCGATTACGCGCGCGAAATGGCCTTTGTCGCCTTGGCGCCGGACAATGGGGAACTGCTCGGCGTCGTGCGCCTCGTACTCGATCCCGATCTCGTGAATGGGGAGTATGGCATCCTGGTGCGCTCGGATCAGAAGGGGCGGGGGCTGGGCTGGCGATTGATGCAGCATCTCATCGCGTACGCGCGGGCCGAAGGCGTGCGGCGCATCACCGGGCTGGTGCTGTCGGAAAACACCACCATGATTGCGATGGCGCGCGGGCTCGGCTTCAAGATGATGATCAACGAGGAAGATCCCGAGGTGATCGAGGTCCGTCTCGACTTATGAGCGTTCCGTTGAACGTGCGGCTATTGCGCGGTTAGTTTTTCCGCCAGGGTGCGCCGCGCCCATGCCTCGATCTCGTCGCGTTCAGGGGCAAGATAAACGCACTCGCCGCTCGTGAATGCCTCCCAAAGCGGCCGGTGCGCGTCGTTCAGTCCGGTCAGCACCGGCAGCTCGGTTGCGACGGCGGCCTCGATAATGGAGCGAAAGCCTGCGCGGGCCGCCTCCTGCTTGCCAAATCGATTGAGGATGACGAGGTCGACATCAGGGCCGATCGTGCCGGCGACCAGTCCAGCGACGTTCTCCAGCGCATAAGAATCCAGACGGCACCCGCCCGCGCCGGCGCCCGGGTCGCCCGAGACGTCGAGCCGCCGGCCGGTGGCCAGATCCTCCAGGATCATCGCGTCGTGCGGCAGTCCCTCGCGCGGCTCGTTCCATTGCACGGCGCCTGCGAGCCTGTAGCCTTGCGCGCGCAGTTCATGCGCTATGGTTCTGAGGATTGCGTCGACATCATCTCCTTGCCCCGCGGCGTATCCGATTGCAGCAAGCTTCATGGGTGCTCCCCTTGGGATGCTATGGGACGATCGTCTTTCGGGCGCCCCACCCTAATGGAGGCCACGCGCCGCCGCCAGACGCGCGGGCGCTGATATGCGCCTTCCATGCGCCCTCGTGCAGTGCGGTATGGCGTCCACAGGCCGAACCCGGCCGGGGGATGATTTACCGGCACCCTGAAAATAGCGTATTTGCCCATGACCGCTTTTGGTCTATTTAGCTGACCAACTTCCAAAACGGCTCGGCGGCGCCATGCCGCAGACAAAGGCCGAAGGATCATCCAGGGGGAGACACTAGATGTGGTCGCAGGTCTACGATCCATTCGGCAACATGCTCATATCGGCGCTCGTCGCCGCCATTCCGGTATTCGTGCTGCTCGGATCCATCGCGCTTTTCGAGATCAAGGCGCATTACGCGGCGATCCTGGGGCTCATCTCGGCGCTCTGCGTCGCCATATTGGGATTCGGCATGCCGGCCGAAATGGCCGCGAAGGCCGCGGGGTTGGGGGCCGCCTTCGGTCTTATGCCCATCGGCTGGATCATCCTCAACGTCATCTTCCTCTACAATCTGACCAATGAGAAAGGCGACTTCGAACGGCTGCAGGTCGCGATCCGAAACATTTCGGACGACCGCCGTATTCAGTTGCTGTTCATCGCATTTTCGCTCGGCGCCTTTTTCGAGGGTGCGGCGGGTTTTGGGACGCCGGTCGCGGTGACGGCCGCAATGCTGATCGGCCTGGGCTTCTCGCCGCTGGCGGCGTCCGGTCTGTCGCTCATCGCCAATACCGCGCCGGTCGCCTTCGGCGCCCTGGGCACGCCGGTGATTGCGCTCGCGGCTGTCACAGGTCTCGATCTTCTTGCCCTGACGGCTCAGGTCGGCCGCCAGTTGACGCCGTTCTGCATCCTCGTGCCGTTTTGGCTGATCTGGGCCTTTGTGGGCTTCCGCAAGATGATGGAGGTCTGGCCGCCGATCCTGGTAGCCGGCGTCTCCTTCGCCGTTCCTCAGTATTTGATCTCCAATTACCACGGCCCCTGGCTCGTCAACGTGGTCGCCGCCATCTGCTCCATGGGCGCGCTGGCGCTGTTCCTCAAGGTGTGGAAGCCTGCAAATCCAATGACCGAGATGCCGGGTCACCACGCAGCCGAGGGACACACAGGCGCCAATTCTGCGGCGGTGCAGGCAGGAGGCATGCGCGTTTGGGCGCCATGGCTCATTCTCAGCGTGTTCGTGTTCGCTTGGGGCGTGCCGCAGGTGAAGGAGGTGCTGAACGGATGCCCGACGCCCCTCAAGGCGGAAGAAAGCCGTTCGCCTGCCGGAGAATCGGTCTGCTCGCTCACCAAGCTGGCATTCGGCAAGTTCGCGATTGCGGGCTTGAACGAGCAGGTCCAGAAGATGCCGCCGGTCGTGTCCCATCCGGAGCCCGAAAAAGCGGTCTATGTGCTCAACATCCTCTCGGCGACGGGAACGAGTATCTTTCTTGCGGCAATCGTCTCGGCGTTCGTACTGGGCTACAGCATTCCCGAGATGATCCGCTCGTATGGCAGGACGCTCTGGATGGTGCGCTATTCGCTGCTGACGATCGCAGCGATGCTGGCTATCGGTTACGTGACGCGCTACTCGGGCACGGACGCCACCATGGGTTTGCTGCTGGCCAATACGGGCTTCCTCTATCCATTCTTCGGTACCATGATCGGCTGGCTGGGCGTGGCGCTGACAGGATCCGATACAGCCTCGAACGTGCTCTTCGGCGGCCTGCAGAAAGTCAGTGCGCAGCAGTTGGGCCTGAGCCCGATCCTGATGGCGGCGGCCAACAGCTCGGGCGGCGTCATGGGCAAGATGATCGACGCGCAATCGATCGTCGTGGCCTCGACGGCCACCAAGTGGTACGGCAACGAAGGCTCGATTCTGCGTTTCGTGTTCTTCCACTCGATCGCGCTGGCCTGCCTCGTCGGCCTGCTGGTGATGGCGCAGGCTTACATGTTCCCGGGCACGATCGTGCCGGTGCCGGTCACGCCTTGAGCGAAGGATGAGGTTGAGCGGCCCGTTGCGCGCAAGCCGCCGGGCCGCTGGAGTTGTCAGACATCAAGAGCCGGTTCGGGTGGCATGGAACATTCAGCGGGCAGTTTCGAAACGCGTGCGATCGAGGCCATTGCGGACGGAGATCTGCAGTCGTCCCTTGCAGCCTTGCGACGCGGGTTCGTCGGCAACCGCGCCAAGGCGGTCGCCGCCTTTCCCGATTTCGAGGCGCTGCGTACGCAGGGCGCGGCGATCAAGGATCACACGCTCGCCAACCTCGATTATTACCTGGAGCGCTACGAACGGGCCGTAACGTCGCGCGGCGGACAGGTGCATTGGGCGCGGGATGCCGCACAGGCCTGCGCCATCGTTCGCGAGATCTGCCGCCGCACCGATGCAAAAACCGTCACCAAGGGCAAGTCCATGGTCTCAGAGGAGATCGGGCTGAACGCGGTGCTGGAGGCCGAAGGCCTGGAGGTGCTCGAGACGGATGCGGGCGAGTACATCGTACAGCTTGCCGGTGAGGCTCCCAGCCACATCGTCATGCCGACCGTGCACAAGACGGTGGACCAGATTTCCGAGCTTTTTGCCGAGAAGCACAAAGAGTACGGCCTTCCCAAAACGAGCGACCCGGCGGAGTTGATCGGGCAGATCCGCACGGTCTTGCGCAAGAAGTTCTTTGCGGCCGACATCGGCATTACGGGGGCCAATTTCCTGGTTGCCGAAACCGGTTCCAACATCGTCGTGACCAATGAAGGTAACGGCGATCTCACGTCGACGCTGGCGCGCGTGCATGTCGTGACGGTGGGCATCGAGAAGGTCGTGCCGACGCTCAACGATGCGGTGACCATGCTGCGGCTTCTGGCGCGAAGCGCTCTGGGGATGGAATTCACCACGTATATGAGCCTGATGAGCGGCAAGAAGCTCGCCGGGGACATCGACGGGCCGGAAGAGTATCACGTCGTTCTCGTCGACAATGGCCGCACGAAAATGCTCGAAGGGCCCTACCAGCCCATGCTCCGGTGTATTCGCTGCGGAGCGTGCATGAACCATTGCCCCGTCTACATGTCGGTGGGCGGACACGCCTATAACTGGGTGTATCCCGGCCCCATGGGCGCGGTGCTGACGCCGATGATCGCGGGTCATGAAAAGGGTGGTGAGCTGCCTCATGCGTGCACGCTCAATGGGCGCTGCCAGCAAGTCTGCCCGGTGAAGATTCCGATTCCTGAAATGCTGCGCCGGTTGCGTCACGACCAATGGGAAGCGGGCATGATCTCCACCAAGGTACGCTCCGGATTGGGTGTCTGGTCCTGGGTTGTGCGCAAGCCGCGGCTCTACAATCTGCTGGCTCGTGTCGCCGTGCGCGTCATGCACGCGATGGGTGGCAAGCGCGGTCGCATCGGTTCTCTCCCGCTCGGCAAGGGCTGGACCGGCGCTCGCGACATGCCTGCGCCACAGGGCAAGACCTTCCACGAAATTTGGAAACAACGCAAAGGCGCAAGATGAGCGGCTCGGCGCGCGAGGAAATCCTGGCCAGGATCAAGGCTGCAACGGCGGCGACGGGCGATCGCGACGCAGTTGCCGCGTGGGACGAGACGCGCCCGGTCTCGGTGCGCCCCGAACTTCCCGGCGACATTGCCGCATATTTCCGCGCCAAAGCCGAAGCCAACCAGATAAGCGTGCAGGAACTCCCGGGATTGGATCGCGTGCCCGCGGCGGTGGCGCTGATCCTTGCCGGCGCCAATCTCCCGCCCGACATCTGCGTGGCGCCGGCCTTGCGTGGCTTGCCATGGCCTTCGACCATGGAGGTGCGCTCGGCCAAGGCGCGGATCGATGAGAAGCTTACAGTCACGCAGGCGGTTGCCGCCATAGCGGAAACCGGCAGCGTCGTGTTGTGCTCGGGCGATGAGGGGCCCTCCAGCCTGAATTACGCGGCCGAGATCCATGTCGTCGTTCTCGACCCCGCCGATATTATGCCCTACCTCGAAGACGGCCTCGCCAAGGTCAAAGCCGCTTGCGATCCCTGGCCGCGCGCGGTGAACGTCGTGTCGGGGCCATCACGCACCGCAGACGTTGCAGGCATCGTGGTGCGTCCCGCACACGGGCCCAAGAGCGTGCACCTGCTCATCACCTCATCCCGGTAGCCGGTCCCTCGTCATGCGCAGGAACGCTTCGCGCGTGGCGGCGTCCTCACGAAAGATGCCGAGCATGGTGCTTGTCACCAGATCGGTACCCGGCTTGCCGACGCCGCGGGTCGTCATGCAGTGATGGGTCGCCTTGATGAGGACCCCGACGCCCTTGGGCTGCAGCTCTTGCTCGATGGTATGTGCGATCTGAGCCGTCATGCGCTCCTGGATCTGGAGCCGTCGCGCATACGCGTCCACGACGCGTGCGAGCTTGCTGATCCCGACGACGCGGCCGTCGGGAATGTAGCCGACCCACGCGTGACCGACGATCGGCGCCATGTGATGCTCGCAATGGCTCGCAAAGCCGATGCCGCGCAGGACGATCATCTCGTCATAGCCTGCGATCTCATCGAATGTCTTGCGCAGGATCTCCGCCGGGTCCACCTTGTACCCGGCGAAATACTGCTCAAAGGCCCGCACCACGCGCGCGGGCGTCTCCTGGAGACCGCTGCGTTCCGGGTCATCGCCTGCCCAGCCAATGAGCGTACGGATCGCAGATTCGGCCTCGGCTCTCGCGCATCGCACCGGCGCGCCGGCTTCGCAGCCGCCGCGCCGGATCAGCACCTCGATCGGCGATTTAGTCAACATGGATGGTTCCCGTCATGTTGGGATGGAAACGGCAGAAGTAGTCGATCGTGCCTGCCTTGGTTAAGCGTTGGCTCCGGGTCTGCCCGGCCGCGATCTCCAGATCGAAGGCTTCGTCTTTCGCCGTTGCGGTGTGATCGAGGAAATCCTCGTTCACCCACTCGACCGTATCTCCGACCTTCGCGGTCACCGTCGCTGGCGAAAAGGCCATGTCGGCAATCTTCACGACGATGACCTGTTGCGCGATCGCCGGATCGGCGCAGACGAGCAACAGCACGCCTGCGGCCAGGAGAGGACCGAAAGAGAATGTTCGCACGGCGGCCCCCTAGTCTACTTTGGCGGCGAGCTGCTCGGCGTGCTGTTCATGGCCCTCGAAGATCTTCACGCCCGTTTCCAGCAAGGTCTTGAGCTCGTGATTGCTTGTGGATGGAATGAGGGTGTTCTTGAGGGCGGCAAGCACAGCCTTGTGGTAGGCGACTTCATTGTCGATGTAGGCTTTGTCGAAGGCGGCGCCGGACAGTTTTTCAAGCTCGGCGTGTTTCGCTTCGGCGCCCTTGACGAGCGCCTGGCTCGTCTCGTTGTCCTGGGGCGTGACATGGAGCTTTTTCACCAGCGCGAGCGCCTTCTCGTTCACGGCTGTGTGGTCGCGCACCATGTCGTTGGCGAACGCGCGCACGCTTTCGGTTTTGGATTTCTCGAGCGCCTGTTTGGCGGCCTTCACGTCGATGTCGCCCGCGGTGTAGGCGATATGGGCGATCTGGGCATCAGTCGGTTTGTCGGCGGCGAGCGCGGCAGCCGAAGTCATCAAGATGGCCGAGGCAATTCCAGCGATTGCTGCTGCGATTGAGGTCTTCATATCCATACCCTTTCTGTAGCCCGCCGTGGAAATTCTGACGGGTCCTACAAGGTTGGATGCAAGTTATGCCGAAAGGTTCCCCTCCGGATCGCGAAGACGAGCCAACACGGTGTCGGCCATGCGGTTGCAGCGCGCCCCAGCGAAGGGGAAGACGCGCGAGAACTGCGCTTCCAGGTGCGATTCGAGCTCAGCCTTCAGGTGCTGGCGTGCTCGATGGAGACGCGTCTTCACCGTTTCCGGCTTCAACCCGAAAGCGTCGGAGGTCTCCTCGATGCTCATGCCTTCGATCGTTCGCGCGATCAGCACCGTCCTGAATTCCGCGGGCAGCTTGTCAATCGCTTGCTCCACAAGCCTGCAAATCTCATGCTGGGCCATGGTCGTCTCCGGATCTGGTAGGGGCATCGTGGTCGGAAAGGGGATAATCTCGGTCTCGTAGCGCGGCGGATATGGCGCTGGCGGCGCAATCTCGACGGTTTTCCGGCGCCGCAGAAACTGCAAGGCTTCGTTGACCACGATGCGCGTCAGCCATGTCGAGAGGCTGGCCGCGCCGCGAAAGTCTTGAAGCGCCTTGAAGGCGCGCACGTAGGCTTCCTGCACGACGTCCTCCGCGTCGGCATCGTTGCCGACGACGCTGCGCGCCACGCGATAAAGACGGCGATTGTATTTCTGAATGATCGCGCGGATCGCAGCCTCGTCGTGGTTGCGGGCGCGCGCGACGAGTTCGGCATCCGGGATTGGCGTTTGGCTGGTCTGAAGACTGTTCATCTGGTTCTCCGCGGGTCGCAAGCGGGCTTGGCCATTGGATGCGGTTCCGCGCAAAAGGTTCCCGACCTCGCGGCGCGTTCAAGGTGGAACGCCTTGTCACCTGTAACGCGCCACCTGTCATTTGAATTACGAGGGCGGGCCATGACTTGCGTTTGCGCTGCAGCATCGCATCGGGCGCCCGCCCTGTGACGGCGGCGTTTGCGCGGCCTGCCGGCAGGAGGCAGACCCGCGTCGGCAGTGTCAGAATAACTGATAAACATCAAACTGATAGGTGATGCTATCGGCAAGGCCGCCGCGGCGAGGCGCTGGCTGAGTTCGGCCGCTCGACGCAAAGACTTCCCCGCCAGGAACGCCTTACAGCTGCTGCTGTGCACCATGGCACGGAAAATGTCTCTGCCACCGGAGCGGATAAAAAACCGCAAGTCACAAAAAGACGCAGTGGGGAGAAATGACCAAGGCAAAGCAGACCGCAGATGAAACGGCGTCGGCGAAGATGCTGACGCGCCGGCGCTTCGCGCAAGGGTTGGCCGTATGCGGGTGCGCGGCGGCCGCGGCGAGGGCCGGCCGCGCGCGAGCCGATGGCGACCCGGTGCCCACTCTCCAGAAGGGCGACCGGTTCGCGATCGTACCCGAAAGCGGCGATCCTGCGCCCATCAAGCTCGACGAACTCAAGCCCGGTCAGGCCATCATGGGCGGCTACCCGGTCGATCCGGCAACGGGCAAGGCGCGCACCGAAACGCGACTCAACATGATCAACGTCGTGCGTTTGTCCGGCGACCACAAGAGTCTGGCGGCAACCAACGGCGTTGCTGTCTTCTCGGCCATCTGCACGCACAAGGGCTGCGCCGTGGCGTCCTGGCAGCCCGACGTCAACCACTGGCGCTGCTTCTGCCACATGTCGGAGTTCGATGCGGCGGCCAAAGGCGACGTAGTCGCCGGCCCGGCAACGGACCCACTGCCCATGATTCCGATCGCAGTCGATGCGGAAGGCTACATCGTAGCGGCCGATAGCTTCTCGGCGGCTCCGGGAGCCCAAAGCTGAAGCAAGAACAAGAAACGGATTGATTACTTTGAAGGAGGAGAGCATGTCACGAACCAGACGACCAGCGCGTGCGGGGTTTCTCGCCGCGATAACCATGGGGCTCTGCGGCATGGCGACCGCAGCCGACTACGCCCCCGTCACCGAGGAGCGACTGAAGAATCCCGAGCCGGAGAACTGGCTGAGCTGGCGCGGCAACTACCAGGGTTGGGGCTATAGTCCGCTCGACCATATCAACGCGTCCAACGTGAAGGACCTCGTGCCGGTTTGGTCGTACGCGACCGGGCTTCAGGAAGGCCATCAGGCGCCGCCGATCGTCAACAACGGCGTGATGTTCGTCTCTACGCCCGAGAACAACATCATCGCGCTCGATGCCGCGACCGGCGTCGAGAAATGGCGTTATCGCCGCAAGCTGCCCAAGGAGCTGTTCCAGCTTCACCCGACGAACCGCGGCGTCGGCCTCTACAAGGACAAGGTCTATCTTTCGACGCTGGATGCCTGCGTGGTCGCGCTCAACGCCACCGATGGCAAGGAAGCCTGGAGCAACTGCGTCGGCGATTGGAAGATCGGGGAATACTCGACGCTCTCGCCGCTGGTGGCCGACGGCAAGATCATCACCGGCGTGTCGGGCGGCGAGTTCGGCATCCGTGGTCACATCACGGCGCTCAACGCCGACACGGGTGAAGTCGCGTGGAAGACCTACACCATTCCGGCCCCTGGCGAGCCAGGCAGCAACTCCTGGCGCGGTGAGGACTGGAAGACGGGCGGCGGCTCGGTCTGGATGCAAGGCAACTACGACCCGGAAACGAAGCTTGCCTACTTCGGAACGGGTAACGGCGCACCCTGGATGCCCGATACCCGTCCTGGCGACAACCTCTACACCTCCTCGGTCCTCGCGATCGATGTGACCACCGGCGCCATCAAAGGGCATCATCAATATCACTGGAACGATGCCTGGGACTGGGATGAGGTCTCCGCGCCGCTGCTCATCGACTATGAGCGCAATGGCAAAAAGGTGAAAGGGCTGGTCCACGCCGGCCGCAACGGCTACCTGTGGTGGCTGTCGCGCGGCGACGGCGATATCGGGTTCGTCGAAGCGGAGAACTACGTCGAGCAGACGGTGTTCGACAAGATCGATGAGAAGACAGGCCGTCCGTCCTATAATCAGGACAAGGTCCCGCTTCTCGACAAGACCGTGAAGTTCTGCCCGAGCTTGTGGGGTGGCAAGGACTGGCCGCCGGAGGCCTACAACCCGAAGACCGGATTGCTCTACATTCCTTCACACATCAACTTGTGCTCGGAATACGGCGGCGCGGGCAAGCTCGACAAGCTGAAACCCGGTGAGCTGTGGTTGAGCGTCCCCGTCGACGTCGTGTTCGCCAGCCTGCGCTTCTCCGACAAGGTCGACACTTCAAAGCCGGTTCCGATTGGCAGCCTGCAAGCCTTCGACGTCAAGACCGGCAAGCGGTCGTGGGCAACGAACTTCAACGATACGCCCTTCTGGGCGCCGTTGCTGACGACGGGCGGGAACCTCGTGTTCGCGGGCGGAACCGTCGATCGAAAGTTCCGCGCGATGGATGCGACCGACGGCAAGATCCTGTGGGAGACGGCTCTGCCTTCGGGCGTCACCGGCGTTCCATCGAGCTTCTCTGTCAACGGCACGCAGTACATCGCGGTCCAGTCGGGCTGGGGCGTCGATGCAGAGCGTATGCACGCCCTGATGCAGAAGATTATGCCTGAAGGCCGCAAGCTGCCAACCGTTCCCCAGGGCGGCTCGATCTGGGTCTTCGCGCTCAAAAAATAAGGAGTAACAGCGTGCTTTATCACTTTGTCATGAGGCACGTGCGCAGAGGGGGCCTCGGCCTCCTCTGCATCCTATGCCTTGCGATGGCGGCGCCGATGAGCGCCGCGGCCGACGACAACGCGGAACGCTACCCCACCACGACCGATGAACTCGTCGCAACGGTCAGGTCCGCAATCGAGACGAAGAATTTCGAGGCAATCGATCATCTGGTGAACTGGGACGGAATCTCTGCCTACAAGCGCCGGGAATTCTCGGCGCTCATCCGGCACGGGTTGGGCCGGCCCATTGCGAAAATTGAACTTGAGCAGATCGACGACGAGACCCGCGAGGGGCTGCGCCACATCAAGCTTCATAAGCTCAACATGCAGGTCTCCCACATCCTTCGCGTCACATATGCGGATGGCGAGGAAGGAGGCGTAGTTCCGGCCGGCGTCTACATGATCGGCCGGGTGGCGAACGCCTACCGGATCGCGCTGCTCGTCAAGGAGAAGGGAACCACGGAAAACGACTAGCAAGATGCGGTGTGTGGGCCGCGGATACGAACAAGGACATCCGGAGGACAAGCGATGGTTTCAGTCAAGATCAACGGCAAGGATTACGCCTTCGACGGCGATCCGAACATGCCGCTGTTGTGGTTCATCCGCGACGAGGCGAATCTCACAGGCACGAAGTATGGCTGCGGAACCGGCTTGTGCGGAGCCTGCACCGTTCATATCGAAGGTGCAGCCGCCCGCAGCTGCCAAGTCACGATGGCGGATATCGCGGGCAAGACGGTCACCACCATCGAAGGGCTAAGCCCGGACGGTAACCACCCCGTTCAGATGGCATGGCGCGAAGTCAACGTGCCCCAGTGCGGGTTCTGTCAGGCCGGCCAGATCATGCAGGCCGCCGCCATGCTCGCCAAGAACCCTCAGCCCAGCGATGCGGATATCGAAAAGGAAATGGCAGGCAACATCTGCCGTTGCGGTTGTTATCAGCGCATTCACACCGCGGTGCGCCTGGCAGCAGGAGGTGCATGATCATGCGGCATTTCATCGAACAACATGCTGAAGCCGCCGCGCGCGGAGCGCGGGTGGAGAAAACGGGTTTCCTGATAGAGAACGTGAGCCGCCGCTCGATCCTGGGCGGGATCATTGCCACGACGGGCCTTGTGCTGTCTTTGCGCATTCTGGGCTCCACACAAGCCGAAGCCGCGACGCTTTATCCTCACGGCGGACTTGGCATGCCCCATGGCGTGGTGATGGACCCGAAGGTCTTTGTCGCCATCGACAAGGATGGCACCGTGACCATCGTGGCGCACCGGGCCGAAATGGGTACCGGCGCCAAGACGGCATTGCCCATGATCGTTGCCGACGAGATGGAAGCCGATTGGGCGAAGGTCAAGGTCGTGCAGGCTCCGGGCGACGAGCCGCGCTATGGCAACCAGGACACCGATGGTTCGCGCAGCGTGCGTCACTACATCCAGCCCATGCGCGTCATCGGCGCGTCCATGAGGCAGATGCTGGAGACGGTCGCCGCGCTGAAATGGGGTGTCGATCGCTCCTTGTGCAAGGCCAGGAACCATACCGTCATCCAATTCGACAAGGATGGCAGGGAAACCGGCAAAGTGTTCACCTATGGCGAGCTTGCCGAAGCGGCGAAGAACCGCGCCGTTCCCGACATCGAGACGGTCGAGCTGAAAAAACCGGGCGAGTTCCGCTATATGGCCAAGAACCCGGTGAAGATCGTCGACCTGTTCGACATCACCGTGGGTGCGGCCAAGTACGGGGCCGACGTGCGCATTCCGGGATTGAAGTACGCTGTGATGACGCGGCCGCCGGTCATCGGCGCAACGGTCAAGTCATTCGATCCTAGTGCCGCGCTCAAGGTTCCCGGTGTCGAAGCCGTGTATGAACTCGAAGGCAAGGCGCCACCGGCGAAGTTCGCTTCTCTCGGCGGTATCGCCATCGTGGCGCGCAACACCTATGCCGCCTTGGCGGGCCGCGATGCGCTGAAGATCGATTGGGACTACGGCCCGCACGCCGGCTACACGAGCACGGCGTACCACAAGGAGATGGAAGAGACCGCCAAAAAGCCGGGCAAGGTCGTCCGCAATCTCGGCGATCCGGACGGCGCCTTTGCGCAGGCCAAGGAAATCGTCTCGGCAACCTACCATCAGCAGCACGTCGCCCAGGCGTCGATGGAGCCGCCGGTCGCCATCGCAACGTTCGCTGACGGCAAGATCGAGGTTTGGGCGCCGCTGCAAAGCCCCTACGGCGCGCGCAAGGACATCTGCGATGCCTACAAGATCGCAGAAAGCAACGTAACGGTGAACGTCACGCTGCTGGGCGGCGGATTCGGCCGCAAGTCCAAGTGCGATTACGCGCTGGAGGCAGTGGAGCTTTCAAAACGCTCCGGCGGCGCGCCCGTGATGTTGCTGTGGACGCGCGAGGACGATCTGCGCAATGGCTTTTATCACACGACCTCGTGCGAACACCTCGACGCGGCCATCGATGGGAACGGAAAGGTCGCGGCCTGGCGGCATCGGTCGGTCGCGCCATCGATACTGTCCACGTTTGCTCCCGACAGCGGCTACCAGTTCAATCTCGAGTACGGCATGGGGCTTGCGGACGTACCCGTGGAGGTGCCCAATATACGCTGCGAGAACGGGTTGGCGATGGCTCATACTCGCATCGGCTGGTTCCGGTCTGTTTCAAACATCCCGCGCGCATTCGCCATACAGTCGTTCATCTGCGAAATCGCGCACAAGCTTGGCAAGGACCCCAAGGACTTCCTGCTTGAGATCATCGGGTCGGACCGCAGGGTGGACCTGAAAGCCGCGGGTATGCCCGAAGACTTCTGGAACTACGGCGAACCCTACGATCAGTTCCCCATCGACACCTCCCGGCTGAAGCGTGTGATCGCGACGGCCGCAGAAAAGGCTGGCTGGGGCAAGAAGCTTCCGGCAGGCGAGGGCTTGGGCATCGCGGGACATCGTTGCTTTGCATCCTACGTTGCCTCCGTCGTGCACGTCTCGATCGGCAAGGACGGCGTCGTGCGCGTGCCGGAAGTGACCACTGCAATCGACTGCGGCATGTACGTTCATCCCGAGCGTATCCGCTCGCAGATCGAAGGTGCGGCTGTGATGGGCATGTCGACGGCTCTTTATAGCGGCATCACATTCAAGAACGGCGTTGCCGAGCAGTCGAACTTCTCTGATTTCGAGGTGGCGCGTATTACGAACTACCCCAAGAAGGTGAACGTTCACATTCTCGAGCCTGCGGCCCCCGAGCACCACACCTCGGGCGTTGGAGAACCGGGCGTACCTCCATTCGCTCCGGCTTTGGCCAACGCCATCTTCGCGGCAACGGGCAAGCGGGTCCGCAACCTGCCCATGGGCGAGAAGCTTCAGAACGCCTGATCGCTCCCGAGACTTGCGGTATCATTCTGCACCCCTCGCGCGATTGCGAGGGGTTCTTTCTTGCCATGAGTTTTGCCATGAGCCCGGGGTGACGAATGCGTAGAGCCGTTTGCGCGACTTCAATGAAACGCGAAAAGACTCGGCTCTAGGACAGCGGGCGCTTCAGGTTGCGCTCCTTCATCCAACGATGCACGGTCTGCCGGCTGACTTTGTATTCGCGGGCCGTCTTGCTCACGCTCCAGGCATTGGCGCGCAGAACGTCTTCCAGGCCGGGCGCCGGATGGTTCGCGGGTTCTGGGGTCGCGGCATCGCAGCAAGAAGATTCGACCAGGTCTTCAGGAAGATGCGCAGGGGTGATCATCCCGCCGCCGCTGCTTGCCAGCGCGTAGCGCAGGGCGAGCCGCACTTGGCGCATATTACCCGGCCAAGGACTGGATACGAGGATATTCAAGGCTTCGTCGGAAATCTCCGGAAGCGTGTGCAGCCCGGCGGCGTAACATTCAAGCTCGAGCGCGCCGACGAGTATGGTGGCCTTATCGGTACGTGCGCGCAGGGGCGGAAGTTCGATGCGGCATCCGGCGATCCGGAAATACAGATCTTGGCGGAAGCGCTTTTCTTCAACCATGACCTTGAGGTCCTGATGCGTTGCGCAAATGAGGTTGAAGTCGACCTTGATGGGCATATGTCCACCCAAGGGAACAACCTCGTTTTGAGCGAGGACTCTAAGAAGCCGCGTCTGCAAGACGAGGGGCATGTCGCCGATCTCGTCGAGAAAGAGCGTGCCTCCGCTGGCGTCGAGAATGCGGCCCCTTCTACCGTCGCGGTTTGCCCCCGTGAAGGTTCCGGCCTCGTAGCCGAAGAGTTCGCTTTCGATCAAGTTCTCCGGGATGGATGAACAATCGATAGCTACGAATGGCGCGTGTGCATGAGGCCCCCTGGCATGGATCGCGCGAGCGAATTCTTCCTTGCCCGTGCCCGTCTCGCCTTGAATGAGAAATGGAATGCGATGGGCGATAAAGCGATCCATCTTCCCGACGACGGTCAACAGGTTTGGATCATCGCCGGCCAGCCTCTCCAGGGTCAGAACCGGCGCCGGGCGCGGGCGTTTCTTCTGATTGAGAGCCACGATGTCGGCGCCGGCCACAGGGTTTGCACTCTGCGTGAACCGTTTTGGGGTGCGCAGGATCGTGAAGCAGGAAAGATCCCCCTCCAAGTTCACAACCGCCTTATGTTCAGTGTGCATGGGACCCACCGGAATTGCCGGCGTGCGCCAAGCGGCATCGACCACTTTGGCAAAATTTATATGGCGATAGGTAGCGATTGTCTGCGCGTCCGATCCGTCATGCGTATTGCCTTGCATGTCGATGACGCATCCGTCCTCTCCGACAGCCAGCATGAAGATGGGCCTGTTCTGGAGCGCGTCAACGCCTAGATCGATCGTGAGAACGGTATTGTCGCGGTGGCGTTCGAGAAAATACATCCGTTCGATACGGCGCGCAGTCCGAACCACGAGATCCAGCACCAAGCCCTGGATCTCCTGAGGCAGATCCGCAACCGAGGATGCATCCAACGAAGCGATGACGCGCCCTTGCGCGTCGAACAGCGGGGCCGCCGTGCAGGTCAGCTCCGCATACTTCAGCAGGAAGTGGTTGCGCTGATGAACAATGATGGGCGTGCGCGACATGATCGAAGTGCCGATGCCGTTGGTGCCCACGTGAGGCTCGCCCCAAGTTGCGCCCGCGCACACACCCATGCGCCAGAGCTTCTTGTCCGGGGCGCCGCTGGCGACGAAATCGATCGCGACGCCATTGGCATCCGAGAGCACGACGACGTAGCTTGCCGGCGCCAGCTTTGCCAGCAGCGCCTCCATTTCCGGCCGGGCGATCCGCGTAAGCAGCTCCAGCGGCTCGGTCAGGCTCCTGAGTTCGCCGGGAGTCAACAGGTTGGGGCCCGCGCGGCGACTGCGATCCAGGCGGTAGGATTCCTCGCAGCGCGCCCGCGACTGGGCAAGCAAGTCCCGGATAAAGGAACTGCTGGCCAATCCGGACGCAGCCAGTTCAGCATTTGCGGGGAAGGTTTCGACCATTATTGCCAATCCTCGCTTTTGGCGCAACAGAAGGTGACATTGCCGCGGGCAGACTACAACAAAGAACTGCTCGCACCAATGCGCTGGTCTAATTAATTTACCAGCCAGTGCACAATCCCTTGCGAACATGCTAGAGGGCGGAAAAATCCGCGCCAGACTTTGTTGCGGTGCGAGGGGACGGACTGATGTCACAATCTGAAATGCGGCCGGCAGCGGCGAACGAGGCTCTCTCAGGCTCTGCCACGACGACGACAGGCGCCAAGCCCAGGCGGATCCGGCGCTTGCTCGCCGCCAACCGCTCGGAAATCGCCACGCGAATTTTTCGCGCCGCAACCGAGCTTGGCATACGCACCGTTGCCGTCTATGCCGAGCACGACAGGCTGTCGCTGCATCGATTCAAGGCCGACCAGGCATTCATGGTCGGGCACGGCAAAGGGCCGATCGAGGCATATCTGTCAATTGATGACATCATCCGCGTGGCCCGGGAGACCGATTGCGACGCGATCCATCCGGGCTATGGATTTCTCTCCGAAAGTCCGGAATTCGCCGAAGCGTGCCTTGCGGCGGGCATTACGTTCATCGGGCCGGCGCCCCAGACGATGCGCACGCTCGGCAACAAGGTCGATGCGCGCAACTTGGCCATCGCCAACGGCGTGCCGGTGATGCCGGCGAGCCCGCCGCTGCCTGATGATGCCGACGCGATCAAGAAAGCAGCCGAAGCCGTAGGCTGCCCAGTGATGCTCAAAGCTTCATGGGGCGGTGGCGGGCGCGGGATGCGCGTCGTGGAGAGCGAACGGGAACTGCTCGATGCGGTCACGATCGGCCGCCGCGAAGCCAAGGCGGCTTTCGGCAAGGATGACGTCTACCTTGAAAAGCTGATCCGAAACGCGCGGCACGTCGAAGTGCAAATTCTGGGAGATCGTCACGGCAACATCGTCCATCTGTTTGAGCGCGATTGCTCGATTCAGCGGCGCAACCAGAAGCTCGTCGAACGTGCGCCGGCGCCCTATCTGGACGAGGCCACCCGGGCCAAGCTGTGTGAATGTGCCCTGTCCATCGGCAGGGCGACCAATTACGTGGGCGCCGGTACGGTCGAATTCCTCATGGATGTCGATACGGGCGCTTTCTATTTCATCGAAGTCAATCCGCGCATTCAAGTCGAGCACACGGTGACGGAGGTCGTGACCGGCCTCGACATCGTCAAGGCGCAGATCAAGATCATGGAAGGCGGCCGCATCGGCGAACGCGGAGCGGACGGTCACTGGGAGACGGGCATTCCACCCCAGCAGGATATCAAACTGAACGGGCACGCCCTCCAGTGCCGCATCACAACCGAGAACCCGGAGAACAACTTCATTCCGGATTTCGGCCGGATCAGCGCTTATCGCGGGGCGATGGGCTTTGGTATCCGCATCGACGGCGGCACGGCGTTCTCGGGCGCCGTCGTGACCCGCTATTACGATCCGCTCCTGGAAAAAGTCACCGCGTGGGCGGGCACAACCGATGAGGTGATCGACCGGATGATCCGGGCGCTGCTCGAATATCGCATTCGCGGTGTGGCGACCAATCTCGCATTCCTGCACAATGTGATTGCGCATCCCCGGTTCCGCAGCAGCGACTACACGACGCGCTTCATCGATGAAGCTCCTTCGCTGTTCGAATTTCCGGAGCGCCGTGATCGCGCCACCAAGCTGTTGCGTTGGATCGCGGACGTGACGGTGAACGGCCATCCTGAAACGCGCGGGCGGCCGCAGGCCCCCGGGCACGCCGCCGTCGCACCGCCAGCCTTTTCCCAGGCGCCCGCGGCAGGTACGCGCCAGATTCTCCAGCAACTCGGCCCTGAAGGGTTCGCCGACTGGATGAGGCAGGAAAAGCGCATCCTCATTACCGATACGACCATGCGCGACGCACACCAATCGTTGATTGCGACGCGCATGCGCACCCGCGACATCGTTTCTATTGCCGACAGTTACGCGCGCGCCCTGCCGCAATTATTTTCACTCGAGTGCTGGGGCGGGGCGACCTTCGACGTGGCGATGCGCTATCTGCAAGACGACCCCTGGGAGCGCCTGGCCGCCATCCGCGCGAGAGTTCCCAATATCCTCACCCAAATGCTCCTGCGCGGCTCCAATGGCGTGGGGTATACAAACTATCCCGATAACGTCGTGCGCTTCTTCGTGCGCCAGGCGGTGGACGCGGGCATGGATCTCTTCAGAATTTTCGATTGCTTCAACTGGGTCGAGAATATGCGGATTTCGATCGACGCGGTGCGTGAGGCAGGCAAGCTCGCGGAAGGAGCCATCTGCTATACGGGCGATTTCCTGGATCCGAACCGGCCGAAATACTCGCTGAAATACTATGTCGAACTCGCGAAGGAGCTGCAACGCGCCGGAGTCCACATCCTCGGCATCAAGGACATGGCGGGCCTTTTGAAGCCCGGCGCGGCGCGCATCCTGGTCAGGGAGTTGAAGGAAGCGACCGGACTGCCGGTGCATCTGCACACGCACGATACCGCCGGCATTTCCGCGGCGAGCGTGCTTGCTGCGGTCGAGGCCGGCGTCGATGCGGTTGACGCTGCCATGGATTCCATGAGTGGCGGCACCTCCCAACCATGTCTGGGGTCCATCGTGCAGGCCCTTGCACGTACCGGACGCGACCCCGGCATCGACAGCGGTGCGCTCCGCAAGATCAACGGCTATTGGGAAGGCGTGCGCGCGCAATACGCGCCCTTCGAGAGCGGGCAGCTTTCCGGCGCCTCGGAGGTTTATCTGCACGAGATGCCGGGCGGGCAGTACACGAACTTGAAAGAGCAGGCGCGCTCGCTCGGCTTCGAGGCGCGCTGGGCAGAGGTGGCGAATGCGTACCGTGCCGCCAACGATTTCTTCGGCGACCTCATCAAGGTGACGCCCTCGTCCAAAGTGGTGGGGGATATGGCGCTGATGATGGTGGCCCAGAACCTGTCGCCACACGATCTCATGGATCCCAGCCGCGACGTGACCTTTCCCAACTCGGTCATCGAGATGATGCGCGGAGAACTCGGACAGCCTCCGGGCGGTTGGCCCGCTGGCGTACAGGAACGCATCCTCAAAGGCGAGGCTCCGATCACACAGCGGCCGGGCGCCTTCCTGGGGGATACGGACATCGAATGCGAACGTCAGGCCGCCGAGCGCAAATGCGGCCGCACCATCGATGATTTCGATCTGGCCTCCTACCTGATGTATCCCAAGGTGTTTTGCGAGTATGCAGCGACAGCCGCCAAATACGGACCGGTATCGGTCTTGCCGACGCCCGTGTTCTACCTCGGCATGAAGCCCGGAACCGAGATCACCGTCGACCTGCAGCGCGGCAAGACGATCATCGTTCAACTCACCGCCGTCGGAGAGACCCGGCCGGATGGCCAGGTCGAAGTGTTTTTCGAACTCAACGGCCAACCCCGCGTCATCGTGGTTCCCAACCGCAGCGTGGCAACCACGCTGCAAGCGCGCCGCAGCGCCGAGGAGGGCAACGAAAATCACGTACCCGCTCCGATGCCCGGAGCCATCGCGTCCATCGTGGTGCAGACCGGACAACCTGTCAAAGCCGGCGACGTGCTGCTGACGATAGAGGCCATGAAGATGGAGACGTCGATCCAGGCGCCGCGGGATGGGGTCGTCGAGGAAGTCCTGGTGGCCGCTGGCAATCAAGTTGGCGCGAAGGATCTTCTCATCGTCCTGAAACCGGCCGGTACCTGAGGGACAGTGCCCGAAGCGAAGACTGCGGCGCCATCGTGGATTATTTCTGAAGGCTCTCGATATACTGCACCAGCCGATGGATGCGGTTCCTGGTTTCGTCCGGCTGGCCTTTCACACCGAAGATCTTCATCCAAGCCGGCATATCGGTCCCGTGGCCCAGCGGGGAGCCGCCGGTTTTGATAACGTCGGCGACCTTGGCTTTGGGAAATGTGCCGCCATTGTCGCGGCTGAGCCGTGTAAGATCTGTGGGAGCAATTTTCAGCACACCCGCCCGCGGGCCGTCTCCTTGTCCGCTCGCGCCATGACAGGATGCACAATGCCGTTTGAACATTTCCATGCCTGGATCGCCATCGGATGATTGTGAACGGGCGGGAGCGCCGGCGAGACAGATCAAGGCCGATAGCGAAATTCCAGTTGCCGCGAAGCGCATCATGGTCAAGTCACCTCAGCTTGCTAGTCCCGGGGCTGTTGATACGCTCCCGGCCCACCGGTTTCCATTGAGAAACGTCAAGGTCGCAGGGTAAAAGGGCTACGAGGGGTGGCACCGGCGATTGTATCGCGTCGTCAGGGGTCATATAGACGCTCTGGAATATCTCTGTCGGCAGCCTGACCTATGCATAGAAGTTCAGACGATCATCCGCCAGCGCTTGTTCGAACGCAGTTTGACGGCGCACCCAGCGTGGAGGCCTGCGGTAGCTGGACGGTAGCCAACGTCCAGCTCCTCGAGGACGCCCTCGCGAACGTGCGCGCGGCCAGCGGCGGGTCCGGCGTGGCAACGATCGGCGCGGGCGGGATCACCGAACTCGATACGTTCGGAGCGTCCCTCCTCGGGCGATTGGCGCTCATTTGCGGCGCCGCAGGACAACCTGCGCGCATTGTCGACCTGCAACACCACTTTGGCGAGCTATACGCCCAAGTCGATCGATATGCCTCTGTCCCGCCTGCTCGCGTGGAACACCGCAATTGGCTCGTCGCGCAATTGCAGGCGCTCGGGAAAAACACCGTTGACGCCTTCGGCGACCTTGCCTCGCTGGCCGGCATGCTCGGCCGGATCTGCGTGGCGCTGGTGCGCACCCTCGTGCGGCCGTCGTCTTTCAGGTTCACCTCGGCCGTCCACCACCTGGATCGCGTCGCCTGGCAGGCCGTACCGATCATTCTGCTCATCACTTTTCTCATCGGCGCCATCATCGCCCAGCAGGGCATTTTCCACTTCCGCAAGTTCGGCGCCGACGAATACGTCGTCGACATGGTCGGGATTCTGGTCCTGCGCGAGATCGGCGTCCTGATCGTGGCCATCATGGTGGCGGGGCGATCAGGAAGTTCTTATACGGCCGAGCTTGGTTCAATGAAAATGCGCGAGGAGATCGACGCCCTGCAGACAATGGGGCTCGATCCCGTCGAAGTTCTAATCCTGCCGCGCGTCATCGCCCTTACGATTGCGCTGCCCATTCTGACCTTTCTAGGGTCGATGTCGGCGCTCTATGGCGGCGAGCTGGTCTGCTGGTTCTATGGAGGAATGGATCCCGATATTTTCATTGCCAGGCTCAAGGAGGCTATCTCTGTCACCCACTTCAAGGTGGGAATGATCAAGTCGCCCTTCATGGCGCTCGTCATCGGTGTCGTCGCATGCGCACAGGGACTGAAGGTGAAAGGGAGTTCGGAGTCCCTGGGCCTTGAGACGACCGCGTCCGTCGTGAAATCGATATTCCTCGTGATCGTTCTGGACGGAGTTTTCGCCATCTTCTTTGCATCCATCGATATGTGAGCCGGCCGGATGGAAAACGTGATAAGCGTGCGCGATCTGGTTGTCGGCTTCGGGGAGCGCAGGGTCCTCGATGGCGTATCGGTCGACGTGCGGCAGGGTGAGATCTTCGGTTTCGTCGGCGGGTCGGGCAGCGGAAAGTCCGTACTGCTGCGCACCATCATCGGCCTGTTGCCTGTCCGGGAAGGCACGATCGAGGTGCTCGGCACCAGGCTCACGGGTGCGAGCGAGCAAGCGCGGCGGGCGATCGAGCGCCGCTGGGGCGTCCTTTTCCAGCAGGGCGCGCTCTTTTCATCGCTCAGCGTCATCCAGAACGTGCAGTTTCCCTTGCGGGAGTTTCTGGATCTATCGCCGGCTCTTCTCGATGAGATCGCCCGCATAAAGTTGGAAATGGTGGGGATCAGGGCGAGGGATCACCACAAGCTGCCATCGGAGCTGTCGGGCGGCATGATAAAGCGCGTCGCGCTTGCCCGCTCGCTTGCGATGGACCCCGAACTCGTCTTCCTGGATGAACCGACCTCGGGTCTGGATCCCATCTCGGCGGGAGACTTCGACGAACTCATAAGGACCTTGCAGAAGACGCTGGGACTGACGGTGTTCATGATCACGCACGATCTTGAAACGCTTCATGCGGTCTGCGACCGCATCGGCGTTCTTGCCGAGGGCAAGGTCATAGCCTGCGGCCCAATGGAGACCATCCTTCAATCGACGCATCCCTGGGCCATGGCCTATTTCCATGGCCGCCGCGGCGGCGCGCTTGCCGCCCGCCATACGGCCAAAGCATAGTGAGACCCCAGATGGAAACGAAGGCACGATACACGCTGATAGGCTTGTTTACGCTCCTGGTCATTGGTGGAATTTTCGCGTTCGTATATTGGCTCCATCACACGGGAGGCATCGGCCGCAGGGCTGAATATCGCGTCCTCTTTCAGGGCTCGGTCTCCGGCCTGCTCGCCGGATCCAACGTGCTGTTCAACGGCGTGCGCGTCGGCGAGGTTCGTTCCCTCGAACTCGATTCCGACAAGCCGACAAACGTCATGGCGACGATCGCCATCGATGCGGCGACGCCCGTCCGCAGCGATACTGCGGTCAGCATGGATTTCCAGGGCCTGACCGGGGCGCCCGTTATCGTGCTGAGCGGTGGCAGCCCGTCGGCCCCTCAGCTTCAGCCCGCCGACGGCCAGCCGCCGCTTCTGCAAGCGCTCCCTGATGCCGGGACGACTTTGTCGCAATCGGCGCGGGATGCGCTTGGCCGGTTCGACAAGCTCGTGGGCGAGAATTCAGAACCCTTGCATGATGCGATCGTCAACATCAAAACCTTCGCCGAGGCATTGTCGCGAAATTCCGGCCACGTGGATGGAATCATGGCGGGGCTTGAACGCATGACGGGCGGCGCTGCCGCCAAGGCGGCGAGCACGATTTTCACATTCGATGTCCCCCCGGACATCAAGAAATGCGCCCACGCAAACGAAGCCCAGATTACCGTGCCCGAGCCCGTTGGCCTGATGTCCCTCAATTCCGACCAGATACCGGTTCTGGGATCGCAGGACGCCGCAAAGTCTTACAAAACCGGCAGCTTTTCGGACGCGATCCCATCCTTGCTGCAGGTCAAGATCATCGAGGCGCTCGAAAACTCGCACTGCTTCAAATCCGTCGCCCGGGTCATCGAGTCCGTCGAGCCCGACGTCCAGTTGGTTTTCGATATTCGGAAATTCGGTGTGGCCGGCGGGCCGGCGCCCTCTGCCGACATAGATCTTTCCGCCAAAGTTGCGCAGAAGGGGGCGATCACGGCATCGCAGGTGTTTCGCCAGCACGTGCCGCTGGCCTCGGCGGACGCAGCCGGTGCTGCCGCGGCGCTGAACCAGGGATTTGGCAAAATCGCACGCGACCTCGTACCCTGGGTCGCTCAAGCCACGGCGGCTCATGCCCAACCTGACGACGCAGGACCCTGAACGCGCATCCAAGCGCAAGTACTGCGACCGGTACTGGAATCGACGATGCGAAGGAAGCCTTGGGCACGACACTAAAGTACAGCGGGCGTCACAGCCCGGCACGCGGCAGCCGTAGGGCGACGGACAAGCCGCCCATGGACGATGTTCCGAGTTCGACTTCGCCGCCGTAGAGTTCCGCGAGATCCTTGACGATGGTCAACCCAAGCCCTGTACCAGGCGCATGCGTGTCCCAGCGTTCGCCAATGTTGAAGACGACGCGCCGCGCTTCAGGCGGCAGACCGGGGCCATCGTCGTCGATGTTTATACTCAGCAGACGGTTGTTGGCCGGGGTATCCGCGACCGACAATCTCACTTTCGCCCGTGCATGCTTGCAGGCGTTATCGACGAGGTTGGCGATCATCTCGTTCAGGTCCTGGGGATCACAGGCAACCTTGAGACCCTCCTTGACGTCGGTCTGGATGGCGATGTTCGCCGGCTGGTACAGTCGCCCTAGCGCGCTGGCTACGTCATCGGCAGCTGAACGGACATCCGCAACGATCCCGGGAGAGGCGCGCATGGCAACGGCGCGTGCGCGCGTCACCTGATAGTTGATCTGACTTTGCATCTTGCTGCACTGGGAAAGGATCGTCCGGGAGGCCTCCGCGGCCCCGGCATCCGCCAGGCGGTAGCCTTCGTCCGTCAGGATGGCGAGGGGCGTTTTCAGGCCGTGGGCGAGATTGCCCGCCTGGGTGCGTGCCCGCTGGATCGTATCGGCCGCGGCCTGCAGCAATCTGTTGAGGTCCGCGACCAGGGGGCGGACCTCGGAGGGAAATTCCCCATGCAATTGATTGGTTTCTCCCGACCGGACCCGCGAGAGGGCGCTTCGCAGTTGCCGGAAAGGCCGCAGGGCAAATGCGATCAACAGGGCTGCGGCTGCAACCAGGGAGAGGCCGAAGCCCGCGAGCGCCCAGGCAAGGACGCTGTTGAAGTCGTCGAGCACCGCATCCAGATGCCGCTGGTCCGTGCCGATGATAAAGCGGACCGGCGGCGCTCCTGGAATGCCGGTGCGTGTGCGCTCCGCCACGAGAAGGGGGCCGGTCGGTCCTGTGATCTTGTGTGTGTGAATGCCGGTGTCTATCGGCTCATCGGGCGGGGTGGGAAGCGTGTGACCCTTCAATGACGAAGACCGCGCCAGCACATTGTCGGCCTGCTGGATTTCCCAATAATATCCCGAAAGCGGAACGTCGTAACGCGGATCGCTCAAATCCCGTTGCAGATGGGGGCGCCCGCCGGAGGCAAATTGCGCGAGGCGCTGGAGCTCATCGAGATGAACGTAGAGCTCTTCGTAAAACTGGGCTGTCACCTCGTGCCTGAAGATCGCCGAGAAGACGAACCCGGCAGCCACGAACCCAATCGCGATCCAGATGGTGGCGACCGTGATCAAGCGCCACTTGAGACTGACCATGTTCTCTAGTCCATCCTGTAGCCGAGGCCGCGCACGGTCGTGATGCAGTCGGAGCCGAGCTTGCGGCGAAGCCGGCTGACGTACACCTCGATGGTATTCGACTCCCGCGTTCCATCAAGCGTATAGAGATGGTCCATGAGTTCGGCCTGCGAGACGATGCGGCCGATCCGATGCAGAAAATAGTTGAGCATCATGTACTCGCGCGCCGTCAGTTCGATCGTCTCGCCTTTCAGCGTTACGCGCTTTGAGGCGGTATCCATGGCGATGTCGCGATGTGTGAGGGTCGGACTTGCGATACCCGATGCGCGCCGGATCAAGGCATTGAGGCGCGCGGCAACCTCCTGAACGTGAAATGGCTTGGAGATGTAGTCATCGGCTCCGGCGTTGAGGCCGTCGACCTTTTCGGCCCACGTGCCGCGGGCGGTCAGGATCAGAACCGGAAGCAGGCTCCCGGCCGCCCGCCAAGCCTTGAGGACGTCCAGTCCCGGCATTTCGGGAAGTCCCAGATCGAGGATCGCGGCGGCGAAGTCCCCGTCCAGCCCCATGGTGCAGCCGTCCCTGCCGTTGTCGGCGCGCTCAACCGTGAACCCGGCGTGCGTCAGACCTGCCACCAGCCGCCTTGCAATTTCGTCGTCGTCTTCGACAAGCAGAATGCGCACGGATCTTCCTTTTTCTTCCAAGGGGATACTAGCACCGCAGGCATGAGCCCGCGCGGAGAACTCCAGCGTCACCCTGCCGCAATTCTGCGTTCAGGTAGCTTTCAGGTCCACCCTTCAGGAGTTGTCCCTGTCTTAAGGTTTTCAGGGAGCAACCCATGCGCCGCGTGATCTTGATCCTGGGATCTGCCGCAGCTCTGGCATTTTGGCCCGCGTCCGCGAGCATGGCCAGGGATGTCCGACTGTCGCCGGATCAAGTGTCAAAGCTTGAAATCAAGGTCGAGGCGGTCCGTCCGACGTCGTCTGAACTCGTTGCCGTATTGCCGGCGACTGTGGTCCGTCCGCCCAACGCTCATATCGTCGCCACCGCTCCTTATGCGGGGACGGTGACGCAGGTGCTCGTGCTGCCGGGTCAGCAGGTCAGCACGGGGGAACTGATCGCGCGGGTATCGAGCCGAGATCTGCTGGAGGCTCAAAGCCAGCTCGCGCAGGCGCAGGCCGAATTGCAGAATGCCGACGCCATCGCCCGCAGGCTGAGGACGCTGGCAGACAAACAGCTCAAAAGCGAGTTTCTGGCCGAGGAGGCCGAAGCCCAGGTGGCGAAGGTCCAAGCCGTCGTCGACCGGCACAAGGGGACGCTGGAGCTGAACGGCATCGTTGCCGGCGAGGGCGGGGAGTATGCGATCCCGGCAACCCACGATGGGGTCGTCGCCCAGATCGATGTCATGCCTGGCGACAAGATCGAGTCCATGGCTGCGGTCGTCAGCCTCGACAGCAGCGAGGATCTGTGGGCCGAGGTGCAGGTGCCGGCGAGTGTCGTGGCAAAGATCAAGCCGGGCGACGCGGTCAAGCTGCCGGACGGCGATGAAGGGCGCGTTCTTTCGGTCGGCACCGTTCTCGACGCCAAGACGCGTTCGGCGATCATGTATGTTGAATTGCCCAAGGCTGCGCCCTATCTGCCGGGCCAGATGATCTCGCTCAGCCTGATGCGCGCGGTGACCGCCCAAGGCTTTTCGGTTCCGGCGCGGGCCGTGGCGCGCATCGACGACCAAGTCATCGTCTTCGTGCGCACCGAGGATGGGTTTATGGCGCAACCCGTCGACCTGCTCGCAAAATCCCAGAGCGTGGCGACGATCAGCGGCAACCTGCCGGCGGATGCCCAAGTGGCATCGAGCGGCATCCCGCAGCTCGAGCAGCTCCTGGCGGGGAAATAACCCATGCTACGCCGCCTCATTGGCTTCTCTTTGACCCAACGACTGTTTCTCTTGTGCTTCTACGCGCTCGTGGCCATTGCGGGCGGGTATGCGTTCAACACGCTGCCAATCGATGCCTTCCCCAACATCTCGCCCGTTCAGGTCAAGATGATCATGAAGGCGCCGGGGATGACGCCCGAGGAGGTCGAGACGCGGGTCATCACGCCAATCGAGATGGAGCTGCTCGGGATTCCGGGGCAGACGATTCTGCGCTCGGCGGCCAAATATGCGATCGCCGACATCACCCTCGATTTCGTCGATGGAACGGACATCTACTGGGCTCGCCAGCAGGTGGCGGAGCGGCTGGCGAGCGTGCGGGGCGATCTTCCTGAAAGCGTTACTGGCGGGCTGGCGCCGGTTTCAACGCCCTTGTCGGACGTCTTCATGTTCACCATCGATGGGGGCGATCTTTCGCTGGAAGAGCGCCGCAGCCTGCTCGACTGGATGATCCGGCCGGCACTGCGCACGATCCCGGGTGTGGCCGACGTGAACGCGCTGGGCGGCATGGTGCGGACATTCGAGGTCACGCCGAACAGCGCAGCGCTAGCCGCCAGCGGCCTGGGCGTCGACGATCTCGTCAAAGCGATCGAGCAGAGCAATCGCAACGACGGGGCAGGGCGGCTGAGCGAGGGGGAAAAGGCGCTCGTAGTGCGCTCGGAGGGTGCGATACGCACGCCCGACGACCTCAAGCAGATCGTGCTCAAGACGGAAGGCGCCCGCGTGCTTCGCGTCGGCGATGTCGCCACTGTCGAGATCGGCAATCTGACGCGGTATGGCGCGGTGACGATGGACGGCAAGGGCGAGGCGGTGCAGGGGCTCGTGCTGTCGCTGCGGGGCGCGGATGCCCGCTCCATCGTGACATCGGTGCGCGAGCGCCTCGATGAATTGCAGACTCATATGCCCAAGGACGTCACGCTCAATGTGTTCTATGACCGCTCCGATTTGATCTCGCGGGCCGTTGGCACGGTCAGCAAGGCGCTCCTGGAAGCGACGGTGCTGGTCGTGATCTTGCTCCTGGCCTTCCTGGGCAATTTGCGGGCCGCGGTCGTGGTGGCCGTCACTTTGCCGTTCGCCGCGCTGCTCACGTTCATCCTGATGCGGTATTTCGGGATGTCGGCGAACCTTATGAGCCTCGGCGGGCTTGCCATTGCGATCGGCCTTATCGTCGATGCCGCGGTCGTCGTCGTCGAAAACGCATTTGAGCGCCTCAATCATCCCTCGGGTCCGGTTGCGGTACCAAAGCTGCACATGATCTACCGTGCCGCAAGCGAGGTTGCGACGCCCGTCGCCTCGGGCATGCTGATCATTTGCCTCGTGTTCCTGCCGCTGCTATCGCTCCAGGGCCTCGAAGGCAAGCTGTTCGGCCCCGTCGCCTTGACGATCATCTTTGCGCTGGGCGGGTCGCTCGTGCTCTCGCTGACCCTCATCCCGGTGCTCGCCTCGTTCGTGCTCAAGGAAGGCGCACACTCCGACCCAATTCTCGTGCGGTACCTGTCGCGCGGCTACAAGGCGCTGCTGCGGCAATGCCTGCGCCATCCCGCGCCCGTTTACGCCGTGGCGGCCGCCGGTCTCGTGGCCGTGGTCGTCGCCTATGGCGCCATCGGCAAGACCTTCATGCCGACGATGGACGAGGGCGCCGTCATCGTCCAGATCACGAAAAATCCGTCGATCAATCTACAGGCGAGCATCGAAGGGGATTTGCTGATCCAGCGTCTCCTCAAGGAAAAGGTTCCGGAGGTCGAGCGCATTGTCGCGCGTGTCGGCTCCGATGAACTCGGCCTCGACCCGATGGGCCTCAATGAGACGGACGCCTTCATGGTGTTGAAGCCGAAGGACCAGTGGCGCAAGCCCGACAAGGAGTGGCTCATCGAGCAGCTTCGGCTGGCGATGGCGGATCTGCGGGGCTACGAGTTCGCCTTCACGCAGCCGATCGAAATGCGCACCGCCGAGATGTTGACCGGCGCGCGGGGCGATCTCGCCATCAAGATCTTCGGGCCGGACCTTGCGACACTCTCCGAGCTTGCCGGCAAGATCCAGGAAACGCTGTCGAAGGTTTCGGGAGCGTCCGAAGTATCGACGGTTGCCAACGATAGCGTCGATTATCTGCAGGTCGAAATCGATCGCCTCGCGGCGGGACGCACCGGGTTATCGGTCACGCGTCTCGAAGACGAACTGCGGGCCGTGCTCGAAGGGACGAACGCGGGCATCGTCGCGGAACCGGGCCGGCGCACCAACATCGTCATCAAAGGCGCAAAGGACGTTCGCGAGTCTCCAGAGGTCTTTTCCCTGACCCAGTTCGCGGCCGGAGACGGCGGGCTCGTGCGGGCGGGCGATGTTGCAAAACTCGAGCGCGTAGCAGGGCCCGTCAAGATCGAACGGGAGAACGCTTCGCGCTTTGCAATCGTGCAAGCTTACGTGAGCGGACGCGATCTTGTCGGCTTCGTCGACGACGCGCAGCGTGCAGTCGGCCAGGAGGTCCCGTTGCCGGCCGGCTACCGTCTCGTGTGGGGTGGGCAGTTCGAGAACCAGCGGCGGGCCGCGACGCGGCTGTCGATCGTCGTGCCAATCGCGCTTGCACTGATCTTCGGCGTTCTGTTTGCGACGCTGAGGTCGATGCGCCAGGCAATTCTGATTCTGGCCAACGTTCCCTTCGCGATGGTGGGCGGTGTCCTTTCGCTGTGGGCTTCCGGAGAATACCTCTCGGTTCCCGCCTCAGTCGGCTTCATCGCCCTTCTGGGTATCGCCGTGCTCAATGGGTTGGTTCTCGTCAGCCACTTCAACGAGCTTCTGGCAACGGGCATGCCGGTGCGTGATGTGGTTTTCGAGGGCTCGATCCGGCGTCTGCGTCCGGTCCTTATGACCGCAAGCATCGCCGCGCTCGGACTTGTCCCGCTTCTCTATGCGAGCGGTCCGGGATCGGAGATCCAGAGGCCGCTCGCAATCGTGGTCATCGGCGGACTGATTACGTCGACCGCGCTGACGCTGATTCTTCTTCCCATCCTCTTCCGCCGGTTCGGGGCTGTCGCGACCGGAGACGGCGGTGATTCTGGAACGCTTCGATGGACAAATCCCTATGCAAATTCACACTTGTCTGCCCAGTCACAGGCTTTGAGCGGATCGTCGAACTGATGCTGACGCTCGATCCTCCGATCACGGGCTTCACGACTTGGAGCGTGGAGGGGCGCGGGTTCACGTTCACCGGCGCCAGCGTCGATGAGCGGGTTCGAGGCAGCGTACGCCGTCAGATGATCACTGCCGTTCTCGCCCGGGAGACCATGACAAGACTGCTCGCTGCAATCGAGGAAAAGGCGCCCATGCCGCATCTCACCTACTGGGTCGAGCCGGTCGAAAGCTTCGGGCGGATGCAGCGCAGGGATTCAAGCGCCGGTCCGGCCGATACGGGTTCCCCGCTCGGTCACAAGAGCGGGGAGGGCAGGTGATGGATTGGGGTTTTCTCGTCTATTTGTTCTGGCCTACCATCGTGACCGTGTGCGCGTGGAGCGCCGCCATCATCGTATTGGCGGAGCCCAAAGAAATTTCGGGCTTCATTTCCGAGGTCACGCGGTCGAAATCTGCGCCGCCGAACGAGCGGTCCGGGCCGCCTGCCCAATGAGCGGCGGCTCGCCTGCGGCAGACCTCCATCGCTCAGCCGGTTTCAGGTTGGTTTCAGCATCGCCGCACAGAGTGGGTCGATCTCTCGACGGCAAAGGGCTGAAACAGATGATAAAGGGATTGATTGCCGCGGCGGTTCTGACATCGGCTCTCGCGAGCGTGGCGCAGGCCGCGATTACGGCGCCGGCGGCCGTTGGAGTTGGCGAGCAGCAGGCCGGCGGCCAGGAGCAGGCGGATCGCTTGGTGGTGGCGGATGCGCGGTCTGTCCGGCACTGCCACAACGTACATAGGCGCGTCTATTGTCATAAGGCTGATAGGCTGCCGATGAACTGGCCGCCGTTTTCCGATCGAACGGGTAGGAGTACGAAAAAGCACTCCCCGGCCGGCCCCAAGAAGCCGTCGGGCTGTGTTTTCACACGCGCTGACGCATCCCGGCTGCCGGCTTGAGTACGGCGATAAACTCGACGCGAGGCGACTTGAGCGCTTGCCGGAAAAATGGGACCCCCCCGGTTTTCCGATAGGAGCCGCTCCGAACCATATGAGTAGAGCCGTTTGCGCGATGCCACGAAACCCGCTGGCTCCAGCGTCCATGGCGGCTGCGCTCATGGCGCCTGCTAGGCGCGCGTCAAGCAAAGCGACAAGCGACGGCCCCTCGCTCTGCAGAATTTTCGAAATGCGCCGCCGAGGCGAGAACACAAGTGAACAAAACTGGGGATGTTCACAATCTGGTCCCCTCGAGCGCAAGAATTTCCGGGTACCTGATCCGATCTCGCGTGTTAAGGAGCCTCTCTGCCGCGCCGGGAGGAGAGCGCAAGCGCGCCTGCTAGAACGCGAGCAACGCCTGCTTGTCCACCGCACTTCGCGCGAGATTTGCTGGCAGGTATTTTAGCCGACACGACACCGCATGAGGATCTCACGTCATGCTTGGACCTAAAGCACAGGGATCGAGCTTCAGATCGGTCGCGATGGCCGCCTTGGTCGCGATTGCGGTTTTCTCCGCAGCCTCCCATGCTGCCGACATGAATGCACGTGAGATCACGACCACCCTGTTCGACGCCGAACCGGGCACCGTCGATCTATCCGGCCGAGACCTCTCCAATCTTGATTTGAGCAGTCTCGATTTCAAGAAAGCCCGGCTTGTGGAGGCAAACCTGTTTGGAGCCGATCTTAGCGGTTCCAATCTGAGCGGATCCAATCTCACCGGCGCGCGCCTCGATCGGGCGACGCTCATGCGTGCACGTTTCATCGGTGCGGATCTCACCAGCGCAACGATCCTCCGCCCCAACATCTTCGCGTCGCTCGAGGCGACGGGTACCGAGCCGCCGGATTTTTCCAATGCACGCATGCTGGGCGCCAAGCTGGCGGGCCGGCTCGACCGGGCGAGCTTCGCGGGCGCCGACCTCAGCAATGCGGTCTTCGCCGCCGAACCGCGCGAGAACGAAACGTTGATTACGCCAAGAACCGAGCTTGCCGGATGTGATTTCAGCGGGGCGAAACTCCAAAACGCGGACCTTGGATACAACAATCTGCAGTTCGCCCGTTTGGTGAAGGCCGATGCCCGAGGGGCTTCGTTTGCCAATTCGAACCTTGAAGGCGCGGATTTTTCCGGAGCGGATGTAACGGGCGCCGATTTCACCAACGCACAGATCGCGGGTGCGCGATTTGGCGGTGCGACCGGCTTGGACACCGCAAAAGGCCTTCCGCCAATCGCGTTCAATGAGCATTGAGGACGCGGTCAAACGATGTGCTCAGCCCTTGGTTGCGTCAGCCGCGATCGCGTGCCCGACGTCTGACGGCAAGGCTGCCATGCGAGGGGCGAACTGGGCGAAGGATCCAACGAGCAAGAGCAGACTTGCTCAATTCCCACCACGCGCCAAGCCGGCGGCCGCCTGAAAGGGCGGCGGCCCCGGATAATCACCGCTCGTTGATTGCGATCGCGATAGGCCGGGCGGCTTCTCGGCAGGCCGAGAGCCGCTTGTTAAACGTGGCCATCGGTCTAAGTGACGTTCCCCGCGGTTTCGTGCACAAAACGTGCACACGGAAGCTGCGAAACACTGCGTAGAGACGAGAACAAAAGCACGTTCTCATTCTTGTTCTCTTGATATATAGGAAAATGCGTGCAATTCCAGAGGCATAGATTTTGTATTGCACCCATGATGGATTGGACGGACCGGCATTGCCGTTTCTTCCACCGTCGGCTGACGCGCCATGCGCTGCTCTACACGGAGATGGTGACGGCGGAGGCTGTCATCCACGGCAAGCGCGACATGCTGCTGGGGTTTTCGCAACTTGAGCACCCCGTTGCGCTGCAGCTTGGCGGGGCGCAGCCCGACCGCCTGGCGCAAGCAGCCGCCATTGGTCAAGCCTTCGGTTATCGCGAGATCAACCTCAACGTAGGATGTCCGTCGGACCGCGTGCAGGAGGGGCGCTTTGGCGCTTGCCTCATGGCCGAACCTCGCCTCGTTGCCGATTGCGTGGCTGCGATGCAGGCGCGGATCGAGATTCCCGTCACGGTCAAGTGCCGCATCGGTATCGACGACCAGGACGCCGAGGACGACTTCCAGAGGTTCGTCGAGATTGTCGCCCATGCAGGATGCCGCACTTTCATCGTGCACGCGCGCAAGGCGTGGCTGCAAGGCTTGTCGCCCAAGGAAAACCGCGAGATCCCGCCGCTCGATTATGCGCGCGTTTACCGGCTGAAGGCAGCGCGGCCGGACCTGGAGATCGTGATCAACGGCGGTATCGGCACGCTAGAGGCATGCGATGAGCATCTTCGCCACGTCGATGGCGTGATGCTGGGGCGCGCCGCCTATCACGAGCCGTATGTGCTGGCCGGCGTCGACCGGCGGTATTTCGATCCCTCGGCGGCCGCGGCCTCACGTGCGGATGCGCTCGACGGCATGCTCGATTATGCGCAGGCGCATCTCGACAAGGGAGGCAGGCTGTCCAACATCACGCGCCATGTGCTGGGTCTTTATCACGGCTGCCCGCGCGGCCGCCTGTTTCGCCGCCATTTGAGCGAGCAGGCCGTGAAACCGGGGGCAGGGGTGGAGGTCGTGGAAGAGGCGATTGCGATTGCAGAAGGCGGCCTGCGCGCGCATGAAGGCTGCGGCGGCGAGGACGCCGCGCGCAAGCGGGCTGCAACGGCGGCCGAGTGACGGGGGCCATGGACATCACATTGACGGTTGGCGCAGCGGCGATGCTGGTCGCGGGCCTGACGGGTGCGGGCTTGGCGACCGGGTTCCTGGCAGGCCTGCTCGGCGTCGGCGGTGGCGCATTCCTGGTACCGGTGCTCTATGAGCTGTTTTCGCAGTTCGGTGTCGACGAGAGCGTGCGTATGCACATGGTGCTTGGCACCTCGCTGGCCGTCATCGTACCAACGTCCCTGCGTTCGTTTTCGGGGCATTTCGCCAAAGGCGCGGTCGACATGCAGGTTTGGCGGCGCATGGCGCCATGGGTCGTGGCCGGCGTCGCGCTCGGTGTCGTGACGGCGAAGTTCTCCAGCACCGCAGGCTTGAAGTGGGTCTGGATCGCCGCGGGCTCCGTCATAGCGACGAAATTCGCGATCGGCCGGGATGATTGGCGGCTCGGTCACGAGTTGCCCAAGGGCAAGGGGCTCGAGGTCGCGGCGCTGATCATCGGGCTGATATCGGCGCTGATGAGCATCGGCGGCGGCATGTTCATCGTATCGTTGCTGACCTTGTACGGAATGCCGATTCACCCGGCCGTCGCGACGTCGGCGGGCTTCGGGCCCGTGATCGCGGTACCCGGCACTCTGGGCTTCATGTGGGCGGGATGGGGGGTGCCGCTGCGGCCATCCTATTCCATCGGCTATGTCAACGTGCCGGCTGCGCTGCTGATCATGCCCGCCAGCATGTTCGCCGCGCCCCTCGGCGTGCGGGCCGCGCACGCGTTGTCCAAACGCAAACTGGAGATCGCGTTTGCGGTCTTCCTCATGTGCGTGGTGGCGCGGTTCGTGGCGTCTCTGGTCGGCGGGTGAACTTATCGGCCGCGAAGTCTAGAGCGACATGCCCTACACCGCGATCTTCTGATTGTAGTCGCCGACCTCGGGAAACCGAGTCAGCACGCCATCGAGATCCTTGAAGATCGCCTTCATGTTCGCTTCCGACGTCGGACTCTCGACGACGATGACGAGCTCCGGCTTGTTCGACGATGCGCGGATGAGGCCCCAGGTCCCGTCCTCGAGCACCACACGCACGCCGTTGACGGTGATCAGCTCGCGAATCCGCTGCCCGGCGACCTTGGCGCCGATCTGCTCCTGCTTCTTGTAGTGCTCTATGATGCGATCGACGACACCGTACTTCTTCTCGTCGTCGCAGTGGGGCGACATAGTGGGCGACCCCCAGGTCTTGGGCAGCGCGTCGCGCAAATCGACCATGCTCTTGTTTGGATTGCGCTCGAGCATGTCGCAAACCGCGAGCGCGGCAACGAGGCCGTCATCGTAGCCCCGGCCCAGCGGCGCGTTGAAGAAGAAGTGGCCCGACTTCTCGAAGCCGACCAGTGTCTTGTGCTCGAAGTTGAAGCGCTTGATGTAGCTGTGCCCGGTCTTCCAGTAGGTCGTCGTAGCGCCGTTGGCCTTCAGCACCGGATCGGTGGTGAACAGCCCCGTTGACTTTACATCCACGACAAACTTGGCGTTCTTGTGGATCGAGGAGATGTCGCGCGCCAGCATGACGCCGACCTTGTCGGCGAAGATTTCATGGCCGTCGTTCGCCACCACGCCGCAGCGGTCTCCATCGCCATCGAAGGCAAGGCCGACATCGGCGCGTGTCTCGAGCACCTTGGCGCTGACCGCACGCAGCATCTTCATGTCTTCAGGGTTGGGATTGTGGTGCGGGAAAGAATGATCCAGCTCCGTGTGGAGCGGGATCACCTCGCAGCCGACGGCCTCGAGAACCTGCGGAGCGAAAGCGCCCGCCGTGCCGTTCCCGCAGGCACAAACGACTTTGAGGCGGCGCTTGAGCTTGGGACGCTCGGTGAGCGAGGCTATGTAGCGCGAAGCCATGTCGTCCACGAAAACATAGCGCCCGCCGGCCTTGGCCTCATATGCGCCCGAAAGCACGATCTCCTTGAGTTCGCTCATGTCGTCGGGACCGAACGTCAGGGGCCGCGACAGACCCATCTTGATGCCCGTCCAACCGTTGTCGTTGTGGGAAGCGGTGACCATGGCGACGCCTTCGACATCGAGGGCGAACTGCGCGTAGTAGGCCATTGGCGAGAGGGCAAGGCCGATATCGTGTACCTCGCATCCGCCGGCAAGCAGTCCGGTCATCAGCGCCTGTTTGACCGCGCCGGAATACCAGCGGAAGTCGTGGCCCACCACTATGCGCTTGGGCACGCCCCGGCGCGCAAACAAGGTGGCGACACCAAGGCCCACGGCGTTGAGGCCCATAAGGTTGATTTCTTCCGGGAAGAGCCAGCGCGCATCGTATTCGCGAAAACCTGTCGGCTTCACAAGCGGCAGGCGTTCGAAATCGGCCGTGTTGGGTTTCAGATCGGCGCGCGGTTTGGGCAGCATGAGGCTCAAGCCTTTCTGACAGGATGAATCGCGCGCTGACCCTATCGGCTTTGCAGGCGTCGGGGAATGGGCGCACGGCGTTTTTCCGGGCTCTGCTAAAAGGGCAAAGATGGCGGGGCGATGGCTGCCTTACTCGTGGAGAACGAGAGCGTTGGAGCGCATTTCGACGCGGGAGAGACGGCTGAGGAACGTCATTCCAAGCAAGGTCTTGTGGAGCTTGCCTTGTTCCGTCACCGCGCCGCGCACGTTGCGCACGGTGATGTCGCCTATGGAGATGCTGCCGAGTTCGATGGGGGCCACCTTCGCTGTTCCGTTTGCGGTGCGCACTTCATGCGTGAAGTCGGAGGGTTTCAAATACAGTCCGGCGCGTTGGGCATCGTCGTAGGTGAGCGCGACCAGCGTGGCGCCGGTATCGACGAGGACGTCGACGCGCGAACCGTTGATTTCGACCTCGGTTTCGAAGTGACCCGCATCGTTGGCCGCGATTTCGAGTTCATCGGAGCTTGCCCGGCGTTCCGTTTCGGCAATTTCAGTGGCGGGCTTGTGAAGCCCCACGGCGCCCTCGATCGCGATGGCGGCGATCTTGCCGACTTCCTGGCGATGCTTGATGGCGTAAACGGCCCCCACGGTGACGAGGCCCACGAGCGCGACGAACTGAAAGAAGCTGGATGAGCCCGACGGCATACGAGGTTGTTTCCAGGTGTTGGGCGAGGGGTGGCCACGCAACACGTGTGGCGCTCACTCGCGCAGGATCATGAAGTCTCCGGAAAGCTCATATGATCGCAAACGTCTTAAGAAACTCATACCAAGCAAGTTTTCGTTAAGACTTCCGGGCTGGGCCACCAGGGCTTCCAGGTCGTCGATCCGCAGCACGCCGATGCTGAGATTTCTGAGCCGGACGGCCGCCGCGTTGCTCTGGCCATTGGCGGTCTGGACCGGCACGCTGTAGTCGAGGGCGGCGGTGTCGATCCCTGCCCGCTCGGCATCCGACTGGCGCAGCACCACCGCGCTGGCGCCAGAATCGATCAGCAGATCCACCGGCGCACCGTTGATCGCGCCGCGGGCCACGAACTGTCCTTGCGCGTTGCGCCGGATCATGACCGACTTCAGGGGCCCTTCGCCGGGTGAGGATATCCCCGGCGAGGACGCCGCGACGCCTACGCGGTCGAGCCAGGCCGCCAGGTCGAACGAAGGCCGGAAATACGCCCACGCGGCGGTACAAGCGGCCAGCAGTATGAGAGGCAGCATGACATGGCGGAAGCGTTGAGGGCCGTCGTGGCCGCCGCGGGTCGCGATCGCGTAAAGCGAAAGCAGCGCGAAAGCCACGGCGGCGGCGATCCCGATCGCGGAGGTTTGCGCCAGATCTTCCCCGCCGGTGCCCAAGTAGATGAAGAGCGCGGCCAAAAGGAAGGAAAAGAGCAGCAGCCAGCCCAGCACGCGCCGTCTCCCTGGAGCCTAGGATTCGACGGGCGCGGCAGGCGCCTTGCGGGCCGGCAATTCGGCCATGATGCGTTTGCGTTGCGCGTCCGTCATGGAGGCCCAGCGGGCGATTTCCTCGAGCGTGCGATGACACCCGCTGCAGCTTCTCGTTGCAGGGTCGATGACACAGATTTTGATGCAGGGCGTGTCCATGGGCTGCCGGATCGAAAGCCTGCGCGCTGCGCGCGGGCGTGGAATGATTGACGAGGTTGTTCCTGAGATACGGTCAATCGCAGGCGCTGACAACCGCGGCACGTCAGCCGGTGCATTGCGGACTGGCCGGATGCGGGGTGGGTCTAGAGGCGCTGACCCGCCCGGTAAGGTTCGTTGGAACCATAGGGCGACGCCGGAACACGCATGCGAGGCGGCCGCGTGGAGCGTGGCAGCACATCGGGATCCCGGTGGCGTTCCCGGCCCAGCGGCTGGAGTGGGGCAACGGCGTGGAGCACGCGCTGCTTGGGCAGCGTGACGGTGACTTCGGTGCCCTTGCGCAGCTCTGACTTCAAGGTGAAAGTTCCGCCGTGGAGCTGTATGAGATTTTGAACGATGGGCAGTCCGAGGCCCGTGCCGCCCTCCGCGTTCTCGTGCGCCAGCGAGCCCTGTCCGAAGGCCTGCATGACTTTCGGGATTTCGTCCTTGGGAATACCGGGCCCGGTATCGCGAACCGACATTATCAGTCCGCCGTCCTGCCGTAAGCCGACCGAGATCGTGATGCGGCCGCCCTTGGGCGTGAACTTCAAGGCGTTGGATAGAAGGTTAAGGCAGACTTGGCGCATGGCGCGCGGATCGGCCCAGACCTGCGGGAGATTGGGTGCGAAGTTTTCGACCAGATGTAGGCCCTTGCTTTCGGCCTTGAGCTTGACGAGGCGTTCACAGTCCTCGGCCACGTCGGTCAGGCGAATGGTCTCCTCGTGGAGTTCGTAGCGGCCCGCCTCGATGCGTGAAAGGTCCAGAATTTCATTTATGATGTGCAGCAGGTGGCTGCCCGAGGAGTAGATGTTGCGCGCGTATTCCCGGTAGGTTTCGTTGCCGACCGGGCCCAGCAATTCCTTCTCCATCACTTCCGAAAAGCCCATGATGGCGTTGAGCGGCGTGCGCAGCTCATGGCTCATGGTTGCCAGGAAGCGCGACTTGGCCTTGTTGCCGGCTTCCGCGCGCCGGCGCGCCTCGTCGGAGATTGCCTTTGCTTCCTCAAGCTCGGCGATCAGCCCGTCCTTTTCGGCACGGTACTCGATCATGGACAGCGCGGTCGAATAGAGGCCGCGTGTCAGATAGACGAAGAAGAGGTGAATGCCGATCGCCATGGAGGCAAGCGCGAAATAGAACGGGCTCGACAGCCACAGAAGCCGCGCGGCGACCGCCATGGTCATGGGGACGGTGCCCGCGAGAAAGACGCCGCGCACGGTGGATGCGAACGTCATGCGGATGGCGAGCACCACCATCAACGTGGCGAAGATGAAGACGTGCGAAGAGAAGGCGACTTCGGTCTTGGTTGTGTGCATGCCGCCCGAGCCGATCAGCGCAAAGCCAGCCAGCACCATGCCGTTCAACAGTTCCAGGAGCAGGAAGAAGCGGCGCCATTCGCCGACATTGACCTCGGTGCGAGGCGTGTCCAGCAGCTTCTTGCACTGCACGTTCATCAGCCACTTGGTGGCGATGACGGCGGCGATCCACGCCCCGGCTTCCGCCCAGGAAGCCCAGAACATCGAGGCGATGGAGAAGATGATGCATAGCGCCGGCATGGCCAGTGGCGCGCTGGTCTCGTTCCTGGCGAACATCGCCAGAAGCTCGTATTCGAATTCGGGCTTGATCTCCGAGCCATGGACGAGGCGCTCGCGAAACAGCTTGAGATCATCCGGCTTCTTGGCCCGCTCGTTGCGGGGCGGACGACGCTCGTAAGACTGCGCAATGTCGGCCTTGTCGTCCATTAAGATGCCGCTATGCCAGATTGGCCGATTGAGCGCCCTGCGGCGCGGAGGTCGCTTTTCCTCTGGTGTCAATCTGGCGGCAATTCGCTAAGTTAGTGTTTAATATATCCGCACCGCAACACAGGGAGGCGACTTGCGGATCAGGCAGGGGTACAACCGGCAGGCCGTGGCCCGCCTGATCGCAACGGTCATCATGGCTGTCGTTGCAGCGGTGCTGGGTCATAAGCAATTGGGGAACAAGCCTAAACGTACAGATCCGGTGCCGGCCGAACTGCGCGGGGCCGCGCGGACCGTTGATGGCGACAGCATGTTCGTCGGGCGCGACGAAGTCCGGCTCAAGGGCATCGATGCGCCCGAGGGCCGCCAGACCTGCACCCGCGACGGCCGTCCGTGGGCCTGCGGGGATGCAGCCCGTGACGAGTTGCGCCGTCTCATCGGCAACGCCCCGGTGTTGTGCCGCGGCATCGAACGCGACGTGCATGGTCGCGTACTGGCCTATTGCACCGCCGGGGGTCGCGACCTCAACGCAGGCATGGTCGCTTCCGGGATGGCTCTCGCCTATGGCGGATACAACCGGGAAGAAGCCCAGGCGCGTTCCGCCAAGCGAGGGCTCTGGGCCTCGCAATTCGAGGCTCCCCGCGACTGGCGGCATGAGCGCGGGATCGGGCTCGCCCCACCATGAGCGCAACGGCGCTCGACGACAAACAGTGAGCGCAACGGCGCTCGACGACAAACAACGAGTGCGGCGGGGCTCAAGAGGAGACGAATTGCATTGGTCCGCGAATTGGACGAGCTTGTCGCTGAGATCCGCGCATGTCGCATCTGCCGTGACCGCCCGAAGGGGAAGCCTCTGGCGCACGAGCCCCGGCCGGTCCTGCGCGTGAGCGCCACGGCGCGCATCGGTGTCTTCGGGCAGGCTCCAGGAACCCGAGTTCATGCGTCGGGCATGCCATTCACCGATCCGTCGGGCGTGCGGTTGCGCCAATGGATGGGCGTCAGCGAGGACGAATTTTATGACGTGAGCCGGGTCGCCATCATTCCGATGGGATTCTGCTTTCCCGGCCTCGATGCCAAGGGCGGGGATCTGCCGCCGCGGCCCGAATGCGCACCCCAGTGGCGGGCGCGCCTGCTCGCGCTGCTGCCGCAACTCGAGGTGGGGCTTCTGGTGGGGCGCTATGCACATGCATGGCATTTGGGCGAGCGCCAAGGCCCGATGCTTTCCGGCACCGTGGCTGATTGGCGGACAATCACGGCGAGCCCGCTGGGCCGGATGCGCTTGTGGCCACTGCCTCATCCTTCGTGGCGTAATAATGCGTGGATCAGCAAGAATCCGTGGTTCGAAGCGGAGTTGATTCCCGCACTGCGAGCGGACGTGCGTGCGCACCTGAAGGAGAAATAGTGCGCAAGCCTCCTGTCCGTCGGCAGTGATTGTGCGGCTCAGGGCGCCGCGTGCGCTTGGGCGTTTTCCGTGGGCCGATGCGTGCTCGGCGGCTCCCAAGCGGGACGATGCGCCTGTGCTTCGAGGTCGTCGCGCAGGAACGCAAAATCGAATCCGGCGTGTTCCAGGCTGGCCAGAACGCTATTGACAGGACAGGTGCGCGCTGTCGCCGCGGCCCAAACGATTGCTGCGCGCTGGCCGCTGAAACACGTCGCCAACACGGGACCTGCGGCCTCCCCAAGCACGCGGCGGAGCGCGCTCACCGGTTCGTCTGCGAAAACCTCGAATGCGGCCGCCGGCACGTAGGCGAACGCCAGTCCGGCCTGGGCTGCGGCCTGCATGGCTTGCGCCGATGCCAGGGCATCGGGCTTTTCTCCGTCGGGCAACAGGCTCACTATCGTCTTGAAACCGAGCCTGGCCGCCATGGCATAATCCTCGCGCGCAAGCGCGCTTGCGACGGCAAATCCTTCAGTGATGAACACAGGGGCAAGCATGGACCTTGGCTCTCCTGGGCCGGAGAATTGACTGATCGATCAAGCCAGACAAGGGTTGAAGGCGCGAAAATTGAAAAAAAATACCAATATTCGCATTGACGAGGAGGCAAGGGAAAACGATCATCCCAAAACAATAAAGAAGTAGAAACTGCGTTCTGCTCAACCCGGAGTTCGGCGCATGCTTGATGAAATGGACGTTAAGATCCTCAAAATCCTTCAGGAAGACTGCACGCGGCCGGTCGCTGAAATCGGCAAGGAGGTCGGCCTGTCGACGACGCCCTGCTGGCGCCGGGTGCAGAAGCTCGAGGAATCGGGCGTCATCCAGCGCCGTGTCGCGGTGCTCGATCCCGAGAAGGTCAATGCCGGCGTCACGGTGTTCGTGTCGATCAAGACGGACCATCACTCGCTGAACTGGCTCGAAAAGTTTCGCTCGGCCGTCGCGGATTTTCCCGAGGTGGTCGAATTCTACCGCATGTCGGGAGACATCGACTATCTGCTGCGCGTGGCCGTTCCCGACATCGCGGCCTACGACGTATTCTACAAGAAGCTCATCTCGCGCATCGAGATTGCCAAGGTATCCTCGGCCTTCGCCATGGAGCAGATGAAATACACAACGTCGCTGCCGTTGCAGTTCGCGCTGGAGGCGATCCACGCCAAGTCGGAGAAGACGCAGGCCACTTGAACAAGAAGCCTGCGCGCTCTTGAATTCTAGCCCTGTTTCTTACCCAGGCGGGTTATGAGGCTGGAGGTGTCGAAGCGGTTGCCGCCGGCAGCCTGGATTTCCCTATAGTAGCTATCGACAAGGGCTGTGACTGGGAGTTCGGCGCCATTGCGTGCGGCTTCCGCAAGACAAAAACCCAGGTCCTTGCGCATCCAGTCCACGGCAAAGCCGAAGTCGAATTCTCGTGTGTGCATGGTCTTCCAGCGGTTCTCCATTTGCCAGGATTGTGCGGCGCCTTTGGAAATCGTGTCGATGACCGCGGCGACGTCGAGACCGGCGCACTCGGCAAAGTGAATCGCCTCCGATAGTCCCTGGACGAGCCCTGCGATCGCGATCTGATTGACCATCTTTGTGAGTTGCCCGGCGCCCGAGGGGCCGATGCGTTTCACCATGCGCGCGAAGCTCGCGATTACCGGTTCGGCGCGCGCATAAGCCTGTGCGTCACCCCCGGTCATGACGGTGAGCGCGCCATTTTCGGCGCCCGCTTGGCCGCCTGAGACCGGTGCGTCCAGAAAGTAAAGTCCCTCGGCGCTTGCGGCCTGCGAAAGCTCGCGTGCGAGATCCGCCGAGGTCGTCGTGTTATCGATGAAGATGCTGTCGCCCGGCATGGTGGAAAAGGCGCCGTCCGGGCCCGTCGCGACGGCGCGCACGTCGCCATCGTTGCCCACGCACGCGAACACGAATTCGGCACCCTGCGCGGCCTGGGCGGGAGATGGCGCGCTCTTGCCGTCAGGGAACTTGGCGAGCCACTCCTGGGCGCGTGCGGGCGTGCGGTTGTAGACCGTGACGTCATGCCCGCCACGCGTCAGCAAATAACCCGCCATTGGAAAACCCATGACGCCCAAACCGAGGAAGGCTACTTTCGCCATCGTTTCTGCTCCGCATGCCTGTGTTATGCCCTGCCTTGGCTTCTAGTGCGCTTTTAAGAAAAGTGGAAACCGGTTTTCCGGCGAGCGGCGCGGCCAATGAATCCGCAGAAGCCATGCTTGCGGCGTGCACGAAACGCACAAGGCTTCCGCCGGGGGCGTGCGCACGCACGGCGCAAGGAGCCGTCGTGGCGGATTCCGGTCGGCCCGAGCGCAGCGATTGCTTGCCCGCGCCGCAGGCCTGAGGCAAACCGGGGCTGCAAAAGAGGATCGGTCGCAGTCATGAACAAGCAGGACAAGGCATCCGGCACGGCGCTTCCTGTGACGCTGGCGGATGTCCAGCGCGCAGCAGGCGTGCTGAAGGGTGCGGTCGTTGAGACCAACTTCGACAAAAGCCGCACCTTGAGCGCCATATTCGGCGCGGAGGTCTGGCTCAAGTTCGAGAACCTGCAATTCACCGCCAGCTACAAGGAACGCGGTGCGCTCAACAAGCTGACGAGCCTCACGCCCGCCGAGCGCGCAGGCGGCGTGATCGCGATGTCGGCCGGCAATCATGCGCAGGGCGTCGCTTATCACGCCCAACTCCTCGGCATTCCCGCCACGATCGTCATGCCGGCCACCACGCCGACCATCAAGGTAGAGAATACCAAGGCGCTGGGCGCAACGGTCATTCTGCATGGTGAAAGCTTCGAGGAGGCTTCCGGTTTTGCCCGAGCCCGTGGCGCAGCGCAGGGGCTCACATTCATTCATCCCTTCGACGATCCCATTGTGATCGCCGGGCAGGGGACCATCGCGCTGGAGATGCTCGCGCGCGTTCCTGATCTCGACACGCTCGTGGTGCCGATCGGCGGCGGCGGATTGATCTGCGGCATCGCGGTTGCTGCAAAGGGGCTCAAGCCGGATATCCGCGTCATTGGCGTGGAGGCGAAGCTGTACCCCTCGATGTACAACGTGCTGCGGCGCGCTTCGCTGCCCATCGGCGGGGAGACGCTGGCGGAGGGCATCGCCGTCAAGGAGCCGGGGCGTATCACGCGCCAGATCGCCTCCGCGCTCGTGGATGATATTCTACTGGTATCGGAAGCCGAACTCGAACGCGCGCTGACCCTGCTCATTACCGTGGAGAAGACCGTCGTCGAGGGGGCGGGCGCGGCGGGCCTTGCGGCCCTCATTGCCGATCCGGCGCGCTTCCAGGGACGCAAGGCCGGCATCGTGCTGTGCGGAGGCAACATCGATACGCGGCTCCTGGCCAGCGTGTTGACGCGCGAACTCGCACGCGATGGAAGATTATCGCGCATCGCACTCGATCTGCCTGACCGGCCGGGGCAGCTTGCGAAGGTCTCGGGCATCATCGGCAGTCACGGAGCAAATGTCGTCGAAGTCTACCACCAGCGCGTCTTCACGGATCTGCCTGCCAAGGGCACCGAACTCCATCTCGTCATCGAGACGCGCGATGCCGACCATCTTCAAAGCGTGCTCGGCGCGCTCAAGCAGGCCGGATATAGGGAGCTGACCAAAGGCGGCTGAGGGAGGCGCCGGGCCGTTCACGGACCGATCGATCCTGCCCGTTCCGGCGGCCCATATAGGGAGAGGGCCCCACGCCTGGCTGGAACGTGGGGCCCTTGAGGGAGAGTGAGGGTCGTGAGGGAAAAACTTCAGTGGTTGGGAGCTTCAACGGCTTGCACTATGGGCTTGTTCGACCACCCGTCCTCTTGAGGCAGGTTCTGCGACACGACAAGCAAGGCGCCTGTGGTTGCAATACAGGCCGCCATCGAGATACGCGCGAGGATCCACGTCCGCGTATCGTTGATTTTGGCTGCTTCAAGGTTCATCGGTTGGTTTCACTCAGGCTCAAAAGTGCGTTCCAGTTACTCCCTTGTAATTGAAAATTCCCGCCTTTGCGACTTCGCGGTCGATCTATGGCTAACGTCAAACTTGTTAAATTCACACTTTGTAAAGATGTATTAACGAGGTCTTTCGATAAGCGCGATTCCGAATGCCTTACGCTACGCTGATTTCGATCACGGCCGGGCGCGTGCTGGCGAGCGCGGCTTCAAGCGCATCTGAAAAATCGCCGAGGCTGTCGGCACGGTACCCCGCAGCCCCGCAAGCCTGCGCGAGGGCGGCGAAATCCGGATTGACGAGGGTCGTGGCGATGATACGCGGCTGCCCGGCCTGCATTTGGGCATTTCGAATGCTTCCCAACGCATGGTTGTTGGCAATCAGGATGACGATCGGCAATTCCAATTGCACGCAGGTCGCCAATTCCGCCCCCGTCATCTGGAAGCAGCCGTCCCCGGCAACTGCGATTACGGTTCGCTCGGGAAATGCGAGCTTGGCGGCAATGGCCGCCGGAAGGCCGTATCCCATGGTGCCGGAGAGCGGCGCGAGTTGGGTGGGATGGGCGCGATACATATAATGGCGCTGAAGGATGGCGGCGTAATGGCCGGCTCCATTGCAAATGATGGCATCGGCTCCAAGACGGCGCGTCAGCAAGGCCGCAACGTCGCCGAGATCCACCTGTCCTTTCGTATCGGGACGCGTATGGTCTTGCGCCAATGATAGCTCGTAATCGGCGCGCAGCGACCGGCGCCAGCCGCGCCAGGGGATCGTTTCTGCAGCGGGCTGTCGGGCCAGAGCCAAGGCTGCGCCGGCGGGGCAGGCGGGAATTGAAAGGTCCGGTGTGTAAGGCGCGATGGCGTCGGGCCGGTGGGCATCGGGCGCCACCAGTACGAGCTTTTGGTGCGCCCCGTTCCGGTTCAGCAGTGTGTGGCCGCGCGTGGTCACGTCGTCGAGGCAAGCCCCCAACGCGATGACGAGGTCGGCCCGCTCCAGGGCGCCCGCGAGACCGGGGTGGGGCGCAAAGCCCAGATGCCCGACATAGCAGTCGTGGGAATTGTCGAAGCGATCCTGCCGGCGGAAGGATGCCGCGACCGGGAGGTCGTGTGACTGGGCAAAGCTGGTCAGCGCCGCAGATGCCTCGGCGCTCCACCGGGCGCTTCCTGAAATTAGAAGGGGACGTTGGGCTGCGTTCAAATGGGCCTGCAGACTTTCGATGTCAGGCGCGGCAAGCTCGCACTGGGCGGGATGGTCAGGATGTGCGTTGGGCGCCCCGGCCGTCTCAAACAGCACATCTTCTGGCAGCCCGAGGACGGCTGGGCCAGCCCGCCCGGAAACGGCCGACCGGAATGCGGGGGCAATCTGCCGGGGCAATGTGTCCGCGCACTCGGCAATCGCGACATGTTTTGCCATGCCGCCGTAGAGTCGGGCCAGATCGATCTCCTGGAAGGCATGCGCGCGAGAGCGCGCCCGCGCCGGGAGCCCGACGAGAAGGACCATGGGAGATTGATCCTGGGCGGCGATGTAGACGCCGGCAACTGCGTTGGCGGCCCCCGGTCCGCGCGTGACTACGGCAACTCCGGGCTGGCCGGTGAGCTTGCCGGTGGCCTCCGCCATCATCGCCGCAGCGGACTCGTGGCGTGTCGTGACCACGCGCAGCCGCGTCTGCCCGTGCAGCGCGTCGAGCAGTCCAAGAAAACTCTCGCCTGGAACCAGGAACACGTGGCGTACGTGCTGTGCGAGAAGATGATCGACAACGATTTGTCCGCCCGTGCGCATCAAATTTGCCTGCCTTCGTTTGCTCGGCGGTCGCCGATCCCATTTCAAAGCCGGTTGCCCGACCGGGTCATTCAAGAGCTTTGGCCGTCACGCCAGGCACGATCACGCGCTTGGAGCAAGCGTGCGCGGACTTGATGCCTGGATGGTTGGTTACTCCATCGTCCTTCGCCGCGGCAATCAAAGGCCACAGTTGACCGCCATGCTGAAGGGCGGACCGGCTTCCGCCGCTCTATGCGGGGCGCATCGTGGCCGTTATGGTGCCGCCGCCGGGCCGGGACGCCCGAGGGCGGTATCGCCCGGCAAGGACAGGACGACGGATCGGCGCATGAGGCTTTCACGTTCGCAACCGCGCGCCCATCAGGGGCGATCGAGGCTGCGTGTGCGGTTTGGGTTGGCTGCGGCATGCTTGGCTGCGGTGATGATTGCAGCGGCTGTATACGTTCCTGCCGGCTGGCCCCGCGCCGCGCTCGCGCAAGACACGCTGGCACCACGGGGCGGCGCCGGGCAGGCTGCGTCCATCCCCCCACCCCCGCGCCCCGAGGATCCCCGCGCCGCCAGGGCTTATGCCGTGTTCGACACCTACTGCGCGCGGTGCCATCAAGCCGGAAAGCTGGACAAGGCGGTCGCCGGCGGTGGGATAGCCAACATCCTGGCGCTCCCGGATCTCGCCATGGACAGCCGGCTGGTGATGCCGGGCATTCCCGATGCATCGTTGCTCTATCAGGTTCTGGCGGCAAATCACGCGCCGCTCGATGTGTTCGGAACCGGCGTCCAGATGCAGGGCCCGGAAGCGGACGACATCCTGGCAGTGCGCAGATGGTTGCGCGAATTGCCGAGCCGGACCCAACAGTGCGCAGGGCGCGATCCCATCACCACCGCCCAGGTGGACGGCTGGGTTGAAGAGGCGTTGCGCGTGGAGCGGGAAGGGGCACGCGATGTGCGCTTCATCTCTCTGGTCAATCTCTACAACGCCTGCATGCCGACAGGGCAGATCGCGGCTGCGCGTCAGGCGATGTCGAAGCTATTGAACATGCTGTCCTGGGCCCCGGCGCCGCATGCGCTCAAGGCGGTCGATCCCAATGGAACCTTGTTGTCGTTCAGCCTGCAGGACTTCGGATGGGCGGCGGGGGACTGGCAGACGCTCCAAAGCGCCTATCCCCAGGCGCTGGTCGTGGCGCTGTCCGACAGGACGCGGCGGTTGGCGGGCGCGCAAAATCCCATCGTGCGCGGCGACTGGCTTGCGCAGGCGGCGAGCGCGCCCAAGGTCTATTATCAGTTGCTCGGCATCCCCCAGAAGCTGTCGGAATTGGCCAAGATGAACGGCATCGACATCGATTACGATGTGCGCGTGCTTCGCGCGCGGCGCGCAATCGTGCGCCAAAGCGAGGTGACGCGCGCCAATCGCCTCGTCGAACGCCATCCAGGCGCGCGTGGGGGTTTTTGGCTGGCTTACGATTTCGCCTCCAGCACGGACGAACAGGATTTGTTCGAGCGTCCCCTCGGACCCGGAACGGGCCCGGGTGTGCGCACGCCCTTCAGGCCCGATCTGGTGCGTGTGATGTTCACGCTGCCGAATGGATTGCTCGCCTACGCGCTCTACGATGTGGCCGGCAACCGCCTCGATCAGGCGCCGCCGCGGCTGGAGCAGCCGATCTATGCGGGCGCCGAGGCGGCGAGCTTGGCGGCGGGCGGCGGATGTTTTTCGTGTCATGCCGGCGGCATCAGGATCGTGCGCGATGCGTATCGGGCCCATGTGGCGAGCGCCAGTCCCGCGCCGATTGCCCAGGCGGAAGCCGCGCCAGATCCCACGCCGGCCACACCTGCAGCCGCGCCGGCTCCCACCGATGAGACGGTGCAGACGGCGTTGCAACTGGCAGCGACCGATGGCGAACTGCTGCTGCTGTCCAATTCCGATAACGAACGCTATCGCAACGCGATGATCGCGGCGGGTATCGACCCGCAGTTGACGCTGGAGGGTGATGACGTGATCAGCGCGCTCGCACGGCGCTACCTGGCCGGCACGGATTACGAAGGCGCCGCAAGCGAACTCGATCTGACGCCGGAGACTTTCACCGCCGCGCTTTCGAAAGCCGGCGGCGAGACCGCGCTGATCGCGCGCCGCCTTCGCCACCACCGCCTGCCGCGGGCAGCCATCGACAAGCTGTTTGCCTATCTGAAAGGCGTGGAGACGCACCAGGATGCCGCCAAGACCCAGCCTGCTCAGGCCCGCGGCGGGAAGATCGATCTCGAGATCTGGATGGACAAGTCCAACCCTGCGCCGGGGGAACTCATCGTGATCAGCGCCCAGGCCGATTCGGATTGCTATCTGACGATCACCAACGTCGATGCCTCCGGGCGAGCCACGGTGATCTTCCCCAACGATTTCGAGCCTGACAATTTGCTGAGCACAGGCAAGCCCATGCGGTTGCCGGGCGCGGATGCGCCCTATCAGCTGCGGCGCAAGGAGGACGGGCGCGAACTGATCATCGCTCAGTGCTCGACGTCTGCGGCGCCGCCCATGGGTATCGAGCACGAGTTCGGGCGTCAGCGCTTCACGGTCCTTGGCGATTGGGAAAACTTCATCGAAGACGCCGTCGTGACGGAGGCGGATTTGCGCAAGAACCCCGAGAAGGCCGCGCGTGCGCGCCGGGCGCGGGTGGAAGCCATGCGCCGGGATCGCGGGGCGGCCAGGGGAGAACGTGCCGATACCGCGCCGGGCCGGATGCTGCTAGATGGCCAGTCCGTCATCGTTTTGCAGTGAAGGGCGCAAGCAACCCAGAGCCGGTTGCGCGATTTCACGAGACGGGAAATGGCTCTAGAGATCGCGCTCCAGGCGGCCCAGGGCGAGCCACGCACCGGCGAGGATTGAGGATGCCGCAACGAGCGATTGCACGCTCAATGTCGAAAGGCCAGTCAAACCCTGGCCGATGGAGCAGCCCAGGGCAAGAACGCCGCCGACCCCCATCGCGGCCGCTCCCGCCAGATGGCGCACCACATCGCCGCGATCGGCAAAGCCCAGGATCTTGAAACGGCCCGCCGTCACGCAGGCGACGAAACTTCCCAGCAGCGCGCCGAAAACCGTCGCTGCTCCAAACCCCGGCAGGCCGAGGGCGCTCGAGCGCTCCACCCAATCGAGCGCATGGGCCACGGGCCGCACGAAGCTGAGGGAGGCCGGCGAGGCGGGGCGCAGCGCCATCTCGTCGTAGGTGAGGCCGGTCACGAACCAGCCCGCGGTGACGAGCGCTCCCGCGCCAAGCCCGGCAACAAGATTGACCCGATCGCGCGCCAGGCCCGCCCGCATGAATGCAAACGCAAGAAGAGGGGCGATCAACAGTGCCGCAATCGTGCCGCGGGCGGGCGTCGCCTCGAGGCCCGAGGCGGCCGACAACGCCCCCGAAAGCCGCGCGAGATCCCGGTTATTCGAGACGTCGAACGCCGTGGCCGTCTCCAAGGCGGAGCGCAGCGGCGAGAGGATGCCGGACATGGTGGCGAATGCCGCCGTGGCAAGGATGAAGAGGGCGAGAAGTGCGCGCAGATCGCCCCCGCCGGCGCGCACCAGGTTACGGCTGGCGCAACCGCCCGAGTAGACCATGCCGGCGCCGAAAAGGAGCCCTCCGAGTACGGCGCCCAGAATGCTGATGGAGGGCGCCAGATACATGCTCAACGACAGGTCGGCCAGACGAAGCGCATCGAGCGTCTGGGCGCCGGCGATCGCCAGGGCGGCCGCAAGCGCCACCGCGCCCAGCCGCCCGGGGCTTGCAAAGGTCCTGAAATCCGATAGCGCCCCCATCACGCAAAAATTCGTGCGTGCGCAGATGAAGCCGAACGCCAAGCCGATCAGCAGCCCGCCGATGAACAGCGCCTCGTGAGCGTTGGCTTGCAGAAATGTCCTGAACGCATCCATGAAATGGGGCGAGCCTTCTTGATCCGAGCCGGAATGTTTCGGTCGAGCGTGCGCCCGCGTCAATGATCCTCACGTCAATGATCCTTGCGTCAACGGTCCTCACAAAGCGTTCATGGATTGACGCCCAAGCTGGGCTGGGGCGGGCCTGCACGCCTCAAGGGTCTTTACAGGGGGGGTGGGTGCTCCTAAATGCACCTCCTCGCCCAGCGGCTATCTGGAATGGCCGCGCGTTGTCTTCGGGTTCCTCCCGCTTTCTGTCGAGGTTGTTCGCCCATGGAAAAGTTCGCCAACGCGCTGGAGATGGTCAAAGCGCTCAAGCCGGACATTCCGGTGCTCGCAGCGCGGCCGCACGCGGCAGGGCGCGCCGCCCGCTGGTTCACGCAGAACTTTCCCGGCGAAGTCGCCTATGCCTACAAGGCCAACAGCTCCGTCTTCCTGCTGGGTGCGCTCTATGGGGCGGGCATCAAGCAGTTTGACGTGGCATCGGTGGTCGAGTTGGAAGACGCCGCAACCATTCCCGGAGTGCGCCTGCATTTCATGCATCCGGTGAAGCCGCGCCACGCCATCCGGAAAGCCTACTTCGACTACGACATCCGCTGCTTTGCCCTGGATACCGAGGACGAGCTTCAGAAGATCGTCGAGGAGACCGGCGGCGCGAAGAACCTTGAGTTGTTCGTGCGCATCGCGGTTCCCGCCAAGAACAGCCGCGTTCCGCTGGAACGTAAGTTCGGCGCCACCGGTGCGAAGGCCGCCAGGCTGCTCGTCAAGGCGCGTCAGGTGGCCGACGAGCTGGGGATCACATTCCACGTCGGCTCGCAAACGACCACGCCGGACGCGTACGCCATGGCTTTCGAGGAAATCAAGAAGCTGATCGTCAAGGCTGGCGTCGTCGTGGATGCCATCGACGTCGGGGGCGGTTTTCCCTCCCAGTACACCGACAGCGTGCCCGCGCGCCTGTCGGACTTCGTCGACGTCATCAAGTCTTCCATGGCCAAGCTGCCTGTGACCGAGAGTTGCCGCCTGATCTGCGAGCCGGGCCGGGCCCTGGTGGCGGAAGCCGAAAGCCTCATCGTCAAGGTCGATCTGCGCAAGGGCGACGAGCTTTACATCAACGATGGCGGCTATGGCGCGCTGTTCGACAGCGCACAACTCGGCTTCGTGTTTCCTGTGCGTCTCATTCGCGAAGGACTGGATCCTGGCGAGCCGCTCGTGCCGTTCGAGTTCTGGGGACCCACCTGCGACAGCATAGATCACATGAAGGGGCCGTTTCTGCTGCCGGAGTCGGTTCGCGAGGGCGACTACATCGAGATCGGCAACATCGGCGCCTATGGGCGGGCTCTCGCCACCCGCTTCAACGGATATGGCGCCTATCACGACGTCATCCTGCAGGACGAGCCGATGTACTCGATCTACCTGGAGGAACAGGCCAGGCTTGCCAGCAAGGCCTGAGCCATACGCTCAGCTTGCGGGCAGCGGCCGCCACGCCAATTTGCAATAGGCCGAGGCTGCTGTGGCGCATCCGTCGCGGCAGGCGTATCATTGCATGGGCCCTGTGGATCGCGGGGACATCGTCGCCTGCGATCCAGATGTGTTTGCTAATGATATTGCGTTATCAGTTGTTGCGGGGACGGACATGCGCAAATTTCACTGGCCTTGGCGGGCAAGCGTACTTGATGCAGCCGGTAAGGAGAAAGTGCGCAACAGGCTCAGCGAGATCGATTTCGAGCTCAGGGAAATCATGGCGGATGTCGCTCGCGTGTCGGTCTCCCAGGACCGCCAGCCGCGGGCGGATTCCTTCACCAAAGCCGCATCTTCCCGGCGTGAAACCGCTTAGCAAGGATCGCCGGACGTGAGCGCGATGCGGCGCACGCGCCGATCCGGACGCCGCATGATGCGAGGCGAACAAAAAGCCCGGCGGGCGAAGCCGGGCTTTTATCTGATCCGTTCTCTCTGATCCGTTCTCTCTGATCGGGTGTCTCTGATCCGTTGCCTGGCATCAGTTATCCAGGAAGCTGCGCAGCTTGCGCGACCGGCTCGGGTGCTTGAGCTTGCGCAGCGCCTTGGCTTCGATCTGGCGGATGCGCTCACGCGTCACCGAGAACTGCTGGCCGACTTCCTCCAGCGTGTGGTCGGTATTCATGCCGATGCCGAAACGCATGCGCAGCACGCGCTCTTCGCGCGGCGTGAGCGATGCGAGCACGCGCGTAGTAGTTTCGCGCAGGTTCGACTGGATCGCAGCCTCGATGGGCAGCACCGCGTTGCGATCCTCGATGAAGTCGCCCAGGTGCGAATCCTCCTCGTCGCCGATCGGGGTTTCGAGCGAGATCGGCTCCTTGGCGATCTTGAGCACCTTGCGCACCTTTTCGAGCGGCATAGCGAGCTTTTCGGCCAGTTCCTCCGGCGTCGGTTCGCGGCCGATCTCGTGCAGCATCTGGCGCGAGGTGCGCACGATCTTGTTGATCGTCTCGATCATGTGCACCGGAATACGAATGGTGCGCGCTTGGTCGGCGATCGAACGGGTGATAGCCTGACGGATCCACCATGTCGCGTAAGTCGAGAACTTGTAGCCGCGGCGGTATTCGAACTTGTCGACCGCCTTCATCAGCCCGATGTTGCCTTCCTGGATGAGGTCGAGGAACTGAAGGCCGCGGTTGGTGTACTTCTTGGCGATGGAAATGACGAGGCGCAGGTTGGCTTCGACCATTTCCTTCTTGGCCTGACGGGCCTCGCGCTCGCCCTTCTGGACGGCCTTGACGATGCGGCGGAACTCGGGAATTTCAAGCCCGGTCTCGGTTGCAAGCGTGTGGATCTCGCCGCGGATCGCTTCGATCTGCGCGCGCTCGGCCTTCACGAAGCCGGTCCACTTCTTGCCGTTGGTCGACATGCGGTCGAGCCAAGTCTGATCGAGCTCGTTGCCGAAATACTCATCGATGAACTGCTGGCGCGGCACGCCGTAGCTGTCGCCCAGGCGCATCAAACGGCCTTCGAGGCCGATGAGGCGCTTGTTGATGGCGTAAAGCTGTTCGACGAGGCTCTCGATACGGTTGTTGTTGAGCGAGAGCGACTTGACGTCCGCCACGATCTCCTCGCGCAGCTTGTCGTAGGCCTTCTGCTGCTGGCGCGTGCCTTGCTCGCCCGCGACCTGCTGCTCGAGCTTCTTGTCCTGCTGCTTGCGCAGCTTCTTGTAGGTGGCGGCGATCTGGTCGAAGGTCTCCAGAACCTTCGGCTTGAGTTCGGCCTCCATGGCGGCAAGCGACATGGCGTTCTCGAACTCGTCGTCGTCCTCCGCGCTCATCTCGCCGGCCTGGGCGCCTTCGCCTTCCGCGCTTTCCTCGTCCATGGCGCCAGCGACGGCCGGCGGGGTCTTGCCCTCGGGGCCCTCGTAGGTGGCTTCAAGATCAATGATATCGCGAAGGAGGATCTTGCCCTCGTTCAACTCGTCGCGCCAGATGATGATGGCCTGGAACGTCAGCGGGCTTTCGCACAGGCCTGCGATCATGGCCTCGCGGCCGGCCTCGATGCGCTTGGCGATGGCGATTTCGCCCTCGCGCGACAAAAGCTCGACTGAGCCCATTTCGCGCAGATACATGCGCACCGGGTCGTCGGTGCGCTCGGCCGGTTCCGACTTGGTTTCGGACTTGGCGAGGGCGTTTTGCGGGACGAGCGCACGGCTTTCGTCGTCCTCGCCGCTCTCCTCGACTTCCGAGCCGTCTTCGCTATCGTCGGATTCGACGACGTTGATGCCCATGTCGGATAGCATCGCCATGATGTCCTCGATCTGGTCGGGCAGGACCTCTTCGGACGGCAGCACGGCATTCAACTGGTCGAGCGTCACGTACCCCTTGGCCTTCGCCGCCTTGAGGAACTTCTTGACGGCTTGGTCCGACAGATCTAGCAGCGGGCTGTCGCGCTCGGGTGCCTCGGCGCCCACCTGCTCCTTGTCGTCGTTCTTCTGCTGTGCCTGCTGTGCGCGTGCCATCGCTGTCCTTCGCCGTCCCGAAATTTCAAGCCTCTACCTATAAGCGGCAGAAGCGGTTTTTTCCGAAAGGCTAGCTCCAAAGCGGCCGTGCCACCCAGGTACGGAGAACCCATCCTGCGGGGGCGCGTGAGCTAACCCAATGATATTCCTCAACTTGCGCGCGTTGCCGGCGCCTCGCCCGGCTGCGCGTCGATGTGATTCGTGTTTTCCAAATGCTCCAGGGCGGCCGCCTGCGCCACTTGGCGCTTGAGGTCCAATAGCCTAGCCTCGGCCTCTGGCGTGCAATCCCGGTACCAAGCCTCCTCAGCGGCCTTCAGAGAACGCTCAAGGCTGTCCTGGCGCTGATGCAACGCAAGGACATGCCGCCATCCGGTTTCGACATCTGTGGCAGACGCCTCTGGCTCGGCAAAACGGTCGCTTCGGTGCGTAATCGTTCGCTCGACGAGGTCCACCACCTTAGAAACCCCCGTTTTGCTCAATTGGGTGCGCAATGTCCCGCTGTCAAGAGAAATCTGCATTGCGTGCAGGGTGAGGATTTCGTCGCGCAGCGCCGATAATGGCCGCGATGTGAAGGCGACGTCTGCCAGATCCTCCGCGTGGTCGTCGATCAACCAGGGATGGTTCAAAACAGTCTTGAGGATCAGCGCCTCGCGTTGAGGGGCTGCGGGCGTCATGGCGGCCAGTTCGGAACTCGCGGTGGCGGGCGGTTCGCCGGCCGCGGGAAAACGCCCGGGCCGGCCGAACAGGCGGCTGCGCTCGCGCTGGCGCCAGTCCGGGACGGCTGCCGGGTCCACGGGGCGCAAGGGCGCCTGCTGTCCCAATCGACCCGTGCCGCCGCGGCTGGCCGGGCGCCTGCGGCCGAACCCGAACAGGCGGTCGCGCAGTTCGCGCTCGTAATGGGCGCGCACCATGGGGTCGAGAATAGATGCAGAAAGTCCACGCAGCCGAGCCTCGAGCGCGGCCCGTTGTTCGGGCGTCGCTAGTGGGCCGGCGGTGATTTCGCGCTCCCACAAGACGTCGATGAGGGGCCGTGAACGCTCCAGGATGCCGGCCATGGCGCCCGAGCCCTGCTGACGGATCAGGTCGTCAGGGTCCAGCCCATCGGGCAGAAAGGCGAACTGGACGCTGTGGCCCGGCTTGAGATGCGGCAAAGCTGTGTCGATGGCCCTATAGGCGGCCTTCCTGCCGGCCGCGTCGCCGTCGAAACACAGGGTCGGCACTTGGCTCATGCGCCAGAGCAATTTGATCTGGTCTTCGGTCAGCGCGGTGCCGAGCGGCGCGACTGCCTCGCCGATTCCGCCCTCGTGCAGCGCGATCACGTCCATGTAGCCCTCGACCGCGATGATGCGGCCTTTGTCATGGGCCAATGGACGCGCGCGCACGGCGTTGAACAGAACGTGGCCCTTATGGAACAGCGGGGTTTCGGGCGAGTTCAGATATTTCGCGGGTGCATCCTTGTCGAGCGCGCGCCCGCCGAAGGCGATGACGCGGCCCTTCATGTCCTGGATCGGAAACATCACGCGATTGCGGAAGCGGTCGTAGGATTCGGGGATGTCGGCCCCCGCAATGACCATGCCGGATGCCGCCATATCGGCCCCCGAGAACCCATGAGCCGTCAAATGGTCCTTCAGGGCGTGGCGGCTGGCGGGCGCATAACCCATGCGAAACGCGCCGACGGTGCCCGGCGCAAGGCCGCGCTTGTCGAGATAGCGGCGCGCCGGCGCGCCAGCTGGCCCCTTGAGAGAGGCTTCGAAAAAGCGCGCCGAGGCTTCCAGCAGCCGGTAAAGGCGCTCGCGCTGATCCTCGGCCTCGACATTGCGCTCGCGCGGGTCGGGCCGCGGCAGCATCACGCCTGCCTCCTCGGCCAGACGCTCGACCGCTTCGGGAAAATCGAGCCCCTCCGTCTTCATGACGAACGTGAAAATGTCACCATGCTCGCCGGTGGCGAAGCAGTGATAGAAACCCTTTATGTCGTTGACGGTGAAGGAGGGCGTTCTCTCGACCTTGAACGGCGAAAGGCCCTTGTACTCCCGCCCCGCTCTCTTCAACGCGACCTTGCGGCCCACGACCTGGCTGACGGGCAGCCTGGCGCGGATCTCGTCCAAAATCTGGGGCGTGAAGCGGGTCAAGGGTTGGACTGCCTACATGTGAGAAAATGCAAGCTTAGCCATAGTTCGATTCGCGATGGCCGATTCGCACCTGCCGATCCACGATATGCAGCTCTGCACGCAATCCACAGGCGTGCAGATCATGGGCTTGGCTCTTGCGAGGACCCCGCCGGCCTTTTCCGTCAGCCCGCGAGCGCCGCCTTCACGGCTGCCGACGCTTTCTGGAAGTCCATCTGTCCCGCATACTTGGCCTTGAGCGCGCCCATTACCTTGCCCATGTCCTTTGCGCCCGCCGCCCCCGTTTCGGCAATCGCCGCCTTGATGGCGGCTGCAACGGCGGCCTCGTCCATTTGCTTGGGCAGATACTGCTCGATGATGACTATTTCGGCCTGCTCCTTCTCGGCCAGGTCCGGGCGGCCGCCGCCGGTGTATTGCTGGATGGAATCCCGCCGCTGTTTCACCATCCTGGTCATGACCGCGAGCACGCCCGCGTCGTCGATGGTTTCTCTTGCCTCGATCTCGGCCGACTGGATGGCGGCATTGATGAGGCGCAGGACGGCTACCTTGTCCTTCTCGCCTGCCTTCATCGCTGCCTTGAGATCGCTGCTGATCCTGGTGCGCATGCCATCCTCGTTCATGTTTGGTGCAAGCGGCCGGTTTAGGCGCTCTTGACGCGTCGATCAAGCGGGCCGGCCTCGACGCCGATCGCGGCGCCCGGGTGAGGGGTCCGACGCCGGGGCTGAGGCCGCCCGATACCGGCAAGCTGTCCTTGCGGCTTGAAAACGCAGGGCGAACACGGCTGCGTGAGGGCAATTGACCTCATGGGGACCATCGCCTAGGGTCCGCCCAATTTCAAGGAGGCGCGGGCGGGCTCTGGAAGCCGGCTGCGAGCGGGCACAACCGGCGCCGTGAAGCCCCAACACACACGAGAGATCTGAAGCCCGATGAGCGAGCCCACCCCTTGGAGCGAACCAGTTGCCACGGCCAAGCTCGTTCTCGATGATGGCAGCGTCATTTCCGGCATCGGGCTCGGCGCAACAGGGGAGGCCGTCGGCGAGGTCTGCTTCAATACCGCCATCACCGGCTATCAGGAGATCCTGACCGACCCCTCCTACGCCGGCCAGATCATCACGTTCACGTTTCCCCACATCGGCAACGTCGGCGCCAACCCCGAGGATACCGAAACCTCCAACCTGGCCTCCCGGTCGGGCGTTCGCGGGTGCGTGCTGCGAGCCTCGATCACCGATCCGTCGAACTATCGGGCCACAGAGCACCTCGACCACTGGCTGAAGTCCCGCGGCATCATCGCGATCACCGGCGTGGATACGCGCGCGCTCACCGCCCGCATTCGCGAGAAGGGTATGCCCAATGGCGTGATCGCACATGACCCCTCGGGCAAGTTCGATCTCGACAGGTTGAAAGCCCAAGCCAAGGCCTGGCCGGGTCTGCTGGGACTCGATCTGGTCCCCGACGTCACCAGCGGCCAGAGCTACACCTGGGACGAGATGCGCTGGGTCTGGAATGAGGGCTACCCGCGCAACGAGAACCCCGAGTTTCACGTCGTCGCCATCGACTACGGCATGAAGCGCAACATCCTGCGCTGCCTTGCGTCGGCTGGCTGCAAGGTGACGGTGGTGCCGGCCACCGCCAAGGCCGATGAGGTGCTGGCGCGAAATCCCGACGGCATTTTCCTTTCGAACGGGCCGGGAGATCCCGCGGCAACGGGCGAATATGCGGTGCCCGAGATCAAGAAGCTCATCGCGTCGGGAAAGCCCATATTCGGCATTTGCCTGGGTCATCAGATGCTCGGGCTGGCGCTGGGGGCCAAAACCAAGAAGATGCATCAGGGACACCACGGCGCCAACCATCCCGTGAAGGACTTTACGACCAACAAGGTCGAGATCGTGTCCATGAACCACGGCTTTGCGGTCGATCGCGACACCCTGCCCAAGGGCGTGAAGGAAACGCACATGTCGCTCTTCGACGGCTCCAACTGCGGGCTGGCCCTCGAGGGCGCGCCGGTGTTTTCCGTCCAGCATCACCCGGAGGCATCGCCCGGCCCGCAGGACAGCCACTACCTGTTCACTCGCTTCGTCAACATGATGCGCCGCCAGAAGGGCGCAACGGCTGTGCGCGAGCGCTGAACCGCCAACGCTTTCCCGGCCGGGCCACCGCCCCTTTGTGCGATCCGCGACGCACGCATTTGTGTAAACGGCGCGTCGAGGATCGGTGAAGCCGCGTTGCGAGGCGACCGACGTCTCATTGTCGCCGCTGCGGTTTTGTGGTCTTAAGCGGCGTCGGCGGGCGCCCGAGCGCTCGCAGCCTGCAAGGAGTTGATCGTGCGCGCTCTCAAACGTCTATCTGCATGTCTCGCATCGGCCGCACTCGCGGCGGCAATCTGCACCCCGGCGTCCGCATGCGAGTTCGAACGCGGTCCGATCTACAAGCTGCTGGAGGAGTGGACCAAGACCTGCAACCATCCCTTATGCGGGCGCGTCCATATCGCACAGAGCGGCCGCCTCAAGGATCACGCGAAGGATTGCGACGCGAATGGCTGGATGTCGTTGCGCGAGGACGTGCGCGCCACCGTCGTCTCGGGCGGGGCCGTGCTGTTCGGCGAGCGGCACGACAATCCGCTGCACCACGAATTGCGTTCGCGCTTGGGCTTTTCATCCTACGCATCGGCGGTTTTCGAGCAGATCCCGGCGGACAAGGCGCCCGCGCTCGACGCATTCCTCACATCGACGAATTACAACTACAAAAGCGACTCCCTGGAGAAGCTCAAAGCCGCGATCGATTGGGACAAGAGCGGCTGGCAGGACTACGCCTACGATCCGTTGCTGATTGCGGCGCTCAAGGGGCAGGTGCCGTTCTATGCGGGCGATGCCGATCGCAACACCATCAGGAAGGTTTCCAAGGAGGGCGCGTCCGCATTGCCCGGCGATGAAAAGGCACGCCTGAAACTCGACGTCCCGCTGGGCGACAAAGCCGATGCGGCGGTTCTCGACCAGCTTTTCGAGAGCCACTGCAAGCATATGCCCCGGGAGCAGCTGGGATCGATGGCGTTTGCGCAGCGCTACCGCGATGCCGTTTTGGCGGACGCGGTGCTGAAAGCCATTGAGAAGCGTGGGTCCACGCTGCTGATCGCGGGCAATGAGCATGTGCGCGAGGATCGCGGCGTGCCGTGGTACATTCACCAGCGCGCGCCCGAAAAGAAGACGCTTTCGATCATGATGCTCGAGGTCGAGGACGGCAAGACCGATCCTGAAGCCTACGTGCCGCGCGATCCGGAAGGCAAGCCCGCCGTGGACTACGTGATCTTCACGCCGCGTGCCGAGCACAAGGACTATTGCGCCGAAATGAAAAAGAAGGGCTGATGGCGCAAAAGCGCCTCGCGCATCGCCTGGTACATGCCGTCTGGCGCGCGCCATCTAGCGCGAGCGGCATAAAACACGAAAGATTGGCGCGCGCAGCCTCCCAGGCCTGTGGGGCTGCAACTTTCCGGACGCCGTGCCGTCGCTGGCTGCGGGGGATCTCGCGGACGGATAAAGCCATAAACCTTTCGAATTTTTTAGATCGACCGGGGCGCTCTTGTGCGTATAAACCCATCAGCCAGTTCTTTCGGAGGGTGCCATGCGGCGTCTCGCTTTTACCATTCTCGGTCTCGCGCTCGCGGCGCCTGCGAGTGCTCCGGCGTTCGCCAACGACTGCAGCGCCGATGTGGTCGCCGCCTTTCAGAAGCAGCGCACCTCCAAGGCCTTCCGGGTTGCGATGAGCCAGCCATCCGCGGAAGGCGAGGTACGATTGACCGTGGACTACATGCCGCCCGACAGGATGCTGCAGACGGTCAAGTCACCCGCGATGCCGGGCGAACAGCAGACCATGCTGGTGGGTAACCATGCCTATGCGGGCTCCGATGGCGTCTATGAAGAGCTCCTGCCCCAGTTCACCCAATCGATCATCGCGGAATTCAATTCCGCCATGGGTTCCACCGGCAAGGAGATCGGAACGTTCGATTGCCTCGGAAAGGCGAGCTTCGAAGGCAAGGAGTACGTGGCCTATCGCGCCTTGGACAAGGCGGCGCCCGCAGGAACCGCGCCCGACAAAGTCCTGGCCCGCACGATCTACATCGATCCTGAAACCGGACTTCCTGCGTTCAACGTGGTCGCGGCGGTCTCGGGACAGGATGCACCGGTGCTCAAGGCCGTCTACAGCTACCCGGCCGACATGGTGATCGAAGCGCCCCAGGGCGCGCCGGTCCAGAAGCTTCGCTGAACGCTCTTCGGACGCAAACTTCCGGGTTCGGACAGATTTGATAGGAACATTCCCGATGCGCCGCCTGCTAGTGCTTCTCGCCGCTGTCGCCATAATGACGGGCACCGCCTTTGCCCAGGGCGGGCCCGAAGAGGGCAAGAAGAACGCCAATCCCTGCCGTGACGAGGTCGCGGCCGCGCTGCAGAAGCTGCGCAATTCGTCCTGGTTCCGGATGGAAACGACGATGATCACCGAAAACGGTTTGACCAACATGACCATCGACTATGTGCTGCCGGACCGGATGCACCAGAGGGTCAATGTCGTGGGGCAATCCGTTACCCAAGAGGTGATCCTGATCGGCGACAAGGCGTGGTCCAATGAAGGCCAGGGTTGGCGCACGCTGCCTGCCAGCATCACCGGCCAACTCATCAACCAGATGCGCGAGAACGTGCTGACGCCCCAGGAAGACGTCGGCAACTATAGCTGCAAGGGACGCATGAAGCTCGATGGCAAGGACGTGATGAGCTACAGGCTCGAGGACGAGCCGCCCGAGAACGCCCCCGCGAGCAAGAATGAAGCCTATCGCATGTTCTACGTCGACGCGATGACCGGTCTGCCCACGCGCAACGCTATCGTGACCGCCGGGCGGGAGGACAAGCCGATCTTCGAGACGAGCTACAGCTTCCCGCTCGACTTGAAGGTGGAGCCGCCCAAGGACGCAAGGCCGCTGGAGCAGCCCGCGGCCGCGTCTGGATCGCATGCGCCGGCGCCCGCCAGCGACGCACGGCAGACGGCGCCCGCGACGCCCGCGGGAGAGCCGTCCAAATCTCCATAACCCCAAAGCGTCTGCCGTCGCCGGCTTTGCACGCGCAATGAGCATCCGCGTCCACCGATCGTAGGTCTTGGTCGGGTTGGGACCGCCTGATAGCGTGCCTCGACAGCACGAATAACAGGAGACGCACTGATGTCAGCTTTCATGCCTGGCACGCGCACCGGAAGCTGCATGTGCGGCCAACTGCGCTACGAGGTTCCCCGCGAAATGAAGACCGCCGGCAAATGCCACTGCACGCAATGCCAAAAGTCCACCGGCAGCAGCAACTTCACCGCCGCCGTCTACGCCATCGAAGATGTCAAGCTGGCGGGAGAAACAAAGACGTACACCTACACTTCGGATGCCGGAAATCAGGTGACGCACCACTTCTGCCCGAACTGCGGGTCCAAGCTCTACATCACCAATCCGGTCGCCTTTCCCGGATTGGCGTTGATCTTCGCAGGAACCTTGGACGATTCGACCGGGATCGAGCCGCAATTCGTCGTCTATAGCAAGCGCCGCCCAGCCTGGGATGGCGACAACCCCCACATCCCGCATTTCTCCGGGATGCCGCCGGGCTGAGCGGCCTTACCCAAGCACTTGATTATCTGCAAAAAAGGGCAGGGATGGCGACATCCTTGCCCTTTGCGGCGAATGGCAGCCCGGGTATAGCCAAACCCGTTGCGCTGCAATAGAAGTCAGCCTCGCCATGCCAAAACGCACAGACATCAAGTCTATCCTCATCATCGGCGCCGGCCCGATCGTCATCGGGCAAGCGTGCGAGTTCGATTATTCCGGAACACAAGCCTGCAAGGCTCTCAGGGCCGAGGGCTACCGGATCATCCTCGTCAATTCCAACCCCGCGACGATCATGACCGATCCGGAGTTGGCCGACGCGACATATGTCGAGCCGATCACGCCCGAGGTCGTTGCCAAGATCATAGCCAAGGAACGGCCCGACGCGGTGCTGCCGACCATGGGCGGGCAGACCGCGCTCAACACGGCTCTGGCGCTGCACAACGCTGGCGTGCTGAAGCAATACGGCGTGGAACTGATCGGCGCGAAGGCGGAAGCCATCGACAAGGCGGAAGACCGCAAGCTGTTCCGTGAGGCGATGGACAGGATCGGGCTGGAAAGCCCGCGCTCGGCGATCGCATCTTCGCCGGCCATCAAGGATGCGGAGGGACACACCGTCGGCTACGACCGGGCGGGCGGCTTCATGGAAGCGATGCGCCTGCTCGATACGGTCGGTCTGCCGGCGATCATCCGGCCCGCCTTCACGCTGGGCGGCACCGGCGGCGGCGTCGCCTACAATCGCGAGGAATTCGAACAGATCGCGCGTTCGGGCATCGACGCTTCGCCGGTCGGCCAGATCCTCATCGACGAGAGCCTGCTGGGCTGGAAGGAATATGAGATGGAGGTTGTTCGCGACAAGGCGGACAACTGCATCATCATCTGTTCCATCGAGAACGTCGATCCGATGGGCGTTCATACGGGCGATTCCATCACCGTCGCCCCCGCTCTGACGCTGACCGACAAAGAATATCAACTCATGCGCGACGCCTCGATTGCCGTACTGCGCGAGATCGGCGTGGAGACCGGCGGATCGAACGTGCAATTCGCCGTCAATCCGGCGGACGGCCGCTTGGTCGTCATCGAGATGAATCCGCGCGTCTCGCGTTCTTCCGCGCTCGCATCCAAAGCAACGGGATTCCCCATCGCCAAGGTCGCTGCGAAGCTCGCGGTCGGCTACACGCTCGACGAACTGGAGAACGACATCACGGGGGGCGCGACGCCTGCGTCGTTCGAGCCTACGATCGACTATGTCGTTACGAAGATTCCGCGCTTCGCGTTCGAGAAATTTGCCGGCGCGGATACCACGTTGACCACGGCCATGAAGTCCGTCGGCGAAGCCATGGCCATCGGCCGTACGTTCTCTGAAAGCCTGCAGAAGGCCCTGCGCTCCATGGAGACAGGGCTATCGGGTTTCGATGATGTCCACCTGGAGGGCATCGGGCAGGGGGACGACAAGAACGTCGTGCGCGCGGCGGTCTCACGTCCCGCCTCCGATCGGCTGCTGAAGGTCGCGCAGGCGTTCCGCCTCGGCTTCAGCGAGGAGGAAGTCCACCAGTACAGTAAGATCGATCCGTGGTTTTTGGCGCGCGTCAAGGAAATCGTCGACGCGGAAACCCGCGTCATTGCGCACGGGCTGCCGAAGACCGCCGCCGGGCTGCGCGCGCTCAAGGCCATGGGCTTTTCCGATGCGCGTCTGGCGCGCCTGGCCAAGACCACCGAAGCCGACGCCGCCAAAGTGCGCCGCGATCTGGGAGTTTCGCCCGTGTTCAAGCGCATCGATACGTGCGCTGCCGAATTCGCCTCGCCCACCGCCTATATGTATTCCACCTACGAGACGGGGCTGTTCGATGCGCCCGTGTGCGAGGCCGATCCAACCGACAAGGAGAAGATCGTCATTCTAGGTGGCGGCCCTAACCGCATCGGTCAGGGCATCGAGTTCGACTACTGCTGTTGTCATGCCTGCTTCTCGCTGACCAAGGCGGGTTACGAGACGATCATGATCAACTGCAACCCCGAGACGGTATCGACGGACTACGACACCTCCGACCGCCTGTTCTTCGAGCCGCTGACGGCCGAAGACGTGCTGGAAGTCATCCGAACCGAGGGCCAGCGGGGCAAGGTGAAGGGTGTCATCGTGCAGTTTGGCGGCCAGACGCCGCTCAAGCTCGCGAGCGCCCTGGAGGAGGTGGGCGTACCGATCCTGGGCACCTCGCCCGACGCCATCGACCTGGCCGAGGATCGCGACCGCTTCAAGGCGCTGATCGACAGGCTTGGACTCGCTCAGCCTGAAAGCGGCATAGCCAAGTCGCCGGGCGATGCGCGCGCCATTGCTGACGCCATCGGCTATCCGGTCGTCATTCGCCCCTCCTACGTGCTGGGCGGACGGGCGATGGAGATCGTTCACGACGGCACGGAGATCGACCGTTACGTGGCGCGGCTTTCCGTGACGCTCGACAGTCCCTCGGAGCTGGTCGTGTCCGACAAGCGCCCGCTGCTGGTCGACCGCTATCTGACGGATGCCGTCGAGGTGGACGTCGATTGCCTTGCCGATGGCAAGGACACGTTCATCGCCGGCATCATGGAACACATCGAGGAAGCCGGTATTCATTCGGGCGACAGCGCCTGTTCGCTGCCGCCGTATTCGCTCAAGGCCGGCATCGTCGCGGAACTCGAGCGCCAGTCTCGCGAGCTTGCGCTGGCGCTCAAGGTCGTCGGCCTCATGAACGTTCAGTTCGCCATCAAGGATGGCAAGGTCTACATCCTGGAAGTCAATCCGCGGGCCTCGCGCACGGTTCCGTTCGTGGCCAAGGTCATCGGCCTGCCCATTGCTTCCATCGCCGCACAAGTGATGGCCGGAAAGCCGCTCGCCGCCTTCAATCTGAAGACCCCGAAGTTCGATCATATCGCCGTGAAGGAAGCGGTCTTTCCGTTCGCTCGCTTTGTCGGCGTCGATCCGGTGCTGGGGCCGGAGATGCGCTCGACCGGCGAGGTCATGGGCATCGACCGCGACTTTGCGATGGCCTTCGGCAAGAGCCAGTTGGGAGCGGGGCAAAAACTGCCCTCCGACGGCACGGTTTTCGTATCCGTGAAAGAAAGCGACAAGCACCGTATCGTGGGTCCCGTGAAGGATCTTGCGGCCATGGGATTCAAGATCATCGCCACCCGGGGAACCAAGCGCCACCTGGAAGCCAACGGCGTCGCCTGCGAGACGATCAACAAGGTTCTCGAAGGCCGCCCGCATGTCGTGGACGCCATCAAGAACGGTGAGGTTAATCTCGTTTTCAATACAACCGAGGGCGCCAAGGCTCTGGCGGATAGCAAGGACATCCGCCGCTCGGCCTTGCTTCACCATGTACCCTATTATACAACCCTGGCCGGGGCGGTTGCGGTCACACGGGCCATCAAGGCGTTGAAGTCCGATACGCTTGACGTCGCCCCATTGCAGGGTTTTGCATATCGCTAACGGTTCCAGCGGGCGCAAGATGATGTTCCGGGAAAAACCGGCGGCCGGTCCTTCGGCAAGCCGTCGAGGATATCCACGGGTGGGTCTTGTGCGCCTGGCCTGTTAGCTACAATTCTCAGCTCGATGAGCGTCGAAGTGAGGCGCCGCACATAGTGTGCGGGCTTTTGAGGAGACGTTGGAGATGTCGATGGAACGGGTTCCCATGACAGTGGCAGGCTTCAAGAGCCTGGAAGAGGAGCTGCAACGCCTCAAGGCGGTCGAGCGTCCGCGAATCATCGCCGCCATCTCCGAAGCACGCGCCCACGGCGACCTGTCCGAGAACGCCGAATATCATGCCGCGAAGGAAGCGCAGGGGCTCAACGAGGCCCGCGTCGCCGAACTGGAGGACAAGATCTCGCGCGCCGAAGTCATCGATACGTCCAAGCTCTCAGGCGACACCGTCAAGTTCGGTGCAACCGTGTCGCTCGAAGACGAGGATACGGGCGACAAGGTGAAGTACACCATCGTCGGGGATCTCGAGGCGAACTTGCGCGATGGCAAGATTTCCATCTCCTCGCCCATCGCACGCGCACTCATTGGCAAGTCCAAGGGCGACACCGCCGAAGTCACGACCCCGAAGGGTTCGCGCTCCTTCGAAGTACTCAAGATCGAGTGGAGGTAGGCGCGCCGGGCGGCCCAGCGCCTACTCTTTCAAGTCTTCGCTCGATCTGGCGCACACGGCTTTGTCCGCGGGCTGCAGGATGAAGACACGATCGTCCCCCTGCGCGCCCGATAGTTCCACGAATTCTTCGGCGCCTTCGATGGCGATCCCGTAGTCGCCCGTGACCAGTCGCAGGCCGTCGCCGGCGGCGGTCAGCGTGAAGGCGCCGCCGTCGCCTTCGAGGAAACAGCTGATCCGCGTGCCTTCGCTTTTGCAGAGCGCGACATTGGTGTACCAGCGGGGTTTGCCTTTCAGCCTTATGCCGAAGCCCAGTTCGATGGCGTCCTCGGTAATTGGTATGCCATCGGGATTTTCCTTCGCCATGTCGAGTTCGATCTCGGAAACGCGCTGTTCGGGATGAGCCTTGAGATGCTCGCTTGAGTAGGCGCGCGCGTAGCAGGGCTCTCCACCCGCGAGGGCGGCGAAGTGCGATTGAAACAGGGTATCCGTCTTGCTGGCTTGGGCCGCCAGGGGAAGGGGAAAGAGAAAGAGGGCGCACCCGATCACAAACGCGCTCATGGCGGAGGTTTTAGACATCGACACGCGCTCCTTCAAATGTCGTTGCGGACTTTGGAAGCCGTGATCGGTACGCCGCTCTCCCGCTTGGCGCGGCGTATGGTCAAAAACGTCTTCACGCTTGCCACGTTCGGCGCGGCTGTCAGATCGTCGAGCACGAACGCCTGGAAGCCGGTCAGATCGCGCGCCACGCACTTGAGCATGTAGTCGCTTTCACCCGACAGCATGTGTGCTTCGCGCACGATCGGCCAGGACAGCAGTGCATTCTCGAATGCGCGCAAATCCGCTTCGGCCTGGTTATGCAGGCGCACCATTGCGAACGCGGTGAGCGAAAAGCCCAGCACGTTTTCATCGAGGATCGCACTGTACCCGGCGATGACGCCCGCTTCCTCCAGGGCGCGGACGCGGCGCAGGCACGGCGGCGCCGAAAGGCCGATCTTGTTGGCCAGCGCGATGTTCGTGATGCGTCCATCCGCCTGGAGTTCGCGAAGGATGCGCCAGTCGATGGCGTCAAGGATGAGAGGCATGGCTCGTTCTGTTTTCCGATCGGCAGTGCGCCATAATATCAAGAAAGATGCAGGAAGCCTTTCTTTGCGTTTATTTCGTGAACGGCGCGGCCGCGTGCCTCTCGACAGCCGCGCACGGTGGGGCCACAAGTGCGGTCGCGATTGAAGGGCGGCGAGGGAGGGCCAAGCGTGGGGCCCAGGCATAAGGTCAAGCACGGGGTCAAGCATGGGCCATGAGGCGGCAGGCGTGCTAGCGGGCAGGCGGGCATGGATCATCTCGGACGGCAAGGCCGGCCACGAGATCCAGATGCTTGGCGTGGCCGACGCGCTGAGCGTCGCCGCCGAGGTCAAACGCATCGCGGAGCCGCGCGGCTTCTACAAATTGACGGCGCCCTATGGACGCCCGCCGCACGCATCCCGATTTGGCGCGCCGGGCAGCGTTTTCGCGCCGCCTTGGCCGGTCATAGCGTTCGCGACCGGGCGGCTGACCACGCCCTACATCCGCGCCCTGAAGCGCAGGGCCGGCCTGCAGACTTTTACGGTCATTCTGCTCGATCCCAAGACCGGACCGCGCAGCGCCGATCTTTTCTGGGTTCCCGAACACGATGCAAGGCGCGGGGCCAATGTCGTGACGACGCTGGCCTCGCCCCATCGCTATAGTGCCGAGCGGCTGGCCCGCCTGCGCGCCGAGACGCCACAGGCCATCGCGGCCTTGCCGGCCCCGCGTATCGCGGTGCTGATCGGCGGCCCCAATGGCGACTACCGTTATGGCGGGGAGGACACGGCTCGTCTTGCCGAGGCGTTGGCCGCCATCGCCGGTAGCGGCGCCGGCCTCATGATCACCGCGTCGCGGCGTACGCCACCCGGCCTACTGGCGGCCGTCGATCAGGCGACGGCTGCCGCGCACCGCATCGTGTGGAGCGGGGATGGCGACAATCCCTACCCGTATTTTCTGGCCAATGCGGACGCCTTCGTCGTCACCGCCGACAGCATCAACATGGTGGGGGAGGCTGCCGCGACCGGCAAGCCGATCTACGTGTTTCACCCCGCAGGCGGCAGCGCGAAGTTCGATCGCTTCCATGCGGCCATGAGCGCGAAAGGCATCACCCGCGCGCTCTCGGCGCCGTTCGTGTTCGAGACGTGGAGCTATGCCCCACTGGACTGCGCCGGTGCCATCGCCCGCGAGATCGAGCGCCGTTTCGTGGCGCGCGCCCGCATGATTCCGGGACTGTGTCAGTGAGACCAGAACGAATGATGCAAACCAGGACGTGGTTGGCGGCGGAATGTGCGCTGCTGTTCATCGCCGCGCCGCTCCTCATGCGTGCGGTCATGTTCGACCATGGAGTACCGCTGTTTTGGGCGCTTGGTCCGGTCATCGCGATCATAGCGGCGCTGGCGTTTTTCGACCCCACGTTCGGCTGGCGTGCCGTTTTGCTGGAGCCCATGCCGGCGGGCACGATGCGGACCATTGTCGCGCCCTTCGTGTTCGCGGTGCCGGTCGTCCTTCTTGCGGTGTGGGCGATCGTGCCTGATCATCTGTTCAACCTGCCGCGCGAGCGCACCAGGCTGTGGGCCAAGATGCTGATGCTCTATCCATTCACCTCGGTCTTCGCGCAGGAGTTCATCTACCGCGTCTTTTTCTTTCACCGCTATGGCGCACTCTTTGCGCAACCGGCAGTCATGATCGCGGTGAGTGCGGCCGCCTTCGCGCTCTCGCACATCGTTTTCCGCAACCATCTGGCGGTTGCACTCACCCTGGCGGGAGGCTTGCTGTTTTCCTGGCGCTACTGGCGCACACGTTCCTTTTCGGCGGTGTGGATCGAGCACACGCTTTGGGGCTGGTTGCTGTTCACCAGCGGGCTGGGCATCTATTTCTTCGCCAACTCCAGGAACCCGGCGTGGGGTTGAGCTGCAGGCCACGCCACGAAGCGTGACAATGTCCCACCCCCCTTTGGCCGCGATCGCATGCGGCAAAACGCTTATGTGCTCGTGATGAACGCCCAGAACGTGCGAGCGGGTTGAGATGCCGTAGGGAATGGGCTAGAACCCAGCCAAATCATGCCATTGTCCGACTTTTTAGAGGAGAGGCGCCCGATCATGGCCGCAGCCCATCAGTACGTTTATCACATGCACAAGCTCTCCAAGACCTATCCGGGGGGCAAAACGGTGCTCAAGGACATTTCGCTGTCGTTCCTCCCTGGCGCGAAGATCGGCGTCGTCGGCTTGAACGGCGCGGGCAAGTCGACGTTGCTCAAGATCATGGGCGGGCTCATGGACGACTACGTCGGCGAGGCGTGGGCGGCCGATGGGATCAAGGTTGGATACCTGCCACAGGAGCCGGAACTCGATCCCGAGAAGGACGTGCTCGGCAACGCCATGGAGGGCGTCGCGGAGAAGAAAGCGATCCTTGATCGCTACAACGAGATCGCCGCCAACTATTCGGAAGAGACGGCCGACGAGATGACCCAGTTGCAGGATCAGATCGACGCGTTGAACCTTTGGGATCTCGACAGTCAGGTGGAGCAGGCGCTCGACGCGCTGCGTTGCCCGCCGGGCGAGGCTGACGTCACGAAGCTGTCGGGCGGCGAAAAGCGCCGCGTGGCGCTGACCCGGCTGCTGCTGTCCAAGCCCGACATTCTGCTTCTCGATGAGCCGACCAACCATCTTGACGCGGAATCGGTCGCCTGGCTCGAGCGCTATCTGAAGGAGTATCCCGGTTGCGTCATTCTCGTGACCCACGACCGCTACTTCCTCGACAATATCACCGAGTGGACGCTCGAACTCGATCGCGGCCAGGGCGTGCCCTATAAGGGCAACTATTCGAGCTGGCTGGAACAGAAGGCCAAGCGCGAGGCGGCCGAGAAGGCACAAGACGAAAGCAAGCAGAAGGCTCTCGCGCGCGAACTGGAGTGGATCCGCTCTTCGCCCAAAGCCCGCCAGGCTAAGTCGAAAGCGCGCATCGCGGCCTACGAGAGGCTGGCCGAAGAGGCCGGCCGCGAGGAGACGGGACGCGCCACCATTCAGATTGCGACCGGCCCGCGCCTGGGCGGCGTCGTCATCGAGGCGGACGGTCTTTCGAAAGGCTTTGGCGATCGCCTGCTCATCGACGGTTTGTCCTTCAAACTGCCGCCGGGTGGCATCGTCGGCGTCATCGGCCCCAACGGTGCAGGCAAGACGACGCTCTTCAAAATGCTCACCGGCCAGGAAAAGCCCGACAAGGGCACGATCCGGCTCGGTGAAACGGTGACGATTTCCTACGTCGATCAGTCACGCGCGCATCTCGATGGGAAGAAGACCGTGTGGGAGGAAATCTCCGGTGGGCTTGATCAGCTCTCGCTTGGCGGCAAGAGGGAAGTGCCCTCGCGCGCCTATTGCGGCTGGTTCAATTTCAAGGGACCCGACCAGCAGAAGAAGGTCGGGATGTTGTCGGGCGGTGAGCGCAACCGCGTGCACCTTGCGAAGCTTTTGAAGGAAGGCGGCAACCTGCTCCTGCTGGACGAGCCGACCAACGACCTCGATACCGAAACGCTTTCGGCGCTGGAAGCAGCCCTGGAAGATTTCCCCGGCTGCGCCGTGGTGATCTCGCACGATCGCTTCTTCCTCGACCGTCTGGCCACGCACATCCTTGCGTTCGAGGGTGACAGCCACGTCGAATGGTTCGAGGGCAACTTCGCCGACTATGAGGAAGACAAGAAGCGCCGTCTCGGCGAGGCCGCCGTCGAGCCGCACCGCATCAAGTTCAAGAAATTCGAGCGCTGATGCGACGGCGAGCGCTTCCAACGCGCAACCGGCCCGGCGCGTCCAACGCCCGGTCATAAAAAGAGCCGCCGCCCTTGCGGGCAGCGGCTCGAATTCGCGAATTCAAGTCGCGAGCGAGAACTCAGCTCTTGCCGTCGTCGAGGATCGGAAGCTTCTTGGCTTCCGCGGCGCTGATCGACACCTTCACCGGTTTGCCGCCCGCTGCGATCATATTGGCTGGAATAGCGACGACTTTCGCCCCAAGGCCGGCCGGTCCGCCTGCGGTGACGTGGATCTCGCTGACCTTGCCTGAAGCGTCGGATGTGACGCGGTTGACTTCGCCGATCTGCACACCGTCGGATGCCACCACGGGTGTGCCGATCGCAAGGTCGGCTGCAGAAAATTGGCTCGCCGGTGCGGCCGGGACTTGTGCAGCATCCGCTGGCGCGGCTTCTTCCGCGGCAGGCGCCTCGGCCGCGGGGGCAGCCGCTTCCGTGCCGGCGGCGTCGGCGGGGGCGGCGCTCTCGTCTGCCGGGGCCGCGGTCTCGGCGGCCGGCTCGGCGGCCTCGGCGGCGGGTGCCTCTTGCTCGGCCGTCTGCTCGGTCGCGGCCGGGTCGGCTGCTGCTGCGTCTTCTGCGGCATGGGCCGTCGTGATTGACAGTGCGAGGATCGCAGCCGCCGCCACCGGCGCGATCTTCAGCTTGGAATACATCATGAGGTTCTCCCTGCTTGGCCTCTCGATTGATTCAATCGGGCGCCAGTTGTCTCCAAAACTGTGACGACAAACGGGCCGTCTGGATGCGGTCGATGGGACAGTCGTGCGGCAAATGCCGCCTGGCAAGGGGGGCAGTGAGCGGCTGCGGGCAATCCCAAGGGCTTCGCGGCAATAAGTCATGCGGGACTTTGGGGCAGGCAGCATCGTGGTTCGGCGTTATTTTCGCGATTTCTGCATGAAATCGAGCGCCAGACGCAGGATGGGTCTGATCGCCCGATGCAGCCGCGGCCGGGCGTGACGCCCTGGCGTGGCTCGCATGACACGCTCAAATTTTCTCTTGGACCAAGACCCCGCTTGCTTGGCGGGGCTTGGACCTTGACCGCAGGTCATGAAGAATTGACCGGCGGCCCATGACAAATTGACCGGCGATCGATGAAAAAAGAGCGCCCGGTCAATGACCGCGCGCTCTTCAGAGCAATCCAGCTTGCCTGGCTTATGAGCGGTTCAGCGCCAGGATAAGGGCGCGAGGATTGTTGCCGTTCTCGGAGATGTAGTTCTGGAAAAGCGTGTCGAGGAACGAGGTCATCCAGAATCCGACGACCTGCGCGTCGCGCACCTTGTAGGCGTCGCCGCGGCGGACGATCTTCCAGCGGATATCGTAGCTCTCGCCCGAGCGCAGCGTGATGCGGCTGTCGACGGTCGACCCGCCGACGGTCTCTTCGCCCTGGCCGATGACGACGGCGGACGCCACGGGATACTTGGGCGCTTCCTTGGCGGCATAGTTGGAAATGAAGCGGATCATGCCATTGAAATAAGCTGGACGGTCCGCCTTGGGCAGCGTGCGCGCGTGCTCGCCAAGCGCGGTCAGGCCGATCGAAGGCACATCCATGTGCTTGCGCAGCACATTCTGAAAGGCGGTGGAAGACCCTGAGCGCTGCGCGGCCAGCATCTCGTTTTGAACGCGCTGCATGTAGGCGGCGGGCGTTTCAGCGCGGGCTGCGTCTGCGGGGGCTAAGGCTGCCGCAAGCGCCATGAGAGCAAGGAAAGCGAAGCGATATGCACGCATCGTGGTTGTCGTCCCCTGTGAAACAAACTTCGTCACGTCAAAACTCCTCGATGCCATCCGGCCGATTGGCCGGCGCCTCGTCTCCGGCTTGCGAAAATTAACCGGCGCCTGCGGCAATTCCCTCGGGCCAGGAGCTGTCATCTTTGCCCTGGACGCAATGCCTGTGCAACCCTCTGCGATTCCCGCTGCCAGCCATCTCGACGGCAATTGGCAACGCAATCTCGGCGAAAGAATGCCCGGCCGGCGCTCTGCGGATCGGGCGCGCATGGTTCGGGTCCGGGCGGCAGGCGCCGTCGATCGGGGCGGGGCTGCAGGCCGGCAGGGGCATGTAACTGGCGGGCGTTGCAAGGCACATTTACTCGGCACTCTCGGTCGTCACGATCCAGGATTTGTTGCAACCGACCCTAGCCCGGCCTGGTTAATGACGGGTTGCTCTGTGTTCCAAAAGGGATGGGCGGCTCCTTGGAACAAGCGCGTGAAGATGGGCAGATTTAGTCTTGACACATAAACATATCTTTATATCTATGCGGCATGGATCAGAACCCGCACCTGCCGACCTGCGACCTCGTCGCTGCGCTCAAAGCCGCTGCCGAGCCGACGCGTCTGCGTGTCCTGCTGCTGCTGCAGGCGGGCGAGCTCAACGTGAAGGACCTGACGCTGATCCTGGGGCAGAGCCAGCCGCGCATCTCCCGGCATTTGAAATTAATGGTCGAGGCGGGCTTGATCGAGCGCTTCCGGGAGGGGAGCTGGGTCTATTTTCATATCTCGGACCGTTCCGCCGGCGGGCGGCTTGCGCTGCGCCTGCTGGCCCACGTCGATCCCGCAGACGCCGACGCGCGGCGCGACCGGGAACGGGCGGATGCGTTGAAGCGCGATCGCGAGGCTGCGGCGCAAAAGTTCTTCCGGGAGCATGCCGCCGACTGGGACCGCATCCGCGCGCTGCACGTTTCGGAAACCGACGTCGAAGCCGCAATGCTGAACGCGTTGGGGCCGGGTCCTTTCTCCTTCCTGGTCGACCTTGGCACGGGAACGGGCCGCGCGCTTGAACTGCTGGGTGGGCGCTACACGCGCGCGCTCGGCATCGACGTCAATCAGGCGATGCTGACGTACGCCCGCGCGCGGCTCGCCAAGTCGGGTAACGCCAACGCGCAGGTGCGCCACGGCGATATCTATGCGCTCTCGCTGCAGGATCAGTCGGCCGATGCCGTCATCATGCATCAGGTGCTGCACTTCCTGTCCGATCCCGCACTCGCCATTCGAGAGGCCGCCAGGGTGCTGAAGCTCGGCGGCAAGCTTCTCATTGTCGACTTTGCACCCCACGCGCTCGAGTTCCTGCGCGAGCAGGAAGCGCACGAGCGTTTGGGCTTTGCCCGTGGGCAAGTCACGCAATGGACCGAGGACGCCGGCTTGGTTGCGCGCGGCTACGACCAGCTCGCACCCAGCCAGGCCCAGGCATCCCAGAAGCTCACCGTTTCGATCTGGCTGGCGGAGCGCCCGGGCGAGGCAGGCAAGGACGCGGCAGGCAGACAATCGCACAAGAATGGCGGCGGGCGCGCCGCCGCGAGGCTGGAGGATGCCAGATGATGGCTGAGGCGAACGAGAGAAAGAGCCGGCTGCTCGGCTCGGGCGACATCGACGTTTCGTTCGAGTTCTTCCCTCCCAAGTCAGAGAAGATGGAAGAGCAGCTTTGGGCGGCCATTTCGCGGCTCGCACCGCTGGCGCCCGAGTTCGTGTCGGTCACCTACGGCGCCGGCGGCTCGACGCGCGAGCGCACGCACGTCACGGTTTCACGCATCATCCGCGAGACGGGGTTGCGTCCTGCCGCCCATCTCACATGTGTGGACGCGACGAAGGAGGAAGTGAACGAGGTCGCGCGCGCCTACTGGGCAGCGGGGGTCCGCCATATCGTGGCGCTGCGCGGCGATCCGGCCGGGGGCGTCGGTTCACGCTATGAGCCCCATCCCAACGGCTATGTGAATGCCGCCGATCTGGTCGCCGGCTTGAAGAAGATCGCAGGCTTTGAGATCTCGGTTGCGGGTTATCCCGAAAAGCACCCCGAGAGCATCACGCTTTCCGCAGACATCGACAACCTGAAGGCCAAGGTCGATGCGGGCGCCGATCGCATCATCACGCAATTCGGCTTCGACAATACCCATTATCTGCGCTTCCTGGAGCGCGCGCGCGCGGCGGGCATCTGGGTGCCGATCATTCCGGGCCTCGTGCCCATTCACAACTTCCGCCAGGTGGCGGGCTTTGCGGTGCGGGCAGGCGCGACGGTGCCCGCATGGCTTGCCAGGCGCTTCGAAGGCATAGAGGACGACGCACAGACCACGCATCTGGTGGCGGCGGCCGTGGCGACCGAGCAGGCAATGCAGCTCGTCGATGAGGGCATCAAATCGTTCCACTTCTACACGCTCAACCGCGCCGATCTCGTCTACGCGATCTGCCACTTGCTGGGTCTGCGGCCCTTGAAGGTCGCACCTTTGGAAAAGAGGCAGGCGGCGGCAGGTTGAGGCGCGGGCGCGGCGTACTGCGCTGCGGTCGCCGGCTGCCGGCACGCTGAAACGCGCAAAAAGCATTCCGCCCATTCCGGCCGGCTCCGTACAAGAGGGAGCGGAAGCCGCGGCGAAAGCAAGGGTTCAACGGCCCGCACGGGCCAAAGTTCGAGGTTGGAGAAGATGAGACGCAAGCCGAGCTGGGCCGCGCTGGAAAAGGCCGCCAAGGAGCGCATCCTGATCATAGACGGCGCCATGGGCACCATGATCCAACGCTACAAGCCGACGGAGGAGACCTATCGCGGCGCGCGCTTCAAGGATTGGACGCAGGACGTGAAGGGCAACAACGAGTTGCTCTCCCTGACCCAGCCCGGCATGATCTTCGACATTCATGACGCGTACTTCGCAGCCGGCGCCGACATCGCCGAGACCAACACTTTCGGCGCGCAGGTCATCTCGCAGGCCGACTACGGCATGCAAGCACTCGCCTATGAAATGAACGTCGAGAGCGCCAGGCTCGCCCGCAAGGCCGCCGATGCGTGGACGAAGAAGACGCCGGACAAACCGCGCTTCGTGGCCGGCGCCGTCGGGCCGACGAACCGAACCGCGTCGATCTCGCCCGACGTCAAGGATCCGGGTTTTCGCAACGTCAACTTCGACGAATTGCGCCTCGCCTACAAGGAGCAGGTGAAGGGCCTCATAGAGGGCGGCGCCGACATCATACTGATCGAAACGATCTTCGATACGCTGAATGCCAAGGCCGCGGGCTTTGCGACGCTGGAAGCCTTCGAGGAGGCGAACTTGGAATTGCCGATCATGATTTCGGGCACGATCACCGACCGTTCCGGCCGCACGCTTTCTGGCCAAACGGCGGAAGCATTCTGGTACTCGATGCGCCACCTCAAGCCGTTTTCGATCGGCCTCAACTGCGCGCTGGGCGCCGAGCTGATGCGTCCCTACATCGCCGAACTCGCGCACGTGGCCGGCGTGCGCATTTCGGCTTATCCCAATGCGGGGCTTCCCAACGCCATGGGCGGCTACGACGAGACGGGCGAGGAAATGGCCTGCAAGGTCGACCCGTGGTTTGCCGATGGCCTGATCAACATCGTCGGCGGCTGCTGCGGCACGACGCCCGACCATATTTCGCACGTCGCCGAGCATGCAAAAAAGTACAAGCCGCGCCCGATCCCCGAGATCGAGCCCAAGTTGCGCCTCTCGGGGCTTGAGCCCTTCGTGCACGGGTGAGGGCCACGCATCTTCCGTCCATGAACACAATCCGGGGCGCGCGCCGTTTCAAAGACCGGACGGGCGAGCCAATGAAAGCGAACAGAAAATGACCACAGGAAACGCAGCGCAGGTTTTCATCAACGTCGGTGAGCGCACCAACGTCACGGGCTCGGCCAAGTTCCGCAAGCTGATCGAACAGAACGACTACGCAGCCGCCCTCGCGGTGGCCCGCCAGCAGGTGGAGGCCGGCGCCCAAATCATCGACGTCAACATGGACGAGGGGTTGCTCGATTCAGAGAAGGCGATGACGACGTTCTTGAACCTCATCGCGGCTGAACCCGACATCGCGAAAGTGCCTGTGATGATCGACTCATCGAAGTGGTCGGTGATCGAGGCGGGCCTCAAATGCGTGCAGGGAAAGGCAGTCGTCAATTCGATCTCGCTGAAGGAGGGAGAGGGGCCGTTTCTGGAGCAGGCGCGCAAGGTTCTACGCTATGGCGCAGCCGTCGTCGTGATGGCTTTCGACGAGCAGGGCCAAGCCGACACCGTCGAACGCAAGGTCCAGATTTGTGAGCGGGCCTACAAGCTGCTGACTGAAAAAGTCGGTTTTCCACCCGAAGACATCATCTTCGATCCCAACATCTTTGCGGTCGCAACCGGTATCGAGGAGCACAACGGCTACGGCATCGCCTTCATCGAGGCGGCGCGTCAGCTCAAGCAAAGGATGCCGCTGGTGCACATCTCGGGCGGCGTATCGAACCTATCGTTCTCGTTTCGCGGCAACGAACCCGTCCGCGAAGCCATGCACTCGGTCTTCCTTTATCACGCCATCAAGGCGGGCATGGACATGGGCATCGTGAATGCGGGCCAGCTTGCGCTCTATGACGACATCCCGAAGGACTTGCGCGATCTGTGCGAGGACGTGATCTTCAACCGCCGTCCGGATGCGACCGACCGCCTGCTGGAAGCTGCCCCACGCTTCAAGGGCGAGGGTGGAACGAAGGCCAGGGAGAAGGATCTCTCCTGGCGGGAGAAACCGGTTGAGGAGCGGCTCAGCCACGCCCTCGTCCACGGCATCACCGATTTCATCGAAGCCGACACGGAGGAGGCCCGCCAGAAGGCCGACAAGCCGCTGCACGTCATCGAAGGCCCGCTGATGGCAGGCATGAACGTGGTGGGCGACCTGTTCGGCGCGGGCAAGATGTTCCTGCCGCAGGTGGTGAAATCCGCGCGCGTGATGAAGCAGGCGGTTGCGTATCTGCAACCGTTCCTCGAGGCGGAGAAAATGGTTTCCGGGCTCGATCAGATGCCCGCCGCAGGCAAGATTCTCATGGCGACCGTCAAAGGCGACGTCCACGACATCGGCAAGAACATCGTCGGCGTCGTGCTCCAGTGCAACAACTACGAGGTCATCGATCTCGGGGTCATGGTGCCTGCCGCCAAGATCCTCGAGGCGGCGCGCAAGGAGAAGGTCGATATGATCGGCTTGTCGGGCCTCATCACGCCGTCGCTCGACGAGATGTCCTTTGTTGCCTCCGAGATGGAGCGTGAGGGCTTTGCCTGCCCGCTGCTCATCGGCGGCGCGACGACGAGCAAGGTGCACACGGCGGTGAAGATCTCGCCGAATTATGAGCGCGGGCAGGCGGTCCACGTGCTCGACGCCTCGCGCGCCGTCGGGGTCGTTTCCACCCTGTTGTCGAAGGAAGATAGCGGCGGCTTCATTGCGAACCTCAAGACCGATTACGCCAAGGTCCGCGACGCCCATCATGCCAGCGAGGCGCGCAAGCAGCGCATCACGCTCGCTCAGGCGCGCGCCAACGCCTTCAAGATCGACTGGGACAAGTATAAGCCGGTCAAGCCCACGTTCATGGGACCGCGGGCTTTCAGGGACTATGATCTCGCAAAGATCGTGCCGTATATCGACTGGACGCCGTTCTTCCAGATCTGGGAGCTTTCCGGCCGCTATCCGCAGATCCTCACGGACAACAAGGTCGGCACGGAGGCAAAGAAGCTTTTTGACGACGCGCACGCCCTTCTCAAGCGCATGATTGCGGAAAAGTGGGTGACGGCCTCGGGCGTGGTCGGGTTCTGGCCGGCCAATTCGGCCGGCGACGACATCGAGGTCTACACTGGTGAGCCGCGTCATACTAAGGTGGCCACGCTGCACACCCTGCGCCAGCAGATCGCACGCGATCCCTCGCGCAACCGCGCACATACCGCGCTTGCCGACTTCATCGCCCCCAAGGAGACCGGCCTTGCCGATTACATCGGCGGCTTTGCGGTGACCGCGGGGCTTGGTGAGGAGGAGGCCATAGAGAAGCACATCGCCAAGACCGATGATTACACGCGCATTATGACCAAAGCGCTGTGCGACCGCCTCGCGGAGGCCTTTGCCGAAGCCATGCACGAGAAAGTGCGCAGGGAGCTGTGGGGCTACGCCAAGGACGAGAAGCTGTCAAACGAGGAGCTCATTTCGGAGAAGTATGCCGGCATCCGCCCGGCCCCCGGTTATCCCGCGCAGCCCGATCACACCGAGAAGAAGACCTTGTGGACGTTGATGGACGTTGCCAGCAACACAGGGATTGCACTGACCGAGAGCTTCGCGATGTGGCCGGGGGCGTCGGTCTCGGGGCTGTATTTTGCGCATCCCGAGAGCCATTACTTCGGCGTGGGCAAGATCGAGCGCGATCAGGTCGAGGACTACGCGCGCCGCAAGAACTGGACACCGGAAGAAACTGAACGCTGGCTCGCGCCGGTGCTCAATTACGATCCCAGGCGGCTCGCCGATACAAAGGTGGCCTGACGACCCGCGCCCAAGCCTTGGGGTCCCCGGGCGTGAGGACTTCCGGCGGTCTATGGAAAACCCCCGAGGCTCTGCTAGAGTTATGGCGCGTTTCGTGGAATCGCGGAACGCTTCTCCAGTCATTTGTTTGTCGTGCTTCTTGCCGGAAAGCTGGTTCCCACATCTCCGTCAAGTGCTCTGAACGTGGCCTCATGCCGGCGATCATATCCGTCAAAGACGTCTCGAAAACGTATGCCTCGGGGTTCACCGCACTGCGCGGTGTGAACCTCGACATCAAAGAGGGCGAGATTTTCGCGTTGCTGGGCCCGAACGGCGCCGGCAAGACGACGCTCATCAACATCATATGCGGGATCGTGAACGCCACGTCCGGCAGCGTGACCGTCGCGGGGCACGACATCGTCACGCAGTTTCGCGCAACACGCTCCTCCATCGGCCTTGTGCCGCAGGAGTTGACGCTCGACATGTTCGAGACCGTATGGACGGTGGTGAATTTCAGCCGCGGCCTGTTCGGCAAGACCAGGAACCACGCCCTGGTGGAAAAGATCCTGCGCCAGCTTTCGCTATGGGACAAGAAGGACAGCCGCATCAGGAGTCTCTCTGGCGGCATGAAGCGGCGGCTCCTGATCGCCAAGGCGCTGGCGCATGAGCCGCGCATTCTATTTCTCGACGAGCCGACGGCCGGCGTCGACGTCGAATTGCGCCGCGGCATGTGGGACGTCATAAACGACATGCGCGCGGCCGGCGTCACGATCATCCTGACCACCCACTACATCGAGGAGGCCGAGCTCATGGCCGACCGGGTGGGCGTGATCCTGAAGGGTGGCATCGTCCTGGTCGAGCGCAAGGACGAGTTGATGCGCAAGCTGGGGCGCAAGATGCTCGTGCTCGAACTTCAGGCGCCGCTCGCTGCGCTGCCGCAAGGGCTGGATGGGCACGATCTCGTGCTCTCGCCGGACGGCCGGCAACTCACTTACACGTTCGACACCAAGAGCGAGCGCATGGGCATCACCGCACTTCTCAACGATCTGCGCACGGCCGGGATCGCGTTTTCCGACTTGCGGACGGAGCAGAGTTCGCTTGAGGACATCTTCGTGGATCTGGTAAAGAAGGCGGCGCCATGAACGTGGAAATAAACGCCGAAGCCGTAAGGACGCTGTTTGCATTCGAGATGTCACGCTGGCGCCGTACCCTGATGCAGAGCATCATCTCTCCCGTTCTGTCCACATCGCTTTATTTCGTCGTCTTCGGAGCCGCGATCGGGTCACGCATCTCGCAGGTGGAAGGCGTGAGCTACGGCGCCTTCATCGTGCCGGGATTGATGATGATGCTGATCCTGACACAGAGCACGGCGAACGCCTCGTTCGGAATCTATTTCCCGCGCTTTACGGGCACGATCTACGAGATCCTGTCGGCGCCTGTTTCGGCGGTTGAGATCGTGCTGGGATATGTCGGCGCGGCGGCGACCAAATCGGTGATCCTGGGCCTCATCGTTCTTGCGACGGCGAGCTTCTTCGTCGAGGTGCGCATCGCCCACCCGTTCTGGATGCTGGGATTCCTCGTGCTGACGTCGATCGCGTTCAGCCTGTTTGGTTTCATCATCGGGCTTTGGGCTGAAGGTTTCGAGAAGCTTCAGCTCGTGCCGCTGCTCGTCATTACACCGTTGTCGTTCCTGGGCGGCACGTTCTACTCGCTCGATATGCTTCCCCCATTCTGGAAGGCCGTGACGCTGCTCAATCCCATCGTGTATCTCATCAGCGGCTTTCGCTGGAGCTTTTATGAGATCTCAGATGTGAGCGTCGGCGTCAGCCTCATGATGACGTTTGCATTCCTTCTGGTCTGCGTGGGCATTATCGGACTCGTCTTCAAGACGGGCTATCGCCTGAAGGCCTGACATGGGTGGGCCGGGCACATCGGCTGTTTGGGGCGGAACATCGACTTGTGCTAACAGTGAGTCTTGGACATTCCGCGCCCGGGCCCGTGCTGGCGGGCCAGCCGGTTAGGGGGACCAATGCTGAGCAATCTTATCCTCGTCGTCTTGCAGTTTGTCGGAGCATTCCTGGGCGCGCCGGAGGTGCTGCGCTTCATTCCGGCATCCGGCGACCTGGGCGTTTTCGTCCACGCGGCTGTCTACGCGGTGCTCGTGTGGATCATCGGCTTGCTGGCGTCCTTGGTGCTGAAGGATGTCCCTCAGCGCTCTCCGGCCGCTTTGGCGCTCTCGCTGGTGCTGGCGCTCATCGGCGCCGCCGTGATCGTCTTCGTGCCCGCGGTGTTGAAGGCGATACCGTTGAATTTCCCCCACCTGTATGTGCCGCTGGTCTTGGCGATCCTGGGCTACTTCATGCGCCGTTAGAACGCTCGCCGCCACCAAGCGCGGCAGAACAAGCGGTCAGAGCCGTTCGCGCGCGGAACCCCAATATGACTTGGGAGAAGGAACTGGGAAAGCGGCTTGGGCGGCGGCGGCCATCATTGGCGCCAATTGAGAAAGAAGGCGCGAGAACCGCAGCCCCCGCGCCTTCCATATTTTCAGCCGATCTATTCAATCGATATATTCAGTGATCAAGAACCCGCCTGGTTCTTCGGTTTTTTCCGATACGGGGGCAACCGACAAACCTTCATGATCGATGGGTAACGCGTCTATCCGCGTCTTCAAAACATCCCGAAAACGACGGCGGCCACGAATCCAAACGACAAGAAGGCTGCCAGCACATTCAGTCTCATTCTGACTTCCATCGACGACTCCTTCAGGAGAGGTTTCAGGTTGAGCGCCGCCAACCACCAGCGGCGCGAAGGAGAGGCTAGATGCGACTAAGGTTCCATGCCAAGCAAAAAAGGTTTTGCGCTGCCGTGTGATCGGCAACCGCAAGCGGCCGCCCGCGCATTGCAGATCAGCCACGCCATCAGCAGAGGTTGTGCAAGATCTGCGGTCATGGGAAGTTTTGCTGTGCGCCCGCGTGCGCAAGTACCGGCATTTGCTTGAACTCGCGCTTGGGAGCGTTGCAGTGCGCCGATGCCACGACACCGTTGCTCCGATGACGTTGCCGACGTCGTGCGCCGCACAAAAAAATATGTCGCAAAAATCAGGGAATAGGATCGATGGCTCAATTCAAGGCGCTGCTCGTCGAAAAGACCGACAAAGGCCTTTGTGCCGTTTTCAAGCAAATCGAAGAGAGCGACCTGATGGAAGGCGACGTTGATGTGCGCGTCACGCACTCGACAGTCAACTACAAGGACGGGCTCGTTCTGGCCGGACGCATTCCGCCCAAGCGCCTGCCAATGATCGCGGGGATCGATTTCGCCGGCGTCGTGACGGCCTCGTCGAATCCGCGTCTGAAGCCCGGCGACGAGGTGATCCTGAATGGCTACGGTGCGTCCGAGCGCCACCACGGTGGATACGCGGAACGCGCGCGCGTGCCGGGCGAGTGGCTCGTCAAACGGCCTGCCGCCTTCACCGCCGCGCAGGCCATGGCAATCGGTACGGCAGGCTATACCGCCATGCTCTGCGTGCTGGCGCTGGAAGACCATGGCGTCACGCCGGACAAGGGGCCGGTCGCCGTGTCGGGCGCGGCCGGCGGCGTTGGGTCCATCGCGGTCTCGGTACTCTCCAAGCTCGGGTATCACGTGATCGCGTCCACGGGGCGGCGGGAGGAGGAGGCGTATCTGAAAACCTTGGGCGCGGCGGAGATCATCGATCGCTCGGAACTGTCCGGTCCCGCTCAGGCCTTCGGCAAAGAGCGCTGGGCGGGCGCGGTCGACGTGGCCGGCTCCACGACGCTGGTCAATCTGCTGGCGGCTACCAAGTATGGCGGCTGCGTCGCCGCGACCGGCCTTGCACAGGGAACCGACCTTCCGGGCAACGTGCTGCCTTTCATAGTGCGCGGGGTGACGCTGGCGGGCATCGATAGCGTCACGGCGCCGATGGCCAAGCGGGAGCGCGCCTGGAGTCGTCTGGCAAGGGACCTGGACCCGTCGAAGCTTGCCGCCGTCACCACCACGCACGCCTTCGATGAGGTGCCGCAGCTTGCCGCCGACATTCTCCGGGGAAAGATCCGTGGCCGCATCGTGATCGAGATCGGCTGACAGGGAGAAGGCCACGGGCTTCGACCGCAGGCGTCGATTACAAGTGCCGCTTACAGGCGCTTGCGCAGGAGGATCTCATCGAAGCCGTCCTGCACCAGCCCTTCGAGCACGCCGGCGCGCGCAAAGCCGGCACGCTCGTAAAACCGCAAGGCTCGCGTATTGAATGAGGAGGCCGCGACCCAGAGGTTGCGCACGCCGCAGGCCGCAGCCTCCCGGCTCAGACTGGCGAGAATGGCGCGGCCTGCGCCCGAGCCTTGGAAACCGGGTAAGATTCCCAGAAACTGGATATATGGCCCGCGCAGCCAGTTGAGACGCAGGCCCAGCGCACCGGCGAGCCGGCCTTCATTGCGGATTGTATAGCGCGGCGCGCCGGGCTCTTCACCAGCCAGATACGTCTCCAGTGCCGGCGCCGGGAAGGGATAGCGTGACCATGGCTCCATGCCCGCGAAGCTTTCCGCCAGTTCCTTTGCCTCCTGGGGTGTGCAGATCGCGGCGCGGAGCGTTGCGGATATCGCAACGGGCTCAGTCGGGCGAGCGAGGTCGAGCAGGCTTGGCGACATAGTGGCGGGTTCCTTTGCGCGCCGGCTTCACCGTTGTCGTTCCCCAGGATGTATCCGGGTTGGCGGCTTTCGATCTGTTGGCGCCCATCAGGCTGGTGAAGTGATCGTAGCGATCGCTGTCGCCGGGGCGGTTGTCATAGCAGGTCTCGGCGATGACCGGTTTGCCGGCGGCGAGGAGTTCTGAAACGGTGACGAATGTATAGCCCTCCTTCTTGAGGGCGGCGATGGCGAGCGGCAGGGCGTCAGGCGTGTGCCAGCCACGCCCGTTGGCGTGAGCGATGAGGATGGAGCCGGGCTTCACACGCTTGATCGCCGTGTGCACTATGGCCTGCGCTGTCGTTCCCGGCGACGGGTCGCCCGTCGAAACGTCCCACTGGATGGCCAGCATGCCCGCGCCGTTCACAGCCTCGAGCGCTTGGGGATTGCACGCGCCGTAGGGGAAGCGAAACAGTGTCAGTCGCTGGGGGATCGCCTGCATGGCGTCTGGAACGGCTGCCGCGCACTGGTTCTGGCTCAGGCGGCGGCGGATGTCCTCCCACGCGCGCTCCGGCCCTAGGATTTCATCGCTCAGCGCCTCGCCGCTCAGCAGACGCAGGTTGCGGTGGGCCTCGGCATGGTTGGCGATCTCGAACAACGGATCGCTCATGAGCTGCTGGGTGCGCGCCACGTGCGAGCGCATCCACTTGCCACCCGCAAACAGGGTGGCTTTCACGTTCTCCTTGCGCAGCGTATCGATGATGCGGCCTTCATAGCCCGCAATCTCATGACTGAGTTCGCACAGATCGAAGGTCAGGGCGACGAGCTTCAGTCCTGGCGGAAGATCGACGCGGCGGATCGAGCCGCGCAGGTCTGGCGGAACGGGTTCGGCGGCGATCACGGCGGTGCGCGCGGGCGGCGCAGAAAAACGCCGGTCGCCTTTCTGGACCTGCTCTTCACCGGGGATAGCCTTGAGCGTACCGGGCGCAAAGCACGCGCTCTGCAGCGCATGCCGGGTCGCGGACGGGTTGGATTCGGCAGATACGTTCACCACGCCCAGTAGGAGGGCAGCGAAGGCCATCAGCACCATAGGAACGCCGAGGATCGCCTGCGTCACGGCGGGCCTGTTCACGATGCGGGACATCACGCAGATCACTTCCCTTTGAACTGAGGCTTGCGCTTTTCGAGGAAGGCACGCCGGCCCTCCGCATAATCCTCGCTCGCAAAGCACCGGGCGATGAGGGCGTCGAGCGCGGCCATGTCCGGGCTCTCGGGATGGCGCGCGATTTCGTCGATGACGCGCTTGGCGGCCATGACCGACAACGGGGCATTGGCCGCGATCTCGCCGGCAAGCTGGCGGGTGGCCGTCTCCAAGTCCATGGCCGGGACGAGCCGCGAGATGAGGCCGATGGCCAGTGCTTCCTCGGCCCCGTAGCGCCGTCCGGTGAACAACAGCTCCTTGGCGCGGGAAGCCGGGATTGCCGCCAGGATGGGGCGCACCCATCGCGCGTTGTAGCCGATGCCGAGCTTGGCGGCCGGAATGGCGAATTGGCTCGCCTCGTCGGCAAGGCGCATGTCGCAGCACAAGGCAAGCCCAAGACCCCCGCCGAGGCAGAAGCCGTGGATCATGGCGATGGTCGGCTTAGGACAACCCGCCAGCGCGTTGAACGCCGCATCGTTGAGCGCATCGTAGGTTTTTGCCGCATCGCCCGTGCGGGCGCTGTCAAATTCCGAAATATCTGCGCCGGCCGAAAACGCTTTTTCGCCTGCGCCGCGCAGAACGACAACGCGTACCTCAGGATCGGCGACGGCGGCTGCGATATGCTCGGGGATGGCTGCCCACATGGCGGCCGTAAATGCATTCATCCGGGCCGGGTTGTCGGCAACGATGAACGCGATTGCGCCCTCCTTGAGGTAGCGCAAGGCGGGGGAAGCGGTGGTCGTGGCGCTGGCGATCGTCAAGAGGTCATCCTCGGATCTCGAGAGGTTTTGCAGAGGGGCATTTACCGGCCTTGAACCAAACCGTGCAACGCGCCATTTCGACTGGCAGGAATGTTCAATGTTCTCCGAAGGATCGGTGTCCTCGCGACCGCGGAGTTGCTATATACGTCATACACCTGGGTCATGTACCGGACGCGCGTAGCGTTGACCGCGCGCGTGGCTGGGCTTAAGCCCACCGTGCCCCGCCCCTGACAGCCGGACCACGATAGCCGGAAAGACAGGGGTAAGGCCCGGCCCCTCAAAGGACGCGATCAGTGACCAAGCAATCGACACCGCATGGCGCCGTCCATGGCAAGATCAACAGCAAGGTGCAAAGCCTCGATCCGATCTGGGCGGAAATCCGCCAGGAGGCGGGTAACGCTATGGCGGCCGAACCTGCACTGGGAAGTTTCATCTTCGCCACCGTGCTTAGTCACAACAAACTGGAAGAGTCGATCTGCCATCGACTGGCCCAGCGGCTCAATCATACGGACGTGGATGCCGGCCTGATCGCGCAGACCTTCCAGGCCGTGCTTGAGACCGAGCCCGATATCGGCCTGACCATGCGCGCCGACCTGGCTGCGGTTTACGATCGCGATCCGGCCTGCACGCGCTATCTCGACCCGATTTTGTACTTCAAGGGGTTTCATGCGCTCGTCACCCACCGCTTCGCCCACGAGCTGTGGAAGTCGGGGCGTCACGACTTCGCCTACTACCTGCAAAGCCAGTCCTCGCGCATGTTCGGCGTCGACATCCACCCGGCTGCGCGGTTTGGAAAGGGCATCATGCTCGATCACGCCACGGGGCTCGTGGTGGGCGAGACCGCGGTGGTCGGCGACAACTGCTCGTTCCTTCATGCCGTGACGCTCGGCGGCAGCGGCAAGGAGACGGGCGACCGCCATCCCAAGATCGGCGACAACGTGATGATCGGTGCAGGCGCCAAGGTCTTGGGCAACATCACGGTCGGCCACTGCTCGCGCATCGCGGCAGGTTCGGTCGTGCTGACCGACGTGCCGGCGAATACGACAGTCGCGGGGGTGCCCGCCCGTATCGTGGGAACGGCCGGGTGCTCGGAACCCGCGCGCGTCATGGAGCAGACATGGGTTGACGATTTCGGCGGTTTGTAGCCGTTCGCGCCCATCTCAATAAGTACAGCCTTGAGCGCCACGGCGCTCCAACCGGAGAGAAGACATTGAAGAAAGACGAACTCGCACGCCTCCAGGCCTATTTGCGCAAGACCTTCGGCAACCCCTCGCTCGAAGTTAAGGCGCAGCCCAAGAAGGACGACATGGCGGAAGTGTTCATCAACGGCGAATTCGTGGCCGCGCTCTATCGCGAAGTGGAAGAGGGAGAAACCTCTTACCAGCTTCAGATGGCGATCCTCGACATGGATCTGGAAGGCGTCTGAGGGGGCAAGGGCGTGGGCATGCGGGGGTGAGCACGATGGCGGTTTATGATCTGGGCGGCGTGGCTGCGACCCTGCCGGCAGAAGGGCGCTATTGGATTGCGCCCAATGCGTGCGTGATCGGCAACGTGATCCTCGCGGAGGACGCCAGCGTCTGGTTCGGCGCGGTCCTGCGCGGAGACAACGAGCCCATCAGCATCGGCGCGCGCTCCAACGTGCAGGACGGCTGCGTGCTGCACACCGATCCGGGATTTCCTATGACCATCGGCCCCGATTGTACGGTCGGTCACATGGTCATGCTGCACGGCTGCACGATCGGAAGGTCGTGCCTCATCGGTATCGGCTCGATCATTCTCAACGGCGCCAGGATCGGCGATGAGTGTGTGATTGGAGCCAACACGCTCATTGCAGAGGGCAAGGCGATCCCGCCGCGCTCCATGGTCATGGGATCGCCGGGCAAAATCGTGCGGGAACTGACGCAAGACGAGGTGGCGCGTTTCTCGGGCGGCGCTGCCCGGTACGTCGCCAATTGGCAGCGCTATGCGCGCAGCCTCACGGCGGCCGCGGGTTGAACCATCTGGATCATCTCCAGGCTAGGCCATTTCATGTGAACTTGCTGGAGCTGTCTGGCGCGTTTTCGGCGCCGTTTTAATAACTTGTCCGCATCGGGCTGAACGCTCTGGCCAATCGAGGCATGACCGGGAAACGGGCCGGGCCGGACGTGGGGGGAAACGTCCGGCCCGGTAACAGGCCCGGGGAGGGGCGGGGGGAATGGCAGGGTGAGTTCCCGGACCTGTGTTCAGTCGTGATCCTTCTCGATGAATTCAGGATTGGCCTGCACACCAGCAACGGCGGCCGAAGGCACAACGTCGGAAGGATCGAGCGAAACCCACACACGCGGGTTTATGTAGGACTGGCGCATGACGTAGTGGTACGGGGTCTGCGTCCACAGCTTTACTTCGTCGTTCTTGTTGTCCAGCACGAAGTCGCCTTGCGTCGTACGTGCGGTCAGGATGGCGTGACCTTCGTTCTTTTCATCACGCACGACGGTCATCAGCAATGCGCTGGCGGGCCAGCCGCGTTCCATCAGCATCCTGCGCTTTAAAAGGGCGAAGTCTTCGCAATCGCCCCTTTTGGACGGCAACGTCCAAAGCTCGTTGACGCCGTAGATTTCCATGTCGGTCGCCGGTTCGACCGCCTTGTTGACGTACCGGTTGACTTGATCGAGCTCGCTCAGCCGTTCAGGCGTGGCTTCATAGCGCACGTCATTGGGTGAGCCTTCCTGGATGCACTCGTCCGGGTGGCCGTCGCAGAACCGCACGAAACCATAAGGCGGCTGCGCGTTGCCGTAGATGCGCATGAACGATGCCGACCGCTTCGACGACACATTCTTGACGCCTTGCGCGACAGATGGCGAGGCTCCTGCGAACGCCAATACACTCAACGCTGTTACAACGCTTACGCGACCGTACTTCATGTTACGCCCTCGGATACGGTATGCGACTTTACACCACGCGGTTCGATTTACCTTCAACGACAGTGCCCGCATTTGAACCAATGTTAGTTCAAACTTTAATTGCCGTTTTTGGGCAACATGGCGGGTAATTCTTGGCATCGGTTTTTCCCACAACCTGAGCCGCCAGCCCGGTCACAGAAGACTGCGCCGCAGAACCTCGATGTCGTGGGTTTCCTCAAATTGAAGACCAAGCCCCTGCCCGTGATGGCGCCGCACCACGGCCTTGAAATCGCCCAGCATGACGCAAGCGCCTAACGGCGGACGGGCGGCCGTGCCGATCGAGGCGCCCGAAGCGGAGATGTCGAGTACATCTACGTCGATCGTGATGTTCTCGTCGGTGCGCAAACGCGCCTTGCGGCCGCTAGTTCCAAAACGCTCGTGCGCACGCCCCTCCTCATCGGGGAAGGCGTCGCGATTGATGAGCCAGGTGATCTGGGCTGCAAGCTTTTCACGCTTGTGCGCCGTGATTTTGAATTGAACGGCGAAGCCGTCGCGGTAACAGCGCGTGACGACCGCCTCAAGTCCGCCCAAATGCTCGAAATAGGCTACGATGCGTTCGTTGACGTTGACGGGGACGTCCGAAACGATGCCGGCGCCGCCAACCGAGACATCCTGCAGCGCGCAGGGGTATTCGTTGCGGTCCTCGCGCATGAACCGCCCGCTGAGTTTCAAGGGCACGCGGCGATGACGGCGCAGATCGGGAACGATCCGGGGATTATTCGCGGTGCTGGAGGTTGCCCGCGCGTCCTGGGCTAGCAAAGGCATAAACAATCGTCCGCCACATCGTTCCGGATCGGCCATCAAGGGGCAGAACCCGGAGTTGAACCATCGATGGGCAGTATGGCGGGCAGGGTCTTAATGAACGGCTAACCGGCGCTTCGTTCCTGAAACGGGCCGGGGTCGGAGCGCCGATTTCCCGCCTTTCAGCGTTCATCGTCCAAATGGTTCGAAAGCCCCCCGTCGTAGACGCGGAATTGGCGCCGGTCGATACGCACGAGGCGCGCGCCGCGCACGTGGGGCATGAAGGGGGATTGACGCACCATGGCGTCGGTCAAGGTGTGGGGCCGGCCGTCGGGCCAGATGAGCGCGTGAGAGACGAGGCGGCGCTCGGGGATCATCTCGCTGCCGAGCCAGTCCGGCGGATCGATGGGAGCGATCGAGCCCAGGTAGCGGTCGATCACCTCCCGGGTATGCATCAGCGGGGCGACGACGAGCTCGAAGTCGATCTTGCGTCCGCTCTGGCTGCGGCCTTCGATTTCGAACACGCCGACCGCTCCTTGGCGGGCAATGACAGAGAACTCGCGCTGGAGCGTGATCTTGTCTGCCAGCGTGAACAGATCGAACAGGTTGAGGCCGCGAAACTCGGCCGCAAACGCCTCGCAGATGCGCGTCCCGGCGAGACGGAAGCGCGCGATCTCGGGATTGACGCGTTCCAGAATGAATGTGTCGGGCAGAATGTTGGCGATCTGGGACGGTTCTATCTCGAAACGCTTGGGCGCGAGGCGTTCGCCGCGCATCGAGTTCCAGTAGCTGTAGAGCCGTTCGGAGACCGGATGTTTCATTTTGCGCGCATGCCCGATTGCTATTTTTTGTTAACCGGGGCACCCAGTATCTGTGTCATTGAGGGACATTCTGGGAGCCGCCGGCGGTTGCTGCTACCTGATGAGCATCGTTCATGCCAACCCTTCCGGCCACCACCCCGGGCCGACCCGTCGGCCCACGGGTGCGGGACGGGATGGGCGGGCCCTGATTGGCTGGTGGCTACATTGCGTGCCGGCAACGCCTAGCCGGTTGGGGAGGTGGCGTAACGCGCCCGCCTCGGGGCCGGAGAAATTAGAACATGACTGGAGAACAACGATCCGTGTCCCATCGCCAGCCCATCTTCAATGTGCCCGCCACGGTTATCGGCCTGCTCGCAGTCATGATCGCCGTGCACCTGGCGCTGCTGTCACTCGACGAGCAAGACGCTTTGTGGTGGGTGGTGGCGCTCGCGTTCGTTCCCGCGCGCTATGCAGGGGCGGCGCAAGAGATCCCCGGCGGCGATCTGGCGGCCTACACTTCGTTTGTCACGCACATGTTCGTCCATGCCGACAGGATCCATTTGGGCATCAACGGCGCATGGCTTCTGGCGTTCGGTTCGGTCGTGTGCCGGCGCGTTGGCGGATTGCGGTTTCTCGCCTTCAGCCTGTGTTGCGGATTAGCCGGGGCGCTGCTGTTCCTCACGCTTCACTTCGGTCTCATGGCGCCCGTCATCGGCGCCTCGGGGGCGATCTCCGGCCTCATGGGCGCGGTCATGCGCTTTCTTTTTCCCGTACTCGACGCCCACGAGGGCTGGCGGCTGCGCGAGGACCCGGCATCTATCCGGCTGATGTCCCTTTGGGAAACGATGCGCGATGGGCGGCTCCTGGCGGTAACGGCTGCGTTCGTTGTGCTCAACCTCCTGGCGATGATCGGTTTTGGGTCGTTCTCCAGCGGGGGAGCCATTGCCTGGGAAGCGCATCTGGGCGGCTACTTCTTCGGTCTTCTGGCGTTTGGCCTGTTTGATATTGCGCCGCAACGAGGCGCGCCGGCGTATCCTGACGATCCCACCAACGTTGCATAATGCGCTTGCTCATGGGTTTTTTTTGCCGCACCATTACTGTTCAACCGGATCGCTCAGAATCCGGAGCATGGGGAATTAGGGACAGGAAATACTCGTAAGCACGAGCAAAAGGAGGCGCAGCTTTGATCATTGCAAACATCCTGAAGGTGAAAGGGCGCAACGTAGCCACGGCGCGGCCGGATGATACGGTCCAGGAAATCGCAAACCGCCTCGCCCAGAAGAAGATCGGCGCCATTGTCATTGTCGGCTCTGCCGGGTCGGTGAGCGGTATCATATCTGAACGCGATCTCATTCGCGTCATTGCACAGCACGGAGCCAAGGCCTTGGCGATGCCGGTGGCGGAAGTGATGACACGCGATGTCGTCATCTGCACTGAAACGACGCCGGTCGACGAGATCATGGAAATGATGACCAACGGGCGGTTCCGTCATCTTCCCGTCGTGCAGGATGGCGCCCTGATGGGCATCGTTTCGATCGGCGATATCGTCAAGCATCACATCGCCGAGGTCGAGCTGGAAGTGACGGCGATGCGCGGCTACTTCGCGACGGGCTGACCGTTGGCGGCAAGCGCAGGGCGTTGGGCCGTCACGACGGCCCCGCGTCTGGCAGTGCGCGCTTCCACTTCGCGCACGATGTCCTCGATCTGGCGCGCAGCCGCCATCAAGCCCGACTCGATGAGATCGCTGGCCCGATGGAAATCGAACAATCCGAAATCCTGCAGGCGCGGAGAGATCATCGCGTCAGGCGGATCGCCAGCAAGGCGCGAGCGCGCGATTCGATCCTGGACGATGTTGAAGGCATCGACCATCACTGTGGAAATGCCCGGAGCGCCGTCGCCGCGGCCAAGGATCTGGCGTTGCAGCAAAGCCTTTACACCGCGTGCCGGAGTGGTGGCCGCTTCGATCTCTTCGGCGGCCTGCTCATCGTCTGAGCCGTAATCAACCTCGCCGGGATGCAGCACGCTGCCACGGCCCAGAATGTCGAAGTTCAAATTCACCGCTATAACGTAGCGCGCTCCAAGCGCCCGGCACACGGATACCGGGATGGGGTTGACGAGTGCGCCATCGAACAGCCAGCGGCCGTTGATGCGCACGGGCTTGAAGATGCCAGGCAGAGCATAGGACGCCCGCACCGCGTCGACCAGCTTGCCGCGCGACAGCCAATGCTCGTGCCCGGTGCCGATTTCGGTCGCGACAGCGGTGAAGCGCGTATCCAGGTCTTCGATGCGCCGGTCTCCAAGGTGGCGATCGAGCCTTTCGCACAGACGCTGCCCGCCGATGAGGCCGTTGCCGGCAAGATTGAGATCCAGATAGCCGAAGATGCGCCGCCGCGTCAGCTCGCGCGCGAAACCTTCCAAGTCATCCAGATGTCCCGCCGCAAAACATCCCCCCACGACAGCGCCGATCGAGGTGCCCGCGATGATGTCAGGCTTTATTCCGGCCTGCGATAGCGCCTTGAGTACGCCGATGTGCGCCCAACCGCGCGCCGCGCCGCCGCCCAATGCCAAGCCAATCTTCAAACCCGCCATAAGCTATTCACTCCTTGGCTCTTGAGCATGCTCTGCTGGACGAGTGTGCAGACACCATGCCATGCCTCGGTGCCGTCAACGGCAAGGGGCTCGAAACAGGTTTAAGGTTATAGAACGAATCCCGTTAAGGCCAGACTACCGTCGAATCTCTACCGATAGTTAAGACATGGGTGAAGGGGGCGCGTTTCAGTAGGGTTGACGCGTATCACGCTCCGGCGATCAGCCCGCTTTACCGCTCGGCAGCGCAGCATTCTCGAGCATCGGATCCTGTGTGTCTCCCGGCGCGAGGTTCAGACGGCGGTAAAAGCAGCTCGGCGCGCCGGTATGACAGGCGACGCCCGCACCCTCGACGTGTGCGATGATCCACAAAACGTCCTGATCGCAGTCGGTGCGTATTTCGACGACGCGCAGCAGGTTGCCGCTTTCTTCGCCCTTCCTCCAGAGTTTGCCTCGTGACCGGCTCCAGAAGTGGGCATAGCCGCTTGCGATCGTCTCGCGCAGGCTTTGCGTATTCATGTGGGCGAACATGAGGACGTTGCCGCTATCGCGATCCGTGACGATGGCGCCGATGAGGCCATCGGCGTCGAATTTTGGAGTGAAGGTCTTGCCCCGTTCGATCTCATGCGTCTGCCCGCGCGGTGCGAAGGGCTTTGCGGTTTGCGACGTCATCCTGCTTGCCTGACTATTTCAATTGGAAGGTGCATCATGTGCCGGGCGCCTGCAGTGCTGCAAAGAAGCGGCTGCGCCATAGCTCCTCGGTCTGCATGCAGCCCAAGAGCCGCGTCGTTATCGTCTTGGCGCCGCGCTGGCGCACGCCGCGCATGCTCATGCAGTCGTGCTCTGCGATCATCGTCACGGCGGCGCCGCGTGCGCAAAGCCCATCCATCAATGCCTGGGCGATCTCGGTCGTCAGTGCTTCCTGGGTTTGAAGACGCCGCGCAAAGATCTCGACGGCCCGCGCCAGCTTCGACAATCCAACGATGCGGCCATTGGGAACGTAGGCGACGTGGGCAATGCCGCGGAATGGTGCGATGTGATGTTCGCAGTGGCTTTCGAACCGGATGTCCTTGAGCAGCACTATGTCGTCGTAGCCCGTGGCGTCCTCGAACGTCGCGGCCAGTTCGGCGAGCGCGTCTGCGCGGTAGCCTGAAAAGTATTCGCCATACGCGTCCACGACACGCTGGGGCGTCTGGATCAGCCCCGCACGCGCCGGATCATCGCCCGCCCACGCCAGCAGCGTGCGCACGGCGTCTTCGGCTTGGGCGCGCGTGGGGCGTCGCGGTGCGAGCGCCTCGATGGTGGCGGGGGCGGCGGTCGCGGGCTTCTTCATGGACATGAATACGCTTCTTGGTCGGCGTGGGTCGCGCAGGGTGCGAAAAAAAGGCGATCTCGCGCTTGTCCGCGCGAGCGCTTATATAGGAGGCCAAAACGCTTCGAACGACAGTAAAAACGCTCCCGCACCCTCGATCTGTCCGAATTCGGGAATGTCGAGGGTTTGCAAGAGTAGGGGGGCGGATAGGACGCCATGGCCGAACTCGATGAGATCTACAACACGAAGTTGATCGAGCTTGCGGGGGCTTCGACCCGCGGCAAGCGTCTCAATGTGCCCGATGCAACGGCCACGGCCCATTCCAAGCTGTGCGGTTCGACCGTCACGATCGATCTCAAGATGACTGACGGCAGGGTTTCCGATTATGGCCAGACGGTGAAGGCGTGCCTCCTGGGGCAGGCTTCGGCAGCCGTCATGGCGCGCGAGATCGTCGGCTCCACGCCCGATGAACTTCACGTAGTCGCGGCTCAGATGCGCGCGATGCTGAAGGAGGATGGCCCGCCTCCGTCTGGCCGCTGGGCGGACCTCGCCGCGCTCGAGCCTGTGCGCAACTACAAGGCCCGGCATGCTTCGACATTGCTCGTCTTCGATGCGGTCGAGAAGGCGCTCAATGAATTGGCCGCGAAATCGGCGGCCGCCGCGAAGGCCGTATGAGGCTTAGATGAGCGATTGGTTCGGCGCGGACGTATCCAAGGCGGTTCTCAAAGCGCCGATCCATGCCTATCGCTGGACCCTGAAGCCGCTTGTCGGGCATCACTGCCGCCATTGGCCGAGCTGTTCGCAATACGCCCTCGATGCCATCGACAGGAACGGTGCGTGGCGCGGCTTCTGGCTGACGCTGTCGCGGCTGGTGCGGTGCGGGCCGGGGGGAACGTATGGTGTCGATACGGTGCCCGACATCCAAGTCGAGTGCCACCCTTTCGCGCCTTGGCGCTACGGGCGTTGGCGGCAGGTCCATGACCCCGGCGGGGCCGCGCCTTCGGCAAGACCCCAATCCAACAAGGCGAGCGCCGGGTGAGGAACTCCGCCGTGGCCGCCGGCGCGGCGTTGTTGCCGATTGGTTCTGAGGTTCCAACAATACCGAACGAACGCAACTTCCCGCCTTGATTGAATCAGTTAACTTATGATTACTAGCATAAGTAGCAATTGACGCCAATGCAGCGGGGGAGGGGACGTCGACGTGACGGCAAGAGCGAAAGGCGTGCTTACAACCACGCTCATCCTGGGTGCGGCGACGCTCATGGCAAGCCAATTATCAGCCGTCGCGGCGGATCTTGGCGGGAATTGCTGCGCGGACCTGGAGGAACGGATTGCCGAGCTTGAGGCGGCGGGCGCGCGCAAGGGCAATCGCAAGGTCGGCCTGACGGTTTCAGGTTGGGTCAACGAGGCGGTGTTCTTCTGGGACGACGGAACGCAGAGCGACGTTTATGTGGGCACCAACGAACTCGAACAGAGCCGCTTCCGGTTCAACGGCGATGCCAAGATAACCGCGGGCTGGTCGGCAGGCTATATCCTCGAGATCGGCGCCAACGGTGCTGGCTCCAAGTCCTTCGACCAGACCAGCAGCGGCGAGGGCAAAGTCTCCGTCCGCAAGTCTGCCTGGTACATCAAGAGCGAGCAGCTTGGCCGCCTGGCCGTCGGCCGCTTCGATACCGCAACCTACCACCTCATCGACAACCTCGACACCCTGCTCACGCGCAACGTCTCGGACTACGAGGCCGCGGGCATCGCGCTGGGCAAATTCAAGACCCGCAGCAACGGCGTTCTGGGCGCCCGGTGGACCGATTTCATGGGTGGGTTCAACAATGGCACCCCGGGCCAGAGCGGCTTGCGCAATACGGTGCGCTACGACACGCCGGAGCTTGCTGGCTTCACGGCGTCGGCTTCGTGGGGCGAGGACGATCAGTGGGAGACGGCGCTGCGTTATGCGGGCCGGTTGGGGGATTTCAAGCTCGCCGCGTCGATCGGGTACGGCGAAAGCACCGATCCGGGCGTCAACGGCGGCTCGTGCGCGCTCGGCACGGGGGATTGCCAGTGGTGGGGCGCGGGCGCACTCGTAAGTCACACGCCGACGGGGATTTACCTCTACGGCGGGTATGGCGAGAACCGGATAGATCTGGCGGCCGGGCAGATCGCGGACGACACATCTGCGATCTGGTATCTGCAGGGCGGCATCGAGCACAAATGGTTCGATCTCGGCAAGACCAACATCTTCGTGGAGCACCGCAGGGATGACGTGGGGCTGAGCAGCGCGGCCGATAGTTCGGATCTGAGGTTCTGGGCGGCGGGCGTCGCTCAGGAAATCGAGAACGCGAGCCTGGTGGTCTTTGCTCTCTACCGGCACACCGATGGCGATTTCACAACCGGCGCGGTTCAAACCGAATTCGACGCCCTCGACATGGTCATCACCGGAGCAAGAATAAATTTCTGAAAAAGGCTGCTTCATTCGCTGAAGCGACTGATCGGAAGGGCTGCCCTATCGCGCTTCTTGACGGAAAACCGGCACCCACTTTTCACGAGAAGCGCGCTCATGCGTCTATCGCGCTTCTTGACGGAAAA
>DAOKZR010000001.1:5126-18190 GCA_035325525.1 Hyphomicrobium sp. | reverse complement strand
TGCGTCTATCGCGCTTCTTGACGGAAAACCGGTACCCACTTTTCACGAGAAGCGCGCTCATGCGTCTATCGCGCTTCTTGACGGAAAACCGGTACCCACTTTTCACGAGAAGCGCTCTATGCCGGCCTCGATTGCGCGCTCGCTTTGAGAAGCGCGTCTTCGAGCGCCCGCTTGTCGTACGGCTTATGAACGATCGGCTTGGCGCGGAATTCCTCGGGGATCGACGTGGTGCCGGCGTATCCCGTCGCGAACACGTAGGCGATGCCCCGCTTGTCGAGTTCCTCCGCGATCGCCAGCGACGTGCCCCGGCCAAGCATGACGTCGAGCACAGCGAAGTGGAATTCGCAGCTATCGAGCAGGCTGAGCGCTTCGGCGGCCGACGGCGCAGTCAGCACGCGAGCCCCTAGGCTGATCAGCATGTCTTCGGCATCCATCGCGATGAGAAGCTGGTCTTCGACAAGCAACACCGTCGTGCCGCGAAGCGTGATGCCGGATGTGGACGCAGATGGTCCTTTTAGCATTGTTCGTTGGCCCGTTTATCGGAAAGCTGGAGGGCGAAAGGCTTGCAAAGGGCATTGGGGAAGGCGTGGCGAGGATTGGTCGACCGTCTACAGAGGCTCGGACCTGCCGCCGCTTCAAGCCGGCGAGATCAGCAAACGCGACTGTCGATCAGCTACCCGTCACCGTCGCGCTGAAACCTGCGTTAGCCAGGTCTCATCAGGGCACCAATTTTAAATTAGCGCATTTTCGCCTGCGGCGTCTGTTCACTAATGTACACAATCCGTGCACCATCGTTTTTCCGGTTCCGCACGGTTTGAAAACGCCGCAGAATGCCTCTACTGCTGCGCTGAAACCCAAAGGCCGCCGCATGACCATTGCCGCCAGGAACGCAACCGAGAACGTTCACCACGACAATCTGTTGCGCGCCCTCCGTGACCACGACTACGCCTTGATAAGCAGCAGCCTGGTCGCCGAAGAGAAGAAATACGGAGAGTTGCTCTATCGCCCCGGCGACAACATCGCTCAGGTCTATTTCCCCTGCGGACCAAGTCTCGTCTCCTATCTCGTTACGAGCGTCGACGGGCGCGACGTGGAGACCGTTCTGGTGGGGCGTGAAGGCGCGGTGGGCGGCATCGTCAGTTCAGGTCATCTGCCGCCTACTGTATGATCACCGTCAGGTCTGGCGGCTCATTTCTGAAGGCGCCGGTCAGCGCGATCCAAGACGCGAAGGACAAGTCGGTCACCTTCAAGCGGCTGTTCTCGCGGTATGCCGATTGCCCGCTGGCGCAGATTTTTCAGACGACGGCCTGCAACGCAATCCACTCCATCGAGCAACGGACTGCCAAGTGGATTCTTGCTGCGATGGATCGCACGGGCAACCACGTCGTGCCGTTGACGCACGATGAGCTGGCCTCGCTGATGGGGGTAGGCCGAAGCTACGTCAGCCGTGTCATTCAGACGTTCAAGGCGGACGGCATCCTGGCGACCTCCAGGGGCGCGCTGACCGTGCGCGACGAGGACCGGATGCGCGACCGCGCCTGCCAGTGCAACGAGAGCGTCAAAGAGCACTTCGAGATCGTGCTGTCCGGCGTCTATCCAGACACACAGGACGCCAAATAACTTTCAAAGACCGCCGGCAGCCCTTCCGATACGCCCAAGAGCGGCCTTTTTGCGCGCCAAACGTATCCGCAGATCGGGCGGCGTCAGGCCGGGGTCCATGGCAGGCCGCTCAACTCTCGAGGGCCCGGCGGCGCTTCTCGTATTCCTCATGATCGATTTCGCCCTTTGCGAAGCGCTCGTCGAGGATTGCGCGCGCGGTGCCGGCCGGCCTGCCCGAGCCTTGATCGCTCGACCCCAGCCAGCGGACGATCAACACGATAACCGCGACCAGGATCGCCAGCCACGCAATCATATACAGCGGGCCAAAAATCATTCCCCAGCCCCCGCCCCAATCATGCATCATGTGCCAGGTTCCTCCTGGAAGTTGAGCGAGATTACCTTGCGTACAAAATGTCGAGGTCAAGTTTGGTGACATGACCCACAGGTCCGATAGGCTTGAAGCATATATCATGGGCATCCTCGCGCTGACCTTCGTTTGCCCCGCGTCGGCCCCGGAAGAACACGTGGTGATGGATTGGCCCAAGGCAAGGTTCGATGGGCGATAAGGCACGCCGGTTACCGAAAGGTCGCGCCAAAGCCCATGAAGCCCTCGGCCTTGAAGGGCTTGGTTTGACGGCTACAACCCATGATGACCGCAACCCTTGCCCCCCAAGCGGGCATCGCCCGGTGGCTGATCGCTTGCCGAGCTTCACGGACGAACTCTCGTCTCCATCAGTTCGCGAGGGGATCGGGCCGGAGCTGGAATTTCACCACTTTCGGCCTCGTGCCTTTTCCGCCTTCTATGTGAAACGGCGTGCGGTTACCGCTCGTCGTCCAGATACCGCGGCCTTTCCAGCCTGCATCCGCAGCATCGATGCGCCCGTCGATCCCCTTCACGTAGAGCCCCATGGGATAAGGCATGACGAAGTTGAGCATCTTGCCATCATGCAGCGCGATGATGGAATCGTTGGCGTTGCCCATCACGAACGGCGTGTTTTTTCCAAGCCCGAAAGTATCGTGCACATCGACCCAGCCGTAGTACGAAGCCTCCGCGCTTCCCGTTCCTTCGACATCTTTGAACTGGGGTCCGGGGAGGGGATAAAGCGTCCAGCCCTCAGGACAATGCCCGCCCGTCGCCTTGGGGCCGTTGAGCGGGCCTTTGCACTTCGAGCGGTCAAAGCTTGCCATGTGGCCGGAGGCGAGCGGCATCCAGGCGACGCCATTCCCGTCCATATCGAAGCCGCGCGGGGAAAACCCGCTCTGAGGGCCCTTCGCGTCGTCGAAGGGCGGCGCGTACACTTCCGCAAGCGCCGTGTGCGTAGGATCGCTGCCCGGATCGAGCCGCACCAGATAGCCTGGGAAGCCGAGCGAGGTACCCCACAGCGTGCCGTCCTTGGGGTTCACCGAGACGCCGTAGATGCCGGCGACGATGCGCTTGTCCTTGGCGGGGTCGATCGGCTCGCCGGGCTCGACGTAGTCGCCGCGTTTGCCGTCGCCGTTGGTGTCGAGGACGATGGGGGTCCAGCCCTGGGCTTTCTGCTCATCGCCCGTTTCCTCCAGAACCTTGGTATCGAGCCAGCCGATCGCGCCCGGCTGCGGGAACCCGCTTGAGACCCACAGGCGATCCTTGCCGTCGAGCGAAAAGTTCAAATGGTGGGTGGCGAAGCATGTGCGCACCATCGAGAATTTCCCTGTCGCCGGATCGTAGATGGTCAAATGGCGCGAAGCTTCCTCGAGGGGCATGACCTGCGCCGAGGGATGGCTGGAGCCTTTTCGGCAGAAGTCCGGGTTCTTGGGCGCGCCAACGGCGGCGGTGAACCAGACCCGGCCCTTGCCGTCGAACATCGGGTTGTGGCTGTTGGAGCGGCTGTCCCAGATCTTCTCATCGCCCCAATAGGGCGACGGCTTACCTGGATAATCCCTCGTCGTTGGCGTATCGGGATCGCGCACCGGCAACCTGATCTCGCTGGCGGTGTGCGTGAGCGGGTCGAGAACCGGCACGTAATCGGTGCTTTCTTCCGGCGAGCCGTAGATCTTGCCGTTCGCGTTGATGGTCGGGTCGCGCTTGTCGGTGGAAATGGCGTCGTGCATGTAGGCGGTGGGGCGTGAGTAGTCCCAGGCGGTGATCACGACGTTCCGCTCCAGGCCCTGCGGACGGTGCGGCTTGTCGAACGGCAACGCACCTTTTTCGATCGAGTCCGTCCAGTCCGCGAACTCCTTGAAGACGCGCTTGCCGTTGAGCGGCGAGATCATGAAAGCCATCCAGTTCATGGCCTGACCAGACTGGATGCGGCGTTCCCACGCCTCCACCGAGTTCCTGGTCTGCTTACGGATCATTTCCGGAATCGTGCGCGTTGCCTTGTTGCCGAGCTGGTGGCACGTGTAGCAGCCATCGGTCTTCACGACTTCCAGCCATTGAGACTGGTTCTTAATAGATGGCGGGATTCCGTTGCCGCCTTCGCCCGTGCCGGGAAACTCCTCCGGCTTGGGGATGCCCAGCATCGAGTACCAGTAGATCGCGGGAAAATACTCGGCGGCCGCCTTGTCGTCGGGTGCGGGCACCGCGGTGAGGTCGAGACGCGTGCCGGGCCGGGCTTCGAGCTTGGGAGAATCCACCAAGCCATAGCCGCGAACCCAGATCTTGTATCTGGCCTTCGGCAACTCCGGGAGCATGTAGCGGCCCTGATCGTCCGTTACGACCATCTTGGCGAACTTGGTGGGCAGGTCTTCCGTCTCGGCTATGACCCACACGCCGGCTTCCGGCCCCTGGGGCGAACGGACCACGCCGCCCACATCATGCTCTGAAATCCTGATGACCGGATCATCTTCGGCTGACGTTGCAACGCCCGGCACGAACGCGAGCAATGCAAGATAGAGCGCAGCGCAAAGCGCAAAGTGGCACTTCGTGGTCATGAACGTGTTACTCCCGGCTTCAGAGCCGTTCTTGCGCGTTTCGGGCAAATCGCGGGAACGGCTCCGCGCACTTGTCTTGGAGCCCCGTCCTGCGGAAAAGCGGTTTTCCACATTTGCGGGAAGCGCGCACATTTGTTTTGCCGCGCTGACCGTCGCAAAATCGGTTCGTACTTTTTCTGGGAACGCTGTCATTTGCAGGTCAGCCTCGGTCTTTGCCACGGCAGGCGTGAGGGTTGGCGCATCCTGGTAAGATGCGATCGCCCTGTGCTCGAACTCAATTCGCCATACGTACCGCCGGCCAGGTCCAGATTGACCGGTGTCAACGCAGCCTCGAAACGGGCCCCGTGCGGTCGATCCGTCATGGGCTCTTGGGCACACGGCTCACCGCGAGTTGCGTTCCGCAAAGAGTATGGCGCCGGCCCGCTGACCCGCGGATACGCTTCAGGCTTAGTTCTTTGTTGCCGGCGATCGCCATTCAGCGCCACTCGCCGTAATTTGCTCCGCCAGCGGCTTCTCCCTGGGTCGCTGAAAAAAGACTCTTAAGCGCGTGGCCTTCCAAGAAGGCCGTCGTGCACCATATGTACCCAGTCATCTTCCTAAGGAGACGGCCATGAAGCGCATCTTGCAACGCATTCTCTTCGCCCTGCCCCTGGTGATGGCGGAGCCGGCAAGCCTCGCGTGGTCTCAGCAGCAGCCCTATGGGCAGCCCAATGATATGCAGGGACATGGGATGATGGGCATGGAAATGGGCGGTATGGGATTGGCTGGCAGCTACAGCCCTAACCATTTCATGATGATGCACGGCGGCTGGTTTGGCCCGGGTTCAATGGGCTGTTTCATCATGGATGGGACGGAAAACGCCTTCGCCACCCTCGAGCAGCGGCTGGAGTTCATTCGTTCAATGCTTGCGATCACCGAGAGCCAACGGCCACAGTGGGAGGCCTTCGCCGGCGCTATTCTGCGCAGCCGGGAGACTATGCGATCTGCCTACCAGGTGATGATGAACAACATGATGAATATGAACTTCGCTGATCGCTTCAACCAGCAGCTGACCGCTATGAACGCGCACCTGACGCAGCTCCAGCAGGTCGCACCTGCACTCAATGCTCTTTATGGCGTTATGACGAACGAGCAGAGGCAGAAAGCCGACAATCTGTTCCGCAGTATGGGCTGCTTCGTCTAAGGTCAAAGCCAATCAGGCGTTGTGTGGCCGGGATGGTTCCACGCGCCGCGATCTCCTGACTGATGCGGAGGGCAGTGCTTTGTGTCGCGCATGGGACCCCAGACGTTGGGATCGATCCCGGCCCCGGTGAGCGGCCGTGCCGGGCGCTTTTCAACCCCAATCCTGGAACCTTGTCCAGATAGGCCGCCGTGACCAGGGCTCCCCCCGAGATCGCCAGGATGTAATCCCGCGGGCTCCATGTCTGGGATCGTCCTTTGTGGGCCGTAGTCTCTTTCAAACGATCCACGTCGATCTCCACGCGGGTAAGACGCCGCTCCATGGATATAAACAAGCTCAGCGGCAATCCGTGCGAATCTGTCATTCATGACTGGCTTTCGTCCGGGGTTGAGCAGCGACCCGAGGCGCTTGGGACGGGATAATGGTGTCAGCAACAAGAGGCTGGTAGATCGGAGTTCCGTCTAGGTCGTAGGAGATTTTGAAGCGACCTGCGTCGCCGCCAATCTCTCGCGCCGCAACTCTTTTAATGTTATTGCCAAACAATGCCTCTGATATGGCGTCATATTCTGCTGGCGATAAGGCTTCATCTTCTCCGCCCACCAATCTTCGGCCGACCACGTACTTTGCCGTGAGGGTCTTCCTTCGATGTCATGGGTGAGAATTCCGTCCTGCGTTGCTGGAGCTTGGCCCTTGTAGTCGGCCTCGAATGGCCTTTGCGGCCTGTTCGGAAGCGGATAAATATTAGCATTTTTCGACTGGAATGTCACGTCGTCAAGTTCATTCCTGACCCGCGAAGCCGCTTTCCCGAGCGCTCCTTTCGCAACGCCGCCAAGCGCATTTCCGCCGTAGACAGCCATCAGGGCGTTGATGGCGTCGCGCTGGTTCTGCGGATCGCGCGGATCGGGCATTGTTCCTTTTGGCGTGTTCAACAAGCGATAGAGCGCATTGATGGGTTCCGTCACCATCGACGGCATGGCCCATCCGCCGGCCGGAAGGGGAGCCGGTCGGGGCAACCAGCTTCCGCTTCAATCCGAAAACTCAAGCTAATTCGGCACTCTAGGACGTAATTCTGGCGGGCCGCGACTGATAGTGATATGGAGACCGGGCACGACGATGCCGAACAGCATCGCCGCCACGGTGACCAGGTTGAGAGAGACATCGAGCACCGCTCGGACCTCCACAGCTACATTATACCACCTCGCGTTTCGAGACCCGTGTTGGCGAGGCGTTTGGAGTTGAGACACTGAACGCAATGGCTGACAGAAGGTGGCGTGCGTTCGGGGGACGCCCGGTTTCAACCGGAGCTCAGGGTCAGGGCCAGTCCCCCGAACTCTGCGACTGGGGGTGCACGTGTCGCAGGATTGGCTGAAGCCGCGCCGCTATAGGCATTTCGACCTGCCCATCAATGAAGCCTTCGCTCAGAAAGCGATGAATCCCGCCGTAGTGTCGCGGCATGGGTTCTCGCCGCTCATCCACTACACCAAGACGGAAACGCGCTACAAAAAGTGCGCGAAGAGCGGGGTGCGGACGATCACGCAGAAGGAGCGTCCCATCAAATATGCCGCGCATCGGGACGCTGGCATCCTTTCCTACTATGCCTATCAGATAAATCAGGCGCTCGACACTCGATACGAGGCGATAGGTATCTCGGACAACGTGATCGCCTACAGGGCGCTCGGGCAAGGCAATTACGATTTCGCTGCGGAAGCTATGGCTTACGCCCAGGCCGAGGCTCCCGTCATGATCCTCGCCTTCGATATCACGAGCTTTTTTGACACTCTCGATCACAGCCTTTTGAAGCGGCGGCTAAAATCTCTCCTCGGCGTCCACGAACTTCCGGACGACTGGTACAAGGTCTTTCGCTCCGTCACCCAGTTCCACTACGTCAATCTTGAAGAGTTAAAGGCGCATCCGGTGTTCGGGCAGAGATTGAAGGAGAAAAGCCGCAACCGGATCGCCAGCATGGAGGAGTTGAAGGCTGAAGGGATTACCTTTCATCCCAACCCGGAACTCGCCAAAGGGTATCGTCGCGGAATCCCGCAAGGGACGCCAATCAGTGCCGCCATATCCAATCTCTACATGGTGGATTTCGACGCGGCAGCCAGAGCCTGCTGCGATAAGGTTCACGCTCTCTATCGGCGTTATTCTGACGACATTCTCGCCATTTGCAAACCTGACGATGCGCCGACAATAGAAGCGGAAATTTTGCGCCTAATCGCTGTTGAGAAGCTGGAGATCGCGCCACACAAGACTGAGAAAACGCTTTTCGAGAGGGGGAGGACACTGCCCCGCACCATAAAGGCGGCCCAATATCTCGGGTTTACCTTCGACGAATCCGGCCCGGCCATACGCGAGAACTCCCTCGCCCGGCAGTGGCGCAAAATGCGGCGAGCGATCAGACGGGCCAGGAAATCGGCTCTATGGCGAATTGTGGCGGGCCTGCCCGGCAAAGCTCACACAAAAAAGCTCTATCGGCGGTTCGCCTACATCAAGGTCCACGATGGCAACACGATCCGAACGCTTCGGAATTTCTCATCCTACGGCAGGCGCAGTGCGGACGCATTCGGCCAAGGCGAGAAGATCAATCGGCAGGTGAAGCGTTTTGAGCAGGCTGCACTGCGGGAAATAGAAAAACTCAAGACCCTGTGAGGATTATGCTTTCCGGTCATCAATCAAAACCGGAATCAGAAGGTCCGGGGCCCCGTTTGCGCACTGGCACGTTCCATCCCCCCGTTCGGCCGCCCCGAGTCGTAAATCTCCCTATTCGAAGAAATCCTCGTCGATCCTTTTGACGTGTAAAACTTCCTCGACCCGGCATCCGACATTGTGCCGGATCATCAAACGGGCCAGATGTTCACCGTCGATGAGCACAATGCGCTTGCTCAGATATTCGGCAGTTTCACGGGCGCTGCCGGTGAAGGTCGAAGTGGTGACGAAAAGACCCTTGGCCGCTTTGTGGCGATCAAGGCTGCCGAAAAAATCCCGGATCGCGCCGGGACCGACGCTGTTGTTCACCGCGTAGCGCTTGGCCTGAATATAGACGCGATCCAGCCCAAGCGCGTCCTGGTCGATAACGCCGTCAATACCATCATCCCCACTACGGCCAAGCGCCCGGCCGGCATCTGCGGCCGATCCTCCATAACCCATGGCGATCAACAAGCCGACGACCAGGCGCTCGAAGAAGTCCGGCGGCGCGGTGCGCACGCGGTCCAATAGCTCTCCGGCCAACCCGGCCTCGATCTGACGATGGGCCGCGCGCATGATTTCGTCAGGCGTCGCCTGGCTGGACTTGGCGTCAACCGGAATGGCTGCCTCGGTGTCAGGCTGGGTCGTCCGGTTGGTGAATGTGCGGAATTCCTCGAACCGGCCAAGAAAATGATTGTCGATGCGCTCAGGCGCGGCTTGCAGCACTTCCGCGCCGCGCGGGGTAAGACGAAAATGGCCACGTCGCGCCGCTTCGACCAATCCGGCCTTGGCAAGATAGGTCTTTGCCCAATGCACACGGTTGGCGAAGACGGTTTGGCGGCCTGAAGGTAGCAACGTACTAAGCGCGGCTTCTCCCAGACCGAGGACGCCGGCCAACCTCTCGATGACATCGCCGATCCGCACCTCGCCATGATCGGCGGCGCGCAGGACCGGCAACATCAGGCTCTGGTAGTCGGGTATCAAGGTGGCAGGATCAGGTTCGTTCATCGTCCCACCTATGCCAGCCCGAAATAGCGCTCGAAGAACGCGGCGAGCTTATCCAGTACGGTTTGCTTCTTCGCCGAATGGCCGTTGTTCTTCGAGAACCGCGACACCGGAGGCATAATCTTCGTGATTGCCGTGCCTGCCGTCGGAATGGCTCCATCACGGAAGGCATTGTCCACGAACGCTTTCGTCTCATCGGCATTGAGGTTTTCGTCGGCGATGATCTGGTCAAGCTCCTCCGCCTTCTTCCTGGCGACGAAGGCGAGCCATTCTGCGTCCACCTTGGCCGTGGTGGAGATAGAATCGACGAACTGCTCGATGAGGTCTTTCTTGTTGCGCAGGGACGGGCTGGAATTGATCGCGCGCTCGATGGTCGCGCGGATTTCCTTGTCCTTGCCGGTGCCCTTGACCTGGATATACCGCTCGACCAGCATCAGGATGTAATCGACGTTGATCTCGACCTGCTTGATCAGCTCGATCTCGAACACCACGTCGTCGTTGATCGTCTCTTTCTCGGCCTCTGACAGGCTCCGGAATTCGGCGTACAGGTTCAGATAGAGGCTCTGGTAGTCCTGAAAATCGCGTTCGCTGAGGATTTCGTTGCCCGCGAAGTCGTCGAAGGCGGTGAGAATGTTCCTCAGCCGCAGGATGGAACCGAACAGCTTGATGAACGCCTTCTGCGCAGCTTCGCTGGTGATCGCCTTGCCGAGCGGGAACAACTCCACCAGTTCGGCGACCTTCTTCTGATACTCCGCGTAGTAGTCCGCGTAGGGCTTGAGCAGGACGATGCCCTTGGCCTCCTTGTTGCCGAACAGCGCCAGCGCATCGTTCGTCGCCTGCTCCAGATCGCGGAAGGAGACGATATTGCCGTAGGTCTTGACCGAATTGAGAATACGGTTGGTGCGCGAATACGCCTGGATCAGTCCGTGCGCGCGCAGGTTCTTGTCCACCCATAGCGTGTTCAACGTGGTGGCGTCGAAGCCCGTCAGGAACATGTTGACCACGATCACGAGGTCGAGTTCGCGGTTCTTCAACCGCTGCGACAGGTCCTTGTAGTAGTTCTGGAACTTGTCGGCGGAGGTGTCGAAGTTGGTTGCGAAGAAGCCGTTGTAGTCCCGGATGGCGGCGTCAAGGAAGTCGCGCGACCCCTGATCCAGCCCCTCGGTCTCGAACTCCTCTTCGCCCAAGAGGCCGTCCGCATCCTCCTCGTTGGCGGCGAAGCTATAGATCAGACCGATTTTGAGCCGCTGCGCGGGCGAAAGGTCTTTCTGCTGGTTAGAAAATTCCGTGTAGTACCGCTTCGCGGCGTCGATGGAGGCCGTGGCGAACAGCGAATTAAAGCCTTTCAGACGCTTGCCGCCATGCCGATAGCTGGCGGCGCGTTTGGTTTTCTGGTCGAAATGCTCGCGGATATAGCCCGCGATCTGCCTGATACGCTCCGGCGCCAGCAACGCCCGTTCCGTGTCGATGGCAGACACCTTCTTGTCGCGCACCTCCGGCGCGGTCTTGATGGTGTTGATGTAGTCGATGCGGAACGGCAGCACGTTCTTGTCGTTGATCGCATCGACGATGGTGTAGGTGTGCAGCTTGTCGCCGAACGCCTGCTCGGTGGTGCGCAGGCGCGGATTGCCGCCGGCGCCGGCGTTGTCGGCGAAGATCGGCGTGCCGGTGAATCCGAACAGGTGATAGCGGTTGAAGACGCGGGTGATCTCCGTGTGCATGTCGCCGAACTGGCTGCGGTGGCACTCGTCGAAGATCACCACGACATGGGCGTCATAGACCGGATGCTTCTTGTTCCTGGCGACGAAGCGGCTGAGCTTCTGGATCGTGGTGATGATGATGCGCGTGTTCGGGTCTTCCAACTGGCGTTGCAGAACCGCCGTCGAGGTGTTGGAATTGGCCGCGCCCTTCTCGAAACGCTCGTATTCCCGCATGGTCTGGTAATCCAGATCCTTGCGGTCCACGACGAACAGAACCTTGTCGATCTCCGGCAGGGCGCGTGCCAGTTGCGCGGCCTTGAAACTGGTCAGCGTCTTGCCGCTGCCCGTGGTGTGCCAGATGTAGCCGCCCGCCGCCGGCGTGCCCAACTGCCGGTGATTGGTGGCGGTGGCGATGCGTTGCAGGATGCGTTCCGCCGCGACGATCTGGTAGGGCCGCATCACCAGCAGCTTGCGATCCACGTCAAACACGCAATAGCGGGTGAGGATGTTCAGCAGCGTGTGCTTGGCGAAGAAGGTCTTGGTGAAGTCGGCCAGTTCGGTGATCGGCTGGTTCTTCGAGTCGGCCCACCAGCTCGTGAACGAGAAGCTGTTGGAGGTCTTCTTACGGCCAGGCTTGGCGCGCGATTGTTCGGCAAGGTGGCCTTCGCGCACGGTATTGCTGTAATATTTGGTCAGCGTGCCGTTGCTGATGACGAACAACTGCACATACTCGAACAGCCCCGAACCAGCCCAAAAGCTGTCACGCTGGTAGCGGTCGATTTGGTTGAACGCCTCGCGGATGTCCACGCCCCGGCGCTTCAGCTCGATGTGGACCATCGGCAGGCCGTTGACCAGCACGGTCACGTCATAGCGGTTGGCGCGCGCGCCGGTGACTTCGTACTGGTTGATGACTTGCAGGCGGTTGTTGTGGATGCTCTGCTTGTCGATCAGGTAGATGTTCTTGGTGCTGCCGTCGTCACGCTTGAGAACCTGGATATGGTCTTCCTGAATCCGCGCGGTTTTCTCGACGATGCCGTCATTGGCGCCGGCGATCTTCTCGGCGAAGAAGCTTTTCCACTCGGCTTCGCTGAAGCTGATCTTGTTCAGCGCCTCCAACTGGCGGCGCAGGTTGGCGATCAGTTCCGCCTCGGTAGTCAGCACCAGATACTCGTATGCCTGAACCTGTAGGCGCTCGATAAGGTCGCGCTCCAGCGCGGCTTCAGATTGGTAGCCTTCTTCGCGAAATCCGTTCGGGCGAGCGAACTCTGCGACGACGGTACTTTCGTTGGAAAGCGCAATCGGCTCGAAGCGGTAGGTCGCCTGATCCTCGCTCACGCGGCCTCCCGGAAGGCGAGCAGGCGGTCACGATAATGTTCGTACTGCTGACGGCGAGCCTTGATCTCGGCGGGCAGGCCGGTCGAGAGGTCGTTCACCAGTACGTCGAACTTGTCGAGGATGGAAACGATGCGTTCCTGTTCTTCGCGGCGAGGAACAGGGATCATAATCTTCCCAAGACTCTCGCCGGACAGACGCTTGACCTTGGCGCGGGCAACGTACTTGTTCTTTTGTGTGTGGAAGGCTTCAGTCTGAAAAAAGTACGATACGAACTTAGGATTCATTGAATGTCTGAAGAGAAAGCAGTCATCGTGAATCGCTACGTCTTCATCCCCCAGCCAAGCTACGGCCTTGCCGACATCCTCGACTGTCTCGCCGACTGCGGCGACCACCACGTCATTCGGCTGTGCATATCGAAGCTGCTGCGCCATGTCGGCACGGACATGTGAGACGGTCGAAGAAGTCGCTACGCCATATTGCGTGTAGATTTCGCCATAGTGGATGCTGGGGATTCCATCTGGGACAACATCGTCCTTGGTGAAGCGGCGACCCCGAATGAATTTTCCTATTTCATTCAGCATCATCCACCTTATGCTTGCTTGCTTGCTTGCTTGCTTGCTTGCTTGCTTGCTTGCTTGCTTGCTTGC
>DAOKZR010000001.1:0-5026 GCA_035325525.1 Hyphomicrobium sp. | reverse complement strand
TGCTTGCTTGCTTGCTTGCTTGCTTGCTTGCTTGCTTGCTTGCTTGCTTGCTTGCGCTATCCGTGTGCTCGCTGAATGTCAAAAGCAAATCTCGATAATACTTGTATTGCTGCCGGCGTGCGGTAAGCTCCGCGGTAAGCTCCGCGGTAAGCTCCGCGGTAAGCTCCGCGAATTTATCAAGTATATCAACGATTTCCTGTTGAACTTCGAGCGGCGGGACGGGAATTTTGATCCTTGCCAGACTTTTGGCCGAAACGTCGATCACCTTCGTTCCGGTTGCGAGTTTCTTTTTCTCATTGAAAAAGCTTGGCGTCTGCAAATAGTAAGATAGATACTTCGGGTTCTGATTGTGCTTCAGAACCGTGGCGTGGCCTCCGGTGACAATTTGCGTGTCCCCGATCCAGGCGACGGCTTTGCACACATCTTCGATGTTTTCGCTGGTGTTGGTGATGATCAGGTCGCCCGGATCGACCTTGGCCAGCCTTTCCGCTTTCTCCGCCGGCACGAACGAAATCGTCTCGTCGGCCCAGACACCATAATAGGTGTAAATCTGACCATAGTGGATACAGCCGACACCGGCTTCCACGAAGTCGGACTTCGGCATACCGTTGCCACGCACCAGTTCGCCAAAATCGCCAATGGCTTTGAACTCTACGCCCTGCGGGCAAAGTTCGGCGATGAGGCTTCCAATCCGGCTCATATCCGCCGCTCCCTGCGCAATTCATCCGCCGTGATGCGCACGGGCTTGCCGTCCTGCACGATGACGATTCCCGTATTCGTCTGGATGGCTGTTGTGCGCGCCATTTCCGCCGCACGCCGCATGGCCGCCAGCGAGGCGCGCAAATCGGGGTTCTTCGCTTCAGACAAGTCCCTCTGACTCATGCGCCTTCCCCCTCCAGATCGGCGATGATGGCGTCGATGGCTACGCGCAATTCGGCTTGCCGCGCGACGATCCGGGCGATTTCGGCGTTGAGCGCCTTGATGTCCACGGCCTCGCTAGTGTCCTGCTGCTCGACATAGGATGACACCGCAATGTTGTAGCCGTTGGCTGCGATGACGGCGTTGTCAACCAGCCGCGCGAAGTGGTCGATGTCCTTCCGGGCGGTGAAGGCGTCCAGAATCTTCCGCTGGTTTTTCTCGTTCAGCTTGTTCTTGTTGCCGTTGCGCACGAACTCGGCGCTGGCGTCGATGAACAGAGTGGCGTTGTCGCGCTTGGACTTCTTCAGCACGATGATGCAGGTGGCGATGGTTGTGCCGAAGAACAGATCCGGCGGAAGCTGGATGACGGCATCCACATAGTTGTTGTCGATGAGGTACTGGCGGATTTTCTGCTCCGCGCCGCTGCGATAGAGCACGCCGGGGAACTCGACGATGGCCGCCGTGCCGCTGGTCGCCAGCCAGTTCAGCATGTGCATGGTGAAGGCCAGGTCGGCCTTGCTCTTGGGCGCCAGCACGCCGGCCGGCGCGAAGCGGGGATCGTTGATCAGCAGCGGATTGCCGTCGCCCGCCCATTTGATCGAATATGGCGGATTAGAAACGATGGCCTCGAACGGCTCGTCGTCCCAGTGGGCCGGATCGGTCAGCGTGTCGCCATGCGCGATGTCGAACTTCTCATAGTTCACGTCATGCAGGAACATGTTGATGCGGCACAGGTTGTAGGTCGTCAGGTTGACTTCCTGACCGAAGAAGCCCTGCCGCACATTATCCTGCCCCAGCACTTTGGCGAACTTGAGCAGCAGCGATCCCGACCCGCAGGCCGGATCGTACACCTTGTTGACCACGGTCTTGCCGCTGACGGCGATGCGGGCCAGCAATTCGGAAACTTCCTGCGGCGTGTAGAACTCACCGCCGGATTTGCCGGCGGTCGAAGCGTACATCTGCATCAGGTATTCGTAGGCGTCGCCGAACAGGTCGATGGTGTTGTCGGAGAAGCTGCCCGAGCCACTGTTCAGGGGCAAATCGCCGATGGCGTCGAGCAGCTTGACGAGCTTTTCATTGCGCCTGGCGACGGTCGGGCCAAGCTTGCCGCTGTTGACGTCGAGATCGTCGAACAGGCCCTTAAAGTCGTCCTCGCTGTCGGCGCCGATGGCCGAGCCTTCGACATCCTTGAACACGCGCGACAGGGTTTCGTTGAGGTTGGCGTCGTGCCGCGCCCGCTGCCGCACATTGGCGAACAGGTGCGAGGGCAGGATGTAGAAGCCCTTCTCCTTGACCGTTTCGGCGCGGCCCTGCTCGGCATCCGCGTCGGGAAGCGTGGCGTAATCGAAGTCCTTATCGCCCGCGCTGCGCTCTTGCAGGTTCAGATACGCGGTCAGGTTCTCAGAGATGAAGCGGTAGAACAACATGCCGAGCACGTAGCTCTTGAAATCCCAGCCATCGACGCTGCCGCGCAGGTCATTAGCGATACGCCAGATCGTCTTATGCAACTCGGCGCGTTCGATTTCCTTGACGTTGCTCACGACCGGAAATCCCCGCTCGGTCCACCCTTGTCCGCCTGCTTGCCCATCCGTCCCGCTTCAATAGCCTTTAGCCGTTCATATTCCTCGACGGCGAGCACGACTACGACGCCGCGCCCGTGCTTCTCGATCTGCACAGGCCCGGCCCGCGCGGTATCGATCATCAGGCCGAAGCTGTTCTTCGCCTCGCGCGCCGACATAGTTTTCATGGCCCGAATCTCACCGATTCTAACTTGGGCCATTTGGAGCGAAATAGCTCTTTTAGGCAATAGCGATGAGGCGAGTCAGGCGGCGCTGCGATATGTGGGGTCTCTGCGCCGCCCGCCTCGGTTACGTCCCATCGTGCCGTTCCCGCGCGGCGGCGAGATTCGTGCTGACGCGCTCGGGTTCGAACGCCAGCTTTCCCCGCGCGGCCCACAGCGCCAATGCCGCCTCGCGCTGATCGCTCTGGAGCTTGTCGGCCACCCAGAGCAGTGCGCCGTAAATGATGGTGCGATCGTCGCCGGTCAGGTCCACGATCCCGGATTTGACGACAAGACCGCCGAGTTCGATCAGATGCCGCGTGCGCTTGCGGCGCTCGACCTGCCAGGTCCGCATGTCATGCTGCGCCCGCGCCGCCTGATGCCGGTTGCGTGCTGTCCGGTTGCGGTTGAGCACGGTCGCCGTCGCGGTCAGGCGATGGCGTAGATCGCCGCGCCCGACTGTGAAAGAACGCGGCCCCGCGCTTGGCCCACGCCTCCCTCTTTCCGGCATCCCTGGTTTCGGCCAGCACGACCAGCGCGCCCGCCAGTTCGTCGGCGGTGAGCGCGTCAGCGCCGGTCGAGATCACCAGCTCGCCAAGCTGCTGCACCTTGCGGGCCTTCAGGTCTCGCGCCTTGTCCTCAAGCGCCTTCAGTTCTGCATCAAAGTCCCGTGGCTTGCGCATCATGTCCTCCATAAGCAATCGATGGAGCGATGATAGTTTCGTGCGCGTCGGAATGCTGTAAGGTTGCCGGGACGGGCTGGAACGGCGCGGATCATCCCGAGAAATTCATTTCGAGGGCGCGCTTATACGTCGTTCCGACGTGCGCTTGAGGGCAGTATCTGGTCGGTCGCCATGGCGATCTACCATTTCTCCGTTCAGGTCATCGGACGCGCGGCGGGCCGCAGCGCGGTCGCTGCCGCCGCCTACCGTTCGGCCTCGCGGCTGCGCGATGACCGGCTGGGCCGCGATCAGGATTTTTCCGGCAAGCGCGGCGTCGTCCATTCCGAGGTCATGCTGCCGGAGAATGCGCCGGAGCAATGGAACGACCGCGAAAAGCTCTGGAACGATGTCGAGGCGTTCGAGAAGCGGAAGGACGCCCAGCTTTGCCGCGAGGTGGAGTTCGCCATTCCGCGCGAGATGACGGAGCGCCAAGGCGTCGAACTGGCCCGCGATTTTGCCCAAGCCGAATTTGTCGATCAGGGCATGATCGCCGATGTGAACGTGCATTGGGATATCGGCGAAGACGGAATGCCAAAGCCACACGCCCATATCATGCTCACCATGCGGTCGGTGGATGAAAACGGCTTCGGCCCGAAGGTGCGGGACTGGAACCGCACCGAGATGGTGGAGCGTTGGCGCGAGCGTTGGGCCGATCACGTCAATGAGCGGCTGGCCGAACTCGACATCGACGCGCGGATCGACCATCGCAGCCTTGAGGTGCAGGGCATAGACCTTGAGCCGCAGACCAAGATCGGCGCACCGGCGCAGCGCATCGAGGCCGCCGGGATCGAGGCCGACCGCGCCGAGGATCACCGGCGCATCGCCCGCGAGAACGGCGCGCGGATCGTCGCCGATCCGTCCGCCGCTCTGGACGCGATCACACAGCAGCAATCCACCTTCACGCGGCGCGACATGGCGATGTTCGCGCACCGGCACAGCGACGGCGTCGACCAGTTCAACGCGGTTATGGGCGCGATGCGCAGCGCACCCGATCTTGTCGAACTCGGCAGGGACGATGCCGGGCAGGACCGCTTCACTACAAGCGACATGATCGAAGCGGAACAGCGCCTGCATCGCGCCGCCGCGATGATGGCGGAACGGGAGCGCCATCGCGTCGGCGAGCAGGATCAGGACCGAGCGCTGGCGCGCGCGGCGGATCGTGGGCTGATCCTTTCCGGTGAGCAGGCCGACGCCTTCCGACATGTGACCGATTGCCGGGATTTGAGCGCCGTCGTCGGCTATGCCGGGACGGGGAAGAGCGCCATGCTCGGCGTGGCCCGCGAGGCTTGGGAGGATGCCGGTTACACCGTGCGCGGCGCGGCCCTGTCCGGTATCGCAGCCGAGAATCTGGAAGGCGGATCGGGCATCGCATCGTGCACCATCGCTAGCATGGAGCATGGTTGGGCGCAGGGCCGCGACATGCTCAACAGCTGCGATGTGCTTGTCATCGACGAGGCGGGCATGGTCGGCACGCGCCAGTTGGAGCGCGTGCTGTCCTATGCCGCCGAGGCTGGCGCGAAGGTGGTACTGGTCGGCGATCCGCAGCAATTGCAATCCATCGAGGCGGGGGCGGCGTTCCGCTCGATCCACGAGCGCCACGGCGGTG